>NZ_JAALFH010000067.1:59723-623176 GCF_011058255.1 Thioalkalivibrio sp. XN8 | reverse complement strand
CCGGCGCCCTGCGCGGCCTGGCCGGGCACCGCCACCGCGCGGCCTGGGCCGTGGCCGGGATCGAGGCGCCGCTGCCGCTGCTCGAGGATGCGCCCATCCGCGAGGGCCTGCCGCTGCTGCGGGCGCCGACCGAGGGCCGCGACATCGTTGCCGACTACCGCAGCACCGGCCTGACACTGGGCCGCCACCCGCTGGCGCTGCTCCGGGACCGGCTGGCCGACGACGGCCTGGTCAGCGCCGGCGAGCTCAATGGGGCGCCGAACGGTGCGCACGCCGCCTGCGCCGGCATCGTGATCAATCGCCAGCGGCCCGGCAGCGCCAGGGGCGTGATGTTCGTGACCCTCGAGGACGAGACCGGCCAGGCCAACATCGTGGTGTGGCAGCAGGTGTCCGAGGCCTGGCGCAAGCCGCTGCTCGGCGCGCGGCTGCTGGAAGTGACCGGGCGGGTGCAGCGGGAGGGGCAGGTGGTGCACCTGGTGGCCGAGCGGATGCGGGATCGCAGCGCGCTGCTGGGGCAGCTGGACGTCAGGTCGCGGGACTTTCACTGACCACCGACTGCTGCGATCCCCTTACCTGACCGCGCCAGCGGCCGCGCACACCTCCCGCTTGGCTCAGATGCCTGGCGCGTGAGGCGTGCGCGTCCGCTGCCGCTACATCAGGGAAACGAAGCCGCCAGGCCCACGTTTAGTATCACGACGGTGGCAGCCGGCCCTGCCCCATCTGCAGGGGCGGCTGTCCGGCGCTTTTATACCGGCTTGACATTGGCGATTACACGCGTAATCTTCCAGAAAAATTACGGGTGTAATCGACATGCAGATCAGTGAAGCGGAATCCGTGGTAATGCAGGCTCTTTGGCAGTCGAGCCCCTTGACGGCAGAAGATGTCGTCACGGCCGTGGCAGAGGACCAAGACTGGCAGGCCCCGACTGTGAAGACCTTGCTGAATCGCCTGCTGAAAAAAGGGGCCATCAAGGCCAGGCGCGAGGGCCGGCGGTTTCTCTACAGCCCGGTCCTGGACCGGGATACCTGGCTGGCCCAGCAGAGCGAGAACCTGCTTGATCGATTGTTCGGTGGACGAGTTGGTCCGATGGTCGCGCATTTCAGCGAGCGCGGCCGGCTGACCGAGAAAGACCTCGCGGAGCTGCGTGCAATCCTGGAGAAGCTCGATGACGGCCGGTGAAAGTTGGTCTCTGTTGGCCGAAACCACATTGGCGACGACCGTTGCCGTTTTGCTCGTCCTGGCACTGCGACGCCCTGTCCGGCACGCCTTCGGCGCAGGCGTCGCCTACGGTCTTTGGGCGATGGTGCCCCTGATGATCCTGGGAGTACTACTGCCGGCGGCCGTCGCGCCGATGTTTCCCGCTCAGGGAGGCGCTGCCCAGTTGCTTGATGCCATGACGCCGTCGGCATCCTTACCGGATCAGGGCCGATACGACTTCGCGTGGTTGATCTGGGTTTGGGCCAGCGGCGCCATGACCATGGCCGCCATCCTTAGCTGGCAACAGTACCGTTTCATGGCTGGTCTCGGTCCGCTGCGCCGGCGCCCGGATGGCTACTACCAGAGCGTGGCGACGCGCGGCTTGCCCGCGGTGGTGGGCTGGTGGCCGCGCATCGTGCTGCCCGGTGATTTCGTCCAGCGTTACAGCCCCTTGGAACGCGAACTCGTGCTCTCGCATGAACACGAGCATCTACGCCGGGGCGATCTCGCAGCGAGCCTGGTTGCGGTGCTGCTGCGCTGCCTGTTCTGGTTCAACCCCGTTATGCACACTGCCGATCGCTGGTTCCGGCACGACCAGGAACTGGCCTGCGACGCCGCCGTGTTGCGTCGATTCCCGCATCAGCGTCAGAGCTACGCCAGAGCCTTGCTCAAGACCCAGCTTGCAGACCAACCCTTGCCGCTCGGCTGTCACTGGTTCGGGTTTCATCTGGCCAAGGAGCGACTTGCCATGTTGTCCCGCCCCTCGCATTCTCCAGCGCGCCGGCTTTTCGGCTGGTTCTCGGTCGCAATGTTGGTCGCTTCAGCGGCCGCGACGGCATGGGCAACACAACCCGGTGATCCGGCTGCAGTGCCGCCTGGCAAGCTGCTGCTTGAGCTGGCGGTGAAGATGGGAAAGGAGCCCGTTCGCGACATCCGCATCGTGGTGGTCCCAGGGGTTCCGCACGAAGAGAGGTTCGAATATGCAGGGCAGTCCTGGGATACGCGATGGACCGCCGTTCAGCTCGATGACGGAACTGTTGACCTCGCCACGAGGCTTGAGCGGAACGGAGAGATTCTGGCGGAGCCCCGGATAGTTTTGCGCGATGAAGCCTCTATCCGAATCGGCAATGAGACCTCGACGGGCGATTTCCACGGCCTGGTGATCGACCTGCGCGTCAGCGCCGGAGCCCCGCCGGAATCCTGATTGGCAGCGCCGTGGACTCGGCATGTTCACTCGCAGGCATCTGAGCCAAGAGGGAACATGCCGAGGTCAGGGCGCGGTCCCCGGGGCGGGGCAAGTGGCGGGTCCGTGCGCGGGGCTGAAACGCAAACCGGGCCTCGCGGCCCGGTCTGCTGAGCATGTTTGGCGGCAGGTTGCCGCGCGCCGTCACTCGAAGTCGAAACTGTCCAGGTCGGCCAGTTCCTTGGCGGCGCGCTTCATTTCCAGGTACTCCTCCACGCGCCGGCGCGCGTTCTCGCCGGCGTGCCGCGAGGAGGTGCCGGAGGGCAGGTCCTCGAGGAGGCTGGGGAACTCCTCTTCTTCCATTTCGTCCTCTTCCGCATCGAAGGAGTCTTCGATGTCGTCGTTGGTGTCGTCGGTGTCCGTTTTCATAACTTCCGGCCAGGGACGGTCCAAAAAATTCCCCGCAGGGGGTTCCTAGGGCGCGACATATACATCGACCTGCCGGCCGGAGCAATACCCAGTTTCCCAATCCGCGGCCTGGCTACGTCTCGGGGCCGCCGAACGCCCGGAGGCGCCAGGCCCGGATCTCGGCCCGGTGTGGGCGCCGGGCGGGACGCTGGAGGGACCCTGGTGGCAGTGGCGGGGGCAGCGCATGTCTCACGCGCCGGCATCTGAGCCAAGCGGGAGGCATGCGCTGGTCCGCCACGTTCCCGCAGGCGAACGCCAGCGAGGCCGCGCGGCGGCCGTCAGGCGACGAGCTGGTTCAGCTGGAAGATCGGCAGCAGGATGGCCAGCACGATGGCCAGCACGATCACGCCCATCACCAGGATCAGGACGGGCTCGAGGATGGAGAGCAGGGCGCCGACCAGGCTGTTGACCTCGCGCTCCTGGTTGTCGGCGGCGCGCTCGAGCATGTTCTCCAGCTCGCCGCTGGCCTCGCCGCTGGAGATCAGGTGCATGGTCATGGGCGGGAACAGGCGGCTGGCGCCCAGCGAGCGGCCCAGCGGCGCGCCCTCGCGCACCCGCACCGCGGTCTCCTCGATCGCCTCGCGCATGGGCACGTTGCCGACCACGTCGCCGGAGATGCGCAGCGCATCGAGCACCGGCACGC
This sequence comes from Thioalkalivibrio sp. XN8, assembly GCF_011058255.1. Classification (GTDB taxonomy): domain Bacteria; phylum Pseudomonadota; class Gammaproteobacteria; order Steroidobacterales; family XN24; genus XN24. The sequence goes on along the minus strand of NZ_JAALFH010000067.1, from coordinate 619,685 downwards.
CGCTGCCGGCGAGGATGCTGAGCGTGCGGGTGAAGCGGGCGGTGTTGACGCCGCGCGTGAGCTTGCCGACCAGCGGCAGCCGGAGCAGGAAACGGTCCCAGCGCCGGCGGAACTCGAGGCGGCGGAGCAGGCGGGTGAACACGAACACGCCGAGGCCGAGCAGCGCCAGCAGGACCACGCCGTATTCGCGCAGGAAGTCGCTGCTGGCGATCAGCGCCTGGGTCAGCGCCGGGAGCTCCTGGCCGGTGTTCTCGAACACGCCCACCACCTTGGGCACCACGTAGACCAGCAGGGCGCTGACGATGAGGAGCGCCAGGCTCACCAGGATGATGGGGTAGATCAGCGCGTGGGAGACGCGCTGGCGCAGCTGCTGGCGGTTCTCGGTGTAGTCGGCCAGGCGCTCGAGCACGGGGTCGAGGTGGCCGGACTGCTCGCCCGCCGCCACGGTGGCGCGGTAGATCTCGGGGAAGGCCTGCGGGAACTCGCCCAGGCCCGAGGCCAGGGTGTGGCCTTCCATGACCCGCGAGCGCACGCCGAGCAGGATGCTCTTGAGCCGCGGCTTCTCGGCCTGCTGGCCGACCGCGAGCAGGGTCTCTTCCAGCGGCATGCCGGAGCGCAGCAGCGTGGCCAGCTGGCGGGTGACCAGCGCCAGGTCGCCGGCGCTGATGCCGCGCCGCAGGCTGAAGCTGGTCCGGCCGGCGGCGGCGCTGCGGCGCTGGCGCTCCATGATCTCGTTGACCTGGGTCGGCAGCAGGCCGCGGTCGCGCAGCAGCTGGCGGACCTGGCGGGCGGTGTCGCCCTCGACCACGCCCTTGTGCTGGCGTCCGCCCTGGTCGACCGCGGTGTATTCGAAAGCTCCCATGGGCTGGGCGGCCTCAGTCGTCGCGCGTCACGCGCACGACCTCTTCCAGGGTGGTGACGCCCTCGAGCACCTTGCGCACGCCGTCGTCGCGGATGCCGGGGCTGAGGGTGCGGGCGTAGCGCTCGAGGGCCTGCTCGCTCTCGCCCTGGTGGATCATGGCCTGCATGTGCTCGTCCACCGGAATCAGTTCGTAGATGCCGGTGCGGCCGCGGTAGCCGCTGGCGTTGCAGCTGGGGCAGCCTACCGCGTGGTAGATCCTGACATCGGCCCCGGACTCGATCCCGAGCACCCGGCGCTCGCTCTCGTTCGGTGCGGCGGGCCGGCGGCAGTCCGTGCACAGCACCCGGACCAGCCGCTGGGCCATCACGCCGAGCAGGCTGGAGGCCAGCAGGAAGGGCTCCACGCCCATGTCGCGCAGCCGCGCCACGGCGCCCACGGCGGTATTGGTGTGGAGGGTCGAGAGGACGAGATGGCCGGTCAGGGAGGCCTGCACCGCGATCTCCGCGGTCTCGAGGTCGCGGATCTCGCCCACCATCACCACGTCCGGGTCCTGGCGCAGGATGGCGCGCAGCCCGCGGGCGAAAGTCATGCCCACCTTGGTGTTCACCTGGGTCTGGCCGATGCCGTCGATGTAGTACTCGATCGGGTCCTCGACCGTCATGATGTTGCGGCTGGCGCGGTTGATGCGCTCCAGCCCGGCGTACAGGGACGTGGTCTTGCCCGAGCCGGTGGGGCCGGTGACCAGGATGATGCCGTGCGGCCGATGGATGAGGTGGCCCATCAGCTTCTCGGTCTGCGGATCCATGCCCAGGCTGGACAGGTCCAGCCGGCCGGCCTGCTTGTCGAGCAGCCGCATCACCACCCGCTCGCCATGACCCGAGGGGATGGTGGAGACGCGCACGTCCACCGCGCGGCCCGCGACCTTGAGCGAGATCCGGCCGTCCTGCGGCACCCGCTTCTCGGCGATGTCGAGCCGCGACATCACCTTGATGCGGGAGACCACCAGCGGCGCCACGGCGCGGCGGGACTGCACCACTTCGCGCAGCACGCCGTCGATGCGGAAACGCACCACCAGGCGGTTCTCGAAGGGCTCGATGTGGATGTCGGAGGCGTTCTCCTTCACCGCCTGGGTCAGGATGGCGTTGATCAGGCGGATGATCGGGGCGTCGTCCTCGCTCTCCAGCAGGTCGGAGGGCTCGGGCAGCTCCTGGGCGACCTGCGAGAGGTCGGTCTCGCTTTCCAGGCCTTCGGCCATCTGCATCGCGGCGTTGGAGCCGCTCTCGTAGGCGCGGTTCAGCAGCTCGTCGAACTCTTCCTCGCTGACCTCGCGCAGCGCCAGCGGCACGCGGGCGAAGCGGCGGGCCTCGGCCAGGCTCAGCGGCTTCAGGTCGGGCCGGCACACGGCCTCGCCCCGCTCGTCCTCGAGCACGGTGATGAGAATGCCGTGGCGCTTGGCGAAGGCAAAGGGCAGCAGGCGCCCGCGCCCGCCCCGGGTCCGGGGTGCGACCGGCTCCGCCGCCCCGCCTGCCTCGGCGACCGCGGCCGCAGTGATGTCGCTGCTCTCGGTGGCCATGGTCAGTCGGGCCGCTCCGACGCGCGCTCCCGGTCCTCCGGCTCCGGCGGCGGCGGCTCGTAGCCTTCGGAGGCCGGCCGCAAATCTTCGATGTCCGGAATGACGGGTGGCGGCACGTTGCGGTTGAGGAACTGGGTGTTGCGGCCGGCGGCCTCCGACTGGGCGTCCTGCATCAGCCGGTACTTGGCGTTGGTCTCCATGCTCGACTGCACGCCGTCGCGCAGGATCACCGGGCGCAGGAAAATCATCAGCGTGCGCTTCTCGGTGGTCGCGCTTTGCGAGCGGAACAGCTGGCCCAGCAATGGGATGTCGCCCAGCAGCGGCACTTTCTGCTCGGACTGGATCAGGTCGTCGGACACGAGGCCGCCGAGCACCAGGAGGTCGCCGTCCTCGATCAGCACCCGCTGGGTGATGGTGCGCTGGTTGGTGATCAGGTCCACGGCGCCGCCGGCGGTGCCGGCGATGTTCGAGGTCTCGATCGAGACGTTCATCACCACCGCGTCGCCCTCGTTGATCTTCGGCGTGACCTTCAGGGTCAGGCCGACGTCCTTGCGCTCGACGGTCTGGAAGGGGTTGACCGAGCCCTGGGCGGCGCCGGTATTGGTGAACTGGCCGGTGACGAAGGGCACTTCCTGGCCGATCTTGATCTCGGCTTCCTCGTTGTCCATGGTCACGATCGAGGTGTTCGACAGCACGTTGGTGTCCGAGTCGCTCAGCAGCGCCTGCAAGGCCACGGCCCAGTTAGTCCCCGATTCGCTGTCGATCCGGCCGCCCGCCAGCAGGATACCCTGCGGCAGGTTGGCCACCGCCTGGCCGATCGCCGCATCGCCGCCCAGCGCCGCGCCGGCGATGTCCACGATACCGCCGGTGCCGAGCTTGGTCAGGCCGATGATGCTGTTGTCGTTGCTGCCGTCGATGGCCCAGGTCACCCCCAGTTGGGCGGCGCGGTTGTAGGCCACCTCGGCGATGAAGGCCTCGACCATCACCTGGGCACGACGGATGTCGAGCTTGTCGATCACCATGCGCAGGCTGCGCATCACTTCAGCCGGGGCGGTGATCACCAGGGCGTTGGTGCCGGGGTCGGCCCAGATCACGGCATCCTCGCGGGCCCGGGACGGTGCGCCGGGCTGGCCGGCGCCTTCGCCCCCGGCTGTCGTCATGGCAGCCGCCGAGGCCTGGTCGCGCAGCCGCTGCGCGAGATCCTCGGCGTCGGCATAGCGCAGGTAGACCACCTGGGTGTTGCCGCCGTCTTCCAGCGGGGTGTCGAGATGCGAGATCAGGGCGCGCATGCGCAGGCGGGCCGTGCCGTCGCCGCTGATCAGGACGCTGTTGGTCCGATCGTCCGCCACCAGCCCCAGCGGCTTGCCGGTCTCACCGCCGGAGGCGGCCTGCTGCAGCGCCGTGACCACCCGGACCACGTCGCTCGCCGACGCGTGTTCGAGCGGGATCACCTCGATTTCGGCGTCGGCGCCGGTGTCGATGCGCTGGATGATGCGCAGCAGCCGGTTCACGTTCGCGGCCCGGTCGGAAATGATCAGCATGTTGGACGCCTGGTGCGCCGCCAGGTGGCCGTACTGCGGGATCAGCGGCCGCAGGATCGGCACCAGCTGCGCCGCGCCCACATTCCGCACCGTGATCACCTGGGTCACGATTTCGTCGGCGCCGCCGGGCGCCCCGGCGGCCGATTCCCGGCCGGGCACCTGGCGGGCGTTGGCATCGGGCAGGATCTTGATCAGGTCGCCGGCCGGCGCGGCCACGTAGCCGTGGACCTCGAGGATCGACAGGAAGGCCTCGTAGAACGCATCCGGGCTCATCGGCTGCGACGACAGCAGCGTCACCTGGGCGCGAACCCGGGGATCGACGATGAAGTTCCGGCCGGTGATGGCGCTCACCGCCTCGATGATCTGCCGCAGGTCAGCTTCCTTGTAGTTCGGCGTGATCGTCGGTTCCTGGGCCGGCGCAACGGTGGCCGCGAGCGCCAGCGCGAGCGCGCCTGCGAGTGCCGCCAGGCGCCGTCCGGCGCCACGGGGAGGTCTCGAGTTAATCATCGGGGGGTGTCCCTTCGTTGGCGTTCTGCAGGCTCTGCTGCAGGACCGAGGTATTGAGCGTGAGCATTTCGACCTGGCCGTTGCGGTCGATCGTCAGCGTGACCGAGGTCGCGTCCGCCAGGCCGCGAAAAATCTCCATCCCTCGGGCGGGGTCGTCGAGGGCCATGCCGTTGATCTGGGTGACCAGGTCGCCGGGGCGCAGGCCCAGCTCCGCGAACTGCTGGCGCTGGCGGCCGGGGTAGACCCGGTAGCCCTGCTGGCGCCCGTCCTTGAACACCGGCTGCGGCCGGATGATCTCGGTCAGGCTGGCCGGGTTCTGGCTCACCACCTGCTGGATCGTGGTCGCGGCCTGCGGGGACAGCGACGGGGTGCGGCTCGGCGGCGGGGCGGCGGCGCGGCGCGGCGCCGGGCCGTCCTCGCTGCGCGGCAGGCGCAGCGCTTCCAGGCGGCCGGCCCGGCGCAGCAGCACGCGGTCCAACTGCACGGCATGCAGGGTTGCGCCGCCGGGCACGGCGTCGCCGACGAAATACACTTTCTCGGCGCCGCCCCGCTGGGCGATGATCGCCAGGGCCCGCTCTTCCTCGGTGGCGGCGATGGTGCCGCGCAGCTCCAGGTTGAGCTGCGTGTCCGGCGCATCCTCCTGCTCGACCAGCGCGACGGACTCGTCGTCGGCCCGCGGGACGCCGAACAGGTGGGCATCGATCACGCGCTCGACGTTGATCGCGCCCCCCGCGGCCGGCTGCGCGGTCCGGGCCTGGGCCGCGACCGGCGGGAGCTCCGGCGTCGCCGGCCCCGGCACCAGCAGCCATCCCACGCGGGCCAGCTGCCAGCCGATGGCGACCACCAGCAACAGGACCACCCAGGGCGGCAGCACGCGCGAGGCCTCCGCCCAAAGCTGGGCCGGCGGCAGGCGTGTCCACTGGTTGACGCGGTCGATTAGAGCAGCCACGAGACCCCGTTACTGGAGATGCCGGTTCGCGGGCACATTAATGTGTCTGCGCGCATCGGCCGATAATACGCGGTGGATGGAGCCAGTCTCAAGCAAATTGCCGGAGGTGGCCCGCGTCGTTGCGGCGGTATCGTGGATAGCCGAAAGTCAAGGGGTTGTCAGTCCCGCGAGCCGTCCCTATAAATGAAGCCGGAGGGGAGGTCGAAGCGAAGCCTCCAGAGGAACACGCAGTTTGCAGGAACCCAGCGCACGAATCGTATGTCTGACCCCAGTGAAAAGCCCGATCACGGCACGGCCCTCGAGGAGGCCCGCCCGAAGGTCAAGCGGCCGCCGCTGTTCCGGGTGGTCATGCTGAACGACGACTTCACGCCGATGGAGTTCGTGGTCGAGGTGCTGGAGAAGTTCTTCGGGCTCGACCGGAACCGCGCGACCCGTGTCATGCTGGAAGTGCATACCCGGGGACGCGGCGTCTGCGGCGTGTTCCCCTACGACATCGCCGAGACCCGCGTGGTCCAGGTGACTGATTACGCCCGCCAGCATCAGCACCCGCTGATGTGCACCTTGGAAGAGGCCTGAAACATGCTGAGCAGCGAACTGGAATTCTGTCTCAACGAGGCGTTCCGCCGCGCCCGTGAGCAACGCCACGAGTTCATGACCGTGGAGCACCTGCTGCTCGCGCTCCTCGACGTGCCCGCGGCCATCGATATCCTGAAGGCCTGCGGCGCGAATCTGACGCGGCTGCAGAAAGAGCTCAGCGAGTTCATCGACGAGACCACGCCGCGGCTCGGCGACCATGAAGAGCAGGACGTGCAGCCCACGCTGGGCTTCCAGCGGGTGCTCCAGCGGGCCGTGTTCCACGTCCAGTCCAGCGGCCGCAAGGAAGTCACTGCGGCCAACGTGCTGGTGGCGATTTTCGGCGAGAAGCAGTCGCATGCCGTTTACCTGCTGGGCCTGCAGGACATCTCGCGGCTCGACGTGGTGAACTACATCTCCCACGGCCTGACCCGCAGCGGCGAGGAGCCCGAAGAGAAGCAGGAAGCGCCCGAGGGCACGGAGATCGAGAAGGAGGCGGACGCCGACCCGCTCGAGAAGTACGCCACCAACCTGAACAAGCTGGCCGCCGACGGCCGGATCGACCCGCTCATCGGCCGTCAGCTCGAGATCGAGCGCACCGTCGAGATCCTGTGCCGGCGGCGCAAGAACAACCCCCTCTATGTCGGCGAGGCCGGCGTGGGCAAGACCGCGCTCGCCGAGGGCCTGGCGCTGATGATCGAGGAAGGCCGGGTGCCCGACGTGCTCAGCGACGCCGTGATCTACGCGCTCGACATGGGCACGCTGGTGGCCGGGACGAAGTACCGGGGCGACTTCGAGAAGCGGCTGAAGGCCGTGATCGCCGCCCTGCGGAAGAACCCGGGCGCCATCCTGTTCATCGACGAGATCCACACGGTGATCGGCGCCGGCGCCGCCTCGGGCGGAGTGATGGACGCCTCCAACCTGATCAAGCCGGTGCTGGCCAACGGCCAGCTGCGCTGCATCGGCTCGACCACCTACCAGGAATACCGCGGCATCTTCGAGAAGGACCACGCCCTGGCGCGGCGCTTCCAGAAAATCGACGTGCCGGAGCCGAGCGTGCCCGAGACGATAGAGATCCTGAAGGGCCTGCAGTCGCGCTTCGAGGAGCATCACGGGGTGAAGTACTCCGAGGAGGCCATCAAGGCCGCCGCGGAGCTGTCGGCGCGCCATATCAACGACCGCCACCTGCCGGACAAGGCCATCGACGTGATCGACGAGGCCGGCGCCAGCCTGCGCCTGCAGACGCCCGACCCGGCCAATGCGGTGGTGGACGTGGAGCTGGTGGAGAAGATCGTGGCCAAGATGGCGCGCATCCCGCCCAAGAGCGTCTCGGCCTCCGACAAGGACCTGCTGAAGAACCTCGAGCGCAACCTGAAGCTGGTCATTTACGGCCAGGATCCGGCCGTGGAGACGCTGGCGTCCGCGATCAAGATGGCGCGCTCCGGCCTGCGTGACGAAAACAAGCCGGTGGGCAGCTTCCTGTTCGCCGGCCCGACCGGCGTCGGCAAGACCGAGGTGACCCGGCAACTGGCCATGGCGCTGGGCATCGAACTGGTCCGCTTCGACATGTCGGAGTACATGGAGCGCCATACCGTGTCGCGGCTGATCGGCGCGCCGCCGGGCTACGTCGGCTACGACCAGGGCGGCCTGCTCACCGAAGCGGTCACCAAGTCGCCGCATTGCGTGCTGCTGCTGGACGAGATCGAAAAGGCCCATCCCGAGGTGTTCAACCTGCTGTTGCAGGTCATGGACCACGGCACGCTGACCGACAACAACGGCCGCAAGGCGGATTTCCGCAATGTCATCATCGTGATGACGACCAATGCGGGTGCCCAGGAGGCGAGCCGGGCCAGCATCGGTTTCACCGAGCAGGACCACGCCACCGACAGCATGGAGGCGATCAAGCGGCTGTTCTCGCCCGAATTCCGTAACCGCCTCGACGGCATCATCGAGTTCCAGGCGCTGGACGCCAACACCATCAGCCGCGTGGTCGACAAGCTGGTGGTCGAGCTGGAAGCCCAGCTGCAGGACAAACTGGTGACGCTCGAGCTCGACGACGACGCGCGCGAATGGATCGCCGCCAAGGGCTACGACCCGAAGATGGGGGCGCGGCCGATGGCGCGGGTGATCCAGGAGCACATCAAGCGCCCGCTGGCCGAGGAACTGCTGTTCGGTTCGCTGGTGGCCGGCGGCCACATCCGCGTGCGGCTGGATGCGGACCGCAACCAGCTGGTGCTGGAGACCGAGGCGCTGGAGGCCGAAGAGGCCGTCTAGGCGGGAGGGCCCTTCAGCGGCCGCGGTAGACGATGCGGCCTTTCGACAGGTCGTAGGGCGTCAGCTCCACGGTGACCTTGTCGCCGGTGAGGATCCGGATGTAGTGCTTGCGCATCTTGCCGGAGATGTGGGCGGTCACGATATGACCGTTGTCCAGTTCTACCCTGAACGTGGTGTTGGGCAGGGTCTCGATGACCTTGCCTTCCATCTGGATTGCGTCTTCCTTCGCCATGCGGTAATCGGGAACTCCGGTGCGGTGACCGCGCGCATTGTGCAGAAAGGCCGGTCCCTTTTCAATCTGAGCACCCCGGCAGCGCCGGGACGCGGGCCCGCGACCAGCACCCCGCGGGGGGTGCGCCGGCGTCCACCGCCTCCCGCAGCAGGGCCAGGAATTGCCGCCGCGGCAGCTCGCGGGCGCCCAGGCGGGCGAGATGGGCCGAGGGCAGCTGGCAGTCGATCAGCCGGAAGCCGTTCGCGCCGAGCACGCCGGCCAGGTGGGCCAGCGCAGCCTTGGAGGCATTGCTGACGCGGCTGTACATGGACTCGGCGAAGAACGCGCGCCCCAGCGCCACCCCGTAGAGCCCGCCGACCAGGCGTCCCGCCTGCCAGATTTCCAGCGAGTGCGCGTGCCCCAGCTCGTGCAGGCGCTGGTACGCGGCCATCATGTCGGGCGTGATCCAGGTGCCGGCGAGCGGCTCGTCCAGCCGCGCGCAGCCCCGGACGACTGCGGCGAAGTCGGTATCGAAGGAGGCCTCGAAGGGCCGGCGCCGCAACTCGCGACGGAAACGGCGCGAGACGTGCAGCTCGGCCGGGAGGATCACGGTGCGCGGGTCCGGCGACCACCACAGGATCGGCTGGCCCTCCTCGTACCAGGGGAAGATGCCGTGGCGATAGGCGGCGAGCACCCGCTCGGGGGCCAGGTCGCCGCCGGCGGCCAAGAGCCCGTTCGGCTCGGCCAGCGCCGCCGCCGGGGGCGGGAACATGATCGGGCTGCCGGCCGGGCCCAGCCAGTGCAAGGCGCGCGTCACCGGGCGCCGTCGTCCTGCCGGAAGGGCAGGTGCTGCCGGGCGGCCTCCAGGTAGGCGGCCGCATGCTGGCGTTCGCGCGCCAGCCAGGCGCCGATGGCCCGGGCAAAGGCGGGATGGGCCAGCCAGTGGGCCGACCAGGTCGGCACCGGCCGGAAGCCGCGACGCAGCTTGTGCTCGCCCTGCGCGCCGGGCTCGAAGCGCCGGCAGCCTTCCGCCAGCGCCAGCTCGATACCCTGGTAGAAGCAGGTCTCGAAATGGAGGCTGTGGTAGTCCTCGTCGCAGCCCCAGTAGCGCCCGTACAGCACCTCGCCGCCGAGGAAGAAAATGGCCGCGGCCACCGCCGCGCCCTCGCGGCGCGCCAGCACCACCCGGATGCTGTCGGGCATCGTCGCCAGCACTTCTTCCCAGAAGGCGGGCGGGAAGTAGGGCGCCATCCCGCGGCGCAGGAAGCTCGAGGCATAGAAGCGGTAGATCTCCGCGAACAGCGCCGCATCGATCTCGCCGCCGCGCAGCCAGTCGAAACTGATGCCCGCTTCCCGCACGCGCCGCCGCTCGCGGCGAAACTTCTTGCGCTTGTCGGCGGTGAGGGCGCCGAGAAAACCCTCGAAATCGCCGTAAGCCTCGTCGAACCAGTGAAACTGGCAGTCCTGGCGCAGGCTCAGGCCGGCCTCCCCGAGGGCGTCGAGCTGGGTATCGGGCGGCAGCAGGACATGCAGCGAGGAGGCCTCGAGCTCCCCGGCCAGCGCCCGCGCGCCGTCCAGCAGCCGATGGGCAGCGGCGGCCGGGTCGACGCCCCGGCCGAGGAGCAGCCGCGGGCCGGGAACCGGCGTGAAGGGTACGGCCGCGACGAGCTTCGGGTAGTAGGGCAGCCCCGCGTGCCGGTAGGCATCGGCCCAGGCAAAGTCGAACACGAACTCGCCCCAGGAGTGGTCCTTGAGGTACAGCGGCAGGGCGCCGACCGGCCGGCCCGCCGCTTCGAGCAGCAGGTGCCGGGGGTGCCAGCCCGTCGCTGCGCTCACGGCGCCGCTGCGCTCGAGCGCAGCGAGGTAAGCGAAACGGAGAAAGGGATTGCCGTCGGGGACCAGGCCGTCCCAGTCGGCCTGGTCCACCGCCAGCAGCGATTCCAGCACGCGCAGCCGCATCGGCGCGCTCAACCGGCCTTCGCCACCTCCGCGGGCGGCGCCTCGGCGGCGGTCTCGAGCCAGCGCTCGGCATCCAGCGCGGCCATGCAGCCGGACCCGGCCGAGGTGACGGCCTGGCGATAGATCGGGTCGGAGACGTCGCCGGCCGCGAAGACCCCGGGAACGCTGGTCGCGGTGGCGTTGCCCCGGCTGCCTCCGACGACCTGGATATAGCCGTGCTCCATCTCCAGCTGCCCGTCGAAAATTCCCGTGTTGGGCGTATGCCCGATGGCGACGAACATGCCGGTCACGGCCAGGTCCCGGGTCTCCTGCGGGCTTTTGGTGCTGCGCACGCGCACGCCGGTGACGCCGCTGTCGTCGCCCAGCACTTCGTCCACGATGTGGTCCCAGAGCAGCGTCACGTTGCCCCCGGGGCCTGCTTTCTCGAACAGCTTCTGCTGCATGATCTTTTCCGCGCGCAGGGCGTCGCGGCGATGCACCAGGGTCACGTGCGAGGCCAGGTTGGACAGGTACAGCGCCTCTTCCACCGCGGTGTTGCCCCCGCCGATCACGGCCACCGCCTGGTTGCGGTAGAAGAAGCCGTCGCAGGTGGCGCAGGCCGACACCCCGCGCCCCTTGAACTTCTCTTCCGAGGGCAGCCCGAGGTACCGGGCGGTGGCGCCGGTCGCGATGATCAGCGCGTCGCAGGTATAGCTGCCGCTGTCGCCCTCGAGCAGGAAGGGACGCTGCTGCAGGTGCACCGTGTGGATGTGGTCGAACACGACCTCGGTGTCGAAGCGCTCGGCGTGGCGCCGCATGCGTTCCATCAGCTCCGGACCCTGCACGCCGGCGTCGTCGCCGGGCCAGTTGTCCACGTCGGTGGTGGTCATCAGCTGGCCGCCCTGCTCGACGCCGGTGACCAGGACGGGACGCAGGTTGGCGCGCGCGGCGTAGACCGCAGCGCTATAGCCGGCGGGGCCGGAACCCAGGATCAGGACCCGGCAGTGCTTGGGATCGCTCATGTATAATTCCGCCCTTGCAAGTTTCCCCTATGGTATGAGAAGCGACAGCCCCCGGCCAAGCGTGCCGGCGGGTGCAAGCGCCACTAGCCAGGAGTCGATCATGCGTATCGGTGTGCCGCGGGAGATCAAGCCGCTGGAGGGCCGCGTCGGGCTCATCCCGGCTGCGTGTGCTGAATTGGTGCGGGCAGGTCACGAGGTCTTCATCCAGACCTCGGCCGGCGTGAAGAGCGGGTACGCCGACGAGGCCTTCGCGGCCGTCGGGGTCGAGATCCTGCCGGACGCGGCGGCCGTCTACGGCAAGGCCGAGATGATCGTCAAGGTGAAGGAGCCCATCGAGGGCGACCTGGTGCACCTGCGCAAGGATCATTTGCTGTTCTGTTACCTCCATCTGGCCGCGCTGCCGGAACTGACCGAGCGGTTGTGCCAGATCGGCTGCACCGCCGTCGCTTTCGAGACCGTCGAGGACGAGCGCGGCCGGCTGCCGCTGCTGGCGCCGATGAGCGACATCGCCGGCCGGCTGTCGATGCAGGTCGCCACCCACCTGCTGCACCAGCCCCAGGGCGGGAAGGGCATCCTGCTCGGCGGCGTGCCCGCGGCCAAGCGCGGCAAGGTGGTGGTGCTCGGCGGCGGCGTGGCCGGCAGCAACTCGGCGATCATCGCCGCGGGCCTCGGCGCCGAGGTCACCATCTTCGACATGGACCGGGACAAGCTGGTCGCGGCCCGCGCCATCGGGCCGAACGTGACCGGCCTGTACCCCCACACCCATGACGTCGGGGAAGCCGTGGCCCAGGCCGACATCGTGATCGGCTCGGTGCTGGTGACCGGCGAGCGCGCGCCGCACGTGATCAGCGCGGACATGGTGCGGGCGATGCAGCCGGGCAGCGTGATCGCCGACATCTCGGTGGACCAGGGCGGCTGCGTGGAGACGACCCGGCCGACGACCTGGGAAGACCCCACCTACATCGAGCACGGGGTGGTGCACTTCACCGTCACCAACATGCCGGGCGCCGTGCCCCGGACCTCGTCGCAGGCCCTGTCGGCGGCGATCGCGCCCTATGCGATGCGGCTGGCGGCGGGCAACTGGCGCGAAGTGCCGTCGCTGGTGAAGGGCATCAACGTGGATGGCGGCAAGGTTGTCCATCCGGCGCTTTTCAAGTAGTCTCTGGCTTTTAAAACAATTAGTTGTAACTGATACCTCACGTGGATTCATCGATTGGCCAAGGCGACTGAGACCAAGCCCCGCCTGATGGGCCTGTCCGTGGGACGGGCCGCACGGGAGGGTGCGCTCTGGATCGGGTGGGCCCTGGCGCTGATCCTGTTGTGGGCGCTGGCCAGTTACCATCCGGCCGATCCGGGTTTCGCCTCGACCGGCGCCGGGGACACCGTGCGCAACGCCGCGGGCCCGGTCGGCGCCTGGGTGGCGAGCTTCCTGTACGTCCTGTTCGGTCATCCGGCCTACCTGTTCCCCGTGCTGCTGGCCGGCGCCGGCTGGTTCATCTCCCGGGGCGGCTCGGCCTCGGACCTGCCGGAGAGCAAGGTCCTGGCGCTGCGTGGCGCCGGCTTCCTGGTGACGCTGGCGGCCAGCTGCGGCCTCGCCACCCTGCATTTCGCGGGCAACGGGCTGCCCGAGACGGCCGGCGGCATTCTCGGCCAGCTGACGGGGCTGGGCCTGGCCGCCGTCCTGAGCTTCCTGGGCGCCACCCTGCTGCTGCTGGCCTTGTGGCTGGCAGGCGTGTCGCTGTTCACCGGGGTGTCGTGGCTGGCGGTGATGGACCGGGTCGGCCGGCTCACCCTGGCGGCAGTCGCGGCGGCCCAGCAGGGGGTGGAGAGTTTCCGTGACCGGCTGGCCGGCCGCAAGGCGGCCCAGGCCCGCCAGGAGGCCGTGGAGCGCAAGAAGCGCAGCGTGGTGCGCAAGTCGCCGCCGCGGATCGAGCCGGTGATCGCGCCGATGGAGAAAAGCGAGCGGGTGGAAAAGGAGCGGCAGGTGCCGCTGTTCGAGACCCCGGCCCCCGGCGAGATCCCGCCGCTCGGCCTGCTGGACGAGGCGCCGCCGAAGGCCGGCGGCTATTCCGAGGACGCGCTCGAGGCCATGTCGCGGCTGGTGGAGCTCAAGCTGCGGGACTTCGGGGTCGAGGTCGAAGTGGTGGCGGTGCATCCCGGCCCGGTCGTGACCCGCTTCGAGCTGGCGCCGGCCCCGGGGGTGAAGGTCAGCCAGATCAGCAACCTCGCCAAGGACCTCGCCCGGGCCCTGTCGGCCATCGCGGTGCGCGTGGTCGAGGTGATCCCGGGCAAGCCCACGGTCGGGCTGGAAATCCCCAATGAAGTGCGCGAACTGGTGACGCTCGGCGAGATCCTCACCTCGCGGGCCTACGACGAGATGAAGTCGCCGCTGGCGCTGGCGCTGGGCAAGGACATCGGCGGCCTGCCGACCGTGGCCGACCTGGCGCGGATGCCGCACCTGCTGATCGCCGGCACCACGGGCTCGGGCAAGTCGGTCGCCATCAACGCCATGGTGCTGTCGCTGCTCTACAAGGCGACGCCGGAACAGGTCCGCCTGATCATGGTGGATCCGAAGATGCTGGAGCTCTCGGTCTACGAGGGCATCCCGCACCTGCTGGCGCCGGTCGTGACCGACATGAACGAGGCCGCGAACGCGCTGCGCTGGTGCGTGGGCGAGATGGAGCGGCGCTACCGCCTGATGGCCACGCTCGGCGTGCGCAACGTCGGCGGCTTCAACCGGAAGCTGAAGGAGGCGGAGCAGCGCGGCGAGCCGCTGCGCGACCCGCTGTTCCGCCCGGAAGATCACGTCGAGGGGACCGAGGCACCGCTGCTGGCGCCGCTGCCGTTCATCGTGGTGGTGATCGACGAGCTGGCCGACCTGATGATGGTGGTCGGCAAGAAGGTGGAAGAGCTGATCGCGCGGCTGGCGCAGAAGGCGCGGGCCTCGGGGATTCACCTGATCGTCGCCACCCAGCGCCCCTCGGTGGACGTGATCACCGGGCTGATCAAGGCCAACATCCCCTCGCGCATTGCCTTCCAGGTTTCGGCCAAGGTCGATTCCCGCACAATTCTCGACCAGATGGGCGCGGAGAGCCTGCTCGGCCACGGCGACATGCTGTTCCTGCCGCCCGGGACCGGCGTGCCGCAGCGTGTGCACGGCGCGTTCGTCTCGGACGCCGAGGTGCATCGCGTGGTCAAGCATCTCAAGGCCTCGGGGCCGCCCGTGTATCTCGATGAGGTGCTGGAAGGGCCCTCCCAGCCGGTGCCGGGGCTGTCGCCGCAGGCGGGCGGCGGCCTGCCCGACGACGGCGAGCAGGACCCGCTCTACGACGAGGCCGTGCGGATCGTCACCGAGACCCGCAAGGCCTCCATTTCCGGCGTCCAGCGGCGGCTGAAGATCGGCTACAACCGCGCCGCGCGGCTGGTCGAGACCATGGAAGAGGCCGGCCTGGTCGGGCCGCTGCAATCGAACGGCAGCCGCGAAGTGCTGGCGCCGCCGCCGCCGGAGGACTGAGCCGGGAGCTTTTCCGGCCGGTGGGAGTCGAATCAATGATGCGCAGTCTCCTGCATTCCTGCTGGATGGCCGGGCTCTTCGCCCTGGCCTCGCTGGGCGTGGCCGCGCCGGGCGCGGCGCTGGCGCAGGATCCTGCCGCGACCGGGCGGGCGCCCGAGCTGCTGCGGGCGTTCCTGGCCGAGACGGTGACCTTCGAGGCGTCCTTCAGCCAGGTGCTGCTGGAGGCTGACAGCGCGCACGCCCAGGTCAGCACCGGGCGCTTCTACCTGCACCGCCCGCAGCGCTTCCGCTGGGACTACCGGGAGCCGGTAACGCATCTCGTGGTGGCCGACGGCGAGCACCTCTGGCTGTACGACCCGGACCTGGAGCAGGTCACGGTGCGGCGGCTGGACGACGGGCTCTCCAGTACGCCGGCCATGCTGCTGTCCGGCGACGGTTCCCTCGACGATACCTTCCGTATCGGCGCGGCCTACCAGGAAGACGGCTTCGACTGGGTGGAGCTCGCGCCGCTGGCCGACAGCGCCGATTTCGCCGGGGTGCGGGTCGGCTTCGTGGCGGAGCGGCTGGCAGCGATGGAGCTGGTCGACGCGCTCGGCCAGACCACCGTCATCCGCTTCGACGACGTGACCGTCAACGGGCCCGTGGATCCCGCGCTGTTCCAGTTCGTGCCGCCGCCCGGGGCCGACGTCCTGAGCGACCAAGGGCCCTGAGGTGAATCCCCGCGTGGTGCTGGCCTGGCGCCTGCTCGCCTGGGGCATGGCGCTCGCGATCGCCGTCGGCAGCCTGCTGCCGAGCATGCCGGGGGGGGTGGTGGCAGTGTCGGACAAGCTGCTCCATTTCCTCGGCTACATGCTGCTCGCCCTGGCGTTCACCGCCGCCTTCAGCCGGCGCCACTGGCTCGGCATCGCGGCCCGCCTGGCGGTCTTCGGCGCGGTGATCGAGCTGTTGCAATGGTGGCTGCCGGGACAGCGTAGCGCGGAGTGGGTCGACCTGGCGGCGAACCTGGGGGGTATCGCCACCGGCCTGGTCGTCGCGATGGCGGTGCCGCATGCCTGGCGCACGCGGCTGGACCGGCTGCTGGGCCGGCCGGAGGGGGTCGAGCCGTGAACGCGCCGGGGGCTGAAGGGCGGCCGCTGGCCGATCGCATGCGGCCGCGCTCTATCAGCGAGTTCGCCGGCCAGGCGCACCTGGTCGGGGACGGGCGGCCCCTCGCGCACGCGGTGGCGGGGCGCGGCCTGCATTCCATGGTGCTGTGGGGCCCGCCGGGCAGCGGCAAGACCACGCTGGCGCGCCTGGTGGCGGGCCAGTACGAGGCCGAGTTCATCGCCCTGTCGGCGGTGCTGGCCGGGGTGAAGGACGTCCGCGCCGCGGTCGAGCGCGCCCAGGCGCTGCAGGGCGAGGGCCGGCGCACGGTGCTGTTCCTTGATGAGGTGCATCGTTTCAACAAGGCGCAGCAGGATGCGTTCCTGCCCTGGGTGGAGGACGGCACCCTGACCTTCATCGGCGCGACCACCGAGAATCCCAGCTTCGAACTCAACAGCGCGCTCTTGTCGCGGGCGCGCGTCTACGTGCTCAAGGCGCTGTCGCAGGAGGCGCTGTTGGCCATCCTGCGCCAGGCGCTGGCCGATGCCGAGCGCGGGCTGGGCGCGCGGGCCCCGGCGCTGACCGAAGAGCAACTGGCGGCCATCGCCGAGGCCGCCGACGGCGACGCCCGCCGGGCGCTGAACCTGCTCGAACTCGCCGCCGACCTCGCTGGTGGGGACAGTCCCGGGGACAGTCCCCAAACGCTGGACGAGGCGACGTTCGCCGGGCTGCTGGCGGGCGGCCACCGGCGCTTCGACAAGCGGGGCGAGGCCTTCTACGACCAGATCTCGGCCCTGCACAAGTCGGTGCGCGGCACGGACCCCGACGCGGCGCTGTACTGGCTGGCCCGGATGCTCGACGGCGGCTGCGATCCCGGCTACATCGCCCGGCGCGTCCTGCGCATGGCCAGCGAGGACATCGGCAACGCCGATCCGCGCGGCCTGGCGCTGGCGCTGGACGCCTGGAACGCCTACGAGCGGCTCGGCAGCCCCGAGGGGGAGCTGGCGCTGGCCCAGGCGGTGGCCTATCTTGCCTGCGCGCCCAAGAGCAACGCGGTGTATCGCGCCTGGGGCGAGGCCCGGGCGGATGCGGAGAAGCTCGGCTCGCTGCCGGTGCCGCTGCACCTGCGCAACGCCCCGACCCGGCTGATGAAGGAACTCGGCTACGGCCGGGAGTACCGCTATGCCCACGACGAGGCCGGCGGCTTCGCGGCGGGCGAAGACTATTTTCCCGAGGAGATGGCGCCGCGCCGCTACTACGAGCCGCCGCCGCGCGGGCTGGAGTTGAAGATCGGCGAGAAGCTCGCCAAGCTGCGCAAGGAATCGGCCACGGCCGCGCTGCGGCGCCGCGGCCCGCCGGAAGAGAAGAAGGACTGACATGCTCGATCCCAGGCTGTTGCGGAACGACCTCGAAGGCACCGCGCGGGCGCTTGCCCGGCGCGGCTACGAGCTCGACACGGCGCGCTTCGCGGCGCTGGAGGAACGGCGCAAGGCGCTGCAGGTCCAGGCCGACGAGCTGCGCAACCAGCGCAACACCCGGTCCAGGGCGATCGGGCAAGCCAAGGCGGCGGGGCAGGACGTGGCGCCGCTGCTGGCGGAGGTGGCCGATCTCGGCGACCGGCTGAAGACCGCGGGCGCCGCGCTGGCGGAAGTCCAGGCCGAGCTGGACGCGGCCCTGTACGACCTGCCGAACCTGCTGGATGCGAGCGTGCCCGACGGCGCCGACGAGAGCGCCAACGTGGAAATCCGGCGCTGGGGCGAGCCGCGCAGCTTCGAGTTCGCGCCGCAGGATCATGTCGACCTCGGGCTGCTCGATTTCGAGGCAGCGGCCAAGATTTCGGGGGCGCGCTTCGCCGTGATGCGGGGGGCGGTGGCGCGGCTGCACCGGGCGCTGATCCAGTTCATGCTCGACCTGCATACCCGCGAGCATGGCTATACGGAGATTTACGCGCCTTACATCGTCAACGGCCAGAGCCTGGTCGGCACCGGCCAGCTGCCCAAGTTCCGCGCCGACCTGTTCGCGCTCGAGGGCGAGCAGGACTTCTACCTGATCCCCACGGCCGAGGTGCCGGTGACGAACCTCGTGCGCGAAGAGATCCTGCCGGCCGACCAGCTGCCGCTGCGCATGACGGGCCATACGCCGTGCTTCCGCTCCGAGGCCGGCAGCTACGGCAAGGACACGCGGGGCATGATCCGCCAGCACCAGTTCGAGAAAGTCGAGCTGGTACAGGTAGTGCGCCCGGCTGACTCGATGGCGGCGCTGGAGGAGCTGACCGGCCACGCCGAGCGGGTGCTGCAGCTGCTGGAGCTTCCCTACCGGGTGATGCTGCTGTGCAGCGGCGACACCGGCCAGGCCGCGCTGAAGACCTACGACCTGGAAGTCTGGCTGCCCGGCCAGCAGCGCTACCGCGAGATCTCCTCCTGCTCCAACTGCGGCGACTACCAGGCCCGCCGCATGCTCGCGCGGTGGCGCAACCCCGAGACCGGCAAGCCGGAACTGGTGCACACCCTGAACGGCTCCGGCCTGGCGGCGGGCCGCGCGCTGGTGGCCGTGCTGGAGAACTACCAGCAGGCCGACGGGTCGGTCTTGGTGCCCGCGGCGCTGCGGCCCTGGATGGGCGATGTCGAGGTCATCGCGCCTGCCTGAGCGCGATTCGCGGCCGCGCAAGGCCCGAAATCGACCGGTTATCCCCCGAAACTGGCCGTTCGTCGGGAAAGCCGTGATTTTCCGTTCTCACCTCCCCAGGATCACGCTCATGAAACGATCTCGTGGCTTTACCCTCGTGGAGCTGATGATCACGCTGGCGCTGGCGGCGATCATCCTGTCCCTGGCCGTACCCGGCTTCCAGGACATCATCCGCAACAACCGCGCGGCGACCCAGTCCAACGAGCTGGTGGCCGCGCTCGGTCTCGCGCGCAGCGAGGCGGTGCGGCGTGGTGCCCGGGTCTCGCTGTGTCCTTCGACCGACCAGGCCTCCTGCACCGGCGGGACGGACTGGGCCGACGGCTGGATCGTGTTCCTCGACACTGCGGCCAACGACGCGTCGCCGCCGGTCGTCGGCGGCGACCCGCTCCGGGTCTGGGCGCCACTGGGCGGCAACGCCGCGCTAACCGGGCCCGTCAACGTGCGCTTCCGGCCGCTGGGCGACGTGATCAATGCCGTCCCGCCGGGCGCGCCGTTTGAGCACCGCCTGCCGGCCTGTGGGGCTGGCGAGGGCCGGGACATCACCGTGAACCAGGCGGGCCGCGCGCTCGTCACCAGGGTGGATTGCTGACATGGCTGGTCTGGACATGAATTCGAACGGCGCCGCCGCCCCGCGTGCGGGGCAGGGCGGCTTCACCATGGTCGAGGTGCTGATCGCCGTGCTGGTGCTCTCGATCGGGTTGATCGGGCTGGCGAGCCTGCAGGGCGTGGCGCTCCAGTTCAACAACAGCGCTTACCTGCGCTCGCAGGCGACCAACCTGGCCTACGACATGGCGGACCGCGTGCGCGCCAACCGCCGCGCGGCCATCAACGTCGGGGCCTACAACCTGGCCGTCGCCGACGCCACCCCGGCGGCGGGCACGCTGGCGGAGACCGACCTCAACGAGTGGCGCACGGCGCTGCAGAACAGCCTGCCGGCGGGAACCGGCGGCGTCGCGGTGAACGCCGTGGATAACAACCTGACGGTCATCGTCTGCTGGGACGACACGCGCGGCGAGGGCGTGGCGGGCGCGCCGGCCGAGTGCGGCGGCACCATGGGCTTCCGCGTCGAGACCGTGCTATGAGGATGAGCAGCATGTTCGACCACGGTCGCCCTGCCCGGCAGCAGGGCCTGACGCTGGTGGAGATCCTGGTGGCGATCCTCATCAGCCTGATTCTCATCGCCGGCGTGATCCAGATTTTCGTCGGCACCCGCCAGACCTACCGCTTCCAGGACGCCCTGGCGCGGGTGCAGGAGAACGGGCGCTTCGCGGCCGAGACCATCAGCCGCGACGTGCGGCTGGCCGGCTTCGTGGGCTGCACCACCCTGATCAGCGTGACGCCGAACCCGGTGCCGCCGCTGGCCGTCGACTACACGCGCGACACCTATATCGCGGCCGTGCCGACCGGCGGCGCGCCGGCGACCCAGGCGCCGGGCACCGACAGCCTGACCCTGCGGATGCTGGAGCCGGCGACGATGCGCCTGAATGTCGACATGCTGAACCCCGGCGATGTCGTCACTGTCCCGGCCAACCTGCAGGGCGTGCAGGTCGGTGACGTGGTGGGCGTGGCGGACTGTAATAACGTCGACCTCTTCACCGTCAACGCCGTTGCCGGCGCGGGCCCTGTCACGGTGACGCCGAACGCGCCCCTGCGCGTCGCCTACGTGACCGGGGCCGAGCTGAGCCGGTACCGCGAAGTGACTTATTTCGTCGCGCCCGGCGCGAGCGGCGACCTCGCCCTCTGGCGGCGCGACGACGGCGTCGACACGGAGCTGGTCGACGGGGTCGAGGACCTGTGGGTGCGCTACGGCGAGGATCTCGACAATGACGGTGCGCCGGACGCGTATGTCGATGCGGGCGCCGTCATCGACTGGAGCCGGATCCGCAGCGTGCGCATCGCCCTGCTGCTGGTGAGCAACGAGGACAACGTCACCGGCGGGCCCCAGCCAGTGGACTTCCGCGGCGCGGCCGTGGCGCCGGCGGACGGCCGGTACCGGCAGGTGCTGACCACCACGATCGGCCTGCGCAACAGACTTCCATGAGGCTCCAAGGCATGACGAACACGATTCACCAAAAGTCGATCGCAAGGTCGCGCCAGCGTGGCTCGGCGCTGGCCATCGCGCTGATTTTCCTGCTGCTGATGACCCTGCTGGGCGTCTCCGCAATGCGCGGCAGCAACATGCAGGAGCGCATGGCCGGCAACCTGCGGGACCGCAACATGGCTTTCCAGTCGGCGGAGGCGGCGCTGCGGGCCGGGGAAACCTGGCTGCTGGGGCTGGCCAACCAGCAGGCCGCCGACCTGAACAACCCGATCACCGACACCGTAAACCCGGCCAACTGGGACGGCACGGCGCCGGTGCCGACAGGCACTGTCCCGGCGCTGGACGCCCAGCTGGCCGATGACCCCGACTTTTACGTCGGCCCGCCCAGCCTGCGGCGGGTCGGCATCCAGCTGCCGCCGGACTTCCGGCGCATCTATCCCGTGACCGCGCGTGGCGAAGGCGCCTCCGACGTTTCGGTCGTGGTGTTGCAGTCGACTTTCGAGCCGCCGCAGTGAGTGGCGAACCCAAACCGGCTTTCGGCCTGATGCCCGCCGATGGCGCCGAGGATAGTGGAATGAACGCAATGAACACCCTTCGCAAATGGAAGCAGCGCACCGTCTCCGGCGTGAGCGCCTTCGCCCTGGCACTGTTTGCTGCGAGCACCGCACAGGCAGATGTCAACATCGCGACCTCGCCGCTGTTCGTACTGCAGCCGGTGACGCCGGCGCTGCTGCTGGCGGTGGACGACTCCGGCTCAATGGATTCCGAGATCCTGATGCGCGCCAACGATGGCGCTGCCTGGTGGAACACCGGCGACCAGTCCTTCACCGGGCGCAACCAGAGCGATGCGGTTGAGTTCGGGGCTATCAACTTCAACATCAACGGTGGCGCCAACAACACGTGGAAGAAGTTCGTCTATCTTTTCCCCAATGGAACGGGGCTCACGAACGGCCGCCGGGCTTACGCCGACTCCCGCCACGATCATTTCGCGGTTCCGCCGGTCGGGCCATACGCGTATGTACGGTCGCCGGCATTCAACTTCAGTTATTTCGATCCGGCCATCACTTACGATCCCTGGCTCGATCTCGGGGGTTATACGTTCACCGACTCCGACCCCACGGCGGCACCTACCGACCCAACGCGGGGCAGCGAGGTATTAAACCTGACGGTTCTCCAGGAGCGCACCGGCGCCAACCAGGTGTTCCGTTTCTTCAACGGCATGGTGATCCCGGCGGGCACGCGTTACCGGGACTGGAACACCAGCACCTGGACCACCGCGGCCAGCGATATCGTGGTCACGGGGGTGGACGACAACAACGGTGGTATTGGCGTGCCGATCAGCTACTTCCCCGCTACGTTCTATCTCCCGGTGGGTACGCCGCTGCCGCCGGATTTCGGCTACGACCCGGCGCGCATGGAAGGCGGGCCGGACGTCATTATCGACGGTGAGGCCCCGGACGGCTCGCCGCTGGTCCGCTACGAGATCCAGCCGGGCAACTTCGTCACGCCCGAGGCCTACGACCGGGCCATCCAGAATTTCGCCAACTGGTTCACCTATTACCGGAAGCGCCACATTGCTGCGCGCGGCGCCATCGGCGAAGCCTTCGCGCCGCTGGAGGGCTTCCGGGTCGGTGCTTATCGCATCAACAACCGCATCAATGTGAATATGCGGGACTTGTTGGTGAGCGCGGATCGCGACGACTTTTTCTTCGACATCTATACCAACTTCATCAACGCCGGCGGCACGCCCAACAAGCAGGCCGTGCAGCACATGATTGGGCAATTCCAGCGCACCGACTCGGGGGCGCCGATCATCCAGTCCTGCCAGATGAACTTCGGCGTGCTGTTTACCGACGGTTACTCGAATCCCTACAACCCCGGTGTGGGCAACGCCGACGGCGGGATGGGATCCCCGTTTGCCGACTCCGTGTCGAATACCATGGCCGATATCGCGGCGGCCATGTACCTGACCAACTTGCGTCCGGACCTCCCGGTCGGCCAGGTTCCCGTGCCGTCAGGCTGCAACAGCCCGAATCCGGACCCGCGGCTGGACTGCAACACCGACCTGCATGCCAACCTGTTTGCCGTGACGCTTGGAGCGCCCGGCACGATATTCAAGATCGACCAGGATGCCACCGACGACCCCTACACCAACCCGCCGAGCTGGCCTACCGCGTTCCCGCAGCGCAATCCCGTCAACGTCGACGACCTGTGGCACGCGACGCTGAACAGCCGGGGCGAGCTGCTGGATGTCGAGGTGCCGGCCCTGCTGGGCCAGCGTTTCGGCGAGGTGCTGGCCTCGATCGGCGCCAGGATAGAAGCTTCCGCGACGTCGGCGGCGACGAGCTCGGCGGTGCTGCAGACGGATACGCTGCTCTACACTGCAGGTTTCCGCAGCACCGACTGGTCGGGGCGGCTGGATGCGCGCGTCGTCAACGCCGACGGCTCACTCGGAATCCTGGCGTGGGATGCAGAGAGCAAGCTGGCCCTGCGCAATCCGTACACACGGAATATTTTCACCAGTCGTGAGGACGGGACAGCGGTCAGCTTCAGCTTCACCAATCTCAGCGTCGCGCAGCAAAATGCGCTCGACTACGCGCCGGACGGTACATCGGACGGCCTGGGTGCACAGCGCGTGGATTGGCTGAAGGGCGATGAGAGCGCCCATGCCTCCTTCCGGGATCGTTCTTCCACCGGCAGCCCGCGGCTGCTCGGCGACATCGTGAGTTCGAATCCGCAGTTCGAGCAGGGTGTTCTTTACGTCGGGGCGAACGACGGGATGCTGCATGCTTTTGATGCCGCGACCGGCGAAGAACTGTTTGCCTATATCCCGAGCATGCTGCTGCAGCCCGAGCCCGGCCAGGATTTCGCGCCGCTGTCGCGCCTGCCGGATCCTAACTATGCCCATCGCTATTTCATGGACGGTACCGTGGCCGTCGAGGACCTCAGCTTCATGGGGGTGGACCGGACCGTGCTGGTGGGCACCATGGGCGCGGGTGGACGGACAGTTTTTGCGCTGGACGTCAGCAACCCGGCCAGTTTCGGTACCGCGGATGTGCTGTGGGAGTTCACCGATCCGGACCTGGGTTACAACGTGGGCCAGCCGGCGATCGTCAAGATCAGCGACGGCCGGGTCGCGGCCGTGTTCGGCAATGGCTACAGTTCGGACAACGACCGCGCCATGCTGTTCGTTGTTGACCTGGAGACGGGTACGCTGATCGAGAAGATCGATACGGGCGAAGGCTCAGGCGCAACACCCAATGGCCTGGCCGCCCCGATCGTCACCGATTGGCCGGTCAGCAATCTGCGAGCCAACCGCGTCTACGCCGGTGACCTCCTGGGCAACATGTGGCGCTTCAATATCGGCGGCTCGCCCGGCACCTGGAACAACGCAACCAATATCACCCGGATGTTTGCGGCGACCGGGCCCATGGGCAACCCCCAACCGATCACGTCGAAGCCCATTATCGCTTTGAGCCCGATCAACGAGGACGAAGTAATCCTGTCCTTCGGGACCGGCAGCTACTTCCGGGTCGGAGACCAGGACATGCCGGGCGCGCCGGTGCAGAGCCTGTATGGCATCGTTGACACCGTGGCGGGTACGCCGGGCGTGCTGCGCGGCGACCTCCTGGAGCAGGAGATCGAGTCCCAGTCGCTCGAGACTTTCGGCGGTGAGCCTGTGGTCGTGCGCGTGGTGTCCGAGAACGTGTTCGACCGTTCGCTGCACGACGGCTGGTATATCGACCTGGACTTCGAGGATGGAGAACGCGTGATCAGCGAGGCCACTTTCCCGACGGGCCCGCAGCAGCGGCGCGTGCGGTTCAGTACACTGATCCCGGACTACGATCCCTGCGGCACTGGGCGCCGGGGTTTCATCATGGACCTGGATATCGTGGCTGGCGGGCGGACGCAGTACGCGGTGTTCGACCTGAACCGCGACAGCATGTACGACGACCTGGACAAGCTCGGCGGTGACGTCATTTCGGGGCTGAACTGGGGCCAGGGGGAGCGGGCACTGACGCTTACGCCCGCCGATGCCGCTGGCGAGCCGCCCGAGTTCATCTATACCGGCGAGGGCGAGTTCGTGCGCGGCCTCGGTGAGGAAGGGCTCGGTGGACGCCAGTCATGGCAGCAGTTGCGGTGAGGCGCCCGTCGATGCGGAGCAGACAAATGAGTAACAGCATCAAGGCCAAGGCCACTGCCGGCGCCGGCATGCGCGGCTTCACCCTGATCGAGGTGATGATCGTGGTGGTCGTGATCGCGATCCTCGCCAGCATCGCTTTCCCGGCGTATACGGAACAGGTCCGGCAGGCGCGGCGGGCGGATGCGACCGCGGGGCTGCTCAATGTGTCACAGCAGCTCGAGCGCTGTTTCACGCAGTTCGCGGCCTACAACAATGCCAACTGCGGGGTGGCGTTTCCGCAGAACTCGCCGGAGGGGCACTACGAGATCACGGCCCCGGTGCGCAACGCCACGCAGTTCACGCTGACGGCGACGCCGGTAGCGGGCGGCGTGCAGGCCGGGGACACGCGCTGCACCAGTTTCTCGCTGACCCAGGCCGGCGTCCAGACGGCGACCGGCTCGCTGGGGAACGACTGCTGGCGCCGCTAACCCGGCCCGCCGCCGGCCCCGCCCGCCAGCGGTGCCAGGCCGAAGTCTTCGGCCCGGGCCGCCAGCGCGAGTAGGCCGGCGACTGTCAGTGAATCGGTGATCCGGCCGTCGAGCGCCGCCCAGGCCGCTTCCTGCCACGGCACGGTGATCACCCACAGCTCCTCGCTGGCCTCGGGCGCCATGGCGCCCGGCGTGAGCTCCCGCGCGAGCAGCACGGTCCCGACTTCGTCGGTGACCGAATTGGAGAGCTGGACCTCGGGCAGCAGCAGCTCCCAGTGCGCCGCCGTCAGCCCGGTCTCCTCGCGGAGCTCCCGCTGGGCGCCCTCGAGCAGGTTGGCCTCGAGCGGCACGCCGCCCATCGGCAGCTCCCAGGTGAATTCGTCGACGGCATAGCGGTGCTGGCCTACCAGCCAGACCCGGCCGTCCGGCTCCAGCGGCAGGATGCCGACGGCGCGGTTGCGGAAGGCGATGATCCCGTAATCGAAATGCCGCCCGGCCCGGCCGTTCCAGGCCTGGTCTTCGAAGATCCTGAAATAGGGATTGGCGAAACGCTCGCGGCGCTCGTCCCGGCGCCAGGGCGTTTCGGCCAGCGCCGAGCCGTCGGGGCGCGGCGCGGGCGCATGCTTGAGTTCCTTGCGGGTGAAGCGGTCCATGTTGCTCCCGGGTCCGTTGGCATAGGGCGTTCGCCCCATTTAACTCTGACATGAGGCGACTAGCCTGATGACAGGGGTGGATTTTACCCCTGGCACCGTTCCGATGGCCCTGCGCGATGTTCTTATCGCTGCTGGCAGTTCTTCGGAGTGGACGGACTGATCCTGAGCCTCAAGGAGGCAGGCCATGAACATCATGATGAAAACAATGGGCAGGATGGTGCTGCTCGGCTGCGCCATGCTCTTCAGCGCGATGGTTTGGGCAGCGCCCCCGGCGGGCGTTGGCGGTGGCGGTGGCAACCGGCCACCAGGCGGTGAAGAAACACAGGGCAACAACCTGTCGTTCCCGGCTTTCGCGGTGGATGGCTATGCAATCGCCGAGGTCGAGACAACCACTTTCGACGTCGTATACAGCGGCGAGTACCCCGGCCTGACACCGGAAGAAATCGCCGAGCGCGAAGCCGGGGGTCCCTGGTACGCCCAGAAGACGGAAGGCAATACCTGGCAGGCCGAGTATTTCGTCGGGCTGCCAGTCGAGGTGTCTTACGTCGACTGGGGCGACAATATCGAGGCCGTCGATCCCAAGGTTCGCCGGCCCTTCCGGCTGGAAATCCAGCTCTACAAGCGGCTGGCCGAAATCGAGGAAGGCATGACCATGACGGGCTACGTCATGGCCGAACTCGAGTACCCGAGCAGCGCGAACGAGCTGCAGGGCACCAATACAGCGACCTACGAAGGGAACTTCGCCACGGTCGTGTCCGACCTGTGGAAGCTGCGGGTGCAGTATTGCGGCAGCGAGGTGCCCGGCGATCTTTACTGGGATACCGCGACCAGCATGTGGTTGTCACCGGCGAGCTCCTGCGCCGACGTGCCGATCTCCTTCGCCGTCGAGCTGAACGTCGGGGGCAAGCTGATCTTCGGCGGGTCCCAGGGCGGCTGGAAGCCGGCCAGCGCCGGGTTCTACCGCATCACCTTCTACAGCCCTGTCGAGACGAGCATGAGCCTTGCGACGGCGGCGATCGGCAACTACGGCGACTTCGGCGTCGTGCCGCCCGAAGAACCGGCGGCGGCCGAGTCGGACGATGGCGACGAGGGTGCGGCGACGCCGGTGGTGGACCACGATCTCAATCTCAGCTACGTGGACGTGCAGGCGGTGGCCGGCGGCGGCGGCGGCGGTGGCAAGCCGAAGGCACCAAAGAGCAATAACGGCAAGAAGGGCCTGAACAAGTAGCGACGGCGCTATGCCGCAAACAAAAGGGGCGCGCCCCGGAGGGTGCGCCCCTTCCTTATCGGGACCGCGCTGACCTATTCGTCGCTGAACACCCCGAGCAGGTGCAGCAGGCTGGTGAACAGGTTGTAGATGCTGACGTACAGCGTGACGGTGGCCATGATGTAGTTGTCCTCGCCGCCGCGCACGATCTCGCTGGTCTGGTAGAGGATCAGGCCGCCCATGGCCAGCACGAACATCGCCGAGACGGCCAGCGACAGCGTCGGCATGTTGAACAGCAGCGCCACGATGCCGAGGATGAAGGCGCCGAGGATGCCGACGAACAGGAACCCGCCCATGAAGCTGAAGTCGCGCTTGGACTTGACGGCGTAAGCCGACAGGCCGAGGAACACGGCACCCGTGGTGCCCAGCGCCGTCATCACCACCTGGCTGCCGTTCGGCACGACGGTGAGATACAGGCTGATGATCGGCCCGAGCGTCAGGCCCATGAAGCCGGTCAGGGCGAACACCCACAGCAGGCCCATGGCGCTGTTGCGCGTCTTGGCCGTGGCGAAGAGCAGGCCGAAGTACACCGCCAGCACGATAAAGGGATTCAGGGGCCGCATGCCCGTGAACATGGCGATGCCGGCCGTGGCGGCGCTGAACAGCAGCGTCGCGGCGAGCAGCAGGTAGGTGTTCTTGAGGACCTTGTTGGTCTCGAGCACGCCCGGCTGGGCGATCGAGGTGTAGGTCGTGCGAACAGGTTCCATAGCGTTTCGGCCTCTCCGGAATGATGGCTGGTGAAAACTGGACTCAGTCTACCAGACCAGGCGGGAAGCCTGAAGTTCCGTTCGTATATCCCCGAGCGACCACCGGCGGCCTGCTTTACTGGCGCGGCGCCGGCAGGGGAATGCTCGCGCAGCGACGCGAGTGCACGGAGCGGGCCGCGCGGTTGAGCCTCAGCCTGCGGTTCTGCGCCGCCGAAGCGAGCGCCAGGCGGCGGGATCTCGAAGCTTTCATGTCCCACCTTATAGGCGGCGATTGTTGCGGCATTGTGGCTATTCGGTGGCGCTTCGCGCCGGCGCCGGTGCAGTTCCAGGTGGCGGAGAGGGGGGGATGGGCCGTCCCTGCGGGACGGCATCTCCGCCGGCGGGCGCCGGCTCCGATTTCGAACCCGCTATTTATTGGTTCGGGGGTTCGAATCCCCGGCCGGGTACGGGGTTGGAATCTGGCGGAGAGGGAGGGATGAGGCGGCGCTTCGCACCGCCGCCTTCGGCTTCGAACCCATCATTCATTACTTCGAGGGTTCGAATCCTGGCTAGCCCCGTGGCTCTGGGGTGGCGGAGAGGGAGGGATTCGAACCCTCGAAGGTGTCGCCACCTTGCCGGTTTTCAAGACCGGTGCATTCAACCGCTCTGCCACCTCTCCGAGGGCGGCATTGTCCATGGGTGCCCGGGGCCGCTGCAAGCAACCGGGTCGCGGCCGGCGCGCGGGAAGCCGCATGGCCCGGTATGATGGCGGGGAGTCGAGCCGAACCAACCGCCGCCACGCCGCATGCAACAGGTACGTATCCAGATCCAGGGACCAGGGGGAGGGCCGGGCAAGCCGCCGGGCCTGCTGGCCCGCATTCTCCTGAGCATCGTGGCGGTCATCGTGCTGGCCTCGGCTGCTTTCCTGGGCGCCGTGTTCTTCCTCGCCGCGCTGGGCTTTTTCGTCATTGCGACCATTGTCGTGTCCATCCGCCTGTGGTGGCTTCGCCGGCAGATGGAAGCCGCCATGCGCCGGGGCGAGCAGCCGACAGCGCGACGACCCGGCGAGCGGGGTAGCGAGGATGTCATCGAGGGCGAGTACCGTGTGATGAGCGAGGGACGGCGGGACCCCCAGCGCCCTGACGGCCAGCGCCCGGATGGAGAGAATGGCTAGGTGACGGCACTCAAGAAGGACCATCGCGGCCTCCGGCGCCGGCCGCTCTATACCCCGCTGGGCATCGTGGTGGTCTCGGTGCTGGTCGCCCTGGTCCTCGGGGCCTGGCTGGTGGCCTCCTGGGGCACGACCACGGTGATCCTCGTGCGGCATGCGGAACGCGTCAGCGAGTCGCGCGATGCGGATCTTTCCCCCGCTGGGCAGACCCGCGCCGAGCGCCTGGCGGACATGCTGGAGGGCACCGGGCTGGACGCGATTTACGCCAGCGAGACCCGGCGGACCCAGCAGACGGCGGCGCCGGTGGCCAGCCGGACGGGCGTGGAAGCAGAGGTGATGCCGGCGGCGCGGCATGGGCGGCTCGTGCGCCGGCTGAAATGGCGCCATCGCGGCGATGTCGTGCTGGTGGTCGGGCACAGCAACACCGTGCCGCTGATCGCCGATGGGCTGGGGGCGCCGATCGGTGTCATCGAGGCCGAGGAATATTCCGGTCTCTGGGTGATCACGTACTCCCGCCTGCGCGGGACGCGACTGCTCGCACTCCGCTACTAGCCATGCGCGTGCCCCATACCCTCGCGCTGCTGTTCGCGATGATGGTGCTGGCGCTGGTGATGACCTGGACGCTGCCGCAGGGCGAGTTCGCGACCGCGCTGAACGACCAGGGCCGGGCAATGGTCGTCCCGGGAACCTTCACGCTCGCCGAGGAGCGCGTCTGGCTGCCGCCCTGGGCCATCTTCACCGCCGTGCCGCGGGCCCTGGCCGATGCCCAGGTGATCATCTTTTTCCTCTTCATCGTCGGCGGGACGATCGCGGTGCTGCAGGCGACGGGCGCCATGGACGCCCTGCTGGGCGCCATCCTGCGGCGCATCGGCCACAGCCCGGCGCTGCTCATCGGCATCGGGCTGGCGCTGTTCGCGCTCGGCTCGGGCACGCTCGGCGTATCCACCGAGTACATCCCCTTCGCCGCCATGCTGGTGGCCCTGTGCGTGGCCATGCGCCTGGATGCCATGACGGCCATGGGAATCATGATCGGCGGCTACTGCATCGGCTACGGCGTGGCGGCCCTCAATCCCTACACCGTGCTCGTCGCCCAGGGGATCGCGGAGCTGCCGCCGGCCTCGGGCATCGGCTATCGCCTGGCCCTGTTCCTCCCCTTCGTGGCCATCGGCGTCCACCACACCTGGCGCTACGCCCAGCGGGTGCGCCGGGCGCCGGCCGACAGCCTGGTGGCCGACATCCCGGAGGCGCAGCCGGCGCCGCCGCCGGCCTATCCGCCGGTCGAGCCACGCCACTGGGCGATCCTCGGGCTCACGGCGCTGGCCCTGGGCGGCATGGTCTACGGCATCCTGGCGCGGGGCTGGTACCTGGTGGAAGTGGGCGGCGTGTGGCTGGGCCTCGCGCTGGCGGCGGGGGTGCTCGGCCGACTCGGCGCCGACGGGACGGCCCGGAACTTCGCGGCCGGCGCTGCATCGCTGGCCGTAGTGGCGCTGCTGGTCGGTTTCGCCCGCGGCATCGGGGTCATTCTCGAAGACGGCCGGGTGCTGCATACCATCGTGCACGGTATCTCGCTGCCGCTGCAGCAGCTCGGCCCGGAGCTGTCCGCCGTCGGCATGATGCTGGTGCAGGCCGTGATCAATCTCTTCGTGCCGTCCGGCAGCGGCCAGGCCTTCGTCACCATGCCGATCATGGCGCCGGTGGGCGACCTCGTAGGCGTGAGCCGCCAGGTGGCCGTGCTGGCCTTCCAGTTCGGGGATGGCTTCGCGAACCTGGTGGTGCCGACCAACGTGGTGCTGATGGCGATCCTCGGGGTCGTCGGCGTGCCCTACGACCGCTGGATGCGTTTCGCCTGGCCGCTGTTCCTGAAGCTGATGGCGGCGGGCGCGCTGGCCCTCGTGGTCGCGGTGCGGATCGGTTACGCCTGAGCCTGGTTGGCGAGGGTCAGCAGGTGCCGCCCGTATTCCGCCACGTCGTCCCAGTCGGTGTAATCGATCACGGTCTTGCGGTCGGTGGGGCCGTTGGTGAATTTCATGATCATCTGGATCATGATCGTGTCCAGCCAGCCCCACGACGGGTAGTCCACCTTGCCGGCGATGACCTTCAGGTCCCTGGGTTTCCAGGGCGAGAGCTCGAGGAACTTCTGCATGTAGCGGTTGCCCTCGACCGTCGCCTTCTCCGGCGTGCGGGCGACGACCGAGACGTTGAAGAAGCTGTTGGGCTTGGCCGCCAGTTCCGCCTTGTGATCCTCGATGAATTCGAACACCGGCTTCTGGTAGGTGCCGTAGTAGACCGGCGCGCCGAAGGCGACCACGTCATACCTGGCCCAGTCCACGCCTTCCTTGGTGGCTTCGACCAGGTTCATCATGTCGGCCTTGGCGCCGGTCCGCTCGATGCTCTCGCAGATGCGGCGGGCGATGCGGGCGGTGTGTCCCCCCTGGCTCATGTACAGCACGAGTACGGAAGTCATGCCGGCGTCTCCATAGATTTCCCCATGTTTCCATCCTGCCCTGCGGGCGCCGGCGCGGCCATGCGGGTTTTCCCAAGGCAGCCCAGCCGGACGCTACACTGATGGCTTCCGGCAGCCGCACTGGGAGGGGCGCGATGTACCAGGCCAGTTACGAGATCGCCACCCGCGGCCGCGGGCTGCTGGAGCTCACCGGCCAGGTCACCGAGGCGGCGCGGGAGGCGGCCGTCAGCACCGGGATCGCACATGTCTTCGTCCACCATACCAGCGCCTCGCTGCTGATCACCGAGAACGCCGACCCGGCGGTGCACCGCGATCTCGAGCGGGTACTGGCGCGACTGGCGCCTGACGGCGACCCGGAATTCGAGCACGACGCCGAGGGCCCGGACGACATGCCGGCGCATGTCCGGAGCATGCTGACCGGCTGCAGTCTGTCGGTGCCGGTGACCGGCGGCCGGCTCGCCCTGGGCACCTGGCAGGGAATCTATCTCTACGAGCACCGGCACGCTCCGCACCGCCGCCGCATCACGGTCACGGTGCAAGGCGCTTGAGCCAGCCCGCGCCGGCCTTCGGCGAGGCCCTGTGGGCCTGGACCCGCATCGCCCTGCTGTCTTTCGGCGGGCCGGCGGCCCAGATCGCCGTGATGCACCGCGTGCTGGTGGAGGAGAAGGGCTGGATCGACGAGCGGCGGTTCCTCAATGCGCTCAACTTCTGCATGCTGCTGCCCGGCCCGGAAGCGATGCAGCTGGCGACCTACGTCGGCTGGATGACGCACGGGCTGCGGGGCGGGCTGATCGCCGGCACGCTGTTTGTCCTGCCGGGCTTTCTCTCGATCCTGGCGCTGTCCTATGTCTACGTGCTGCTCGGCGACACGCCGGCCGTCGCGGGGATGCTGTTCGGCCTGCAGGCCGCCGTCCTCGCGATCGTGCTGGTGGCCGTCAACCAGCTGCGCCGGCGGATACTTCGCGACGGGTTTCGCGTTGCCATCGCCCTCGGGGCCTTCGTCGCGATGTTCTTCCTGCGGCTGCCGTTCCCGCTGGTGATTCTCGCTGCGGCGGCGCTGGGCCTGTGGCAGGTGCGGGGCCGGCAGGCCCCGCCCGCGCCGGCGGCATCCCCCGGCGGGATCCGGCGGTCGGCCGCCACTGCGGCGGTCGGACTGGCGGCCTGGTTCCTGCCCCTCGGGATGATCGTCTTCTGGCTGGGGCCCGCCCATGTGCTGAGCCAGGTCGGCCTGTTCTTCAGCCAGGTGGCGGTGGTGAGTTTCGGCGGCGCCTACGCGGTGCTGGCCTACGTCGCCCAGCATGCGGTCGAGGCACAGGGCTGGCTCAGCCCTGCCGAGATGGTGGACGGGCTCGGGCTGGCCGAGACCACCCCGGGACCGCTGATCCAGGTATTGCAGTTCGTGGCTTTTCTCGCCGCCTGGCGCGACGCTGTGCCCTTCGACCCGCTGCTGGCCGGGCTCCTGGCCAGTATCGTGGCCACCTGGGTGACTTTCGTCCCGTGTTTCCTCTGGGTCTTCACCGGGGCGCCGTGGATCGAGCGGCTCCTCTACCAGCCGCGGCTGGCCGGGGCGATGGCCGGTGTCGGCGCGGCGGTGGTCGGCGCGGTGCTGAACCTGTCGCTGTGGTTCGGGCTGCACGTGCTGTTCCGCAGCATCGAGGCCTCGTATGCGGGTCCCGTCCGCCTGCTGCTCCCGGATCCCGCCACGCTGGACCTCGCGGCGCTCGCCTTTGCGGTGGTGGCGCTGGCGCTGCTGGCCTGGCGCGGCTGGAGCATGCTGGCGGTGCTGGGGCTGGCGGTCGGGGCGGGCGTCGTGCTGAGTCTTTCAGGTGCCTGACTGGCCCGCCGCCGCGATCGCCCGGCGGATGAAATCCTCGTGGCGCCCGACCCGCAGATCGGCCACGACCGCGTCGCGGATCACTCCGTCCGGCCCGATCAGGAAGGTGGCGCGCCGGACGCCGATGCCGAGCGGGCCGTCGACGCCGTAGGCCTTGACCGCGACCTTGTCCGGATCGGCCACCAGCGTGAAGGGCAGGCCATGCTTGTCGCGGAAGCGCGCGTGGCTGTCCGCGTCCTGCGGGCTGACGCCGACCACCCGCATCCCGGCGGCGGCGATCTCGTCGTGCATGTCGCGGATCGAGCAGGCCTCCTTGGTGCAGCCGGGCGTGAAGTCCGCCGGGTAAAAATAGAGCACCACGGGTCCCTCGCGCAGCAGGGCGTGGAAGGAAACCTCGCGGCCGTCCTGGTCGGGGAGGGTGAAATCGGGGGCGCGGTCGCCACGGTCAAGCATCGTTCGCTCCCTGGGGACTGTCCCCAGCTTCCAGGACGGTGTAGCCGGTCTCTTGCATGCCCAGCTTGAGGTAAGTAGCGCGCGCCCGCTCGTTGCTCTTCAGTACGTACAGACGCACGGCGCGCACATTCTCGCTATCGGCCAGCCCCACGACATGACGGTACAGCCGGCCGAAGACGCCGCGGCCGCGCAGGTCGGGATGGACGTAGACGCTCTGGATCCACCAGATCCAGCCGTCCCGCCAGTCACTCCACTCGTAGGTGATCATGGTGGTGCCGACGATCCGGCCGCCGGTCTCGGCGACGAAGTAGCGACCCTTGGCCGGGTCCGCGAGCAGGCGGCGGACGCCGGCGCTCAGCACTGCCCAGTCGAGGGCCTTGTCCTCGGTCTCGGCGGCCAAGGCGCGGTTGAATTCGGCGATCGTCGCCCAGTCGGTCGCCTCGGCATTGCGAACGAGTATGTCCATGCAATAGAATTCTCGGCTTCTCGTGGGGCCGTAGCTCAGTTGGGAGAGCGCCTGGATCGCACCCAGGAGGTCGTCGGTTCGACTCCGATCGGCTCCACCATACTTCTCAATTCCCGGCTAGCCAAGTCATGCCCCGGTAGCTCAGGGGATAGAGCGACCGCCTCCTAAGCGGTAGGTCGCAGGTTCGATTCCTGCCCGGGGCGCCACCTTGCTCGGAGCCGCCGAGCACGACCCTTCCCGCTGTGATATTTTCGGCTTGTCACAAGGAGAAGGCTCATGTTCAGGAGCGCGCTTCTGGTGGCTGCCGCCACCGTGCTGCTGCTCGGCGCTGCCGAGCTCCCCGCCGCCGATCCGCCGGCCCAGGCCGCGTCCTGCAGCGCCTGCCACGGCGTCGAGGCGCCCAGTCTCCTGCCGGGGGTGCCCACGATCCACGGCATGCCCCAGCTGGTGATCGAGAACGCCTTGTACGATTACCGCGCGACCATCCGCCCCTGCCGCAAGCCGGGCTGCGACGAACCCTCCGATTGCCCGCCGCTCGATTTCTGCAGCATCGTCGCCGGGCTCTCGGATCAGGACATCGCCGTGCTGGCGGAGTGGTACGCCGGCCGCGAGTACGTCCCGCTGCCGCAGGAGTACGACCCGGGCCTGGCGGCGCGTGGTGCGCTGCTGCATGCCGCGCGCTGTGAGAACTGCCACGGGGGCGGCGGCAGCCGGCCCCAGGACCAGGCCAGCATCCTGCGCGGGCAGCCCAGGGACTACCTGGTCAACGCTATCGGGGACTTCCGTCAGGAACGCCGCATCGCCGTCGCCGAGATGCACGTGATGCTGCAGGAACTTTCCGCGGAGGAGGTGGCTGCGCTGGTGGAGTTCTACCTCAGCCCGCGCGACTGACCAGGTTCGCCAACGAGGGGAGTGGACCGATGCGAGCAGGGCGATATTGTTGGGCGATCCTGCTTGGCCTGCTCGCGGCACAGGCCGCCGGCGCGGACGAGGACGGGCCACCCGCGATCATCGGGCTTTGCAGCGTATGTCACGGTGACACCGGCCCGAGCCCCTTCCTCGGCGTCCCCACGATCCATGGCCTGCCGGCAGGCGTGATCCTGGCGTCACTGACGGACTATCGCGATGGTTACCGGCCCTGCCGGGTCTCCGCCTGCTCGAAGGACGGCCGCTGTCCGGACATGAGCATGTGCGACATCGTCGCTGCCATGGACGACGAGCAGATGGAAGAGCTGGCCGACTGGTACGGCGGGCAGCCGTTTCCCCCGCACCAGGACCCTTATGACGCAGAGCTGGCGGCGATCGGCCGCGAGCTGCACGATCGGGAGTGCGAGATCTGCCACACCCGGCTCGGCTCCGACCCGCGGGACGACGCGAGCATGCTGCGCGGGCAGCGCAAGGTCTACCTGCGTACCGCGCTGGAGGACTTCCACCAGGGGCGCCGCGTCATCGGCATCCCGGCCATGGAAGAACCGATCCGGGGCTTCACCCCGGAACAGCTGGACGCCCTGGCCGAGTTCTACTCGGGTCCGGCCGCGGCGCCGCTGCCCGCCGAATAGGCCGGCTCGATGCGCCTTGGCTTTCACGGCGCGGTAGGCGGGGTCACCGGCAGCTGCTATCTGCTGGAATGCGGGGCGCGACGCGTCCTGCTCGAGTGCGGCCTGGTCCAGGGCGGCGACGACGCGCGCCAGGCCAACCGTGCGCCATTTCCGGTGCCGGCCGGATCGCTGGATGCGGTCGTCCTCAGCCACGCGCACATCGATCATTCGGGACGCATCCCAATGCTGGTCGCGGCGGGCTATGACGGCCCGATCTATACCCACCGCGCGACGGTCGACCTGTGCGACATCATGCTGCGCGATGCTGCGTACCTGCAGGAAAAAGACAGCGAGACCGAGAACCGCAAGCGGGCCCGGCGCGGCCTGCGCCGGCTCAAACCGCTCTACACCATGCGCGATGCCGAGCGGGCGCTGCGGCAATTCAGGCCGCTCGCCTACGACGCGCGCACGGAAATCCTGCCCGGCATCGAGCTCCGGCTGCGGGACGCGGGCCATATCCTCGGCTCGGCTATCGTGGAGCTTTGGTTGCGCGAACAGGATCGCAGCCGGAAAGTGGTGTTCTCGGGTGATTTGGGCCTGCGCGGCACGCCCATCCTGCGTGACCCGGCGGTGGTGGAGGAGGCCGACGCCGTGCTGCTGGAGTCCACCTACGGCGACCGGCTGCATCGCTCCCGCGACGACAGCATCGCTGAGCTGGGCGAGGTGTTCGCGGCTGCCCATGCCGAGGGCGGCAACATCCTGATTCCGGCTTTCGCCGTGGGCCGCACGCAGGAGCTGCTGTACCAGTTCGCCCGCCACTACGACGACTGGGGCCTCGACCACTGGCGCATATGCCTCGACAGCCCGATGGCCATCCGGGCCACGGAGGTCTATGGGAAGCACGAGGAGCTCTACGACCGGGAGACGCTGCAGCTGCAGCGCGAGGCCGGCCTGCGGCTCGCCGCCAAGCTCGAGATGATCCGCACGCCGCAGCAGTCGCGGGCGCTGAACCGGGCGCGCTCCGGCCTCGTCATCATTGCGGCCAGCGGCATGTGCGAGGGGGGGCGGGTCCGTCACCACCTCAAGAACCTGTTGTGGCGACCCCGCACCCACGTGATCATCGTCGGCTTCCAGGCACGTGGCACGACCGGCCGCAAGCTGGTGGACGGCGCCGCTTACGTGTCGCTGTGGGGCGAGCCGGTCCGCGTCAAGGCGACCGTCCATACCCTCGGCGGGTTTTCCGCGCATGCCGACCAGCAGGGCCTGGTGGACTGGTACCGGGCGATCCGCGGCTCGCCGCCGGTGTGGCTGGTGCATGGCGAGGACGAGGCGCGGGCGGCGCTGGGCCGGCAGCTCCGGCGCGCCGCCGGGGCCCGGGTGACGTTGCCCGGGCCGGGCGACATGATCGAGCTCGAGCGCCTGCGCCGGGCCTAGAGCTCTTTCTCCTCCAGCGCCAGCGCACTCACGCGTTCACCGTCGCGCCAGTGCTCGAGCTGCGCGAAATGGAACACCAGCAAGGGGACCGACCAGCCATC
Organism: Thioalkalivibrio sp. XN8; assembly: GCF_011058255.1. Classification (GTDB taxonomy): domain Bacteria; phylum Pseudomonadota; class Gammaproteobacteria; order Steroidobacterales; family XN24; genus XN24. The sequence continues at coordinate 582,234 of NZ_JAALFH010000067.1, read as the reverse complement.
CAGCCATTCGTCCGCGGTGCCCAGGCGAAAGCGCAGCGCCTGGTAGTTGCCGTCGGGCGTGGTGATGGTGTCCGCCTCGCCCAGTTCCAGCGTCCAGCGCTCGACGGTGCCGTCGGCCCGCCAGACCGGGTACTCGGCCGAGCGCCGGCCCTGCGCGATGTCCGCCCGGGCGCGCAGCCGGACCGAGAGCTCGTCCAGGGTCCCGGCAGGCAGGTCGGCAGGCGCCGCCACGGCCCCGTCGCCCGGGTCGAAGGCCACTGGTCGGAGCTGTCCGTCGTCGTAAGCCAGCGTGGCGCGGCGGACCCGGGTGCCCGTCACCCAGCGGGCCCAGCCCCGCGGGATCGTCCACTCGACATACTCGAGGGTGCCGTCGAGCTGCTCCCGCAGGGTGATTTCGACCTGCACCGGGCGAATCCCTTCCTTGCCGGTGTAGCCGAGCCCGTGATCCAGGGGCAGGAAGTCCTGGGCGAAGGCCCCGCTCCAGGCGAGGAGCAGGAGGGCCAGGAATCGGGTCCGTTGCAGCATGGCGCGGTCCTCGAGGCGTTACCCTGCATGCTAGGCAGGCGCGGCGGCCCCCGCAACTAGACGTGGTTCGCGTTCCAACCACGGGTGACATGGCTTAGAATGCGTAAAATTACTGACCCGCCACGAGTGTCCCGCTCCGCGCCATGAGCAAGTCCCTGCAGGAACGCTACGCCTCCAGTCCCCTGTTTGGCGGCAACGCCCCCTACGTCGAAGCCCTTTACGAGCAGTACCTCGAGGATCCCCGGTCGGTCGAGCCCGCGATCCGGCAGTGGTTCGACGGCATCGCCAACGGCGCCGCCGAGGTGCCGCGCGGCCCGATCGAGCGGGACTTCGCGGACCGGGCCCGGCAGCCGCGCGCCGCGGCGGCCGCGGCGTTACCGGATGCGGCGCTCGACAAGCAGGCCGCGGTGCTGCGGCTGATCGAGGCTTACCGGCTCCGCGGCCATCGCATGGCGCAGCTCGACCCGCTCGGGCTGGCCCGGCCCCAGCCACTGCCGGAGCTGGACCCGGCGTTCCACGGCCTCGGTGCCGGCGACGACGACACGGTGTTCGCCACGGCGGGATTCGGCGGCGCGGAGCGGCTCCGGTTCAGCGAGATTCGGGCGAAGCTCCGCCAGGTGTACACGGGCACCATTGCGGCCGAGCTCGGCCATATCACCGACACCGAGGAACGGCTCTGGCTGCAGCGCCGCTTCGAGGCCGCCGCCGCCGGCGGCCGGCTGGAGGCGGCCGAGCGCCGGCACGTTCTCGAGCGCCTGACCGGCGCGGAGGGCATCGAGCGCTACCTCCACACGCGCTACGTCGGCCAGAAGCGGTTCTCGCTGGAAGGCGGCGAGAGCATGATCCCGCTGCTCGGCGACTTCATCCAGCAGGCCGGCGCGCAGGGCATGGAAGAGGTGATGATCGGCATGGCCCACCGGGGCCGTCTCAACGTCCTGGTGAACGTGCTCGGCAAGCCCCCCAAGGACCTGTTCTCGGAGTTCGAGGGCGCGTCCTACGATCCGCTGCAGCGCCGCTCCGGCGACGTCAAGTACCACCTCGGCTTCTCCTCCGACATCAGCACGCCGGGCGGCAACATCCACGTCGCGCTGGCCTTCAATCCCTCGCACCTCGAGATCGTCAACCCGGTGGTCACGGGCTCGGTGCGGGCGCGCCAGGACCGGCGCGGGGACCGGACGGGCTCCACGGTGCTGCCCGTGCTGATCCACGGTGACGCCGCCTTTGCCGGCCAGGGCGTGGTGATGGAGACCTTTCAGATGTCGCAGACGCGCGGTTTCGCCACCGGCGGGACCGTGCACGTGATCTGCAACAACCAGGTGGGCTTCACCACCAGCCATCCGGAGGACGCGCGCTCCACGCCGTACTGCAGCGACGTCGCCAAGATGATCGAAGCCCCGATCTTCCACGTGAACGGGGACGACCCGGACGCGGTGGCGCTGGTCGGCCGGCTGGCGTTCGACTACCGGATGAAGTTCCGCAAGGACGTGGTCATCGACCTGGTCTGCTACCGGCGCCACGGCCACAACGAGGCCGACGAACCGGCCGCCACGCAGCCGACCATGTACGGCGTGGTGCGCAACCACCCGACCACCCGCAAGCTGTATGCCGACCGCCTGCAGGCCGACGGCGTGATCGGGGCGGGCGAGGCCGAGCAGATGGTGGAGACCTATCGGCAGGGCCTCGACGAGGGCCGCGTGGTGTCGGCCTCGGTCGGCTTCGTCGGCAACAAGTTCACCGTCGACTGGACCCGTTTCGACGAAGTCAACTTCAGCCAGCCCATCCGGACGCGCCTCAGTCCCGAGCACGTCGCCGAGTATGCGGCCGCCATCACCCACGTGCCGGCAGACCACAAGCTGCACCCCCGCGTCGAGCGCATCATGGCCGACCGGCGCCGCATGGCCGCGGGCGAGATTCCGATGGACTGGGGCTTCGCCGAGACAATGGCCTATGCGGGCCTGCTGGCGGACGGCTACGACGTCCGCCTCACGGGCCAGGACAGCGGGCGCGGCACTTTCTTTCACCGCCACGCCGTGCTGCACGACCAGCAGGGCCGCGAGCCCTGGGTGCCGCTCCAGCACGTGACGCCAGACCAGAAGCGTTTCGTCGTCACCGACTCGCTGTTGTCCGAGGAAGCCGTGCTGGGTTTCGAGTACGGCTATGCCACCACCAACCCGGACACGCTGGTGATCTGGGAGGCCCAGTTCGGCGACTTCGCCAACGGCGCCCAGGTGGTGATCGACCAGTTCATCAGCTCCGGCGAGACCAAGTGGGGCCGCTATTGCGGCTTGATGCTGTTCCTGCCTCACGGCTACGAGGGGCAGGGGCCGGAGCATTCCTCGGCGCGGCTGGAGCGCTTCCTGCAGCTGTGCGCCGAGCACAACATGTCCGTCGTGGTGCCGTCCACGCCGGCGCAGATGTTCCACCTGATCCGGCGCCAGATGCTGCGGCCTTTCCGCAAGCCGACCATCGTGCTGACGCCGAAGAGCCTGCTGCGGCACAAGCTCTCGGTTTCGCCGCTGCAGGCGCTGTCGGAAGAGCGTTTCCTGCGCATCATTCCCGAAGTGGACGAGATTGCGCCCGAGGCCGTGAGCCGGCTGGTGCTCTGCAGCGGCAAGGTGTATTTCGACCTGCTCGAGGCGCGGCGGGCGCAGGGCCTCGACCATGTGGCGATCGTGCGGATCGAGCAGCTGTATCCCTTCCCGATCCGGCGCTACGCCGCCCTGATCGAGGAGTTCCCCGGCCTGCAGGATGTCGTGTGGTGCCAGGAGGAGCCGCAGAACCAGGGCGCCTGGTACCAGATCCGCCATCGGCTCCAGGAACCCCTGCACGCCAGGCACCAGTTGTTCTATGCCGGGCGCAAGGGCGCCGCGGCGCCGGCTGCCGGCTACTACAAGCTGCACCAGCAACAGCAGGAGGCGCTGGTGAATGCGGCCCTCAGCGGCAACAAGACCCACGGGCGGGGCGCGACCGGCAAGAAAGTCACCAGCAACAGCAACGAAGCGACCAGGAAGAAAGCATGACCATCGAAGTGAAGGTGCCCCAGCTGCCGGAATCGGTGGCGGACGCGACGCTCGTCGCGTGGCACAAGTCGCCCGGCGACACTGTCAGCCGCGATGAGAACCTCGCGGACCTGGAGACGGACAAGGTCGTCCTCGAGGTGCCGGCGCCCGCCGCCGGCGTCCTGAAGGAAATCCGCATCACCGATGGCACCACCGTGACCGCCGGCGAGATCCTGGCGATCCTGGAAGAGGGCGCCGGGGCGTCCGCAGCCGGCCCGGAGCCGGGCGAACCCGAGTCCAAGGCCGCCCCCGAGGCGGCTCCGGCCGAGGAGCCCGCCGAAGAGTCGGGCAAGGCCGCGGGCCGGCTGAGCCCCTCGGTGCGCCGGCTGGTCGAGGAGCATGGCCTGGACCCGGCGGAGATTCCCGGCAGCGGGCGCGACGGCCGCATCTCCAAGGGCGATGTAATGGAGTACCTGGAGCGCCAGGGCGAGGGCGGCAAGGCGGCCCCGGCGGCGCCGGCAGCCGCGACTGCGCCTGCCGCGCGCGGCGCGCGCGAGGAGCGGCGCGTGCCCATGACGCGCATGCGCGCCCGCATCGCCGAGCGGCTCGTCGATGCCCAGGCGACGGCGGCCATGCTCACCTCCTTCAACGAGGTGGACCTCGGCGCCGTGATGGACATCCGCAAGCGCTACCGCGACAGCTTCGAGCAGAAGCACGGCGTGAAGCTCGGTTTCATGAGCTTCTTCGTCAAGGCCGCGATCGAGGCCCTGCGCAAGTTCCCGGTGGTCAACGCCTCGGTCGAGGACGGCGACATCATCTACCACGACTACTACGACATCGGCGTGGCGGTGTCGACCGAGCGCGGCCTGCTGGTGCCGGTGCTGCGGGACGCCGACCTGATGGGCTTCGCCGATATCGAGCGCAACATCGGCGATTTCGCCGGGCGCGCCCGGGAGGGCAAGATCGGCGTGGACGAGCTCACGGGCGGCACCTTCACCATCACCAACGGCGGCGTGTTCGGCTCGCTGATGTCGACCCCGATCATCAACCCGCCGCAAAGCGCGATCCTCGGGATGCACAAGATCCAGGAGCGCCCGATGGTGGTGAACGGCGAGATCAAGGCGCGCCCGATGATGTACATCGCGCTCACCTATGATCACCGCATCATCGACGGGCGCGAGGCGGTGCAGACCCTGGTCAGCATCAAGGAAAGCCTCGAGGATCCGGCGCGGCTGCTGATCCAGCTTTGACAAAGGTGCAAGCATGAGCGACAGCTTCGACGTCATCGTCATCGGCGGCGGCCCCGCCGGTTATCCGGCGGCCATCCGCGCCGCGCAGCACGGCCTCAAGGCGGCCTGCATCGACGACTGGCAGAACTACGACGGCAGCCGCGCCTTCGGCGGCACCTGCCTGAACGCGGGCTGCATTCCGTCGAAGGCGTTGCTGGAATCATCCGAGCTGTACCACCGCGCCCAGGGCGAGTTCGGCGCCCACGGCATCAAGACCGGCGGGCTCGAGTTCGACCTGGCGCAGATGCAGGCGCGCAAGGCCGGGATCGTGAAGCAGCTCACCGGCGGCATCGGGCAGCTGTTCAAGGCCAACAGGGTCACCGGGATGCAGGGTCGGGGCCGCTTCCTCGGCGACGGCAAGGTGGAATTCACCGACCCCGACGGCAAGCAGCAGACCCTCACGGCGAAGCACGTGATCCTGGCTGCGGGCTCGCAGCCCATCGAGCTCAAGAGCGTGCCGTTTGACGGCGAGCGCATCGTGGACTCCTGGGGGGCGCTGGAGTTCGACGCCGTGCCGGGCAAGCTCGGGGTGATCGGCGCCGGCGTCATCGGCCTGGAGCTCGGCAGCGTCTGGCAGCGGCTCGGCGCCGAGGTGGTCATCCTCGAAGCGATGGACAAGTTCCTCTGGATGGCGGACGAGCAGATCGCCCGCGAGGCCCAGCGCCAGTTCAAGAAGCAGGGCCTCGATATCCGCCTGGGCGCGAAAGTCCAGGGGGCGAAAGCGGGCAAGAACGGCGTGACCCTGAGCTACGAGGATCAGCAAGGGACCCATGAGCTCAAGTTCGACAAGGTCATCGTCTGCGTGGGGCGCCGCCCCTGCTCAGCGGGCCTGCTGGCCGAGGGCACCGGGGTCGAAGTTGACGAGCGCGGCTTCGTGAAGGTGGATCACGAGTGCCGGACCGGCGTGAAGAATACCTGGGCCGTCGGCGACCTCGTGCGCGGGCCGATGCTCGCGCACAAGGCCACCGAGGAAGGCGTCATGGCCGCCGACCTGATCGCCGGCAAGATCGCCGAGGTCAATTACGACGTGATCCCCTCGGTGATCTACACCGCGCCCGAGATCGCCTGGGTCGGCAAGACCGAGGCCCAGGCGAAGGAAGCAGGCATCGACTACAAGGTCGGCACCTTCCCCTTCGCCCCCAACGGCCGCGCCAAGGCGATGGAGCAGGCGACGGGCATGGTCAAGCTGGTGGCCAACAAGCGGGACGACTCGCTGATCGGCGCCCACGTGATCGGGCCCATGGCCGGCGAGCTCATCGGCGAGCTGGTCGTCGCCATGGAGTTCCAGGCCAGCATCGAGGACATCCAGCGCACCATCCACGCCCACCCGTCGCTGGCCGAGACGATCCACGAGGCGGCCCTGGCCACCGACGGGAAGGCCCTGCACGGCATCAACAAGTAGGCCGCCGGGGCGCGGCGCCCTAGGCCTTCCGCCGCACTCCGATCACGTTCGGCAGCCGCCCGATCCGGTGCAGCAGCCGGCTGAGGTGCTCCAGGCTGCCGATGCCCGCGGTGATGTCGATGGTGGCCTGGTGGCTGCTGCGCTCGGTGCGGGTGGTCATGGCGTTGATGTCGATCTTCTCGTCCGCCAGCAGGGCCGAGATGTCGCGGATCAGCCCGGTGCGGTCCCAGGCGTGCACCTCGATCTCCACCGGGTAGCTGGCGTGCTCGCGCCCGCCCCAGTCGACCGACATCAGCCGCTCCGGGTGCTGGGCCTGCAGCCGCAGCAGGTTCTTGCAGGCGGCCTTGTGGATCGAGACGCCGCGGCCCTGGGTGATGTAGCCGGCGATCGGCTCCGGCGGCAGCGGGCGGCAGCAGCGGGCGAAGTTGGTCAGCAGGTCGCCGACCCCCGAAATCGAGACCGCGGCCTCGGTGTAGGTTGGCCGGCGCGCCTTGACCTGCACTTCCTCGGTCACCTGCGGCTCCGGCGCCGGGGCCTCGCGCTCGCAGGCGGCGATCACCGCGGGCAGCGTCAGGTCCCCGGCGCCGACGGCAAGCCAGAGTTGTTCCTGGCTGTTCAGCCCGAAGCGCCCGGCCACCGCGCCGAGATCGACCTCGAGGCCGAGCCGGGCGAGTTCTTTCTCCAGCGTCTGCTTGCCTGAGCGGCGGTTCTGGTCCTGGTCCTGTTGCCGGAACCAGGCCCGGACCTTGCTGCGGCTGCGCGGCGAAACCAGGTAGCCGGCCTGCGGCAACAGCCAGTCCCGGCTGGGATGCGCGTTCTTCGCCGTCAGGATCTCGACCTTGTCGCCGTTCTTCAGCGCATGCGTCAGCTGCACCATGCGGCCGTTGACCCGCGCGCCGCGGCAGTGGTGGCCGACACTGGTGTGGACCTGGTAGGCGAAGTCCAGCGGCGTGGCCCCGGCCGGCAGGTCGACCACGTCCCCGGCCGGCGTGAATGCGTACACCCGGTCCTCGAAGATCTCGGTCCGCAGCTGCTCGAGCAGGTCGCGGTCGGCATCGCCTTCTTCGCCGGGGGCGAGCAGCTGGCGCAGCCAGTTGATCTTCTGCTCGAAGGCCGGGTCGCCCCGGCCGCCCTCCTTGTAGCGCCAGTGCGCGGCCACGCCCAGTTCCGCGTGCTCGTGCATTTCCCGGGTCCTGATCTGGACCTCGAGCGGTTCCTGGCCGGGGCCCAGCACGGCCGTGTGCAGCGAGCGGTAGAAATTCCCCTTGGGGTTGGCGATGTAGTCGTCGAACTCGCCCGCAATATAGGGCCACAGGCTGTGGACCTGGCCGAGGACCGCATAGCACTCGGGGATGGTGTCCACCAGCACCCGGACGGCACTGATGTCGAAGACCTGGTCGATGCCGACGCGCTTGCGCTGCATCTTCCGCCAGATGCTGTAGATGTGCTTCGGGCGGCCTTCCACCTCGCCCCGGATGCCGGCCTGCTCCAGCTCGGCCCGCAGGATGCGGAGCACTGCCTCGATGCGCGCCTCGCGGCCTTCGCGCGTCTGCCTGAGGTATTGCGCGATGCCCCGGTAGGTGTCGGCTTCGAGGTAGCGGAAGGCCAGGTCTTCCATCTGCCACTTGAAGTGCCAGATCCCCAGCCGGTTGGCCAGCGGGGCAAAGATCTCGCGGGTCTCGGTGGCGACGCGCTCGCGCAACTCGGGCGTCGCGTCGCGGGCGCGGTGCAGGCGGTCCAGCTGGTCGGCGAGCCGCACCAGCACGAGCCGCACGTCGGCCACGATCGCCAGCAGCATCTTGCGCAGCGTCTCGGCCTGCGGCCCCGGCAGCGGCGTGCCGGAGCGCCAGTTCTCGGGCAGGCCGAAAGAACCCAGGCGCTGCAGTTCCTCGACCATCCGCCGCAGGTCGGTGCCGTAACGCTTGGCTACGGCCTCGCCGGTGATCGCGCCGGCAGCGACCAGCGGGTACAGTACCGCTGCGGCGCGGACGTCCGGTTCGGCCCGGATGCCTTCCAGCAGGGCGGCGATCGCGAGCCCCCGGCTGGCGGCTTCGGCGTGGCCGGCGTCGGCGAGCGCACCGGCCTCCGCCGCGGCGGCCGCGAGGAGGGCTTCGGCATCGGGATTGGCGGGAACTTCCAGGGGCATCATCCTGTGGTTGGATTCCTATATAATCCGTAACCTAAGCTTCGTTCTTAAAGTGAATTTGGAGGTCTGGCAATGGCTCGGTTGTTGCTCCTGGCGGGGATTCTCGCACTCTCTTCGTTCGCCGTGGCTGCGAACGAGATCGACCTGAACGTCAATGATAAGGCCGTGCGGCTCGCCGTGGCGGTCGACTTGCGCAATGACCTGGTCGTGGACGGCAGTTATTTCTATCACGACGATCGCGGCGACGTATTCGGTGCCGGGTTGCACGTCACCGGACCTTTCACGGCGGGCAGCAACGCGTTGCGGGCCGGCCTCGGTGTGCGCCTGCTCCGGGTGGACTCCGACATCCGCGGGCGGGATTCCGGCACCGTGCTGCCCATCGGCGGTTTCGTGAACTACCGCTTCCCCGGCTACGATCGGTTCAGCCTCGGCGGCAGCGTCTACTACTCGCCGGATGTGCTGTCCTTCGGGGACACGCGGAGGTACTCGGAGTACAACGCCTGGGCGGCCTACAGCGTCGTGCGCCGCGGCCAGGTGTACCTGGGCGTCCGGGGCATCAAGGCGGACTTCGAGCTCAGCCCCGAAGTGACTTTCGACACCGGCATGCATCTCGGCCTGCGGCTCCAGTTCTGAGCGGCGCGTGGACGCTCTTGCGGCGGCGCAGCTAAAATTGGCGCTTTAACCATCCCACGGGGAATCCATGGCTGGCCATAGCAAGTGGGCGAACATCAAGCACCGCAAGGACGCCCAGGACAAGAAGCGCGGCAAGGTCTTCACCAAGCTGATCCGAGAGATCACGAGCGCGGCCCGGGCCGGCGATCCCGACCCCGGCATGAACCCGCGGCTGCGGCTGGCGATCGACAAGGCCAAGGCCGCCAGCGTGCCGAAGGACACCATCGAGCGGGCCTGGAAACGCGGCTCCGGCGAAGGTGACGGCGCCGACTACCAGGAAGTCCGTTACGAGGGCTATGCCCCGGGCGGCGTGGCGGTGCTGGTGGAGTGCCTGACCGACAACCGGAACCGGACCGTGGGCGAGGTGCGCCACGCCTTCAGCAAGTGCGGCGGGAATCTCGGCGCCGACGGCAGCGTCGCCTATCTGTTCCAGCACTGCGGCGTGCTCAGCTACCCACCGGGCACCCAGGAAGAGAGCTTGCTGAACGCCGCACTCGAGGCCGGCGCCGAGGACGTAGTCAGCAACGACGACGGGTCTTTCGACGTGCTGACCGCGCCGGGCGACTTCGAGGCGGTGCGCGAGGCGCTCACGGCGGCCGGCCTGGCGCCGGTCGATGCGGAGGTCACCATGCGGGCGGCTACCGGCGTCGAGGTGGACGGCGAAGAGGCCGACCAGGTGCTGAAGCTGCTCGAGATGCTGGAAGACCTCGACGACGTGCAGGACGTGTACAGCAACGCGGAACTGTCGGACGATGTGCTGGCGGGCGCCTGAGGCCGGCCCGGGCGGAGGGCGATGACCGCGGCGCTGACGATCCTCGGCATCGACCCTGGTTCCCAGGTGACCGGCTTCGGCGTGATCCGGGCCCGCGGCAGCACGCTGGTCTATGTCGCCAGCGGCTGTATCCGTACCGGCGGCGGCGAGATGGCCGCCCGGCTGCAGGTCATCTTCGAGAACGCCGCCCGGCTGGTGACGGAATACCAGCCGGACGAGATTTCCATCGAGCGGGTGTTCATGCATCGCAATGCGGACAGCGCCCTGAAGCTGGGCCAGGCGCGCGCGGCGGCGCTGTGCGGTACCTTCACGCGGGCGGCGCCGGTGCACGAGTACGCGGCGCGGGAAGTGAAACAGGCGGTGACCGGCAGCGGGGCCGCCGAGAAAACCCAGGTTGCGCACATGGTGCGCCGGCTGCTCGCGCTGGAAGGGCCGCTGGCGGCCGATGCGGCGGATGCGCTGGCGGTGGCCATCACCCATGCCCAGCTGCGGCAGGGCCGCCTGCTGCGCGCGCGGCTGGCGGGAGGAGGGCAGGCATGATCGGGTTTCTCAACGGCGTGCTGGTGGCCAAGCAGCCGCCCCAGCTGCTGGTGGAGGTCGGCGGCGTCGGCTACGAGGTCGAGGCGCCCATGTCCACCTTTTACCAGCTGCCCGAGGCGGGCGCCCCGGTGCGGCTGCTGACCCACCTGCTGGTGCGCGAGGACGCGCACGTCCTGTACGGCTTCGCCACGGAGGAGGAGCGCCAGCTGTTCCGCAACCTCATCAAGGTCGGCGGCATCGGCGCCCGCATCGCCCTGGCGATCCTCTCGGGCATTAGCGTGGAGGCTTTCGCGCGCTGCGTGCAGGCGGAGGACGCCGCGTCCCTGACCAAGATCCCCGGCGTCGGCCGCAAGACGGCCGAACGGCTGATCGTGGAAATGCGCGACCGCCTCAGGCAGACCGGCGCCGGCGTGGCCCAGTCGATCATCGGCAGCGGCGCCGGTTCGCCGGCGGACGAGGCCTTCGGCGCGCTGGTGGCCCTTGGTTACCGCCCCGCGGAGGCCCAGCGCCTGCTGAAGCTGGTGGAAGACAAGGCGGCAACGACCGAGGCCATGATCCGGGCGGCGCTGCAGGCCGCGGCGAGGTGAGCGGATGATCGAGCATGACCGCCTGGTGAACGCGGCCGCCGCCGGCGAGGACGATGCGCTGGACCGCGCCATCCGGCCCCGGCTGCTGGCGGATTACGTCGGCCAGGCGTCGGTGCGCCGGCAGATGGAGATTTTCATCAAGGCCGCGCGGCAGCGGGAGGAGGCGCTCGACCACTTGCTGATTTTCGGCCCGCCGGGCCTGGGCAAGACCACGCTCGCCCACATCGTGGCGAACGAGCTCGGCGTGAACCTGCGCCACACTTCCGGTCCCGTGCTGGAGCGCGCCGGCGACCTGGCGGCGATCCTGACCAACCTGGAGCCCCGCGACGTGCTGTTCGTGGACGAGATCCACCGGCTCAGCCCGGTGGTCGAGGAGATCCTCTACCCGGCCATGGAGGACTTCCAGCTCGACATCATCATCGGCGAGGGCCCGGGCGCGCGCTCGATCAAGATCGACCTGCCGCCGTTCACGCTGGTCGGCGCCACGACCCGCGCCGGCCTCTTGACCTCGCCGCTGCGCGACCGCTTCGGCATCGTGCAGCGGCTCGAGTTCTACGACGACGCCGACCTGACGCGGATCGTGCGGCGCTCGGCCGGCATTCTCGACGTGCCGGCGGACGAGGCCGGCGCCCACGAGATCGCGCGCCGCTCGCGCGGCACGCCCCGCATCGCCAACCGCCTGTTGCGGCGCGTGCGGGACTACGCCCAGGTCGAGGGCAGCGGCCGGATCGACACGGCCGTGGCGAAGGCGGCCATGGACATGCTCGACGTCGACCCGCGCGGCTTCGACCAGCAGGACCGGCGGCTCCTGCTGACCATCATCGAGAAGTTCGACGGCGGCCCGGTCGGGGTGGACAGCCTGGCGGCGGCGATCGGCGAGGAGCGCGGCACCATCGAGGACGTGCTGGAACCCTTCCTGATCCAGCAGGGCCTGATGATGCGCACGGCGCGGGGCCGCATGGCGACCCGCCAGGCCTACCTGCATTTCGGGCTGCCGGCGCCGACGCGCGCGCTCGACCCGGACACGCTGTCGCTGTTCGAGCAGGGCGACGGGCCGGACCACGAGGCCGGTTGACGTGGAACCGCGCCTCGCCGCACCGTTCACCTGGCCCGTCCGGGTGTATTACGAGGACACCGATCTCGGCGGCGTCGTGTACTACGCCAACTACCTGAAGTTCCTCGAGCGCGCCCGCAGCGAGTGGCTGCGCCACCTCGGCGTGTCGCAGTCCCGGCTGCTGGCCGGGGAGGGCGTGCTGTTCGCCATCACCGGGGTCGAGATCCGCTATCTCCAGCCGGCGCGCTTCGAGGACGAGCTGGTGGTCACGGTGGCCCTGGAGCGGATGCGCCGGGCCAGCATGTCCTTCCAGCAGACCATCCTGCGCCAGGGCAGCGCGCCGGAACTCCTGTGCACCGCGCGGGTCACAGCGGCGTGCCTCCGCGCCGCGGACATGCGACCAACGGCCTTCCCGCCGCATCTATTCCCGGAGTAGCGCCTCTATGCAGCACGACATGTCCATCCTCCGTCTCGTTCTCGACGCCAGCCTGGTGGTGCAGCTGGTGATGCTGCTGCTGTTGCTGGCGTCGGTGGCTTCCTGGGCGGTGATCATCCAGAAGAACCGCGTGCTCAGCCGCGCCCGCAGCCAGGCCGACGGCTTCGAGAAGGAGTTCTGGTCCGGCGGCGACCTCAACGGCCTGTACCGGCGCGTCGGGGCCCGCGAGGCCGGCTCGAGCGGCATGGCCGGGATTTTCGAGGCCGGGTTCCGCGAGTTCACGCGCCTGCGCAAGCAGGCCGACCTGCAGCCCAGCCAGATGGTCGAGGGCTCGCGCCGGGCGATGCTGGTGTCGCAGATGCGCGAGGCAGACCGGCTCGAGAGCAACCTCGCCTTCCTCGCCACGGTCGGCTCGACCAGCCCCTACGTCGGGCTCTTCGGCACCGTGTGGGGGATCATGAACGCCTTCATCGCGCTCGGGAACGTCCAGCAGGCCACGCTGGCCATGGTCGCCCCGGGCATCGCCGAGGCCCTGATCGCCACCGCCATGGGTCTTTTCGCGGCCATTCCCGCCGTGATCGCCTACAACCGCTACGCCGACACGGTCGCGCGCCTCGAGAGCCGCTACGACACCTTCGTGGAGGAGTTCTCCACCATCCTGCAGCGGCACGCGCGGCGCGCCGCGGAGGGCTGAGCATATGCCTGCCGGCCAGCACCGCCGTCGCCTGATGGGCGAGATCAACGTCGTGCCCTACATCGACGTGATGCTCGTGCTGCTGATCATCTTCATGGTGACGGCGCCCCTGCTGACCCAGGGGATCGAGGTCGAGCTGCCGCAGGTCGGCGCCGAGCCGCTCGACCCGGAGGACTACCTCGACGCCGAGGCCCTGGTGCTGTCGGTCGACAAGGACGGGCAGCTGTTCCTCAACCTGGGCGAACCGGAGACGCCGATCACGCCCGAGATCGCCACCGAGCGGGCCACGGCGCTGCTCAACCGCGGGCCCGACCGGCCGGTCCTGGTCCGGGCCGACGCGCGCGCCAGCTACGGCGACGTGGCACGGGCGATGCGGGTGCTGCAGGATGCGGGCGCCCGCCAGATCGGCATGGTGACGGACCCCGAGGAGCTGCGGGCCCCGGGAGGCCGGTAGCCGGTGCTCGGCTTCCTGCGCGAACATGCCCCGGCGCTGGCCCTCGCAGGGCTCATGCACGCGGCCCTCATTGCCGCCCTGGTGCTGGGATTGCCCGGCCTGCCGACCATGCCCGTGCCCGCCCCCGGGGTGGAGCGCCCCCCGGTGCCGGCCGTCGCAGTGAGCGAGGCCGACCTGCGGGCGGTGGAAGACCAGCGGGCCGCCGCGCAGGCCGCGGAGCAGCGCCGCCAGCGCGAGGCCGAGGAGGCGCGCCGGCTCGAGCAGCTGCGGCTGCAGCGCGAGCGCGAGGCTGCGGAGCAGCGGGTGCGGGAGGCGGCCGAGCAACGCGCGGCCGAGGCCCGCCAGGCCGAAGAGGCCCGGCGAGCCGAAGCGGCGCGAAAGGCGGAAGAGGCCAGGAAGGCGGAGGAAGCGCGGCAGGCGGAAGAGGCTCGCAAGGCCGAGGAAGCACGAAAGGCCGAGGAGGCCAGGAAGGCCGAGGAAGCACGGCAGGCCGAAGAGGCGCGCAAGGCGGCCGAGGAGGCCGCCCGCCGCGAGGCCGAGCGGCGGGCCCAGGAAGAAATGCAGCGCCAGCTGGCAGCCCAGGTGGAAGCAGAGCAGCGGCGGTTGCGGCTGCTCCAGTCGGCGGAGTACGGCGCCTGGCTGGGTGCGATCCAGGACCAGGTGACCCGCAACTGGAACCGGCCGCCGTCGGCGCGGCCGGGCCTGGAGTGCGAAGTCCGGGTCAGCCTGATTCCCGGGATGGAGGTGGTGAGCGCCGAGATCCTGCGTTGTAATGGGGACGACGCGACGCGCCGCTCGATCGTCGCGGCCGTCGAGCGCGCCTCGCCGCTGCCGCGGCCGTCGGATCCCGCACTTTTCGAGCGCAGTATTGTCTTTGTCTTCAAGCCCGAGGATTGAACCCGCCTATGACCACTCGCATCACCGCCCTGTTCGCCCTGGCCTTGCTGTTGCTCGCGCCCGCCGCCCGCGCCGAACTGCGGATCGAGATCACCCAGGGCGTGAGCGAGGCCGTGCCCATCGCGGTCGTGCCCTTCGGCTATGGCGGGGACGGCCGGCCGCCGCTGGACATCGCGGCGGTGGTGGACAGCGACCTCGCCTCCAGCGGCCGCTTCGCCCCGATGGACCGGCGCGACATGGTGACGCGGCCGACCCGGCCGGACGAGGTGCGGCTGGAAGACTGGCGGCTGCTGAAGACCGATATCGTGGTGATCGGCGAGGTCCGCCCGGCGGACGACGGCCGCTACGACATCGAGTTTCATGTCTTCGACGTGTTTCGCGGCGAGCCGCTGATGGGCTTCAGCCTGCGGGCGGCGGCGGGCAACCTGCGCGGCGCCGGCCACCGGATCGCCGACATGATCTTCGAGCGCCTCACCGGCGTGCCCGGCGTCTTTTCCACCCGCATCGCCTATGTCACGGTGGACCAGGTCGACGGGCGCAACCGCTATCGGCTCTGGCTGGCGGACGCGGACGGCGCGCGCCAGACGGCCATCGCCGAATCGCCGGAGCCGATCATGTCGCCGGCCTGGGCGCCGGACGGGAAGCGGATCGCCTATGTGTCCTTCGAGTCCGGTGTCTCCCGGGTGTTCGTCCAGGAAGTGGCGACCGGCCGCCGTGAAGTCGTGTCGGGACGGCCCGGCATCAACTCGGCCCCGGCCTGGTCGCCCGACGGCCGCCGGCTGGCGCTGGTGCTCGGCGGCGTCGACGGCAACCTGGACATCCATGTCGTCGAGCTCGGTTCCGGCCAGGTCCGCCGCCTGACCCGGCACCCTGCCATCGATACCGAGCCGGCCTGGGCGCCGGACGGGCGCAGCCTGTATTTCACCTCCGACCGGGCCGGCGGCCCGCAGGTCTACCGCGTCGGGCTGGACGGCGACGCGCCGCGCCGCGTGACTTTCGAGGGCAGCTACAATGCGCGCCCGCGGGTTTCCCCGGACGGGGAGCAGCTGGCGGTGGTGCACAACGACCGCGGCAATTTCCGCATCGCCGTGTTCGACCTGCGCCGCGGGGGCGTCCGGGTGCTGTCGGACGGGCGCCAGGACGAGTCGCCCAGTTTTGCGCCGAACGGCAGCATGATCATCTACGCCACCCGGGAGGGCGCCCGCGGCGTGCTGGCGGCGACTTCGACCGACGGCCGCGTCCGGCAACGGATCGCCACCACGGAAGGCGACGTGCGCGAGCCCGTGTGGTCGCCTTACCCGCAATGATGCGAACAGTTAACATAGTCCCCCGGTCGCGCGCTCGTGGTCGCGGGAACACACCTCAAGAGGAAACACTCGCCATGTCGTTACGCAAATTGGCCCTGGTGATCGCCGGCACGATGGTGCTGGCTGCCTGCACGCCCACGACCGAGCCGGAAGCGCCGGGAGAAGAACGCGAAGCGGTTGGCGGCCGGGACGACGGCCTCGTGACGCAGCCGCTGCCCGACGACGGCAGCTTCGTCGACGGCCAGCCGGTCGGCGGCGGCGTCGGGGCGGGCGAGGCCGATGCCGCGCTGGTCGGCCACACCATCATTTATTTCGATTTCGATTCGGCGGCCATCCGGCCGGAGTACAGCGAGTCGATTGCCGCCCATGCGGCCAACCTGGTCGAGGACCCGGGCCTGATGATCCGGCTCGAGGGCCACACCGACGAGCGCGGCTCGCGTGAATACAACATCGGCCTCGGTGAGCGGCGCGCCCAGGCCGTCCGCCAGGCGCTGATGCTCCAGGGCGTCAGCGCCAGCCAGGTCAGCACCGTGAGCTATGGCGAGGAACGCCCCGCCGTGACCGGTAGCGACGAAGAGGCGTGGGCCATGAACCGCCGCGTGGAGATCATTTACCTGCGATGAAAATCCTGAAGCCCTGCCTGGCATTGGTGGCCGCCGCCCTGGTCGGCGGCTGCATCCTGCCGCCCGAGGAAGACCCGGTGCTGCTCAAGCTGGACGAACTCGACCAGCGGGTGGGCACGATCGAACGCGTGGTCCGCAACGAAAGCCTGTTGCGGATCGCCAGCGAGCTCGAGATCCTGCGCGAGGAAGTGCGCGAGCTGCGCGGCGCTACCGAAGCCCTGGAATACGAGGCCGAAAACGCGGCCACCCGCCAGCGCGACCAGTACCTGGACCTCGACCAGCGCCTGCAGTCGCTGGAGCGCCGCACGCGCGCCGGCGACGACGCCCTGCCGCCGGCGGTGCTGCCACCCGGCGGCGAGCCAGTGCCGGGTGCCGTCGTGGCCGGGCCGGCCCCGGCGCCGAGCGGCAGCGACCAGGCCAGTTACCAGGCGGCCCTGGAACTTCTCCGCCAGGGGCGCTATCCCCAGGCCGAGGAGGGCTTTCGGCGCTTCCTGGCCGACTTCCCGGACAGCGCGCTGATCGACAACGCGATCTACTGGCTGGCGGAAACCTATTACGTCAACCGTGACTTCGACACCGCGCTGGCGACTTTCCAGCGCGTGCTGGAGGAGCATCCCAACTCACGCAAGGCTCCGGACGCCTTGCTCAAAGCCGGGTTCTGCCAGTACGAGCTGAAGCAGTTCGATGCCGCCCAGGCCACCCTCGAGTCCGTGGTGGCGCAGTATCCCGACTCGACCGCAGCGCGCCTCGCCACCCAGCGCCTGGAGCGGATCGCCGCGGAGCGGCGCTGACGGGCATGGCGGCCGCGTCGCCGGATGCCGTGCGGCCGGAGACGTCGCTCCGCATCACCGAGATCTTCCTGTCGGTACAGGGGGAGGCGACCAGCGTCGGCTGGCCGACCGTGTTCGTCCGCCTCACCGGCTGCCCGCTGCGCTGCGGTTACTGTGATACCGCCTACGCCTTTCACGGCGGGGAACGGGTCGACCTCGACCGGATCCTCGACCGCGTCGCCGGTTACGGCGCCCGCCATGTCTGCGTCACGGGCGGGGAGCCGCTGGCCCAGCGGGGCTGCGCCGCGCTGGTGCGCCGCTTGTGCGCCGCCGGCTACCAGGTATCGGTGGAGACCAGCGGGGCCCTGGACATCAGCGTGCTCGATCCGCGCGCGCAGCGCGTGATGGACGTCAAGACGCCGGGCTCGGGGGAGGCCGGTCGCAACCTGGCCGGCAACCTCGAGCACCTGCGTCCGGGCGACTGCGCGAAGTTCGTCATCTGTGACCGGAGCGACTACCAATGGGCGCGCGATTTCGTCGCCGCGCAGCACCTGGCGGAGCGCTGCGAGGTCCTGTTCTCGCCAAGCTGGGGCACGCTCGAGCCGGGCATGCTGGCCGAGTGGATCCTGGCTGACCGGCTGCCAGTGAGGTTCCAGCTGCAGCTGCACAAGGTCTTGTGGGGCGATGTTCCCGGGCGCTGAAGAGGCATCCGCCCGCGCCGTCGTCCTGCTGTCGGGCGGGCTCGACTCCGCCACCGTGCTGGCCGAGGCCGTGGCTGCGGGGCGCGAGTGCCACACCCTCAGTTTCGCCTACGGCCAGCGTCACGATGCCGAACTGGCGGCGGCGGCGCGTGTCTCGAGCGCCCTCGGGGCCGTCTCCCACCGGGTGATCGGTATCGATCTCGGCACGGTCGGCGGGTCGGCGCTGACCGACCGCTCCATCGCGGTGCCGGAGGCGCCGACCAGCGGTATCCCGGTGACCTATGTCCCCGCGCGCAACAGCGTGTTCCTGGCGCTGGGCATGGGGCTGGCCGAGGTGCTGGAGGCCGACGAGCTGTATCTCGGGGTGAACGCGGTCGATTACTCCGGGTACCCGGACTGTCGCCCCGAGTTCATTGCGGCCTTCGAGCAGCTCGCCGCGCTGGCGACCCGCCGGGCGGTCGAGGGCCAGCCGCTGCGCGTGCGTGCGCCGCTGTTGTCGCTGAGCAAGGCGGAGATCATCCGGCGCGGCATCGTGCTCGGCGTCGATTACGCGCTGACGGTGTCCTGTTACCAGGCCGACGAGTCGGGGGCGGCCTGCGGCCGCTGCGATTCCTGCCGCCTGCGGCGCGAGGGTTTTGCCGCTGCCGGCGTGCCCGATCCAACGCGATACCGCGTCCCGGGATGATGGGCTACACTGTCGCGCCCACGGGGCCCGGCGGCCCTGCGTAGCCCCTCGAGGGGCCGTTAGCTCAATCGGTAGAGCAGCGGGCTTTTAACCCGTTGGTTCTGGGTTCGAGTCCCAGGCGGCCCACCATTACCCCGTCACGAGCTTTCCTCCTGCGGCGCGCCGTGACGGCCCGCACCCGCGATAAAGCGCTGTGCGCCGGCCGTCGCCTCGCTGCGCAGCGCGTCCAGGCCGGCGTGAAACTCCGCCTGCAGGGCCGCCATCTCGTCCGGGAAGGCGCCGTAGCGGGCCGAGTCGCGGTCGCCGCGCAGGCACAGCTGGGGCGCCCCGGCGAGCGACTCCGCCAGCGCCAGGGCGGCAGCGACCGCATTGCCCGGCGGCACCACGCGCTCGCACAGCCCCATGGCCAGGCTCTCGGCGGCGTCGATGCGGCGCCCGGTAAGGATGAGATCGAGCGCGCGCCCGGCACCGACCAGGCGCGGCAGCCGGACGGTGCCGCCGTCGATCAGCGGCACGCCCCAGCGGCGGCAGAGCACGCCCATCCAGGCATCCTCCGCCATCACCCGGAGGTCGCACCACAGCGCGAGTTCCATCCCGCCGGCCACGGCCGGCCCGGCGATGGCCGCGATCACCGGCTTCGACAGGCGCAGGCGAGTCGGCCCCATGGGTCCCAGCGGCGGCTCGCCGCGCTCGCCGAAATGCAGCTGTTCCAGCCACTGCTCCGCCGAGCCGTCGGCCACGCAGGCCAAGTCGAAGCCGGCGCAGAAGGCGTCACCGCTGCCGGCCAGCACCGCGACCCGGGCGTCTGCGTCGGCCTCGAAGGCCAGCATTGCATGGTAGAGCGCGCGCGCGGTCGACGGATCGACGGCATTGCGGCGGCGCGGGCGAGCGAGGGTGACGAGGGTCACGGGGCCGTGCCGGGTGCTGTGGACAGTAGCGCCGGGAGGGGGATCCGATTTCGTGGGCATGCGCGGAAGCCATTGATTTGAAAGGATGATGCGCCGCATGTTACCCTGCATGCAGTATTGAGCACTAGCTGGAGACCGCTGCTCGCGCGGCGCTGTAAGCGATCATGCGCGCCGGACCAGACCGCAGGCCCGCCCGGCAACGCCGGTGCTTGGACCCCGCCGCTCCCCGCAGCAGGGCGCCTGTGGATGCCGATCCCTGACGACGCTGAACGAGAACACCGGCAGTCATGCGCCGGGTACAAGGAGTTATTTCATGTGTGGAATCGCCGGCGAAATGCGCTTCGACGGCGCCGCGGCCGACCCCGGTCGCGTGCAACGGATGCTGGATTTGATGAGCGCCCGCGGCCCGGACGACGACGGGCTCGTGGCGCAGGGCCGGGTGGCGCTGGGACATCGTCGGCTGGCCATCGTCGACCTGTCGGAACGCGGCGCGCAGCCGATGCGCGATCACGAGCTGGGCCTGACCATCGTCTTCAATGGCTGCATCTACAACCATGACGAGCTCCGCCGCCGCCTCACCGGCGAGGGCTATCGCTTCTTCTCGCGCAGCGACACCGAGGTGATCGTCAAGGCGTATCACGCCTGGGGCGAGCGTTGCGTGGACGAGTTCAAGGGCATGTTCGCCTTCTGCATCCGCGAGCACGACAGCGGGCGGCTGTTCCTCGCGCGCGACCGCCTGGGCATCAAGCCGCTGTATTACACGCATGACGAGGGCGTGTTCCGGTTCGCCTCCTCGTTGCCGGCGCTGCTGCGCGACGGGCTTTCGACGCGGGAGCTGGACCCGGCCGCGCTGCATCACTACATGAGTTTTCACTCGGTCGTGCCCGCCCCGATGACCCTGCTCAAGGCGGTGCGGAAGCTGGCGCCGGGCTGCTGGCTGCGGCTGGCGACCGACGGCACGGTCGAGGAGCACCGCTACTGGACGCTGAGCTTCGGCGCCCGGGACGGCGACCCGCGGGATGAGCGGGAATGGGAGGACGCGGTGCTGGAGTCGATGCGCCTGGCCGTGCGCCGGCGCCTCACCGGCGACGTGCCGGTCGGCGTGCTGCTGTCGGGCGGCCTGGACTCGAGCCTGATCACCGGCCTGCTCGCCCGCGAGGGCGTGCCGCACCTGAATACCTTCACGGTCGGTTTCGAGGACGTCGGCAAGGAGGAGGGCAACGAGTTCCGTTACTCCGACCTCGTGGCGCAGACCTTCGGCACCGAGCATCACCAGGTCTTCATCGACGCCGGCACCCTGCTCAAGCACCTGCCGGGCTGTTTCTCCGCCATGGCGGAGCCGATGGTCAGTCACGACAACATCGGCTTCTACCTGCTGTCGCGCGAGGTCTCCAAGCACGTCAAGGTGGTGCAGAGCGGGCAGGGCGCCGACGAAGTGTTCGGCGGCTATCACTGGTACCCGCCGCTGCTGGAGAGCACCGACCCGATCGGCGACTACGCCCGGGTCTTCTTCGACCGGGACCACGAGGAGCTGGCGGAGGCCATCGACCCGGGCCTGGTCAGCCGGGACTTCAGCCGCGAGTTCGTCGCCGCGCATTTCGCCGCGGCGACGGCCGAGGCGCCGGTCGACAAGGCGCTGCATCTCGATACCACGGTCATGCTGGTGGACGACCCGGTCAAGCGCGTGGACAACATGACCATGGCTTGGGGCCTCGAGGCCCGCACGCCGTTCCTCGACCATGAGGTGGTGGAGCTGGCGGCGCGCTGCCCGGCGCCGCTGAAACTGGCGCAGGGCGGCAAGGGCGTCCTCAAGGAAGCGGCCCGGCGAGTGATCCCCGACGGCGTCATCGACCGTCCCAAGGGCTACTTCCCCGTGCCGGCGCTGAAGTACCTGCGCGGCGAAAGCCTCGAGATGGTACAGGATGCCCTGCGGGGCCAGGCGGCCCGCCAGCGCGGCATCTTCCGGCCGGAGTACGTCGAGCGGCTGCTGGCGGCGCCCGAGGAGCACCTGACCCCCCTGCGCGGCTCCAAGCTGTGGCAGCTGGCGGTGCTCGAAATCTGGTTGCAGACCCACGGAGTGTGACGGTGACCGGAACCAGGAAGAAGGGCGGCGGCGACCGGGCGGGACGGGGCGGAAGCGCTGCCCCGGATCGCTACCGGCACCGGCTCGAGCGCCAGGGGTCGGCGACCCTGCACGGGTTCGTGGAAGAGGACCCGCAGCACAAGGGCACCCCTCTCAAGCCCAACGCCACGGTGGACTGCGGCTGGGGCCGGCTGATTTTCGCCCATACCTTCAGCGACAACGCCGAACTGGCGCGGACATTGCTGCAGGAGCAGGAGGACCGGCGCGACATCGCCATCTACCTGCGCGACCCGCACGTGGTGCTGGCCATGGCGCCGCAGGACCTGTTCCTGGACCCCTCCCACACTTACCGGCTGTGGTTCTTCAACTACCGGCCCGCCCGGGTGCAGCCGCGCGGCTTCCGGGTGCGGCGGCTGCGCAACCGCGCCGACGCGGAGGCCATGCACCGCCTGCTCAGCAGCCGGCGCATGGTGCCGCCCAGCCCCGAGTTCGTGCTCGAGCGGCTCAAGTCGAGGACCCTGTCCTTCTTCGTGGCCGAGGACGAGGAGAGCGGCCGGATCATCGGCACGGTCACCGGCGTGGACCACCTCCACGCCTTCGGCGATCCGGAGAAGGGCTCCAGCATGTGGTGCCTGGCGGTCGACCCGCAGGCGGCGCAGCCGGGGATCGGGCGCGCGCTGGTGGCCTGGATCGCGGATCACTACGCGGCCCGCGGGCGCGCCTTCATGGACCTGTCCGTGATGCACGACAACGAGGCGGTGATCCGGCTGTACGAGAAGATGGGCTTCGAGCGCGTCCCGGTGTTCTCCCTCAAGCGCAAGAACGCCATCAACGAGCCGCTCTACGTCGGCCCCGAGAACTACGACGCGCTCAATCCCTATGCGCGGATCATCGTCGACGAGGCGCGGCGCCGCGGTATCGGCGTCGAGCTGGTGGATGCCGAGGAAGGATACTTTGCCCTGACGCTCGGCGGCCGCAGCATTACCTGCCGCGAGTCGCTGTCCGAGCTGACCAGCGCCGTGGCGATGAGCCGTTGCGACGACAAGCGCATCACCCGCAAGCTGCTGGTGCAGGCGGGCCTGGAGGTTCCGGCCCAGCAGGTGGCCGGCGACGCCGCCGCCGACCGGGCTTTCCTGGCGGAGCATGGCGCAGTGGTGGTCAAGCCGGCGCGCGGCGAGCAGGGCCGGGGAGTGGCTGTCGACGTGCGCACGCCCGAGGAACTCGCCGCCGCGATCGACGCGGCCGCCAGGGTGTCCGATTGCGTGCTCCTGGAGTCCTACCTGCCTGGCGACGACCTGCGGGTGATCGTCATCGATTACCGGGTGGTGGCGGCGGCCCTGCGCAAGCCGGCCGAGATCACCGGCGACGGCAAGCACGACATCGGCACGCTGATCCGCAAACAGAGCCGGCGGCGCGCTGCGGCCACCGGCGGCGAGAGCAAGATTCCGCTGGACGAGGAAACCCGGCGCTGTGTCGAGCGCCAGGGACGCGCCATGGACGAGGTGCTGCTGCCCGGCGAGACGCTGCGGGTGCGGGCCACGGCCAACCTGCATACCGGCGGCACCCTGCACGATGTCACCGAGCAGTTGTCGGCGCGCCTGCGCGAGGTTTGCGAGCGGGCCGCCCGCGCGCTGAAAATCCCCGTGGTGGGGCTCGACCTGCTGGTGCCCGACCCGGCCGGCGAGGACTACGTGTTCATCGAGGCCAATGAGCGGCCGGGCCTCGCCAACCACGAGCCGCAACCGACGGCCGAGCGCTTCATCGATTTTCTTTTCCCCCAGACGGCACAGGTGAGTGATGCGACCCCTGGAGATTGATCTCGATTACCTGCAACAGGTGCTGGTCGAACTGGTCGAGATTCCCAGTCCGGCCGGCTTCACCGACGAGGCCGTGCGCTACACGCTCGGCCGGCTCGAGGAGCTGGGCATCCCGGCGGAAATCACGCGCCGCGGGGCCATCCGCGCGGACCTCAAGGGCGCCCAGGGCAGCCCCGATCGCGCCATCGTCACGCATCTCGACACCATCGGCGCCATCACGGCAGACCTGAAAGACAACGGCCGTCTCGAGCTCCTGCCGGTCGGGACCTGGTCCAGTCGCTTTGCCGAGGGCGCCCGGGCCACCGTCTACACCGACGCCGGCAGCTATCGCGGCACGATCCTGCCCACGAAGGCGTCCGGTCATGCCTACAACCTGGAGATCGACAGCCTGCCGGTGAGCTGGGAGTGCGTGGAACTCCGGCTGGACGAAGAGTGCTTCCGGCGCGCCGACCTGGTCCGGCTCGGCCTCAACCGCGGCGACTTCGTCGCCATCGACGCCCAGCCCGAGATCACGCCGTCGGGGTTCATCAACTCGCGCCATCTCGACGACAAGGGCGGCGTGGCCACGGTCCTGGCCGTGGCCAAGGCCCTGGTCGAGAGCAAGACCCGGCTGCCGGTCGACTGCCACCTGCTGTTCACCATCAGCGAGGAGGTCGGCTCGGGCGCCTCGGCCGTGCTGCACGGCGACGTGGCCGAGATGGTGACGGTCGATACCGGCCCCGTGGCACCGATCCAGGCGGGCGACGAGTTCGGCGTGACCATCTGCATGAAGGACTCGGCCGGGCCTTTCGACTACCACCTGACCCACAAGCTGCTGGAGCTGTGCCGCGACTACGGCATCCGCCACCAGCGCGACGTGTTCCGCCATTACCGTTGCGACAGTGCCTCGGCCATCGAGGCCGGCAACGACATCCGCACCGCGCTGGTCTGTTTCGGCACCGACGCGACGCACGGCTACGAGCGCTGTCACCTGCGCGCGTTACAGGCACTGGCGGACCTGCTCGGACTCTATGTCCAGAGCCCGCCCACGGCGCGCCGGGACCGGCTCGGCCTCGGTTCGCCCGAGGGTTTCACGCACCTGCCCGTGGGCGAGGGCGGCAATCACGACTGAGCCCGGCTATCCCTGTCCTGCGGGCCGCTTTAAGCTGGCGCGGTCACCAGGGGAGTCGAGATGCAACAGAAGGTGTTCATTACCGGGGCGGCGTCGGGCATCGGGCGGGCGACTGCCGAGCTGTTTGCCGCGCGGGGCTGGCGCGTCGGGCTGGCCGACCGGGACGAGGCGGGAGTCGCCGCCCTGGCCGGGCAGCTCGGCGCGAGTGCCGCGGTGGCCTGTCCCTGCGACGTGACCGAGCCCGAGTCGATTGCGCGGGCGCTGGCTGCGCTGTGCGGCCCCGACGGCAGCCTGGACCTGCTGGTCAACAACGCGGGCGTGCTGCACATCGGTCCGTTCGAGGAAATGCCGGCGGCGGCCCACCGCCAGCTCATCGACGTGAACGCCCGCGGTGCGGTGGAGACGCTGTTGGCGGCCTTCCCGCTGCTGGCCCGGGCCCGCGGCGGAGTCGTCAACGTCGCCTCGGCCTCGGCCGCCTACGGCTCGCCGGATTACGCGACCTATTCCGCCACCAAGATGTTCGTGCGCGGGCTGAGCGAGGCGCTCGACATCGAGTGGCGGCGCCATGGCATTCGCGTCGCCTACCTCATGCCGGCATTCGTGCGCACGCCGATGATCGCCGGCGGGCGCAGCGGCGCCATGGATCGCCTGGGCGTCCAGCTCGAGCCCGGGCAGGTGGCCGAGGTGATCTGGCGCGCCGCCCACGGCCGTCGCCTCTGCTGGCACGTCGGCTGGCGTTATCGCCTGCTGCGGGCGCTGACCGAGCCGTTGCCCGGCGGGGCCAAGCGCACCATGATGCGCTGGGTGTCGGGCTATCCGGGGAAAGTGCAGTGAGCGAGGGGATCGGTGGCTTCGCGGGCAAGACGGCGTTCGTCACCGGGGCCGGCTCGGGGCTGGGCCTGGGCATGGCGCAGATGCTGGCGGCCTCGGGCGCCCGCGTGGTGCTGGCGGACATCGACGGCGCGGCGAGCGCGACCGCCGCCAGGGCGATCGCGGCCGCCGGCGGCACCGCGTCGGCGGTCGAGCTGGACGTCTGCGACGCGGCTGCGTTCGAGGACCGCTTCGCCGCGGCCTGGGCGGCACACGGACGCGTCGACCTGCTGTTCAACAATGCCGGGATCGGCGCGGCCGGCGATGCCCGGGACGTCGACCTCGCCACCTGGCGGCGCGTGGTGGAGATCAACCTGATGGGCGTGATCCATGGCTGTCACGCCGCCTGGCAGCGCATGGCGGACGCCGGCGGCGGCCAGGTGGTCAACACGGCCTCGGCCTTCGGCCTGCTGCCAGGGCCACTGTACGCCGCCTACACGGCCACCAAGCACGGCGTGGTGGGCCTGTCGCGGGCGCTGCGCGCCGAGGGGCGGGATCTCGGCATCGGTGTTACGGCCGTCTGCCCCGGCTTCGTGCGCACGCGCATCCTGGACAACGCGGTGATGACCGGCGTGGACCGGGCCCGCGTCGAGGCGGCGGTGCCGTTCCGGTTTCTCGAGCTCGAGCCGTCCGTGCGGACGATCCTGCGCGGGGTCGCCCGCGATCGCGCCCGGGTGGTGTTCCCCTGGGAGATCCGGCTGCTGTGGTGGCTGGACCGGCTCTGCCCGGCAGCCGTCGACGCGGTCAGTGCGGCGGCTGCCCGGCGCTACCGGAAGCTGGGCGGCCGCGAGCGCTGGCCCTAGCCTCAGCCGCGCGCGCGTCGCTTGCCGCGCCCCTGCAGCTTCTTGCGGCCGGTGGCGCGCGCCCGCTTCTGGGCCAGGGCGATCAGCTGCTCCTGGGCGCCGCGCGGGTCGTCGCCGTCCCCGGGCGTGCGTTGCACGTAGCTGCCGTCCGGCTGCATGTCCCAGGCGCTGCGCCGGTCGTTGAGCTGCACGTCCAGCACTTCGCGCAGAGCGCGCTGGCAGTCCGGGTCGTCGACCGGGACCACGGTCTCTACCCGGTCCTCGAGGTTGCGCTTCATGCAGTCGGCGGAGCCGATGAAGTACTCCTCCGCGCCGCCGTTGCGGAAGTAATAGATCCGCGTGTGCTCGAGGAAGCGCCCGACGATGCTGATCACCCGCACGTTCTCCGACAAGCCGGGCACGCCCGGGCGCAGGCGGCAGGAGTCGCGCACCACCAGGTCGACCTTCACCCCGGCCTGCGACGCGCGATACAGGGCCCGCACCACGTCGGCGTCCTCCAGCGCATTGGTCTTGAACTGGATATGGCCCTCGCCGCCGTTGCGCTGCAGCTCGACCTCGCGCTCGATCTTGGCCAGCAGCGCGCGCTTCAGGTGAGTGGGCGCGGGGAGCAGCTTGTCATAGCGCCGGTTCGCGACGTAGCCGGTGGTGAGGAAGTTGAACAGCTCGGTCAGGTCGCTGCCGAGCACCGGGTCGCAGGTCAGCAGGCCCAGGTCGCTGTATAGCCGGGCGGTGCCGGAATGATAATTGCCGGTGCCGAGGTGGGCGTAGCGCCGCAGCCCGTCGTAGTCCCGGCGCAGCACGAAGATCACCTTGGCGTGGGTCTTGAGCCCCAGCACCCCGTAGGACACGTGGATGCCGGCTTCTTCCAGCGAGTTGGCCCAGCGCACGTTGGCTTCCTCGTCGAAGCGCGCCTTGAGCTCGACCGCCACGGCCACCTGCTTGCCGTTCTCGGCGGCATCGATGAGGTACTCGATGATCTTGGACTTGCGGGCGGTCCGGTACAGCGTCATCTTGATCGCCAGTACTTTCGGGTCGCGACTGGCCTCGCGCAGGAAGCGCTCCACCGAGGTGCTGAAGGATTCGTAGGGATGCTGCAGCAGCAGCGGGCCGTTGCCGCGGATGAGATGGAAGATGTTCGGCGCGTCCACCAGCTTCGGGTGCTCGATGGGGTGGTGGACGGGGTCCTTGAGCTCGGGCCGGTCGAGCCCGAGGAACTCCATCAGGTCGCGCCGCTGCATCAGGCCGTCGACGTTGAACACGTCCATGTCCTCGTCGAGGCCCAGCTCGGCGGCCAGCATGCCGCGGTGGACCGGCGGCATCTCCGCGCTGACCTCGAGCCGGACCGTCGGCGCGAACTTGCGGTCCCGCAGCTCCGCCTCGATGATCTGGAGCAGGTCGTTGGCCTGTTCCTCGTAGCGCTCGACGATGGCGTTGCGGGTCACCCGGAAGAGGTCCCAGCGCTCGATCTCGAGTTCCGGCAGCAAGCGGTCGAGGTTGTGCGCGATCACGTCCTCCAGCGGCACGTAATTGCTGCTGTCCCCGACCCGCACGAAGCGGGAAATGCCTTCGCCGACCGGCACCTTGATCCGCACCATCCGCGGCCCGCGCTCGCCGGCCGCCCGGTTGATGCTGACGAGCAGGTTCAGCGAGAGGTTGGAAATGAAGGGGAAGGGATGCGCCGGGTCCATGCCGATCGGCGTCAGCAGCGGATAGATGTTTTCCAGGTACCAGTCCCGCAGGTTCGCCTGGTCGGCGGGCTCCAGCTCGGCATAGCGGCTCAGCCGGATGCCGGCGTCGCGCAGCAGGCTCACCAGCTCGGGGAACAGCCGGTCCTTGCGCTCCTTGATCGCCATCACTTCCGCCTGGCACTCGCGCAGCTGCTGCTCCGGCGTGCGGCCGTCCACGGAACGTTCCTGCACCCCGGCCCCGAGCTGCTGCTTCAGCCCGCCGATGCGTTTCATGAAGAACTCGTCGAGATTGGAGCTGACAATGGCGAGGAACTTGATGCGCTCGAGGAGCGGTGTGCGGTCGTCTTCCGCCTCGCGCAGGACCCGCCGGTTGAAGGCGAGCCAGGTCAGTTCGCGGTTGAGATAACAACCGGGATCGCTGAGGTCGGCGCCGGCGGGCTGGTCGAGGGCTGCTGTTGCGGTCTGGCTCATGGGGGGCTCCGTGCTGATCCCCTCATCTTAGCCAAGCGGGATGACAAATGCGTGCCCCGGCGCACATTGCTTTCGGCAATCGCGGGGAGTAACTTTGATGGTATTCGCCGGCGGCACAGAGCAAGAAGCAACAGGCTGCGGCGTTTCGATCCCGCCCTTCGTGGCGGGGTCTTTTTTTCCAGCGTATGCGGAAGCTGCTAAATTGCGGCTTGGCCGCCGGTCCCGGGACGCTGCCTGATGTCGACCGTAACCGCTTTTGCCCCTGCTTCCGTCGGCAATGTCGGCGTGGGCTTCGACGTGCTCGGCCACGCCATCGAGGGCGTGGGCGACACGGTGACGCTGCGGCGGCGAGCCGGGAACGGCATCACTTTCGCGGCCATCAGCGGCGTGATCACCGAGTTGCCTCACGACGTCGAGGCGAATGCGGCGTCCCGCCCGCTGCTGCGGATGGCGCGCGACTTCGATCTGGCCGGCGGGCTGGAGATCGAACTCCACAAGGGCATCCCGCTGGGATCCGGGATGGGCGGGTCCGCTGCCTCGGCGGTGGCCGCGGTAGTGGCGGCCGATGCCTTGTGGGAGCTCGGGCTGGACCGGCAACGCCTGCTCGGCTACGCGCTGGAAGGGGAGACCGCGGCCAGCGGGGAGGCCCATCCGGACAATGCCGCGGCGTCCATGTTCGGCGGGCTGGTGCTGAGCGAGCCGGGACCGCCATGGCACTGCACGCGCCTGCCGGTACCCGCCGGGCTGGCCTGTGTGCTGTGCCATCCGGAACTCGAGGTGCACACCCGGGATGCGCGCCAGATCCTGGCCGAGACGGTGCCGCGGGCCGCCTGGGTGCGGCAGTCGGCCTGGCTGGCCGGGTTCGTGGCGGGCTGCAGCCGGGGCGACCTGGTGCAGATCGGCCGCTGCCTGCGCGACGAGATCATCTGGCCGCAGCGCGCCTGCCTGGTGCCGGGCGCCGCCGCGGCGCTTGACGCCGCGCGGGAGGCCGGCGCGCTCGGCGGCTCCCTTTCGGGCAGCGGTCCCGCGGTGTTTGCATGGACGAGGTGGCCGCAGGCGGAGGCAGTGGCGGCGGCCATCACCGGCAGCTTCGCCCGGGCCGGGATTCCCTGCGAGCACTGGATTTCCACCCCGGACGCACCGGGCGCCCGCGTCCTGCAGCGGGGCTGAGCGTCATGGCGGACGCAACCCGGGTCGGCTCGATCTACGCGGTCGCCGCCTTCGGCTTCTGGGGCCTGACGCCGATCTACTACAAGCTGTTGCCGCACGTGCCGCCGGCCGAGATCCTGGCTCACCGGGTCGTGTGGAGCGTGATCTTCGGCGCCGCTTTCGTGACGCTGGCGCGCAGCTGGGGCGCAGTGCGCAGCAGCCTGGCCGACCGGCGTACGCTCGCCGCGCTGGCGCTCACGGCGGCGCTGGTGAGCACCAACTGGCTGGTCTACATCTGGGCGATCGCTAACGAGCAGGTCATGTCCACCAGCCTCGGCTATTACATCAATCCGCTGGTGAACGTGCTGCTGGGGATGCTGTTCCTGGGCGAGAAGCTGAACCGGCCGCGCATGGTGGCGGTGTTCCTGGCGGTGGCCGGGACCACCAGCCTGGCGCTGGAAGTCGGCAGCCTGCCCTGGGTCTCGCTGACGCTGGCCTTCAGCTTCGGTTTCTACGGCCTGATCCGCAAGCGCCTGGGCCTGCCCGGCCTGGCGGCCCTGTTCGTCGAGACGCTGCTGGTGGCGCCGCTGGCGCTGCTGGCGCTGGGCTGGTTCCACCGGGACGGGCAGGGCGCCTTCGGTTCCGACCCGGGCACGAGCCTGCTGCTGGTGCTCGCCGGGCCGGTCACGCTGCTGCCGCTGCTGTGGTTCGCGGAGGCCGCCCGCCGCCTGCCCCTGGTGACGGTCGGTTTCTTCCAGTACCTGGGTCCCACCCTGACCTTCCTGCTCGCGGCCCTGGTCTACGACGAACCGTTCACCTTCGCCTGGGCGGTGACCTTCGGCCTGATCTGGACGGCGCTGGCGGTGTTCAGCGCGGACAGCCTGCGGACGCGGGAACGCCTCCGCCGGGCCGCGCGCGCGGCGGCGGCCTCATGAGCTGGCTGGAGGCCAATGCCTACTGGCTGTTGCCGGTGGTGCTGGTGACGCTGGCGACCGCGGCCGTGGCGGGATGGTGGTACCGGCGGCGTGACACGCTGGACCGGCTGTTGGGCAAGATCGCCTGGGCGCGGCTGGTCGACGTGGTGGTGCCGGACGACGTCGACGGCGAAATTCATCTCGACCTCGCGCTGCTCACGCCGAAGGGCATCCTGGTGCTGGAAGTGCGCCGCGGTGCCGGCACCCTGTTCTGGGGCGAGCAACTGGATTACTGGACGCTGCTGGACGGCAGGCGGCGCGACCGCATCCGCAACCCGCTGCCGGGTCTGCGCGCCCGGCGTCACGCCGTCCACGCCCTCGCGCCGCGGGTGCCGGTCAGCGGGCGCGTGCTGCTGCTGGGGCCGGTAGAAATATCAGGCGCCGGGCCGCCGGGCGTCATGACGCCCGAGGCGCTGGCGGCAGAGTTTGCCCGGCCGCCGGGCGCCAAGGTCCCGCCCGAACTCGGCGAGGCCTGGGCCGCAGTCTCGGCCCAGGCGCGGCCGCTGGCCTGACTCGCGCCGCTCAGGCGGCGTCGGCCAGCTCCGCGCGGCGATAGTGATCGGCCAGCACGCGGGCCACGCAGGCCGTCAGGCGCTTCCCGGTCTCCAGGTGCAGGAACTCGTTCGGCCCGTGCGCATTCGAGTTCGGTCCCAGCACTCCGGTGACGAGGAACTGCACGCCGGGAAACTTCTCGCCGAGCATGCCCATGAACGGGATGCTGCCGCCGGTACCCATGTACAGGGCGGGCTTGCCGAAAAACGCCTCTGAAGCCGCCTGCATCGAGGCCTCGAGCCAGGGCGCGACGGGCGGTGCGTTCCACCCGCCCATCGAGGACTCGACCTCGAACTCGACTTCGGCTCCGAGTGGCGGATCGGTCTCGAGAACTTTCTTCACCACCGCCGCGGCCTGCACCGGGTCCGTAGTCGGCGGCAGCCGGAAGGACAGCTTCAGCGCGGTCCAGGGCCGCAGCGTATTGCCGGCCGCGCCCGGCGTCGGCATGCCGGCCCCGCCGGTCACCGACAGGGTGGGCCGCCAGGTGTTGTTGAGCAGCAGCTCGACCGGGTCGGTGGTCACCGGACGGGTGCCGCCGGCCCACGGGAAGCGCCGGTGCACGCCCTCGCCCAGCACTTCGGCCGCGGCCCTGGCCTGGACCAGCCGGGCTTCCGGGACCTCGCCCTGCAATTCAGGAATGCGGCTTTCGCCGGTCTCGGGGTCCTCCAGGCGATCGAGTAGCAGCCGCAGCACGCGAAAGCTGGAGGGCACGATGCCGCTGGCGCCGCCGGAGTGCACGCCCTCCGTCAGCACCGCGGCCTTCAGCGTGCCGGTCAGGTTGCCGCGCAGCGAAGTGGTGGTCCAGAGCTGCTGGTAGTTGCCGCATTCGGCGTCGAGGCAGACCACGAGGGTCGGGGTGCCGATGCGCTCTTCCAGGTGCTCGATATAGTGGGGCAGGTCGAAACTGCCGCTTTCTTCGCAGCCTTCGATGAGCACCACGCAGCGGGCATGCGGCACGCCCTGTTCCTGCAACGCCCGGATGGCGGCCAGTGAACCGAAGACGGCATAGCCGTCGTCGGCGCCGCCCCGTCCGTACAGCTTGCCGTCACGAATCACCGGCTCCCACGGGCTCAGCCCGTTGCTCCAGCCGTCGAACTCGGGCTGCTTGTCGAGATGGCCATAGAGCAGCACGGTGTCGTCGTTCCGGCCCTCGACCTCGATGAACAGCAGCGGCGTGCGGCCCTGCAGGCGCACGATCTCGACCTTCATGCCCTCGATCGGCTGCTGCCGGCACCACTCGGCCAGCAATTCGGCGGCCTCGTCCATGTACCCGTGCTTGGCCCACTCGGGATCGAAACCGGGTGACTTGGCGGGAATCCGCACGTAGTCGCACAACGTCGGGATGATGCTCTCGTCCCAGATCTGCTGGCTGAACTTGAGGGCCTTGGCGTTATCCATGTTCTGGCTCCGTGGCATGAGGCGAATCTGCCGCCGATTGTACTAGAGACCGAAGAGGCGCTCGGCATTGCGGCTGCTGGCCTCGGCGAGGCGCTCCGGCGCGACGCCCATGAGGCGCGCAAGTACCAGCAGGACGTGCGGCAGGTGCATCGGTTCGTTGCGGCGCGAGCGCGGCCTGGGGTCCAGATCCCGCGGCAACAGGTAGGGCGCATCGGTCTCGATCAGGACCCGGTCCAGGGGCAGGTAGCGGGCAGCCGCGCGCAGCGCGTCGCCCCGGCGCTCGTCGCAGATCCAGCCGGTGATCCCGACGTAGAGCCCGCGCTCGAGATAAGCCGCGAGTTCCTCGCGCCCGCCGGTGAAACAGTGGGCGACGCCGGGCGGCAGGTGCGGGCACTCGTCGAGAATGCCCAGGAAACGATCGTGGGCGTCGCGCTGGTGCAGGAACACGGGCAGGCCGGTCTCGATGGCGAGTCCCAGCTGCAGTCGAAAGGCCTCTTCCTGGCGGTCGCGCGGCGAGAAGTCGCGAAAGAAGTCCAGGCCGCACTCGCCCACGGCGACGGCCTGCGCCTGTGCCAGCAGTTCGCGCAACTGCGGCAGGTGGCTCGCGTCCACCTCCGCCGCGTGGTGCGGGTGCACGCCGACGGTGGCGTAGAGCCCGTCGACGCCGGCCGCGAGTTCGACCGCGGCGGCGCTGGAGGCGAGCGTGCTCCCGGTGACGATCATCCGGCCGACACCGGCGGCGCGGGCACGGGCGATGACCGCGTCCCGGTCGGCGTCGAAGCTGTCGTGGGCGAGATTGACCCCGATGTCGACCAGGTTCATTGCTCGGTCGCAGGCTTCCTGGCGCGGCGCTTGCGTGCCGGGGCCTTCTTTTTCACCGGCGCGGCCTCGAGCACGGCCCGGACTTCCTCTTCCAGTGACTCCATGGCTTCGTACAGGTAACCGCGGACTTCGGGCAGGTGGGGCATGGCCTCGTAGCCGGCGATCATGCCGAAGAACAGGCGGCCGGCATAGCTGTAGACGGTGATGTTCAGCACCATGTCCGGCGGGATGGTCGAGATCGGGAACACCTCTTCCAGCCGGGCGCCCTTGAGGTAGAGCTTCACCGGGGAGCCGGGGAGGTTGGAGATCAGGATATTGCCGGCCGGTGGCACCATCGCCGAGACGTGCAGGATGTCGACCGCGATGGCCGCGCCCTGGATCAGCAGCGTGTAGGCCATGACGGTTTCCCGCGACAGCTCCAGCAGGGCGTCCTTCATGTCCGCGGTCGAGCGATGGATCTCCCGCAGGCGCTTGAGGGGATTGCGGGTGACGCCGGCGAGCCGCACCGGGATGATGCCGAGGATGTTGGTCGACGAGTTCTCGCCGGGCCGCCGCAGGTTGACCGGCAGCTGGGCCACCAGCGGGCTGCGCGGCAATTCGGCATGGCGGGCCAGGTAGCGGCGCAGGGCGATGTCGCACAGGGTCACGACGACGTCGTTCAGGGTGGTGCCGGTGGAGCGCGCCACCGCCTTGAGGCGCTCGATCTCAATGCTGCCGCCGGCGATGCGCCGCGCCCGCGTGATGTGGCCGTTGAGGGCCGTGCGCGGCGCGGTGAACGGCACGTCGAGCGCGGAGCGGCCGAGTCCCAGCCGGTCGAGGGCCATCTTGCCGGCCAGCCCCGACAATTCCCGGCCCATGGTCAGGATGGATCTCAGGTTGCCGCCGATGCCGACGAGCGCTGCACGGATGTCCCGATGGGGATGCTCGCGCGCCGCGCCGCTGGCCGTATGCCAGAAGGCGCGCACTTCCTGGTCGTCGGGGTCTTCGGTCAGGGCGGCATTCGCCAGCCGCACCAGCGTGGCGCCGTCGCAATAGGCGTGGTGGATCTTGGTGTAGATGGCGAAGCAACCGTCATCCAGCCCTTCGACGAAGTGCAATTCCCACAGCGGATGCTCGCGGTCCAGCATGAAAGCGTGCAGGCGGGAGGCGAGATCGGCCAGCTGCCGGCGGCTGCCCGGCGCGGGCAGGGCGGAGCGGCGGACATGGAAGCGCAGGTCGAAGTTGCGGTCGGGCACCCATTCCGGCATGCCGGTCAGCGATACCTTGAGCCGCTGGTTGAACGGCTTGCCCACCCGGTGCCGGCCCAGCGCGGCGATCAGGTCACCGACGAAGTCGCCGGCATAGCCCTCGGGGGGGCGGAAGATCTGCAGCGAGCCCACGTGGTGAGGGCTGTCGGCGGTCTCCGTCAGCAGGAAGGCGTAGTCGGTGATGGAAATGCGGCTCATCGGGGGCTCCGTCGACGCGCAAATGGTACAACAGCCGGAGGCGCTCTTGGGGGCGGGTCCGGGTCGCGTTGGCCGGCCGCGGCGCGAGCGGTATAGTCGGTCCGGTTTTCCCACCGGTGCCGTTCGCATGACCGCTTACCCCCACTTGCTCGCGCCCCTCGACCTGGGTTTCACCACCCTGCCCAACCGGGTCCTGATGGGCTCGATGCATACCGGGCTGGAGGACCGCGCCGCCAGCTACCCGAAGCTCGCCGCCTACCTCGCGGAGCGCGCCGCCGGCGGGGCGGGGCTCATCGTGACCGGCGGGATTGCGCCGAACATCGCCGGCTGGGTGGCGCCGTTCGCCGGCAAGCTCTCCGCCCGGCGCGAGGTGCCGCGCCACCGGCTGGTCACCAATGCCGTGCACGAGGCCGGCGGCCGCGTGTGCATGCAGATCCTGCATGCGGGACGCTACGCCTACCATCCGCTGTCGGTCGCGCCCTCGCCGCTGAAGTCGCCCATCACGCCTTTCAAGCC
Organism: Thioalkalivibrio sp. XN8; assembly: GCF_011058255.1. Classification (GTDB taxonomy): domain Bacteria; phylum Pseudomonadota; class Gammaproteobacteria; order Steroidobacterales; family XN24; genus XN24. Next base: position 547,074 of record NZ_JAALFH010000067.1, on the reverse strand, counting down.
GCGCGGCCTCAGCGCGCGCGGGGTCGAGTCGCAGATCCGGGCCTTCGCGCGCTGCGCTGCGCTGGCGCGCGAGGCCGGCTACGACGGCGTGGAGATCATGGGTTCCGAGGGTTACCTGATCAATGAGTTCATCGCGGCGCGCACCAACCGGCGCGACGACGCCTGGGGCGGCGACTTCGAGCGGCGCAGCCGCTTCCCGGTGGAGATCGTGCGGCGCGTGCGGGAGGCGGTGGGGCCGGACTTCATCATCATCTACCGGCTCTCCGCGCTGGACCTGGTGGAGGGAGGCAGCACCTGGGACGAGGTGATCGCGCTGGGCCGGGCGGTACAGGCGGCGGGGGCCACGATCATCAATACCGGCATCGGCTGGCACGAGGCGCGCATCCCCACCATCGCGACGCTGGTCCCGCGGGCGGCCTTCGCCTGGGTGACGGGGCGCCTGCGCGAGGCGCTTGACGTGCCGGTGGTGGCGACCAACCGCATCAACATGCCCGGAGTGGCGGAGGACATCCTGGCGCGTGGCGAGGCCGACATGGTCAGCCTGGCGCGCCCCTTCCTGGCGGACGCGGAATGGGTCCGCAAGGCGGCCGAGGGCCGGAGCGACGAGATCAATACCTGTATCGCCTGCAACCAGGCCTGCCTCGACCACACTTTCGCGGGCAAGCGCTCCAGTTGCCTGGTGAACCCGCGGGCCTGCCACGAGACGGAGCTGGTGGTCCGCCCGGCCGAGCGCCGGCTGCGGGTCGCGGTGGTGGGCGCTGGGCCGGCCGGGCTGGCCGCAGCGACCACGGCGGCCGAGCGCGGCCACCGGGTGACCCTGTTCGAGGCGGGCGCGGAGATCGGCGGCCAGTTCCAGCTGGCGCGGCGAATTCCCGGCAAGGAGGAGTTCGCCGAGACGCTGCGCTATTTTCGCCGCCGGCTGGAAGTCACGGGCGTCGAGCTGCGGCTGGGGCGCGCCGTGACGGCCGGCGAGCTGGCGCAGGGCGGTTTCGACCGGGTCATCGTGGCCACCGGCGTGCTGCCGCGTACGCCTGCCATCCCCGGCATCGACGGGCCGCAGGTGTTGTCCTACATCGACGTGCTGCTGGGCCGGCGGGAGGTTGGCCGGCGCGTCGCCATCATCGGCGCCGGCGGCATCGGGTTCGACGTCGCCACCTTCCTGTCACACCCGCATCACGGGGCGGCGCCGGTCGCCGAGTACAACCAGGAATGGGGCATCGACCCGGAGTGGTCGGTGCGCGGCGGGGTCGAGGGCGTCGACCCGCGGCCGGCGGACACCGGGCGCGAAATCTGGCTGCTCCAGCGCAAGCAGGGCAAGCCGGGCCGGGGGCTGGGCAAGACCACCGGCTGGGCGCATCGCCTCGGGTTGCAGCGCCGCGGCGTCCACATGATCCCGGGCGTGGAATACCTCGGCGTCGAGCCCGCCGGCCTGCGGGTCCGGATCAAGGACGAGGAACGCCTGCTGGAGGTCGATCACGTCGTGGTGTGCGCCGGCCAGGAGCCGCTCGATGCGCTGGCGCACGAGCTGGCGTCGCAGGGCGTCGCGGCCGACCTGGTCGGCGGCGCGCTCGAGGCCGCGGAGCTCGACGCCAAGCGGGCCATCGACCAGGCCACGCGCCTGGCGGCGGCCCTGTGAGCGCGGCGCCGGACAGCGGCCAGCTGGGCCTGTTCGGCACGCCGGATGACTACGTCGTGCGGCGCAGCCGCCGGGCGCGGCGGCTCTCGCTGCGGGTCTTCCCCCACGGCGTGGTCGAGGTCGTGGCCCCGGAACGCGCGGCGGAACGAACCATCCGCCGTTTCGTGGCCGATCACCAGGACTGGATCGGGCGCGCGCGGCGGGAGTTCGGCGTGGCGGCGGAGGGCTGCGGGGTCGAGCCGCCGCGGCAGATCCTGCTCGGCGCCGTCGGGGAACAATGGCAGGTTGAGTATCGGCCCGGTAACAGGCGCCTGCGCGTCGTGCCGGGCGTCGCCGGCGGTGAGCTCCAGCTGGCGGGCCCGGCCGACCCGCACTGGCGGGTGCAGCAGCTGCGCCGCTGGCTGCAGCGACGCGGTCGCGCAGTGCTGTCGCCCTGGCTGGCCGAGTTGAGTCGGGAGACCGGCCTGGCGTATCGCGCGGTGACCATCCGGCGCCAGCGCTCGCGCTGGGGCAGCTGCACTGCGCGCCACGACATCAGCCTGAATTGCGCGCTCCTCTTTCTCGAGCCGGCGCTGGTGCGCCAGGTCCTGCTGCACGAGCTTGCGCACACGCGCCACCTCGATCATTCGCCCGCCTTCTGGGGCCTGGTCGAACGCCTGGCGCCGGACTTCGAACAGGCCGAGAAGGCGCTGCGCGGCGCCTGGCGCAGCGTGCCCGCGTGGGTCAACCACGACCCGGGCTAGCCCCGTCGGCGGCCAAACTCTGTATGATGCCCGGAATGCTGCGCGGGGGGGCGTGAGCGATGGGTGACGAGGCGGAAAGAGCCGGTGCCGGCGGGTTGTTCGCGGAGCTGAAACGGCGACGCGTTATCCGGGTCGTAGTGCTGTACGCGATCGGCGGCTGGATCGTGATCGAGGTCGCTTCCACCGTGCTGCCCAACCTGAACGTCCCCGACTGGTCGGTGACGCTCGTCACGGCCCTGGTGATCCTGGGCTTCCTGCTGGCCGTGTCCCTGGCCTGGGCCTTCGACCTGGGACCCGAGGGCGTGCGCCGCACCCCGCCGCTGGCCCCCGGGAAGAATCCCGAACCGCCTGTGCCGGCGGCAGCCTCGGCGCCCGAGCCGGTCCCGCAGCCCGCGGCCAAGCCTGCAGACTCCCGCAAGTCCATTGCGGTGCTGCCCTTCGTCAACATGAGCGGCGATGCCGAGAACGAGTACTTCAGCGACGGCATCGCGGAGGAGATCCTGAACCTGCTGGTGAAGCTGCCCCAGCTGCGCGTGGCTTCGCGCACGTCCTCGTTCATCTTCAAGGGCAAGTCGGTCGGCATACCCGAAGTGGCTGAGAAGCTCGGCGTCGCCGCAGTGCTGGAAGGAAGCGTCCGGCGCGCCGGGGAGCGGGTGCGGATCACGGCCCAGCTGATCGATGCGGAAACCGACTCGCATCTCTGGTCCGAGACCTACGACCGCGAACTCAAGGACGTGTTCCAGATCGAGGACGACATCGCCAAGAGTATCGTCGACGCGCTGCAGATGACGCTGACGCCCAAGGAGCGCCGCGCCATCCAGGTCGTGTCCACGTCGGACGCCAAGGCCTACGACTATTACCTGCGCGGGCGCAGCTACATGTACACCATGACGCGCCGGGACTACGAGTGCGCGATCCGGATGTTCGAGCAGGCCATCGTGATCGACGACAAGTACGCGCTGGCCTATGCGGGCATCGGCGATGCCTACTCGCACCTGTACCGCTACGCCGAAGCGACGCAAGAGAACGTGCGCAAGGCGGTGGAAGCGAGCGAGAAAGCGGTCGAGCTGGATCCGGATTCTGCCGAAGCTCGCGCCTCGCACGGCCTGGCGATGTTCATCAGTGACGACTACGCGGCCGCCGAGCGCGAGTTCAGCCGGGCCATCGAGCTGAATCCCAACCTCTGGGAGCCGTACTATTACTTCGGTCTCGCCTGGTCTTCCAAGGGGGAGTTCGAGAAGGCGATCGAGATGTACAAGAAGGCGATGGAGGTCAATCCGGCCGACTACCAGGCGCCGATCTTCATTGCCCAGAGCTACGCCTCGCTGGGGCGCAAGCACGACGAGATGAAGGCCCGCCTCGCTTCGCTGGAGCAGATCCAGCGGCACCTCGACATGAACCCTCACGACACCCGCGCCCTCTATGTGGGCGCGAACCAGTTCGCCAACGTCGGCGAATTCGCCAAGGCGCAGGAGCTCGCCGAGCGGGCCCTGGGCCGCGACCAGGAGGAGCCGGTAGTGTTGTACAACGTGGCGTGTTTCTACGCCATGAAGGGCGACACCGACCGCGCCATGGAGCTGCTGGAGCGGGCGGTCGACAACGGCTGGGGCGACAAGGCCTGGCTGGAGACTGATCCGGACCTCGATTCGCTGCGCGAGGACACTCGCTTCCAGGCCCTGATGGCGGGCATTCACTAGCGGGTTTCGGCTTCAGCGCCGCCTGAGCAGCGGCCAACCATGAACGCCTTGGAGTGCAGACCGTCGCCTGGCGGAGTCGGGGGAGGGAGGTTTTTATGTCTGGTACCGTTATCGCCGCCGTCGCGGCACTGGCCGGTTCTGCCGCTTTCGCCCCGGACAGTGCCGAACCGCTGGCCTGGCACGACCTGCCCGGCCCGGTCGACCTGGTCTGTCCCTTTCGGGGCGAGATCGACTACGAGCCCGGCGAGATCGAATGCGGGTTCATCACCGTGCCGGAGAATCGCGCCGATCCCGGCAGCCGCCTGATCCGGCTGCACTTCGTGCGGATCGCCGCGACCGGAGACGAGAATACCGAGGCGGGCGCGGAGCCGGAGGTTCGCGACGACCCGATCATTTATCTCACCGGCGGTCCCGGCGTCGTGGTGGCGCCGTACGTTGAGCGCCTGCGCGAGCACGAGGTGGTCAGGCACCGCGACCTCTACATCCTCGAGCAACGCGGCATCGGCGCAAGCGGGGATTTCTGTCCCCATTTCAACGACACCAACCGGGCGGCGCTGTGGACCGAAAGCCTCTACGAGACCGAGGTCGCGGCGGGCGAGCGGATGCGGGCCTGTTTCCAGGCCGCGGCGGCGGCCGGCATCGACCTGTCGGGCTACAACACGATCGAGAATGCCCGCGACGTGCGGGCCCTGCGCGAGGCGCTCGGCCTGGAGCAGTGGAACGTCTGGGGCATCTCCTACGGCTCGATCCTGGGCCAGATGCTGCTGCGCGAAGACCCCGACGGCGTGCGTGCCATCGTCCTCGATGCCATTGTGCCGATCGATATAGGTGATCTCATGCGGATCGGCCGCTGGGGTAACCTGGTGCTCGAGAACATTCATTCCACCTGCGAGGACGCGTCGGTCTGTGAAAACCTGGTTGCGCGCGTCGACGCGGCGCTGGAGCGGGCCAAGGCCGACCCGGTGATCGTGGCGACAGACCAGGTCGAGCTGTTTCCCGCGGGAAAGGTCCGCTTCGGTGGCGAGATCCTCGCTTTCGCCCCGTTTTCCATGATGTACGAGCAGGACGCACATCCGGCCGTGCCCGCGGTCATGAATACGCTCATCAACGCCATCGAGACGCGCGACATGACCGTCTTCGAGCTGCTGGCTTCCGGCGGCGCGGGCGGGTCGGCCGGGATCCCGATTGCACTGGGCATGGCCAACGCGATCCGGTGCAATGACGGTTTCTATGCCTCCGCAGCCGAGGTGGCGGCCAGCGACCTCGAGGAAAACCCGCGCTTCCGGGGGGTGATTTTCACGCCGGAAGGGGCCGCCCACCAGGCGCGCGTGTGCGAGGAAGAGGGCTTGGGCCCGCGCCATCGGGAGGCTTACGCCCCGGTGGAGACGGATGTTCCCGCCCTGATCGTGAATGGCGGCTGGGACCCGGTGACCCCGCCCGCGCTGGCGCGCGCCATCCTGCCGGGCTTTGCCAACGGCCGCTATATCGAGGTGCCCTACGCGGGGCACGGCCCGACCCGCTCGATGAGCGAGTGCGCGGCCGGCGTATTGACGGCGTTTTTCGATGACCCCGACCCGGCCGTGCTCGACGCCGCCTGCCTGGAAGAAGGCGTGGCGCGGCCGGTCTATCTCGACCTGTTCCAGACCAGTGCGATCCGCCGCGCCGGGATCATGGCGGCCGACGATCCAAAGACCCTGGCGGGCCCCGGCGCCTGGGCGGGGGTCTCGCTGCTGGTGCTCATGATCGCCTTGGTCGCTTTCCCGCTAGCCTGGCTCACCCGCGCTGTCGACCGGCGCACAACCGGGGTTTCGGCGGTGCCGGCTGCCGGGGTCCAATGGCTGGCCTGGTTCGCGGCACTCAGCGGGCTCGGCTTCGCCGGACTGATGGGGTTTGCCGGCTACCAGGCCAGCGAGGTTTCTCAGTACGCCCTGCTGACGGGGCTCGCCCCGTTCGCGGCCATGGCGTCCTGGTTGAGCGTGCTTGCAGGGCTGTTCGGCCTGGCCGGTATCGTCCAAGTGTGGCGCGCGCGTTCCGGCGGGCGGGAGGTGCGCAGCGGGACCCTCGCCGGCGTCACCCTGACCGGACTGGCCGCGTTGTCGCTGATGGTGTTCGCTTTCGCCTGGGACCTGGCGCCGCTCTAGGCAAGGGGCCCGGAACGGCCGGCGTGTCGCAGGTCATCGCTCACCCTGCCAGCCGCCACCCGATCCAGGCGAGCGAGAACAAGGCGCCGGAGCCCAGGCCAAGCCATGCCAGGGCCAGCAGCGCCGGCCCGGGCCTCGCGTGCCGGGGCACGTGCGGGGCCGTGACCGCCCGCAGGGTGATCCAGGCGATCAGCGGCGCCGCGACAAAGGACAGGGTGGTGGCGAAGTCGATGAGGCGGGTGAACCCTTCGCCCGCGAACATGAGCACCAGCAGGGCGCCGCCGCTCACTACCCCGACGGCGGCGAGGTAGGGCCCGCGCCGCGGCGGCCGCGCCTCCGCGGCACCGGCCCCGGCGGCAGCGGCGCCGGCGATGGCGGCGAGCACGCGCGGATAGGCGTCGGCGACGGCCAGGGTGGTGCTGAACATCGTGCTCAGCGCGGCAATGGTGATCAGGGGCCGGCTCCAGTCCCCGAGGTTCCGGGCATAGAGCTCGACCAACTGGCCGGAGAACCCGACGGCGGAGTCAGCGAACTGGAGCCCGCTGGCATGCATGAGCAGGGCGCCGAGCATGAGGAACGCGGCAGCCAGCACCACGGCGCCCAGGTAGCCGAGGCGAAAGTCCAGCAGCGCCTCGGCCAGGCTCGGCTCGTGCCCCGTCTGGGCGGCCCGCTCGCGCGTCCACAGCGAGTTCCAGGCGGCGGCCTCGACCGGGATCGGCATCCAGCCGACCAGGGCCAGCAAAAAGGCGATTCCGGTCGCGCTGCCCAGGGCGGGCAGGCGGTCGAGGCCGCTGAGGCCGGTCCAGTCGGGGGTCTTGCCGAGGGCGAGGGCGAGCGCGGACAGGGTCGAGATCGCCAGCAGCGCCATGAGCAGCTTCATTGCCAGGTCGAGCCCACGGTAGTTCCCGACTGCGAGCAGGCCGATACAGAGGGCGAGCACGCCGGCAGCGAGGTACAGGGGCGGGGCATCGATGCCGAGCAGCAGTCCCGCGAGGCCCGCGGTCACCAGCGTGACCACCGCCAGCACAATGAACATGGTGCCGACCGTCACCAGGCCGAACAGCCACAGCGCCCATTTGCCGAGCCGCCGGTATCCCACCAAGAGGCTTTCGCCCGTGGCCGCGGCGTAGCGCGGGCCGAACTCGAGGAAGGGGTACTTGAGCAGGCAGGCCAGCAGCACCACCGGCAGCAGCAGCAGGCCGTACTCGGCGCCCGCGCGCGTCGACTGCACCAGGTGGGAGACACCCACCGCTGCGGCCGCCATCAACAGCCCTGGACCGAGGGCCTTGCGCAGGTTCGAGCCGCCTCGATGTGGAGGCTGTTCAGACACTATTTGAATAACTTAAACATGAGGATAGGGTCGTTATTTGAAGTGCTTTGTATCACAGGGCCGCGGCCAGTGCGGGGAGGGTGAGGGCAGCCGGGCCGGTCATGACGAAATCCGCCTGCGCACTCAGCGGCGTCGGGTGCAGGTTGACTTCCACCACCAGCGCGCCGCCCTGGCGCGCCACGTCAGGCAGTGCCGCGGCCGGCGTGACGAGGCCGGAGGTGCCGATGGCCAGGATTATGTCCGCCTCGCCGGCGGCGCGCCACGCCCGCTCCAGCGCGAGGGCGGGGATGGCTTCGCCGAACCACACCACCCCCGGTCCCATCAGGGCGCCGCACAGCGGGCAGGGCGGGGGCGCCGCCAGTTCCGGGTCGGGTTGCGGCGCCACGTGGTCGCAAGCCCGGCAGCGGTTGCTGAACAGGTTGCCGTGGAACTCGACGGCATCGGCGCTGCCCGCGCGCCGGTGCAGCCCGTCGACGTTCTGGGTCACCAGCAGGGTTTCCGGCAGCCGCGCTTCGAGGGCAGCGATGGCATAGTGCGCCGGGTTCGGCAGGACCGCGGCGACCTGGCGGCGGCGTTCCCGGTACCAGTCCCACACCAGCTGCGGGTCGCGTTGGAACGCCTCCGGAGTGGCCAGTTCCTCCGGGCGGAAACGCGCCCACAGGCCGGTCAGGGCATCGCGAAAGGTGGGCACGCCGCTCTCGGCGGAAACGCCTGAGCCGGTCAGGAAAACGACGCGGCCGGCCTGCCGGAGAGCATCCAGCAGGCCGGCCGGGAAGATTGCGGACGCCATGGGCGTCCTCTGCTCAGGCCGCCTGGTCGGCTGACGCGAGCTGGCGCAGCACGTAGTGCAGGATGCCGCCGTTCTGGTAGTAGTCCCGCTCCTTGGGCGTGTCGATCCGCACGCGGGCGGTGAAGACCACCGGTGCGGCGCCCTCGCGCTCCGCCGTCACCTTCACCTCGCTGGCGCTGCCGTCGCCGAGGCCTTCGATGGTGAAGGTCTCGGTGCCGTCCAGGCCGAGCGATGCGGCGCTGTCGCCCTCCTTGAACTGCAGCGGCAGCACGCCCATGCCGATCAGGTTGGAGCGATGAATGCGCTCGTAGCTCTCGGCGATCACGGCGCGCACGCCCAGCAGCTTGGTGCCCTTGGCAGCCCAGTCGCGCGACGAGCCCGAGCCGTATTCCTTGCCCGCCAGGATGACCAGCGGCGTGCCGTCCTGCTGGTAGCGCATGGCCGCGTCGTAGATCGCCATGATCTCGCCCGTCGGCAGGTAGCGTGTCCAGCCGCCTTCGACGCCGCCGGCGAGCTTGTTGCGCAGCCGGATGTTGGCGAAGGTGCCGCGCATCATGACCTCGTGGTTGCCGCGGCGGGAGCCGTAGGAATTGAAGTTGTCCGGATCGACGCCCTTGCTCACCAGGTACTTCGCGGCGGGGCTGTTGGAGGCGATGCTGCCGGCCGGCGAGATATGGTCGGTGGTGACGGAGTCGCCCAGCACGGCAAGCACGCGGGCGCCCTCGATCGGCTTGACCGCTTCAGGGGTCATGCTCATGCCCTCGAAATAGGGCGGGTTGCGGACGTAGGTCGAGGCTTCCGGCCAGTCGTAGATTTCGCCTTCCGGCACCGACAGCCCCTGCCAGTTGGCGTCGCCCTCGAAGACTTCGCCGTAGCTGCCCTGGAACATCGTGGAGTCGAGGCTCGACAGGATGGTGTCGTGCACCTCGTGCGCGGACGGCCAGATGTCCTTCAGGAACACCGGACCGTCCGGACCCTCGCCGAGCGGCTCCTTGAGCAGGTCGACGTCGAGGTTGCCCGCCAGGGCGTAGGCTACGACCAGCGGCGGCGAGGCGAGGTAGTTCATGCGGACCAGCGGGTGGATGCGGCCCTCGAAGTTGCGGTTGCCCGACAGCACTGAGGTGCCGACGATATCGTGCCGGGTGACGGCGTCGGCGATGTCTTCCGGCAGCGGGCCGGAGTTACCGATGCAGGTGGTGCAGCCGTAGCCCACCACGTTGAACCCCAGCGTCTCGAGGTCGTCCAGCAGCTGCGCTTTCTTCAGGTATTCCGTGACCACGCGCGAGCCGGGCGCGAGGCTGGTCTTCACCCAGGGCTTGACCTTGAGGCCCTTCGCCGCGGCGTTGCGGGCGAGCAGCCCGGCGGCCAGCATCACGGCGGGATTCGAGGTGTTGGTGCAGCTCGTGATGGCGGCGATCAGCACGGCACCGTCGCGCACCACGAACGCCTCGTCGCCCCGCGTCACTCGCGCCAGGCCCGGCGCCGGCGCCGAGGCCGGGTTGCCGACCGAGCCGTCGCCGCCCTCACTCACAAACCGTGACTCGGCGACGCCCTTGCTGTTCGCGCGGGCCGCCTCGATGGGCTGCAACTGCCTGAGGAACGCCGCCTTGGCGTCGGCCAGCAGGATGCGGTCCTGCGGGCGCTTCGGGCCGGCGATGCTCGGCTTGACCTCGGCCAGGTCGAGTTCGAGCACATCGGTGTACTCGGCCTCGCGCTGCCCGTCCTCGCGCCAGAGGCCCTGGGCCTGCGCATAGGCCTTGACCAGCGCGATGCGCTCCGCACTGCGCCCGGACAGCTCGAGATAGCGGATCGTCTCGGCGTCGATCGGGAAGATGGCGCAGGTGCTGCCGAACTCCGGCGACATGTTGCCCAGCGTGGCGCGGTCCGCCAGCGGGAGGTTGGACAGCCCGTCGCCGAAGAACTCGACGAACTTCCCGACCACGCCCTTCCGGCGCAGCATCTCGGTGACCGTGAGCACCAGGTCGGTGGCGGTCGCGCCCTCGGGCAGGCTGCCCGTGAGCCGGAAGCCGATGACCTGGGGGATCAGCATGGTGACGGGCTGGCCGAGCATCGCGGCTTCGGCCTCGATGCCGCCCACGCCCCAGCCCAGCACGCCGAGGCCGTTGATCATGGTCGTGTGGGAGTCGGTGCCGACCAGCGTGTCCGGGTAGGCGACGAGCTTGCCGTCCTTCTCGGTGTCGAACACCACGCGGGCCAGGTATTCCAGGTTCACCTGGTGCACGATGCCCGTATTGGGAGGCACCACCTTGAAGTTGTCGAAGGCATTCTGGCCCCAGCGCAGGAAGCTGTAGCGTTCCTGGTTGCGGCCGAACTCGATCTCGTTGTTGCGTTCGAGCGAGTCGGGCTTGCCGAAGGAATCGACCTGCACGGAGTGATCGATCACCAGCTCGGCAGGCGACAGGGGATTGATGGCCTCGGCGCGGCCGCCCAGCTTGACCACCGCGTCGCGCATGGCGGCCAGGTCCACCACCGCCGGCACGCCGGTGAAATCCTGCAGGATCACGCGGGCGGGCGTGAACGCGATCTCGGTCACGGGTTCGGCCTTCGGGTCCCAGTCCAGCAGCGCCTCGATGTCCTGCCGGGTGACGTTGATCCCGTCCTCGTGCCGCAACAGGTTTTCCAGCAGGATCCGCAGCGAATAGGGCAGGCGGGCGACCCGGTCCTTGCCGAGGCTGTCGAGCGACCAGATGCCGTATTCCTTGTCGTTGACCTTGAGCGCCGAGCGCGCGTCCACCGTGTCCTTCATGATTCCTCCGCGGAGAGTCGAGGGCGAGCCGCACCCGCGCTGCTGCGCGGGGCGAAGATAACCAGAGATTATAGCGGATAGGCCTCAGGCCGAGAGCGAGGTGCCGCCGGCGACCGCTACCGGTGGGTTCGCCGTGTCCGCCGCGTCGCCGACCGCGGCGATGGTAGCCCCGCCCAGGCAGACTGCACCGGCGTAGAACACGATGAACTGGCCCGGCGTCAGCGCCCGCTGCGGCCGGTCGAACACCACCGCCAGCCCGCCGCCTGGCGCCGGCGCTACCCGGCAGGGCTGGTCGGGCTGGCGGTGCCGCGTGCGGGCGGTGCAGTCCAGCGGCAGCCCGGGGGGCGTGCCGGCGATCCAGTGGGGGTGGGCGGCGAGCAGCCGTCGCTCGAGCAGGGCGGGGTGGTCGTGACCCTGGACGGCCACCAGGACATTGCGCTGCGGGTCCTTGCCCGCCACGTACCACGGCGCATCCGGGCGCCCGGCCACGCCGCCGATCTGCAGCCCCTGGCGCTGCCCCAGCGTGTAGCGGCTCAGGCCCGCATGGCGTCCCAGCAGCCGGCCCTCGGGGTCCTCGATGTCGCCCGGGCAATCCGGCAGGTGGCGGCCGAGGAACTCGGCGAAGGGGCGCTCGCCGATGAAGCAGATGCCGGTGCTGTCCTTGCGGTCGTGGTTGGGCAGGCCGCCGGCCTTGGCAATGGCCCGCACCTCGCGCTTGCGCAGGTCGCCGAGGGGGAAACGGGTCGCACGCAGCGCATCGCGGTCCACGGCGTGGAGGAAATAGGTCTGGTCTTTGCCCGCGTCGGCCGCCCTGAGCAGCCGCCCGCTGCCGTCGGTGCGGGCGTAATGGCCGGTCGCGATGAGCCCGGCGCCGAGGCGCCGCGCGTGGGCCAGGAAGCTGCCGAACTTGATCTCACGATTGCACAGGACGTCCGGATTGGGGGTCACGCCCTGCCGGTAGCCGTCGAGGAATGCCGCGAACACGCGCTCGCGGTACTCGCGCGAGAAATCGACGCGGTGCAGCGGGATGCCGAGCAGTTCGCAGACGGCGCGCGCGTCCTGGAAGTCTTCCGCCGCCTGGCAGTAGCCTTCCTCGTCTTCGGCCCAGTTCTGCATGAACAGACCTTCGACCGCGTGGCCGGCCTCGAGCAGGCGCAGCGCGGCGACGGAGGAATCGACCCCCCCGGAGAGCCCCACGATGATGCGCTGCCTGTTCATGACCCGCTATTGTACGACCGCCTCGCGACCGCGGGGATGGCTCAGATTCCCAGGTCCCTCAGCCGGCCGGCGCTCTCGCTCCGCTGCCACATCTCGTCGAACTCGGCGAGGTAGTGCTGCGCCATGCGGGGCTCACGGATGTCCGCGATGCCCTGCCAGCGGTCAGCACGGGCGCGGTACACCACGGCGGAGCGGTCGGCGATCATGAAAGCGTCCCCGCGCCCCTGGAACTGCCGGGGCAGCTCCCGGAACTCGATGAAGGTCGACAGGCGGCGGCCGACGTAGAGGAAGCGGTTGACCGAGTGCTGCACGCGCCCGGGCTCGCTGACCAGGACCCGGATGCGCGCATGGCTGCGCGACAGGACCAGCCGCTTCACGGCCTCGAGGAAGCCGGCCGTGTCGTAGACCCCGTGCTCGAGGTCCGGGGTGAAGATGGCCAGCGAGCGGCCGGCGAGCGCGGCGACGTCGGCGACCGCGAGGGCCAGCTCGGCCTTGCCGGTCACCAGGCGCCGGGTGCCCGTCGCTGCTGCGTCGGCTGCCGCCGGCACCGCCGCCAGCGACAGGCGCATCAGGCGGTGCGGGATGCCGGCTTCATCGAACTCCTCGCCCTCGGCCACGAAGCCGAAGCGGGCGTAGAAGCCGAGGACCGGCACCTGGCCATGCAGGTAGACCGATTCCAGGCCCCGGCTCCGGGCTGCCGCGAGCAGGCCCTGCAGGATCATCCCGCCCACGCCCCGCCCCCGCCAGGCGGGCAGCACGGCCATGCGGCCGATCTTGCCGGAGGGATGCAGCCGGCCCGTGGCGACGATGCCGTCCGCATCCGTCTCCCCCACCGCGTGCAGGCAAGCGGGATCGAGCCCGTCCCATTCTTCCGCTTCGCTGACGCGCTGCTCCTCCACGAAGACCCGCGTGCGCACGTTGCGCAGGCCGGCCTCGTCGGCCTCCCAGTCGGCCAGGCGGACCCGGAGCCCGGCCTTGTCAGCCAGGGGAGCGCGCATGGGCTGCTACAGCTCCCGGGCGAGCCGGGCGGCCAGTCCGGTGTAGGTGCCGGGGGTCAGGGACAGCAGCTGCTGCTTGGCGTCCAGCGGTATCTCGAGGCCCTGGATGAATTCCTGCAGCCGGGCCACATCGATGCGCTGGCCCCGGGTGAGGGCCTTGAGCTGTTCGTAGGGGTTCTCGAGGCCGTGGCGGCGCATCACCGTCTGGATCGCCTCGCCCAGCACCTCCCAGTTCTGGTCGAGGTCGGCGGCGAGCCGTTCGGGATCGGCCTCGATGCGCTCCAGGCCTTTCAGCACCGAGGCGCAGGCGATCAGCGTATGCGCCAGCGCGACGCCGATGTTGCGCAGCACCGTGGAGTCGGTGAGGTCGCGCTGCCAGCGGGACACCGGCAGCTTGGCGGCGAAATGTTCCAGCAGCGCATTGGCGATGCCGAGGTTGCCTTCCGCGTTCTCGAAGTCGATGGGATTGACCTTGTGCGGCATGGTGGACGAGCCGATTTCGCCGTCCACGGCGCGCTGCCGGAAGTAGCCCAGTGAGACGTAGCCCCAGACGTCCCGGCAGAGGTCGAGCAGCACGGTGTTGCAGCGGAGCAGGGCGTGGCAGTACTCGGCAATCCAGTCGTGGGGCTCGATCTGGGTCGTATAGGGATTGAACCCGAGGCCCAGGGAGGCGATGAAATCGCGCGCCACCGCCGGCCAGTCCACGTCGGGATAGGCCGCCAGGTGCGCGTTGTAGTTGCCGACCGCGCCATTGATCTTGCCCAGGATCTCCACCGCCAGGAAACCTTCCTTCTGGCGCCGCAGGCGCCAGGCGAGATTGGCGATTTCCTTGCCGAGGGTCGTCGGCGAGGCGGCCTGGCCATGGGTGCGCGAAAGCATCGGCAGGTCCGCGTAGCGATCCGCCAGCTCACCGAGGCGGAATACCAGGCGGCGGAACTCGGGCCCCAGCACCCGGTCCCGCGCATCGCGCAGCATCAGGGCGTAAGCGAGATTGTTGATGTCCTCGGAAGTGCAGGCGAAATGGACGAACTCGCGCAGGCGCCCGTCATGATCCACCGGGGCCAGCTGCTTCTTCAGGAAGTACTCGACCGCCTTGACGTCGTGGTTGGTCGTGCCTTCGATCGTCTTGACCTCGACCGCCTGCTCCAGGCTGAGGCCGCTGGCAAGCGATTCGAGCAGCTTGCCGGCCTCGCCCCCGACCGGTTCGAGCTCCACGATCCCCCGCTCCTGCGACAGCGCCATGAGCCAGCGGGCTTCCACCGCGACGCGGTAGCGGATCAGCCCGAATTCGCTGAAAACGGGGCGCAGCGGGGCTGCCTTCCCGGTGTAGCGTCCGTCGACGGGCGAGACCGCGGTAAGGGGATGAACTTGCATGGGATCGACGCCGAAGATGATACGATTGCGCCATCATACCGCATGGTCAGCTCCGGCCTGAATGGGTCTCTGGGCAGGCACTTTAGGGCGGAACTAAACCATTTTAAATCAAGTAAATATGCGGCGTTATTAACTCGTTATCTCAGCCTGGAGGAAGCGCATGAGCGCGCAGGACTATCGGATCGAAAAAGACAGCATGGGCGAGCTCAGGGTCCCGGTCGACGCCCTGTGGGGCGCACAGACGCAACGGGCCGTCGAGAACTTCCCCATCAGCGGGCGCCCCATGCCCTCCGGCTTCATTGCCGCGGTCGGCCTGGTGAAGTGGGCGGCGGCCGGCGCCAACGAGGAACTGGGACTGCTGGAGGCGTCGCTGGCGGCGGCGATCCGCGCGGCGGCGGACGAGGTCGTGGCGGGCCGGCACGATGCCCAGTTCCCGGTCGACGTCTTCCAGACGGGCTCGGGGACCAGTACCAACATGAATGCCAACGAGGTGATCGCCACGCTGGCCACCCGGGGGGCAGGCACGCCGGTGCATCCCAATGACCATGTGAACATGGGCCAGAGCAGCAACGACGTGATTCCCACCGCGATTCATGTCAGCGCGGCGCTGGCCGTGGAGCGTGAACTCGTCCCGGCGCTGGACCATCTGGCCGCCACCATCAGCAGCAAGGCGCAGGCCTGCCGCAGCATCGTCAAGACCGGGCGCACCCACCTGATGGATGCCATGCCCGTAAGGCTGGACCAGGAGCTGGGCGCCTGGGCGGCCCAGGTGCGCGGCGGAATCGCGCGGGTGCGCGCCACGCTGCCGCGGCTGACCGGACTCGCCCAGGGCGGAACCGCGGTCGGCACCGGCATCAACGCGCACCCCGACTTCGGGACGCGGTTCGCGGCCCAGCTCGCCGGGCGCACGGGCATCGACTTCCGGCCGAGCGAGGATTATTTCGAGAGCCTGAGCTGCCAGGACACGGCGGTGGAACTGTCGGGCCAGCTGAAAACGGTCGCCGTCAGCCTGATGAAGATCGCCAATGACCTGCGCTGGATGAACAGCGGCCCGCTGGCCGGCCTGGGCGAGATCGCGCTGCCGGCCCTGCAGCCGGGGTCGAGCATCATGCCTGGCAAGGTCAACCCGGTGATCCCGGAGGCAACCGCCATGGTCGCCGCCCAGGTGATCGGCAACGACGCCACCATCACGGTGGCCGGCCAGTCCGGCAGCTTCCAGCTCAACGTCATGCTGCCGGTCATCGCCGACCGCCTGCTCGACAGCATCGGGCTGCTGGCTGCGGTCGCGCGGGTGCTGGCGGACCGCGCCATCGCCGGTTTCACGGTCAACGAGGACAACCTGCGCGCCGCGCTCGAGCGCAACCCGATTCTCGTCACCGCGCTGAACCCGGTGATCGGCTACGAGCTCGGCGCCGCCACGGCGAAGAAGGCCTACGCCGAAGGGCGGCCGATCCGCGAGGTGGCGCTGGAAATGACCGACCTGGGCGAGGACGAACTCGCCCGGCTGCTGGATCCTGCCGGCCTCACGGAGGGCGGCATCCGCAAGTGAGGGAACTGATCGCCCGGTGCCTTGCCGATACCTGCCCGGCGCCGCCGGAGCACTACCGCATCCCGGGCGTGCCGGGCGACCTGCCGCCGGCGCTGGAGCGCCTGCGGCCGCGGCAGCTGGTGCCGGCGGCCGTACTGGTGCCCATCATCGAGCGGCCCGCCGGGCTGACGGTGCTGTTCACGGTCCGGGCGGCCGACCTGCGCCACCATGCCGGGCAGGTCAGTTTTCCGGGCGGCCGCCTCGACCCGGGGGATGCCGGTCCGCTGGCCGCCGCGCTGCGCGAGGCGCGGGAGGAGATCGGCCTCGACCCGGCGCTGGTGAACCCGGCCGGTTACCTGCCCAACTACATGACCATCACGGGTTACTCGGTGACGCCGGTGGTCGGTTTCGTCGCGCCGTCGTTCCAGCCGGTGCCGGATGCCAAGGAGGTGAGCGAAGCCTTCGAGGTCCCGCTCGATGCGCTGCTGGCGGAAGGCGGCATGCAGCTGCGGCACAAGCGTTTCATGGGCGTCCGGCTCCCGTTTTTCGAGATGCCCTGGGGCGAGCACCTGATCTGGGGCGCCACGGCCGCCATGCTGGTCAATTTCCGCGACATCCTCCGGGAGCGCGGCGCATGACCGCGATGCAGGAACTGCTGGCGGTGATGGCCCGGCTGCGAGATCCCGAGCGCGGCTGTCCCTGGGACCTGGAGCAGGACTTCTCGACCATTGCGCCGTACACCATCGAGGAAGCCTACGAGGTGGCGGACGCGATCGAGCGGGGCGATCTCGGCGACCTGCGCGACGAACTCGGAGACCTGCTGTTCCAGGTCGTGTTCCACGCCCGCCTGGCGGAAGAGCAGGGCGCCTTCGATTTCGCCGCCGTGGCCGCCGGCCTGGTCGACAAGATGAAACGGCGCCACCCGCACGTCTTCGGCGACGCCCAGGTGGCCGACGCCGCGGCCCAGACCGAGGCCTGGGAAGCGCACAAGGCGCGCGAACGCGCCGGGCGGCGCAGGGGCGCGCTGGACGATATCCCGGTCGGCCTCCCGGCCCTGGCGCGAGCCCAGAAGCTCGGCCGCCGCGCCGCTCGCGTCGGTTTCGACTGGCCTGACGCCGCCGCCGTGCTGGCCAAGCTCGACGAGGAGCGGGCGGAGCTGGCCGAAGCCATGGGCGCGGCCGACCGGGGGACCGCGGCCGTCGAAGAGGAACTCGGCGACCTGCTGTTCACCATGACCAACCTGGCCAGGCATCTCCAGGTCGATGCCGAGGGCGCCCTGCGCCGCGCGGCGGCCAAGTTCGAACGGCGATTCCGCGCCGTCGAGGCCCGACTGGCGGCCGCGGGACTCACGCCCGACGCTGTCGATGCCGCCACCCTGGAGCGGTTCTGGGAGGACGTGAAGGAGGCGGAAGCTGGGCGCTGAAGGCGGCGCCGGGGGCCTGGTCCCGCGCCTGGAATTCCCGCCGGAGCTGCCGGTCTCGGCCGAGCGCGAGCGCATCGCGGCGGCGCTCGAGAAGCGCCAGGTGGTCGTGGTCTGCGGCGCCACGGGCTCGGGCAAGACCACCCAGCTGCCGAAGATCTGCCTCGCGGGAGGCCGTGGCCGCGCGGGCATGATCGGCCACACGCAGCCCCGCCGCATCGCCGCCCGGGCGGTGGCCGCGCGGCTGGCGTCGGAGCTGGGCCCGGCCGGCCCGGCCCTGGTGGGCTGGCAGGTCCGGTTCACCGACCGGACGGGTCCCGATTGCCGCGTGAAACTGATGACCGACGGGATCCTGCTGGCGGAGACTCGCGGCGATCCATTGCTGCGCCGCTACGACACGCTGATCATCGACGAGGCGCACGAGCGCAGTCTCAATATCGACTTCCTGCTGGGCTACCTGAAGCAGTTGTTGCCGCGCCGGCCGGACCTGAAAGTCGTGATCACCTCGGCGACCATCGAGCCGCGCCGCTTCGCCGAGCATTTCGGCGGGGCGCCGGTGATCGAGGTCAGCGGGACCACTTTCCCGGTGGAAGTGCGCTATCGTCCGCCGGCGGACCCGGAAGAGGGTCGCATCCAGGACGCCGTGGTGGCGGCCGTCGACGAACTCGGCGCGGCGCCCGCGGCGGGCGGGATCGCCGGCGACGTCCTGGTCTTCCTGCCCGGCGAACGCGAGATTCGCGAGACCGCGGAGGCCCTGCGCAAGCATCATCCCCCCGGCACCGAGGTGCTGCCGCTGTACGGGCGCCTGTCCGCCGCCGAGCAGGACAAGGTGTTCCAGCCGCACGGGCGGCGCCGGATCGTGCTCGCGACCAACGTCGCGGAGACGTCGCTGACGGTGCCGGGCATCCGCGCCGTGATCGACTCGGGACTGGCCCGGATCAGCCGCTACAGCTACCGCTCCAAGATCCAGCGGTTGCAGGTCGAGCCGATCTCTCAGGCCAGCGCCTGGCAGCGCCGCGGGCGCTGTGGGCGCGAGGCCGAAGGCGTCTGCATCCGCCTTTACGCGGAAGACGACCACGAGGCGCGCCCGGAATACACCGACCCGGAGATCCGGCGCACCAACCTCGCCAGCGTCATCCTGCAGATGGAGACGCTGGGGCTCGGCAGCATCAGCGAGTTCCCGTTCCTCGACCCGCCCGACCGGCGCTTCGTCAACGACGGCTACCGCCTGCTGCGGGAGCTGGGCGCCGTCGACGAGCAGCGCCGCGTGACCCCGCTCGGCCGGCGCCTGGCCCGCCTGCCGGTCGATCCCAGGCTGGGCCGGATGCTGCTGGAGGCGGGCCGGCTGGGCTGCCTGACCGAAGTGCTGGTAATCGCCGCCGGCCTGTCGATCCAGGATCCCCGCGAACGCCCGGCGGAGGCGGCCGCCGCTGCCGATGAGCGGCATGCGGCCTGGCGCGACCCGCGCTCGGACTTTCTCACGCTGGTCAGGCTCTGGGAGGCATGGCAGGAGCGGCGCCGCCACGATTCCGGCAGCGCACAGCGGCGCTGGGCGCGGGAGCACTTCCTGTCGTTCCTGCGGCTGCGCGAATGGCAGGACGTGCACCGCCAGCTGCAGGAGCTCACCGGCCAGATGGGCCTGCGGCGCAACGAGGTCCCCGCCGACTACGCCGCCGTGCACCGGGCCATCCTCAGCGGCATGCTGTCCCATATCGGCCAGCTGGACGAGCGGGGCGAGTACCAGGGCCCGCGCAATCTCCGCTTCCGCCTGTTCCCGGATTCCAGCCTCGCGGCCAAGCCGCCGCGCTGGGTCGTGGCGGCGGCGCTGGTGGAGACCGGCCGCGTGTGGGGCCGGACGGCGGCGGCGGTCGAGCCGGCCTGGATCGAGTCCGCGGGGTCGCATCTCGTGCGCCGGAGCTGGTCCGATCCGCACTGGCAGGAAGCGCGGGGCTTCGTCGCCGCACGCGAGCAGGTGTCGCTCTATGGCCTGGTCCTGGCGGCCAGTCGCCGGGTCGACTTCGCCCGCGTCGATCCCGCCGGGGCGCGGGCGGTGTTCCTGCGCGACGCGCTGGCGGCGGGTGCCATTCGCACCCGCGGTGACTTCCTGGCGCACAACGAGGCCTTGCGCGCCGAGGTGCAGGCCATGGAAGCAAAGCTCCGCCGGCGTGAGCTGCTCGCCGGGGAGCCGGCGCTCGTCGCGTTCTACGCCGCCCGGGTGCCGGGCGAGATCAGCTCTGCCCCGGCCTTCGAGCGCTGGCGCAAGCGGGCCGAGCGGGCCGAGCCCCGCCTGCTCTACATGACGCTGAAGGACCTGTTGAGCGGCGCGCCCCTGCCGGCGCCGGGGGACTACCCGGACGTGCTGGAGGTCGACGGCAATCGCCTGCCGCTGCGCTATCGCTTCGACCCGGCGGCGGAGGACGACGGCGTTACCGTGCAGGTGCCCCGTCACCTGCTGGCGCTGCTGGAGGAGGCGCAGCTCGACTGGCTCGTGCCCGGCTGGCTCGAAGACAAGATCATCGCCATGCTGCGGGCCCTGCCCAAGGCCGCGCGCCGGCGGATCGTGCCCATCCCCGACCATGCGCGGAGTTGTCTCGCCCTGCTGCAACCCGGCCAAGGCCTGCTGCGGGCGGCGCTGGCCGAAGCCCTGCGGCGCGACGCCGGGCTCGAGGTGGCGCCGGAGACCTGGCGGGATCTCGACCTGGAGCCCTGGCTGAAGTTTCGGCTCGAGGTCGTCGGGACGGACGGGGACGTGCTCGGCGTCTCACGCGACCTGGGGGCGCTGCAGCGCCGCTTCGGCACCGGCTCGGGGCCGGTGGCGGATGCGGGCGGCAGCGGCTGGACCGGCGAGGGGCTCCGCCAGTGGAGTTTCGGGCCGATGCCGCCCGAGGCCAGCGTGCGGCGCGGGCAGACCGTGCAGCGCCTCTTCCCGGGTTTGCAGGACGACGGCAATGCGGTTTCGTGCCGGCTGTATCCCACCGCCGCGGCGGCGGCCGCGGCTCATCGCGGCGGCGTGCTGCGCCTCCTCATGCTGGCGCTGCCGCAGCAGCATCGCGAGCTGCTCAAGCGCGCCCGCGGCGACCGCCGCCTGATCCTGCGCGGCCGCGACCTGGCGCGGGGCGAGGACCTCGCCGAGGACCTGGTCAGCGCCGCTTTCAGTCGCGTGTTCCTGCCCGCGGGCAGCGAGCTGCCCCGGGACGAGGCCGGGTTCCGGGCCTGCCTGGACCAGGGCCGCGCGCGGCTCATGCCGGACGCCGAGCAGCTGCTGGCGCTGGCGACGGAAACCCTGGAACTTCACGACGAATGCCGGCGCCGGCTGGCGCAGGGGCTGACCGGCCCCGGGGCGCGCGAGGCCGCGGCCGATATCGAGGCGCAGCTCACCGCCCTGGTCTGTCCGGGCTTCCTCGCGGCCACCCCGCCGGAGCGGCTCGTCGAACTGCCGCGTTACCTGCGGGGCATCCTGATGCGCATGGACCGCCTGGCCCTGGGCAAGGGCGAGGCGCGCCAGGTGCTCGACCTCAAGCCGCATCGTGAGCGGCTGGCCGGGCAGGCGGAGACCCGCTGGGCTTCGGCCGAGGCGGCAGACGCCTTCCAACGCTACCGGTGGCTGGTGGAGGAATACCGGGTCCAGCTCTTCGCCCAGGCGCTGGGCGCGCGGGACAAGGTCTCGCACGCGCGGCTGGAGGCGCAGTGGCAACGGTGCCGCGAGCTGCAGGCGGGACTCCAGGCCGCGCATTGACGCCCGTCCGGCGTGGCCCTGACAATCCCCGCAGGCCCGCAAGTCGAAGCTCTTGATGCGCATCGGATTCGTCGTCGACGCCAGCTGTGACCTGCCGGACGCCTGTCTCGAACAGCACGGCGTGCGGGTATTGCCGAATGTGCTGGACCTCGGCGGCCGGACCTGGCTCGATGAACGGGACCCGGAGCAGACCATGCTGCTCTACCGGCGGTTCATCGCGGACCGCTCGGTGCCGGCCCGGGTGAACGCCGCCAGCGCCGGCGCAATCCGCGATATCTTCCTGCAGGAGTTGGTGCTGGATTACGACCGGGTACTGGTGCTGACCGCGGCGGACGAGTTGAGCCAGGTGCACGCGCACGCCACCGAGGCGTCGTACGGCATCCTGCAGGCGTACCGGGAGCGGCGCGACGAGGCGGAGCGCGCGGGCAACTTCGCGCTGCGAGTGCTGGACACGCGCACGCTCGCTGCCGGCGAAGGCATCGCCCTGGCCCGGGCGGTCCAGCTGCTGGAGGAGGGCGGCCTCGGCTTCGAGAAGATCCGGGGCACGCTGCGTGACGACCTGGGTCGCTTGCACTGCCTGCTGGTCCCCGGAGATCCCTGGTATCTCCGCCGCCGCGGCCTGGACGGGCGTGGCGGCGGCCTGGGTCGGGGCGACCACCTGCTGGCGGTAGCGTTCGGCGTGCGCCCCGTGATCGAGCTCAGGGGCGGCGTGCAACAGGTCGTGGCGCGTCCGCGGGGCTTCGGCGCAGCCTGCGCGCTGGCGCTCGGGCAGGCCAGGGAGGCGGTCGCGCGCGGGTTGGGCACGCCGACCCTGGTGCTGAGCATCGGCGGCGACCCGCGCCTGGTGCGCCAGATGGCGGCCTACCAGGAACTCGAGGCCGCGGCGGCCAGTGCCCGGCTCGACCTGCACCTCTCGGTCATGAGCGCCAGCGCCGGGGCCCGGCTGGGTCCCGGCGCGTTCTCGGTGGCCTGGCTGGACGCGGCCTAGGCGTCCCCGCCGTCCGGCGCGCCGGGCTCGCCCGGCTTGGTCGGGAGTCGCTGCAGCAACGGCGCCACCAGGTCGAGCGGCAACGGGAAGACGATGGTGTTGGTCTTTTCGCCGGCCACCTGGGCCAGCGTCTGCAGGTAACGGAGCTGCATGGCCTGCGGCTCGCGGGACAGTTTCTGGGCGGCCTCCAGCAGCTTCTGGGAGGCCTGCATCTCGCCCTCGGCGTGAATGACCTTGGCGCGTCGCGCCCGCTCGGCTTCCGCCTGCTGGGCAATCGCGCGCACCATGCTGGGTTCCAGGTCCACGTGCTTGATTTCCACGTTGGTGACCTTGATGCCCCAGTTGTCCGTCTGCTGGTCGAGGATCGCCTGGATATCCGTGTTGAGCTTGTCGCGTTCCGACAGCATCTCGTCGAGGTCGTGCTTGCCGAGGACCGAGCGCAGGGTCGTCTGGGCCAGCTGGCTGGTGGCGTCGAAGACATTCTCCACCTGGATGATGGCCCGCTCCGGATCGACGATGCGGAAATAGACCACCGCGTTGACCTTGACGGAGACGTTGTCCTGGGAGATCACGTCCTGCGTGGGCACGTCCATGACCACGATGCGCAGGTCGGTTTTCACCATCTGCTGGATCACCGGGATCACGATGATCAGGCCGGGCCCTTTTACCTTGTAGAACCGGCCCAGCTGGAAAATGACGCCGCGCTCGTATTCCTTCAGGATCTTGATCGCGCTCAAGAGGACCAGCGCGATACCGGCGATGAGCAGGGTGCCGAAATACTCGAACATGTCAGTTCTCCTTGGTTTCGTCGGGCTCGACTTCCAGGACCAGCCCCTTCATGCCGGTGACCCGCAGCGGCGCGCCCTGGTGTACCGGCTGCGCCGCATGGGCGTTCCAGATCTCGCCGTGCACCCGCACCTGGCCCGTGCCGCTGAAGTCGGCCATGGCGACGGCCGGCGCGCCCAGCATGTCCTCGCGCCCGCTGACGATGGGGCGGTTGCGGGCACGCACCGCGAACCAGACGATCGCCATTACGGCGCTGCCGCCCAGCAATGCGACCGAGCCGATCAACGCCATCGGGATGCCGAAGCCGGGCACGTCCGTGTCCATCAGGATGATCGAGCCGA
This sequence comes from Thioalkalivibrio sp. XN8, assembly GCF_011058255.1. Taxonomy (GTDB): domain Bacteria; phylum Pseudomonadota; class Gammaproteobacteria; order Steroidobacterales; family XN24; genus XN24. The sequence goes on along the minus strand of NZ_JAALFH010000067.1, from coordinate 523,581 downwards.
CCACGAAGGCAATGAGCCCGCCAATGCCGAGCGCGCCGAAGCTCGGCACGAAGATCTCCCCGATCATCAACAGTACGCCCAGCGCGATCAGCCCGAGCCCGGCATAGTTCACCGGCAGGACCTGGAAGGCGTACAGGGCCAGCAGCAGGCAGATGGCGCCGACCACGCCGGGCAGGATGGCGCCCGGGTTGTAGCCCTCGAAGATCAGGCCGTAGATGCCGGCCAGCAGCAGCATGTAGGCGACGGTCGGGCTCGTGATCACGGCCAGCAGCTCGGTCCGCCAGTCCGGTTCCTTGCGCTCCACCGCCAGGCCCGCCGTGTCGAGCTGGATGTCGCCGAGCTCGGTGGAGACGGTCCGGCCGTCCAGTGCCGCCAGCAGTTCGCCCATGTCCGCGGCCACGAAGTCGATGACGTTTTCCTCGACCGCGCGCTCGGCGGTGAGGCTGGCCGATTCGCGCACGGCTTTCTCGGCCCAGTCCGCGTTGCGGCCGCGCCGCTCGGCCAGGCCCCGGATGTAGGCGACCGCGTCGTTGACGGCCTTGGCCTCCGGCCCGCCCTGCATGGGCGGCGCCTCGCCGGCGGACTCCTCGCCGGACGCTTCCGGCTCGGCCGCGGGCTGCTCGGCGGGAGCCGCGGGCTGCTGCCCACCGCCGACCGGCACCGGGGTCGCCGCGCCGAGGTTGGTCGCCGGCGCCATGGCCGCCACGTGGCTGGCCATCAGGATGTAGGTGCCGGCGCTGGCGGCCCGCGAGCCGCTCGGCGCCACCCAGCTCACTACCGGGACCGGAGAACTGAGGATTGCCTTGATGATGTCGCGCATGGCGGTGTCGAGGCCGCCTGGCGTGTCCATCTGGATGATGATCAGCCTGGCGTTGTCCGCGGCGCCCTGTTCGATGCCGCGCACCACGTAGTTGCTGGTCGCCGGGCCGATCGGGCCCATGATTTCGAGCAGCACGGCCTGGCCGCCGGTGCCGGCGGTGCGCGCCCCTTCATCCGCCTGGCTGAGCGCTGCGAGCGCGACCAGGAACAGCAGGCAGGCCACCATGGCGCGGAAAGTTCTCATGTTCTCCATGTTAACCACAGGGCGGGGAGGGCGCCATATGCCGGGCGGCGATATACTTGCCGCCCGCCCGCTCCCCCGGCATCGACATGGCAGACAACCGGATCGTCGTCCTCACCACCGGCGGCACCATCGACAAGGTCTATTTCGACGACATGAGCCGCTTCGAGGTGGGCGAGACCGTGGTCGGGAAGATCCTGCGCGAGGGCGGCGTGACGTTCGATTTCGAGGTCGTGCCGCTGATGCGCAAGGACAGCCTGCAGCTGACCGATGCGGACCGGGCCGCCATCCGGGCGGCGGTGCAGGTACGCGAGGAGTCGCGGGTCATCGTCACCCACGGCACGGACACCATGGTGGACACGGCGCGGGCCCTGGCCGACGTGCCCGGCAAGACCATCGTGATGACCGGTGCGCTCAGCCCGGCGCGCTTCCAGGCCTCCGACGCGGTGTTCAACATCGGCATGGCGGTGGCGGCGGTCCAGGCCTGCCCGCCCGGCGTCTGGATCGCCATGAGCGGGCAGGTCTTCCCCTGGGACCATGTGCGCAAGAATCGCGGCCGCAACCGCTTCGAGCGCACCGACGACTGATCAGTCCAGCTCGAACTTGATGCCCTGCGCGAGCGGCAGCTCGTGGCTGAAGTTGATGGTGTTGGTCTGCCGCCGCATGTAGGCCTTCCACGCGTCCGAGCCGGCCTCCCGGCCGCCCCCGGTCTCCTTCTCGCCGCCGAAGGCGCCGCCGATCTCGGCCCCGGAGGTGCCGATGTTGACGTTGGCGATGCCGCAATCGCTGCCGGTCGCCGCCAGGAAGCGCTCGGCCGCCTGCAGGTCGTCGGTGAAGATGGCCGAAGACAGGCCCTGGCGGACCGAGTTGTTGAGCGCGACCGCCTCGTCGAAGTGGTGGTAGGGAATCAGGTACAGGATCGGGGCGAAGGTCTCTTCCTGCACCACGTCCCACTCGTTGCTCGCCTTGACGATGGTCGGCTGGACGAAGTGACCTTTGCGGTCGATGACGTGGCCGCCGGTCAGCACCCGGCCGCCGCGGGCGATGACGCGTTCCAGCGCCCGCTCGTAGTGCACGACGGCGGCGCTGTCGATCAGCGGCCCCATCAGGGTGCCCGAATCCAGCGGATCGCCGACCTTGACCTGCTCGTAGGCGTACACCAGCCGGTGCGCGAGCTCGTCGAACATCTTGTAGTGGACCAGCACGCGCCGCGTCGAGGTGCAGCGCTGCCCGGCCGTGCCGACGGCGCCGAACACGATCGCGGGGACGGCCAGCTCCAGGTTGGCCTTCTCGTCGACGATGATGGCGTTGTTGCCGCCCAGCTCGAGCAGCGAGCGGCCCATGCGCGCCGCCACGCGCTCGCCCACCTTCCGGCCCACGGGCGTGGAGCCGGTGAACGACACCAGGTCGACCCGCGGATCGTCGACGAAGGCCTCGGCCAGGGCGACGTCGCTCTCGACGAAGACGTTGAAGATCGGCGGGAAGTCACCTGCGCGCAACGCCTCGTTGCAGATCTTCTGCACGGCGATGGCGCACAGCGGCGTCTTGGGGGATGGCTTCCAGATGCACACGTCGCCGCAGACGGCGGCGATGAAAGCGTTCCAGCTCCAGACCGCGACCGGGAAATTGAAGGCGCTGATGATGCCGACGACGCCGAGCGGGTGCCATTGCTCGTACATCCGGTGGCCGGGCCGCTCCGAGTGCATGGTGCGGCCATAGAGCATGCGCGACTGGCCCACGGCGAAGTCGGCGATATCGATCATTTCCTGGACTTCGCCGTCGCCCTCGGCCTTGATCTTGCCCATCTCCAGGCTCACCAGGCTGCCCAGGGCGTCCTTGTGGCGGCGCAGGGCTTCGGCGCACAACCGGACCGCTTCGCCCCGGTGCGGCGCGGGCATGGCGCGCCACAGGTGGAACGCCTCGCGCGCGGCGCCGATGATTTCCTCGTACTCGTCCGCCGAGGCGGTGCGCACGCCGGCGATCCGCTCGCCAGTGGCGGGGTTCACGGATTCGATGGTCTTGCCCTGGCCGGCGAGTTCGCGGCCGCCCGCCCAGGCGCCGGAGTTCTCGTCCTCCAGGCCGAGGCTTTGCAGGATCTCGTGCATCTTCAGTCTCCCTTTGCGCGCTGGTGGCCCACGGCCCCAGTCGCGATCATGCGGGCCGACACCTCGTAGGTGCCGCCGTGTGCGTAGTAGCGCCCGAAGCGGTTATCGAGCACGTCCTTCAGCTTGAAACTCTCCTGGGTGACGAACCCCCGGTGTGTCCCGGGGTTGCTGAGCACCAGGTCGGTGATGGCGCAGACGCCCGCCGCCGTCGTGACCTGGATGGCGGACCACAGCCGGCCCGCGATGACCTGCGGATAGATCTTGTTGACGTAGTTCTCCTCGCGCAGCTCGCCGTCCTGCCGCCCGACGACCGAGACATAGACGATTACGACGTCCTGCAGCGTGCGCGGCACGGCGTTCTCGAGGATCCGCTTGAGCGTGTCGCGGTCGTGGTTCAGCTTCAGCCCGTTCATCAGCAGCCGCATCTGGCTGCAATGGCCGGGATAGCGCATGGTCTTGTAGTTCATCTTGCGCACGCGTCCCTGCCATGAGTCCGCCAGCGAGCCGAGGCCGCCCGAGGTGTTGAACGCCTCGTACCTGGTGCCGTCGATCTCGATCTCCTCCAGGCCCTCCAGCGGCAGCACGCGGATGATCGCGCCGTCTTCGACGGCCTCGCACATGTTGCCGTACTCGTTGATCAGGCCGTCGGTAGACCAGGTCAGCGAGTACTTCAGCACGTTGTTGGGATGCTGGGGCAGGGCGCCCACCCGCAGCTTGACGGTGCGCAGCTCCTGGAAATGCTGCGCGAGCTCGTTGGCCGCGATGCTGACGAAGCCCGGCGCCAGGCCGCACTGCGGCGCGAACGCGGTCGTGGCCCCGTCGGCGATGGTGCGCACCTGCTCGGTGACGGCGACGTCCTCGGTCAGGTCGAAGTAATGCATGCCGTGCGCCCGGCAGGCCTCGGCCACCGGCACGTTGCAGAAATAGGGCAGGCCGGAGATCACGGCGTCGGCCGGGTGCGCCTCGAGGTGGGCCTCCAGCGCGGCGCGGTCGGTGGCGTCGAGGCCGAAGGCGCGGACGTTGGGCAGGCCGTGCGCCTTCACCACGGCGGCGGCGGCGGCGGCGTCGACGTCCGCCAGGTCGATGTGGTAATCCCCTGATTCGGCCAGCAGGCCGGAAATCAGGGCCCCGATCTTGCCGGCCCCGAGAACGAGAACTCGATGCATGTATGGCTCCCAGACTGGGCCGGCCGTGGCCGGACCCGGGTGTCGAATGAGCCCGCGGCAGGGCGCGGGCTCGCGCAGGTTTCCAATTATCGCGGCTCAGCCTGCGGGGCGCCAGCCGTACCGTGCCGAAAGAGGCTTTTGCACTGCGACATAAAACCGTTAGGATTGCCGCATGATTGCAGATCCAGCCAGGCCCGAATGGCGCCCCGACAGCTGGCAGGGCATGCGCGCCACCCAGCAGCCCGCCTATCCCGACGCCGCCGCGCTGCGGGTCGTGGTCGAGCGGCTCTCCCGCCTGCCGCCGCTGGTGGTGTCATGGGAGGTCGAGGCGCTGCAGAAACAGATCGCCCGGGCGCAACGGGGTGAGGCCTTCCTGCTCCAGGGCGGCGACTGCGCCGAGAATTTCGGCGACTGCAATTCCGACCAGATCGCGCGCAAGCTGAAGATCCTGCTCCAGGTGAGCGTCGTGTTGCTGCACAGCCTGAAGCGGCCGGTGATCCGGGTGGGCCGCATGGCTGGGCAGTACGCCAAGCCGCGCTCGGCCGACACCGAGACCCGCGACGGCGTCACGCTGCCGAGTTACCGCGGCGACCTGGTGAACCGGGTCGGCTTCACGCCGGAGGACCGCACGCCCGACCCGGAGCTGATGCTCGAGGGCTACCACCGGGCGGCCCTGACCCTCAACTTCGTGCGCGCGCTCGCCGAGGGCGGCTTTGCCGACCTGCATCACCCCGAGTACTGGGACATCGGCTTCGCCACGGCAACGCCTTTCGAGCAGGCTTACAAGCGCATCATCAAGAGCATCACGGACTCGATGGACTTCTTCGAGTTCATCTCGGGCCAGCCGGTTTCCCGGACCCGGCGCATCGATTTCTACGCCTCCCACGAGGGGCTGCACCTGCTCTATGAGCAGGCCCAGACGCGCTTCATCCAGCGCTGGGGCCGCTGGTACAACCTGTCCACGCATTTTCCCTGGATCGGGATGCGCACGGCCCAGGTGGACGGCGCGCACGTGGAGTATTTCCGCGGCATCGCCAACCCGGTCGCGGTGAAGATCAGCGCGGGCATGAGCAACGAGTGGCTCGAGGCGCTGATCGACGCCTTGAACCCCCGCGACGAGCCCGGTCGCCTGACCCTGATCCATCGCTTCGGGTCGGGCAGCATCGCCGAGCACCTGCCGCGCATGATCGAGGCCGTGCAGGCCAAGGGCGCCACGGTGCTCTGGGTCTGCGACCCGATGCACGGCAACACCGAGACCACGGCCAGCGGCATCAAGACCCGCAGCTTCGACCGCATCCTCTCCGAGGTCGAGCAAGCTTTCCGCATCCACGAGGAAATGGGCAGCTACCTGGGCGGCGTGCACTTCGAGCTGACCGGCGACGACGTCACCGAGTGCATCGGCGGCGCCCGCGGGCTCAACGAGGCCGACCTCGAGCGCGCCTACCTGTCGCAGGTCGATCCGCGGCTGAACTACGAGCAGGCCCTCGAGCTCGCGATGCGGATCGCGGAGCTGCGCGGCCGCTGAGCCAGTCCGGCGGCGGCTGCGCCTCGCGCCACTGGCCCGGCTCGAGCCCCTCCAGCCCAAACGGGCCCACGCCCACCCGCACCAGCCGCAGGGTCGGATGGCCGACGGCGGCGGTCATGCGCCGGACCTGCCGGTTGCGCCCCTCGCGGATCGCCAGCTCGAGCCAGCTGTCGGGGATGTGGCGCCGGGCCCGGATCGGCGGGTCGCGCGGCCAGAGTGCCGGCGGCGCCAAGCGCCGGACGCGCGCCGGCAGGGTCGGGCCGTCAGCCAGCGCGACCCCGCGGCGCAGGGCCTCGAGCGCGTCTTCCTGCGGAAGCCCCTCCACCTGGACCCAGTAGGTCTTCCACTGGCGCTGGCGCGGCTGGCTGAGCCAGGCCTGCAGCGCGCCGTCGTCGGTCAGCAGCAGGAGCCCCTCGCTGTCGTAGTCGAGCCGGCCGGCGGGATAGACCGCCGGGACGTCGATGAAATCGGCCAGCGTCGCCTTATGGCCCGACGGGCTGAACTGGCTCAGCACCCGGTAGGGCTTGTTGAACAGGAGCAGGCGGGTTTCAGGCGGTTTCCGATCTGGCATGATGCAGCGCTGGCGGGGCCGTGACTGGCCGGACCCGGCCATCATGCCGTTCCGGCCCGGGAACTGCCATGAGCGGGGCGCGGTCTTTCAAGCTATGCCCCCAGGCTCGACGAAAAGAGGAATTGCCGTGCTGCGCGCGCTTGTTTTGTCACTGCTCCTGACTGCCTCCGTGACCGCGACGGCGGCCGTGCGGTTCGCCGAATGGACGCCCGAGACCATCGGCGCCGTGATGGCCCGGGCGACGGCGGCCGACAGCTACATCATGGTGGTCATCACCCAGCCGGACTGGTGCCCCGGCTGTATCCAGCTCGACAACGAGCTGCTGCGGAATCCGCAGGCTGCGGGGATTGCCGCGCTGACGGCCGACTGGCAGGTGCTGGAAATCCTCGGCTACGACGAGCCGGACGCGAGCTTCCTGGCCGCCCAGGGCCTGGGCTTCCTCGGCACGCCCACGACGCTGTTGCTGCGGCCCGCGCCGGGTGACCAGCGCCTCGGGGACGCGCGCCAGGTCGCGGCCATCGTCGGCTACCCGGACGATTACGAGGACCGGTTGCGGCAGGCGGCGGCGGGGTATGACGGGATCATGGCGGCCCAGGCGGCCGTGCGCGAGCAGAATGACGTCGCGGCGCTCGAGACTCTGGCCCAGGCCTACCTGGCGGCCGGCCAGGCCGATCCGGCCCGCCGGGTGTTCCAGAGCCTGCTGCTGCGTGACGAGCTCTCGCCGGAGCAGCGGCTGGAGATTTCCCTGCGCGCGATCCTGCAGCCGACCCAGCGGATCGAGAATGACCATGCCCGGGTGCTCCGCGAACTGGCGGAGTGGGCCGGGCAGTACCCGGCGGGCACGGGGCGCCAGGACTACATGTACGCCAAGGCCTGGGCCCTGCTGGCCACGGGCCAGCAGGCGGCGGCGCAAGCCTACATCGGCGAGGTTTACGGCGGCAGCATGGACGCGGACACGGTGGCCCAGTACCTCTACCTGGCTTTCCGCGAGCCGACCGGCACCCTGCTGGTGCCCGCCGAGGCGCGCGCCCGGGCAGCGGTCGAGGAGTTCCCCGAACAGGCAGCCCGCTTTCACTCTGCGCACGGCCGCCTGTTGCGGCGCATGGGCCGCCTGGCCGAGGCGGAACAGGCCTTCGCCTCGGCAGTGGCCGCGGCCGGGCCGGAGCACCCGAGCCTCGGGACTTATCGCGGGCAACTGGAGTTCGTGCGCCGCGAACTGGCGGCCGCCGGCAGCTGATCCAGCCGGGGTTCAGGGACGAGGGGGCGGCGCTGCTTTTTTTGCATTGCCCGTGGCCGCGAACTAATATGACGCAGTGCAGAAATTATCTGGCGGCAGCGCATCTGCTGGCGCCACGAGGGCCGCTATCGCGCGGCCCGGTCCTCGACGGCCTGGAAGCAGAAGGACAGCCATGACCACGACCGCCCCCGACTACCAGATCCTCGGCCCCGTCCGTCCCGGCTACGAGGCCATTCTCTCGCCCGATGCCATGGCCTTCCTCGCCGAGCTCGCCGCCCGGTTCGGGCCGCGCGTCGAGGAGCTGCTGGCCCGGCGCAGCGCGCGCCAGGCCGAGATCGACCGCGGCCAGCTGCCCGATTTCCTGCCCGAGACCGCCGACATCCGCATGGGCGACTGGCGGGTCGGCGAGATCCCGGCCGACCTGCAGGACCGCCGCGTCGAGATCACCGGTCCCGTCGACCGCAAGATGATCATCAACGCCCTGAACTCCGGCGCGAAGGTCTTCATGGCGGACTTCGAAGACTCCATGACGCCCGCCTGGGACAACCTGCTGCCGGGCCAGATCGCCCTGCGCGACGCCGTGGCCCGCACCATTTCTTTCACCTCGCCCGAGGGCAAGGAATACAAGCTCAAGGACGAGGTCGCGACCCTGTTCGTGCGGCCGCGCGGCTGGCACCTGTACGAGAAGCATGTCGAAGTCGCGGGCCGGCAGGTGCCGGGCGGGCTGTTCGATTTCGGGCTGTACCTGTTCCATAACGCGGCGGCCACGGCGAAGATCGGGTCGGGGCCGTATTTCTACCTGCCGAAGCTGGAAAGCCACCTCGAGGCCCGGCTCTGGGCCGAGGTGTTCCGTTACGCCGAGGACGCGCTCGGCCTGGCCCGGGGCACCATCAAGTGCACCGTGCTGATCGAGACTATCCTGGCGGCGTTCGAGATCGACGAGATTCTCTACGAGCTGCGCGAGCATATCGTCGGCCTCAACTGCGGCCGCTGGGACTACATCTTCAGTTTCATCAAGAAATTCCAGGAATACCCGGAGTTCACCCTGCCGGACCGGCACCAGGTCACCATGGCCACACACTTCCTGCGCTCGTATTCGCAGCTGGTCATCAAGACCTGCCATCGCCGCGGCGCCCTGGCAATCGGCGGCATGGCCGCCCAGATCCCGATCAAGGGCGACCCCGAAGCGAACGAGGAGGCGCTCGCCAAGGTGCGTGCCGACAAGGAGCGCGAGGCCGGCGACGGCCACGACGGCACCTGGGTGGCGCACCCCGGGCTGGTGCCGGTGGCGATGGAGATCTTCGACCGCCACATGCCGGCACCCAACCAGCTGGACAAGCTGCGGGAAGACGTGCACGTCACGGCGGCCGACCTGCTGCGGATGCCCGAGGGCGAGATCACCGAGGCGGGACTGCGCAGCAATATCTCGGTCGGCATCCAGTACATGGCGGCGTGGCTCGGCGGCAACGGCTGCGTCCCGCTGTACAACCTGATGGAGGACGCGGCGACCGCAGAGATCGCGCGGGCGCAGATCTGGCAGTGGATCAAGCACCCGCAGGGCGTGCTCGACGACGGGCGCAAGGTGACTTTTGCCCTGTATGAAAAGCTGCGCGACGAAGAGATGGCCAAGATCAGGGATGAAGTGGGCGCGGAGCGATTCGCCTCGGGCCACTACGCCGAGGCCGCCAAGCTGCTCGACCGAATCACGGTCGAGGAGCGCTGCATGGATTTCCTGACGCTGGTGGCCTACGAGGCCATCGACTGAGGGGTTTTAGGGGTTAACCGGGACATCACACAGAGGAACACGCGATGACACGCCTGTCGGCAGAAGCACTGAAGAAGGACTGGGAAGAGAATCCGCGCTGGAAGGGCATTACGCGGCCCTATGGCGTCGAGGATGTCGTGAGGCTCCGCGGCACCGTGGACATCGAGTACTCGCTGGCCCGCCAGGGCGCCGAGAAGCTCTGGAAGTACCTCCACGAGAAGCCCTTCGTGAACGCCCTCGGCGCGCTCACCGGCAACCAGGCGATGCAGCAGGTGAAGGCCGGCCTGAACGCGATTTATCTTTCCGGCTGGCAGGTGGCGGGCGACGCCAACCTCGCCGGCGAGATGTACCCGGACCAGTCGCTGTACCCGGCGAACTCGGTCCCGGCGGTGGTTCGCCGCATCAACCGCACGCTGTTGCGGGCCGACCAGATCTACCACGCCGAGGGCAACGACAGCATCGACTGGCTCCAGCCCATCGTCGCGGATGCCGAGGCCGGCTTCGGCGGCGTGCTCAACGCCTTCGAGCTGATGAAGGACATGATCGACGCCGGCGCCTCCGGCGTGCACTTCGAGGACCAGCTGTCGTCCGCCAAGAAATGCGGGCACATGGGCGGCAAGGTGCTGGTGCCGACCAGCGAGGCCGTCAGCAAGCTGGCGGCGGCGCGTCTCGCGGCCGACGTCTGCGGCGTGCCGACCCTGCTGGTGGCGCGCACCGACGCCGACGCGGCCAACCTGCTGACCTCGGATATCGACGAGCGCGACCATCCCTTCATCACCGGTGAGCGCACTTCCGAGGGCTTCTTCCGGGTGAATGCCGGTATCGACCAGGCCATCGCCCGCGGGCTGGCCTACGCGCCCCTGGCCGACCTGATCTGGTGCGAGACTTCCGTGCCCGACCTCGCGATGGCGAAGAAGTTTGCCGAGGCGATGCACAAGGAGTTCCCGGGCCAGATGCTGGCCTACAACTGCTCGCCGTCGTTCAACTGGAAGCGGCACCTCGACGACGCCACCATCGCCAAGTTCCAGAAGGAACTCGCGGCCATGGGCTACAAGTTCCAGTTCATCACCCTGGCCGGCTTCCATGCGCTGAACTACAGCATGTTCACACTGGCGAAGGGCTACAAGGAAAGCCAGATGAAGGCCTACGTCGAGCTGCAGGAAGCGGAGTTCGCCAGCGAGAAGGACGGCTACACGGCCACCAAGCACCAGCGCGAAGTCGGCGCCGGCTACTTCGACGCCGTCACCCAGGTCGTCACGGCAGGCCAGTCGTCGCTCAGCGCGCTGGCCGGTTCCACCGAGGAGGAACAGTTCCACGGCTGAGGCCTGGCGCATCGCCCGCCGACCGGGCCCCGGCAGCGCTGCTGCCGGGGCCCTTTTGCTGGTGGCGGGCGGGCGCCGCATTGCAGGGCTGCGGGATCTTTCCTATACCAAAGGCAGTAGTGGCCCAGGGAAAAGACGGAGTCCCCCCAGCCATGACGGATCGAGTCGCCCACCCCGGCAGGGGCCGGCGGGCCTTATGCACGGAAGCGCGCTGGCGGCGGCCGCCGTTCGACACGCCGGGCCTCATTGCCGCGGCCGCGATTCCGCTGCCCGAGCCGAAGGACCCTGAATTCGGGCCGTTGTTCGACCGGTTTGCCGACCGGCGGATCGTACTGCTGGGCGAATCGAGCCATGGCACAGCCGAGTTTTACCAGGCCCGCGCCGCCATCACGCGCCGGCTGGTGGAGGCGCACGGCTTCACGATCGTGGCCGCCGAGGCGGACTGGCCCGATGCGGCCGCGATCGATCGCTATGTACGGCATCGCCCCTTCGAGGCCGGATCGCCACCGCCGTTCCAGCGTTTCCCCACCTGGATGTGGCGCAACCTGGAGTTCGAGACGTTCATGGAGTGGTTGCGCCGCCACAACGGGCGGCTCGCCGAGCATGACGCGCGCGCCGGTTTCTACGGCCTCGATATCTACAACATGAACGCTTCCGTCGCGGCGGTGCTGCAGTACCTCGATCGCGTGGACCCGGCGGCGGCGGCCGTGGCGCGAACCCGCTATGGCTGCCTGACGCCCTGGCAGAGCGACCCGGCGACATACGGCCGGGCGGCGCTGGCTTCCGGTTTCGGAAAATGTGAAGGGGAGGTCGTCGACCAGCTGCGTGACCTGCTGGAGCGCCGGCTCGAATACGTGGCGCAGGACGGCGACAGCTTTCTCGATGCCACCCAGAACGCCCGGCTGGTGGCTGCCGCCGAGCGCTACTACCGCGTCATGTACTACGGCGGGGCCGAGTCCTGGAACCTGCGTGATACCCACATGTTCGAGACCCTCGGCCATCTCCTGGAAGCGCGCGGGCCGCAAGCCAGGGCCGTGGTGTGGGCGCACAATTCGCACATCGGCGACGCCCGCTATACCGACATGGGCGCGGCTCGCGGCCAGCTGAATATCGGCCAGCTGTGTCGCCAGCGCTGGGGCGACCAGGTCGCGCTGGTCGGTTTCGGCACCCACGCGGGAACGGTGGCGGCTGCCACCGACTGGGACGACGAAGTGGAGATCAAGCGCGTCCGGCCGTCCCTGGCGGAGAGCAGCGAACGCCTGTGCCACGATGCCGCGATCGGGCGCTTTCTCCTGGACCTGCGCCCGGGCGTCAACGAGCAGTTACGCCGCGCGCTCATGCAACCGCGCCTGCAGCGTTTCATCGGGGTCATCTACCGGCCCGAGAGCGAGCGCCTGAGTCACTATTCCGAGACGATCCTGGCCCGCCAGTACGATGCTTTCGCCTGGTTCGACCAGACCTCTGCCGTGACCCCGCTGGGAGACCAGCACCCGCGGCCGGGGGCGCCCGACACCTATCCGTTCGGGTTATAGGACCGATTGCAGTGCCACGGCGGGCTGTCCAGAAGCGATTGAACCAGACCAAGAGGCTCCTGGCCGCGGTCCTGGTGGTCATGATCGCGAGCGCCGCGATGATCGGAGAGCGCGTGACCGCCACGTCTCCACAACCTCTGTCGCTGCAACAGGCGCTGGCGCTCGCCCGCGCAGATAACCCCGAGTTGTTGATCAGCCGGGCCCAAAAGGCTCGCGCCGAGGCAACGCGGGTCAAGACGCGGCAGGGGATCCTGCCGACCGTGAGCCTCGACGCCACTTATCTCAACGCCGATGTCGGTTTGCTCGACCGGGTTTCCAGCGGGGCATTGGTCGTTCCCCCCGTTCCTGGGGTGGGTGAGCTCAATCCCGTGGAGGGCAACCTGGTGGGGATGCAGCTGGTGCAGCCGCTGATCAATGTAGGAGCCTGGCATGCACGGACACAGGCCGGCCACGCGGAAGGTGCGGCGCGCCTGGGACTTCACCGGGCCGAGCACGAAGTCGCTGTGGCGACGATCGAGGCTTATTTCGGCGCTGGCACGGCACAGCGGCAGCTGAGTGCCGAGGCCCGCGGTCTGGCAGCGGCGAGGAGAGCGTTGCGACAGGCCGAAGCCTTTGTCGATCAAGGCCTGGCTACCAGGCTCGATGTGCTCAATGCGCGCACCCGTGTTGGCGAAATGGAAGCGCGGCTGGCCTTGGCGGAGCGTCGCGTAGTCGCGTCGCATGCCATGCTGCGCCAGGTCCTCGGTCTTGACGGTGATGGCTTGCTCGAGCTGACTGACCCTGTGCCCGAACCTGCGGGCCAGCTGCCGCAAGAAGAATTCCTGCCGGCGGAGCGGAAGGACCTTCTCGCGCTGGAGGAGGCCGTCAAGGCGGCAGAAGCTGGTGTCGATCGCGCACGTGCGGCCTATCTACCCGATCTGAATATTTTTGCGCGCTATCAGCGGATCGAGATGAATCAGCCTTTTGGCTTCGACGAGACAGATTGGATCGTGGGCGTGAATTTCGGCTGGACTTTGTTTGCCGGTTTCGGGCAACAGGGAGCGTTGGACGAGGCTCGGGCAACCGAGCAGGAAAGGCGGGCGGAACTGCGCGGATTGCACCAGCGCGCCCGGCGTGAGGTCCGGGACACCCATGCCTGGTGGCGCGCGGAACTGCAAGCGTGGCGAAGCGCGGCGGTCAGCGTGGCCGCAGCGGAGGAGGCCCTCGCCCTGACCGAAAGGCGTTACGCTGAGGGGCTGGATGATATGGCGGCGTTATTGCGTGCGCAGGCGGAGGAACTGGCGGCGCTCACCCGCGAGACCAGCGCGCGATACAACGTGCTCGTCGCGGCCCAGCGTTACGGTCTCGCCAGTGGGGCCGGGAATCCGGGCGAGTTGTGGCCATGAGCCGGCGCCCAATCATCGCGAACTTCGCGAGATGGCTGTTGCCGGGCTTGGGATTGTTGGCGCTTGCATGCAGCAATGAGGTCGAAGGCACCGCTGCGAAAGACGTTGAAGGCGCAACCGTCAGCGTCAGCATCGCGCCGGCGGAAGTGATCGGCGGCGCGGCATATTTGGCGGCCCCGGGCGTAGTGCGCCCATATCGTCGCGCGCAGCTGGGCACGCGTCAGGCCGGCACCGTGGAAGCCGTGCTGGTGAGGGCGGGTGACCACGTGGTAGCTGGCCAGGAGATCCTGCAAATCGATTCCCGCGAGCTGGAGGCTTCGCGCATGGCGGCTATCCTGCAGCGGGATTCGGCGCGCGAGGCGCATGAGCAGGCATTGCGGAATCGCGATCGGTTTCGTCGCCTGTACGACCAAGGGCTTGTGGCCAAAGTGCGCCTCGAGGAGGCGGAGCTTCAGGCTGAGCGGGCCACCAGCGCACTCGGCCGGGCAGAGGCTGAATTGGCGGCCATCGAAGTCAGCATGGATTACGCGCGTCTGCGCGCGCCTTTCGACGGGGTGGTCAGCGAGATCCTGACGGAGACGGGGAGTTTCGTGATGCCCGGAATGCCGTTGGTGGTTTTCGAGGATCGGGGCCGGCTGGAAGTCGAAGCGGCGATTGACCAGGCCAAAGCGGCGGGCCTGTCTGTGGGGGCTCGCTTGCCCGTCGTGGCAGAGGGGATCAGTGAGCCTGCCGAGGGCAGGCTGCAGGCCGTTCTACCCGCGCTTGCAGGCAATGGGGCAGGGTTGCGCCTGCGCGCGCTGGTAGATACCCCCCCTTCCGGGCTGGTGCCGGGCATGGTAGTCGAATTGCGCGTCCCGTCGACGGGGGCTGCCTCGCATTCGGTCAGGGTCCCGGCGGGCGCCGTGGTGCGGCGCGGGCAGCTCACCGGAGTGTTCGTGATCGAGCCGGGCGACCAAATACCCTGGCGCGCAAGACTTCGCTGGGTTTCTCTCGACCCGTCGTCGCCAGACGATGGCTGGGCCTACGTGCAGCGCGGGCTGGAAGCCGGCGAGCGAGTGGCATACGGCAGCGCCATCAGCAAGCTCACTGATGGCCAGGCTGTCACATTGCAGGACTGATGGATAAAAAGGGCTTTGCCGGCAGGCTCGCAGGGCGCCTGATCGATTCGGCGCTGGTACCGCTATTCGTCATGACCGCATTGTTCCTCGGCGGCTACAGTTTGCTCGTCACACCGCAGCAGGATCGCCCGGATGTCGAGGTGCCCACCGCGCAGATCCTCGTGCCATTTCCCGGCGGCGGAGTGGAGCGCGTCGACGAACTCATCGCACGCCCCGTGGGCGCGTGGGCGAGCCAGCTGCAGAATGTCATTGAGGTCGGCACGGTAGCGGCGGCCGACGCGGCACTGATTGAAGTGGAGTTCGCTACCGGAGTCAGCGACGCCGAGGCCTGGGGATCGTTAAGCGAGCTTTTCCATAGCAACCGGCATCGCCTGCCTCCGGGCGCCGGGGCCGAGACGATTCGGACGCTGGGGGATGACATGCTGACCAGCCTGATGCTGACGCTTTCCAGCGCCGAGCTCAGCGGCTTCGAACTGCGCCGGCTCGCCGCCGAGGTCGGTGCACGCTTGTCCGCAATCGAGGGGGTCCGCGATGTCGTGGTGCATGGCGGGCAGCCGCGCCAGTTGCGCGTAATGCCCAGGCCGGCCGATCTCGCGGCACACGGTATCGACATCAGCCAAGTGCTCGAAGGCATCGAGGCGGCGAGCGTCCTGCTGCCGGCCGATTCGATGCGGTCAGACCAGGTATGGTCAGTTCGCGTCGGCCATGTCCCAGCTTCGGCTGAGGAACTCGAGCGCATCCAGGTGGGTGCCGGACCTGCCGGCGTGATCAGGCTGCGCGAGGTCGCCGACGTGGTAGACGGGCCGGCACCATACCACTCGCAGTCCGTCCACTGGGAGAGGGGCAGCCCCGGCGAGGTGCCGGCGGTCAGTCTCGCGCTCACCACGGTGCCGCACTACAACGTCAGCGCAGTGACGGACCGTGCATTGGCGCTGATGGATGCCGCCAAGGGTAGCCTGGTTCCCGCCGGAGTCGACGTCCGCGTCGCTTACGACGCGGGCCGGGCGGCCACTGAAACCGTAAGACGGGTGCTGGAGAATTTCGCCACCGCGACCGCGATCGTGGTGGTGATCATCCTGCTCGGTCTCGGGTGGCGTGCCGCGCTGGGGGTCTTCCTGCTGATCCCGGCGAGCATGGCCATCGTGCCGTTCGCCTACTGGCTCACGGGTTTCACACTCAACCCGATCTCCATCGCCGCGATGATCCTTGCCATCGGGCTCATTGCCGATGACAACATCATCATTATCGAGAACATTGGGCGACATTTCCGCAACGCGGGTGAGCGCAGCCGGGAACTCGCCGTCAAGGCGGTAGATGAGGTGGGCAACCCGACGATTCTTGCCGCCTTCCTGATTGTTATCACCCTGCTGCCGACGGCGTTTATCAGCGGCGAGATGGGGCAGTACATCCGCGCGATCCCGTTGGGCGCTTCATGGGCCTTGCTTTTCTCCCTTACCGTCGCGCTTACCGCGACTCCCTACGTCGCACTCCGCCTGTTACGCGCCAACCCGTCCCGCGAGGCCGGGCAACCTGGGGGAGGCGAACCGGATGCGCCGGAGGGAGCGACCCGAGGGCGACTCGAGAAAACTTATCGTGCGTTGCTGGAGCCGCTGTTCGAACATGCCTGGCTGCGTTGGCTGTTCTATCTCGTCCTCGTACTGTTACTGGCGGGCAGTGCCGGAATGATCCTGTCCCGGGCGGTCCAGGTCACCTTGGTGCCGTTTCTCGACCGCGAGATTTTCATCGTCGAACTGGAACTGCCGCCCGGCGGCCCGCTCGAGCAAACCCTCCAAGCCAGCGCAGCGATCGGACGCGAGCTGCGCGACTTCCCTGAAGTTGATGCGTATACGTCGTTTGCGGGAACAGCCGGCCCGGTGCTGTTACCTCGGCCCGGCCCCCCGGACATCGAGGTCGCGTCATCTCACCGGGCCTCGATCTATGTTCAGTTGCCTCCCGACGACAGACGCGAGCTCCTGAGTTACGAGATCGATCGCAAGTTGTTGGACCGACTCGGCCCGGTGCTCGAACCGTTCGGCGGCCGCGCCATGATCCGCCGGATTCCTTCGGGTCCGTCGGGCGAGAACCCGATCCAGGGCGAGATATTCGGGCCGGAACGGGAGGCACGACTTGCGCTTGCGGACCGCCTTGAACGCCTGCTCGAGGCACATCCTGCTGCCGCCAATATCGAGCGCTTCCCTGCGCCAGTTGGCCCCGAGATCTTGGTCAGGGCCGACCTGGAGCGGAGCGCTGCGATGGGCGTGCAACCGGCGCACGTAGCCGCGGCAGTGCACATGGCGCTGGCTGGACGGACCGCGGCCACGCTGGACCTTCCCGCGGAGCGCGAGCCGGTCCCCGTGATCGTGCGACTGCGGGAAAATGAGCGTGAGAGCCCCGACCAGCTTGCCGCGCTATACCTGCGCAGCGAGATCGGACAGATGGTGCCATTGACGGATGTGATCGAGCAGGTCGAAACGAAATGGGAGCCGAACCGGCATCGCAAGAACCAGCTCCCGGTGGTCTATGTGGCGGCCGATGTGAACCGGGATCGCAGCCAGCCGCTCTCGGTCCAGCGCGACCTGGTCGCGGAGATGGAAAAGCACCCGGATGAGATGCCGGCTATAAGCTGGATTAGCCTGCCGCGGAGCGATACTCGGACGGTCCTGTACTGGGGCGGCGAATGGGCGATGACCCAGCAGGTTTATCGTGACCTCGGGATGGCCGGTATCGTTGTTGTTCTCGTCGTCTATACGATGCTCGCGGGCTGGTTCAATTCCTACCTGGTGCCGCTGCTCATCATGGTTCCGATCCCGCTGGTCTTTATCGGCGTCATCCCCGCGCACTGGGCGACAGGCCTCGATCTCGCCGGCATGGGTGTGTTGGGCATCATCGCGCTCGCCGGCATTGTGGTTCGCAACGCCGTGCTGCTGGTCGATTTCACACAACAGCGGCTGGAGGAGGGGATGGACGTGCGCGAGGCACTCATTGCGGCCGCAACACTGAGGACGCGGCCGATACTGCTCACCGCCGGTACCGTGATGTTTGGCAGTGGCGCGTTGGTGTTCGAGCCGGCCCTGCGGCCTCTCGGGCTTACCCTCGCCAGCGGTGTGCTGGTCGTGACGCTGCTTACGCTGGTGTTGATCCCCACCCTCTACATGCACTGCTTCGGCCGGCGGAGCGGGGGTCGCGGTTGAGTCAGGTCGAGGGCGCAGCGATAATTGACGACTTAACTTGTCCGGTGCGCCGGCCCTGCAGCCAGACTTTCCAAGCGGAACGACACTCCATGCGTTATGAACACATCCGGCTTCCGGAGGACGGCGAGCCCGTCACCGTGAATCCTGATTTCACCCTGAATGTCCCCGACCGGCCGGTCATCCCCTTCATCGAGGGCGACGGCATCGGGGTCGATGTCTCGCCGGTCGCGCGCAAGGTGGTCGATGCCGCGGTCGAGGCCGCCTATGGCCACGAGCGGGCGATCGCCTGGATGGAGGTCTATGCCGGCCAGAAGGCGACCGGCCTGTACGGCGGCAGCCAGTTCCTGCCGGAGGAGACGCTCGATGCCCTGGAACGCTTCGTGGTCTCCATCAAGGGTCCCCTGGCGACACCGGTCGGCGGCGGCTTCCGCTCGCTGAACGTGTCCATCCGCCAGCGCCTCGACCTTTACGCCTGCGTCCGCCCGATCCGCTATTTCCCCGGCGTGCAGACGCCGATGAAGGAATCGGAGCTGGTGTCGATGACCGTGTTCCGCGAGAACACCGAGGACATCTACGCCGGGATCGAGTGGCCGGCCGGCTCGCCCGAGGCGCAGAAACTGATGAAGTTCCTGCAGGACGAGCTCAATGTCCACGCAGTGCGCTTCCCGTCGAGCTCCGGGCTGGGGATCAAGCCGGTCTCCAAGGAGGGCTCGCAGCGGCTCATCCGCAAGGCCATCAACTATGCCGTGGACGAGGATCGCAGCTCTGTGACGCTGGTCCACAAGGGCAACATCATGAAGTACACGGAGGGGGCGTTCCGCAACTGGGGCTACCAGGTTGCACGGGAGGAATTCGGCGCGACCGAACTCGACGACGGCCCCTGGCTGGCCTTCGACAATCCCCGTACCGGCCGCCAGATCGTGATCAAGGACGTGATCGCGGACAACTTCCTGCAGCAGATCCTGCTGAGTCCCGAGGACTACGACGTCATCGCCACGCTCAACCTGAACGGCGACTACATCTCCGATGCACTGGCGGCGCAGGTCGGCGGCATCGGGATCGCGCCGGGGGCCAACATCGGCGACGCGGTGGCGGTTTTCGAGGCGACGCACGGCACCGCGCCCGGCTTCGCGGGCAAGGACCGCGTCAACCCGGGCTCGCTGATCCTGTCCGCCGAGATGATGCTGCGCTACCTCGGCTGGCGCGAGGCGGCCGACCGGATCCTGCAGGGCGTGGCCGGCACGATCGCGGCCAAGGAGCTGACGTTCGACCTGGCCCGCCTGCGGAGCGCCATCCGCCTGCCGAAGAGTGACGGTGCCCGCGGCTCGGTGGAAGAGGAAATCCAGCGGCTGGTCCCCGGCGCGACCCTGGTCGGCACCAGCGGATTCGGTGATGCTGTCATCCGCCACATGAAAAATGATCATTAAAAACATTATCTAAAGTAAATTATTTAAAGTAGTTTGGAGAACAAGGTCGCAACCGCGCAGACATACCCGGCCTCGTGGTTCGACGACGGTTGCCGGCGCTGTGCGCGGTTGGCGGCCTGTCTCGACGAGGTCCGGGCCAGGCACCCGGAATACCATGCCGCGCCGGTGCCGCCCTTCGGCCCGGCCGATGCGCCCTTGCTCCTGGTCGGCCTGGCGCCCGGCATGCACGGCGCGAACCGGACCGGGCGGCCGTTTACCGGGGACCATGCCGGCATCCTGCTCTACCGCACGCTGTTCGACCTCGGCCTGGCCACGGCGCCGGAGTCCGTGGCCGCCGACGACGGGCTCGAACTGCTCGGTTGCCGGATCACCAATGCGGTGAAGTGCCTGCCGCCCGCGAACAAGCCGCTGCCGGCCGAGGTGCGGGAATGCCGGCGCTGGCTGGCGCCGGAGCTGGCGGAGAGTCGTCCGCAGGTCGTGCTGGCGCTGGGACGCATCGCCCACGATGCGACGCTCGGCGCGCTCGGCTTGCGGCGCGCGAGCTGGGGTTTCAGCCACGGGGCCCGGCACCGCCTGCCCGGCGGCATGGTGCTGTTCGACTCCTATCACTGCAGCCGATACAACACCCAGACGCGGCGGCTGACCGAGCCGATGTTCCGGGAGGTCGTGGGGCGCGCGGCGGAAGCCGCCGGGGTCGGGCAGCGTACATGACGCGCAAGGGCCGGGAGAAGTTCGACCCGCGGCCGATCCTGCGGCGGCTGGGCCATCGCCCCGGGGTCTACCGCATGCTGGGCAGCGACGGGGAAATCCTCTACGTCGGCAAGTCACGCGACCTGAAAAAGCGGGTGTCGAGCTATTTTCGCGGTACCCCGCGTCCGGGCAAAACGGGCTTCCTCGTCAGCCAGGTGCGCGGTATCGAGGTTACGGTCACGCGCAGCGAAGCCGAGGCCCTGGTGCTCGAGAACAACCTGATCAAGGCGCACCGGCCTCGCTTCAACGTCCTGCTGAAGGACGACAAGAGCTTTCCCTATATCCGGCTGGACACCAGCCACGAGTTTCCGCGCCTGGCCTTCTATCGCGGTTCCCGGCACGTGCCCGGGCGGCTGTTCGGCCCCTACCCGAACGTGCCCGCCGTGCGCGCGACGCTGCGGGACCTGCAGCGCCTGTTCCGGATCCGGCCCTGCGAGGACAGCTATTTTGCCCACCGCAGCCGGCCCTGCCTGCAGTACCAGATCGAGCGCTGCTCGGCGCCCTGTGTCGGCCTGATCTCCCGTGAGGATTACGCTCGCGACCTGGATCACGCGATCCGGTTCCTCGAAGGGCGCGGCAGCGAGATCCGCCGTGAACTGGTGAAACGCATGGAGGCCGCCGCGGGTCGCCTGGCCTTCGAGGAAGCGGCCCGCTATCGCGACCAGGTCGCGCGCCTGGCCGCCATCCAGGAAACTGCCGTCGGCGGCGAAGCGGGCGCCGTCGAGGCCGATGCGCTGGCGGTCCACGAGCAGGGCGGGCTGTATTGCGTCGCGGCGATGTTCATCCGTGGCGGCCGTGTGCTCGGCAGCCGCAGCTGGTTTCCGCGCGTCGCGCCGGGCAGTGAGCCGGCCGAAGTCCTAGGCGCCTTCGTGGCGCAGCACTACCTGGGCGGCAATCCGCCGACAGAAATTCTCACCGCGATCGACCTCGAGGATGAAGCCCTGTTGTCCGAAGCGCTCGCAGCCCAGGTCCAGCGCCCGGTCGCCGTGCGCCACCGCGTGCGGGCGGCGCGGGCGCGCTGGCTGGAAATGGCGGCCGAGAACGCGCGCCAGGCCCTCGAGCTGAAGATCGCCGGCACCGCCGGGTTCACGGCCCAGCTGGAGGCCCTCGGCGAGGCGCTCGGCCTCGACCGGACACCCCGGCGCGTCGAATGCTTCGACATCAGCCACACCGGCGGCGAGGCGACCGTGGCGAGCTGCGTCGTGTTCACGCCCGAGGGCCCGCTGAAGTCGGACTACCGGCGCTTCAACATCGCCGGGGTTGCGGCGGGGGACGATTATGCGGCCATGCGCCAGGCGCTGCTGCGACGCTACAGCCGGGTCAAGCGCGGCGAGGCGCCGCTGCCCGACCTGCTGCTGGTGGACGGCGGCAAGGCCCAGCTGGCCGAGGCCCAGGGGGTGCTCAACGAGCTCGAGCTGGAAGGGGTCGAGCTGGCCGCCGTGGCCAAGGGCCCGAGCCGGCGCCCCGGGCTGGAGAAAGTCTTCTTGGCCGGCCAACCGCAGGCACTTATACTGCCTCGTGACTCTGGTGCGCTGCACCTTGTGCAACAGGTGCGCGACGAGGCACACCGCTTTGCGATCGCGGGGCACCGCCAGCGGCGCGCCAAGGCGCGCCGGCTCAGTCCCCTCGAGGATATCCCGGGCCTGGGGCCGAAGCGCCGCCGGCAGCTGCTCAACGAGCTCGGCGGCATGCACGGGGTGCTGGCCGCCGGAGTCGAGGACCTGGCGCGGGTCCAGGGCATCAGCCGGGACCTTGCGCACCGCATTTACGACGCCCTGCACCCGGCGGACTGAGGACCATGTCAGCCAGCCTTAACCTGCCCAACCTGTTGACCTGGATCCGGATCGTCCTGATCCCCCTGATCGTGCTGGTTTTCTACCTGCCGCACTACTGGGAGTTCATCCCGGCGTACTGGGCGGGACCGACCGCGGCCATCATTTTCTCGCTGGCGGGGATCACCGACTGGCTGGACGGCTACCTCGCCCGCAGGCTCAACCAGGCGTCGAACTTCGGCGCCTTCCTCGACCCGGTGGCCGACAAGCTGATGATCTCGACGGCGCTCGTGCTGCTGGTGTCGAAGCATCCGGGCTACGCCGTGGCTTTGCCGGCGGCGATCATCATCGGGCGGGAGATCGCGGTCTCGGCGCTGCGCGAGTGGATGTCCGAGCTGGGCCGGCGCCACCACGTCGCGGTGTCCGGGATCGGCAAGTACAAGACCACCGCCCAGATCACGGCGCTGATCATGATGCTGTGGGAGCACCCGCTGCTGTTCATCCCCATGTACCAGGTCGGCTACGGCTTCCTGCTGGCCGCGGCGGTGCTGACCCTGTGGTCGATGTGGAAGTACCTGGTGGCGGCCTGGCCGCACCTCAGGGAGGATTGAGGCCGCGCCAGGGCAGGGCGCGCAGACTTGACAGGCCACCCGCGTGGCTTAGAATTGCGCCTCCCCAGCGGGAATAGCTCAGTTGGTAGAGCACAACCTTGCCAAGGTTGGGGTCGCGAGTTCGAGTCTCGTTTCCCGCTCCAGACACGCCGAAAGCCCGGCCTCCGCGCCGGGCTTTTCTTTGGGCTCCACGGCCGCCGGCTGTGGTAGAGTTCGACCCCGGTTCCCCCCCTCGCGGGAACCCCATGGCGCGGTGGCGGAGTGGTTACGCAGCGGCCTGCAAAGCCGTGAACACCGGTTCGATTCCGGTCCGCGCCTCCAGCTTTTTCCTAGCGGCCTGCAGCCATCATGGCGATGAAGGCCACCAGGGCGGCGAAGACGCCGAGTGCCACCGGGCGCCAGTGCGCGGAGAACAGCGGGCCCGGCGGCGGCGCATTGGCCGTGGCCGGAGCGGACGCGCCCCGGGCTGGCGGCGGCAGTCCGGCCAGGGCCCGCTGCAGGCCGCTGGCCAGCTTGGACCGGAAATCCTCAGCCGCCATGCGGTGCATGAAAATGCGGTGGGTGCCGCCCAGGCTCAGCCGCAGCCCCGGCGTGAGCTCGGACGGCTCGACTTCCACCGGAACGATCGGCCGGTCGCACTCGAGGGCGAAGTGAATTTCGTCCAGGCAGTAACGTGAGGACAGGGAGCGGGGGCTCATGAAAAAGAGCATCGCCGCGCAGCCCTCGATCGCCAGGGCCAGGTCCTCGCTCCAGCGCTGGCCCGCATCGATGGCCTCGTCGAACCAGACTTCGAAGCCCTGTTCCCGCAACCAGTCGATTTCCTGCACGACCAGGTCCCGCTGGTCGTGGGCATAACACACGAACAGGTAGGCTCCTGCTCGTGCGCCCGCCGGGTCCGCCGCTACCTGCAAGTCCGTCTCCGAAAAACCCCGTGCTGCGGTCGTTTGCCGATGGCTCGAAGCACAGCATAGAATGCATTTGGCCGTATTGAAAACGGAATGACGATGACAATGCTGGCAGGGAGGTGGTCGCAGGCTTCGGAGAAGGCCCGTGACCGGGGACTGGGCCGCGCAGTCGGCGCCTATGTCTTTTCCCTGATGCTCCTGGCCACGGTCGAGTGGGTCTCGAACCCCGAGCGTGCGCTCCTGCTGCATGGTACCGATATCCAGCTTGCCTTTGGCGGGCTGGTGCTGACCGGGTTGCTGGCGTGGTTGGCGCCCCGGCCCCGGTCGTTCGGCGGGCACAGCGTCGCGGCGCCCGCCGCGCCGGCAAGCCCCTTGCCGGTCTCGGACACGGCGCAGGCATCCGTCGCCGTGATGCCGCTGGAGTCCCTGTCCCGGGGCGAGGACGACGCGCTACTGGCACAGGGTTTCGCGGCGGAGATTACGCGAGCGCTCTCCGGCGTCCCGGATCTTCGCATCGTGCCCTTCGCCCAGTCGGCGCCGCTGGCGGGGCAGCCCGCCGCGGCCATCGCCAAGGCGCTCAACGCGCGCTATATCCTCTCGGGCACGTTCCAGCGCAGCCCTGGCCGGGTGCGCATCATCGTGCGCCTCACCGATGCCCAGTCGGGGACGGAAGCCTGGGTCGCTTCCTACGAGCATGACCTGGACGACCTGTTCAAGGTGCAGCGGGAGGTCGCCGAGGCGATCGCCGTGGAGACCGGCTCCCAGTACCTCAACATCGTCTCGGAAGACCTTTGCCGGCAGCCGCCCCAGGGGCTGTCGGCCTGGAGCCTCACGCACAAGGCGCTGACGTTCTGGACCGTCTCTTACACCGCGGAGGCGTCGGCGGACGCCATCGGCTGGCTGGAGCAGGCGCTGAAGCTGGAGCCGGACAACGCCATGGCGCACGTACTGCTGGCGTTCGTGCTGAACCAGCGGGTCGTCAATTCCTTCGCCGATGATCCCCTCGGCGAGAACGGGCGCGCGCTGGCGGAGGTGGACGCGGCACTGCGCCTGGCCCCGCGGGACGCCACGGTGATGGAGTACGCCGCGCTGGTGTGGCTCAACTGCGGCTTCCGCAAGCGCTCGCTGCACACCGCGCGCCGTGTCGTGGCGATCGCCCCGTTCAACATGGTGGCCTGGGGCTATGTGGGCTGCAACCTGGTCTGGGGCGGCAGCCCGGAGGAGATCGAGGAGGGCCTGGCCATCCTCCACCGCCTGCTGGACGAAGCACCCAACCACCCCTCGGTGCCGTTCTGGCATTACTTCCTCGCCGTGGGCTATACGGAAGCAGGCCGGTACGAGCCGGCCCAGGAGCACGCGCATACCGCGGTGGGGTTCCACCCGGGCTTCTGCCTCGGCTGGGTGGCTCTCGCCAACGCGCAGGGTGCGCTCGGCGACACCGCTGCGGCGGCCGAGTCCAGCGCCCGGGCCCGGGCCGCAAACCCCCGGTTCGACCTGGAAGGTTTCCGGCAATACCTCACAGCCATCTCCCGGGAATGGCCCGAGACCGCCAGGCGGCAGACCATCGGGCTGGTGCGGGCCGGCTTGCTGGCGCCGGGGCAGGATCAGGCCGGCGAGCCGCGCTGAGGCAGGCACGGGGCTGTGCCCGGCGCTGCCGCGCGCCTGCACCCGAACTGGCCTGTGTTACTTTTCCTGTTTCGCCGCCCGGGTGGCGAAACTGGTAGACGCAGGGGACTTAAAATCCCCCGGTCGCAAGACCATGCCGGTTCGACTCCGGCCCCGGGCACCAACAAGCTGGGAGGTATTCCGTGACACCAAGCAAGCTGATCGTCCTGCCACTCCTGTTGCTGTCGCTGCTCCTCGCCTCCAGTGCGGGCGCCGTGGAGCGGGTCGAGCGCGGCAACCTGGTGCTGGAGAACATGCCGGAGATTCCGGCCGAAGTGACTGAGCGACTGGAGCAGTACCAGAACACGCGCTCGGCGGGTTTCGCCAGCTGGCTGAACGACGGGAGCATCCTGATCTCCACCCGCTTCGGCGACACCAGCCAGATCCATCGCGTCAGCCAGCCGATGGGCGCGCGGCACCAGCTGACCTTCTTCCCCGAGCCGGTCACCAGCGCGTCGGCGCCGCCCGACCCGGAACTCAACGGTTTCGTCTACAGCCGCGACGTCGGCGGCAACGAGTTCTACCAGCTCTTCTGGTTCGATTTCGCCACCGGCGAGAGCACGCTGCTGACCGACGGCAAGTCGCGCAATACCGGCCCCGCCTGGTCCAATCGCGGCGATCGCTTCGCCTACGCGAGCACGCGGCGCGACGGGCGCAACTACGACATCTACCTGGCCGACCCGCGCCAGGGACCCGAAGGCCACCGCCTGGCGCTGGAAGGCGAAGGCTTGTGGGTGCCGATGGACTGGTCGCCGACCGACGACCGGCTGCTGGTCATCAACTACCGTTCGATCACCGAAAGCCGCGTCTTCCAGCTGGAGCTGGAGTCGGGCGAGCTGACCCAGGTCTATCCGCAGGAGGAGCCGGTGGGCTTCGGCGGGGCCGCGTTCGACCGGCGAGGCACCGGGGTCTATGTCGTCCACGACCATGGCTCGGAATTCAAGCAGCTCCATCATCTCGACCTCGAGTCGGGCAAGAGCACGCCGCTGTCCGCAGAGATTCCCTGGGACGTGTCGTCCTTCACGCTGAACCGCGCCCGCACGCGCCTGGCCTTCGCCACCAACGAGGGCGGGATGTCCCGCCTCCACCTCCGCGACGTCAAGGACGATCGCCCCTTGCCGGCGCCCGACCTCCCGGTGGGGATCGTCGGCAGCTTGTCCTTCGATCCCGACGGCAGCGCGCTCGCCATGACGTTGAACACCCCCCAGTCGCCGAGCGATGTCTTCGTCTACCAGCTCGCCGAGCGCACGCTGCGGCGCTGGACCGAGAGCGAGGTTGGTGGACTCGATACGTCAGAGTTCCCGGTGCCGGGGCTGGTCAGCTTCGAGAGTTTCGACGGGCTCGAAGTACCGGCCTGGCTGTATCTGCCGCCGGGCGAGGGCCCGCATCCGGTGGTGATCCAGATTCACGGCGGGCCCGAGGCCCAGTCGCGACCGAACTTCTCCTCGACTTACGCCTACTGGGTGAACGAGCTCGGGGCAGCGGTGATCCGGCCGAACGTCCGCGGCTCCAGCGGCTATGGCAAGACCTACCTCAAGCTGGACAACGGCCCACTGCGCGAGAACTCGGTGCTCGATATCGGCGCGTTGCTGCACTGGATCGAACAGCGGCCCGATCTCGACGCCGACCGGGTCATCGTCTACGGGGGCTCCTACGGCGGCTACATGGTGCTGGCCTCGATGGTGAATTTCGACGAGCGGCTGCTCGGCGGGGTGAGCATCGTGGGCATCAGCAGCTTCGCCACCTTTCTCGAGAACACCGAGTCGTATCGCCGCGATCTGCGGCGCGCCGAGTACGGCGACGAGCGCGATCCCGGCATGCGCGCCATCATGGAGCGCATTTCCCCGCTCAACAACGCGGACAAGATCCGCTCGCCGCTGTTCGTGGCCCAGGGCTACAACGACCCGCGCGTGCCGTACACCGAGTCGGAACAGATCGTCGCCGCGGTGCGCGACAACGGGGTGCCGGTCTGGTACCTGCTGGCCATGGACGAGGGTCACGGCTTCGCCAAGAAGCCGAACCGGGATTATTTCCAGGCGGCGACCGTGCTGTTCTTCAAGCGGCTGTTCGAGGGCGAGCTGGGCGCGGAATGAATGTCTGCGAGGCCGGCGCGGGCCATCGCCCCGCGCCGGCCCCGGCGCTCAGCCCTTGCCGTAGCCGATCGAGCGCAGGGCGTCCGTGACCTCGTCCAGGATCACCGGGTCGTCGATGGTCGCCGGCACCGTGTAGTCCTTGCCGTCGGCGATCTTGCGCATGGTCGCGCGCAGGACCTTGCCGGAGCGGGTCTTCGGCAGCCGGTCCACGATCGCGACTTTCTTGAACGCGGCCACCGGCCCGATCTTGTCGCGCACCATCTGCACCAGTTCGGCCTTGATCTCGTCCTCGGGGCGGTCCACGCCAGACTTGAGGACCACCAGGCCCACCGGCAATTCGCCCTTCAGGTCGTCGTGGGCGCCGATCACGGCCGCCTCGGCGACGTCCTGGTGCGAAGCCAGCACCTCCTCCATGGCGCCGGTCGAGAGCCGGTGGCCGGCCGTGTTGATGATGTCGTCGATGCGACTCATGATCCACAGGTAGCCGTCCTCGTCGCGATAGCCCGCGTCGCCCGTGAGGTACCAGCCCGGCTGCGCGCTCAGGTAAGCGTCGATGTAGCGCTGGTCGTTGCCCCACAGCGTGGGCAGGGTGCCCGGGGGCAGCGGCAGGCGGATCATGATGCTGCCGATCTCGCCGTCCGGCACTTCCTGGCCGTCCTCGGCGAGCACCCTGACGTCGTAGCCGGGCACGGCCCGCGTCGGCGAGCCGGGCTTGACGGGCAGCTGCTCGATGCCGAGGCAGTTCGCCGCGATCGGCCAGCCGGTCTCGGTTTGCCACCAGTGGTCGATGACCGGAATCTGCAGCTTCTCGCTGGCCCAGTTGAGGGTGTCGGGATCACAGCGCTCACCGGCCAGGAACAGGGCGCGGAGCTGCGACAGGTCGTAGCGGCCGATGAACTCGCCGCGCGGGTCGTCGCGCTTGATGGCGCGGAAAGCCGTCGGCGCGGTGAACATCACGCTCACGCCGTATTCGGCGATCACGCGCCAGAAGGCGCCGGCGTCCGGCGTGCCGACCGGCTTGCCCTCGTACAGCACCGTGGTGCAGCCATGGATCAGCGGGCCGTAAACGATATAGCTGTGCCCGACCACCCAGCCGACGTCGGAGGCGGCCCAGAAGACCTCGCCCGGCTCGACCCCGTACACGTGCTTCATGCTCCACGCCAGCGCGACGGCGTGGCCGCCGTGGTCGCGCACCACGCCCTTGGGCATGCCGGTAGTGCCGGAGGTATAGAGGATGTACAGCGGGTCGGTCGCGGCGACCGGGACGCAGTCCGCCGGTTCGCTTTCGGCCTCCAGCTCCAGCCAGTCGAGGTCCCGCCCGTCCTTCAGGTCGGATGCCGCCTCGGGCCGCGCGAGGATGACGCAGTGGGCCGGCGGGAAGGCCGCGCTGCGAATCGCCTCGTCGAGCAGCGGCTTGTAAGGAATGACGCGATTGACCTCGATGCCGCAGGAGGCGGAGAGAATGACCTTGGGCCGGGCGTCGTCGATGCGGGTGGCGAGCTCGCGCGCGGCGAAGCCGCCGAACACCACCGAGTGGATCGCGCCGATGCGCGCGCAGGCCAGCATGCCGATCACCGCTTCGGGGATCATGGGCATGTACAGGATCACGCGGTCGCCTTGCGCCACGCCGAGCGCCTTGAGCCCGCCGGCGAGGCGCGCCACGCGGTCGCGGAGCTCGCTGTAGCTGAGCTCGGCCTTGGTCGCGGTCACGGGACTGTCGTAAATCAGCGCCGGCTGGTCGCCGCGGCCCTGTTCGATATGGCGGTCCAGAGCGTTGTAGCAGGTATTGAGCCGGGCCCCGGAAAACCAGCGGTAGAGCGGGGCCTGGCTGTCGTCCAGCACGCGTTCCCAGGCGCTGTCCCAGTCGATGGCCGCGGCCGCTTCGGCCCAGAAATCCTCCGGTGATTCGATCGAGCGCCGGTAAGTCTCCGCATATCCCATGGTCGTCCCCCTTGCTGCCGGCCCGAGCGACGCCGCCTGGTTGCGGACGCCACTGATGCCTTGTCGGTTTCCGGGGAGTGTATACTGCGCGGCGCCCGCCGGTCGCCTGCGCGGAACGGTGCTGCGATGCAGGACGGGCGGCCGAGAAAAGACAGAGGGGAGTGCCTTGCCACGCAGGATCAGCGCAGCGCCCGCCGGCGCTGGGAGAGGGCGGCCATGACGGCCACCGCCGCAGGCCCGGTATTGCTGGAGGGTCGCGACCTCGAGCTGTGGCGGGGCGAGACGCGCCTGTTCACTAAAGTCTCCTTCGAGTTGCGCGCCGGCGAGCTGCTCCACATCGTCGGGCCCAATGGCTGCGGCAAGACCAGCCTGTTGCGCGTGCTGTGCGGACTGACGCTGCCCGAGACGGGCGACGTGTACTGGCGCGAGCGCAAGATCTCCCGCAACCGGGCCGATTTTCACGCCAGCCTCTGCTACCTCGGCCACCGGGAGAGCCTGAAGGCCGACCTGACCGCCGAGGAGAACCTGGTCTTCCAGCTGGGCCTGCGGGCCTGGCTGAGCAAGGCGGACCTCCACGCGGCGCTCGACAAGGTCGGGCTCACCAAGCGCCGGCACGTGCCGGCGCGCAGCCTCTCGGCCGGCCAGAAACGCCGGGTGTCGCTGGCCAAGGCGCTCGCCAGCGGGGCCAGGCTCTGGGTCCTGGACGAGCCCTATACCAACCTGGACGTGGCCGGGCGGGAGCTGGTCGACCAGATGATGAGCGAGCATCTTGCCCGGGACGGCCTGGTGCTGCTGGTTGCGCACCAGGCCCATGGCGTGGCCGCCGGCGTGACCCGACGACTGGAGCTGGGCTGATGAATGAATGGCCCGGACTCGGCACCGCTTTCTGGCTGCAGCTGACGCGCGACCTCCGGCTGGCTTTCCGCCACATCGGCCAGGCGGCGAATCCGCTGATGTTCTTCGTCATGGTCACCACGCTGTTCCCGCTGGCGCTCAGCCCGGCGCCGGAGTTGCTGCAGGCCATCGCCCCGGGGGTGATCTGGGTCTCGGCGCTGCTGGCCTCGCTGCTGGCCGCGGAGAGCCTGTTCCGCCAGGACGTGGAGGACGGCACCATGGAGCAGCTGGCGCTGTCGCCCCAGCCGCTGTCCCTGCTGCTGCTCGCCAAGACCACGGCCCACTGGCTGATGACGGGATTACCGCTGGTGCTGATGGCGCCCATCGTGGGCCACGCCCTGTTCCTGCCCGGCGACGCCGTGCCGGAAACGATGCTGGCGCTGCTGCTGGCCACTCCGGTGCTCAGCCTGGCCGGCGCGGTCATGGCCGCGCTCACAGTGGGCCTGCGGCGGGGCGGGGGACTGCTCTCCCTGCTGATCCTGCCGATCGTGATGCCGGTGCTGATCTTCGGGGCGCGCGCGACGGACATGGCAATGCAGGGGCTCGACGTGGGCGGCGTGATGTATTTGCTCGCGGCAATCCTGTTGCTGGCCGTCAGCCTGGCTCCGGCCGGCATGGCGGCGGCCATGCGGATCAGCCTCGACTGACCACCGCGGGACTCGCGGCGGCCGGCGTAATCATCGATAATCAAGCGATCATTGGTCGCGTGTAGCGGGCCCCGACGAAAAAGTTCCCCGGTCCGCATTCGTATTGCTCGCAATTGAGACTCGTTCTACTTGGTTGTTAAATAGCCGCCCATGTTTGCATTCATTCATAAGCTCGGTTCGCCACCGCATTTCTGGCGCTTGTCCGGCACCATGGTGCCGTGGTTCAGCTGGTTCGCCGTCGTGCTCATTGCCGTCGGTACCGTCGGCGGCCTCTGGGTAGCGCCGCCCGACTACCAGCAGCTCGACGCGTTCCGCATCATCTATTTCCACGTGCCGAGCGCCTGGCTGTCCCAGTTCGGCTACGTCGTGATGGCGGCGGCGGCGGCGGTCGGGCTGATCTGGCGCATCAAGCTGGCACATGCGGTCGCGGCCGCGTGCGCGCCGATCGGGGCTTCGTTCACCGTGGTGGCGCTGGCCACCGGGTCGATCTGGGGCAAGCCGATGTGGGGCACCTGGTGGGTCTGGGACGCGCGCCTGACCTCGACGCTGGTGCTGCTGTTCCTGTACTTCGGCTACATGGCCCTGCGGGCGGCAATCGACGACGAGAACCGCGCCGACCGTGCCAGCGCGCTCCTGGCGATCATCGGCGTGATCAACATCCCGATCATCAAGTACTCGGTGGAGTGGTGGAACACCCTGCACCAGCCCGCCACCATCTCCAAGATCGGCAAGCCGTCGATGGATCCGGAAATGCTGGTGCCGCTCCTGGTGATGTGGCTGGGCTTCACTTTCTTCTTTTTCGCGGTGCTGATGGTGCGCACCCGGGCGGAGCTGATCGCCCGGGAGCGGAACAAAAAGTGGCTTCGCGAGGTCATCGGTAGAGGTTGACAATGGAATTCCTGACCTTCGGAAAATACACATGGTACGTCTGGTCCAGCGTCATCCTGTCTTTTGTAGTGCTCGGCGCCAACGTCTGGATGGCCCGGCGTCTGCTCCGTTCGCGCATGGAAACGGCCCGCCGTCGGCTGGCCGCAGAGGAGGTCTGAATGAAAGCTCGTAACCAGCGTCTTCTTGCCGTGGGTCTGGTCATCGCAGGCGTGGGCCTGGGCGCGACCTTCCTGCTGAAGGCAATGAACCAGAACATCCTCTATTACTACAGCCCCACGCAGATGGAAGCGGGCGAAGCGCCGGAGGATCGTCGTTTCCGGGTCGGCGGCCTGGTGGTCGAGGACTCGATCGTCCGCAAGGAAGGCACCATGGAGGTGCGCTTCACGCTGACCGACGAGGCCCATGTCCTGCCGGTCCTCTACACCGGCATCCTGCCCGACCTGTTCCGCGAGGGGCAGGGGATCATCGCCCACGGCCGGCTCGACGGCGGGCAGTTCGTGGCCGACGAGATCCTCGCCAAGCATGACGAGAACTACATGCCGCCGGAAGTCGCGGCCTCGCTGGAAGAGACGCACAAGCGCACCGGCCAGCAGCAGACGACCGGAGGCTACTAAGTGATTCCTGAACTCGGCCACGTAGCGCTGGCGCTGGCGCTTTGCCTCACTCTCGCGCAGGCCTTCTTCGGCCTCGCGGGCCCGATCTTCAACAAGCCCTCCTGGAGTGCGGCCACCAAGTCGATCACCCTGGGGCATTTCGTGTTCGTCGCCATCGCGTACGCGGCCCTGACTTACGCTCACGTGGTGAGCGACTTCTCGGTGGCCTACGTGGCCAACCACTCGAACTCCCAGCTGCCCATGCTCTACAAGGTCTCGGGCGTCTGGGGCGGCCACGAGGGATCGATGCTGTTGTGGGCGCTGATGCTCGCCGCCTGGGGCGCCCTGGTCGGCGTGTTCTCGCGCAGCATCCCCACGCCGACGCTGGCCAAGGTGCTGGCCATCATGGGCCTGGTCAGTTCCGCTTTCCTGCTCTTCATGCTGGCAACGTCGAATCCCTTCGACCGCATGATCCCGGCCCCGCTGGACGGCCGCGATCTCAACCCGCTGCTGCAGGACCCCGGCCTGGCGATCCACCCGCCGATGCTCTACATGGGCTACGTCGGCTTCGCGGTCGCCTTCGCCTTCGCCATCGCCGCGATGATCGAGGGCAAGCTCGACCAGCAGTGGGCCCGCTGGATCCGTCCCTGGACGGCAGCGGCCTGGGCCTTCCTCACCATCGGCATTGCGCTCGGCAGCTGGTGGGCCTACTACGAGCTGGGCTGGGGCGGCTGGTGGTTCTGGGACCCGGTGGAAAACGCCTCCTTCATGCCGTGGCTGGTCGGCACTGCGCTGCTGCACTCGCTGGCCGTGACCGAGCGGCGGGGCCTGTTCAAGGGCTGGACCCTGCTGCTGGCCGTCTCCGCGTTCTCACTCAGCCTGCTCGGCACCTTCCTGGTGCGTTCGGGCGTGCTGGTGTCGGTGCACGCGTTCGCCACCGACCCCGGTCGCGGCATGTTCATCCTGGCGATGCTGGTGTTCTTCATTGGCGGGGCGCTGGCGCTCTACGCCTGGCGCGCGCCGCAGCTGGCGCAGAAGGGCGGCTTCGCGCCGTTCTCGCGCGAGACCTTCCTGCTCGCCAACAACATGCTGTTCGTGGTCGCGACCCTGTTGATCCTGTTCGGCACCCTCTACCCGCTGTTCCTCGACGGGCTCGGGCTGGGCAAGATCTCGGTCGGGCCGCCGTACTTCAATACGGTGTTCATCATCCCGGCCATCCCGGCCGTGCTCTTGATGGGCATCGGCATGCACATGGCCTGGAAGAAGACGGACTGGTCCCAGCTGAAGGGCAAGCTGTGGCCCTTCGCCCTGTTCACCGTGCTGTTTTCGATCATCGTCCCGTTGATCGTCTACGGGCAGCTGAGCGTGATGAAGTTCGTCGGCATCGTGCTCGGGGTATGGGTGATGTCGGTAGCGCTGATCGACCCGATCAGGTACCTGCTGCGCAAGCGCTCGTTCCGGGGCTATTCGCGCACCATGATCTCCATGGCGGTGTCGCACTTCGCGGTCGGCATGTTCGTGATCGGCGTCACCATGGTCGAGACCTACGGCATCGCCCGTGACATCGGCATGAAGCCGGGCGACACCGTGCAGGTCGACGACTATTCCTTCACCCTGGCCGGCACCCGCAACGTGCAGGGCCCGAATTACACTGCCGTCCGCGGCGAGGTGATCGTCGAGAAGAACGGCGAGCAGGTGACGGTGCTCTATCCGGAGAAGCGCACTTACCTGGTGCAGCAGAACCCCATGACCGAGGCGGACATTCATCCGCGCCTCCATCGCGACATCTTCGTCGCCATGGGCGAGCCGCTGGGGCAGGGCGCCTGGAGCATGCGCATCCAGTACAAGCCCTATATCCGCTTCATCTGGCTCGCCGCCCTGATCATGGCGCTGGCAGCGTTCTTCGGCGTCACCGACAAGCGCTACCGTACGGCCCGGCAGAGCGAGACCGCGCCGGCCGGCAAGCAGGCGTCCGGCAAGCTCCAGGAGGGCATGGCCTGATGAAGACGCTCAAGTACCTGTTGCCGGTCATCGCCTTCGTGGTACTGGCCGGGTTCTTCTACAAGGGCCTGTTCCTCGATCCGCGCACGGTGCCCTCGCCGCTGATCGGCAAGCCGGCGCCCCAGTTCCAGCTCCAGGACCTGCGCCAGCCGGAGGCGACGTTCGCACAGTCGGACATGCTCGGCCGGCCGGCCGTGCTCAATGTCTGGGCGACCTGGTGCTCGGGCTGCCGCCAGGAGCATCCCTTCCTGATGCAGCTGGCGCGGTCCAGCGGCGTCCCCCTGTACGGCATGAACTACCGGGACGAGCGCGACAAGGCCCTCGACTGGCTGCGGCGCCTGGGGGATCCCTATGAGCGCGTGGCCTTCGATCCGGACGGCATGGTCAGCCTCGACTGGGGCGTCTACGGTTCCCCGGAGACCTTCCTGATCGATCCGGCCGGGACGATTGTCTACAAGCACCTGGGCCCGATGACCCCGGGGGTATGGCAGGAGGAGTTCCTGCCGCGCATCGCCCAGATGCAGGGAGCACGGCCGTGAGGCGCGGCCTGTGGCTGGCGCTGGCGGCGGCCGTCGTGCTGGCCTCGTCGCCGGTGTTCGCGGAGGAGGGCGTGCTGGCGATGAATCCGGAGGACACCTTCGCCACGCCTGAGCAGCTGGTGCGCTATGAGCGTCTGATCAACGAATTCCGTTGCGTGGTGTGCCAGAACCAGAGCGTCGCCGAGTCCAACGTCGACCTGGCGCGCGACCTGCGCCGAATCACCCGCGACATGATCCTCGAAGGGAAGACTGACGAGGAGATCAAGGCGTTCATGACGGATCGCTATGGCGACTTCGTGTTGTACGACCCGCCTCTCAAGCCGATCACCTACCTGCTGTGGGGCGCTCCGGTCATCCTCCTGCTGGTCGGCGCCGCCGTGATGGTGACCGTCGTCGGCCGGCGCTCGCACGAGTCGGGTGAGGAGCCCGACGGGATGGGAGAGAACACATGACTCAATTCTGGATCGCGGCCCTGGCCCTCGGGCTGGTGGCCGCGGCGATGGTGCTCGTGCCCGTGATTCGCGCCTGGGTGCAGGAAGGCGAGGGGCGCAGCTCCGCCACGCTCGGCACCGGGATCCTCGTGGCGTTTGCCGTCCCGGTCGTCGGCATCATCATGTATTCGCACTGGTCCACCTGGAACTGGGGCCAGAGCCCGAACATGGCCCAGGGCGGCGACGAGATGCACGAGATGGACCAGGCCTTGCGGGCGCTGGAACAGAGGCTCGTGCAGAATCCCGACGAGCTCGAGAGCTGGCAGTTGCTCGGCCGCACCTACATGTCGCTGCGGCGCTTCGAGGATGCCGCCAGCGCCTTCCGCCGAGCGGCCAGCCTCGACGGCAACCAGTCCCCCAATATCCTGGCCGATCTCGGGGAGGCGCTCGCGCTCTCGCAGCCCGAAGGCCTGCAGGGCGAGGCAGGCGCGATCTTCGAGCGCGTGCTGATGGTCCAGCCGGCCAGTCCGAAAGCGCTCTGGTACGGGGGCCTGAACGCCTACGAGAACGCCAACTGGGAGCTCGCCATCGAGCGTCTCGAAAAGCTGATGACGCTGAATCCGCCGGAGACCCTGGTGCCCCTGATCGAGGAGCGCATCGCTTCCGCCAGGTCCCATGGCGCCGGCGGCGGCCCCATGGCGGCGGCGGCGGGGCCGGCTGCGGAGACGGCGCCCCCGAACCCGGCGCCTGAGGCGGCGGCCCCGGCCGCAGCTCCGGCGGTTGCGGCCGGCGAGGGCATCCGGCTCGAGGTGTCGATCGACCCGGCCCTGGCGGCGCGCATCAACCGGTCGGCCCCGGTGTTCATCATCGCGCGCCTGCCCGCCGGCGGCCCGCCGCTGGCCGTGGTGCGCGCCCGTTCCACCGAGCTGCCGGTCTCGGTCACCTTGACCGATGCAAACGCCATGATGGAGGGCGTGACTATCCTCGACCAGCCCGAACTCGACCTGGTGGCGCGCGTGTCCCTTTCCGGCGGCCCCGCCGAGGCCCCCGGCGACCTCTACGGTGCGGTAAAGTACTCGGGCGGTGACGGCGGTCCGGTAAACCTCCGGATCGACCGCGTGGCCGATTAAGGCACGGAGGGAACGGCATGGCGGATGATCTCAAGGCCCGCTTCGAGCAGGCCGTGGTGGACGTAAAGAGCCTCGAGCAGCGACCCAGCGACAATGACCTGCTGGATCTCTATGCCCTGTACAAGCAGGCGACGGAAGGCGACGCGAGCGGCGACAAGCCCGGCATGTTCAATTTCGTGGCGCGGGCCAAGTACGAGGCCTGGGAGGGACTGCAGGGCACCTCCGCCAAGGACGCCATGCAGCGCTACATCGACAAGGTGCGCGCGCTCGGCGCCTGAACGCTTGGGCGCCCGGCTCCGCTTCGACGCGCCGCCCTCGATCGCGGGCTGCTACCTGCGGGCCGCATTGGACCGGCGCCCGCGGCGCCTGCCTGCCGGCGACGCCGTAGCCATCGAGGCCGAGATCAGCGGGCTCCAGGCGGATCCTGCCGCCCTGGCGGCTTACCGGCGAGTCTGCGGCCTGCCGGACGCGTCCGGCCTGCCGCTCACCTATCCACACATCATGGCCGGCGGCGTGCACATGGCCATGCTGCTGGAGCCGGCGTTCCCGGTGCGGCTCCTCGGCCTGGTGCACCTGGCCAACGACATCGAGCTGTTCGATGTCCTGCCGGTGGAGGCCGAGCTCGCGCTCGACTGCCGCCTGGCGAGCGGGCGCAGCAAGGCGCGCGGCGACGAGTTCCAGCTCGTCACCGAGGCGCGCCACCAGGGCGCGCTGGCGTGGCGAGAGACCATGCGCTTTCTCGTGCCGGCCCCGCGCAAGGGCCGGCGCCGGCAGCCGGAAGCGCCGGACCTGCCGCCGGTGGCGGCTGCCTGGGACGTGCCCGCCGACACGGGGCGGCGCTATGCGCGCGTCTCCGGCGACTGGAACCCCATACACCTGGCGGGGCTCGCGGCCCGGCCGTTCGGCTTTCCCCGGGCGATCGCGCACGGCATGTGGTCGCTGGCGCGCTGCCTCGGCGGGCTGGCGCCTGCGCCGCCGGGGCCGGGCACGCGGCTCGAGGCCCGGTTTCTCAAGCCGCTGCTGTTGCCCGGGCGGGTCGAGTTGCGCGTGGCGGAAGAGGACGCGGCGGGGGCGCGGGAGTACTGGCTGGTTTCGGCGGTCGACGGGAGTCCGCACCTGAAGGGCAGCTGGCGGCCCGGCGGTCACTGAGCCGCCCCCGGCATTCCCTCAGCCGAGCCGCGGCAGCAGCCAGCTCACCCACGCCACCGTCACCAGCGGGGTGGCCACGGCCAGCGCCAGGCCCGGGGCCAGGAACGAGCGGGTGTGCAGCTCCCCGGTGGAGAAGGCGATGGCGTTCGGCGGGGTTGCGATCGGCAGGCACATGGCCGTCGATGCCGAGAGCGCGATCACCACCGGGAGGATGCCGGCGTCGCCGGAAAAGCTCATGCCCACGGCCGCGCCCAGCGGCACCAGGATATTGGCCGTCGCCGTGTTGCTCATGAAATTGGAGAGCACCGTGGTGAGCAGGGCGAAGGCCAGCGCGGCGCCCAGGAGGCCGGAGTCCGAACCGGGCAGGCCTCCGACGAGCCAGGCGGCCAGGCCCGTTTCGGTCACCGCCACGCCGAGCACCAGCCCGCCGGCCATCAGGATCAGCACGTCCCAGCGCAGCTGCCGGATCTCCTGGACGCCGATCACGCCGGTGACCGACAGAACGGTGATGGGCACGAAGGCCACCACGGCGGCCGGCGCCGGGCCGAACATCCACAGCGTCAGCGTGACGGTGAACACCAGCACGACCACGGCGCGCTGCCAGCGCGGCGCACGCGGCCCGCTGTCGTGGACTGCGGCCAGGGCCGAGCGATCGAGCTGCAGGCCGGCCGGCCGGTAGCGGTACAGCAGGAAGGCGAACAGGCCGGTCGCCATCAGCATGGCCGGCGGCAGGCCGAGCAGCATCCACTCGAGAAAGGACAGCTCGTGCCCTGCGCTGCGGAGAAAGCCGGCAGCGATGGCGTTGGGCGGCGTCCCCACCAGCGTCCCCATGCCGCCGAGATTGGCGGCCACCGCGATTCCCAGCGGCAGGGCGGGGCGGAAGCCGTGGCCCGCCGGCAGCGTCCGCAACAGGGGCATGACGACCGCAATCATCATGGCCGCGGTGGCGGTGTTCGACATGAACATGGAGAACACGAAGGTGGCTAGCATGGCCGCCAGCAGCACCATGGAGGCGCGGTCGCCTGCGGCCCGGAACACCAGCCCGGCCAGGGTCCGGTCGAGTCCCGTCCGCGCTGCCGCTTCGGCCAGGATGAAGCCTGCGAGGAACAGCCAGATCAGCGGGCTCGCCATGGGGGCAATGAAAATCTGCCAGCGCTCCGGCTCGTCCGCAGCGACGAACACGCCGTCGGGCCGCCCCAGCAGCAGGATGCACAGCCCGATGATCAGCAGCGAGACCGCGAAGGCGGGGATCGCTTCGGTGGCCCAGAGTCCCGCAGCAAACACGAGGATGAACAGCGCCCGGCGCGACGCAGGATCCAGGCCCTGCCAGTCCGGCAGGAAGGCCAGCAGCGCCGCGACGGCCAGGGAGCCGAGAACCCGCAGCAGGGCGCCCAGGTCGTCGAACTCGACGGCCTCGAGGAAGCGCCGCGCGGCACGGCGGGTGTCTCTCATGCCGCGCCTGGCGGCCGCTCAGCCCGGCCGGTGATCCTCAGGCCGCCTTGACCCGCGGGCCCGCCTCGCTGATGGCGCGGCCGGCGACGTCCTCGTAGTGCGCGAAGTTGTCGGCGAACAGCCGGGCCAGCTTGTGCGCCGTGGCGTCGTAGTCGGCCTTGTCGGTCCAGGTGTTGCGCGGGGTGAGAATCTCGTCCGGCACGCCCGGGCAGGACTGCGGGATGGCGAGCCCGAAGATCGGGTCGGCCGCGGTCGGCTGCCGGGCGAGTTCGCCCGAGTGGACGGCGTCGATGATCGCGCGCGTGAAGGCCAGCTTCATGCGCTTGCCGGTGCCGTAGGCTCCGCCCGACCAGCCGGTATTGACCAGCCAGACGTTGGCGTCGTGCTTGCGGATGTGCTCGGCGAGCAGCTCGGCGTACTTGGCCGGGTGCCAGACGAGGAAGGGGCCGCCGAAGCAGGGCGAGAAGGTCGCCTCGGGCTCGGTCACGCCCACCTCGGTCCCGGCCACCTTGGCCGTGTAGCCGCTGATGAAGTGGTACATCGCCTGTTCGGGGGTCAGGCGGCTGACGGGCGGCAGCACGCCGAAGGCGTCGCAGGTGAGGAAGATGATGTTCTTCGGATGCCCGCCCATGCAGGGAATCTTGACGTTGTCGATGTACTCGATCGGGTAGGAACCCCGCGTGTTGGCGGTGATGGACGTGTCCTCGTAGTCCACCGCGCGCGTGTCCTCGTCGTAGACGACGTTCTCGAGCACGGAACCAAAGCGCAGGGCCCGGTAAATGTCGGGCTCGGCCTCCTCGGACAGGTCGATGACCTTGGCGTAGCAGCCGCCCTCGATGTTGAAAATGCCGTCGTCGCTCCAGCAATGCTCGTCGTCGCCGATCAGGCGGCGCTTGGGGTCGGCCGACAGCGTGGTCTTGCCGGTGCCCGAGAGGCCGAACAGGATCGAGGTGTCGCCGTCCTCGCCCTCGGTGGCCGAGCAGTGCATGGACAGCACGCCCTGGGCCGGCATCAGGTAGTTCATGATCGTGAATACGCCTTTCTTCATCTCGCCGGCGTATTCGGTGCCGAGGATCACCATTTCGCGGTGGCCGA
Source organism: Thioalkalivibrio sp. XN8 (assembly GCF_011058255.1). Classification (GTDB taxonomy): domain Bacteria; phylum Pseudomonadota; class Gammaproteobacteria; order Steroidobacterales; family XN24; genus XN24. Next base: position 483,621 of record NZ_JAALFH010000067.1, on the reverse strand, counting down.
ACTGCAGGTTGATGCTGGTGCCCGAAGTCATGCCGGGCACGTTGCGGTTCGCGGGGAAGCTGCCGGCGTTGAAAATCACGTAGTCGGGCTCGCCGAAATCGGCCAGCTGCTCCGCCGTCGGCCGGATCAGCATGTTGCGCATGAACAGCGCATGATAGGGGCGGGCGCAGATGACCCGGACCTTGATCCGGTACTTCGGATCCCAGCCGGCAAAGGCGTCGACCACGTACAGCCGGTCGCGGGTGTTCAAAAAGTCGATGGCCTGGGTCCGGTTGATCTCGAAGGCGTGCTGTTCGAGCTTCATGTTGACCTTGCCCCACCAGACGTCCTCGGCGACGTTGGGATCGTCGATGATCCGCTTGTCGGTGGGGCTGCGGCCGGTCTTCACGCCGGACATGGCGATCAGCGCGCCGGAGGACGAGATCGCCGAGCCCCGATCCCACTCCAGCGCGTGCTCATAGAGCACGGCTGCGGGAAGGTTGCGGTGAATTTCCTCGACGCCGATGCCGTACTGTTCCAGGGAAAACCGAGCTGCCATCCGTTTGGCCTCCGTCAGAAATTGCGGGCGGGGAGGGTGACTGCCCGCCAGAAAACCGGGTACCGGGACGCCGCGGCGCCGATACCGTCGCACAGGCGCGTAAGTATATACCGCGGCGACGGAAAACCCACGCTTGCGGCAATCCACAGTACGCCGCAAGCCTGTGCTGCACATAGACTCCGCGGCGAGAGTGAACGAGGAGCGCCATGCGCCAGCCACTTGACGTCATCGACGCCGAGCGCGTCGCCTGCGGGACTCCCGCGGGCCCCGCGGACCGGGCTGCGGCCCGCCGCGAGCTCTACTGGGAGATCCTCAGCGGCGGCAGCGGCTTCCTGCTCACGGTCTATATCTGGGTCCATGTCTTCGACGTCGGCTCGCTGCTGTTCGGGCCCGAAGGCTTCGACCGGCTGGCCGAGTTCCTCGAGGGTTTCTACATCGCCCAGCCCGTAGTGATCCTGGTGACGCTGCTGTTCCTGGCGCATGCCGTGGCCGCCGCGCGCAAGATTCCCGCCCGCGCGCGCGAGCGGCGCCGCTTCAACCGCCTGGCGCGCGAGCTGGCCGGCGCGGACCAGCGCTGGCGCGCCGGGGAGGGGGCGGAGCGGCCGCACGAGGACTCCCGTCTCTGGGTCTGGCAGCTGCGGACCGGCATGCTGATCCTGGTGCTGGGCAGCTTCCATGTCGGGCTGATGATCATCGACACGTTTACCGCCGTGTGGGGCGAGCGCCATGGCATGGAGGCGGCCACCACCATGGAGCGGGTCGCGGCCGGGCTGTCCTGGTTCTACCTGGTCCTGCTGGTGCTGCTGGCCATTCATGCCTCGGTCGGCGTGTACCGCCTGGCGCTCAAGTGGGGGGTGGCCGCCGGCCGCTCGCGCCCGGCCCTGAAGCGCTTCGCCCGGATCTTCGGGATCGCGTTCCTCGCCGCCGGGATTTTCGTGCTGGCCGTCATGGCCGGCTGGCTGCCGCCGCCGTTCGCCTTCCTGCTGGGGTCCTGAGTTGAAGATCACCGATGTACTCGTGATAGGCGCCGGGCTGGCGGGCGAGCGTTGCGCCATCGAGGCTGCCGCCGCCGGGCACTCGGTGCTGATCCTGTCGCTGGTGCCGCCGCGGCGCAGCCACAGTTGCGCCGCCCAGGGCGGCATGCAGGCGGCCCTGGGCAATTGCGCCAAGGCCGAGGGCGACAGCCCCGACGTCCATTTCCTGGACACCGTGCGCGGCTCCGACTGGGGCGCCGACCAGGAGGTCGCGCGGATTTTCGCCGACACTGCGCCGCTCGCGGTCCGCGAGCTGGCGCATTTCGGCGTGCCCTGGACGCGACTCCGCCCCGGCATCAATCGCTACCACATCAAGGGTGAGCAGGTGGACGTCGACGAGCCGACGGACAAGGCCGGGCTCATCATGCATCGCGATTTCGGCGGCACCGCCAAGTGGCGCGCGTGCTACGCGGCTGCCGGCACCGGCCACGCGACGCTCTATGCCGTCGACAGCCAGGTCGTGCGACTCGGTATCGACGTGCTCGACCGCATGGAGGCGATCGCCCTGGTGCACGACGGGGAGCGCTGCCACGGCGCGGTCGTCCGCTGCCTGCGCACCGGGCGGCTGGAGACCATCCTCGCCCGGGCCACGGTCATCGCCACCGGCGGCTACGGCCGGATTTACGGCGGCTACACCAGTAACGCCGTCATCAACGAGGGCATGGGGGCGGTGCTGGCGCTGGACACGGGCATCGTGCCGCTGGGCAACATGGAGGCGGTGCAGTTCCATCCCACCGGCCTGTGGCCGGCCGGCATCCTGGTCACCGAGGGCTGCCGGGGCGACGGCGGCTACCTGCTGAACGCCGCCGGGGAACGGTTCCTGGTCGCGCTCGAGCCCGAAAAGCAGGAGCTGGCGAGCCGGGACGTGGTGTCGCGCCACATGATGAACGAGATCCTGGCCGGGCGCGGCGTGGACAGCCCCAACGGGCCGCACCTGTGGCTCGACCTGCGTCATCTGGGCGAGGAACACCTGACCACGCGCCTGCGCGAGATCTACGAGATCTGCCACGACTTCCTCGGCATCAAGCCCTGGGAAGACCTGGTCCCGGTCCGCCCGACGCAGCATTACTCCATGGGCGGCGTCCGGGTGAACAAGGACGGGCAGGCCTACGGCCTCGCCGGCCTGTTCGCCGTCGGCGAGGCGGCATGCTGGGACATGCACGGCTTCAACCGCCTCGGCGGCAACAGCCTGGCCGAGACTATCGTCGCGGGCCGGATAGTCGGCGCGCGGATCGCGGACTTCGTCACGCGAGCCGGACCTGGGCCCGACGCCGCGCTGGGTTCCGCCGAGCTGAAGGCGCAGGAGCAACGGCTCCGCGACCTGGCGCAGCGGCCTGCGGGCGGGCGCAGCCTCTACCAGCTGCGCGACGAGATGGGCGAGATCATGATGAACCGTCTCGGCGTATTCCGGACCGGGGAGGAGATCGAGGCCGCCGTACGAGACCTTAAACGCCTGCTGCAGGAGGCCGGCAGCATCGGCCTGCGCGCCACGGCGCCGGGGCCAAATCCCGAGCTGACTTATGCGCTGCGCCTGCCCGGCATGCTCCGGCTGGCGCTGGTGACGGCGGAGGGCGCGCTGGCGCGCCGGGAAAGCCGCGGGGCCCATCACCGGATCGACTACCCGCAGCGCAACGACGCCGAATGGCTGAACCGGACGCTGGCCCGCTGGCTGCCCGGCGCCGAGGGACCCCGGCTCAGCTACGAGCCCGTGGGCCTGCTCGACCTGCCGCCCGGCCACCGCGGCTACGGCGCCTCGGGCTACGTCGACCTCGATGTGAGCCTCGAGGCCTACAACCAGCGCGTCGCGGCGGCGCAATCGGCCGAGGGCTGCCTGGAGACGGCCGAGCCCGTCGGCTCCAGCCTGCGCCCCGGCGCCTGGCGCGGCGCCTTCAGCGCCCCGAACTGAGGAGGAGGGGTGATGTCCCAGGCTGCGCAGCGGACCCTGAAATTCGAAATCTTTCGCTACAACCCGGAAGATCCTGCCTCGAAGCCGCACATGCAGGCCTTCGAGCTGCAGGAAACCCCTTTCATGTCGCTCTTCATCGCACTTAATAAGTTACGTGAAGAACAAGACCCAACCCTCCAGTTTGACTTCGTTTGCCGCTCCGCTGTCTGCGGCTCCTGCGGCATGATGGTGAACGGCCGCCCGGCGCTGGCGTGCAAGACGCTGACCTCGCAGCTCGAGCGGACGATTCGGCTGCATCCCTTGCCGGCGTTTCGCCTGGTCGGGGACCTGGCGGTCGATACCGGCAGCTGGTTCAGGGGCATGACCGAGCGCGTCCAGGGCTGGATCGAGGCCAAGGCGCCATTCGACCCCGATGCGGTCGAGGAACGGATGGACGACGAGGTCGCGCGGGCCATCTACGAGCGCGAGCGGTGTATCGAGTGCGGCTGCTGCGTGGCGTCCTGCGCGGTCGCGAACACGCGGCCGGCGTTCGTGGCCCCGGCGGGGCTGAACCGGATCGCGCGCTTCATGATGGACCCGCGGGACCGGCGCAAGACGGGCGACTGGTTCGAGGTCTTTGCCAGCGACGAAGGCGTGTTCGGTTGCCTGGGACTGATGGCCTGCCAGGACGTCTGCCCGAAAGAGTTGCCGCTGCGCGAGGTGTATGCCTACCTGCGGCGCAAGTCTCTTACCGGCATCCTCAGCAGGAGGGCGAAGCCGGCCACCTGAGAGCGCTCCCGGGCCTGGCGTGTTCCACGGCGAGAGCGGGCCTTAATTAAGCACCATAACCCTCTGAATGGCATAAGGAGAAGGCGGAGCTCCCTGGGCGCGCATGGCGAGGCACCCCATCCCGTGGCCCACATCATAGTTAACATAATATACATTATGCGCAGTTGGTGAGATCGCCTCTGAGATCACCTCGGAGCTGATCAAGGGTCGAAATCGATGGTGGCCTTTCCATCATCCGCCAACGCGTGGAGTCAAACTCCCGGCGGCGTTCGCAGATCATCGAGCGAGCCCGCTACGCCACTGAGTCGCGGCAACATGAGCGCGCTAGCCTCCTAACAGCATAGCCACCAGAACCATGGCCAGGCCAACAGATGAGAGCAGCAAGCCGATCTTCCACGGATTCGTATCGGTGTGGAGTCCCCAACCGTAGCCCGCAGCGAACATAACGGCGAACGACACAACGTTCGAGATGCGTATTGCCAGCGCGGTGTCATCAGGCAGCAGCAGCAACGGCAGCAGCGACGGCAACACGGCCACGACGGATAGCAGCGCTGTCGCCGCTGCGCCAACCAGGTCTTGACGTTGTATTCCAATTGCCTGCGGTTCAGCCTGGCTCAGATAGCCATTGATTTCGTGATAAAGAGAACGTCGCTGCTCGTCGCTGGTTATCGGCGCAAGGATGAAATCCAGCTCATAGGCAATGGCGGCAGCGGCCTCTTCTTCACTGGCTGTGCTCTGAACGTAACGGAGCAACCGATAGCGCTCACGCCGTGGGAGATGTTCCCCCAGAACATACACCACCCCATCGATGATCCCCCAGGCCGTGACAGCGCCCAGGATGGCCACAAACAACTCCTGTCCGTATCCGCCTGCAAATGAGGACGAGATGACACCGTGATAGATCAAGACGCTATAGGAAAGCGTGAAGATCAGCGCAAACAAAACGCTGTAGAAAATCGTGAAGAGCGCATCGATCGGCTCAAGGAACTCACCCAGAACGTTGCTTAAGATGGTTTCCTTGGGTGGAGTCACTGGTCTGCGACGTTGTCGACGTCTTTCCCGGAACATTGCTCGGATCTCCTACGGAGGCTGGGTCGTCACCGACTATTGTCACTACTCTGCCTAGTGCTAAGTTATTGATATTATGAATCGGAAGTGCTCCGCGGCACTAGCCCTTGCTATCCAGCAGGCGCAGTCAGGGCCGGGTCCGGGGCTACATTCGCCCCGGTGCCATGGAATTGGCGCCAAAAATGCGACTCCGCACACTTTCCCCCGCGGGCTCACTGGTTAGGCTTGGCGCGTCGAATATGGGGGGAAGATCCGTGTGGCCGTTTAGAAGGTCCAAGAACAAGCAGAACACGTCTTGGAGCAACACCGTTGCAGCCAAGCCGAAGCCCGTGCCGCGCTACGACGCGGTGGAAGTCGTCCCTGCGGCTTATGGCGCATGCCCGGCCGTGCTGGCTATCGCCGGCAAGCGCTTCCTGAGCCGGGAACTGCCCAAGCTGCCATTGCCCGATTGCGACAAGCCGCATTGCGAGTGCGGCTACCGGCGCCATCGCGACCGGCGCGCAGGGTCGCGCCGTTCCGGCGGACTGCAGGGCGCGAAGCTGGAAATCGAGCAGGAACAGCGGGATCGACGCACCCCTGACATCCGCGGGCGGCGGCGGACCGACGGCGGCCCGCGCTGAATCAGTGCGGCGCCGTACGCTTCAGTCTTTCATACTCCTGTGTCAGCCGCGGATCGGCTGGCCCCGCCTCCAGCGCCTTCCGGTAGAAATGGAGCGCTGCGTCGGCCTTCCCGCGCTCCCGTGAAATCACGGCGAAGCCCCACAAGGCATGTTGATTGTCGGCATCGAGCAGCCAGGCCTGGTTGAAGCGCTTGATCGCGGTTGATTTGTTGCCCTGGTAATAGAAATTCCAGCCGGCGCGGGCAAAATTCTCGGCTGCCGCCTCCCGGTCGCCCGGGAACCCGGCCAGCGCCGTTGCCAGGAACGCCTGGTTCGCCTTTTCCTGCCATGCCGTCGGCGCGTACCCGCCGAACATCGGCAGTTCATTGACCGGGACCCAGATATCGGTCTCGCGGGACAGGCCCGCCGGCACGTTCTGCATCAGCGGTTCGCGCCGCAGGCGTACCTCGTCGACGTAGTAAATGACCTTGCCGTCAGTACGCAGCGACGCCAGGGCCCAGCCATGGACCGGAGCGAGGCCCAGCCCGTCATTGGGCGCCCCGTTCCAGACCTCCTTGCGGACCATGACCTCGAACGGGATCGAGAACAGTCTCCAGCCTGAGAAATTGTCCGTGAACTGGTATGAGTAGCGCTCAGCGTCGTCCGTGACCGAGCAAGGGTGCCGGTTGTCGAGCACGTCGACGACGAGCGTCGTGCCGCTGTTGCGGCCGTACAGCCAGAAACTGAGCTCCTGTGCCCCGGTCCAGTCATAGCCGCGCCATTGATCGCCTGATTCATCGGCAAAGCGGTGCAGTACGCCCGCCCAGGTGTCGACGCCCAGCTCGAGCTGCAACACGGCGTTGCCCGGCGTCTCGCCGGGCACGGGAGGATGATCCGTGGTGATGCCGATGCGCGCCATGCTGCGCTCGCCGTTGAACGTGGAGAAGCCGAGCGGGATGCCGTTGGGGTCGGCGCCGCCGGGAAGTCGCGTCTCGAAACCATCCACCAGGTCCGAGGCGGGCGGGATCGGCGCCTTGCCCGCCTCCGCTGCGGCACACGGTCGCGCCTTCGCGACTTGCTGCTCGAGTGCCTGCAGGGCCACGTGCGTGGCGTGCCGGATCATCGCATCCCTGGCCGCCTGCGACTCGTCGGCGACCAGCCCGGCCTCGGCGAATAGCTGGTGGTGCTCGTTGAGCAGGAACGAAAAAGCGTTCTCCCCGGCCGCGTTCACGATGTAGCACTGGATGCCGAACACCAGGTCCTCGTCCGGGACCAGGATTTCGAGCACGACAGCGTAATCCGCCGCGACCGGCGATTGCGCGAACGCATCGGCAACAGCTGCCAGGCCGCCTCGGAAAATGTTCCACTGGGAATCCGGCATCATGCGCCCCCGGTCGATCCGCTTGGGCGCGGCGATCGCCTGGCCGATCCCCGCCTCGTGCAGGAACGTGATCAGTTGTTCCTGGGACACGAAGGAGTGCGCCGTCCGCTCGGCGCGTCGGATTATCGTGGGATAAACCGCGAACGTCGCTGAGCCCAGGTCGGCGACGAACTGGGCGCCAGCCGGGCTCCCGGGCCGAAAGCCCGGTTCGGGCGTGGTCACCTGGGCCTGGTGGGCGCCGGCGGCCGCAACCGCGAGAAGGAAGAAAGCGAGCGCGAGCGCGCGGGGGGGGTTCATGGCTCATCTCCCGGCTGTGGATGCAGCGCAGGCCGGCGTTAACCAGTGCCTGGACGGCGGGAGTCGTCGAAGAAGGCAGCCGGTCTCAACCGGGCCCTAGCTTGGGTATAGCAGACGAGCCGGTGATTGCCAGAATCAGCGCAGCGAGAAGGCGTGGAACCCGCGGATGAAATCCTCGAGCAGCTGACGAGTCATTTCGTCGGCCAGGCCGCCTTGTTCGTCAAAGGCGCTGGATGCGCGCGACACCAGCAGCCGGCCGCCGCTCCAGTAGCGGACCCCGAGGGCCCGAAGCACGGGGAGCCAGGCCGCCTGTGACATGATGGTGCCGAAGCCGCCGGGCGTGGCGCCGATGACCACGCAGGGTTTGTCCCCGAACAGTTCCTTGATGCCCGAGCCGGGCCGGGACAGCCAGTCCACGGCGTTCTTGAACACGCCCGGGATGCTGCTGTTGTACTCGGGTGTGACCAGGATCAGGCCGGCAGAGCTGCGAATACGGTCCTTGAGCGCCTCCACGGCCGGGGGAATGCCCTCGCCCTCCTCCAGGTCGCCGTCGTACAGCGGAATGCCGTGCAGCGTCGCGACCTCGATTTCGATCCCCGGCGCTACGAGTGCCTGGGCGGCATGCGCCAGGGCGGTGTTGAACGAGCGGGCGCGCAGGCTGCCCGAGATTGCCAGTAATCGCCCCATGTCGGCTCCTCCCTAGAGAAGCCGAGATCATACATGGCCTGCTGCGCTGCGTCGTAGTTACCCAGCTGCAATACAGCTGCAATATTCTGGTCCGAGCATGCGCGCATGATCCCTTTCCCCGATGCCGCCGAGACGACCGCCCGGGAAACGCCGCCTGCTGCGAGGCAGGTGCAGGTCCTGGCCCAGCTCCGTGAGCTCAGGGCCGAAGTTCAGGCGGAGGGCGCCGGCATCCTGGCCGGCTGGGAAACCCGCATCCGCCGCAGCGGTTTCCGCGAGCGCGCGCTCAACCTCGCCCACTACATCGTGCTGCGCCGGCGTGAGCTCCGGCCGCTGCAGGAAGAGCTGATGTTGCTCGGCCTGTCCTCCATGGGACGGCTCGAGGGGCGCGTGTTGCCGAGCCTCGACGCGGTGACGGCGGCACTGGCCGCCATCGTGCGGGATCCTCACCCGGAGCCTTTCCCCCCGGCGACCGAGATGATCCAGGGGCGGGAGCTGACCCGCATCAATGCCGAGATCGCGCTCGGCCCGGCCGCGGGTCCGCGTCGCGTCCGGCTGATGGTCACCTTGCCCCTCGAGGTGGCGGACAGTGCGACGCTGGCGGCTGAGCTGCTCGACAGCGGCGCGGACCTGGTGCGGATCAACTGTGCCCACGGCGAACCGGAGTTGTGGCTGGCGATGATCGGCAACGTGCGTCGCGCCGCGCGCGAGGCGCAACGTGACGTGCGAATTCTCATGGACCTGGCCGGGCCGAAATGCCGTACCAGCGCGGTCCGCGTCGCCAAGGGCCATAAGCGGCTCCGCGTGGGCGACGAGCTCCTGCTCCTGAAGTCCGGCTTTGCCCCCGCGGAGCAGTTTCCGGCGCAGGCGCAGTGCACGCTGCCGAGCGTCTTCGAGAGCCTGGGCTGCGGCGCCCCGGTCTGGCTCGACGAAGGCCGGGTCGGCGGCAGCGTGACGGCCGTGCTGGAGGAAGGCGCGCTGGTCCAGGTGGAAACCGCCCCGCCCCGCGGGTTGCGGCTGAAGCCGGACAAGGGGCTCAATTTTCCCGGCACCGACCTCGGCGTGCCCGCCCTGACGGAGAAAGACCTGGCCGACCTCGACTTTGTCGCCCGCGAGGCCGACCTGGTCGGCTATTCCTTCGTCCAGGACGCCGCTGACATCGCCCGGCTGCAGGACGAGCTCGACGCGCGCGTGGGCGCTGTCCGCGCGCAGCGGATCGGCATCGTCGCCAAGATCGAGACGGCCCGCGCGGTCCGCAACCTGCCCGAGATCATCGTCCAGGGCGCGGGCCGGCAGCCCTTCGCCGTCATGATCGCGCGCGGCGACCTCGGGGTGGAAATCGGCTTCGCGCGGCTGGCCGAGATCCAGGAAGAGATCCTGTGGCTGTGCGAAGCAGCGCACGTGCCGGTGATCTGGGCCACGGGGGTGCTGCACGGGCTGATCAAGGACGGCCAGGCCAGCCGCGGAGAAATGACGGATGCTGCCATGTCGGCCCGGGCGGAGTGCGTGATGCTGAACAAGGGCCCGCACGTGGTCGAGGCGCTGCGGTGCCTCGACGGGTTGTTCGTCCGGATGGGCGAGCACCTGGAAAAGAAGACCCCGCGCCTGCGGGCGCTGAAGTCCTGGTAGGCCGCCGGTCGCTACAGGTCGAACTCGATCGTGTCGAACCGCGTGGTGTCCTCGTGCCGGGCCTGCCGCCGGACGGCATCGACGATGCTGCGGGAATCCCACCCGACGACCTCCGACGCGTAACCTTTCAGCCGGGGATCCATGTTTTTCGGGCCGAAATGTTCGACCGCCACGACCGGCAGGTCCAGGGCGCGGGCCGACTCGATGGTATAGCGCGCCCAGTCGTTGAATCGCTCCCAGGTGCCGGCAGCGCACACCACGCACTCGGCTTCCTTCAGCGCTTCGCCGATCGCCGTGCGCCGGGCGGCCACGCCGTCGCCCTGGTCCGGATGCGAATCCGGGTCGGAAACGGCACGGTAATAGAAGTTCTCGGCGCTCTGGATGAACTCGAACAGCCGCGCATAGTCCTCGTCACGCGTCCAGCCGTGCACGGCATAGAGCCTGATGGGATCCTGTTCTGACATGGCGCCCTCCTCTGCTGGCGGCTCACGCTGCGATTCTAACCCAGGGCGCCCGGCTGCGCGGAGCCTGGCCGGCCGAGCGCCGCGCGCCGGGGTTGGCTAGAATCGGCGGGTCAATGCCGACGCGAACTGCATCCCCCGCGTGAAATTCCTCCTTTACAACATCCGTTACGCCGCCGGGACCGGGGCCGGTTTCCACCTGCCCCTGCCCGGGGCGGGCTACCTCCGCGGCAACCAGGGCAACCTCCAGGCGATCATCGAGTTCATCAAGGAACACAACCCGGACGTGATCGGGCTGGTCGAGGTCGACACGGGTTCCATCCGGACCGGGATGGTCAACCAGGCGGAGGCCATCGCGCAGCAACTGGGCCACTACAGCACCTACCAGTGCAAGTACGGCGAAAGCTCGCTGAACACCCGCCTGCCGATCGTCCGCAAGCAGGCCAACGCTTTCCTGGCGGCGCCCCGGGTGCACGGGGAGCGGTTTCACTACTTCGACACCGGCATCAAGCGCCTGATCATCGAGCTGGAACTGGAAGACGTGGCCATCTTCCTGGTCCACCTCTCCCTCAAGTACCGCCACCGCGCCTGGCAGCTGCGGCACCTGCACGACCTGGTGAAAGCGGCCACCAAGCCGGTGATCGTCGCGGGCGACTTCAACACCTTCTGGGGCGAGAACGAGATGTACCTGTTCATGCAGGCGGCCGGCCTGCAGAGCGCCAACGAGGAGCGCCGCCCGTCCTACCCGAGCCACGCGCCCCGCAAGGAACTCGATTTCATCCTTTACGGCCCCGGCCTCCGCCCGCGCGGCTTCGACATTCCGGCGGTCCGCTATTCCGATCACCTGCCGCTGATCTGTGAATTCGAGCCGCGCTGAGCCGGGTCCAGGCGGCCCGGTACCGGCGCGTCGTGTTGCGGTCATCCGGGGCTGCGCCTACCATTAAACGATTGTTTTAATCCCGGGGCCCCTCGCGTGACCAGCCTCATCGACTCCACCAAGGACCGCATCCTGGCAGCTGCCGAAGAGCTCTTCGCCCGCACCGGCGTGGCGCGCACTTCGCTGCGGGCCATCACGGCCCTGGCCCGGGTCAACCTGGCAGCGGTCAATTACCACTTCGGCTCCAAGGAAGGCCTGGTCGAAGAGGTGTACCGGCGGCGGCTGGAGCCGCTCAATCGCGCCCGCCTGGCCAATCTCGAGCAGCTCCAGCGCCGCCGCCGCAAACCCAGCCTGGAAGAGATCCTCGAGGCATTCATGAGCCCCGTGGCCAGCCTGGCGCGGGATCCGGCCCAGGGCGGGCCGACGGTGATGCGCCTGCTGGGCCAGACCCACGCGGAGGCCGAGGCGCCCTACAAGTCGTACTTCGCCGGCGAATACAAGCGGGTGCTGGATCGCTACCACGCCGCGCTGTGCCGCGTGCTGCCGGAGATTCCTCCGGCAGACGTCCGCTGGCGGCTCCAGTTCCTGGTGGGTGCCCTGACCTATCCCGTGGCCGAGCGCCAGCTGGTGGAACTCGTTTCGGGCGAGTCCATGAGCCCGGACAACGTCAGCCAGGTGGTCCATCGGCTGCTGCCTTTCGTCACGGCGGGCTTCCGCGCCCCCGTCTCCCATGCCAAGCCGCGTCGGCGCCGGCCGCCGGCGCGCGCGACAACCCCCAGGAAACGCCAGGAGTAGAACATGGCCAAGACCCGATCCGCGTCCCACGCGAGCCGCGCCTACGTGGTGGACGGCGCCCGGACGCCCTTTCTCAAGGCTCGCGGCCGCCCCGGGCCGTTCAGCGCCTCGGATCTCGTCGTGGCGGCGGGCCGGGCCCTGCTCGCCCGCCAGCCGGTCGCGCCGGAGGCACTCGACGAAGTCATCCTGGGTTGCGCCATGCCGAGCCCGGACGAGCCCAACATCGGGCGGATTGCCGCGCTGCGGCTCGGCTGCGGCAACAAGGTTCCCGGCTTCACCGTAATGCGGAACTGCGCCTCGGCGATGCAGGCGCTCGATACCGCCGCGCGCAATATCTGGCTGGGGCGTGCCGACCTCGTCCTCGCCGGCGGCACCGAGGCGATGAGCCGGGCGCCCGTGCTGTTCAACGAGGACATGGTCAACTGGCTGGCCGACCTCGCGCGGGCCAAGTCGCCGCTCGACAAGGCCGTCCAGGTCAGCCGCCTGCGGCCCAGGCATTTCTCCCCGGTGATCGCGCTCATCAAGGGGCTGACCGACCCCATCGTGGGCATGAACATGGGCCAGACCTGCGAGGTGATCGCGCATCGCTTCGGCATCAGCCGCAAGGAAATGGACCGCTTCGCCGCGCGCAGTCACCGGCGCCTGGCAGCGGCTTTCGACGAGGGCCGCATGGACGAGGTCGTCGCGGTCTATGACGACGCGGGCCGGGCCCACGAGGAGGACGACGGCCTGCGCCGCGACTCCACCGAGGAGAAGCTGGCGACGCTGAAGCCTTTCTTCGATCGCAAGGTCGGCCAGGTCACCGCCGGCAACAGTTCCCAGATCACCGACGGCGCGGCCGTGCTGCTGCTCGCCAGCGAGGCCGCCGTGAAGGCGCACAAGCTCGAGGTGCTCGGCGTGATCGAGGATTGCGAGTGGGCCGCGCTGGACCCGGCCGAGATGGGCCTGGGCCCGGCGCACGCCTCGGCGCCCCTGCTGGCGCGCCACGGGCTCGGCCTCGACGACATCGACTACTGGGAGATCAACGAGGCCTTCGCGGGCCAGGTGCTCGCCTGTCTCGCGGCGCTGGATGACGAGGACTACTGCCGCAACGTGCTGGGCCTCGAAGGCGCCGTCGGCCGGATCGACGAGGACAAGCTCAACCTGGACGGGGGCGCTATCGCTACCGGCCATCCCGTGGGCGCCAGCGGCGCCCGCATCGTGCTTCATGCCCTGAAAGTGCTGGAGCGCCAGGGCGGCGGCACTGCCGTCGCCACCCTTTGCATCGGCGGCGGCCAGGGCGGCGCCATGCTGCTGCAGAGCAAGCCGGAGTAGCCCCATGAACGATACGCTCAAGCACTGGTCCCTCAAGCGGGACGACGACGGCATCGCCTGGCTCTGCTTCGACAAGGCCGACGCCTCCACCAACGTCCTGTCGCGGGACGTGATGACCGAACTGAACACCGTGCTGGAACAGGTCGAGAAGGACCTGCCGAAGGCGCTGGTGGTCACCTCCGGCAAGAAGTCCGGCTTCATTGCCGGGGCCGATATCAAGGAGTTCACCGGCCTCGAGGACGCCGAGCAGGCCTATGAAATGGTGCGGGCCGGCCAGCAGGTGCTGGACCGGCTCGAGGGACTCAAGTGCCCGACCATCGCCCTGCTCAACGGCTTTGCCCTGGGCGGCGGCCTGGAGCTGGCGCTGGCCTGCCGCTACCGCATCATCAACGACGACCCCAAGACCGTCATTGGCCTGCCCGAGGTCAAGCTGGGGATCCATCCCGGTTTCGGCGGCACGGTGCGCTCGGTCCGGCTGGCCGGCCCCCTGAAGGCCATGGACATGATGCTGACGGGCAAGAACATCCGTCCCAAGCAGGCCAAGGCGATGGGACTGGTGGACCAGGTCGTGCCCGCGCGCCACCTGGAGCGGGCGGCCCGGATGCTGGCGCTGAAGCCGCCGAAGCCCCGCCAGCTGCCGCTGCAGGACCGCCTGATGAACGTCGGTCCGGCGCGCAAGGTGCTGGCCGGCGTGCTGGAGAAGCAGGTGGCCAAGAAGGCGCGGCGGGACCATTACCCGGCGCCGTACGCGATCATCGACCTGTGGCAGCGTTACGGCGACAAGCCGGCGCTGATGATGGAGAAAGAGGCGCGTTCCATCGCCCGGCTGTTCTGCACCGACACCTCGCGCAACCTGGTGCGGGTGTTCCTGCTGCAGGACAAGCTGAAGGCCCTTGGTGGCAAGCAGCGCTACGAGTTTCGCCACGTCCACGTGGTCGGCGCCGGCGTCATGGGGGGCGATATCGCCGCCTGGTGCGCGCTGCGCGGCCTGAACGTGACGCTCCAGGACCGGGAGCCGAAGTACATCGCCCCGGTGGTCAAGCGCGCCGCCAAGCTGTACCAGAAGAAACTGCGGGACCCGCGCCTGGTCCAGGCCGCCCTGGACCGGCTCATGCCGGACGTCGAAGGCCGGGGCGTGGAGCAGGCGGACGTCGTGATCGAGGCGATCTTCGAGGACGCGGAGGCCAAGCAGAAGCTGTTCCGCGAACTCGAGCCGCGGATGAAGCCCGACGCGATCCTGGCAACCAATACCTCGAGCATCCGGCTCGAAGACCTGCGTGACGTGCTGGCGAAGCCGGAGCGGCTGATCGGCCTGCACTTCTTCAACCCGGTGGCGATGATGCCGCTGGTCGAGGTCATCCATACCGAAGACACACCGCAGGCCGAGATCGACAAGGGGGTCGCTTTCACCCGCAAGATCGACAAGCTGCCCCTGCCCTGCCTCAGTTCGCCGGGCTTCGTGGTCAACCGCGTCCTGATGCCCTACATGATGGAAGCGCTCCTGGCCGGCGAGGACGGCGTGCCGATGCCTCTCATCGATTCGGCGGCCAAGCGCTTCGGCATGCCCATGGGCCCGGTCGAGCTCGCCGACACCGTGGGCCTCGACGTGGCGTTGCACGTGGCGCGGATCCTCGGTGCCGCCTACGGGGTGCCCGTGCCCGACCGGCTGGTCGAGATGGTCGAGAAAAAGCGCCTCGGGCGGAAGACCGGGCGCGGTTTCTACGAGTGGAAAGACGGCAAGCCCGTCAAGCCCGAGGTCAAGGACGCGACGCCGCCCCAGGACCTGGCCGACCGGCTCGTGTTGCCGATGGTCAACGAGGCGGTGGCGGTCTGGCGGGACCGGGTTGTTACCGACCTCGACCTGCTCGACGCGGGGGTGATTTTCGGCACCGGCTTCGCGCCCTTCCGGGGCGGGCCGATTCACTTCGCCCGCGCCCGGGGCGTGGCCGACGTGGTCGAGTCGCTGCAGCGTCTCCAGGACCGCTACGGCGAGCGCTTCGCCCCCGATCCGGGCTGGGAGGAGCTGCCCCGCTAGCGCCGGGGGGACTGCGGACCGGACCCCGTTTGGGAGCCGACTGGTGTGATATTCTTGCCTTCGGCGCGGTTCCGGCCGCGCCGCACTCCTCGCGTGGCCCGGGTCGCGCAGGAGCATAATCCAGAACAACAGGGAGCGCCCAACCCGCTATGCCCGGCAAGTCCCTCGACATCGAAGCACTCAAGGCTTTCTCGCCCCTCAACGGCCTGAAGGCGGAAAACCTGCGTGCCCTGTCCGAGAAGACCTCGGTGCAGGAGATTCCCGGCGGGCGCTTCCTCTTCCGCAAGGGCGACACGGACCGGCGCACCATCTACCTGGTCTCCGGCGAGGTCGAACTGCGCGACGGCGACCGGCTGTTGTCGGTGATCGAAGGCGGCACGCCGGACGCCCGCAGCCCGCTGTCGCCGGGCCTGCCCCGCCGGGCCAGTGCCCGGGCGCGGAGCCGGGTCGAGTTCGTCGCGATCGATTCCGACCTTTTGGACGTGATGCTCACCTGGGACCAGACCGGCACCTACGAGGTGAGCGAGCTGCGCGCCGGCAACCTGCCGGAGAGCGACGACTGGATGACTACCCTGCTGCAGACGAAGGCGTTCCATCGCATTCCGGCGGCCAACATCCAGGCCATCTTCATGCGCATGCAGCAGGTCAACTTCAAGGCCGGCGACGTGGTCATCAAGCAGGGTGACGAGGGCGACTATTTCTACGTCATCACCGACGGCCGCTGCGCCGTCACCCGCGAGACGCCCCTGAACAAGGAAGGTATCAAGCTGGCCGACCTCGGCCCGGGCGACACGTTCGGCGAGGAGGCGCTGATTTCCCACGCCAAGCGCAACGCCACGGTGACCATGGTGAGCGACGGCTCCCTGATGCGGCTGGGGCAGGAAGATTTCAACACCCTGATGAACGAGCCCATGCTGCAGTGGGTGGATTTCGAACAGGCGTCCCGCATCGTGGCCAGCGGCGGCCAGTGGATCGACGTGCGCCTCCCTTCGGAGTTCGAGAGCTTTCACCAGGAAGGCGCGATCAACATCCCGCTGTACTTCATCCGCCTGAAGCTGAAGACGCTCGATCCCGCCAAGCCCTATGTGGTCTGCTGCGACACCGGCCGCCGCAGCAGTGCTGCCGCCTACATCCTGAGCGAGCGCGGCTTCGACGCCCACGTCCTGCGGGGCGGCCTCACGATGGCGGACATCGAGAGCCGCTGACCCGAATCGACCGCCTGGAAGCGCGCCCGTGATCCAGATGATCCCCGCCTTTGCGGCACCCCTGATTTCCGCCCAGATGCAAGACTGCGAGGCGCTGAACCGCGAGCTGCGCGAGCTCTTCGTCGCGCGCGCGGCCGAAGGCGAGAAGTACCGCAACACGACGCCCTTCGTCGATCGCAACGAGGCCCTGTTCGAGAGCAATTTCCGCCTGTTCGACTGGCCGCACGACTGCATCCGCAAGCTGCGCGATTTCTGCATGGGCGCGCTCTACCGGACCATCGGGGAACTCAACGGCTACGACCAGGCGTTCCTGGCCCGGCTGCAGGTCGCGCACGAGGCCTGGTACCACCTCACCCGGCGCGGCGGGTTCTTTGGCGCCCACAACCATCCGTTGCACAGCTGGTCGGGCGTGTACTGCGTCTGCCACGACGGGGATGACCCCGAGAGCGACAGCGGCAAGCTGACGTTCATCAACCCCTTCGCCACCAACACCATGTACATCGACATGGCGACAGCGAAGATGAAGCCCCCCTTCGGCGGCGGTCACCGCAAGATCCGTCTCCAGGCAGGACAGCTGATCATTTTCCCGTCGTGGCTGCTGCACGAGGTCATGCCCTACGACGGCGACGATATCCGCATCACGGTGGCCTTCAACGCCCGCTTCAAGCTCGCCGGGGCGAAGCCGGCCGACGAGCCGCTGGGATAGGCGCCGGCCAGGCCGGCCTACATGGTGTGCGTGGGCTTGTCCCCGCCGAGTGCCCCGGCGAGATAGGTTTCGATGCGGCGCTGGGTGCTGCCGCGATCCTGTTCGCTGAACTGCACGCCGATCCCGGCGGTCCGCTTGCCCTGGGCGCCCTTGGGCGTGACCCAGATGACGCGGCCCGCGACGGGGATCTTCTCGTCTTCGCCCATCAGGTTCAGCAGCATGAAGACCTCGTCGCCGAGCCGGTAGCTGCTGCCGGTGGGAATGAACAGCCCGCCGTTCTTCACATAGGGCATGTACGCCAGGTACAAGGCGCTCTTGTCCTTGATCGTCAGCGTCAGCAGTCCGGGTTTGCTCGTCGTCATCAGTTATTTGTCACCGGTCGCCCAGGAAGCCCTGCGCTGCGTCGCCGTGGATCGTCGCCAGATTGTCGGCCCAGGGCAGGAGCAGTTGCTCCATCACGTGTTGCGGGCTGAACGCCCCGTCGCTGCGCACCATGGCCGACCTGAGCTCGTCTCGATAGCGGAACAGGCGTTGCAAGGGTATTCGCTCGAGCGCGGTTTGCAAAGTCCGGCGCCCGGCGGCAGCCACCGGCGGCGGCGCGCCGGCGGCCTTGCAGCGCACCAGCTCGGCGGTCCAGATGTCCAGCCAGCGCAGGCTCACGGGCAGCGGGCGCCGGGCCCACGTCGCGGCGACTTCCACCGGTTCGCGGCCGCCGCCGAGGATGCCGAGCAGGTCCTCCCGGCACTCGGCATCGAACTCGAGGGCGCCCTCCTCGTGCAGCAGGAGCGCCATCAGCGGCGCCCCGCCCGCCAGCGACAACAGCCGTTCCCAGTCGGCCCGGCCGCCACGGGCTTCGAGCCAGCGCAATGCCTCGGGCAGCGGCGGCGGCGCGATACGGATGCGCTGGCAACGGCTCGCGATGGTCGCCGGGAGCGTATCCAGCCGGCTCCGCACCAGCAGCAGCAGCGTACGCGGCGCCGGCTCCTCCAGCGTCTTCAGCAGCGCATTGGCGGAATGCGGGTTGAGTTGCTCCGCCGGCCAGATGACGGCGACCTTCCAGCCGCCGGCGTGGCTGGTCATGGCCAGTCCGGCGCAGGCGTCCCTGACTTGCTGGATCCCGATCTGCTTCTTCTGCTTGCCCTCGTCATCGACCTCCAGCGTGAGCCACAAGAGGTCGGGATGCGGCAGCGGGATCGGCGGGTCCGCCGCCGGCCAGGGCGCGTCCAGCAGGCGGGCGGCCTTGCGGAAGGCCAGGTGCAGCTTGCCCAGGCCCTGCGGGCCCTCGACCAGGTAGGCGTGCGACAGGCGGTCGCGCTCGAGCGCCGCCTCGAATTCACGCCAGGCGGTTTCATGCCAAGGAAAACTAAATTTTTCCATTAACTTGAAGGAACTCTTGAATGTGATTTCTCAATTGCTGTTGCACGTCCTCGAGCGGGCGCGAGGCATCCACGAGGCGAAAGCGCGCCGGCTCGGCAGCCGCCCGGGCCAGGTAGCCTTCACGCACCCGGGTGAAGAATTCCAGCCGCTCCTGCTCGAAGCGGTCTGCGGCGCCGCGGGCACCGGCGCGGGCCAGCCCCACGGCCGGATCGGCGTCGAGCAGCAGGGTGAGGTCCGGGCGCAGCTCGCCCTGGACGCGGGCCTCGAGCCAGGCCACCGTCTCGTCACCGAGCCCGCGCGCCCTGCCCTGGTAGGCATAGCTGGCGTCGGTGAAGCGGTCGCACAGGACCCACCGCCCGGCGGCGAGCGCCGGCCGGATCAGGCCCTCGAGATGCAGTGACCGGGCGGCGAAGATCAACAGCAGCTCGGCGATCGGCGGGACCTGCTCGCCGGAGGGCGCGACGATAAGCTGCCTGACCCGCTCCGCCAGCGGCGTGCCGCCCGGTTCGCGGGTCAGCTGGACGTCCAGGCCGGCCGCTGTCAGCAGCCCGGCAACGAAGCCGAGATTCGTGCTCTTGCCGACGCCCTCGCCGCCTTCCAGCGTGATGAAACGGCCCCGGGCGTGGTCCGCGACAGGCTGCTTCATTGCGCCTGCCGCCGTTCCCGCAGGGTGGCAAGATACCGTGCCACGGCCCGGTTGTGCTCGGCCAGCGTCTCGGAGAAGTAGTGCGTGCCGTCTGGGTTCCCGGTGGCGACGAAATACAACGCCTTGCCCGGCGCGGGATCCACTGCTGCCTCGAGTGCCGCGCGGCCCGGCAGGGCGATCGGCGTGGGCGGCAGGCCGCTGCGCGTATAGGTGTTATAGGGCGTGTCGGTCCGCAGGTCGGCCCGGCGCAGGTTGCCGTCGAAGGCTTCGCCGAGGCCGTAGATCACCGTGGGGTCGGTCTGCAGCCGCATGCCGCGCTCCAGGCGGCGGGCGAAGACGCCCGCGATCTCGCGCCGCTCGTCGGCCACGCCGGTCTCCTTCTCGATGATCGAGGCGAGAATCAGCGCCTCGTACGCCGTTTCCAGCGGGATGCCCTCGGCGCGGCCGGCCCAGGCCTCGTCGAGTGCCGCCACCATCGCCCGGTGGGCCATCGCCAGGAGCTCCAGTTCGGTCGTGCCGCGCGGGAACCGGTACGTCTCCGGCAGGAACCAGCCCTCCGGCGCCATGTCAGGCATGCCCAGCCTGCTCATCAGCGCCTCGTCCGGCGCCGCCGGGAGCTTGTCGCCGATCGCGGGATGGGTCTCGATGGCCTCCCGCAGCTGCCTGAAGGTCCAGCCCTCGACGATGGTGAGCGCATGCAGTACGACCTCGCCGGAAACCAGCCGGGACATGACTTGCCGCGGGGTGCTCCCGGCCGGGAAGCGGTACTCGCCGGCGCGCACCTGGCCGGCCAGCCCGGTCAGCCGGCCGTACCACTCGAGCAGCGCGGCGTGTTCCACTACGCCGGCGTCCTCCAGCCGCGCGGCAATGCGCGCCAGCGGCGCGCCGGCCGGGACCTCCACGACCACTGGCGCGGGTGCCGGCCCGGGAGCGTCCAGCGCACGCCAGGCCCACCAGGCCGCGCCGGCGACGGCCAGCCCGGCCGCCAGGACCAGCGCGCCGCACAGAGCGATCAGGCGAGCCACGTCACCCCCAGCGACGACAATGCCCGGTGCAGGCGGTCGAGCAGGCCCGGTTCCGGCAGCGGACGGCCATCCAGCCGGCTCACCGCGCGCACGCCCGCCACCGCGTTACCGAGATACATGGCATCCACTTCATGGAGGGCATCATAGCGGAGCTCGGCCTCCCCGCCGTCCAGGCCGAGCGCCGGCAGGGCCTCGAGGAGCATGGCCCGCATGATGCCGGCCACCGCCAGCCCGGCCAGCGGCGGGGTGAACAGGCGGTCCCCGCGGAGGAAAAACACGTGGTGGCGCGTGCCTTCGATCACGCGGCCGGCGGCGTCCAGCATCAGCCCCTCGTCCCAGCCCGCTGCGGCGGTCTCGCTGGCCGCCAGGACCTGTTCCAGGCGGCCGAGGTGCTTCAGGCCCTGCAGCGCCGGCGAGCTGCCGAGCCGGGTCCGGCACACGCCCACTTCCAGGGGCGTCCCGAGCCCGGGCGGCAAGGGATGCGCCGAGATGATCCGGCGGGCCGGGGCAACCGGGCCCGGCGCATACCCGCGGCCACCGTCGCCGCGGGTCAGCACGATCTTCAGGACCGCCTCGCCTGGCGCGGCCGCGGCCACCGCCAGGGCTTCCGGCTCGAGCAGCGCCCGGCCCGGCCATCCCAGGCCGAGCCGTTCGCAACCGGCCTGGAGCCGGGCCAGGTGCCGGTCCAGCAGCGGCGCGGCGCCCCGGTGCAAGCGCAGGGTCTCGAACAGTCCGTCACCGTAATTCAGCCCGCGGTCGGTCAACGGCACGCTGCCGGCCGGCCGGCCGTCCACCAGCATCACGCCTCGGCCTCCAGCGCGAGCAGCAGTCCCTTGGCCTTGGCGCGGGTCTCCGCCAGCTCGAGTTCCGGCACGGAGTCGTAGACGATACCGGCGCCGGCCCGGAAGCGCAGCTCGGCAGGGCCAAGCTCCATGGTGCGGATGAGGATGTTCAGGTCCAGCGCGCCGTCCGGCGCGAGCCAGCCGATCGAGCCCGTGTAGGCGCCGCGCGGCCCGGCCTCCAGTGCCTGGATGATTTCCATGCAGCGGACCTTGGGGCAGCCGGTAATGGTGCCGCCGGGAAACACCGCGCGAATGGCCGCGCCCGGGCCGATGCCGGCTTCGAGCCGGCCGCGCACGTTGGAGACGATGTGATGCACGTGGGCGTAGCTCTCCAGCACCATCATCTCGTTGACCTCCACCGTGCCGGGGACGCAGATCCGGCCGAGGTCGTTGCGTTCCAGGTCGATGAGCATCACGTGCTCTGCGCGTTCCTTGGGATGCGCGAGCAGCTCGCGCTCCAGCGCCAGGTCCTGGTCCGGGCTCTCGCCCCGCGGGCGCGTGCCGGCGATCGGGCGGGTCTGGGCCCAGCCGTCGCAGAGTTGCAGCAGGCGTTCCGGCGAGGAACTGATTACTGCCTGGTCGCCCCACCGCACCAGCCCCGCGAAGGAGCCGGGATTGGCGCGCCGCAGGCGGGCATAGAGGGCGGCCGGGTCGACCGGCGCCGGCAGCGGCACCCGCCAGGCCCGCGACAGGTTGGCCTGGAAAATGTCGCCGCGGATGATGTGGCGGCGGGCGCGCTCGACGGCCTCGATGAAATACTCCGCCGCTTCTTCCTGCGCCGCGCCGATCCGGCCGTTCCAGGCCGGCGCCGGCAGGCCGGCGGCGCGCTCGAAGTCGGCCAGCACGGCAGCCAGCGTGGCCTCGTCGGGCGCGCTTACCGTGACGCTGCCGGCAGCGCGATTCCGCCGCAAGACCACGGCGCACTGCGTGGCGAAGGCGATGGGCAGCTGCACGGGCGGGTCCAGCCTGAGCGTCGGCTCCACCTGGCCCGCGAGTTCATAGCCCAGGTAGAGAAACCAGCCGCCCGGCGCCGTAGTGCGCGCATCGCCCCACCACCGGTCGAGCGCGTGCAGGAAATCGTTGCCTGGCCCGCTCCCTGGTCCCCGCAGTACGCCGTCACGGTCGAGCAGCAGGGTCGCGCCCGGCCAGCCGAGCAACAAGTCGTCGGCGCCCTGGGGCGTGCCGCTGGCAGCGCTC
Organism: Thioalkalivibrio sp. XN8; assembly: GCF_011058255.1. Lineage (GTDB taxonomy): Bacteria > Pseudomonadota > Gammaproteobacteria > Steroidobacterales > XN24 > XN24. The sequence goes on along the minus strand of NZ_JAALFH010000067.1, from coordinate 461,237 downwards.
TCCAGCAGGAACGGATAACGCCCGGGATCGACCCGGTGCAGGCTCAGCAGGTCGGCATCCGCCGGCAGCCTTATCGTGGCCTGCGGCCGGTCGTCCGCGAGTGGGAACATGGGGCTTCCGGGTGCGGCTAGGGCCTGCCCACAGGCCTAGTCGAGCGCCCGGAACAGGAGGCTGCCGTTGGTGCCGCCGAACCCGAAGGAGTTCGACAGCGCCAGCTTCAACGGCAGCTCGCGCGCCGTGTTCGGCACATAGTCGAGATCGCACTCCGGGTCCGGATGCTCGAGGTTGATGGTCGGCGGGAGCACCCCGTCGCGAAGCGCGAGCAGGCAGAACACCGCCTCGACGCCGCCGGCGGCGCCCAGCAGGTGGCCGGTCATGGACTTGGTGGAGCTCACGGCGAGGCGATGGGCGTGCTCGCCGAAGGCCCGCTTGATGGCAGTGGTCTCGGCCTTGTCGCCCAGCGGGGTCGAGGTGCCGTGCGCGTTGATATAGTCGACCTGGTCCGGATTCACGCCGGCATCCTGCAGCGCATTCAGCATGCAGCGCCGGGCGCCGTCGCCGTCTTCCGGCGGCGCCGTGATGTGATGGGCGTCGGCGCTCATGCCGAAACCGACCAGCTCGCCGTAGATGGTCGCGCCGCGCCGCCGAGCGTGCTCGTGTTCCTCGAGCACCACGCACCCTGCCCCGTCGCCGAGGACGAAGCCGTCGCGCTCGCGGTCCCAGGGCCGGCTGGCGCGCTCGGGCTCGTCGTTGCGGGTGGACAGCGCGCGCGCGGCGCAAAACCCGCCGAGCCCGAGCGCCGTGGTCGCCATCTCGGCGCCGCCGGCGACCATCACGTCCGCGTCGCCGTACTGGATGCAGCGCCCGGCCATGCCGATGCTGTGCGTGGCGGTGGTACAGGCGGTCACCAGCGACAGGTTCGGGCCGGTCATCCCGTACTGGATGGAGACGTGCCCGGAGATCATGTTGATGATGCTGCCGGGGATGAAGAAGGGGGAGATCTTGCGGGGCGATTCGCCGGCGTCGAGAAAGGCCCGGAAATTGCGCTCGATGGTCTCGATGCCGCCGATGCCGGCGCCGACGGCGACGCCGATCCGGTGCGCGTTGTCCGCCGTCACCTCGAGGCCGGCGTCTTCGATCGCCTGGCGCGACGCGGCGAAGCCGTAGTGCATGAAGGCGTCCATCTTGCGCGCCTCTTTGGGCGGCAGGTAGGCCTCCACGTCGAAATCCGCCACGGCGCCGCCGAAGCGGGTGGTGAAGCGACTGGCGTCGAAGCGAGTGATCGGGGCGATGCCGCTGCGGCCGGCCAGGACGTTTTCCCAGGCGGCGGCCACGGTGCTCCCCACGGGCGAAACGACCCCCAGGCCGGTGACGACGACGCGACGCCTGCTCATGGGCTCAACTCCGGCGCTGCTGCACGGCCACAGGGATTCCGCGCCCCGTCACGGGGCGCCTGCCCGCCCGGCTCAGTTCGAGCGGGCCTTGATGTAGTCGATGGCCTGCTGGACGGTCGTGATCTTCTCGGCTTCCTCGTCCGGAATCTCGCACTCGAAGGCCTCTTCGAGCGCCATCACGAGTTCGACGGTATCCAGCGAGTCCGCGCCCAGGTCGTCCACGAACGAGGCGTCGTTCGTCACTTCTTCTTCTTTGACGCCAAGCTGCTCGGCGACGATGTTCTTTACCTGTTCCTCGATGCTGCTCATCTCGTCATGATCCTCGTTGCTGGCGGCGAGACCATTCCGGCGTCCCCATGACCCGGACTGCACCGCGCGCCGTATTGTAGGGGAATGTATCGGGTCGTTCTACACGGAGCCGGCCTGCCCCTCAAGCCATGTACATGCCGCCATTGATATTCAGCACCTCGCCCGTGATGTAGCCGGCGGCCGGCGAGCACAGGAACAGCACGGCCTGGGCGATGTCCTCTACCGCGCCCAGCCGCTCCAGCGGGATCTGCTGCACCAGCGCGCTGCGCTGCTCCGCCGACAGCGCGGCCGTCATGTCCGTCTCGATGAAGCCCGGGGCCACGGCGTTGACGGTGATGCCGCGCGAACCGACCTCGCGTGCCAGCGAGCGGGTGAAGCCGACCAGCCCGGCCTTGGCGGCGCAATAGTTCGCCTGGCCCGGGTTGCCCATCAGCCCGACCACGGAGCCGATGTTCACAATCCGCCCGCGGCGCGCCTTCATCATGCCGCGCAGGCAGGCACGGCTGGTGCGATAGAGCGAGGTCAGGTCGGTGTCGATGACCTGCTGCCAGTCCTCAATCTTCATGCGCAGCAGGAGCCCGTCGCGGGTGATGCCCGCATTGTTGACCAGCAGCGTGACGGCCCCTTCGTTCGCTGCGATCCCGGCGATGGCCTGCTCGACGCCGGCATCACTGCTCACGTCGAGCCGGATGCCGCGACCGCGGACGCCGGCAGCGGCCAGCGCCTCCGTGATGCTCGCGGCGCCGGCGTCGCTGGTCGCGGTGCCGACGACGGTGGCGCCGGCCCGGCCGAGCGTCTCGGCGATCGCGCGCCCGATACCCCGCGAGGCGCCGGTGACCAGCGCGATCTCGTCATTCAGCTGCTGCATGCTAGGCCTCCTTCGCCGCGGCGAGCGCGGCCTCCAGTGTCTGGGGATCGTCCACCGGCAGCGCAGCGAGGCCCCGGTCGATACGCTTCGCCAGGCCGCAGAGGACGCGTCCCGGACCGAACTCGAACAGCCGGCTGACCCCGGCCTGCTGCATCGCCTGCACGCAACCGACCCAGCGGACCGGGCTGTGCACCTGGCGCGCCAGGGCCGCCCGGATCTCGTCGGGGGTGCCGCGGGGCGCGGCGTCGATGTTGTGGTAGACGGGCGCGACCGGCGCGGTGATTTTCAGCTCGGCCAGGGCCGCCGCCAGCTGGGCGCCCACGGGGTTCATCAGGGCGCAATGCACCGGCGCGCTGACCGGCAGCGGCATTGCCCGGCGAGCCCCCGCCGCGCGGGCCAGTTCGATGGCGCGCTCGACGGCAGCCCGGTCGCCGGCAATCACGACCTGGCCCGGCGCATTGAAATTCACTGCCTCGACCACGCCGCCCTCGGCCGCCGCCGCGGCACAAGCGGCCTCGACGGCCGCGTCGTCCAGTCCGAGCACGGCGGCGACCGCGCCTGCGCCTGCCGGCACGGCCTGTTGCATCCATTGCCCGCGCAGGCGCACGACGCGCACCGCAGCGGCGAACTCCAGGCTGCCCGCGCAGACCAGGGCCGTGTACTCGCCGAGGCTGTGGCCTGCCAGCGCCGCCGGCCGCGGGCCGCCGTGCGCCTCCCAGGCCCGCCAGGCCGCGACGCCGGCCGCCAGCATGGCCGGCTGGGTGACTTCGGTCAGGTTCAGGCGCTCGGCCGGGCCATCCTGCACCAGCGCAGCCAGGTCATAGCCGAGGGCCTCGCCGGCTTCCTCGAACGCAGCGGCGGCGGCCGGCTCGGCCGCCAGCAGTTCGGCCAGCATGCCCACGGACTGCGAGCCCTGGCCTGGGAACACGGCGGCAATGGCCATCGGTTGCAACTCCTCTCCCCCGGGGCGGTCATTATAGTCAGAGCCGGCGCCGGCATGCGGCCTGCCACGGGGGAGCCCGCGGCAGCCATCTGATATCATCGCACCAGCTAATATTCTGCGCCCGGGCCCGTGCCACGGGCGCCACTGAGTCGAGGCCAAGACATGTTTCGCAACCGAATCGTCGCCATGGTGCACACGGGGCCCGCGCCCCTGCGCCAGTCCGGTTTCACCCTCATCGAGATCATGGTGGTCGTGGTGATCCTCGGGATCCTCGCCGCAATCGTCGCGCCCAACGTCATCAGCCGTATCGACGACGCGTCGATCAATCGTGCCAAGCAGGATATCCGGGGCATCGAGAGCGCCCTGAAGCTCTATTACATGGACAATTCGCGCTATCCGACCACCGACCAGGGCCTGGAGGCCCTGACGACGCGGCCGAACGACCCCTCGCTCCGCAACTGGCGCGGGCCGTATCTCGACAAGCTCCCGCGCGATCCCTGGAACAACACCTACCGGTACCTCTACCCGGGCCGCAACAGTGAATTCGATGTCTTTACGTACGGGGCCGACGGGGAGCCGGGCGGCGAAGGCATCAATGCGGAAATCGGGAACTGGTCTGTCTACTGAGCCCGGGCCTGCGGCCCGCCGCGAAGCGGGCTTCTCGCTGATCGAGCTGCTGGTGGTGATCGTCGTGCTGGCGATCGCCGCTGCCAGCGTGGTGCTCTCCACCGGCACGCTGCGCGCCGACGACCCGGTCGAGACCGAGGCGCGCCGGCTGGTGGCGCTGATGCGCTTCATCGCGGAGGAGGCCCTGATCCAGGGCCGGGATTTCGGCGTGGAATTTGCTCCCGGCACTTATCGCTTCCTGTCCTGGGACCCCGACACGCGCCTGTGGTCGGTGATCGACGACGAGGCCGCGTTGCGGGCGCGCGAGCTCCCGGCCGACCTCGAGTTCGCGCTCGCCATCGACGGCCGCGAGGTCGTGCTGGAACAGCAGCGGCGCGATCGCCCGGCGGACGAGCTCGTGCCGCAGGTGGCGATCTTTTCCAGCGGTGAGCTGACCCCTTTCGAGCTGTTCGTGGTCGGCGACTACGTCGCCGATGCCTGGCAAATCCGCGGCCTGGTCAACGGCGAAGTGGAGCTGGCCGGCCCGGGGAGGGGCCGGTGAGACGCGCCCGCGGGTTCACGCTGCTGGAGGTCATGGTGGCAATGTTCATCGTGGCCATCGGGCTGATCGCGGCGTACAACGGCGTGATCCAGATGGCCCACTCCACGACCACGCTGCGGGAGCGGGCCTTCGCCGACTGGATCGCCATGAACCAGCTCGCCGAGCTGCGCGTCGGCGGCGAGTTTCCCGAGGTCGGCCGCTTTGACGGCGACGTGGAATTTGCCGGGCGCGAGTGGCGCTGGGATGCCGCGGTGGCGGAGACGGGCGTCGACGGCCTGCGCCGCGTGGAGATCGCCGTCGCTTACCTCGATTCACCGGACCGGCCCGTGACCCTGATGACCGGCTTTATCGGCCGCGCGGCCGGCCAGCCCGCGCCCCCGCCGGTCGACTGGTGGGGCGCCGATGCCGGGCCGCCGGACGAGACGCCGGACGAGGACGAAGAGCCGGCGGACGATGAAGCCCCGGCCGAGCCGACGATCGAGCCCGAGCCCGAGCCGGAGCCGCCCGGGGAGGACGGATGAAGCGCGTCGCCGGCTTCACCCTGCTGGAAGTCCTGGTCGCCGTGGCGGTCTTTGCCATCGTCGGCATGGGCGCCTACGGCGGCTTGCAGGCGGTGATGGCGCAACGGGTCATCGCCCGCGAGAATGCCGACCGCTTCCGCGAGCTGCAGTTCGCCGTGCAGCAGCTGACTCGCGATCTGGCCCAGCTCAATCCGCGGCCGGTGCGCGAGCCGCTGGGCGACGGTTACCGCTCCGCGATCTACTCCGATCCGCGCGCCGAGGTCCTGCTCGAGTTTACGCGCGGCGGCTGGACCAATCCCCTCGGCCAGCCGCGCGCGGCCGTCCAGCGGGTCGCCTACGAGCTCGAGGAGGACCGGCTGCTGCGCCGCCACTGGTTCGTCCCCGACCAGACTCTCGGCGAGGACCCGGTGGAGCGCGAGCTGCTCACCGGCGTGCGCGACGTGCGCCTGCGGTTCTACGGCCCGGGCGGATGGCTCGAGCAATGGCCGAGCCAGGCCGGCGGCGATCCGGCGAATCGTCCCCTGGCGGTCGAAGTGGTGCTGGAGCTCGAGGACTGGGGCGAGATTCGGCGGCTGGTCGAGGTGCCGCAATGAGGCCGGTCGCGCGACAGCGGGGGGTGGCCCTGATCACGGCCGTGCTGGTCGTGGCGCTGGCGACCGCCATTGCCACGTCGCTGACCTGGGACCTGTTCCTCGACCAGCGCCGCGCCCAGGGCCGCATCACCGTGGACCAGGGCCTGATGTACAGCCTGGGCGCCGAGGCCTGGGCCAGCCAGGTGCTGCAGGACGACGCCGAGGACAACCAGGTGGATCACCCGCGCGAGCCCTGGGGCCTGCAGATCACGCCGCTGCCGATCGAAGGCGGCCAGATCCAGGGCCGGATCGAGGATTTGAACGGGCGCTTCAACCTGAACAACCTGGTCGATGCGCAAGGCGCGACGGATCCCGTGGCCCTGGATGCCTTCCGGCGCCTGTTGCAGGCCCTCGAGCTCGACGTGCGCCTCGCCGACCGCATGGCGGACTGGATCGACCGCGACCTGGAGCCGAATTTCCCGGACGGCGCCGAGGACGGGGAGTACCTGTCCCGGCAGCCGCCCTTCCGGGCCGCCAACCGTCCCGTCACCAGCCCCTCGGAGGTCCTGCTGGTATTCCCCGAGCTGGGCGCCGGGGGGTATGCCCGCCTGCGGCCTTACATCACCGCACTGCCGCGGGGCACGCTGATCAACATCAACACCGCCCTGCCGGAGGTGCTGATGGCCACTTCCGAGAGTTTCGGCTTCACGGAAGCCGAGCGGATTTTCCTGGATCAGCCCGAGGACGGCTGGCAGGACCTGGAGCAACTGGGCGAGATGATTCCCGAGGACGCACGCGCCGCGCTGGACGTCGCCAGTCAATGGTTCCGCCTGTCGGTGCGCGTCGATGTTGGCACCCAGCGGTTCACCATGTACAGTCTGCTGCACCGAAATCCGGGCGGCAGCGTGACCACCGTGCTCCGCAGCTTCGCCGACGAATGAAGGCCCCAGCGCCATGACCGAGACCCTAGTCATACGCCTCGATCCCGCCGACCAGGAGCGTGGCTCCTGGGTGGCGGTGGATGCCGAGGGGCGCCGCATCGGGGCGCCCGGCGCCGGGGCCCTGGCCGACGCCGCCGCGGCGGCTGCGGGCCGTCGCGTCGCGGTGCTGGTGCCCGCCGAGGACGTGCTCCTCACGCGCGCGGAGTTGCCGGTGCGCGGCGCCGGCAAGATTCTCAAGGCCCTGCCATTCGCGCTGGAGGAGCAGATCGCCGAGGACATCGAGGCCCTGCATTTCGCGGCGGGGCGGCTGCAGGGCCGCACAGTGCCGGCCGCAGCAGTCGACCGGGAGCAGCTCGAGGGCTGGCTGGCGGCGGTGCAAGCGGCGGGGCTGGAGCCCCAGCTCGTGTGCTCGGAGGCCGAGGGTTGCCCGGCAGCTCCCAATCACCTGAACTGGCTGCTCGACGAGCATCGCTGCCTGGCCCGTAGCGGCGACGGCATCCCGCTGCTGGTCGAGGTGGCGGCGGTCGAGGACGCGTTGCGTTACGGTCCCGGATTCCCGGGCGATGCGGAGCAAGCCCGCCACCTGTCGGTCTACGTCACTCCGGCCGCCATGGAGCGCCATGGCGCGGCCCTCGAGGCCCTGCGCGAGCAGGTCGCGACCGTGGAGATTCGCTTGCTGCCGGACGGGGTCCTGCCGCACCTGGCGGCGGGCATCGTGGCCCGCGCGCCCATCAACCTGCTGCAGGGCCCGTTCGCACCCCGGACCCAGGTCGATCGGCTGTGGCGACCCTGGCAGGCCGCAGCGGCACTGTTGGCCGTGCTGGCCGTGGTGGTGCTGGCGCGCCAGGGCCTGGAGCTCATGCAGCTGCAGCGCGAGGAAGCGCGCCTGGATGCGGCGATTGCCGCCGCCTTCCAGCAAGCGCTGCCAGGGGCGCGCATGGAGGACCCGCGCTTCCAGGTCGAGCGCCGGCTGGCGGCCCTGCGGGGGACGGCCGGTGCCGGTGACGCCGGTTTCCTTGAGGCGATCGAAACGGTGGGCGGCGCGCTGGCCGGGAACCAGGGCCTGAGCATCGAGTCGGTCAGCTATCGCAGCGGCGTGCTGGACCTGAAACTTGTGGCGCCGAGCGTGGAGGCGCTGGAAGCTTTTCGCCAGGCAATGATCCGAGACGGCCGCTACGCCGCGACCATCCAGCAGGCCGATCCGCGCGGCGACGGCGTCGAGGGCCGGATCCAGTTGACCGGGGAAGGCGCATGAAGGACTGGTTCCTCGGCCTCGAACCGCGAGAGCGGGTCTTCGTCGGCGGCGGGGCCGTGGCGGTGTTGCTGTTGCTGCTCTGGGCCCTCGTCATCAACCCGCTGCAGGCGTCCCGCGCCGCGACGGCGGAACGCGTGGAGACGAAGCTCGAAACACTGGCCTTCCTGCGAGCGGCCGCGGCGGAGCTGGCCGGTGCCGGCAACATGCCGGCCGCCGGGCCCGAGCTGGCCGGCCAGCCGCTGGTCGTGGTCGTGGATCGTACCGCCCGGGCGGCAGGCCTCGGGACGGCGCTCACGCGCAACCAGCCGGTGGGCGAGGACGGCATTCGCGTGCGGCTCGACGAGGCGTCCTTTGACGCGGTGGCGCGCTGGCTCGCGACGCTGGGCGCCACGGCCGGCTTGAGCATCGAAGCGGCGAGTTTCGACCGCACGCCCGCCGAGGGCCGGGTCAACGCCTCTCTCGTGCTGCGCCAGGGACTGCAATGATTGTCCGCCGTCGCCTTGTGCTGCTCGTGGCCGCGGGCCTGCTGGCTGCGCTCATTGCCGCCGCGGCGCATTTTCCTGCCCGCGTGGCTGCGGCCTGGTTCGCACCCCCGGCAGTCAAGCCCTGGGGCATCGAGGGCAGCATCTGGTCCGGGCGCGCCGCCGGCCTCGTGCTGCAGGGCCAGGAACTCGGCGCTCTCAGCTGGGACGCCAGCCTGCTGTCGGCGCTGGCGCTGCAACCGGCCTGGGACTTCGGGCTCCGGCGCCCGGATGGCTTCGCCGAGGGGCGCATCCAGGTGGGCCTGCTCGGCGGCCGTCTCGGCCTGGAAGATTTCCGCGCGGCGCTGGAGCTGGGCACCCTCCCCCGCATGGTGGTGCCCGAGGGCACTGCCGGCCAGGCGCGTATCGAGCTCGAGCGCCTCGCGCTCCGTGACGGCTGGCCCGTGGAAGTCGTCGGCTGGGCCACCGTGAGCGAGCTGGAGTTGCCGGGCGTGATCCTGGCGCTGGGGCCGTTCGAGTTCCGTTTCGAGCCGCAGGAAGGCCCGCCGGTCGGCCGGATCACGTCCCTCGGCGGGCCCCTGGCCGTCGATGGGCGGATCGAGTTGCCCGCGCCCCGCCAGTGGCGTTTCAGCGCCGAGCTGGCGCCGGGCGAGGATCCGCCCCGGGAGCTCATCGACGGGCTCAAGTTCGTCGGCGAGGACCTCGGCGACGGACGCCGGCGGCTCGAGCTCGGCAGCGAGCCCCAGTAAGGCCTAGCCCGCGCCGGGCGCCCAACTGCGCCACCCGGCGTGTTGCGGGAAGTAGAGCCCGAGCCGGATCGGCCCCTCGCGCCACGGCGCCAGCAGGCGGGCGTAGCGCTCCAGCTGTGCCCGGTAGCGTTCCTGTTCGCGGTCGAGGAACGCCTCCAGGTTCCCACCCTCGTGGCGCCCCGCCTTGTAATCCACGATCCAGAGCACGCCCGCCTCGTCGATGAAACTGCGGTCCACGATGCCGCTGACCAGCCGGCCCTCCAGCCAGCCGCTGACGGCCAGCTCGCTGCGGGCCTGCGCGTGGCCCGGATCGAGCAGCCAGCGTCCCCGCTCATCTGCGAGCGTGCCGCGCAATGCCGCCAGGCACTGTTCGAGGGCCGTGGGCAGCTCCTGCGGTCCCAGGCCCGCCTCCTGCAGCAGCGCGGCCAGCAGCGCGCGCCGGGCCGCCAGTCGCGGCTCGGGCCACTGGCCAGGCCCTTCCTCCGCGATGACCTGCAGCAGGCGGTGCACTGCCACGCCGACGGCCCGCGCCTGGCGACCGGACCAGTCGTACTCGATGCCGGCGGTCCGCTCCGCCGGCGGTTCCTCGACCATGGTCCACCCCACGGCAGGCGGCGGCGCCGGGGCGGCCCAGCCGTCTGCCAGTCGGCGCAGCACTGCTGGTGCGGCCGCGCCGGGCGCTGCGGCCGGTGGGCGGGCCGCAGCCAAAGCAACACGGAAAGCCTCGCCGCAGGCCGGCCACAGGCGGGCCAGGAGGCTCCCGGCCTGCGGTCTGAAGACTTTCCCGCCGTCCGGCTCGTCGGAACCAATGCCTGCGACGAGGTGGAGCTGGCGGATGGGGCGCGTGGCCGCCACGTACAGCAGGCGGTCGAGCTCCAGCTGCTCGCGTCGCGACTCCAGTTGCTGCAGGGCCCGGTGCAGGTCGTCCCGCTCGTCTCCGAGCGCCTCGATGGGAGCGAGAATGAGTTCGGGCCCTTCCTCCCGCGTCTGCTCGAGCCAGCGCAACAGTTGCTTCTCGTTGGCCCCGGTAGTCCGGTCGAGCGCCGGGAGCACGACGTGATCGAACTCCAGGCCCTTGGCCTTGTGGATGGTCAGCAGCTCGACGGCGTCGTCGGCCGCTGTCTCGGGCGCGGCGTACAGGTCCGCCAGCTGTGCGCCCAGTTCCAGGGGGTCGTCCAGGTCGCCGTGGCGGGCTGCCCGCTCGAGGAAGTCGAAAAAATTCTGGGCATCGGTCAGCTCCGAGGCGCGCTCCACGGTGGCGGGTCCGCCGAGGGCGAGCCAGGCGCCCTGCACTGCCCGGCGCAGGGAACGCCGGCCGCGCTCGCGCAATGCGGGCCGGAGCGCGGCCGCGACCCGGAGGGCGCGGTTGCGTCCCCCGGGCGACAGGCTCTCGAGGACCGCCGGATCCTGCAGGCGCAGCCAGACGTCGTCTTCCTTGTCCCCCGCCAGCTGTAATAAGTCGGTGAGCCCGAGCCCGCACCACGGGGCGCGCAGCGCGGCGAGCCAGGCGGTGCGGTCGGCCCGGTGGCACAGGGCGCGGGTGAGCGCCTCGAGGTCACGGATGGCCGGGGAGCCGGCGAGCGGCTCGATCTCGATGGCGCGACAGGGGATGCCGGCGGCGCGGAGCGCCGGATAGACCTGCGCCAGGTGGCGCCGGCTGCGGACCAGCACGGCGATGCGTCCCGCGTCCCCGGCTGCGCGCAAGGATTGGACGATGCGGCAGACCGTCGCCGCCTCGGCCTCGAAGTCCCGGGCGGGTACCGCGTGGCAGCAGACCGGCGGCACCCCCAGCGCCGGTTGCCAGGCAGTGGACGGGGCGAACGTGACGGCGCCGAGCGCCATGTCGTCCTGGCGCGGGAAGATCGCCGGAAAGACCTGCGACACCCAGTCGACCAGGGCGGCCTGGCTGCGGAAATTCACGCTCAGCTGCAGCGGCTCGAGCGGCAGGCTGCCGATGCCATGACGGCGGGCGCGGATGAAGCGGCCGACGTCGGCTTCGCGGAAGCGGTAGATCGACTGCATCGGGTCGCCGACGCAGAACAGGCTGTGGCCGTCTCCCGGCACCCAGCCCGCGGTCAGCCGCTCGAGCAGCTCGACCTGCGCCTGGGAGGTGTCCTGGAACTCGTCCACCAGCAAGTGCCTGATGCGCGCGTCGAGGGCCATGGCCAGGTCCGTGGGCTCTTCCTGCGCGCCGAGCGCATCGAGGGCGGCCCGGGCCACGCCGACGTAGTCGCTCTCGCCCCGCGCGGCGAATTCGACTTCGAGCATGGCCGCGGCGATCGGCAACAGCGCCAGCAGGTGCGCCAGGATGCGCCAGCGCGCATCGTCATAGGCCGGGTCCGGCAGGTCCGGCAGCCGCTGCACCGCTGCCGGTTCACCGGTGGCCGACAGCTGCTCGAGCAGGTCCTGCATGCGGGCTTTGTTGTCCCGGTCGGTGGTCGGGAAGCCTTCGCGCTTGGTGAGCTGCTTGCGCCAGGCGCGCTCGCCGGTCAGCAGCACCCGTGCCAGTGCACGCCACCGCGGCAGGTCCGCAGCGAGCGCCGCAGGCACGTCGGCCCGGCCGCGCCAGGGGGCGAGCCAGTCGAGCTCCGGCGAGTGTTCAGCTGCGCCGGCCAGGATTGCGGCGAGCTCCTCGAGCAGTTCCTCCGGGAGGCTGGCGCGGGCCCGCTGCAGCTCGTCTTCGACGAAATGACGCAGGGCGCGATCGAGCCTGGCGCGGAGCGCCCCGGGTTCCATCCGGCCCGGGCCGACGATCCGCCCCAGCCAGTGATCACGCGACCGCAGCAAGGCGACCAGCAGGTTTTCCGCCTGGCCGAAGCGCCCGCCCAGGTGTTGCAGCAAAGCGGCGGCATGCGAGCCGTGCGGCTCGGTGGTGCCCGCCGCGAGCAGGACGTCGCGGGCTGCCTGCCGGCAGGCGGGCTCGGGATCGTCGCTGATGACCGGTGCGGCGCCCAGGCGCGAGGACACCGGCAGCTGGCGCGCGAGCCACGCGTTGAGGGCGTCGATGGTCTCGATGCGCAGGCGCCGCGGATTGTCCCGCAGGCCCCAGTCCAGCGCCGTATCGCGGGCCAGCGCATCGCGGGCCAGCGTCCAGGCCCTTCGCTCGTAGGCGCCGGCGGGCGGTGTCGGATCGGCGCCGCGCTCCAGCGCCCCGAGAATGCGGTTGCGCATCTCGCCGGCGGCCTTGCGCGTGAAGGTGATCGCCACGATTTCCTCGGGCCGGTCGACTACGGCGAGCAATCGCAGGAAACGCTGGGTCAGCAGCTCGGTCTTGCCGGAGCCGGCGGGCGCTTGCACGATGAAGCTGCGCCCGGGATCGAGGGCGGCATCGCGCGCGGGCTGGTCCGCCGGCCGTCGCTCACTCATCGCCGATGGCTCCCGCGCGCAGCAATTCGTCGCGCCGGCACAGCACCGGCAAGGGGCAGTGCGCGCAACTCCCGTCGCGCTGCTGCGGGCGAAGCGGGTCGACGGGCGCCCGCCCGGCGGCGAAATCCTGCGCCAGGCCCGCCAGCACCCGGCGCCACTGCGCCAGCATTTCTTCCCACTCCGGCGCGGCGACAGCCACGGTTTGCTTCCCTGGCAGCAGCAGCGGGTCGTCGTCGCCCGCGCGCTGGCGGCCGCGGTAACCGACCTCGCCGGGCTTCAGGGAGCCGTAGGCCAGTGCGGCCACGGCCTCCGCCTGCGCGAGGGCATACAGCGGCATCTGCGGCTGGCCCGGCCGTTCGCCGTCCCAGTCTGCCGGCGCGGCCGCCCCGGTCTTGTAGTCGATGACGACCAGCGCCTCGCCCACGCGGTCGATCCGGTCCATGCGGCCGCGGATGCGCAGGAGCCCGAGTTCCAGCTCGAACGGGCGCTCACACCCGGCGATGGCGAACGGCGGCCGCTCGAGGTCCGCGGCCACGAGTTGTTCGATCACCTGGACTCCGGCCTCGAGCTCGATCTCGACCAGCCCCCGCGGCACGCCGGCCAGGTGCTGCGCGGCGGCCGGTCGCGCCGCGGCCCGAACCGCGGCCGTCCGGGCGTGCGGTTCGAGGCCGGCCGCTGTCGCCTGGCTGCCCCAGGTCTCCCACAGTCGTCGCAGCGCATCGTGGAGAAATGAACCCCGCTGGCGCGGGTCGACCCCGGCGCGGGCCGACTCGAGCGGATGCGCGCGCAGGCGGTGCAGTGCGAAGGCCCGGAACGGGCACGCGGACTGGTCGCCGAGCAGCGCGCTGCCGCCGCGCACCGCGCCGCCGAGCGGGGGCGCGTGCTGGTCCGTGAGCTCCTCTAGGCGCCGCGCCGCGAACAGGATTTCCGCGACGCCGGGGCGCCCCGACGCTCCTGCCCCGGGCACTCCCAGAGGCGCCAGCGCGGGGCTGGGCCGCAGCGGCTCATCGCCTTCCAGCAGCGGGTAGCTGAACCCGACCTGGCCGGCTGACGCTGCCAGGCGGGCCACCAGCCGCCCGGCCAGCGCCCGCTCCGTGTCCGGGCAGGCGCGCGGCATGGCGCGCTCGCGCTGGAGCGCGGCCGGCAGCAGCGCCGAGGGCCGCAGCGCCGCCGGCAATATGCCGTCGTGCAGGCCGGTCACCCACAGGGCATCGAATTCCAGCCCCGCGGTCTCGGGCATCCCGAGGACCTGGATGGGGACCTCCGGGCTTTCCGGCTGGAAGCGTCGCTCGGCGAGAACCCGGCGCAGCCGCGTCAGTGCCTCGGCCAGCGTGAGTCCGCCGGCGACCGCGTCCAGCCCGGCCAGCGCGTCGAGGGCCTCCGACCAGGCCTGCAGCGTCTGCCATTCGGCGCTGTCGAGCGTGGCCTCGCCGGGCCAGCCCAGCACGCGCAGGGCCCGGCTGAAATCGGCCGCCCAGCGGCTGGCCGGGCGCCGGCGCGGAGTCTCCGCCAGCAGCTCGAGGGCCTCGGTGAGCGCTGCGGCCAGGACCGGGCAGCCCGGCGCCCGCCCCTCGCCGCGCAGGCCGCGCAGCAGCGCGTCCGGCATGATCGGCTCGGAGCTATGCTCGCGCAGCCATGCTTCGAGCCGCGCCCGGTCCGGCCCCTCCGTGAGCGCGGCCGCGGTGAAGGGCGTGCGCAGCGCGCGGCTCACGGTCGCCAGGCTCATCGGCCCCTGGGCAAAAGCCAGCAGTTCCAGCGCGGCGGCAGCGAGCGGCGTTGCCCCGAGCGGCCGGGCCAGCGAGATATTCCACGGCCGGGGATCGTCGCCGTGCCCGGGCCAGAGCCGCGCCGGCGCGACCGCATCGTCGAGCAGCTGTTCCAGCACCGGCGCGTGGGCCTCGAGTTCGGGCACCACGATACCGATCCGGGCGCCGGGATCGGCTTCCAGTTGCTGCCGGGCCCACGCCGCGGCGGCGGCCAGTTCGGCGCGGGCGTCGCCGAACGCGAGCACCTGCGGGACCGGCCGGTGCCCGGCCGCTGCCAGCCGGTGCGCGCGCGCGCCGAGCGAGCTCACCATTGCCTGCTGCGCCGGCGTGAAACGATCGAAGCCGGCGAGCACGACCGGGTCTCCGGCCGTGCCGGCCAGCCCGGCCGCGACGACCCCTGCCAGCTGGGCGCCATCGAGTGCCTGGCGCTGGTCCAGTTCGCGCTGGTAGGCCCGGGCGACGCGCAGGAACACGCGGCAATCCTCGTGGGCCCGGGCGTGCAGCTCGCCCCAGGGCAGCCGCCACTCGTGTACCAGTCGCCACGCGTCCCTGAAGCCCTCGGCGACACCGGCGGACAGCAGCAAGCGGCTTGCCGTTTCGTCCCGGGCGAGCACCTGTTCCCACAAGGCGGCCGACTGGGTCTCGTCGAGGCAGCGTTGCGGCTCGCTAAGGCGCCCGAAGTCGCGCAGTTCCCGGTACTGGTGCTGGATCCAGGCTGACCACGGGAGGATGCGGGGGGTCGGCCAGCTCTCCCGGGAGGAGTGACGGGCGTATTCGAGGTGCAGCGCCCGGGCGAGTCGGCGCGTCGCCGTGACTACCCAGGCGCCCCGGGCCAGCATCCCGGGCAACTCCGCGCGACTGATCTCCGGTTGGTCCATGGGCACTAAATTAATAAAAACAATGGGCTATGAGTCTTAGTTGATTACGTTTCCAGGTTCCCGTCGGGCCCGTTCCCGGCGCGGGCAGCGTTGACCCGGGCGGCCAGGGTGTGCAGCCCGGGCGCTGCCATGAATTCCGGCCAGGGCGCGCCCAGCTTCCGCCGCCAGTTAGGGTAACTGGCGTGGGTGCCCGGCACATTCACCGGCGTGGTCTCGCCGAGCCAGTCTTCGGCCTGGAGCATGAGAATCGCCGCGTGGCTGCGGGCCGCGAACAACTGGGCGGATGCCGCGAAGGCCGCGGTCGGAACGGCTTCCGGGGCGAGGCTGCCGGCTTCGAGCAGGCCTTCCTCGCCCATGGCTTGCAGCAGGGCCTGTCGCGCCTCTTCCCGTGCCGCCAGTTCCTCGGGGGGCACTGCCGAATCCGGATACAGTCCGAGCGCGGCCCGCAGTGCCAGGTCCTTGCCTTCCCAGTAGCCGGCCAGCGTCGGCAGGTCGTGGGTGGTCGGCGTCACCAGGCTCTGGAACGGATACGCCGCCGGGGGGCGAAAGCTGCCGTCGGCCTCGCGCTCGAACATCAGCACGCGGTAGCTCAGCATGCCGAACTTCGCCATGGCGGCCCGGACCTCGTCGGGCACCGTGCCCAGGTCCTCGCCGACGACCAGGCACTGCCGGCGGGTACTCTCGAGCGCGACGATGGCCATCAGCTCGTCGAGGCGGTAGCGCACGTAACCGCCCGCTCCGGAGGATCGGCCGCGCGGCACCCACCACAGCCGCAGCAGGGCCATGACGTGATCGATACGCAGCGCGCCGCCGGCCGGCATATTGGCGCGCAACAGGCGGATGAAAGGGGCGTACTCCCGCTCGCGCAGCCGCCGCGGATGGCTGGGCGGAATACCCCAGTCCTGGCCCTGCGGCGCCAGCGGATCGGGCGGCGCCCCGACGCCGGCCGCGGTCACGAATACATCTGGCTCGGCGCGCACTTCGGCGCCACCGGGATCGGGCCCGACGGCGAGGTCGAGATAGAGCCCGATGCGCATGCCGGCGGCACGTGCCGCGGCTGCAGCCGCGGCGAGCTGGTCGCGGGCCACCCACTGGAGCCAGGCGTGCCAGCGGGCCTCCCCGGGGCGCGGCGGGGCGCTGCCGCTGCCGGGTTGCCGGGCGAAGCGCTCCAGCGCCTCGCCGCCCTCCGTCCGGAAGTCCTCGAAGGCCTGCCGCCTTGCGGCCGACGCCTCGGCCAGGAACCAGTCGTACAGCGCTCGCAGGATGCTGAACTTGCCGGCCGCCACCGCGGCGTACTCGACCCGCGGCGTGGCGCGCAGCGCCTGCAGCTGGCGCTGGAAGCCCGGGGCCGCGACGCTTCGCCGGACCGGGGTCGCGGTGGCGAATTCCGGCACCGCCTCAGGGTCGATGTACATGGGGTTCAGGAACAGGCGGCTCGAGGGGCTGTAGGGCGAGCAGCGGCCGGGCTCCTCGGGGAACAGGGCATGCAGCGGGTTGAGGCCGACCAGGTCGGCGCCCAGGCCGGCGGCGGCCGCCGCGAGGCCCGCCAGGTCCGTGAAATCGCCGATGCCCCAGTTGCGCCCGGAGCGCAGCCCGTAGAGCTGCACCGAGAGGCCCCAGCAGCGCTCGCCCGCGGCCAGGAACGGCGGCAGGTGACAGCGTTCGGGCGCTACCACCAGCAGTGTCGAACCGAGCGCGCCGCCGTCAGCCCGGCTCAGCCGGAGCCGGTGATACCCGGCGGGCAGCGCCGGCAGGCTGAGGCGCCGCCGCTGGTACCAGAGGCCGCCCAGCTCCCGCTCGCCCGCCAGCGGCCAGGCCCCAGGTTCGCCACTGCCCGCCAGCCGGCCGCCGTCCTCGCAGGCGATCTCCCAGTGCACGAGCGGCAACATGGGCGCGATCATGACGGTGTCAGCCTCCGCGGGACGACCCGCCTGGAGCGCCACGACCGGCGGCAGCACGCGGATCCATTCCTCGGCTTCGAGCCGGTCGGCAGCGGCGCGCACGGCGGCGGCGGTCGTCGTGTCGTGGCCGCAGGCCTCGAGCAGGCCGGCGAGCTCAGCTTCACCCAGCGCGTGCCGACGGCCGCGGTAATCCGTGAAGCCCGGCTCGATGCCGGCGAGCCCGGCCAGGCGCTCCAGTTCGCGGGAAAACTCACTCATGATCAGCAAGCACGGCGAGGGTCTCGGCCTCCAGCAGGTAGATGTGCCCCTTGCGGTAGCTGCCGGCCGGCACGGTCAGGCTGTCCTGGCCGGTGTCGAGCGTGACTTCCCAGGTGCTGCCGGAAATCGGCGCCGGGAGCATGAATTCGGTCGCTGCGGCGCCCGCGTTGAACAACACCAGGAAGTTGCAGGCCGGTTTCTCCCCTGCCTGGGCCGGCGGCAGTCCGGTGCCGTCCAGGAGCATCCCGAAGACGCGCAGCTCGGGCTCGAGCCAGTCCTCCTGCTCCAGCTCCAGTCCGTCCGCCCGCAGCCACACCACGTCCTTGAACCGCCCGGCACGCTGCTGCACGCCGGCGAGGAAGGCCTGGCGCCGGAACACGGCATGGTCGCGGCGCAGCCGCACCAGGCGGCGCGTGAACTCTTGCAGCGCGGCGCCGTCCCGCGCCGGGCGCCAGTTGACCCAGGCGAGCTCATTGTCCTGGCAGTAGGCGTTGTTGTTGCCGCGCTGGGTCCGCCCGAACTCGTCCCCGGCCTGGAGCATCGGCACGCCCTGGGACAGGAACAGCGTGGCCAGCAGGTTGCGGCGCTGGCGCGCCCGCCGGCGCAACACGTCCTCGTCCTCGGTCGGTCCTTCCACTCCATGGTTCCAGCTGACGGCGTGGCTGTCACCGTCACGGTTGCCCTCGCCGTTGTCCTCGTTGTGCTTGCGGGCGTAGCTGACGACGTCCGCGAGGGTGAAACCGTCATGACAGGCGACGTAGTTCACGCTGTGCTGGGGGCCGCGGCCATCGGCGCCGAACAGGTCGCTGGAGCCGGCCAGCCGCTCGGCCAGGCGCGGCACCTGGCCGGCGTCGCCGCGCCAGAACGCCCGCGCAGTGTCGCGGAAGCGATCGTTCCATTCGCCCCAGTGCCGGGGAAAACCGCCCAGCCGGTAACCGTCGGGGCCGAGGTCCCACGGCTCGGCGATCAGCTTGAGCCCGGCCAGCACGGGGTCGCCCCGCACCGCCCGGAAAAAGGCGCTGTCGGGATCGAAGTCCGCTGCTTCCCGCCCCAGCGTGGTCGCCAGGTCGAAGCGGAAGCCGTCCACGTGCATCTCGACGGCCCAGTACCGGAGGCAGTCCAGCACCAGCTCCTGCACGGCGGGCTGGCCGAAATCCAGCGTATTGCCGCAGCCGGTCCAGTTGACGTTGCGGCGCAGGTCGCCCGCTTCCAGCCGGTAATAGCCAAGGTTGTCGATACCGCGGAAGGACAGCGTGGGACCGTGCTCGCCGCCCTCCGCGGTGTGGTTGAACACCACGTCGAGGATCACCTCCAGGCCGGCGTCATGCAGGGCGCGCACCATTTCGCGGAACTCGCGCAGCGGGTCGGCCAGCGCGTAGCCGGGGTGCGGCGCGAAGAAGGCCAGGGTGTTGTAGCCCCAGTAGTTCTCGAGACCCCGCTCGCGCAGGTGGGGCTCGGTGACGAAGTGCTGCACCGGCATGAGCTCCACGGCGGTGATCCCGAGGCCGACCAGGTAATCCAGCACTGCCGGCTGGGCGAGGCCCAGGTAGGTGCCGCGCAGGTGCTGCGGCACGCCGGGATGCTGGCGGGTGAAGCCCTTCACGTGCAGCTCGTAGACGATACTCTGCTCGAGCGGGACGGCGGGCCGGCGGTCGCCCTGCCAGTCGAAAGCGTGGGGATCGGTCACGCGCGCCTTGGGCACACAGCCTGCGCTGTCGCTGAGATCCTGCCGCCATGGCTCGGCGGCCCCCTGGCTGTGGCCGTAGACCGCGGGTTCGTAGGCGAGCGTCCCCGACAGCGCCCGGGCGTAGGGGTCGAGCAACAGCTTGTGCTTGTTGAAGCGATGGCCCTGGCGCGGGGCATAGCGCCCGTGCACCCGGTAGCCGTAGACGAGCCCGGGCCCGGCGCCCGGCAGGTAGCCGTGCCAGGTGTCGCCGGAGCGCTCGGGCAGGCGCAGGCGCGCCAGCTCCCGGCGGCCGTCGGCGTCGAACAGGCAGAGCTCCACGGCCTCGGCGTGCGAGGAGCGCAGCGCAAAATTGACGCCGGCCCCGTCCCAGGCGGCCCCGAGCGGCCGCGGCCGGCCCGGCATGATCGTCCCCTTCACGGCGCCGGCACCAGGTAGACCGCGCCGAGCGGCGGCAGCGTCACGGCCACGGAGTCGTTCCGGCCGTGGCTCGGCAGGCCCGAGCCGCGGACCAGGCCCTGGTTGCCGACGTTGCTCCCCCCGTAAAGCTTCGCATCCGTGTTCAGCACCTCGCGCCAGTCGCCCGGCTGCGGCACGCCGAGCCGGTAATCCGCGCGCACCACGGGCGTGAAGTTCATGATGGCCAGCAGCCCGACCCGCCCGGCGCCGTCGCGCCGCGCGAAGGCCAGCACCCCGCGGGCGGGATCCCGGCATTCGAGCCACTCGAAGCCCTTCGAGCTCGCGTCCGCTTCCCACAGCGCCGGGGTGGCGCGGTAGCAACGGTTGAGGTCCTGCAGCAGGCGCTGCATCCCGGCGTGCCCGGATTCCGCCAGCAGGCCCCAGTCGAGCTCGGCGTCGTGGTTCCACTCCCGTTCCTGGGCCAGCTCCGTGCCCATGAACAAGAGTTTTTTGCCCGGGTGGGCATACATGAAGGCCAGGTAAAGACGCAGGTTCGCCAGTTGCTGCCAGCGGTCGCCCGGCATCTTGCCGAGCAGCGACCCCTTCCCGTGCACCACTTCGTCGTGCGACAGCGGCAGCACGAAGTTTTCGTTCCAGGCGTAGAGCAGCCCGAAGGTCAGCTCGTCCTGGTGGTAGCGCCGATGCACCGGCTCGCGGGCCAGGTGGCGCAGGGTGTCGTTCATCCAGCCCATGTTCCACTTGAAGCCGAAGCCGAGGCCGCCGTCGTAGGTGGGACGGGACACGCCGGGCCAGGCGGTGGACTCCTCGGCCATGGTCATGACGCCCGGATGCGCCCCGTGGATGACCTCGTTGAAGCGCTTGAGAAAGCCGATCGCCTCGAGATTCTCGCGGCCGCCGTAGACGTTGGGCGCCCACTGACCCGGCTCGCGCGAGTAGTCGAGATACAGCATCGAGGCGACGGCGTCGACCCGCAGCGCGTCGACGTGGAACTGCTCGATCCAGCACAGGGCGCTCGAGATGAGAAAGTCGCGCACCCATTCGCTGCCGTAGTCGTATACCAGTGTCTGCCAGTCCGGATGCCAGCCCCGGCGCGGGTCGGGGTCTTCATACAGGGGCGTGCCGTCGAAGCGCGCGAGCCCGTGGGCGTCGGTCGGGAAATGCCCCGGCACCCAGTCCATGATTACGCCGATGCCGGCGGCATGCAGCCGGTCGACCAGCAGGCAGAAGTCTTCCGGCGGCCCGAAGCGGCTGGTCACGGCGAACATCCCGGTGGGCTGGTAGCCCCAGGACGCGGCGAAGGGATGCTCGGCGAGCGGCATGAACTCGACATGGGTGAAGCCCAGTTCGACCAGGTACGGCACCAGCTCATCGGCGAGCTCCCGGTAGCTGAGCGGCCGCCCGTCGCGGTAGCGCCAGGAACCGGCATGGAGCTCGTACACCGCCAGCGGCTGGTCATTGCGATAGCCTGCATTGCGCCGCGCCTCGAGCCACTCGGCATCCGTCCAGGCGAACCCCGCCGGGTCCGGGACGATGGCGGCGTTGCCCGGCGCCTGTTCGCAGTAGTGCGCGAAAGGATCGGTCTTGAGCGGCAGCAGATGGCCGTCCGGGCCCTCGAGCTCGTACTTGTACAGGGCGCCGGGGCCCAGCCCGGGGATGAACAGCCGCCATTCCCCGCTATCCGCGCGCCGCATCGGCGCCTGGCGCCCGTCCCACTGGTTCCAGTCGCCCACCACGCTGACGCGGCCGGCATGCGGGGCATGGACGATGAAGCACACGCCGTCGTGCTCCCGGCCGGCATCGTCGCGCAGCCGCAGCGCGCGGGCGCCGAAATGGAGGTGCAGCCGGTTCCGGTCGCCGGCCGCCATGGCGGCCAGCGCGTTGCTGAAGGTCACGCCGGGAGCGCGTCCGGTCATGCCCCGATCGGCCCGGCGCGCCAGATGCCTTCGGCGTACTCCCGGATGGCCCGGTCCGAGGAGAACCGTCCCATGCTGAAGGCATTGCGTACCGCGCGCCGCGACCACTCCGCCGGATCGCGATAGAGAGCGTCGACGTCGGCCTGGGCATCGACATAGTCCTCGTAATCCGCCAGGCAGAGGAAATGCTCGCCGTCGGCCGTCAGGGCGTCCACGAGCGGTGCGAAACGCCGCAGCTCCTGCGGCGAGTACAAGCCGTCGCGCAGCTGGCGCAACACCTCGGCGAGTTCGGCGTTGTGGCGCACCAGCTCGATCGGGTAGTAACCCTGCGCGCGGCGCGCCGCCGCCTCCCCGGCCGTCAGGCCGAAGATGAAAATATTGTCGGGGCCCACGGCGTCGCGAATCTCGATGTTGGCGCCGTCCAGCGTGCCGATGGTCAGCGCCCCGTTCATGGCGAGCTTCATGTTGCCCGTGCCGGAAGCCTCCATGCCCGCGGTCGAGATCTGTTCGGACAGGTCTGCGGCCGGGATGATGAGCTCCGCCAGCGAAACGCTGTAGTTGGGCAGGAACACCACCTTGAGCCGGTCGCCGACGTCGGGGTCGGCGTTCACCACGTCCGCCACGTTGTTGATCAGCTGGATGATGCGCTTGGCCATCGCGTAACCAGGTGCGGCCTTGCCCGAGAAGATCACGGCCCGGGGAACCCAGTCGCGCTCCGGGTCCTGGCGAATCCGGTGATACCGGGTGATCACGTGCAGCACGTTGAGCAGCTGGCGCTTGTACTCGTGGATGCGCTTGATCTGGACGTCGAACATGGCCTCCGGGTCCAGCGCGATGCCGAGCCGGCGACGCACCTCGCGCGCGAGGCGCCGCTTGTTGTCGTGCTTGACCGCCCGGAACTGTTCCAGGAAAGCGGCATCCTCGGCGAGGGGCAGCAGCTCGCCGAGGCGCTGCAGGTCGTTCTCCCAGCCGCGCCCGAGGCGCTCGTCGAGCAGGGTGCTGAGGCCGGGGTTGGCGGCCCGCAGCCAGCGGCGCGGCGTGACGCCGTTGGTCACGTTGACGAAGCGCCCGGGAAAATGCGCATCGAAATCGGGAAACAGGGTCTCGCGCACCAGCCTGGAGTGCAGCTCGGCGACGCCGTTGACTTTCTGCGAGCCGATCACGGCGAGCCAGGCCATCCGGATGTGGCGGCCGCCGTGGCCGTTCTCGTCCACGAGCGACATGCGCCGGCGGCGCTCATGGTCCCCGGGGTAGCGCTCCCAGATCTCGTCCAGGAAGTCGCGATTGAGCCGGTAGATGATCTCGAGGTGGCGCGGCAGCAGCTTTTCCAGCATGCGCACCGGCCAGGATTCCAGCGCCTCGGGCAGCAGCGTGTGGTTGGTATAGCAGAACACGCCGCGGCAGATGTCCCAGGCCTGGTCCCACGCCAGCCCGTGCAGGTCGACCAGCAGCCGCATGAGCTCGGGGATCGCCAGCGCGGGGTGGGTGTCGTTCAGCTGGATGGCGATTCGCTCGGGCAGCGCCTCGAGCGCGAAGCCGGCGCCCAGGTGCTCCTGCAGGATGTCCTGCAGGCTGGCGCAGACGAAAAAGTACTCCTGCTTCACGCGGAGTTCCTTGCCCTCCTCCGTCGAGTCGTCCGGGTACAGGACGCGGGAGATGTTCTCGGCCTCGTTCTTGGCGTGGACCGCACCCTCGTAGTCGCCCTGGTTGAACAGCGCCAGGTCGATTTCCCGCGGGTCGCGCGCGCCCCAGAGCCGCAGGTGATTGACCGTGCGCCCGTTGTTGCCCGGGATGGGCGTGTCGTAGGCGACCGCCTCGAGGACCTGGTCGCCGATACAGACTTCGTAGCGCACGTCCTCCCGCTGCAGCTCCCACAGGTTGCGCAGGCGCAGCCAGGTGTTGGGAAACTCGAGCTGCTCGCCCTGCGGGCCGATGCGCTGCTCGAACAGGCCGTAGTCGTAGCGGATGCCGTAACCGAAGCCCGCCAGGTCGAGCGTGGCCATGGAGTCGAGGAAACAGGCAGCCAGCCGACCCAGGCCGCCATTCCCGAGCCCCGCATCCTGCTCTTCCTCGACCAGGCGCTCCAGCCGCACGCCGATCTCCTGCAGCAAGACGCGGGCGCTGTCGTCGAGCTCCATGTTGACGGCTGCATTCAGCAGCGTCCGCCCGGTGAGGAACTCCAGCGACAGGTAATAGACCTTGCGCGGCGCATGGGCCCGGATGCGGCGCTGGGTTTCGTGCCAGCGGCCCAACAGGCGATCGCGCAGGGTCAGCGCGACCGCGCTGTACAAGTCGTGCAGCGTCGCATTGCCGGTATCCTTGCCGACCCCGTAGAGCAGTTCTCGCAAGGCGTCCTGGCGCAGGCTGTCGGCGTCGAAGCCAAGGGGCTCGGGCAGGGGTAGCTTGGGGATATTCACTGGCTGCCGGGCCTCCTGGCCGGATGACAGCGCTGACTGCGCCGCGGGCGAGCATAGCAGAGGCGTCGGCCGGGACCCGAACGGCCGGACCGGCGGGATTGGCCTGGAACGGCGACTGCCCCGATACTTGGCTTCATGAGGCGAATTCTAGTGCTCACGGCGTTGCTTGTGTTGCCGGCCGGGGCCGCCGCCGAGCCGGCGGACGACGCGGAGACCGCGGTGCGCGCGCAGCTCGGGCGGCTGGCCGGCATCGTCGCCGCCTGTCGCCTGCCGCTGGCTGCCGACGCCGTGGCGCTGCGCAGCCTCGTGGCGCGGGAGTTGCGACCCGAGGCCGACGTGCTCCACGGGGCCCAGGTGGTGCTGGGCCGCCATTGGCAGGACGCCTCGCCGGTGCAGCGGCGGCGCTTCGCCGAAGCGCTGTTCGGGACCCTAGTCGCCCGCTACGCGAGCGGGCTGTTGTTGCTGACGGCCGATAACGTCCGTGTCCTGCCGGGGAGCGAGACCCAGCGTGACGGTACGGTCGCGGTGCAACTGGAGGTCGATGCCGGGCTCGCCCGGCCGCTCCCGGTCTTCCTGCACCTGCGCGCCCGCGGTGGTCGCTGGGTGGTCCACGACGCCCGCTGGGAAGGCCAGTCCTTTCTCCTGAGCCTGCGCCGGGTTTACGCCGAGCAGATCGCGCGCCGCGGGCTCGAGCGCGTCATCGAGTCGCTCGAGGCGACGGCGCCGGGCAAGCTCCCCCCTCCTGAGCGCCGCGCGACTGCGGCGGGACGCTGCCTGCTGGCGCTGGAGTCGGTGTGAGGCGCGGCCACGGCCTCGCGGCCGCGGCCCTGCTGATGGCGCTGGCGCTGCCCGGCCTCGCGAGGGCCTGGGGCCCGGAAGCGCACCGGGCGGCGGCGGCGGTGATGGTGGACCGGCTGTGCCCGGCGGCGCAGGCCGAGCTGCGCGCGGTACTGGGCGATTGGACCCTCGAGGCGGCGGTCGTGTGGCCCGACCGCATCCGCGGGGAAGACCGCTGGGCCCACACGCGCGACTGGCATTACATGAACATTGGCGACGACGTGCCGGTCACGCCGGATGCGCCGGTCGAGGGCGGCCGCATCCTGGCGGCGCTGCGGGAGCAGTTGGGCCGGCTCGAGGCCGGCCAGGTCGAGCCGACGGAGCGACGTGAGGCCCTGGCCTTCGTGCTGCACCTGGTCGTCGACCTGCACCAGCCCCTGCACGTGGGCCGCGCCGCGGACCGGGGCGGCAACGAGATCCGGGTCCAGTTCGACGGCCGCGAAACCAACCTGCACCAGCTTTGGGACGGGCGGCTGCTGCGCAGCGCGGGCCTCCGGACGGAGGACTACGCCCGGAGCCTCGAGCCGCTCGCCCTGCTGGGCGAGGCTGAGTGGGCTGCCGGCACGCTGGAGGGCTGGGCCGACGAGTCCAGGCGCCTGCGACCCTGGGTCTACGACTTCGATCACCGGCGCACCGTGCCGGGCATTTCGCGCCGCTATGCCGAGACCGGCCGCCAGCTGACGGCGATGCGCCTCGCCCAGGCCGGCGTCCGCAGTGCCTACCTGCTCAACCGGGCCTGGTGCCCGGCCGAGTGAGCCCGGTGGCGCAGCCACCGGGCCCTGGCCGCGATCAGTAGGTATAGGAGGCCTGGAAGCCCAACGGGATACCCAGCGCCCAGTAAATCAGCAGGAACGCCGTCCAGGCGACCAGGAACACCACCGAGTACGGCAGCATCATGGCGACCAGCGTGCCGATGCCGGCATTGGTCACGTAGCGTTGGCAGAACACCACGATGAGCGGGAAATACGGCATCAGCGGCGTGATGATGTTGGTGGTGGAGTCGCCGACACGGTAGGCGGCCTGCGTCAGGTCGGGGGAAATCCCGAGGCTCATCAGCATCGGTACCAGGATCGGCGCCAGCAGCGCCCACTTGGCCGAGGCCGAGCCCACCAGCAGGTTGACCACACCGGTCACCAGCACGATCCCGACCAGGGTCACCTGCGCGGGCATGCCCATGGCGCGAATGAAGTTCGCGCCCTCGATGGCGATGAGCGGGCCCAGGTTCGACTGGCCGAAGGCATAGATGAACTGGGCCGCGAAGAACGCCATCACCATGTAGTAACCCATGTCGCTCATGGCCTTGGTCATGCCGTGGACGACGTCGCGATGGCTCTTGAACTTGCCGGAGGCGTAGCCGAAGACGATGCCGGGGATGACGAACAACAGGAAGATCAGCGGCACGATCGAGCCCATCAGCGGCGACCCTGATCCGGCGAGCTTGCCCTCGGCGTTGCGCCACACCGAGTCCGCCGGCAGCGACGTCAGCACCAGCACGAGGATCATCAGTCCCATGGAAGCCAGCGCCCAGCGCAGCGCGCGGCGCTCCGCCGCCTCCAGAGACTCCATCTTCGGCAGGTCGCTGAGATCGCCGTCGAGCTCCGTATTCTGCAGGCGCGGCTCCACCACCTTGTCGGTGATGAACCAGCCAAGAGCGATGATCAGCAGCGACGACACTGCGGTAAAGAAATAGTTGTTCAGCGGGTTGATCAGCAGCTCCGAATCCAGGACCTGGACGCCGGCCTGGGTGATGCCGGCGAGCATGGGATCCACGCTCGAGGGCACGAAATTGGCCGAGAACCCGCCGGACACGCCGGCGAAGGCCGCGGCGATGCCGGCCAGGGGATGCCGCCCCGCGGCATAGAAAATCACGCCGCCCAGCGGCACCACGAGCACGTAGCCGGCGTCCACCGCGGTGTGGCTGATGATGCCGACCGTGATCACCATCGGCGTCAGTAGCCCGCGCCTGGTGAAGGACAGCAGCCCGCGCAGCGCGGCATTGATGAAGCCGGAATGTTCCGCGACGCCGATACCCAGCATCGCCACCAGCACCACGCCCAGCGGGGGGAAGGCCACGAATACCTGCACCATCTGCGCCAGGAAGCCGACGAAATCCTGCCCCGCGAGCAGGTTCCGGATCACCACCGGCTCGCCGCTGCGGGGATCGATGGCAGAGAACGACACCGGCGCCAGCAAGGCGGAAATGACCCAGGTGATTACCAGCGCCAGCAGGAACAGCACCGCGGGGTCGGGCAGCTTGTTGCCGGCGCGCTCGATCCAGTCGAGGATGCGCGCGATGCGGGGATTGACGGTCGCGTTTTCTGGTGCGGGTTCCGGGCTGCTCATCAACTGCCTCCTCTGCGCGAAGGCGGCAGTATAGCCGCGTCGGCCGCGTCGTGCGGCCCCCGCAGCGGGTCAGCCGGGACCCCGCCGCCGTCGCCGCGCCGGCGGCGTTGCCTTGGGACCGCGAATAAGTCAGCATCTGCCGCCGATTACGCGATCCCCGAGGAAACCAGATGCCGCGCAGTATCCGCGTTCCGCATACCCTGGTCCTGCTGTTCGGCATGATGGTGCTGGCCCTGGTTGCAACCTGGCTGCTGCCGGCCGGCCAGTTCCAGACCGCGACTAACGAGGCCGGGCGGGAAGTCGTGGTCCCCGGGACCTTTGCCGTCATTCCCGACGCGCGTCCGCTGATGCCCTGGGAGTTGCTCACCGTCGTCCCGCGTGCACTCGCGGACGCCCAGGACATCATTTTCTTCGTGCTCATCGTCGGCGGCGCCATCAGCGTGCTGCGCGCCACCGGGACCATCGACGCCCTGCTGGGCGCCGTGCTGCGCCGGGTGGGCGGCCGTCCCGGGCTGCTGATCGCGACCGGCATGGCGGTGTTCGCCGCCGGCTCCGCAACGCTCGGCGTGGCGGAAGAGTACATCCCGTTGACGCTGGTGCTGATCGCGCTGTGCGTCGCCATGCGCATGGACACGGTCACGGCGATCGGCATCATGGTCTGCGGTTATGGCATCGGCTACGGCGTGGCGGCGCTGAACCCCTTTACGGTGCTGGTGGCGCAGAACGTCGCCGGCCTGCCGCCCGCGTCCGGGCTCGGCTTTCGCCTGGCGCTGTTCCTGCCTTTCCTGGCAATCGGGGTCCACCATGTCTGGTCCTATGCACGGCGGGTGCAGGCGGATCCGGCCAACAGTCTCGTCCACGACATCGAGACTGCCCAGCACGCCGCGGTCGAACTGCCCGCGGGCCTGGATGCCCGGCACAAGCTGGTCGCGGTCCTGACGCTGGCGACACTTGCGCTCATGGTCTACGGCATTGCAGTGCCCAAGTGGTACATCCTCGAGCTGAGTGCCATCTTCCTCGGCCTGGCCCTGGTTGCGGGCCTGGTCGGGGGTCTCGGTGCCGACGGCACCGCCCGCCGCTTCGCTGAGGGCGCAGCCGAGCTGGCCGGCACCGCGCTGCTGATCGGCTTCGCCCGCTCGATCGCGCTGATCCTCGAGGACGGGCAGGTCCTGCACACCATCGTCAACGCCCTCGCCGCCCCTCTGCAGCTGCTCGGCGCCGAATTCGCCGCGATCGGCATGCTGCTGATCCAGACGGTGATCAACGTCTTCATCCCGTCGGGCTCGGGCCAGGCCTATGTGACCATGCCGCTGATGGCGCCCATCGGCGACCTGGTCGGCGTCACGCGGCAAACCGCGGTGCTGGCTTTCCAGTTCGGCGACGGCTTCGCCAACATGATCGTGCCGACCAACCCGGTCCTGATGGGCATCCTCGGCATCGCCGGGATTCCCTACGACCGCTGGCTGCGGTTCGTCCTGCCGCTGCTGCTGAAGCTGATGCTGGCCGGCTCGGTGACGCTGGTCGTTGCCGTGATGATCGGCTGGCAGTAGGCAGGTTGCCGCGGATGCACTAAATCCCTGAGGGCGGGCTCAGGGGGCGCACAGGCTCTCGTCGGGTTCCGCTTCGCAGTCCACCACCCGCAGCTGCCGGTTTTCGTCCTTGCGCGCCGCGTAACGCCATGGGCTGGCCCCGGTTGCGGGGTCAATCGCCCGGCGCGCTTCCGCCATGCTGGTGGCGCCCGCCAGGACACCGGTGGGGATGCGGCTGTCGGCAGGGTAGAAATAGGCCGTCGTCACATGCCCCGCGCTATGCATCAGCTGCCCCGCGTAATCGTAGACCTCTGCCTTGCCGATCGCGGGATTGAAGCCGATGGTGAACACGCGATCCATGGAGGCGTCCCGGTAGTAACCGGCGTGCCAGAAATCCAGTTCCTCGGGATTGGAACCGTCGATCATCGACTTGCCGAGCAGCGCGATGGCTGCCGTGGCGACGATCACGGCGATGGTCCCGAGCGTGAACGAGGCCGTTCGCGACAGTCCTCCAAGCATGTTTCACAGTCTCCTTGCAGAGTGAATCGGATCTGGCTCCTGCGTATGCCGGGCCGCTCAGAAGCCCAGCGGAATGCCGACGACGAAAAAGGCCACCAGCAACGCTGTCCACACCACCAGGAACACCACGGAATACGGCAGCATGATCAGCAGCATGTCGCCGAAGCCCAGTCCCGGCCGGTACTTGCGCATGAAAGAAAGGATGACGCCCGAATACACCATCATGGGGGTGATGATGTTGGTCGCCGAGTCCGCAACGCGGAAGGCTGCGGCGACCAGGTCCGGCGTCATCGCCGGATTCACGAAATACAGCATGGGCACGAAGATCGGGCCGAGCAGCATCCATTTCGAAGTCAGCCCGCCGATGAACAGGTTGATCAAGGCTGTCGTAAGGACGAAGCCGATCAGCAGCAGCACCGGGAATTCCTGCAGGCCCAAGCCCACCAGCGCCTCGGCGCCAAGGTAGGTGATGTAGGAACCGAGCCCGCTGTAGCGCAGCAGGCCGAGGAAGTTGTAGCTGAAGAAGGTGAGCACCAGGATGTAGCCCATGGTGTTCATCTGCTTCACCATCGCCTTGACCACGTCCGCGACGCCGCGGAAGTTGCCCGAGGCGTAGCCGAAGAACACCCCCTCGATGATGAAGAACAGCGAGATCAGCAGGATGATGTTGTTGAGGAACGGCAGCACTTCCTGGCCGGACTCGTCGGTGTAAGCGCCGAGCGGACCGAGGATAAGTCCGCCAATGGCTGCGGCGGCGACCAGGAGCCCCCAGCCGGCGGCCTTGAGCCCGCGCCGCTCGGCCTCCCCCACCTCGAACTCGCCCGGGTTGATGTCGGGCGGCACCTCGAAGGGCGCATGCTCGAGCTTGGGCTCGACGAAACGCCGGGTAACCCAGGCGCCGGTAAACGCCAGCACCACGGTCGAGGTCGCGATGAACCAGTAGTGCATGGTCGCCGGGCGCAGCGGGGCACCATCGGCAGTGGTGAACGGGATGCCCTGCGACTCGGCGAAGACCTGGGCGTTCATGCCGATGATCACGTCGATCGGCGTGCCTGGAATCAGGTTGGCGCTGAAGCCGGCGGAGACGCCGGCGAAGGCGGCCGCCATGCCGATGAGCGGGTTCTTGCCGAGTCCGGCGTACAACAGCCCTGCCAGCGGGATGAGCACCAGGTAGCCGGCGTCGGTCGCCACCGAACTGGTGATGCCGAGAAACATCAACAGCAGCGGCAGCCATTGCTGCGGAATGTGGGTGCCGGCCCGCTTGATCAGCGCCGCGAACAGGCCCGAGTTCTCGGCCACGCCGATCGCGAGCATCACTACCATGATCACGGCGAGGACGCCGTTGCCGAAGGCCAGCCAGTTCTGCAGCAGCGCGTTGTCGAAGATCCAGCGCACATGCTCCGCCTGGTACATGGGCAGGATCTGGTAGCCGACCGGCTCGCCGCCGGCGCCGATGGTCTCGAAGGTATGGCCGCCCAGCAGGATCGTGGCGAGAAAAGCCAAGGGATAGAAGGCCATGAAGATGATCACAGGATCCGGGATCTTGTGGCCGACACGCTCGACGAATTGCGTGAAGGACTGTCCCCTGCTCGGCTGCTGCTGGCTCATTTCCACTCCCCGGTCCCGGCACGGCCAGCGCCGGAGTATAAGCGGATGCGGGCGGCGGGCGAATCCCCGGTTATTGTCAAGCGGCCGCGGAAAGGATTAGCCTGTAACAGTTTCTGCTAAACCAATAACAGCGCGAGGATGCGACTATGAGGAGATTCACCAGGTTTTCACTACTGGCTTTGGGTGCCACCTTCGCCATGGCCGCCGGCGCTGACAATCACGGCGTCAAGGAGGCCACCGCGGCGTTCATCGACAAGGAGAGCAAGTCGGTTGGCACCGCCTCGCTCACCGAGGGCCCGAACGGGGTCGCCATTTACCTGGACCTGAACGGGCTGCCGCCGGGGCCCAAGGCCATTCACATCCATAGCGTCGGTACCTGCGAGGATCCGGACGCCGGCTTCGTCGCCTCCAAGGGGCATCTCAACCCCGACGGCAAGGAACATGGCCTGATGAACCCCAAGGGCCCGGACGCCGGCGACCTGCCGAACCTGATCGTCCTCGATGACGGCAGCGTGAAGGTCGAGATGTTCACGCCGCTGGCCTCGCTCGGCGGCGCCGAAGGCAGGGCGACCATCCTCGACGAGGACGGCGCGGCGCTGGTCATCCATATCAACCGCGACGATCACATCACGCAGCCGATCGGCGGCGCGGGCCCGCGGATCGCCTGCGGCGTCATCAAGGCCAAGTGACGGGACGGGGCCCCGGGGTCCCCCTGCGAACGCTCGTCGCTCTGGCAGCGGCGAGCGTTCTTCTTTGCGGCTGTGCACGGCAGCCCGAGCCGCTGCTGGCCATGGGCCCGGAGGGCATCGGTCCGCTCCGCCTCGACCGCGACTACCAGGAAACCGTGGCCGCCACGATGGCTGCGGCGCCGGAAACCGCTTTCGCCGGCCTGGGGTGCAACGGGCTGGACGAGGTGCGCTTCAGCGCCCGGCTCGCCGACCTGCCGGTGAGCGCCATGGGGATGGCTATCGCCGGCCGGATCGCCGAGATCGAGGTCACGCTCGATGCTCCGTTGCAGGCCACCGGCGAGGCGGCCTGCATCGCCCTGCGGGACAGGTTCGGCGCGCCCTTCATCGCCCACTACGGCCCGCCTGGCGGAGCACGCGCCGAGCACAAGCCGGTTTCACGCGAACACCTGGTCGAGACCGGCCCGGTCGTGCTTGTCGCCCGCTGGTTCCCTACCGGCAACAGCTGCTACGTCAGCGCCCACTACGGTTACCAGGCCACTGCCGGCGTGCCCGGCGCCTGGTAGGCGGTCGGGGCATCAGGCGAGCAGCCGCACCAGGCCGAGCGCGACCGCGCCCATACCGAGCGCCGTCAACAAGGCGATCAGTGCCGGCCTGGGGCCCAGCGCCCGCAGCGCGGCGAGGCGAATCTGCATGCCGATGGCGGCCATCGCCATGGCGAAAAGGAAAGCGCTGGCGTCGCCACCCAGGCTGATGACCCATTGCCACCAGGGGGCGTCGGGCACCAGCCAGTCACCGGTGCTGCGCAGGGCGGCAAAGCCGATGAAACCCAGCACGAAGAGCGGGAAGTGCGTTTCGGCGCCGTCTCGCTTTTCGCCCCGCAGGCCCCACCAGACGATCCAGGGAATCACGATCATCATGGTCAGGTTGCGCAGCAGCTTGGTGACGGTGGCCGCGGCCACGGTCTCGCCGGCGCCGAAAGTCTGCTCGTGCAGGACTGCCGCCGCGGTCACCTGGGCCGTGTCGTGCACCGCCGCCCCGAGCACCAGCCCGACCAGCCGCGCGTCGCCGAGCCAGGCCTGCAGGAGCCAGGGATACAGGATCGTCGCGGCCAGGCCGAACAGTGCCACGCAGGCCAGCGCGTAGGCTGTCTCTTCCGGCCTGGGCCTGAGCGCCGGGGCCGTGGCCGCAATCGCCGAAGCGCCGCAGATGGCAGACCCAACGGCCACCAGCGCCGTCAGCTTGCGGCCGACACCCAGCATGCGGCCAAGCCACAGGGCGAGGCCCAGCCCCGTGACCAGTGCGCCGAGCACCAGCGGCAGTGCCTGCAATCCCAGTACGCCCAGCTGCGCCAGCGACAGCCGCAGCCCGATCAGCATGACGGCAAACTTGAGCAGCGGGCCCGCTGCCAGTTGCAGGCCGGGCGCCCACGAAGGCCGGGTCCGCGCCGCGCCCGCGCAGGCCAGGCCGAGCACGATGGCCACGAGCACCGGACTCAGCGGGACGCCGGCGAATGCCGGCAGCAGCGCCAGGATGCCCGGCACCAGCGTTGCCACCGTTGCCAGGGCGGTCACGACGGCCAGTCCGGCGAAGGCATCTGTGCTGTGGCTGGCCACCGTGAGAATGCTCCTCGTGGGACGGTGTGCGTGAACGAATGGCTGCATTATCGGCCCCGGATGCCCCCGCAGGCCAGCGTGGCAAGCCGGCGATTCGCAGTCGCGCGCCAAGGATGTTAGGGTGAAAAGGCGCAGCCCAATCTCTCGCGTGCCGTCGCGCGCGTCCCCTGCGCCGCCAAATCTTCAAGCAAAAAAAAGCCAAAGGGAGGTACACGGGCATGTACAGCAAGATCATGGTTCCCGTTGACCTGGCTCACCTGGATGCGCTCGAGCGCTCGCTCCAGGTCGCAGCCGACATGGCGCGGCACTACGATGCAGAAGTCTGTTACGTCAGCGTCACCGCCAACACGCCGGGCCCGGTAGCCCGGACCCCGGCGGAGTACGAGCAGAAGCTCGCCGCGTTCGCCGCTGAGCAGGCCCGCCGCCATGGCCAGCCTGCCAGCTCCCGCGTGCTCGTCAGCCACGATCCGACGGCGGACCTGGAGCAGATCCTGGTCAAGACCGCCGATGAGATCGGCGCTGACCTGGTGCTGATGGCTACCCACCTGCCCCACAAGGTAGACGCCATCATGCCCTCGCATGGCGACAAGGTCGCCAAGCACTCCGACGTTTCCGTGTTCCTCGTGCGGCCGCCGCACAACAGTTAAAAAAAGGAGGTTGGCCCCGTGGAGAAAAACGACCACAAGGGAGCACCCGAACCGACCGAGGTCAGCGAAGGCGTACCCGCGCCCGAGGGCGAGTCCACGCTGATCGATACCGATTACGTAATCGGCCAGGACAACTACACTGCGTCGCCGCTCGGCATCACGCTTGACATTCACGGCAAGGTATTCGCGATCTCGGCCTTTGTCACGC
The DNA here is from genome assembly GCF_011058255.1 of Thioalkalivibrio sp. XN8. Taxonomy (GTDB): domain Bacteria; phylum Pseudomonadota; class Gammaproteobacteria; order Steroidobacterales; family XN24; genus XN24. Next base: position 427,439 of record NZ_JAALFH010000067.1, on the reverse strand, counting down.
TGTTCTTCGTGATTCTCACCCTGGCCCTGCAGAACGAGGTCGAGCCGCTGTTCGGCGCCATGCGGAACTGGCTCACTGGGAACCTCGCCTGGTTTTTCATCCTCGCCGGCAACATCTTCGTGGTGTTGTGCCTGGGGCTCATCTTCTCCCCGCTGGGCAAGGTGCGCATCGGCGGCACCGAGGCCACGCCGGACTTCTCTTACGTCGGCTGGTTCTCGATGCTGTTCGCCGCGGGCATGGGCATCGGCCTGATGTTCTACGGCGTCTCGGAGCCCATGTCGCATTTCGAGTCCGCACTGGCAGGCGTCACCATGGAGAACGGTGTCCGTACCGACTGGGCGCCCCTGGGCGCCGCCGCCGGGGACACCGAAGCGGCGCGCCGGCTCGGCATGGCTGCCACGATCTTCCATTGGGGCCTGCATCCCTGGGCCATTTACGCGGTGGTCGCGCTGGCGCTCGCCTTGTTTTCTTTCAACAAGGGGCTCCCGCTGACGATCCGCTCCATCTTCTATCCCATCCTGGGCGAGCGGGTGTGGGGCTGGCCGGGCCACGTCATCGATATGCTGGCCGTGTTCGCCACGCTGTTCGGGCTGGCGACCTCGCTGGGTATCGGCGCTTCGCAGGCGGCGGCCGGGCTGGGCTACCTGTTCGGGCTCCCCGGGGGCAACGTCACCATGGTGCTGCTGATTCTCGGCATCACCCTGGTCGCCACCCTGTCGATCGTGGCCGGCGTCGACAAGGGCGTGAAGAGGCTGTCCGAAGTCAACATGGTGCTGGCGTTCGTGCTGCTGCTGTTCGTGCTCATTGTCGGCCCGACGCTGGCTATCCTCAGCGGGTTCTTCGGGAACCTGTGGGCCTATGTCGCCAACCTGCCTGCGCTGTCCAATCCCTTCGGCCGGGAGGACGCGAACTTCAGCCAGGGCTGGACGGCCTTCTACTGGGCCTGGTGGATCAGCTGGTCGCCCTTCGTCGGCATGTTCATCGCCCGGGTCAGCCGCGGGCGCACGGTGCGGGAGTTCCTCATTGCCGTCCTGCTCGTGCCCTCGTTGGTCTCGGTGCTGTGGATGACGGCCTTCGGCGGCACCGCCATCGACCAGTTCATCAGTTACGGTTTCGAGGGTGTGAAGGAAGCCGCCCTGGAGGTCAAGCTGTTCGTGATGCTGAGCGAGTTGCCGCTCACCCAGATCACCTCCTTCGTCGGCATCGTGCTGGTGATCGTGTTCTTCATCACCTCCTCGGACTCCGGGTCCCTGGTGATCGACACCATCACCGCCGGCGGCAAGGTGGATGCGCCCAAGGCACAGCGCGTGTTCTGGGCCTTCATCGAGGGCGGCATCGCCGTCGCCCTGCTGCTGGGTGGCGGGCTGGTTGCGCTGCAGGCGATGGCGGTCTCCACCGGGCTGCCGTTCACGATCGTGCTGCTGGTGGGCTGCTACGCCATCATCAAGGGATTGATGAGCGAGCCACGGGGGTGAAGGCGGCGGGGGCGGCCGCGGCGCCGCCCCCTGTTCGCCCTAGCACCACAAGGCCTCGACCGGCGTATCCGGGCTGAACCGCGCCGCCACCTGGGCCTGGAGCAGCTCGGCCGTGGCGAGCGCGTCGAGCGCCGCATGGTGCGGCTGGTAGGCCGGAAGGCCGTAGCGCAGCCGGCTCTCATGCAGGCGGATCGACACCGGCCGGCGTCCCAGCCAGTGTCGCAACCGCGCCCCCAGCGACTGGCGGTACCAGCGGGCCTCCAGTTGCATGGTGTCGATGACCGGGAACTCGATGCCCTCGTCCAGGCGAAAGCGCAGCGCCGAATCGAGGAAGGCGCGCTCGATGGGATAGTAGTGCACGACCGGCAGTCGCCCCGCGAGCGCGTCGAGAACGTCTCCCAGCACCTCGCCGAGATCCGGGGCCGCGGCCAGGTCGGAGTGCGTGATGTGGTGCAGCGTCACCGAGAGCGCCTGCAGGGGAAAGCGCGGACGCACGATCCAGTGGCGGCGTTGCGAGAACCGGATTCGGCCCAGGTCGAAGGGCACGATGCCGATACTGACGATGGAATGGCGCCGCGGGTCCATCCCGGTGGTCTCGAGGTCCAGCGCCGCCAGCGGCACGTCCCGCAGCGGCGTGCTCCCTGGCAGCTGCCAGGCTTCGTAGAAGCGCCGCAGCCGCGGATCCCGCGCTGCAGCTGCCTGGCGTTGCATGCGGGCGAGCCAGTCGGGGGATTGCGCGGCGCTCATCCTGTCGGCGGGCCGGCCGGCATCAGCTCCGCCGGGCCGGGATCGGGTAGCGGAACTGGAGGAACTTCTGGGCGTCGCTGAGCAGCTGGAAGGCGTCTTTCAGGTTATGCCGCTCGGCGGGTGAAATGTTCTCCGGCTCGATGCTGTTGGTCGGCGGGTGGTCGCGCTGGAGGTCGATGGCCTGGTGACGGATGCGCAGCATGGAGATCAACTCCAGCGCATAGCGAATGCGGTCGCTGACGCCGCTGGGCAACAGGTCGGTGCGGGCGATATCGTTGAGCCGGTCGAAGGAGTTCTGGGCGGTGGAGCCGCAGGCCAGCGCGTGGACCCGGATCAGGTCCGTCATGGGCGCGGTGCCGCGACGCTTCACATTGATGGTGTTGTTCTGCTTGCCGTCCTTCTCCATCACGAAATTGCGGAAGAAGCCGAGCGGCGGCGTGCGGTTGCCCGCGTTGCGGGCCATCGCCGCGAGGAACAGCGGGCTGCGCGGTGCGCGCTCGGCCACCAGGTCCTGCAGCGCCACGACGAAAGCCTCCTCGCCGCTCACGCTGTCGAGGTCGAAGAAGATCGAGCTGTGGAGCAGTCGCTCGGGGGTCGGCTGGCCGATCCAGTCGATGAAGTACTCGCGCCAGACGCGCAACGGCTGGCGCCATTCCCGGTTGGTGGCCATGATCCCGCCCGTGCAATAGCTGTAGCCACAGGCCGCGAGGCCGTCGCTCACGAACTGGCCCAGGGCGGCGAAGTACTCGTCATGCCGGGCCGGATCGAAGCTGTCGTCCAGCACCAGCGCATTGTCCTGGTCGGTCACGATGGTCTGCTCGTTGCGTGCCATCGAGCCGAGCGCCATGAAGCAGTACGGCACCGGCGGCGGACCCAGCTCCGCCTCGCCGAGCTCCAGCAGGCGGCGGGTGAAGCTGCGGCCGATGGTGGACAGGGCACTGCCGATCACCTGGGAATCAGCGCCTTCCTCCACCATGCGGACAAAGGCCTCACGCACGTCCGGCAGCAGCCGGGCCAGCGCCTGCGGGCTGCCCTGGCTGAAAATGCGCTCCACCAGGTACAGGCTGGTGTGGGTCTGGTGGCGGATGATGTCGGAAATATGCAGCACGCCCACCGGCGTGCGGCGGTGGAGCACCGGCAGGTGCTGCAGGTTGTTCCGCAGCATGCACAGCATCGCTTCCTGCAGGGTTTCGTCGGACTGGATGGTGGTCGGCGGTCCCTGCACGATCTCGCTCACCGGAGTCTCCGGCGGCTTGCCCTCGGCCACCACCCGGCTGCGAAAATCGGCGTCCGTGAGCACGCCAAGCAGGCAGGCCTGCGTGCCCTCCGGCGCAGTCACGGCATAGCGGGGATTGCCATCTTCTTCACCAAGCACCAGCACCGAGGTAGCGTGGCTGGCGGTCATGCGGGTGGCGGCGTCCCGGACGGTGACACTCGCGTCGACCATCACGGGCGGCCGGCTGATCAGCTTGCGGACGCGCGTGGTCGCCAGTCCCGCGTCGCCGCCCCGCTTCTCGACCGCTGACTGTAGCCGCGGCCGGTCGAGTTCCACGAAGTCGGCGAACTGTTCGTCCTCGGTCCCCAGGCGCCGGAATATCTCGTCGGGCACGAGGTAGACCAGCGTGTCTTCGATGGCCTTGACCGGGAAGTGGACCCGATGATTCCGGAGCAGGCTGAAATGCCCGAAAATGTCGCCCTCTTCGAGGCGGTTGAGCAGGGCCCCGCCGCGCCGGTAGACCTCGACCGCGCCGCTGCGAATGTAATACAGCGCATCGATCGTCTGCTCGCGCTCGAGGATCTCGCTGCCGGCCTTGAAATAGGCGACGTCGACGCTCTCGGCGACCAGGTCGAGCAGCGCGTCCGTCAGGCCCTCGAACGGGGGAAAACGCGCCAGGTGCTGCCGGATTTCCAGTGCTTCGCTATCCAATTGCCTCGCCAGCGAGTGAAGCCGGACTAGGTGCAGTTTGGTAGCCATGGCCTTGGCTGTAAAGCCGAGGCGCCTTCCGGGAGCTATGATCGGGCCGGCTCACCGTGCTGACGGCCAGGCGTTTCAGCGCAAGCCGAGTGCCGTGAGGGTCGATTCCGTGGAGCCGCTGTCGCCGCGGCCCGGGACCAGCCCCTGGTCCTCGGCGCGGGCGCCGAAATTCCGGATCAGGTCGGGGATTTCCTCGGCGCCGACCGGCCGGCCGATGAAATAGCCCTGCAGCAGGTCGCAGGCCAGGGTGCGCAGGCAGCTCGCCTGGGCCACGGTCTCCACGCCCTCCGCCGTCACGCTGTAGCCGAGGTTCCGTGCCAGCGACACGATCGCCCGCACGATCGCCATGTTGTCGTGGTCGAACGGCAGCCCGCGGACGAAACTGCGGTCGACCTTGAGGTTGTCGAGTGGCAGTCGCTTCAGGTAGCTCAGGGAGGAGTAGCCGGTGCCGAAATCGTCCAGCGACAGGCGCAGCCCGATGCTGGTGAGCCGGTTGAGGGTGGCCAGCGTCGCGTCGGTGTCCTCCATCAAGGAACCTTCGGTCACCTCCAGCTCGAGCCGGTCGGCAGCCAGCCCCGAGTCGGCGAGAATGGCAGCGATGCGCTCGGACAGGGCCGGGTCGCGGAACTGCCGCGCCGACAGGTTGACCGCGACGCGGAGGTCCAGCCCCTGCGCGGTCCACCGCATGGCGTCCGCGCAGGCCGTTTTCATGACCCACTCACCGATCGGGACGATCAGGCCGTTCTCTTCGGCTGCGGGGATGAAATCCAGCGGGGGAATCAGGCCGCGCTCCGGGTGCTGCCAGCGCAACAGCGCTTCGACCGACTTGACGCGCCCGGTGGCAACGTCGAGCTGCGGCTGGTAGACCAGGAAGAACTCGTCCCGTTCGAGCGCGCGCCGCAGGCTGTTTTCCAGGTCGAGCCGCCGCAGCGCCCGTTCGGTCAGGGACGCGCTGTAGAACTGGCAGTTGTCGCGGCCCTGGTCCTTGGCGTGGTACATCGCAGTGTCGGCATGCTTGAGCAGGCTCGAGCTGTCCTCGCCGTCTTCCGGGAACACGGAGATCCCGATGCTGGCCGTCAGTACGACCTCGCGTCCTTCGAGCAGGAAGGGCCGGCGCATCTGTTCATGGATGCGGTGCGCCACGCCGAGCACGTCCTCCGCATCCTGGAGATTGGGAACCATCACCGTGAACTCGTCGCCGCCGAGCCGCGCCAGGGCGATCTCCTGTTCCGAGGAGTCGATCCTCGCGACCAGGTCCGCCGGCCGCACGCTGTGCCGGAGGCGGTCCGAAACCCACTGCAGCAGCAGGTCCCCCGTACCGTGGCCCATGGTGTCGTTGATGTTCTTGAAGCCGTCGAGATCAAGGAACAGCACCCCGAGTTTGCACCCGGCGCGCCGGGCCCGGTAGATCTCGCGCTCGAGCTGTTCACTGAAGGACAGGCGGTTCGGCAGGCCTGTCAGGGGGTCGAAGTACGCCAGCCGGTAGACCTTCTGCTCCGCCTCCCGGCGCGAGGTGACGTCGCGCGCCAGCACGACGAAACTGGCGGCTTCCGGCTCCGCGCCTTCCTTGCGCGAGGCAGACAGCTCGAACCAGCGGGGACCCTGCATGGTCTCGAGCTCGGCAATCATCCCCAGCGAGGCGCCCTGCTCGCGGGCTTCCTGCAGGGCGGCCTTGAAGGTTGCGGCCGCCTCCTCGTGGAACACTTCTGCCAGCGTCTTGCCGACCGCGCCGTGCAGGGTCAGCCCGGTCGCCTCCGGCACGTGGAGATCCATGATCCGGTCGGACGCGGCCACTTCGAGCAGCAGGTCGGGGATCGCCCCGAGCGTGTCGCGGAGCTTGTTGGTGGCCTCCACCATGGCGAGTTCGTGCCGTTTCCGGTCGGTGACGTCCTGGACCGTGCCGATGCCGGCCACCGGGTTGCCCGCCGCGTCGCGCGTGATCTGCGCGCGCTCGGCCACCCAGCGCACCTCGTGCTCGACGGAGATCCGGTGCTCGATGAAGAGATCCCCGTGTTCGAGGGCGGCCCGCCAGGCGCTTTCGACCGCCTCCCGGTCTTGCGGGTGGACCAGGGCCATGATGCGGGCGTAGTTCATCGGCGTGCCGCGCGCCAGGCCGAAGATCCGGTAAGTCTCGTCCGACCAGTGCAGCTCGTCCGTGGCCAGGTCGTACAGCCAGCTGCCGAGGTGGGCCACCGCCTGGGCCTGCTGCAGCAGGCGCTCGCTGTCGCGCACGGCCTGCTCCGCCCGGCGGCGCGTTTCGACATTGACCAGGAGGCCCGCCAACAGCCCCAGCAATTCGCTCTCGTCGGCGCCATAGTCCACGTGCTCGTGCACCGCGTCGAAGCCGACGAAGCCGAGGCATTCCTCCTCGTAGACCATCGGGAACGTGATCAGGCTCTTGATGTCCTGCGGCTCCAGCATGCCGCGCAGGTCGCCGGGAGGTAGCCCCGTGACGTCGGGGATGACCATCGGCTGCCCGCTGCGATGCGTTTCGACCATCTCCCGGACCGTCTCGAGAGGCAGTTGCTGCAGGTTGTCGATCTGGCTCGAGACCCCCGGTCCGCACCATTCGTGCGTGTTGCTGGTCGTCCCCGCGGCGAAGTCGTAGCTGAAGATATACGCGCGATCGGCCCGAAAGAACTCGGCCATCCGGCCGAGCGCCTGGTCGATCGAGTCGTCGATCTCGTGCGGCCGGGTACGGATGAATCCCGAGGAGAGCTCGAGGATCATCTGGCGATAGTCGGCGAGCCGCATCGCCGCCGCCTCGGCGTCGGACCGCATGATCTCCGTCCCGACGGGGCCGGCGAAAATGTCGAGCAGCCGCCCTACCAGCAGGGGGCGATCCAGCCGGCGCCGGCCCACGGCCACCAGGATGCCGATCGGCGCATTGTTCTTGTCGAACAGCGGCACGCCCGCATAGGACTCGAGCCCGAGCTCCTGTAGCAGGTCGTCGGCTGGAAAGTGCGCCTGGATGTCGCTGGGATGGACCTGGTGGCCGCGCGTAAACACGTCGGCGCAGGGGGTCCCGGCAAGCTCGTACACGAACGGCTCGAGCGGGCCGTCGGCTTGCCAGCCTGCGATCACCTGGACGCTGAGGCGCTCGGGATCGAGTCGCCCCACGAAGGCGACATCGAGGTTCAACTCCTCGACCAGGCAGCGACTGACCGCAGCGTGGAACGATTCGCCCGACAGGGCCGCCAGCCTCGTCGCCAGGGCCTCGAGAGCGCTGCGTACCAGGTGCTGGTCGGTGATGTCCTGCACCGTGCCCACGACGCCCGGCATGTTCCTGTCCAGGTCGCCTCTCGGCGCAGCCTCCTGGCGCAGGTATTTCACGCGTCCGCCTGGAAACTGGAGGCGGTAGGTGATGCCGGCGCCGCCGCTCTCGCCGCCGTCGCGGTCGAGGAAGGCGGCGCGCACGCCGGCCCGGTCTGCGGGGTCGACCCGCTCCAGCAACTGGTCCAGCGGCAGTTCGGTTTCGTCTGCAGGAAGCTCGAAAATTGCGAGCATCGCCCCGGAACAGCTCACCTTGCCGACCACCGGATCGAGCTCCCAGCTGCCGATCCGGGCGATCCGTTGCGCCTCTTCCAGCTGGCGCTCGTTTCGCCAGAGATCCTGGAGCAGCTCCCGGCCGCGCAGCAGGTAGCGCAGGCGGTGGCCGATCAGGCCCCAGTTGATAGGCTTGGAGATGAAGTCCGTTGCGCCCAGGTCGAAGGCCTGCTCGACGACGCTGACGTCGTCATGCCCGGTGACCATGACGATCGGCAACTCCTCCCCGGTTTCGGTCCTGAGCAGGCGGCAGACTTCGAAGCCGTTTCGCCCGGGCATCTCCACGTCCAGCAGCACCAGGTCGTAGTCGTCCTCGCGAAACCTGGCCAGCGCGTCGTCGCCGTCCACTGCGAGCCCGACTTCGAAGCCGCTGCGCTCCAGTGCCGCGCCCATCAGGACGCGCGCGGTAGCGTCGTCGTCGGCATACAGCACGCGCATGCTCGGGTTCTTCATGCGGCCTCCGGCAACCAGCCGCGCAAGGCCGCGCAGACCATCGTGTTTTCGTTCTCGACCAGCTGCAGCATGCCCCGGGCCTCGGCCGCGTTGCCCTCACGAGCGGTCGTCTCCAGCCTGGCCGCGAGCTCCGCAAGGCGCCGCGCTCCCACGTTGGCCGCGCCGGACTTCAGCTTGTGGGCATGCTGCCGCACCGCGTTCAGGTCGGGCGTCCCGATGGCGCTGCGCATATCCTGGATGATCGTGCCCGCCGTCTCGAGGTAGGCCTGGATCAGGCGCGCAGCCAACGCGCCCTCGCCGCTGGCGTCCAGCTCCTCGTACTGGCGGAGCACCGCGGTATCGATGAACTCATTGTGGGGGTTCGACTCCGCCGCGGAATCCCGGGCCGAATCCGCGTCTTCGACCCGGGGCGCGACCCACTGGCGCAGCACGCCCTCGAGCTGCGCCCGCGTGAACGGCTTCGCCAGGTAGTCGTCCATCCCGGCCGCCAGGCAACGCTCCCGGTCTCCTGCGAGCGCGTTCGCAGTCAATGCCACGATCGGCACGCGCCGGCCGGCTGCCTCAGTCTCGGCCCGGATCGCCGAGGTCGCCTCGAAGCCATCCAGCACCGGCATTTGCAAGTCCATCAGGATCAGGTCAAAGTCCCGCCCGGTTGCCAGCGCCACCGCCTGTTCGCCGCTTCGCGCCACCGTCACCCTCATCCCCAGCCGGTCCAGCATCGCGCAGGCCAGCGTCTCGTTGACCAGGTTGTCCTCGGCCAGCAGCACCCGCCCGCGCGCACCAGCCGCCCCGGCGAAGCTATTCCGCTCGACCGGCGGTTCGAGGACGGGCATCGGCGGCAGCTCGTCCGCGGCTCGCTCGGCCTCCTCGGCCACAGGGGGTGCCGCAGTCTCGAATTCCAGCTCCAGCCAGAAATTGGACCCGATGGCGGTCTTGCTTTCGACGCCGATCCTGCCGCCCATCAGCTCCACTAACTGGCGGCAAATGGCGAGTCCGAGGCCGGTGCCGCCGAACCGGCGGGTAGTCGAGCTGTCGGCTTGCCGGAAGGGCTCGAAAATCCGGGCCAGCGAATCCCGTGGAATCCCGATGCCCGTGTCCCGGACATTGATCCAGGCGGTCCAGCGGCCATCGCCCGTCGGCGCCATGACGCATTCGATGCGGACCTCGCCGGAGGCGGTGAACTTGATGGCGTTCCCGACCAGGTTCATGAGCAGCTGCCGCAGCCTGAAGGGATCGCCCTTCACCCACAGCGGCGCGGCGAGGCTCGGCTGCCTGAAGCGCAGTTCGAGCCCCTTGACCTGGGCCTGGGCGCGGAACATCTCGACCGTCTCGCCGATGAACCGCGCCAGGTCGATCCCGGACTGCTCCAGCTCGATCCGGCCGGACTCGCCCCGCGAGAAGTCGAGGATGTCGTTGATCAGCTCCAGCAGGTGCTGCCCGGAATGCCGGACCAGCTCGACCTGGCGCCGCCGGGTGGCGTCGAGTTCGGAGTCCAGCAGCAGCTCGGTCATCCCGAGCACGCCGTTCATTGGCGTCCGGATCTCGTGGCTCATCCTGGCCAGGAACTCGGACTTGGCCTGGTTGGCGACCTCGGCGGCGTCCTTGGCCCGCTCCAACGCCTCTTTCTGCTCGATGATCTCCTGTTCGCGCTGGCGCAGGCGGGCGGCCATCTCGTTGAAGGCCGCGCCGACCCGACTGATCTCCCCGGCATCCTCCAGCGAGATGCGATGCGCGAGATCGCCCCGGCCGATGCGCCGGGCGCCGTCCTCCAGGCGCTTGATCGGGCTCACGAAATGCTGGTCGAGCAGCCGCGAACCGACCCCGATCACCAGCATCCCGAAGAACAGGCCCAGGGATGCCATCATCACCAGGGCCTGGCGGCTCGCCTGGTAGACCTTGTGCAACGGCACCTCGGTCACGGCCAACCAGGGGGTTCCCGGTACCGGGATCATGGTGCCCAGCACCGTGTTGCCGTCGAAATCCTGGTACAAGCCGGCCCAGGACCCGGAAACCTCACCGATCCGCGCATGCAACCGGTCCGCGACGTGGGTCTGGCGCCGGACGACCGTCGAATCGGCGTGGGCGATCACGCGCCCGTTCTGGTTCACCAGGTAGCCGACGCCGGACTCACCCAGCTGGATGCCGGCGATGACCTCGGACAGTCCCTCCATGCGGACCCGCCCGGCCACTACCGTGCCACTCGCCGCCGGCACTGCGATGATCAGGTAGGGCTCTTCGTTCGCCGATACCTGCACGTCGCTGATGTAGCGTTCGCCACCCCGCGCGGCCATGAACCAGTTCGATTGCCTGATCGTGAACAGCCCGGCCAGGCCGCGTTCCTCGGTCGGCGCATGGGCGAGAATCCGGCCGGACGGGCTGAGGTAGACGACCTCGTGCAAGGCGGGCTGGGTCCGGACCAGCTCATCGATCTCGGCCGAACTGCCCCTGGCGCCGGCATGCCCGATCGAATCGAGCACCTTCAGCAGGTCCTGCTGCCGCTCGAGGAAGCCGTCCACCGTCGCGGCCACGCGCTGGGTCGCCTCGCGCTGGCGGCCCTCCCAGGCATCGCGCTCGGCCTTGCTCACCAGCACGATGATCGCGCCAGCGCCGCCCGCCAGCAGCGCCAGCATGGCGATGCTGAAAACGCCCAGCAACTGGTGCCGGAGGCTCTGCCGCCAGAAGCGGGGCCAGAGTCGGCCTGCCTGTCGGGCCAGTCCCTGGCGCATGCTAGGGTCCGGCCCCCGCCTGCTGGCCCGCCGCGAGATAGGCCGACCAGATCTGCTCGTGCAGCTCCCGCGTGCGGGAGCTGGCGGGCGCATGCACTTCGGCGTTCGCGACCTTGGACGCGGGCGGCACGATCAGCGGGTCGCCGAGAATCTCGGGCAGGATGTACGGATAGGCGCTGTCGTTCGCAGTCGGGTAATAGTGCTCGTTGACTACCTGGGCGCTGATCTCCGGCCGCAGCATGAAATCGATGAACGCCTCCGCCAGCGCCTTGCGCCCGGAGCTGGCGGGAATGACGAAGTTGTCGATCCACTGGATGCTGCCCTCCTCGGGCAGCACGAACGCGACCTCGAGACCCTCTTCCCGCGCCCGCAGGGCGTCAGCCGACCAGCCGAACATGAGCACGGCCTCGCCGCTGGCCAGGGCTTCCATGGCGATGTCCGGCGAGTAGCCGGAAGTCATCGCGCTGGCGCGCAGCTGCAGCAGTTTCTGCAGCGCCTGCTCGAGCTGTTCGGGCGAGTCCGTGTTGATCGAGTAGCCGAGGGACCGGAGGGTGATGCCGATGAGGATGTCCCGGTCGTCCCAGGCCAGCACCCGGCCTGCGAACGCCGGGTCCCACAGGTCTTGCCACGCCAGCACCGGCCGGTCGACCAGGTCCGTGCGCACGATCAGCCCGGCCAGGCCCCAGTTGTAGGTGACGCTGTGGCGATTCCCCGGATCGAACGCCAGGTCCCGGAAATTGGCCGAGACATGACGGAAGTTGGGGACCTTGCGGTAGTCGATTTCCGCGAGCAGTCCATCGGCGGCAAGGCCGGGGACATACGGGCCGTCGATGACCGCGATGTCGTACTCCCGCCCGGCACGCAGGCGCTCGACGGCCTCCTCCGTGCTCTCGTAGCTTTCGTAGATCAGCTCGACGCCGAACTCGGCCTCGAAGGCCTCGATGACGGAAGGCGGCAGGTCGTCGGCCCAGCTCAAGAACACCAGTCGCTCGCGCGCCGGCCCGGCGTGGCCGGCGGCATCGGGCGCCGAGGAGCCGCAGCCCGCGACCACCACCAGGCTCGCGCAGGCGAGTGCGGCCGGCACCGCCCGCCGCCACGCTGCGCCCGCGGCCCTGCGGCCCCGGGCCAGAGGCACCGGCGCGCCCGCGGTTTCTCCCTCGGTCATCCGCTCTCGTCTCCTCGACCCCGCCCAGCGATGCAGGATGCCGCCGGGGGCGACGACGAACACCCTTCTCGCTATGTCGGCGGACGGCGGGAAGTCTTTAGCGCGTAGAATAAGGTTATGCAGCTGCTGCCAGCAGATACGGGAGCGCCCATGACCAGTCGATTCCCAGTCTTGCGCGACGTGATCGTGTTCCAGTTCAAACTGTTCGTCGACGGGCTGCGGGACCTGCTGATCAGTCCGGTTTCGCTGCTGGCGGCCCTGGTCGACCTGCTGGTGCCGGGCGACGACGGCGGCAGGCGGTTCTATGCGGTAGTCCGGTATGGCCGCCGCACCGAAATGTGGATCAACCTGTTCGGGGCGGCGGGGCCGGAGAAACCGGCCGCAGAAACCAAGGGCATGGACGTGATCCTGCAGGACCTCGAGGAAATGGTCCGGGATCCGGCCCGCCGGGAAGAGGCTCGCGCCCGCGCGCAGGAATTGCTCGAGCGGCTTCGCCATGCGAGCGGGCCGACGGGGCAATCATAAATCACTCAGCCGGATCGGGCTCGGTTCCGCCAGAGGTACTGCCTGCCTTGTCTACGGCCGGTTTGTGGTCACATTCCTGGTAGCATTTTTTCAGGATGGACTCGCAGCGCTTTTTGCATTTCGACTTGGCTCTTTGTTCTACCCAGTTGCAGCTCTTGATGCAGCAGTTGTGCTCGGTAAGGCACCTCTGAGCACAATCCGTCTCCTCATCGACAACGCAATCATCAAGATAATCCAAGGTTGCCGGCGGCGTCTCGGATGCAAGTGTCTGGCTTGCATGACCACCCAGAACCAGTGCGACAACGATGAGTAATGTTTTGCCACCGCTTTTCATGTCAGCTGTCCTGTTGGCGCCCATATAAAACAATCTAGGACAGCCCGACTGGAATTCCATACGGACTTGACTGCCTTCGCGGCCTGGCTTCGCCTCTGGGGGCGAATCAGAGGATTCGAACCTCAGGCCCCCGCACCCCATGCAAGTCCGGGCCAGGAAAGACAGAGAATGTGCAAGAATTCGGCTTTTACTTAACTTACTCTTTCTCTTGCATTTTTTTGCATTTTCTCATGGGCCCTTGGGCCAGCTCAGGAACCTCTCGGCAACGACGAAATATACGCGGCGGGTATCTTGGGTATCGCCGCCGCCAAATGGCAGGTGCCGAGAACCTTGCCAGGCTTAGCGACCGAGATCGGGCACTTGAGCTCACGAGTCTTGCCCTGGAAAATCCCATGAGCACTGGCGCGCCGTGAGGTCAGCATAGACGGTCTCCTCGACAAAGCATTCGGTATGGCTTGGCGCCTGCTAGACTTTGAAGGCAAGTTCGGAGTCATTTGAATCCTCGGGAGGAAATCACATGAACAAGATTCTGACCGCATCCTTCGACACCGAAGAGGCCCTGAAAGCCGCGCAGTATGATCTCACCACCGCGACCATAGCCGGGTTTCCGCGGGAAAAGATTCTGGCCGATAAGGAGAGAAAAGAGATCAAGGTCATGACCACCGGGGCGACAGAAACCCAGGTCCGGAAAATCCTTCAGGACCACGACCCCAAAGACCTCAGGGAATCAGAGTTCAAGGGGTGATCTGGGCCTGATCCGGTGGTCCTGGCGCTGAGCGACTTCATCCAAGTCCTGCAGCAAAATGGGACCAACTTCTCGGCCGGAAGAGCTTCCTTTTCTGCGACGCTGTCGCCGGGGGCCATATCCGTGCCAACCTCTGCAGCCTGATCGGGACCCGCAGGCGCGTTCAATCAACGCCACCCAAGAAGAAAGCCACCCCGGACGCTAATCCGAGGTGGCTTCGTGTTCGGAGGCTAGCTAGGCTGCTTCCTGCGCCGGGCCTGGCCCATACCGGCCAGGCCGAGGTCGAGAAGCGCGAGGGTGCCGGGTTCGGGGGCGCTTGCGGATTTTGCCCTGATAATGATGCTGCCGACATCACCGCCGCGATCAACGTTTGTACCGAATTCGCAGCAGTAAAGCCCAGATGCGCGCTTTATGCTTGATATTCCGGAAGTTAGATGGTCGGGGCGAGAGGATTTGAACCTCCGACCCCCTGCACCCCATGCAGGTGCGCTACCAGGCTGCGCCACGCCCCGACCGAGAGAGAAGACGGCCATTCGCCGTGAGGAGGGCGGCATCATACCCGATGGCGCCGCCGGGACAAACTGCCGCGGCCTATTTGCTCCGCAGGATCTTGAGGATTTCCTCGAGCTCCGTGCGGATCTGCCGCACGATCTGCACGCTCTGGGTGAGGTCTTCCTTCGCGTCGTCGCCCGTCAGTCGCTGGCGGGCCCCGCCGATGGTGAAGCCCTCCTCGTACAACAGGCTGCGGATCTGGCGGATCAGGAGCACGTCCCGGCGCTGGTAGTAGCGGCGGTTGCCACGTCGCTTGACCGGCTTCAGCTGCGGGAATTCCTGCTCCCAGTAACGCAGCACGTGCGGCTTGACACCGCAGAGCTCGCTGACTTCGCCGATGGTGAAGTAACGTTTCCCGGGGATAACCGGGAGTTCGTCGTTATTCCCCGGTTCCAGCATAGGCTTCCACCCGCGTCTTGAGCTTCTGGCCCGGGCGGAACGTCACTACCCGCCGCGCCGTGATGGGGATTTCCTCGCCGGTCTTGGGATTGCGGCCGGGCCGGCGGTTCTTGTCTCTCAGGTCGAAGTTGCCGAAGCCCGACAGCTTGACCTGTTCCCCGTTTGCCAGGGCAGTCCGCAGTTCCTCGAAGAACATTTCGACGAGTTCCCGCGCCTCGCGCTTGTTCAGGCCCATGTCCTGGAACAACGCTTCCGCCATTTCCGCCTTCGTCAGCGCCATATCAGTCTCTTATCCTGGCCCCAAACTCAGACTCCAGTCGCGCCATCACGGACGCCACGACTGCGTCTGCCTCATCGTCGGTAAGAGTGCGCGAAGAATCCTGTAAAATCAAGCCAAAAGCCACACTTTTTAGACTCGAATCTATCCGCTCGCCCTGGTACACGTCGAAAACCCGGGATTCTGTTAAAAGCGCCCCGCCGGCGGCCTTGACCGCCGTCCAGAGTGCCTCCGCCGAGACGCTCCTGTCCACCAGTACGGCGAGGTCGCGACGGATGGCAGGAAACCGGGATAGCCCGGAGAAGACCGGCAGTTCCGCGGCCAGGCTGAGTCCCTGGTCCACTTCCCAGAGCAACGGCGCCAGTTCGAGGTCCAGCTCCCGTACCAGGCGTGGGTGCAGGGCGCCCACCCAGCCCACGGCCCGGCCGTCCCGGCAGATTCTCGCCGCCTGGCCGGGATGCAGGGCGGGATGCTCGGCGGCCTCAAAGGTGAATTCCGCCCCCGTCAGCCCCAGCAGCGCCTCGACGTCGCCCTTGGCGTCGTGGAAATCGACCCGGACGCCCGGAACGCCCCACTGCTCCGGAAAGCGGCGCCCGGCTACCAGACCACCGATGACGTTTAACTGTTCTAATTCATTGCCTTGCAGGACAAACCTCAATCCCTGCTCAAATATCTTGATGTGCTCCTGCCGGCGGCTGAGATTGCGCTTCAGGGCATGCACGAGACCCGGCCACAGCGACACCCGCATGACCCCGAGTTCCGAGGAGATCGGGTTGGCCAGCGGGAGGGCTTCGGTGCCCGGGAACAGCCGCGCCTGCAGGGCCGGATCGACAAAGCTGTAGGTCACCACTTCCTGGTACCCCCGCGCAACGAGGACGTCGGCCAGCCTCGACGCCGGCACCCTGCCCTCGCTGGCTTCCCCCAGCACCGCCGCGCCTGCCCCCGCCATCTCGGGCAGCCGGTCGTAGCCGTAGATGCGGGCCACTTCCTCGATCAGGTCTACCTCGAGCGCGATATCGAAACGGTGCGAGGGCGGCGTCGCCAGCCAGCCGTCAGCAGTCGCTTCGGGCCGCATGCGGAGACCTTCCAGCACGCGCAGGACCTCGTCGTCCGGCACCGCGTGTCCCAGCAGGAGGGCGAGCCGGTCCCGGCGAAGCCGGACCGGCTTACGGGTCGGCAAGTGCGCCTCGCTCGCCCGTTCTATCACCGGGCCGGGCTCGCCGCCGGCGATCTCCAGCAGGAGGGCGGTGGCGCGTTCAATGGCGCGCCGCTGGTGCGCCGGGTCGACGCCCCGCTCGAACCGCTGCGACGCATCGGTGTGCAGGCCGAGCCGCCGCGCGCGCCCGGCGATCGCCAGCGGCGCGAAAAAAGCGACTTCGAAGAACACGTCGCGGGTCCCCTCGCGCACGCCAGAGTCTTCCCCGCCCATGATGCCGGCGACCGCCCGCGGCCCGCCGTGGTCGGCGATCACCAGCATGTCGTCGTCCAGGGCGACCTCGCGGCCATCGAGCAGCACGATCCGCTCGCCCGGCGCGGCGTGGCGGACGATGATCCCGTCACGCAGCGTGGCCAGGTCGAAGCCGTGCATGGGCTGGCCGAGCTCCAGCATGACGAGGTTGGTCACGTCGACGACCGGATGGATCGGCCGCAACCCGGCCCGGCGCAGCTTTTCCGTCATCCAGAGCGGCGTCGCAGCATCGGGCCGGATGCCGCGGATGACGCGTCCTACGAACCGCGGGCAGGCGTCGGGAGCGCGCACCTCGACCGGGAACGCATGCTCGCCCGTGGGCCGCACGGCGCCCAGCTCCGGTCCGGCCAGCGCCATCCCGTTCATCAGCGCGACTTCCCGCGCGATGCCGAGCATGCTGAAGCAGTCGCCCCGATTGGGCGTCAGGTCGACGTCGATCACGGCGTCGTCGAGTGCGAGCCAGGCCCGCAGGTCGGTCCCGACGGGCGCGTCGGCCGGCAGGTCCCACAGTCCCTCGTGGCTCTCGCCGAGACCCAGTTCGCGGACGGAGCACAGCATCCCCTGGCTCTCCACGCCGCGCAGCTTCGCCCGCCGGATCTTCATGTCGCCCGGCAGTTCGCCCCCGACCAGGGCGACGGGGGCCTTCATGCCGGCATAGACGTTCGGCGCGCCGCAGACGATGTTCAGCCGGTCGGCCCCGCCGATATCGACCTGGCAGACCTTCAGCTTGTCGGCGTCCGGATGCGGTTCGACCGCGGTCACGGCCCCGATCACCACTGACGCGAATGCCGGGGCCGCCGGGGTCACCGAGTCCACTTCCAGCCCGGCCATGGTCAGCTGGTGCACGAGGCCGTCGGTATCGACCGGCGGATCCACCCACTCCCGCAACCAGCGCTCGCTGAACTTCATCGCACGGCTCCCTGGTTGAACTGGCGCAGGAAACGCAGGTCGTGGTCGAAGAACAGCCGCAGGTCACGCACGCCGTAGCGCAGCATGGCGAGCCGCTCGACGCCCATGCCGAAGGCATAACCGGTGAATTCCTCGGGATCGATACCGCCGAACTCCAGCACCCGCGGATGCACCATGCCGCAGCCCAGCACCTCGAGCCAGCCGTCGCCCCATGCCACATCCACCTCGGCCGAGGGCTCGGTGAAGGGGAAGTACGACGGCCGGAAGCGCAGCCGGACCTTGCGCTCGAAGAAGCGCTCGAGAAACTCGTGCAGCACCGCCTTGAGGTGGGCGAAGCTGACGCCACGGTCGACCACCAGCCCCTCCACCTGGTGGAACATGGGCGAGTGGGTCTGGTCCGAGTCGCAGCGATAGACCCGGCCCGGCGCGATCAGGCGAAGCGGCGCGCCCTGGCGCCGCATCGAGCGGATCTGGACCGGCGAGGTGTGGGTGCGCAGCAGGCGTCCGTCGCCGAAATAGAAGGTGTCGTGCATCGCCCGCGCCGGATGATGCTCGGGGATGTTGAGGGCTTCGAAGTTGTGGAACTCGTCCTCGACCTCGGGCCCGGTGTGCACCTCGAAGCCGGCCTGGCGGAAAATGGTCTCCATGCGCCGCATGGTGCGGGTCACCGGGTGGAGCCCCCCGACGGCCTCGCCGCGGCCCGGCAGCGTGACATCGACCCGCTCGGCCTCGATCGCGGCGGCCTCGCGCCGGGCCGCAAGGTATTCCTTGCGTGCGTTCAGCGCCTCCTGCAGCGCCTGCTTGGCCTCGTTGATGACCTGCCCGGCCACGGGCCGCTCCTCGGCCGAAAGTCCGCCCAGGGACTTCAGCAGGCCCGTCAGCAGCCCCTTTTTGCCGAGATAGCGGACCCGGACTTCGTCCAGGCCGGCAAGGTCCTCGCAGGCCGCGATTTCCTCGCGGCCCTGTTCCAGCAGCTTTGCGGCGTCTTGCACGCTATTCCCCCTTGCAACGGAAAAGGGGAAAGGCCCCGCACGGCCTCTCCCCTTTGCGCCGTGGCCGCGCCCGGCGCGGCCTGAACGGATAGTCCTGAGCCGGGGCTCAGGCGGCGAGTGCGGCCTTGGCCTGGGCGGCGACTGCGCCAAAGGCCTCGGGCTCGTGCACCGCCATGTCCGCCAGGACCTTGCGGTCCAGCTCGATGCCGGCCTTCTTCAGGCCGTCGATCAGGCGGCTGTAGGACAGGCCGTGCACCCGCGCGCCGGCGTTGATGCGCACGATCCACAGCGCCCGGAAATCGCGCTTGCGCGCCTTCCGGTCACGATAGGCGTACTGCCCGGCCTTGGTCACCGACTGCTTGGCGACGCGGAAACTCTTGCGGCGCTGGCCGTAATGGCCCTTCGCCTTCTTCAGGATCTTCTTGTGCTTGGCACGGGCGATGACGCCACGCTTCACTCTAGCCACGGGTCACCTCCTCAGGCGTACGGGAGCATCTTGCGGACGGCCTTGACGTCGGCCTCGGCCACCATCTCGGTGGACCGCAGATGACGCTTCCGCTTGGTGCTCTTCTTGGTGAGGATATGGCTGGTGTGGGACTGGCCGCGCTTGAAGCCGCCGCCGCCCGTGGCACGGAACCGCTTCGCGGCCCCGCGATTGCTTTTCATCTTGGGCATGTCGTTCTCCGTTTTATGGCCTGGTCGGGCTCGAGTCCCTGCAGGCGTAGATGCGGCCTCCGGCTTCCGCCTTCGGCCCGCAGCTCACTTTTTCTTGGGCGTCAGCACCATGGTCATCTGGCGCCCTTCCATTTGCGGGAACTGCTCCACCGAGGCCAGCTCGGCGAGGTCGTCCCGCACCCTTTCGAGGAGCTTGGCGCCGAGGTCCTTGTGCGCCATCTCCCGGCCGCGGAACCGCAGGGTTACCTTGGCCTTGTCTCCCGCCGAGAGGAAGCGCACCAGGTTTCTCATCTTCACCTGGTAGTCACCCTCTTCCGTCCCCGGCCGGAACTTGACTTCCTTGACCTGGATCTGGCGCTGCTTCTTCTTCGCGACCTGGTTCTTCTTGTTCTGCTCGAAGACGAACTTGCCGTAGTCCATCACCTTGCAGACCGGGGGCTCCGCCGTGGGCGCCACCTCGACCAGGTCCAGCCCTTCGTCCGCTGCGAGACGCAGGGCGTCCTCGCGTTGCATGATGCCGAGCTGCTCGCCGTCCGAGCCGATAATCCTCAATTGCGGCGCGCCGATGTCCTCGTTGCGCCTGACACGTTTGGACGCCGTGATGCGTCAATCCTCCATAACAGACCGGCCGCGCTTCGCTACCTCAGCCGCGAGGAATTCACCTGCCTGGTCGATGCTCATCGACCCGAGGTCCTCGCCGCTGCGCGAACGCACGGCCAGCAAACCAGCCTCTACCTCGCGGTCGCCAGCGACCAGGAGGAAAGGCACCTTTTGCAAAGTATGCTCACGGATTTTAAAGCCGATCTTCTCATTTCTCAAGTCCGATTCCACCCGAAACCCCTGATTGGCGAGGGTTTTCACGGCAGAATCCACATATTCGGCCTGGCGGTCGGTGATATTCATCGCCACGGCCTGCACCGGGGCCAGCCAGGCGGGGAAGCGGCCCTCGTAATGTTCGATGAGAATGCCGAAGAAACGCTCCAGCGAACCCAGCAGCGCGCGGTGGATCATGATCGGCCGGCGGCGGTCCCCGCTGGCCGCCACGTACTCCATGTCGAAGCGCTCGGGCAGGTTGAAATCCAGCTGGACGGTCGAGCACTGCCACTTGCGGCCGATGGCGTCCTCGATCTTCAAATCGATTTTCGGGCCGTAGAAGGCGCCGCCGCCTTCGTCGAGGATGTACTCGAGGCCCTTGCGCTCCAGCGCACCCTGCAGCGCGACGGTCGCCTTGTCCCAGATCTCCTGCGAGCCGACCGCCTTCTCCGGGCGGGTCGAGAGGTTCACCTCGTACTGGGTGAAGCCGAAGTCGCCCAGCATCTCCAGCGTCAGGTCGAGGACGCGCAGGACCTCTTCCTCGATCTGCTCCTCGCGGCAGAAGACGTGGGCATCATCCTGGGTGAAGCCGCGGACGCGCATCAGCCCGTGGAGCGCGCCGGACATCTCATGGCGATACACGGTGCCGAGCTCGGCCCACCGCATCGGCAGGTCGCGGTAGGAGCGCAGGCGATCCTTGTACACCAGCACGTGGAAGGGGCAGTTCATCGGCTTCAGCTGGTATTCCTGCCCGTCCTCCTCCATCGGCTTGTACATCGACTCCCGGTAGAAGTCGGTGTGGCCGGAGGTGTGCCAGAGGTCTTCCAGCGCGATATGAGGCGTAAACAGCAGCTCGTAGCCGTGCCTGCTGTGCTGGTCGCGCCAGTAGTCCTCGATCACGCGCCGGATCCGGGCCCCGCGCGGGTGCCAGAACACCAGGCCGCCGCCGGCGTCGTCCTGGATACTGAACAGGTCCAGTTCCCGGCCGATGCGGCGGTGGTCCCGCTTCTCGGCCTCTTCGAGACGTCGCAGGTAAGCCTTGAGCTGCTTGGCGTCCGGCCAGGCCGTGCCGTAGATCCGCTGCAGCTGCTCGTTGCGCGCATCGCCGCGCCAGTAGGCGCCTGCCACCTTGGTCAGCTTGAAGGCCTTCAGGAGCCCGGTACGGGGCACGTGGGGGCCGCGGCACAGGTCCCTGAAGTCGCCCTGGCCGTAAATGCTGAGGGTCTCGTCGGCGGGGATGTCCTCGATGATCCGGGCCTTGTATTCCTCGCCGATGCCGCGGAAGAAGGCCACGGCCTCGTCGCGGCCCATGACTTCGCGCTGCACCGGCTGGTCCGCCTCGGCCAGCTCTGCCATGCGCTGCTCGATCGCCGCCAGGTCCTCGGGCGTGAAGGCCCGCTCGAAGGCGAAGTCGTAGTAGAAGCCGTCCTCGATCACCGGCCCGATGGTCACCTGGGCGCTGGGGAACAGCTGCTTGACGGCCTGGGCCAGCAGGTGCGCGGTGGAGTGGCGGATGATCTCCAGGCCCTCTTCGTCCCGGCCCGTGACGATCGCGGCCTGCGCATCGCGCTCGATGCGGTAGGCGGTGTCCACCAGGCGGCCGTCCACGCGGCCGGCCACCGCGGCCTTGGCGAGGCCGGGGCCGATGTCGGCGGCCAGCTCCGCCACGGTGATGGGCGCATCGAAGCGGCGCTGACTTCCGTCAGGGAGGGTAATGACCGGCATGGGAACTCTGCTTGCTCAGATTCGGACCGCACGCCCCGGGAAGTTCATCCGGAGAATCCCTGCCGGGGGCGTGCCGATCGCGGAATTGGTAGGCGCGGGCGGGTTTGAACCGCCGACCCCTACGATGTCAACGTAGTGCTCTACCACTGAGCTACGCGCCTGGTTCAAGACGCGGAAGGATACCGGCGAAGTGCCCGCCGGGCAAGGCCTCGGGGCCTCAGCCGGCAAGGTGCGAGGGCAGCCCCAGCCCCTCCTCCCGGAGACGCTCGATCTCGTCGCGCAACTCGGCCGCACGCTCGAATTCCAGTTCCCGGGCATGCCGGTACATCTCCGCCTCGAGCTTGCGAATCCGCTTCATCACTTCTTCGGGGCTCAGCTTCTCGTAGGCCAGTCGCGGCTCGGCCACCTTGCGGCGGCCCGCTGCCGGGCCGGGCCGGGCGCCCGCCTCCCTGGCCCCCTCCATCACATCGGCGACACGCTTGACGATGGTCTGTGGCGTGATGCCGTGCTCCTCGTTGAAAGCGATCTGCTTGGCCCGCCGCCGGTTGGTTTCGTCGATCGCCCGCTGCATGGAGCCGGTCTCGCGGTCGGCATAAAGGATGGCCTTGCCGTGGATGTTACGGGCGGCCCGCCCGATCGTCTGGATCAGGGAACCCTCGGAGCGCAGGAAGCCTTCCTTGTCGGCGTCCAGGATCGCCACCAGCGACACCTCGGGCATGTCGAGGCCTTCGCGCAGCAGGTTGATGCCCACCAGCACGTCGAACTCGCCACGGCGCAGGTCGCGGATGATCTCGCTGCGCTCGACGGTGTCGATGTCGGAATGCAGGTACCGCACCCGGACTTCGTGCTCGGCCAGGTACTCGGTCAGGTCCTCGGCCATGCGCTTGGTCAGCGTGGTGATGAGCACGCGCTCCCGGCGCGCCACGCGCAGCCGGATCTCCGACAGCACGTCGTCCACCTGGTGCCGCACGGGCCGCACCTCTACTTCCGGATCGACCAGCCCGGTCGGCCGCACCACCTGCTCGATCACCTGGCCCGAGCGGTCCAGCTCGTAGCTTCGCGGCGTGGCGGAGACGTAGATGGTCTGGGGCGAGAGGGCCTCGAACTCGTCGAAGCGCAGCGGCCGGTTGTCCAGCGCCGAGGGCAGCCGAAAGCCGTACTCGACCAGCGTTTCCTTGCGGCTGCGATCGCCCTTGTACATGCCCCCGAGCTGCGGGATGGTCACGTGGGACTCGTCGACCACCAGCAGCGCGTTCGCCGGCAGGTAGTCGAACAGGCAGGGCGGCGGTTCGCCGGGCTCGCGCCCCGAGAGATAGCGGGAGTAGTTCTCGATGCCCTGGCAGTAGCCCAGTTCCTGGATCATCTCCAGGTCGAACATCGTGCGCTGTTCGAGCCGCTGGGCTTCCACCAGCTTGTCGGCCTGGCGCAGCACCTCGAGCCGCTCCCGGAGCTCGGCCTTGATCTCGTCGATGGCGGCCAGCAGGCGGTCGCGCGGCGTGACGTAGTGGGTCTTCGGGAAAATGGTGACGCGGGGCACCTTCCGCCGCAGCTCCCCCGTCAGCGGGTCGAACCAGCTCAACGACTCGATCTCGTCGTCGAACAGCTGCACCCGCAGGGCCTCCCGCTCGGACTCGGCGGGGAACACGTCGATCACGTCGCCGCGGACCCGGTAGGTGCCCTGGCGCAGGTCCATCTCGTTGCGCTGGTACTGCATGTCGGCGAGCCGGCGCAGGATGGTGCGCTGGGGCATCCGGTCCCCGCGGTCCAGGTGCAGCACCATCTGCAGGTAGGCGGCGGGGTCGCCGAGACCGTAAATCGAGGAAACCGTGGCCACGATGATGCTGTCCGGGCGCGACAGCAGCGCCTTGGTGGCGGAGAGCCGCATCTGCTCGATGTGCTGGTTCACCGAGGCGTCCTTCTCGATATAGGTGTCGGAGGACGGCACGTAGGCTTCGGGCTGGTAGTAGTCGTAATAGGAAACGAAATACTCCACCGCGTTGCCGGGAAAGAACTCGCGGAACTCGCCGTACAGCTGGGCGGCCAGGGTCTTGTTGTGGGCCAGCACCAGCGTCGGGCGCTGCAGCTCCTGGATCACGTTGGCGATGGTGTAGGTCTTGCCTGAGCCCGTGACGCCCAGCAGCGTCTGCGACGCCAGTCCGGCCTCCAGGCCGTTGACGAGGCCAAGGATGGCCTCCGGCTGGTCGCCGGCCGGCGCATAGTCGGAGACCAGCTCGAAGGGCCGGGCGTCGGGCGCTGCGGTATGCGGATCGTGGTTCATTTCGCGGGAATCCCTGACTGGACGGCGGCCGGCTTTCCTTTCAACATGTCGGCCACGGCCTGTACTTCGCTCCGGCGAGGCTGGCCGATGCCGCCTGCCACCCATTATGCACCAGGGGGTCAACCGTGGATTTTCGCCTGTCCGAGCGCATCACGCGCGTCAAGCCGTCACCCACCATGGCGGTCACCGCCAAGGCCGCCGAGCTGAAACGGGCGGGCAAGGACATCATCGGGCTGGGCGCCGGCGAGCCCGACTTCGACACCCCGGCCCACATCCGCGAGGCGGCGATCGAAGCGATCCGCGCGGGCCGCACCCGGTACACGGCCGTCGAGGGCATCCTGGAGTTGCGGGAAGCCATTTGCGAGAAATTCCGCCGCGATAACCATATCGAGTACCAGCCGGACCAGGTGCTGGTTTCCAGCGGCGCCAAGCAGAGCATCTACAACCTCTGCATGGCCCTGCTGGGCCCGGGGGACGAGGCGATCATTCCGGCGCCGTACTGGGTCTCGTATCCCGACATGGTGCTGCTGGCCGACGCCACCCCGGTGATCGTGGCCGCGGGCCCCGAACAGCACTTCAAGATCACGCCGGCGCAGCTCGAGGCGGCCATCACCCCGCGGACACGCCTGCTGATACTGAACAGCCCGAGCAATCCGACGGGCGTGGCCTACAGCCGCGCGGAGCTCGCCGCCCTGGCCGAGGTCGTCCGCCGCCATCCCGCGGTGATCGTCGCCACCGACGACATCTACGAGCACATCTACTGGGGCCGCGAGCCGTTCTGCACCTTGCTGACGGCGGCCCCGGACCTGCATGAACAGGTGGTGACCATCAACGGCGTATCCAAGGTCTATGCCATGACGGGCTGGCGCATCGGCTACGCCGCCGGGCCGCGCAAGCTCATCGGAGCGATGAAGAAGCTCCAGGGCCAGAGCACTTCCAACCCCAACTCCATCGCGCAGTACGCCTCCCTGGCCGCGCTGAGCGGGGACCAGGCCTGCATCGCCGAGATGAACGTGGCCTTCCGCCAGCGCCATGACTGGCTGCTCGAGGCCCTGAACAGCCTGCCGGGCTTCCGCTGCCTGCCGGCCGACGGCGCCTTTTATGCCTTCCCGGACGTCAGCGAGGCCATTGGCGGGCTGGACGGCGTCGCTGACGACACCGCCTTCGCCGCTTTCCTGCTCGAGCATGCCGGCGTCGCCGTCGTTCCCGGCGCGGCTTTCGGCGCCCCCGGGCACGAACGGCTGTCATTCGCCTGTTCACTGGAGACACTGGAGCGTGCGGTCGAGCGCATCCGGGCCGTGCTCTGAGTCCTCGCCTTGACAGTGGCCGGCACCGTACTTGAAAATTGCGCGCTTTCCCGGGCCTGGCCCGGGACCGTTTATTCCCCGGTAGCTCAGTTGGTAGAGCGACGGACTGTTAATCCGTTGGTCGCTGGTTCGAGTCCGGCCCGGGGAGCCAGACACCGGCAGGGGCTGCGACGTTGGTCGCAGCCCCTTTTCATTCCGGGGGCGGCGTGAGTTCCGCGGACGCGTACTCGCGCGGACAACGCCTCGGCCTCTTCCTGGGCCCGGCGTTCTTCGCGCTGATGCTGTTGCTGCCGGCGCCGGAGGGAATGACGGCCGCCGGCTGGTCCACGGCCGCAGTGGGCGCCCTGATGGCGATCTGGTGGGTCTCCGAGGCAGTCCCGATCCCGGCAACCGCCCTGCTCCCCATCCCGCTGTTTCCGCTGCTGGATGTCGGCACCGTGGGGCAGGCCACCGCGCCCTTCGCCAATCCCCTGATCTATCTCTTCATGGGCGGCTTCCTGCTGGCGATCGCCATGCAGCGCTGGAACCTCCACAAGCGTATCGCGCTGGGCATCATCGACCGGGTGGGCACGCGGCCGAACTCGATCGTCCTCGGCTTCATGATCGCCTCGGCCTTCCTCAGCCTCTGGGTGAGCAACACCGCCACGGCCCTGATGATGCTGCCGATCGGCATGTCCATCATCCACCTTGCGCGGCAACTGCCCTCCACCACCGAGGCCGAGCAACGCGACCTCAAGAATTTCGGCATCGTGCTGGTGCTCAGCATTGCCTATGCCTGCAATATCGGCGGGCTCGGCACGCTCATCGGCACGCCGCCGAATGCATTGCTGGCGGCCTTCGTGCTGGAAAGCTACGGTATCGAGATCGGCTTCGCGCAATGGATGCTCCTCGGCGTTCCCATGGTCGTGGTCGGTATCGCGCTCGCCTACGTGATCCTGACCCGCCTGAGTTTCCCCCTGCATCTGGACCAGTTGCCCGGCGGGCACGACCTGATCCATCGCGAGCGGGAACAGCTGGGCCCGGTCTCGCGCGAGGAGATCATGGTGGCGGTGGTCTTCGCGGCCACGGCTGCGCTGTGGATGTTCCGCCCGCTGCTGCAGCCCCTCGTGCCCGGCCTGAGCGACGCCGGCATCGCGATCGCCGCCGGCCTGGCGCTGTTCCTGGTGCCCTCCAACCTCGCGCGCGGCCAGTTCCTGCTCGACTGGGAGGACGCCCGCAAGCTGCCGTGGGGCATCCTGGTGCTCTTCGGCGGCGGCCTGAGCCTTGCCTCCGCCGTGACCCGCAACGGCGTCGACGCCTATATCGGCACGCTGGTCACGGGATTCGAGGCCTGGCCGACGCTGCTGCTGCTCGCTTTCGTGGTCGTGGTCGTCCTGCTGCTGACCGAGATGACCAGCAACACCGCCACGGCGGCCGCCTTTCTCCCGGTGCTGGGCGCGGCCGCGGTGGGCGTCGGGGAGAACCCCCTGCTGTTCGCGATTCCCGCGGCGCTGGCGGCATCCTGCGCCTTCATGCTGCCGGTGGCGACGCCGCCCAACGCGATCGTCTACGGCAGCAAGCTGCTCACGATCCCGATGATGATGCGGGCCGGCGCCTGGCTGAACGCCGTGTTCATCGGCCTGATTCTCGCCGCCGCCTATACCCTGATGCTGGCGGTGTTCACCATCGAGCCGGGTGTGCTCCCGGACTGGGCCCGCGGCGGCTGAGCCTCAGTCGGCGCTCGCGAGTCCCTCGGTCTCGCCGGCGGCCGCGCCCTCGTGCGCGTGGTCGTGATGGTGCTTGCCGTGGCCCGCGGCACGGCAGCGCTCGCAGTCCACCCAGGCCGATTCCCCTTCGAGGTAGTGCTCTTTCTTCCAGATCGGCAGCCGCTGCTTGAGTTCGTCGATGACGTAGCGGCAGGCCTTGAATGCCTCGTCGCGATGCGGTGCGGCGGCGCCGACCCAGACCGCGAGGTCCCCTACCGCCAGGTCGCCGATACGGTGCACGCAGGCCAGCCGGACCGGGCCGAAGCGCGCCTCGGCTTCGGCGAGGATCTGCATCCCCTCCGCGCGCGCCAGGTCCTCGTACGCCTCGTAGTGCAGCCCGGAAACCGCCCGGCCCTGGTGGTGATCGCGCACCCAGCCTTCGAAGGCAGTGTAGCCGCCGCAACCGGGGCTCATCAGTTCCTGCCGCAGCGCGGCGACGTCGACGTCCCGGGCACTGATTTCGAATTTCACCGCTAACCTCCCGACACTGGCGGAATGAACACGACCCGGTCGCCCGGCTGCAGGGCCACATCCCAGTCCGCGAACGCGTCATTGACCGCGACGCGCAGGTGGCGCCGCTCGGTGGCGAAGTCGTGACGCGCGTCCAGTTCCGTCCACAACTGCGCGGGGGTGGCGGCCGAGGTCTCCAGGGTTTCCCCTTCGCAACCCGCTTTTTCCCGCAGCCACGCGAAATAGTTGACCTGGACCTGCATCAGCCCGCGGCCCTCCAGTCGCCGCTCTTGCCGCCCGTCTTCTCCAGCAGCCGCGCGTCGCGCAGCACCAGCCCCTTGGAGAGCGACTTGCACATGTCGTAGACCGTCAGCCCGGCCACCGTCGCGCCGGTCAGGGCTTCCATCTCGACGCCGGTGCGGCCGTGCAGGCTGACGCGACAATCGATCACGGCGTCATCGCCGTCCATCGCGATCTCGATGGCGCAGTCCTCGAGCCCGAGCGGATGGCAGAACGGGATCAGCTCGTGCGTACGCTTGGCGGCCAGGACGCCGGCGACAATGGCGGTATGGAACACCGGGCCCTTGGCGGTCGCGAAGTCCTTCGCCGCCAGGGCTCGGGCCGCCTCGGGCGGGAAGCCGACGCGCATCCGGGCGTGGGCGGTGCGCCGGGTCACGGCCTTGCCGCCGACATCGACCATGCGCGGCCGACCGGCCGCGTCGACGTGAGTCAGCTTGTCGTCCGCCACTTTGCTCATCCGCCGATGTAGTACATCTCGATCTTTTCGACCCGGGCCTCGCGCCCGCCTTCGGCGCGCAGCTCGCTGTAGCGATCGGCCCGCACCGTCCACACCCGGTCGATGATCCGGCCCATCTCGGCGTCGTCCGCGCCGGCCCGGAGCGGGCCGCGCAGATCGGTGCCGCGGGCGGCGAACAGGCAGGTATAGAGACCGCCGTCCGAGGACAGGCGCGCGCGGGTGCAGTCGCCGCAGAAGGGCTGGGTGACCGAGCTGATGAAGCCGATCTCGCCGGCCCCGTCCTCGAACTGCCAGCGCTCCGCCACCTCGCCGCGGTAACCCGCCTCGACCGGCCGGATCGGCCAGCGCTCGGCGATCCGCTTGACCAGCTCAGATGAGGGAATGAGTTCCTTTTCGTCCCAGCCGTTCAGCGTGCCCACGTCCATGTACTCGATGAAGCGCACGACCACGCCGGTGTTCCGGAAGCGCTCCAGCAGGGCGTAGATGCCGCGCTCGTTGATCCCGCGCTGCACGACGGTATTCACCTTGATCGGCGCGAGCCCGGCCTCGATCGCGGCGTCGATCCCCTCGAGTACGCGCTCGGGCGTGCCCCGCCCGCCGCTCATGCGGCGGAACGTCCCTTCATCCAGCGCATCCAGGCTGACCGTGACCCGGTCGAGGCCGGCCGCTTTCAGGGCCGCCGCATGCTGCGCGAGCAGGATGCCGTTGGTGGTCAGGGCCAGGTCCTGCACGCCTTCGATCAGGCTGAGCTCGCCCACCAGGTCCACCAGCCCGGGCCGGAGGAGCGGCTCGCCGCCGGTCAGCCGCAGCTTGGTGACGCCGCGCTCCACGAACAGCCGCGCCAGGCGCGTGATCTCGGGAAACGACAGGCGCTCGTCAGAATGCAGGAACTGGAAGTCGCGATGGTACTGGTCTTCCGGCATGCAGTACGGGCAGCGGAAGTTGCAGCGGTCCATGACCGAAATGCGCAAGTCGCGCAGCGGCCGTCCGCGGCGGTCTTCCAGCGATCCGCCGCCAGGGGTCGGGGTCTTCGTTGTCGCGAGTCTGGACTCCACGCGGTACTCCCAATTAAGCGATCGCGAAAGTATCTCATGGGGCGCCACGCAGGTGCCAGCCGACCCCTGGACGCTGCATGCTGCGCTGCCACAGCAAAAAGGGGCGCCGAATGGCGCCCCTTCGACCGGAACCGGCCCGCAGCCGGGCCTATTCGTCTTCTTCCGCGTTGAGGAAGCGGTAGGTGAAGCCCAGCAGGAAGACGTTGACGTCGTAGTCGAGGGTATCGGCGCCGAAGGTGAGGACATTGGCGATGGTCGCCGGACCCACACCGTCCTTGGCCCAGTCGTCGGCCTCGAAATCCTCCCAGCGCCAGCCCGCATTGAGGCTCCAGCGTTCGTTCAGCCGCCAGTCGGCCATCAGCTGGACCCCGGTCAGCTTGGACTCCAGCGGCGGGAACGTATCCTGGGCCCCGCCCAGCGGGTCCTCGATGCGGAACTCTCCCCGCGTGTCCGCGCGCGTGAAGTCGGCGGTCAGGTCCAGTTTGCCGTCGGCCAGTCCCGGCCAGTTGAGCGCCACGCCGTACACGTCATGGCGGTCCTCGCTGGTGCCGGCCCAGTTGGGCGGAGCGGTGTTCGGCGCCACGAAACTGGCGGCCCCGATGGTCCGCGAGTCGTAATTCTCGCGGCTGAAGTAGCCGGTGACCCCCAGTTTCTCGCCCACGCGCACGCTTGCCTCGGCGCTGTACTGGTCGTAATCGGCCGACACCAGGCCGACCTCGCTCTGGTCATAGCTGTCACGCGCGGTTTCGAAGCGCATCGCCAGGCTGAAGCGACCGGCAGGCGTGAAGTCGGCCTCGGCCTGCACCAGGTCCCGGTCCCGGTCAGCCGTATGGTACTTGCGCAGCAACGGGTTCTGCGCGCTGCCGGCGCCGACCACCGGCGGGGCCAGTGCTTCACGTGCGTCCCGCGTGGTGCTCTCGGCCCGCAGGGCGAGGCCCAGCTGGTCGATGGGACGGAACCGCGCCCGGGCCCAGGTGCCGTCTTCCTCGGTTCGCCTCACGTCCTGGAAGTCCCGGTCGCGCACCTTGCTGCCCCACCCGGCGCCGACCTGGATGGCCCGGCTGTAACGGTAGTCAGCGGCGAAGGCCAGGTCGCGCGTCTCGTAGCTGTAGACCGGGTTGACCGCCGACAGGGTCTGGAACGCGTCAGCCTGCACCGGCGCCCAGTCGTACTGGGGCGACTTGTTGTCGCGCTCGCTCGAGCGGTACTCGCCGGTCAGGCGCAGCCGGCTGTTCGGCCGGGCGCTGAGCCGCAGGTTGGCGTTGGTGGTGTCGGCCTGGCCGTCGAACTCGGCCGCCGGCAGCGCCTGGGCCGGGATCGCGGGGTTGATGGTATACGGCAGCAGCGAGTCGCTGTTTTCCATCCGGCCGCGCGCATAGCTGGCGTTGAGCGTGGTGTCCCAGGTGACGAAGCGGTAGCCGCCCGAAATCATCCCCTGGTGGTACAGGTTGTCGGGCGCCATCGCCATGCGGCCCTGGTCCGGCCCGTTGAAGGGATTGTCCCAGGCCAGGGAAGTGTCCTGGTTGCTGAAGAAGGAGCCGTAGTAGCCGACGCGGACGTTCCATGTCTCGCCGCTGTAGATCAGCGCCGCATCGACCCGGTCGGTCTGGTAATCGAGCGGCTCGACCAGGTCGGCGGCCGTGCCGATGAAGCTGCCCCAGGTCAGGCCGCGCCCTTCCTTCGTCTCTGAGCTGGCGTCCACCTCGTAGCGCAGTCGCTCGGACTGCACGAACTCGAAGCCGAGACCCAGCGTCTTGCGGTCCCAGCCGAGCGTGAAATCCCTGAGGTTGGCGTCGAGTGCCGCCATATCGGAGGTGAAGTTGCCGCGGACCCACGACGACGGCAGCGTCAGCCGGCTGCTGCCGAGCCCGCCGAACACCGTCTGCACGGAGTCGTCCAGCCGCCGCGGGATCTCGTCCCACGACAGGTCCACCACCCAGTGCCCGCGCCGGCCGGCCTGCAGCGCGAGGCTCCGGGAATCCAGCCCGAGGTCCTGCGCCAGCAACGAGACGGCGTAGCCGCCCTCGGCCCGGTACAGCAGGTCGGCGTCGGCATTGAGGTAGGCCCCGCTCTCGTCCAGCCCGGTGTAGTCGCCAAAGCGGGCCGAGTCGTCCGAGACATTGAGCGCGGCGGCCCCGGCGTCGCCCTCGAGCCCCTTGTCAGGGAAGGGACAGCGCTTGCACTCCCAGCGCTCGAAGTCGGGCATTTCCTGGGCGCTCGCGGCGCCGCCGTGCAGGGCGATCGTGCCGAGCAGGGTCGCGACGAGCAGCTTGAGGTTGGTCTTCCGGTTCATCTCTGGCGTCTCCTGCGTCGCTCAGCGCATCAGCGCCTTGCCGGACGGATGGTTGGATCCGTGGACCTGCGCGTGGCAACTGAGGCAGTTGCCGCCCAGCAGGTACGCCGACGCGGACCCGTCGGCCAGGTCGCCGCTGCCATAGGGCACGGAGGGATGGCCCGCCGGCGTGTGACAGGACTGGCACAGCATCGGCGGCCGCCGTGTGAGCATCGCGGGATGGACGGCGCCATGCGGGTCATGACAGTTGCTGCAGTCCTCCACCACCGGCGCATGCTCCCATACCATCGGGCCGCGCTTTTCCGCGTGGCATTCGAAGCAGGTCTCGTTCAGTGTGGCGCGGATCAGCAGGCCCTCGGCGTTGCTGCCGTGGGGCTTGTGACAGTCGGTGCACGTTACCTGGCCCTGGCGCACCGGGTGCGCGGACGGCTTGAGGAAATGCGCCTCGACGTTGGCGTGGCAGGCGTAGCAGGCCTCGGCCTCGGTGCGCTTGTCGAGCACCGGGTCGCGGGGCTGGTGCGAGCTGTGGCAATCGGCGCAGGCGACGCTGTTGACGTCATGCGCGCTGCCCGCCCACTGCTCGCCGACATGGCCTTCATGGCACTGCAGGCACATCGCGTTCTGCTCCGGGATGGGGGTCTTGGCGTCCGAGCCGAAGTTGATGATGTAGGGCCGTGGCTCGCCGCGCGGCACGCGGCCGCCGTGCGCCCCGCCGGGACCGTGGCAGGCCTCGCACTGGAGCTGCTTCTCGCCGAAGGGCGAGCGCGGATCATGGGGGTTGCCGTGCGGGGTCTCGAAGATCCCCATCAGCGGGATCTCCCACCGGCGGTGACAGCCGATACATCCGTCGGCGCCGCGATCGCTGTAGGCCACCACTTCTTCTTCCTGGGCCTGCACGGTCGCCGGGACGCCACCCAGGAGGCCGCAAGCCAGCAGGGCCATGAACAGTACGCTTGATCTCAACAGCATGGTGCTTTCCTTCCGCTTGCCTAGCGCAGCCCGTGCATCACTTCGACGTCGGCGATGGCGCCGGGACCGTGGCAGATGCCGCAGCTCTCGATGAACGCGGAGACGGACTGCGCCTCGAGCGTTTCCTTGGTCACGCTGGTATCGGTCGCAGACGGCAGGTAGCCGCCGTTCTGCATGATGTGCAGCCGCGCCAGGTTGGCGATAGAAGTCGGCGCGCCCTGGTGGCAGGACCAGCAGGCTGCTGCCGTGGGCGTGATCGCCACGTCGTCGCGCCAGTCGGCCCGGTCCGCGCCGGTGTTGATGGTCACCGAGCGCGTCTGCTCGGCCGGCGGGTAGTAAGTGCCTTCCAAGTGGCAGGCGTTGCAGTTGGCCAGCGCCTGGGGATAGGTGATGTCGCGGTAATCGTGCGGCGTGTTGCCGAAGCCGTAGACCACGTTCTGCTGCGCATGGATTGCATGGATCATGAACCGCATGTCCACGCTCTCCTCGCCTTTACCGTCGAGCGGCGACGGCGTGGCCCAGCTGAAGCCGGCCCCGTCCCGCCGGCGGACGTCGGTGGCGTCAGGGTTGTGGCAGGTCGCGCACAGCTGGATGTTATCGGCACGATTGTTGCCGTGGAGGGCCAGCGACTCGTGGCAGGCGTTGCAGCTCTCGAGCGACACGATTTCCCGCCGGGGCTCGCCGGCGAAGAACACGTCGCCCTCGACCGGGATGCTGATCAGGGACCCGGTCGAGGGCGAGGCCACGATCGGGCGGCCCTCGAGCGCCACGGCGACGCCGCCCGTCGCAGCCGCCGGGAGCGGATTGGGCGCCGTGACGGTGTAGCTGCCGTCGGCGTTGCGGACGGCGTCCGTCTTCAGGGCTGCGAGCCCGATGGTCGCCGGCTGCGCGGGCGCCCCGGTGTCGACAGTGGCGCTGCCGCTGCCCTCGTTGGAGTAATCCGAGGTGTTCCAGGCGATATCCAGCGTCAGGCTGGCCGAGCCCTGGTTGAAGGGCGCGTCCGTGGTGATGTCGTAACGCGTGCCGTCGGCCGGATTGGTGACCGCAAAAGTGATGACCGGCTGCGACCCGGCCACGGCGTTCTCCACGGCCAGGATTTCATAGTCGAACTGCTCGCGGCCGATCAGCGTCGCTTCCTTGATCCCTCTCAGGTGATTCGCTTCGTTGCCGCCCGCAGAGCTGCCCGGCGCGTGGCAGCTGACGCAGGTGCCCTCAGCCGCCGGCCCGAAGTCATGTTCATAGGCGTATTGCGACAGGCCGGTCGCCGGGTCCGGCTGGGCGATGGCGAGACCCTCGATGTGGCAGCCGGCGCATACCGTGGAGCTCGCCGCCGACTTCCAGTTGTCGCCCTCGGGCGCCGCGGCGCTCGCCTCGTGGCAGTTCTCGCAGAACAGCGGCGACTGCGGGTAGGTCACGTTCGAGTAGTCGTGGCGGCTGCCGCCAAAGCCGTACACCACGTAGGGCTCGGTGCGCTCGGTGCCGAGGTGGATCGCGTGCGTCATGTAGGCCATGTCCACCGACTCGCCCGAATCGGGATCGATGGTGGCCGGGTTATGGCAGGTGACGCAATACTCGACCGTCACCCGCGGACCGCCGTGCAGTTCCAGCCGCTCATGGCAATTGCTGCAGTTCTCGTTGGCCGCGATGGTACGGGCCAGCGGCACGGCCGCGCCGGTGGCCGGGATGAAATCGAACACCGGATTGTCCGGGAACACCTGGTTGCCCGGCGCCTGCATCCTGAGCTCGAAGCCGACCCGGTGCACCACGTCGGGCTCGAAGCTGACGGCCAGCGGGCTGGTCACGTTGGCGGGATCGGTGGCGAAGGTGTAGCTGTAGGCACCGTCGCCGAGCTCGGAGAGCACGCCGTCGCGTCCCGACTCGGTGGTGGCCTGGACGGCCCGGGGCAGCGCCTGGGGCCCCGCAGAGGCGGTCTGGATGCGATTGATGTAGCTCTGCCATTGCGGCGCCAGCCCGTTGCCGGGGGGAGCGAGCTTGGCCAGCGTGAAACTGATCACGCCCGGATCGAGACCGAGGATGGCGTCACCCCCCTGGGTGGTGAGCGTGAACTCGACGACCGGCGTTCCGTTCAGCGCGACGCCGGTGATTTCCGCCTGGATCCGGCCGATGAGCTCGAGCTGGCGCTCGCTCAGCCCGCCGCCGTTGCCGATGACGATGTCGCCGAGCGGTCCGGGCGGGCCTTCGCCGCCGGGCGGGCCGACGGGGCCCGGGTCCCCGGAGGGGCCGGAGGGTCCGGCGGGCCCGTTGTCCCCGTCGCAACCGGCCAGCGCAAGGGAAAGAATTCCCGCCGCCAGCAATGCCTTGAGCCCGATAAAGCGTCCGGAAATCACGGTCATTGGCCTACCCTGTCCCCTGCTTGCGGCCGCGAGAGCCGCCGGGACTCTCAAGGGCCGCGAAACTACTGGAATTACAGCGTTCATTTCACGGGAGAACACCCCTCCCAAGAATCAGGACTTATACCTAAGCCACGGAAAATTAAGCACTCCGGATTCGCGCCAGGCACCCCGGAAAGAAAACGGGGGCCGGGTTTGCCCCGGCCCCCGCCAGCAGTTCCCCGCAATGCCTACAACTGGCCGTGGGCGGCTGCCGTGTCCGCGACCCGACCCGGGCCATGACAGAGCAGGCAGCTCTCCGTCAGCGATGAGGGAATGGGCATGTCGCCCTTCACGCCGTCGATGACGCCGCCGCTGCTCTCCATATGGGACTTCGCCGCGTTGCTGCTGTGGCAGCTGACGCAGGCCGCGGTGGTCGCGGATGTCGCGATGTCGTCCGCCCAGCTCAGAGGATCCGCACCCTCGTCGTAAGACACCGGGCGCGCCGTGTCGCGGGCGGCGTAGAAGGTCCCTTCCGCATGGCAGCCCTGGCAGTTCGCAACGCTGTGTGGATAGGTGACGCCTTCGAAGCCCGGGTACACCGCGGCATGGATCTCGTGCAGCATCGGGCCGAGGGCGATGGTCGTAAGGCCCAGGTTCACATAGGCCGCGTCCGCGTTGTGGCAGACAGCACAAGTCTCCGGATCACCCGCCCGGGCGCTGCCGTGGTAGACGACCTGGACGTGGCAGGCCTCGCAGGCCTCCTGGGTAACGATGCGAGCACGCTGCTGGCCCGGGAAGAACACTGCATTGTCCGGATAGGCGCGGGTGCCGTCCTCGAGCACGCGACGCCCTTCCAGATGCACCACCAGGTCGCCGGGATAAGCGAGCGGCAGCGCGTCGGCCGTGAAACTGAAGGTGCCGTCGCCGTTGTCGGTGATGTCGGCCTTGCGCGCGATCAGGTCGTAGCTGTCCGGCTGGCCCTGCTCGTTCGCCTGGCTGCCGTCCGGCAGGGGAAAGCCGTTGTACACCTCGTCGGCCGACCAGCCGATGTTGATGCGCAGGCGAGTGCCGCTGGTGTTGAAGGTCGGGCCGTCGATGACGTCGAGCGGCGTGCCGTCGGCGCCCAGGATGCGGAACGTCACGGTCGGCGTGTCGCCGGGCGCCGTGTTCACCACGCTGAGGATCTCGTAGGTGAAGTCCTCGCCCTGGGTCGTGCGCTGGCGCGCAGAGTCGGTGATGTTGGCGTGGATCACGCCGGCGGAAGCCACGATGGTGCCGTTGTGGCACTGCGTGCAGACGCCGGTCTGGAAGGTGCCGATGGGTGTGGTCTGGTGCGCATAGCTGTAGATCGGCCGGCCCGTGACCGCGTCCGGCACGCCGAGTACCAGCCCTTCGACATGGCAGCCGCCGCAGGTAGTCGCGGTGACGGTCGCGTCGAACGCGTCGCCCGCAGGCGTTTCCGGCGACGCCTCGTGGCAGCTCTCGCAGAACAGGATGTCCTGCGGGTAGGTGACCCCGCCGTAGGCGTGCCGGCGATCGCCAAAGCCGTAGACTACGTATTCCTCGGCGCGGTTCGGCCCCATGTGAATGGAGTGCGCCATGTAGGCCATGTCGAGGGACTCGCCGGTATCCTGGTCGATGGTGTCCGGGTTGTGGCAGGTCACGCAGTATTCCATGGTGAAGCGCGGGCCGCCGTGGAACGACAGCCGCTCATGACAGGCGTTGCAGTCGACCGTCCCGGCGATCTGCCGCTCCAGCGCCACGATCGCGCCGGTCGCGGGAATGAAATCCATCACCGGGTTGTCGGGCGCGATGTCGCGCAAAGCGCTGCCGCCCCCGCCGCGAATC
Organism: Thioalkalivibrio sp. XN8; assembly: GCF_011058255.1. GTDB lineage: Bacteria > Pseudomonadota > Gammaproteobacteria > Steroidobacterales > XN24 > XN24. The sequence continues at coordinate 390,903 of NZ_JAALFH010000067.1, read as the reverse complement.
TCGAGGCCCACCCGATGCACCAGCTCGGGCTCATAGGCCACGGCCACCGGGTCGGTGACGTTGGCGGGATCGGTGGCGTAGGTGTACTCGTACACGCCCTCGCCCAGCTCGAGCAGCGTGCCGGCGCTGCCGTTCTCGGTGGTGGCCTGCAGCGATTGCTCCAGCACGTTCGGGGTAGCGGCGGCGTTGGCCACCTCGAGCCGGTTGATGTAGCTGACCCAGGCCGCAGGAATCCCGTCCACGGCCGGTTGCAGCTTGTTGAGCGTGAAGTTCAGCAGTTCAGGCGCGATCTGCAGCGCCGGCCGGCCGTCGGCCGCCGTGACGCTGAAGGTGATCGTCGGCGGGCTGGCGATGACGACATCGGTGATGTCCACCACCAGGGTGCCGATCTCGGCCGCCTGTTCGGCGCTGAGGTCGCCGCTGCCGATGATCACGACGGCCGTCGCGGGCGGTCCGGGCGGGCCTTCGGGTCCCGGCGGTCCGCCAGCTCCCGGCGGCCCCTCCGGACCCGTCGGACCCGGCGGGCCGTCATCTCCGCTGCAACCGGCAAGCACGAGGGAAAGGCAGGCCAGCGCGGTGAGCGTGGCGATGCCGGCCCGGCGGAAAGTTCGAGTCTTGGTCATTGGGATAGTCCCCCGAAGGTCGCGACTGTCAGGCGTCGATCCCGCGCGGCACCGTACCGCGCGGGATTCTGCGCCTGACCTGCATTGCACCCCAGGGGCCAGGGGACAGCTATTCGTGAATCTACGTAAAGCTTTGCCCCTGCAGGAAAAAAGACGCGCGATCCTGGCCGGGCGCTAGAACGCCATGTCGCGCAGGTGCTGGCGGAACTCAGGCCCGAGCTCGGGATGCTTCAGCCCGTAATGCACGGTCGCCTCCAGGTAGCCGAGCTTGCTCCCGCAATCAAAGCGCAAGCCATTGAATTCATGCCCGAAAACCGGCTCCTCCGCGAGCAGCCGGGCGATCGCGTCGGTGAGCTGGATCTCGCCCCCGGCGCCGGCGCCGGTGTCGGCCAGGAGCTCGAAGATCCGCGGCGTCAGGATATAGCGCCCCACGACGGCGAGGTTCGACGGGGCGTCTTCCGGCTTCGGCTTCTCCACGATTCCCCGCAGCCGCCGCAGTCCCTCGGCCACGGGCTCGGCGTCGATGATGCCGTATTGCCGGGTCTGGGTGCGCGGTACCTCTTCGACGCCGAGCACGCTGCCGCCCTCGGCCTCGAAGACGCGCGCCATCTGCCCGAGGCAGCTTTCCTCCGCGTCGATCAGGTCGTCGGCCAGGTGCACGAAGAACGGCTGGTTGCCCACCACCGGGCGGGCGCAGAGCACGGCATGCCCCAGGCCCAGCGGTTCGCCCTGGCGGACGTAAATGCAGTTCACGTGCGGCGGGACCGTGTTGCGTACCATATCGAGCAGCTCGTCCTTGTCCTTGCTGGCCAGGAGCAGCTCCAACTCCGGATCGACGTCGAAATGGTCCTCGATGGCCCGCTTGTTGCGCCCGGTGATGAAGACGAGGTTGGTCGCCCCCGCGGCAATGGCCTCTTCGACGGCGTACTGGATCAGCGGCTTGTCGACGACAGGGAGCATTTCCTTCGGGCTCGCCTTGGTGGCGGGAAGGAAACGGGTGCCCTTGCCGGCTACCGGAAAGACGGCGTAGCGGATCTTTGCGCTCAAGCGGGGCCTCCTGCGATGTGCGGTCCTTGGAACCGCCGGCATGCTTGCACAGGGCCACGCGCCATGCAATGAACCGGGTGGCGGTTTCCGGGCCACCGCCACCCGGCCGCCCGCCTACTCCGGCCGATCCGGGGCGGACACCGTGATCAGCTCTCGATTGTCTTCCAGCACTCGCTCGCTGATGCCCTTGACCAGCACGAGATCGTCGGCCGACCTGAACGGCCCGTTCGCCTCCCGCCAGGCGACGATGGCCTCGGCGCGCGCCGGGCCGATACCCTTCAGTTCGCGCGCCAGCGTCTCGGCATCGGCCTCGTTGAGGTCCACTGGGCCCGCCCAGGCGAGCATGGGCAACAGGGCCAGGCTGGCCAGCAGCTTCACAGCATGACGAATCATCGGTAATCCCTCCTTGGCTTGTGGATGCGGCCACACCGGCCACGGCCATCATGTTCGCCCCGGGCGGCGCCCGACACGAGAGGGATAATTCAGCGGTTGGGGCCGGATTCGCGGGGCACGGCGCGTGGATCCAGCATGGCCTCGAAGCGGAACTTCGTCACCGGCCGCGTGGCGCCCCAGGTGCGGCAGCTGGGACACTGCCAGTACAGCGTATTGCCGGAGAAGCCGCAGACATTGCAGCGATAGCGCGGGCTGGCCCTGGCGATCCGCTGCATGGCCCGGCTGATGCGGCGGATGGCGGCGTCACGGCCGCCGTCGCTCGCGAGGGTCGGCCGCAGCATCTCCAGGATCTCGGTCAGGATCGGGTTGCTGGCGACGAAGTCGACGATGCACTGGCGCGTGGTCGGGTCGTCGAAGCCGCCGTCGGCAATTGCTGCAAAGGCGACGCCGGGCCGCCACTCCGGGTGTTTCGCCAGCGCGGCTTCCAGCCAATGCCCGAACTCGCCGGCCTTGCCCAGCTCGGCATAGCTGCGGCGCAGCTCGGGCAGGACATCGACGAGGAAACCGCCGTCCCGCTCGAGCGCCTGCTCGTACAGGCGCACGGCCAGGCGGTGGTCGCCTTCGAGCTGCGCGACCTGGGCCCGCATCATGGCACCGCGCACGCCCTGGCGGTCGGCCCCCTGCGCCCGCTTCAGCCAGTGGCGCGCTGCGAGCAGGTCGCCGCGGCCCACGGCCTCCTGCGCCAGCTCGCAACAGTAATGCGCCACCGTTTCGCCGCCGGCCCGGCCCGACGTCGACGCCAGCTGGTCCATCGCCCCGATGGCCTGTTCCCAGTCGCGCTGCAATTCGTAAATCCGCACCAGCCCGAGCAGGCCGAGTTCACGCCGCACGGCCCCTCGGGCGAGCTGGCCGTAGACCTGCTCGGCCCGGTCGAACAGGCCGGCCTTGAAATAATCCTCGGCGAGCTCGTTCAAGGCCCGGGCCCGGGCCTCGCGCGGGAGGTCGGGGCGCGCAACCAGGTTCTGGTGCACCTTGATCGCCCGCTCGGTCTCGCCCCGCTTGCGGAACAGCGCCCCGAGCGCGAAATGCGTGTCCACGGTGTCCGCATCCAGGTCGACCATGCGGATGAACACCTCGAGGGCCTTGTCCGGTTCCTCGTTGAGCAGGTAGTTGAGGCCCTGGAAATACTCGGCCGAGACCTGGGCCCGGCCGGCGGGGGCAGGCGCGCGCAGGCTGCGGCGGGCGAAATACCAGCCAAGGCCGGCGGCGGCCGCGAACAGCAGCAGCAGCAGGAGACTGTCAGCCGCGCTCATCTACCGCCAGGCCGCCGCCCGTCTTCTGCGCCTCGTGGCGCAGCCGCCGCTTCTGGTTCGCCAGGCGCAGCATTCGCGGCAGCATCGACAGCAGTCCGAGTACCCAGCCCAGTGCGATGGCCAGGATGAAGGCGAGTCCCAGCGGCACCTGCCACAGGGCAAAGCCCAGTTCGAGATCCACCTCGCCGGGGTTCATGGCGGTAAACAGGACGGCCACCGCAAGGGCCGCGACGAAGACGACGGCTGTGAGGACCCGCTTGAACATGACAACTCGCCCGAGGCGCGCCGCGGCGCGTTACAGGCGGGATTGTATCAGCGGGCGCGCCGGCGCGCGGCAACGCGCGGGCCGGACCGGGTCAGGCCTTGATGGGGTTGTGCCGCCCTTCGTTGACCCGCTCGCGAAGGTCCTTGCCGGGCTTGAAATGCGGCACGTACTTGCCGGACAGCGCCACCGCTTCGCCGGTCTTCGGGTTCCGCCCGATGCGTGGCGGCCGGAAATGGAGTGAGAAACTCCCGAAGCCGCGAATCTCGATGCGCTCGCCGTTGGCCAGGCTGTTGCTCATCACCTCGATGAGATGCTTGACCGCCAGTTCGACGTCCTTGGCGTTGAGATGGCTCTGCCGCCGGGAGATGGCTTCGATCAGTTCAGACTTTGTCATGGTTTCGATCCGTCCCCTTTCGCCCTCACGACCCCGGGACCCGGCGGAAAGGACGGGCCGCCCGCAGGCGGCCCGCCATGGCTCCGGTCAGGAGTTTTCCTGGCTGGAAATCTGCTCCTTGAGCAGGTCGCCCAGGCTGGTCCCGGTGCTGCTATCCGATTTCTTGTAGCTCTGCATTGCCTCGGCCTCTTCCCAGGCCTCCTTCGCCTTGATGGAGAGCGAGATCTGGCGGCTCTTTCGATCCAGCCCGATGAACCGGGCCTCGATCTCCTCGCCCGGCTTGAGCACCGAGCGGGCATCCTCGACTCGCTCGCGGGACAGCTCGGAGGCGCGCAGGTAGGCCTCGAGGCCGTCCACGTCCACCGTGGCGCCCTTGGCGTCCACCTCGGTCACCGTGCCGCGCACGATGCTGCCCTTGGGGTGGTCCGCCAGCCAGGCGGACATCGGGTCGCGGTCGAGCTGCTTGATGCCGAGGGAAATCCGCTCGCGCTCCGGGTCGATGGAAAGCACCACCGCCTCGAGTTCCTCGCCCTTGCGGTAGTTGCGCACGGCCTCCTCGCCCGCCAGCTCCCAGGAGAGGTCGGACAGGTGCACCAGGCCGTCGATGCCGCCGTCCAGGCCGATGAAGATGCCGAAGTCGGTGATCGACTTGATCACGCCGCGCACGCGGTCGCCCTTGTTGAAGGTCGCGGCGAACTCGTTCCACGGGTTGGGCATGCACTGCTTGATGCCGAGCGACACGCGACGGCGCTCCTCGTCGATCTCCAGCACCATGACCTCGATCTCGTCGCCGATCTGCACCACCTTGGACGGATTGACGTTCTTGTTGGTCCAGTCCATCTCGGACACGTGCACCAGGCCCTCGACGCCATCCTCGATTTCCACGAAGGCGCCGTAATCGGCCAGGTTGGTGACCCGCCCGAACAGCCGCGAACCGGCGGGGTAGCGCCGCGCGATGTCCTGCCACGGGTCCTCGCCGAGCTGCTTCAGGCCGAGGGAGACACGATTGCGCTCGCGGTCGAACTTCAGCACCTTGACCTGGATCTCGTCGCCGACGTTCACGACCTCGGAGGGGTTCTTGACCCGGCGCCACGCCATGTCAGTGATGTGCAGCAGGCCGTCGATGCCGCCGAGGTCGACGAAGGCGCCGTAGTCGGTCAGGTTCTTGACGATACCCGGGAGCACCGCGCCCTCGGTCAGGTTCTTCAGCAGCTCCTCGCGCTCGACGCTGTGCTCGGCCTCGACCACCGCACGGCGGGAGACGACGACATTGTTGCGCTTGCGGTCCAGCTTGATGACCTTGAATTCGAGCATCTTGCCCTCGAGGTAGCTGGGATCGCGCACGGGGCGCACGTCCACCAGCGAACCGGGCAGGAAGGCCCGCACCAGCTCGAGTTCGACGGTAAAGCCGCCCTTGACCCGGCCGGTGATCATGCCCTGGACGACCTCTTCCTGCTCGAAGGCTTCCTCGAGGACGGTCCAGGTGCGGGCGCGCTTGGCCTTGTCGCGGGACAGGCGAGTCTCGCCGAAGCCGTCCTCGACGGCATCGAGCGCGACTTCGACCTCGTCGCCGACGGCGACCTCGAACTCACCCTTCTCGTTCTTGAACTGCTCGGCCGGGATGACCGACTCGGACTTCAGCCCGGCGGAGACGATGACGACATCGTCGTTGATCTCGACCACCTTCCCCTTGAGGATGGCGCCGGGACGAATCTGCTGGCTGGCAAAACTCTGCTCAAAGAGCTCGGCAAAACTTTCTGACATGGTTGAATGATCCAACGGCCCGCAGGCCGACCTGTAGTTGATCCGGCGACACGTCCCTGCCGCACCGGGTATGCAATATAAAAAGCTCCCGTTTCCCTGGGAGCCACGCTTGCTCAGGCGTCCGGCGCGAGGCCGCGACGCTTCAATTCCTGCAGTACGCGCTCGATCACCGCCTCGATGTCCAGCGCCGTGCTGTCGACCACCACCGCGTCCACTGCCGGGCGCAACGGCGCCACGGCACGTTCCGCATCCCGGCGGTCACGGGCCGCCACCTCAGCCGAAAGGGCCGGAAGGTTAACATCAAACCCCTTTTCCTTCAACTGCTTATAACGGCGCCTCGCGCGCTCTTCGGCCGAGGCGGTGAGGAAGACCTTCAGCTCCGCGTCGGGGAAGATCACGGTCCCCATGTCGCGACCGTCCGCGACCAGGCCGGGTGCCCGCCGAAACTCGCGTTGCAGGCCGACCAGGGCGGTCCGTACGCCCGGCAGCGCCGCCACTTGCGAAGCGCGATCGCCGCAGGCCTCGCTGCGGATTTCCTCGCTCACCTCCTCGTCCCCCAGCCAGACCTGTTCGCCTTCGAAACGTACCGGCAAGTCCCGCGCCAGGCCGGCCAGGCCGGCCTCGTCGTCCAGCGCCACCCCGGCGCGGGCTGCCGCGGCGGCAACCAGCCGGTACAGCGCTCCGCTGTCCAGCAGGTGCCAGTCGAGCCGTGCCGCCACAGCCCGGCAAATCGTTCCCTTGCCGGCCCCGCCGGGGCCGTCGACCGCCAGTACCGGTGCCGTCTTCATGCGGCCCCCTGCTGGCGCTGGGCCTCGAGGCCGATCCCGAGGCGGGTCGCGTCCGCGGCGAAACCCGGGTAGGACGTGGCCACGTTGGCGACATCCAGGATCCGGATCGGGGCGGCGGCGCGGGCGGCGGCCACGGCGAAGGCCATCGCGACCCGGTGGTCGCCGGCGCTGTCGACAGTCCCGCCGCGCAGGACGCCGCCCTCGATGTCCAGGCCGTCGGGATGCTCGGCGACGGTGATGCCGGTCGCCGCCAGGGCCCGCGCCATGACGCCGAGCCGGTCCGATTCCTTGACCCGGAGCTCCTCGGCGCCCCGTACACGGGTTGTGCCGCGCGCCAGCGCGGCCGCCACGAACAGGACCGGGAACTCGTCGATGGCCAGCGGCACCAGCTCGGCCGGCACATCGATGCCCCGCAGCTCGCTGCGCCAGACGCCCAGGTCGGCCACTTCCTCGCCACAGGTCTCGCGGCGGTTGCGCACCTCGATCCGCGCGCCCATCAGGCGCAGGATCTCCAGCAGGCCCGTGCGGGTGGGATTGAGTCCGACCCCGCTTACGACCAGCGGGTCGTCGCCGGCCGCGAGCAGCCCGGCCACGATGAAGAAGGCGGCCGAAGAGAAGTCGCCCGGCACCACGACACTGCCGCCCCGCGGCCGGCACGGACCGGTGACGGCCGCGCCCCAGGGCCCCATTTCGACCGGGCACCCGAGGGCAGCCAGCATCCGCTCCGTATGATCGCGCGTGATCGCAGGCTGGCGCACCAGGGTCCGGCCGCCGGCCGACAGGCCCGCCAGCAGCAGGGCCGACTTCACCTGGGCGCTGGCGACCGACAGGTCGTACTCGAGGGCCTGCAGCGGCCCCGCCCGCCCGATCCTCACCGGGGGGCGCCCATCGGTGGTGTCCAGCACGGCGCCCATCAGGCGCAATGGTGCCGCCACGCGCTCCATCGGGCGGCGGCAGAGCGAAGCATCGCCGGTGAGCTCGGCCTCGATGCGGCGCCCGGCGAGCAGGCCGGTCATCAGCCGCAGGCCGGTCCCGGAATTGCCGAAATCGAGCGGCGCAGGCGGGTCACGCAAGGCCTTCGGCGGCGTCACCCGCACCCGCCCGTCCGGCAGGTCCTCCACCTCGGCGCCGAGCAGCTCGACCGCCCGCCGCGTCGCCAGGCAGTCGGCGCTGCGCAGGAACCCGGCGGCTTCCAGCGGCTCGGACGCGACGGCACCGAGCAGCATCACGCGATGCGAAACTGACTTGTCGCCCGGGACCGCCACCAGGCCGCGCAGCGGGCCCGAAGGCCGCGCGATCCATGCTGCGGCGCTCACTGCCCGACCACCTCCGCCAGCGCCGCCAGCAGCCGGTCGTTCTCGGCGGTGGTCCCGATGCTGATCCGCAGGTGCTGCGGCAACCCGTAATTCCCCACCGGGCGGACGATCACGCCGCGCCTCAGCAGGGCCTCGAACAGCGGACCGGCCGGCGCGCCCATGTCCACCAGGATGAAATTCCCCACCGACGGGACGACCTCGAGACCCAGCGCGGTGCAGCCGGCGCTGACGCGTGCCCGTTCCCGGTTGTTCAGCGTCACGCCCTGCGCCAGGTGTGCCTGGTCGCCGAGGGCCGCGAGCGCCCCGAGCTGCGCGGCCAGGCTGGTGTTGAACGGCTGCCGCACCCGGTTCAGCACGTCGGCGATCCCCGGATCGCTCAGGGCGTAGCCCATGCGCAGCCCCGCCAGGCCGTAGGCCTTGGAAAAGGTGCGGGTGACGACGAGATTCGGAAAGCGCTCCAGCCACCGGCTCGCGTCGGGATATTCCGGCTCGCGCACGTACTCGAAATAGGCCTCGTCCACCACGGCAATCACGTGGCCCGGCAGGCCGGTGAGGAAATACTCCAGCGTGGCGGCGTCGACCCAGCTGCCCGTCGGGTTGTTGGGATTGGCGATGAACACCAGGCGCGTGCGCGGCCCGACGAGTGCCGCCATCGCTGCCAGGTCGTGGCCCAGCGGCTGGTCGGGGTGGAACGCGGGGAACGCCTCGGCCACGCGGTGGTCCGCGCCGGTGGCCTGGACCGCCAGCGGGTATACAGCGAAGGCATACCGCGAGTAGACCGCCTCGAGCCCCGGCGCCAGGAAGCTCTCGGCGAGCAGCACCAGGATGTCGTTGGAGCCGTTGCCCAGCGTGATGCATTCCGGCGCCACGTCGTGCCGGGCGGCCAGCGCCGCCTTGAGGTCGAAGCCGTTGGCATCGGGATAGCGCGCCAGTTCGGGGACCCCCGCGGCGAGGGCCGCCGCGACTGCGGGGCTGGGGCCCAGCGGATTCTCGTTCGAGGCCAGCTTGACGATATCGCTCAGGCCGTACTCGCGTTCGAGTTCGGCGATCGGCTTGCCGGGTTGATAGGGCTGCAGGCCCTGCACTCCCGGCACGGCCAGGTCGAGGAACTTGTTGCTCATGACACCTCCCCAGGGAGGCCGGCAGTTTACAGGATCGCCGCCGGGTAGGAGCCCAGCACCCGCAGCCAGGCGGCTGCCTGCTCCAGCTCCGCCAGCGCCGCGGCCACGTTGGCGTCCGCGTAGTGGCCCTCGATATCGACAAAAAAGACGTAGTCCCACTTGCGGCGCCGCGACGGCCGGGATTCGATCCGGGTCATGCTGACGTCGTGCCGCGACAGCGGATGCAGCAATTCCTGCAGGGCGCCCGCGTGATGGCGCGAGGACAGCAGCAGCGAGGTCTTGTCCTGGCCGCTCGGCCCGGGCCGTTCGCGGCCGATGACCAAAAAACGCGTGGTGTTGTCGGGACGGTCCTCGATACTGGCCATCAGGATCCCGAGCCCGTAGACCTCGGCCGCGGTGTCGCCGGCGATCGCCGCCGCCCCCTCCTCCTCTGCCGCCAGCCGCGCCGCCACCGCATTCGAGGCCACCACCACGCGTTCCACGCCGGGCAGGCGCTGATCGAGCCAGGCACGACACTGGGCCAGGGACTGCTGGTGGGAATACACCCTGGCCACGCCATCCAGGCCGCTCATCCGGCCCAGCAGATGCTGGCGGATCCGCAGCTCGACCTCCCCGCTGATGTGCAACGGCGTGTTCATCAGCATGTCGAGGGTGGTGCCGACGGTGCCCTCGGTCGAGTTCTCCACCGGCACCACGCCGAAATCCGCCACGCCGGCCTCCACGTCGTGGAAGACCTCTTCGATCGACGGCAGCGCGAGCGTCCGCACCGAATGCCCGAACTGCTTCAGGACGGCGGCCTGGGAGAAAGTGCCTTCCGGGCCGAGGAAAGCCACCTTCATCGGCTCCTGCTGCGCCAGGCAGGCGGACATGATCTCGCGGAACAGGCGGACGATCTCGGCGTCCCTGAGCGGGCCCTCGTTGCGCGCCACGGCCAGGCGCAGGATCTCCGCCTCGCGCTCCGGCCGGTAGTAGTCCCGCGGGGTCCGGGACAGGCCGACCGGCTCCGGGTACTTGGTCGCGCCCACCTCGAGTGCGAGGCGTGCCCGCTCGCTGATCAGCTGCTGCAGCTGTTCGTCGATGGCATCGATCCGGCGGCGGATGCCGGCCAGCCGATCGTCGTCTCCGGTGGCGCTCATCTCCGTCTCAGGCCGCGGCGGGAATCATCCGCAGCGACAGCACGCCCTGGATCGAGCCGATCCGGGCGGCGACGTCCTCCGGCACCTGCCCGTCGACGTCCACCAGCGTGTACGCGAGCTCGCCGCGCGACTTGTTCAGCAGGTCGGAGATGTTCAGCTGGGCGGCGGCCAGCGCGGTCGAGATCTGGCCGACCATGTTCGGCACGTTGGCGTTGGCGATCGCCAGGCGGGTGCCGCCGGCGACCCGGGGCAGCACCGACTCGGGGAAATTCACGGAGTGCCGGATGTTGCCGTGCTCGAGGAAGTCGCGCACGTTCTCCGCCACCATGATCGCGCAGTTCTCCTCCGCTTCGCGCGTCGAGGCGCCGAGGTGCGGCAGGGCGATCACTTTCGGATGCCCTTTGTTCGCCGCGCTGGGGAAGTCCGTCACGTAGCGCCCGAGGCTGCCTTCGTCCAGGGCCGCCAGCACCGCGGCTTCGTCGACGACCCCGCCGCGGGCGAAATTCAGCACCACGCCGCCCGGCTTCATCAGCGCCAGGCGGTCGGCGTTGACCAGCGCGCGGGTGCCCTCGCCCAGCGGCACATGCACGGTGACCATCTGCGCGCGGCTGAACAGGTCGTCCAGGCTGGTCGCCTGGCGCACGCCCGAGCTCAGCTGCCAGGCCCGCTCCACCGTGATCCTGGGGTCGAAGCCGATGACCTGCATGCCCAGCGACAGCGCCGCGTTCGCGACCTCGACACCGATGGCGCCGAGGCCGACGACGCCGAGGCTCCGCCCCGGCAGCTCCAAGCCGACGAAACGCTTCTTGCCGCTCTCCACGGCCCGGTGCAGTTCCTCCTCGCTGCCCTCCAGCGTCCGCACGTAATCCCAGGCCTCGCACAGGTTGCGCGCCGCCAGCAGGATGCCGCCGAGCACCAGTTCCTTGACCGCATTGGCGTTGGCGCCGGGCGCATTGAAGACCGGCACGCCGCGCCGGCTCATCTCCTCGACCGGGATGTTGTTGACGCCTGCGCCCGCGCGGCCGATGGCCTTGATGCTGGCCGGGAGCTCGACCTTGTGCATGTCGGCCGAACGGACCAGCACCGCATCCGGATGGCCGATTTCCGACGCGACCTCGTAGCGGTCCCGCGGCAGCCGTTCGAGGCCGGCCAGGGCGATGTTGTTGAGGGTGAGGACCTTGAAAGTCATGGCAATCTCCAACGGCGGGGCGTCAACCCGACGATAGTGGCAGATTGATGCGGCATTGCAACACCAGGGCTAGCCGTGACGCCGCTCGAACTCCTGCATGAAGGCGACCAGGGCGTCCACGCCCTCCTGCGGCATGGCGTTGTAGAGGCTCGCCCGCATGCCGCCGACCGAGCGATGGCCCTTGAGGGTCAGCAGCCCCGCGGCCCGGGCCTGTTCGAGGAAGGGCCCGTCGAGGGCCGGATCAGCCAGCGTGAACGGGATGTTCATCCAGGAGCGGCAATGCGGCGCCACCGGGTTGGCGTAGAAGCCGGAGCCGTCGATCGCCGCGTACAGCGTCTCGGCCTTGCGCCGGTTGCGCGCTTCCATGGCGGCAAGCCCGCCCTGCTCCAGCAGCCACTCGAACACCAGGCCGGCGATGTACCAGCCCCAGGTCGGCGGCGTGTTCAGCATCGACCCGGCTTCCGCCTGCTGGGCGTAGTCCATCATCACCGGGGTCCCTTCCCGCGCCCGCCCGAGGAGCTCCTCCCGCGCGATGACGATCGCCAGGCCCGCCGGGCCGATGTTCTTCTGCGCGCCGGCGTAGATGAGCCCGAAGCGCTCGACGTCCAGCGGACGCGACAGGATCGTCGAGGACATGTCGGCGACCAGCGGCGCCGGGCTCTCCGGAACGAAATGGAATTCCACCCCGCCGATGGTCTCGTTGGGGCAGTAGTGGAGGTAGGCCGCGTCCGGGCTGAGTTCCCAGGTCGCGGGATCGGGGATCTCGGTATGGCGGTTGGGCGCCGAGTCGGCCGCCACCTGGGCATTGAGAAACCGGCGCCCCTCCGCCAGGGCCTTTTTCGACCAGGAGCCGGTGACCACGTAGTCGGCCTTGTCTTCGGCCCGCGCCAGGTTGAACGGGATGTTGCCGAACTGGGCGGTGGCGCCGCCCTGCAGGAACAGCACGCGGTAACCGTTGGGGATGTCGAGCAGGCGGCGCAGGTCCGCTTCGGCGCGCTCCGCGATGGACATGAATTCCTTGCCGCGGTGAGAGAGTTCCATCACGGACATGCCGCAGCCGCGCCAGTCGACCAGCTCGTCGCGCGCCCGCTCCAGCACTGGCAGGGGAATCGCCGCCGGCCCTGCGCTGAAGTTATAGACCCGATCCATCGTGATGCCCCCTCGGATAGTTGCCTTATTCGCTTTCGGCCCCGGCGTCCTCGTCCGCCTCGCCGCCTTCCTCGCCCTGTTCGGCCGCCACGCGGCCCATGCCGACCAGCCGCCCGCCCTCGTCGAGCTTGATCAGCCGGACGCCCTGGGTGTTGCGCGACAGCACGGGGATGCCCTCGATCGCCGTCCTGACCAGGACCCCCGTGCTGGAAATCATCATCACCTGGTCGTCCGGCTGCACCAGCAGCGCGCCGACCATGTCGCCATTGCGCTCACTGGTCTGGATCGCGATCACGCCCTGGCCGCCGCGCCGGTGCACGGGAAAATCGCTGATCTCGGTGATCTTGCCGTAGCCATGCTCGGTGGCCAGCAGCAGGTGGCCCTGGTCGGCGATGATCAGGGCGATTACCCGCTGGTCATCGGCCAGGCGGATGCCCCGCACGCCCGCCGCGGTCCGTCCCATCGGGCGCACGCCCGCTTCGCTGAAGCGGATGCCCTTGCCGTTCGAGGCACACATGACGATTCCCTGGCGCCCGTCGGTGATGCCGACGTCGATCAGGTAGTCGTCGTCGCGCAGGTCGATGGCGATGATGCCGTCCCGGCGGGGCCGCGAGAAGGCCACCAGCGGCGTCTTCTTAACGGTGCCCCGGCTGGTCGCCATGAACACGAAAGGACCCTCGATGAACTCGCGGATCGGCAGGACGGCGTTGATCCGCTCGTCCGCCTCCAGCGGCAGCAGGTTGACGATCGGCTTGCCGCGCGAGCCGCGGCCGGCGACCGGCAGTTCGTAGACCTTCAGCCAGTAGACCTTGCCCCGGCTGGAGAAGCACAACAGCCAGTCGTGGGTATTCGCGATGAACAGCTTGTCGACGAAGTCCTCTTCCTTGACCTTGGTGGCGGCGCGGCCGCGCCCGCCGCGCCGCTGGGCCTGGTAGTCGGTGACGGGCTGCGCCTTGGCGTAGCCGCCGTGCGAGAGGGTCACGATGACGTCCTCCTCGCTGATCAGGTCTTCCATCGACAGGTCGAGATGGGTGCGGAGGATCTCGGTGCGGCGCTCGTCGCCATACTCCTCGCGAATCGCCAGGAGTTCTTCGCGAATCACTTCTGCCAGCCGGTCCGGGCTTTCCAGGATCAGAGAATAATCTTTAATTTTCTCGATTATCTCTTCGTATTCATTAATGATTTTATCTTGCTCAAGGCCGGTCAGGCGATGCAGGCGCAAGTCGAGGATCGCCTGTGACTGGGCGTCCGACAGCTGGTAGGCACCCGCGACCAGCCCGAGGCTGGCGTCCAGCCCCGCCGGCCGCGTGGCCTCGGCGCCGGCGCGTTCGAGCAGGCCGGTCACCACCCCCGGGGCCCAGTTGCGGCTGGTCAGCGCGGCGCGCGCTTCTGCCGGCGAGGGCGAGGCCTTGATCAGGGCGATGACCTCGTCGATGTTGGCCAGGGCCACCGCGAGGCCTTCCAGCACGTGGGCCCGCTCGCGCGCCTTGCGCAACTCGTAGATGGTCCGCCGCGTGACGACCTCGCGCCGGTGGCGCAGGAAGGCCTGCAGCATTTCCTTGAGCGTCAGCAGTCGCGGCTGCCCGTCGACCAGGGCGACCATGTTGATACCGAAGACCGTCTGCAGCGGGGTGTGCTTGTAGAGGTTGTTGAGGACGACGTCGGCGTTCTCGCCCCGCTTGAGCTCGATCACCACCCGCAGGCCGTCCTTGTCGGATTCGTCGCGCAATTCGCTGATGCCTTCGAGCTTCTTCTCGCGCACCAGTTCGGCGATCTTTTCCACCAGCCGCGCCTTGTTCACCTGGTAGGGCAGCTCGGTGACGATAATGGCCTGGCGCCCGCCTTCACGGATGTCCTCGAAATGGCTGCGGGCCCGGATATGGACCCGGCCACGCCCGGTCCGGTAGGCCTCCACGATCCCGGCCGCCCCGTTGATCAGCCCCGCTGTCGGGAAGTCCGGTCCCGGCACGAACTCCATCAGCGCTTCGACGCTCAGCTCGGCATCGTCGATCAACGCGACGCAGGCGCTGATCACTTCCGCCAGGTTATGCGGGGGGATGTTGGTCGCCATGCCGACGGCAATGCCGGCCGAGCCGTTGACCAGCAGGTTGGGCACCCGCGTCGGCAGCACCGCCGGCTCGTGCTCCGACTCGTCGTAATTCGGGACGAGATCGACCGTTTCCTTGTCGATGTCGGCCAGCAGTTCGTGGGCCAGCTTGGCCATGCGGACCTCGGTGTACCGCATGGCCGCGGGCGAATCGCCGTCGACCGAGCCGAAGTTGCCCTGCCCGTCCACCAGCACGTAGCGCATGGAGAAGGGCTGGGCCATCCGGACGATGGTGTCGTACACGGCCGTATCGCCGTGCGGGTGGTATTTGCCGATGACGTCGCCGACGACGCGCGCGGACTTCTTGTACGCCTTGTTCCAGTCGTTGCCGAGTTCCCGCATGGCGTACAGCACGCGGCGATGAACCGGCTTCAGGCCGTCTCGCACGTCGGGCAGTGCGCGGCCCACGATCACGCTCATGGCGTAATCGAGGTAGGACTGCTTCATCTCGTCTTCCAGGTTGACCTGGAGGATCTCTTTGGCGACTTCAGTCATGGAGCGATTTGCCGTTTCTTTTCATGAACTTGAATGCAGCCGCCGCGCTCGTGATGCGGCGCGTCATGGAGGCTGTGTACAAGCTGGTTATGTTACCACAGCGGGCTCCTTCGAGCCCCGCCGCGGAGGGGGTCAGGGCGGCAGCAGGCGTGCCAGCGCGGCGGGGCCCGGCGGGGCCGCTATGCCCCGCTCCGTGACCAGCGCGTCGACCAGTTCGGCCGGGGTCACGTCGAAGGAAGGGTTGGCGGCGGAGGCGCCGTCCGGGGCGCCCCCGGCGGCCTGCCAGAGCTCCGCCGCATCGCGTTCCTCGATGGTCACCGTGTCGCCGGTCGGAGTCCCCGCATCCAGCGTCGAAGTCGGGGCGACGACCATGAAGCGCACGCCGTGATAGCGGGCCGCGACGGCCAGGCTGTAGGTGCCGATCTTGTTCACCACGTCGCCGTTGGCCGCCACGCGGTCGGCGCCGACGATCGCCCAGGTCGGCGGCTCCCGGCGCATGAGCTGGGCCGCCGCCGAATCGGTGATGACCGTCGCCGGAATACCGTCCCTCGCCAGTTCCCAGGCTGTCAGCCGCGCGCCCTGGAGCCAGGGTCGGGTTTCATCGACCCAGACCCGGGTGATCTTGCCCTGCCGCCAGGCCTCCCGGATCACCCCCAGCGCCGTGCCCAGCCCGCCGGTGGCCAGCGCGCCGGCATTGCAATGGGTGATCACCGCGCCCTGCTGTTCGATGAGCCCGGCGCCGAGGCGCGCCATGGCCTGGTTCATGGCGATGTCTTCCGCATGGATCCGCCGCGCTTCGGCCAGCATGGCGGCCTCCGGCTCCGCCCCGGCCGTTGCGGCAGCCGCCAGCATCCGGTCCACCGCCCAGCCCAGGTTGACGGCCGTCGGCCGCGCCGCACGCAGCCGCTCGAGGTCCTCTTGGAACTTCGCCTGCCAGTCCGGGCCGTCGGAACGGGCCCGGTCGCGGGCGGCCAGCACGGCGCCGTAGGCGGCGGTGACGCCGATCGCGGGCGCCCCCCGCACGACCATTTCCCGAATCGAGAGCGTCACGGCGTCCACGTCCTCGCAGACCACGCGGCGCACATCGCGGGGCAGGCGCCGCTGGTCGAGCAGGTCGACCTTGCCGTCGCGCCACAGCACCGCGTTGATCCCGGTCGGATCGGTCGGCTCGGGCGGCGTGGGGAGAGGTCCGGTCATGCTGTTACGCTCGTTCGTGTGGGCCGGGAACGATAGAATGTACGAATTTGGCCGCATCCGCCTCGCGGGCGGTCGCCGCCGAGTAATCGAGCATGGAGAAAGTCGACACCCTGATCAAGGCCCGCTGGGTTGCGCCCGTCGCTTGCCCCGGCGTGCTGGAGCAGCACGCCGTGGCGCTGCGCCAGGGCCGGATCGTCGACCTGCTGCCGGCAGCCGAGGCCGTGGCCCGCTATACGGCGGACGAGGTGCTGGACCGGCCGGCGCACCTGCTGATCCCGGGCCTGGTCAATGCGCATACGCACGCGGCGATGACCCTGCTGCGCGGCCTGGCGGACGACATCCCCCTGATGCAGTGGCTGCAGGAGCACATCTGGCCGGCCGAACAGCGCTGGATGAGCGCCGAATTCGTCGAGCACGGGAGCGAGCTGGCGATGGCCGAGATGCTGCTCGGCGGCACCACCACCTTCAACGACATGTATTTTTTTCCGGAGGTCGTTGCGCGCGCCTCGGCCCGGATCGGCATGCGGGCTTGCGTCGGGATGATCCTCATCAAGTTCCCGACCGTCTGGGCCGGCGACATGGCCGAGTACCTGCGCAAGGGACTGGCCCTGCGCGACGAGTACAAGGGTCACCCGCTGGTCAGCACGGCCTTCGCCCCGCACGCGCCCTATACCGTGGACGACGAGTACCTGGTGAAAATCCGCCGCCTGGCGGACGAGCTGGAAGTCCCGGTGCATACCCATGTGCACGAGACGGCGGAGGAAGTCATGGCCAGCGTGGTCGACTCGGGCGAACGGCCCTTCGCCCGGCTGGACCGGCTCGGGCTGGTGTCGCCGATGCTGATGGCCGTGCACATGACCCAGCTGGAGGAGACGGAGATCGAGCGGCTGGCGGCGACCGGGGCCAGCGTGGTGCACTGTCCTGAATCCAACCTGAAGCTCGCCAGCGGATTCTCTCCTGTGGCCAGGCTGGTCGAGGCCGGCGTCAACGTGTGCCTCGGCACCGACGGGGCGGCGAGCAACAACGATCTCGACATGCTCGGCGAGATGCGGACCGCGGCGCTGCTGGCCAAGGGCGTGGCGGGCCGGGCCGACGCCGTCACGGCGGAACAAGTGCTCGCCATGGCCACCCGCAACGGCGCCCGGGCCCTGGGGCTCGGCGAGGAAACCGGCACGATCGAGCCGGGCAAGTGGGCCGACCTGTGCTGCGTGGACCTCGGCCGGCCGGGCACCTGGCCGGTGTACGACCCCGTAGCTCAGCTGGTCTACGCGGCCTCGCGCGACCAGGTTGCGGACGTGTGGGTTGCCGGCCGGAGGATGGTCGCCGAGGGGCGCCTGACCCGGCTCGACCCCGTCGCCATCGCGCGCCAGGCCGAGGACTGGCGCAGCCGCATTGCAGGAGCAGACCAGCATGAATGAGACCAGCACCGCCAATGTCGACGCCGCCGAGATCGCCCGCTTCGAGGCGCTCGCCGACCGCTGGTGGGACCCCGAAGGCGACTTCAAGCCCTTGCACGACATCAACCCCGCGCGACTCGAATACATCGACGAACGGGTCGCCCTGGCCGGCAAGCGCGTGCTCGACATCGGCTGCGGCGGCGGGATCCTGGCCGAATCCATGGCTCGCAAGGGCGCGACCGTCACCGCCATCGACATGGCCGAGGCTCCCCTGGCCGTGGCGCGCATCCACGGCCGCGAATCCGGGCTCGAGCTGGAGTACCTCAAGTGCACCGCGGAGGAGCATGCAACCGCCCGACCGGCCGCCTACGACGTGGTCACCTGCCTGGAGATGATCGAGCACGTCCCGGATCCTTCGCTGGTGGTCGCGGCCTGCCACGCGCTGGTCAGGCCGGGCGGCCAGGTCTTCTTCTCGACCATCAACCGTAATCCCAAGGCCTGGGTGATGGCGATCTTCGGCGCCGAGTACGTCCTGCGGCTGCTGCCGCGCGGCACCCACGAATATGGCAAGCTGGTGCGGCCCTCCGAACTGGCCGACTGGATGCGCGCGGCGGGACTGGAGCTCAACGAGTTCACCGGCATGCACTACAACCCCTTCACGCGGTCCTGCACCCTGGGCGGCAACGTGGACGTGAATTATCTTGCCCACGGGCGCCGGCCGGAGCAGGCATGAAGCGCCACGCGGCGATCCTGTTCGACCTCGACGGCACCCTGGCCGACACGGCGCCTGACCTGGCGGCGGCATTGAACCAGATGCTGGTAGAGGACGGCCGGGCGCCACTGCCCTTCGCGCAGCTGCGCCCCTGGGTCTCGTGGGGGGCGATGCGGCTCATCCGGGTCGGCTATGGCGAGCAGCTCGAGGCGGCCACGCTGCAGGTCCTGCGGGGCCGCTTCCTGGCCTGCTACGAGGCCGGCCTGTGCCGCGACTCGCGGCTGTTTCCCGGCATTCCGGAGGTGCTCACGGCGCTCGAGGACGCGGGCGTGCCCTGGGGCATCGTCACGAACAAGCCTGGCTGGCTCACCGAGCCGCTGCTCGGCGCGCTGGGACTCGGCGGCCGCGCCGCCACGGTGATCAGCGGCGACACCCTGCCCTACGCCAAGCCCCATCCCCTGCCCCTCCTGCATGCCGCCCGCGAGCTCGCGGTGGCAGCGACGCATTGCGCCTATGTCGGGGACAACATCCGGGACATCGAGGCCGGCCGGGCGGCGGGCATGCATACCGTGGCTGCCGCCTGGGGCTACATCCCCGCCGATGATGACCCCGCAGCCTGGCAGGCCGACACCCTGCTGGCCGATCCGCGTGCGCTCGGCGCCTGGCTCGCCGCGCCCGGGGCGCTGGCTGGCGTGGCATGAACGCCATCGACCTCGCCCAGCTGACGCCGTACCTGCTTTTCTCCGGCGGGCTGCTGGCCGGTGTCGTCATCGCCTTGCTCGCGCTGCAACCGCGAACCACCCGGCTGCGGGCGCAGCTGGCGGTGGCCGAGAGCCGCCTCGCGGCGCAGGTGCGCACCGAGGACGAGCTCAATGCGTCCATCAACGTGCTGGAGCAGCGCCTGGCGCGAATCTTCGACGACCTGTCACGGCGCTCGCTGCAGGACACCAGCCGCCAGTTCCTCGAGCTGGCGCAGCAGAACCTCGAGGTGCACCGCACGCGGGCCCAGGGCGACCTGCAGGCCCGCGAGCAGGCGGTCGAGCAGCTGGTCGCGCCGATCCGCCAGGCGCTGGAGAAAACCGAGAAGCAGATCGCCGAGATCGAGCGTGAGCGCAACCAGGCCTTCGGCAGCATCCGGGGCCTGCTCGAATCGGTCAACGCCAGCCAGCAGGCGCTGAGCGCCGAGACGCGCAACCTGGTCACCGCCCTGCGCCGACCCGAGGTGCGCGGCCAGTGGGGCGAGATGACGCTGCGGCGGCTGGTCGAGCTCGCGGGCATGGTGGAGCACTGCGATTTCACCGAGCAGGAGCACACCGTCTCCGCCGACGGCGTGCTGCGGCCGGACATGATCGTGCACCTGGCCGAAGGCCGGCAGCTCGTGGTCGATGTGAAGACCCCGCTGGACGCCTACCTGGCGGCGGTCGAAGCCACCGACGACGTGACGCGCGAGGCGGCACTCGAGCGCCACACGCGCAAGGTGCGCGAGCGGGTCCGCGAGCTGGCGGCCAAGCGCTACTGGGCGCAATTCGAGCGCAGCCCGGAGTTCGTCATCCTGTTCATTCCCGGCGACCAGTTCCTCAGTGCCGCGCTGGCGCGCGACCCCGGACTGCTGGACGAGGCCCTCAACCAGCATGTCATCCTGGCCACGCCGACCAGCCTGGTGGCGCTGCTCAAGGCCGTGGCCTACGGCTGGCGCCAGGTCGCCCTGGCCGAGAACGCCCGGCAGATCCGCGACCTCGCGGCGGAACTGCATCGCCGCCTCGCGACTTTCACCAGTCACCTGGCCCGCGTCGGCCGGACCCTCTCCAGCAGCGTCGACGCCTACAACAGCGCGGTCGGATCGCTGGAGCGCCAGGTGCTGCCGGGGGCGCGCAAGTTCACCGAGCTCGGGGTGCAGGCCCAGAAGCCGCTCGAATCCGTGCCCGAGATCGATCTCATCGCCCGTACGCCGCGGGGCGAAGCCGCCGAGGACTCGAACACCCCGCCGGCCGCAGCCGATGGCGGCGACGATCCGCCCCGGGGGCCGGACGCGTGACGCCGGTGGATCCCGCCGGCGGCAAGGGCGCGCCGCCGGGCTCGCCCGACTGGTACGCCCTGCTGTTCACGCCGGAGGAACGCCGGCCCGCGGTGGCGGCGCTGGTGGAACTCCGCGCCGAGATCATGGGTTCCGCCCGCGGACCCAGCGAGCCGGCCGTGGCCCGTGCCCGGCTCGACTGGTGGCGGGCCGAGCTGGCGGCTTTCGGCCAGGGACGGGCGCAGCACCCCGTCCTGCGCCGGCTGCGCGACACCAGCCCGGGGGGGGCGGTGCAGCCGGAATACCTGCTCGAGCTGGTCGACGCCTTCGACAGCGAACTGGGCCCCGGGCCGTGCCGCAACTATGCCGAGCTGTCCCTGTACTGCTATCGCAGCGGCGGCGTGCTGCAGGAGATGATCGCGGGCGTCCTGGGGCTGGCTGACACCGCCAACGAGCGCGCCGTGCGGCGCTACGCGCAGCGCCTCGGCACCGGGGCACGACTGGTAGAGCTGATCGCCAACCTCCGTGCCGACCTGGCCGCAGGGCGCCGCCTGCTGCCGCGGGACTGGATCGAGGAAACCGGCGCCCGGGAGGAGTTCGTCGCCACGCCCATGAACCCGGCCCTGGCGGCCTGCGTCGACCGGCTGGCCGGCGAAGCCCGCGTGGCGCTCGACGAGGCCGAGGGCTTGTTGCCGGGCATCGAACGACCCCGGCAGCGCACCGGCCTGGTGCTGGCGGCGCTCTATCGTCGCCATCTCGACCGCTTGCATCGCGCCGGCTTCGATCCGGAGGCCGCGCCGGGCAATCTCGATAACCTCTGGACCTGCTGGCGCGCGGCACGCCGGTCCCGCCGCACTGGCCCCTGAAACACGGATTCGCTGATGCATGTGGACACCATGAAGCACTACGACCCCCCCGCGGACCTGCTCCGGGATCGTGTCATTCTCGTCACCGGCGCCGGCACGGGCATCGGCCGCGCGCTGGCCCGCCGGGCGGCGTCGCTCGGCGCCACCGTGATCCTGCACGGCCGGGCGGTGCCGCGGCTCGAGGCGCTGTACGACGAGATCTGCGCCGCCGGCGATCCGGAGCCCGCGATCTTTCCGCTCGATCTCGTCCGCGCCACGGGGGAGGACTACGACCGTCTCAGCGGCGCCATCGAGGAGCAATGGGGACGCCTCGACGGACTGGTCAACAACGCCGGCATCCTCGGCTCAAGAACTCCCATCCAGCATCACGACGTGGCCGAATGGCAGCGCGTGCTCCACGTCAACCTGACTGCGCCGTTCATCCTGTGCCGCTGCCTGCTGCCGCTGCTGCTCGCGTCCGATGACGCCTCGGTGATTTTCACTTCCAGCGGCGTGGGCCGTACTGGCAAGGCGTTCTGGGGCGCCTATGCCGTCTCCAAGTTCGGGGTCGAGGGCCTGAACCAGGTGCTGGCCGAGGAAATGGCCAGCAAGCCGGCGATTCGGGTCAACGCCGTCAACCCGGGACCGACGCGCACCGCCATGCGCGCCGCGGCCTATCCTGCCGAGGACCCGGCGCGGCTGAAGACCCCGGAAGAGATCATCGGGGTCTATCTCTACCTCCTGGGCGCCGACAGCCACGGCGTCACCGGGCGCAGCTTCGACGCCCAGTAAGCCTCGCCCTATTGCTTGGGGGCCGAGGTGTAGCGCTTGCGCCGCGGCTTCATGGCGCGTTTTTCGGGCACCGGCAGGGCCGGTGCCTCCAGCCCCACGCAGGCATACAGCGCGCGCACTTCCGCCGGCTCGAGGTCGCGAAATCGCCCGCGCCGCAGCTGGCGGTCGAGCGCGACGGGGCCGTAGGCCACCCGGGTCAGCCGGCTCACGGTCAGGCCCACGGCCTCCCACAGCCGCCGCACCTCGCGGTTGCGCCCCTCGCGCAGCGTGACCCGGTACCAGCGGTTGCGGCCCTCGCCACCGGCGGCGGCGACGGACTCAAAGGCGGCCCGTCCGTCCTCCAGCTCGATCCCGTCGCGCAAGCGCGCCAGGATTTCTTCGTCCGGCTCGCCCAGCACGCGGACCGCGTACTCGCGCAGCACCTCGCTGGAGGGGTGCATGAGCGCATTGGCGAGGGCGCCGTCCGTGGTGAACAGCAGCAGGCCGGTCGTGCTCACGTCGAGCCGGCCGACCGCGATCCAGCGCTGGCCCCGCAGCCGCGGCAGCGCATCGAAGACCGTCCGCCGGCCGTCCGGGTCGCGCCGGGTACAGACCTCGTCGGCCGGCTTGTGATAAGCGAGATAGCGATGCCGCGACGGTTCCGTGAGCCTTAACGGCCGGCCGTCGATGGCGATCCGCTCGCGGCCGGTCAGGCGCTCCCCGACTTCCGCTGGGCGCCCCTCCACCATCACCCGGCCTTCGGCGATCCAGCGCTCGATCTCGCGCCGTGAACCGAGGCCCGCGTCGGCGAGCAGCTTGTGGATCCGGACCGGTTCCGGCTCAGGCGCGGTCGGCGTCTTCCGCCGGCTCAGCGTGGGCCTCTTCTTCATCCTCGGCGACCTCCTCCTGCGGGAGCTCGGACGCCGGTTCCGCGAGACCGAGGTCGAGCTCCACGTTGATGCTGTCGAGATCGCGGATTTCCGCCAGCGGCGGCAGGTCCTCGAGTCGCTTGAGCCCGAAATAGTCCAGGAATTCGCGGGTGGTGGCGTACATGCCCGGCCGGCCGGGCACGTCGCGATGTCCCACGATCCGGACCCAGCCGCGTTCCATCAGGGTGCGCATGATGTTCGAGCTGACCGAGACGCCGCGGATGTCCTCGATCTCGCCGCGCGTGATCGGCTGGCGGTAGGCGATCAGGGCCAGCGTCTCGAGCAGGGCGCGAGAATAGCGCGCCGGGCGGTCCTGCCACAGGCGCGAAAGCCAGTTCGACAGCTCCTCGCGCACCTGGATCCGCCAGCCGCTGGCGACCTCCTTGAGCTGGATGCCGCGCTCCGCGTAATCCTCCTGCAGGGCGTCCAGGGCCGCGCGCAGGTCGGCGCGCTCGGGACGCTCACTGTCGCCGAACAGGCCCAGGAGCTGTTCGATGCTCATGGGACGGCCGGCGGCCAGCAGGGCGGCCTCGACGATATTCTTCAGCTGCTGTTGCTCCATGCTGGTTCCTCAGGCGCCGGTCGCTGGCTGCCGGGCCGCGCCCGCGGCCGGCTCAGCCGTGCCGCGGGCCTTGATGTGGATGGGCGCGAAGGGCTCGGCCTGGACGAGGTCCAGCAGGCTCTCGCGCATCAGCTCCAGGATCGACAGGAAGGTGACCACCACGCCCATGCGCCCCTCCTCGGGCGTGAACAGGCTGGTGAACGCCACGAACTGCCCGCCCTGTACGCGCGACAGCACGTCGGACATGCGCTGGCGGACCGAGAGCGGCTCCCGCTGCACCTGGTGGTGCGCAAACATGTCCGCCCGGACGAGCACTTCCTGGAAACTCAACAGCAGCTCACGCAGGCTGACGTCCGGCTGGATCTCGACCACCTTGCGCTCGCACATCTCGGCGCCGGCCTGAAACACGTCCCGCTCGAGCCGTGGCAGGGCGTCGACGTCCTGGGCCGCCTGCCGGTAACGCTCGTACTCCTGCAGCCGGCGCACCAGCTCAGCCCGCGGGTCTTCGCCCTCTTCTTCCTGCGCCGCCGGTCGCGGCAGCAGCATGCGCGACTTGATCTCGGCCAGCATCGCCGCCATGACGAGATACTCGGCGGCCAGCTCCAGCTGCAGATCCTGCATCAGCTCGATGTACTGCATGTACTGGTGCGTGATCCTGGCGATCGGGATATTGAGGATGTCGATGTTCTGGCGCTTGATCAGGTAGAGCAGGAGATCCAGCGGGCCCTCGAAGGCGTCGAGGATCACCTCCAGCGCATGCGGAGGGATGTAGAGATCCATCGGCAGCTGCGTCAGCGGCTCGCCCTCGACGATAGCAAACGGCATTTCCGCCTGGCCGGCGCCCATGGCCTCGGGCTCGATTGGATCTTCGTTCATCGGTACTCCAGACCCATCGCTTCGCGGACCTCTTCCATGGTCTCCCGGGCCGCGTCCCGGGCCCGTTCGCGGCCTTCCGCGAGGATGATGTCCACGGTATCGGGGTTTGCGTTGTACTCGCCGATTTTCTCACGGATGGGACTGAGCTCGGCCTGCACGGCGTCGATGACCGGCTGCTTGCACTCGACACAGCCGATCCCGGCGCTGCGGCAGCCCTGCTGGACCCAGGCCTGCGTCGACTCGTCCGAATACATGCGATGAAACTGCCACACGGGGCATTTGTCGGGATCCCCGGGATCGGTGCGGCGGACCCGCGCCGGATCCGTCTGCATGGTCCGCAGCTTTTTCTCGACGGCGTCCGGATCCTCGGCCAGGCCAATGGTGTTGCCGTAGGACTTCGACATCTTCTGGCCATCGAGCCCGGGCACCCGCGGCGTCGGTGTCAGCAAGGCCTCCGGCTCCACCAGGATGGTCCGCCCCACCCCCTCCAGGTAGCCCAGCAGCCGCTCACGGTCAGCCAGGGTCAGGCGCGGATGGTTCTCGACCAGGCCACGGCCGGACTCGAGCGCCGCTTCGTCGCCGCGTTCCTGGTAGCTCTTGCGGAACTCGAGGTAGAGCTTCCCCTGCTTGCCGCCGAGGTGCCGGACGGCACGCTCGGCCCGCTGCTCGAAATCGGCTTCCCGGCCATAGAGGTGGTTAAAGCGGCGGGCGATCTCCCGCGTGATCTCCACGTGGGCCACCTGGTCCTCGCCCACCGGCACGTGCCCGGCGCCGTAGATCAGGATGTCGGCGCTCTGGAGCAAGGGATAGCCCAGGAAGCCGTAAGTGCCGAGGTCGCGCTCCTTGAGCTTCTCCTGCTGGTCCTTGTAGGTCGGCACCCGCTCCAGCCAGCCCAGCGGCGTAATCATCGACAGCAGCAGGTGCAGCTCGGCGTGTTCCGGCACATCGGACTGGACGAACACGGTGGCCGCTGCCGGGTTGATGCCGACGGCGAGCCACTCGACCAGCATCTGGCGCACGCTGGGGCCGATGCCGGACGGGTCTTCGTAATGCGTCGTCAGGGCATGCCAGTCGGCCACGAAAAAGAAGCACTCGTACTCGTACTGCAGGCGCAACCAGTTCTTGAGCGCGCCATGCAGGTGCCCCAGGTGCAGCGGGCCGGTAGGCCTCATGCCAGACAAGACGCGCCGGTTCGGCCCGGTAATATTGCTCACTGTGTGCTCCGTGCCGGCCTGTCAGCCCAAGCCTGCGATAGACATGAAAAAGTTGGTAACCGATGCAATCACGGGACGCAAGTAGCCCCAGGCGAAGAAGATGAAGGCGAGCACGATGATCAGCCCGTAAGGCTCGATCGCATCGAGCCGGCTCGAGGCGCGCGGCGGCAGCAGTCCGCTCAGCACCCGCCCGCCGTCGAGCGGCGGGATCGGCAGCATGTTGAACACCGCCAGGATCACGTTGATGAACACGCCGATCTGGCCCATGGTGAGGAAGAACTGCGCGCTCATCCCTTCGAGCCCGCTGATCGCGACCAGCTTGGTGAAGAAGGCCCAGAACAGCGCCATCACCAGGTTGGCGCCGGGCCCCGCGGCGGCAACGAACATCATGTCGCGCCGCGGATTGCGCAGGTTGCGCATGGCCACCGGCACCGGCTTGGCCCAGCCGAACAGGAACCCGGTCGTCGCCAGCGCCAGCGCCGGGACGACGACCGTGCCGATCGGGTCGATGTGCTTGAGAGGATTGATCGTCAGGCGGCCGAGCATCTCCGCAGTACGGTCGCCGAAGCGCCGCGCCACCCACCCGTGCGCCACCTCGTGCAGGGTGATGGCGAAGAGCACCGGGATGGCCGCGACCGCGAGGATCTGGAGCAGGGAAAGCTGTTGCATCGGCCTATTATAGAGAAGCGATCACGCCCTGAGTCAGGCCGTTTCCAGGTGGCTCACATCGCCGAGGCCAACCCGGGCGACGACCGGGACCGGCCCGGTGAGGTCGACCACCGAAGTCGAGTCCAGGGCGCAGGGCCCGCCGTCGACGACCGCGGCGAGCTCGTGGTCGAGCAGTTCCCGGATTTCCCACGGCTCGTTCATCGGCTCGTCCTGCTCGGGCAGCTGCAGGGTCGTGCTGAGCAAAGGCTCGGGCAGCTCGCGCAGCAGGGCCAGCGCAATGGGGTTGGCCGGCACGCGGATCCCGATGGTCTTGCGCTTCGGGTGCTGGAGCCGGTTGGGCACCTGGCGGGTCGCCGGCAGGATGAAGGTGTACGGCCCCGGCGTCAGCGCGCGCAACAGGCGATAGGCCTGGTTATCCACCCGGGCGTAACTGGCCAGCTCCGACAGGCCCTCGCATACGAGGGTGAAATGGTGGTGCTTGTCCAGGTGCTTCAGGCGCCGAATGCGCTCCTGTGCACTCTTGTTGCCCATGGCCCAGCCGAAGGCGTAGGAAGAGTCCGTCGGGTACGCCACAATACCCCCGGACTCGATCATGTCCGCGACCTCGCGAACGAGACGCGCCTGGGGGTTTTGCGGGTGGATCTCTATCAAATCGGCCATGGCGCACATTCTAGCCGGGAAGGCCGCCGCCAATGAGGTATTTCTCGATGACTCAGGACCGCGTGGAGAAGATTCGCCAACGCCTCGAAACACAGCTGCAGCCGGAGCTCCTGGAGATCGAGGATGAAAGTCGGCTACACGCTGGTCATGCGGGCGCCCGCGACGGTCGGGGCCATTTCCGCGTGATGATCGTTTCGCCCGCGTTCCAGGGCCTTTCCCGGATCGCCCGGCACCGCCTCGTGTTCGACGCCATGGGGGAACTGATGGAAACCGACATCCATGCCCTCGCGGTCCAGGCGTTCAGCCCGGACGAGCTCTGAGTCCTCCGCGCAATTTCCTGTGCTGCAGCGCACCATCTCGTCATGAACCCGCCGGGCTGGTCGGCGCCAAGACGAGAGTGCGTGCCAAAAGTGTGACTAAATCCAAACTCTTGCACTCGAAACCGTGAGCTCGTTCACAGTTTTACATAACCTGCTGCGGGTATAGCGCAACGCCCTGCCCGGAGCGACGTGTACCACGCCAAGCGCGTGAGCCACCTATGGGCGCCCTGGGTGCCCGGGTTCCAAGGCTCGAAGATCCGATGCCCTGATCCCTCGATCTTGGGTCTGGTCGTCGCCGCTTACGGAAATCCTTGGGATTCGGCGCAGATTCCGGCATCGCGAGCAGGTGCTGCCGGGTGAGCCTCGATTTCGAGCTTAACCCCGTTCCTCACCCTTCAAGGCCCTCTGAGCCGGTATTTGACATAATCGCGTTCCAATCACGCCCTGAGCGTACTTCACCACCTTCGCAAGTACTTACTCTTATCTCCTGAATACTCGCGTTTTTTCTCTTGACAAGTCCGCTTTATCGAAACCGCCCTGCCAGTAATCCAGCCGGGATCACAGCTGCAATATGTTGAATATTTGACCAGAAAAGATGGCTGGTTATAGTCAAATCCGGCTGCCAAAGGCGCCCCGGTTTTCTTGCCGTTCCCCGCAAGCGCTCAGGACGTTCGTCATTCGTATGCAGAGCCCTAACGCCCAATCGAGGTTCGATCGCTTCGCCGCTTCCGCGAGCAATAACTTTCGTGCGGTCTACCTCGCTGGCTTCCGGAACCTGATGCTCCCCATCGTGCGAATGGCGCTGCGACATGGGCTGGCATATGAAGACCTTCATGATGCACTCCGGCGCGCCATCGCCGAATGCGCCAAGGATCTGCACCCCGCTGCGACGAATTCCGCCTCGCAATTGGCCATTCTTAGCGGACTTCCCAGAGATCAGGCCGAACGGATCAAGGCGACTCTGGCCGTCGGAGCCGCGGAAGAGCTGAGCAAACTGACGTTAATTGGCCGCCTGATCGCTGGCTGGCAACGAGACTTTGCCGGTCCCTATGGTGTCCCCAAGGAATTGCCGCTGACGCCGGGTGAGCAGACCTTCCCCGACCTCGTACGAAGATTTGCAGTAAAGACGCCTCCCGACGAAGCGCTGGAGGAATTAAAGCGAGTCGGCGTCGTAGACATCACTTCCTCTGGGCGCGCCAAGCTTACTAATCGACCCTACATCACGGGGCGCCTCAGGCCTGAGAGCATCGAACGTATGAGTTGGGTGCTTCATGACCTAGCTGAAACGTTGGATTTCAACCTGAATCCGAATCGAATCGGACCGCCCCATTTCGAACGCCGAATGTATACCCATGAGCCCCTATCGGGGCCTCTCCTTGACGGTTTTAGGGAACTAGCCAAGGAGGAAGGACAGTCGTTCCTTGCCCGTCTTGATAGCTGGCTCAATGAACAGCTCAAAGAGATCCGCAAACGACGACGTCAATCAGGCGAGACCTATAAGCCTTTCAATGAATCTCCAGATGCCAAGCACGTTGGCATTGGCGTGTATTGGTTCGAAAAAGACACCAACTATCCCGAGGAAAATTAGCAATGATTGAGATATCGAAACGAATCTGGCTGGGCAAGGCAGTTAGTCTTGCCGCAGCGGTCTTTGCGGTTGGCGCTATCGGTTTTGCAATGCCACACCACGCCCAAGCGTCAAACTCGAGCCACGGCGGCAAGCCGCAGGTTTCCTCGAAAGTCACTCAGGGCACTACACTCCGTGGCCTCCTGTTCGCTGGGCCCGTCGAGCGGATAAGCGCGAACGGCCGCCGAATCAGCATCCTCGGCACGTGGATTGAGATCTCGTCTCGGCAAGTAGGTTTGCTTCCATCTGATTACGTCGCGGTCTTTGGCTCTCTGTCCAGCGATGGAGGACTACGCGTATCACGCGTCGCCAAGCTTGCCCGCGTCTACGCTCCGGGCAGTTCGATCGTGATCGCTAGCGGTATTCTGAATTCTAGTGGGGCAGCAAAGTCCGGCACCAAACTTGGCAAACTGAAGCTGGACGCAGGTCATCACCACCGATTTGCAGATTGGTCCCGACTTAGCCGAGGCAAACTCGCCGTCGTTGTCGGTACCCAGCCCACGTCGGGATCCGCGCTGGTTATCGATGGGGTTGCGACTTTCTCGGGCGACATGACCTTCCTGGTAAGAGGGATTGATGGCTCCGGTCAGCGCGGCATCGATGGTTCGGGCGTCGCCACCTTTGGCATCGACGGTTCGGGCCAGCGCGGCATCGATGGTTCCGGCGTCGCCACCTTTGGCATCGACGGTTCGGGCCAGCGCGGCATCGATGGTTCCGGCGTCGCCACCTTTGGCATCGACGGTTCGGGCCAGCGCGGCATCGATGGCTCCGGCGTCGCGACCTTTGGCATCGATGGCTCCGGTCAGCGCGGCATCGATGGTTCCGGCGTCGCGACCTTTGGCATCGATGGCTCCGGTCAGCGCGGCATCGATGGTTCCGGCGTCGCCACCTTTGGCATCGACGGTTCGGGCCAGCGCGGCATCGATGGTTCCGGCGTCGCGACCTTTGGCATCGACGGTTCGGGCCAGCGCGGCATCGATGGTTCCGGCGTCGCGACCTTTGGCATCGACGGTTCGGGCCAGCGCGGCATCGATGGCTCCGGTCAGCGCGGGATCGATGGCTCAGGTGCCTGGGTCACCATCAGGGGTATTGATGGTTCAGGCGTTGCCATTTTTGGGATTGACGGATCTGGACAACGCTAGATAAAGCGTCTTTGGTACATCCACGATAGAAATCGAGGTTAAAGAAACCTCAGGCAATAAAACGGGGCGCTTCGGCGCCCCGTTTTTTTCTTTCTACGCAAATTATCTCAACTCGCTTGAATCATCAGGCTCAACCGCGTCGTCGAAGAAGTATACGCCAACACCAATCACTGAATTCGAGTCCCCAATTTCAAGATCTTCGGGCGCGCTCTCGCGCTCGGTAAGCCATGCATGGAAATCTCGTAGGAGTAGATCAGACTTCTCTCGAGCAAGTTTCTTGAACTTTGCTCTTTGCCCATCCGCTAACCGGTCGGAATAGACTCGGCGCTCAAAGAAACGCCTCTCTGGATCTTCGCTTCCAAGGTTGTAGTTAATAGTTGTTGCCAAGTGGCGGAGAGCCCCTCCTCCTAAGAGGATCGCTTCTGGATCATGAGGTTCCGGGACGTATGACTCTGAAAGTACCCGAAAGCGTTCGCCTTCCTGTGCGATTGAACCGGCGCGCAATAGCTCGTTTAGCATCGCTTTCGGGGGTATGTCTCCGCCAACGCGACTTACAAGAGCCATGAACGAAGCATTGGCGCCATCGAGAGGTATGGGTTTCGGTCGCCCATCGCGGTCCTGAAAATCAGGATCGGTATGCCAGATAGTTAAGATCTGCTCTGGTCTACGGGCGCGCATTGCATTCGTTATTGACGTCAACTCGCCAGAGGAACGGGCATCCCGGATACGCTTGATCTCTTTTCGCGAGAGCCCCGTCATAACGGCGACTCTCGACATGTTCGTCTTTCTACCCCGAATACCATAATCATCACTCGCCACCTCGACGAATGTGGCTTTCGCGACCTCAGAAAATTCCCGATATCCGACCCCGTGCCTAATCAGCATGCGCGCTACCGGCTTTAGCAACTGGTGGCACGCAGTCAAAACTGCCTGTTTTATGGCGTATGGCATTCTTGCGAGTGTCCGGTAAGGTCGATGAGCCCGACGCAAGCCGCATTAAGCGTCGGGTAATAACTCCAACAATTCGGATTCATTCAGGACGGTGACGCCCAGTTGCTCCGCCTTGTCCAATTTGGAGCCAGGGTCCTTTCCAGCGACTACGTAATCCGTCTTGCCGGACACGCTGCCGGTAACCTTGCCACCGGCGGCCTGGATCCTGTCCCTGGCTTCGTCTCTGGTCATCGTTTCGAGCGCCCCAGTCAAGACGAAACTCTTGCCCGCAAGCGGGAGCACGTCGGGCTCGTAATCGATCGCGGGCCAGTTTACACCACGCGCTCGAAGTGCCGCTATCACATCAAGGTTATGCGGCTGCCGAAAAAACTCATGCACATGCTGCGCAATAACGGGGCCGACATCCGGCACGGCTTCCAGGTCGTCCGTTTCAGCCTCGGCCAGCCGGTCGATGCTGCCGAAATGCCGCGCCAGGCTCGCTGCGGTGACTTCGCCTACCTCTGGGATGCCCAGTGCGAACAGGAACCGCGCGAAGGTCGTGTCCTTGCTGCGGCTGATGGAGGCAACGAGATTCGCTGCCGATTTCTCGCCCATCCGCTCGAGGCCGGCGAGTTCATCTGTCGTCAGGGCATAGATGTCGGCCGGGGTCTGAACCTCCCTGCCGTCCACGCCCTCCTCGACCAGCTGCTCGATGATGCGGGCGCCGAGGCCCTCGATGTCCATGGCCCGGCGGGAAGCGAAGTGTCTCAGCTTTTCCTTGCGTTGAGCGGCACAGAAAAGCCCGCCGGAGCAACGCGCCGCGGCCTGGCCCTCCGGACGAACCACGTCGGACCCGCACACCGGGCACTTCGCGGGCAACTCCACGGGCTCAGGATGCCCCTCGCGCCGTTCGTGCAGCACCCGGACGACTTCGGGAATCACGTCACCGGCGCGCCGGACGATAACGGTATCGCCGATCCGGACATCCTTGCGCTCGATCTCGTCCATGTTGTGCAGCGTCGCATTGCTGACGGTGACGCCGCCGACGAACACCGGCTCGAGCCGCGCAACCGGTGTCAGCGCGCCCGTCCGCCCGACCTGGAAGTCGACGCCCCGCACCACGGTGGTGACTTCCTGGGCCGGGAACTTGAAGGCTACGGCCCAGCGCGGCGCCCGCGAAACGAACCCGAGCGCCTGCTGCTGGGTGCGTTTGTCGACCTTGAATACGACACCATCGATTTCGTAGGGCAGCTCGTCACGTTCCCCCAGCATCTGGTCGTAGTACGCCTGGCATCCCGCCGCCCCCTGGACGACACGGTTCAGCGGAGAGACCCGCACGCCCCAGCCCTTCAGCATCTCCAGCACTTCGCTGTGGCGCTCCGGCAGCTCGGCGCCCTCGCAGTAGCCGACACCGTAGGCAAAGAACTCCAACGGGCGCTGGGCTGCGACCCTCGGGTCCAGCTGCCGCAGCGTGCCGGCCGCCGCGTTGCGCGGATTGACGAAGGTCTTGCTCCCGCTTGCCGCCAGCCGTTCGTTCAGGCAAGCGAAACCCGCCTTCGGCATGTAGATCTCGCCGCGGACCTCGAGCCTGGGCGGATGGCCCTTCCCGCGCAGGCGCAAGGGAATGGACTCGACTGTGCGGACGTTATGGGTGACGTCCTCGCCGGTCTGCCCGTCTCCGCGGGTCGCGCCGCGAACCAGGTGGCCGTCCTCGTAGAGCAGGCTGATGGCCATGCCGTCCAGCTTGGTTTCGGCCGCGTAGCTGATCTGGTCATCCGTCTCCAGCCGTTCCCGCACCCGCCGGTCGAAGGCCTGCAGCTCGTCCGCGGTGAAGGCGTTCTCCAGCGACAGCATCGGCACCAGGTGCCGGACCTCGCCGAAACCCTCGACGGGGGCCCCGCCCACCCTTTGCGTCGGGGAGTCCGGCGTGCGGAGCTCGGGGTGCTCGGCTTCCAGCGCCTCGAGCTCACGAAACATCCGGTCGTACTCGACGTCCGGGATTTCCGGGTCGTCCAGGACGTAGTAGCGATAATTGTGATAGTCCAGGCGCTCCCGCAGCTCCGCGGCGCGGGCGGCGGCCTGTCCGCCCGGCTCGCTCACGTGACCGGGTCTGGGGGAGTATCGCCGGCCAGCTTGCTGCGTCGATGGAACTCGACGACCTTCTCGCGCAGCCAGCCGGCCTGCTGCATGGTCAGGGCGTTGCCCTTGTCGTCCAGGACTTCGCCGTCCAGCCGGTCGGCCAGTCGGCGGGCACAGCCGAACATTGCATCCAGCGCCGAGAGCGGCTCGCGCGTTCCTGGCAGCACCATGAACATGGATACGCCGGGACAGCGGAGCTCGTGCATCTTTTCGATTTCAAAGCTGCCCGGTTCCACCAGGCTGGCCACCAGGAAGCGGCTGCGGCGCCGTTCGTCCAGGGCGTGAAAGGCGCCGAACTTGCCGTACTCCAGGCCCTCGGCGGAGAAGGCCTTGACCAGGTCCGAGCCGTCGAAACCCTCGGGCTGCCGCGCCCGCAACCGGAGCGCCACGATCAGCTGGTCCCCGCCTTCGGCCGCCCCGGGAGAGCCGTCAGGGTCCGCTTCCGCCGCAGCGCGACGCTGCCGCGCGGGCTTGTCGAACTCCGCTTCAGGCTGCTCCGCCGGACCTTCCAGCGGGTCCCACGGTGCCTCCTGGTCGCCGAGCCGCGGTTCGCGCCGCCCCGGCGCGTCGTCCTCGTCGTCGCGTTGGCGCCGGCTCCAGAGGTAGACGCCCACGATGACGACAACGCCGACCGCAGTGAGTATCCAGCGAAGCTCAGGCACCTGCCTCCTCCATCCCGCCTCAGGCGGTCGCCATCCGCACGGCTTCCTCGATATCGACGGCCACCAGGCGCGACACGCCCGGCTCGTGCATGGTCACGCCCGTCAACTGGCTCACCATCTCCATGGTGGTCTTGTTGTGCGTGATGATAATGAACTGCACCTTTTCGGACATCGATCGGACTATATCGCAGAAGCGGCCCACGTTCGCGTCATCGAGCGGCGCGTCCACCTCGTCCAGCATGCAGAAGGGCGCAGGATTGAGCTGGAAGATCGCGAACACCAGCGCGACAGCGGTGAGCGCCTTCTCCCCGCCCGACATCAGGTGAATCGTGCTGATCCGCTTCCCAGGCGGCCGCGCCATCACGGTGACCCCCGCTTCCAGCAGGTCGTCCGACTCGAGTTGCAGGTAGGCATGCCCGCCGCCGAACAGGCGCGGGAAAATCTCCTGGATTCCGGCATTGACCTCGTCGAAGGTGTCCTTGAAACGGGCCCGGGTCTCCCGGTCGATCCTGCGGATCGCGTTCTCCAGCGTGGTGAGGGCGTCGTTCAGGTCCGCCAGCTGGGCGTCCAGGTAACTCTTGCGCTCGGTCTGCTCCTGGAGCTCGTCGATCGATGCCAGGTTGATCGGGCCGAGCCGTTCGATTTTTGTCGCCAGCTGCGCCAGGCGCTCTTCCCAGTCCGGGATGGCTGCATCCTCGGGCAGTTCGGCCCGCAGCGTCTCGAGCTCGAAGCCGGTGGCCGTGAACTGCTCGACGGCGGTCTGCAGCCGCACGCGGTTCTCGTTCGCCGCCAGTCGTGCGGCCTCGACGCTTTCCCGCGCCTCGGCCACGGTCGTATCCCGCACGCTGCGGTTGTCCTGCTGCTCGCGTAGCGTCGCCTCCACCTCCTGGACCTTGCGACGGGCCGCGGCGAGTCGCTCTTCGCTCTGGACCCGGTCCGCCAGCATGCTCGCTAGCCTGGCCTCCTGCTCGGCGAGCGGCTCGACCCCAGCGTCGAGCTGCCGCTCGAGCTCCTGCTTGCGGGCGCTGAAGCGTGCCACCTGCTCCTGGAAGCGCTGCATGCTGACGCTGGCCGAATCGAGGCTGGAGCGCCGTGACTCGACCCGGATGGCGATCTCCTGTGCCGCAGCCCGGTCCGCGCGGGACTGGTCGCGTGCCGACTCCAGGGTCGCCCTGAGCTGGGCGCGTTCCTCCTCCAGCGCGAGCCGGCGGGCCTCGAAATCGCTCATGGAGTCGATACCCTGCTGCAGCCGCGCCCGGCTCTGGCGGACACTCTCCTCCATTTCCGCCTGCTGGGTTTCGATCTCCCCCAGCTCCTGGGCCAGCGCCTGGAGACGGTTGCCGGCCTGCTCCATGCGCGACCGGGCCGTGTCGAGCCCCGCCTGCAGGCCGGCGGCGCTGCGGTGGGCCTCCGCCGCCCGCTGGCGGACTTCTTCGCGGGAGGACTCGAGCATGGCCAGGCGGGCCTGGACTTCCTCATGCCGGGCCACAAGTTCTTCGACTTCGTAGGCCGTGCCGCCGAGCGAGGCGCGCAACTCGCGAATCTCCTGCTCCCGCGCCAGCACGCCTGCATGCGGATCCTCGGCCCGGTTGACCCGGAGCCAGTTCGCCCCGAGCCAGATCCCGTCCCGGGTGATCACGGACTCACCGGGCCGCAGGTCGCTGCGCAGGGCGAGCGCGGCGCCAAGGTCCTCGACGGCCCGCACGCCCCGTAACAGGCTCCGGGCGCCGGCGCCGCCCTGGACCTTGTGGGCGAGCAGGTCCTCGCCGACCGCCTCGCCGGCGCCCGCATTGAACTCCACGAAGCTCGCCGCGCCCTGGGTCAGCTGGTCCAGTGCCCCGGTGATCTCGTCCAGGCCTTCCACGCATACCGCTTCGAGGTAATCGCCCAGCACGGTCTCGACGGCACGCTCCCAGCCCGGCTCGACCGCCAGCTTCTCGGCCAGGCGCGGGCGCCCGGCCAGGCCCTGTCCGTCCAGCCACTCGATCAGCTTGCCGCCGTCGCGCCCCAGGGCCGCCTGTTGCAGCGCTTCCAGGGAAGCCAGTGTGCCGCGCAGCGTCTGCAGCGCATTGCGCCCCTCGTCGAGCTGCGTGACCAGGGTGGCGTCCTCCTCGCGCAGCGCGAGGATTTCGTCCCGGACGGCCTCGTCCTGCTGCTGGGCCGCCTGTTCGCGCTCCCGCGCCTGCTGGAGCTCCCGGTCCATGGCCTCGAGATCGACCTCGCCGGTCTCCCCCTGCAGCCGCCCGTGCTCTTCCTGCAAGCGGCGCCGGCGATCCGCGAACCGTGCGAGCTGGCCGTCGAGCTGCTCGATTCGAGCCCGTTCCACCTCCACGACCTCGCGGGCGTTGGCCGCCTCGCGATTGAACTCGTCCCAGCCGGCCTGCCAGTCCTGCATGGCCTGCTCGGCACTGCGCAACGCCTCGGCGGAGGCAGCTTCCCTGCTCCGCGCAGACTCCAGTTCCGGGCCGAGCTCTCCCAGGACACGGTTCAGCTCTGCGAGCGTGTCCTGGTCCCGGTTGATGTGCTGGTGAATCTCGAGCAACCCCTGCTCGGCCTGCTCCAGTTCCTGCCCCTGCCGGTGGCGCAAGTCCCGGGCATGCTGGATGGACTGCTCGGCCCGCGCGATCTCGGCGCCGACGCGGTAGTAGTCGCCCTGGACCACGTTGAGCGCCTCGCTGTCCTCGCGATGGCGTTCCCGCGCCGCCTCGAGCTCGGCTTCCACCCGGCGCAACGCCGCTACCGCTTCCTGCAGCCGGTTCTCGCCCTCTGCCAGCAGCGCCCGGTGCCGGGACGCTTCCGCCTCCAGCCCACCCAGCCGCAGCGCCAGCAGCTCGGCTTCCAGGCGCCGCTCACCCGCCTTCATCTCGCGGTAGCGCTCGGCGGTCCGCGCCTGGCGCTGGAGGTGGCGGATCTGTTTCTCGACCTCCTCGCGCAGGTCGTTCAGCCGCTCCAGGTTCTCCCGGGTGTGGCGGATCCGCGTCTCCGTCTCGCGCCGCCGCTCCTTGTACTTGGAAATCCCCGCCGCTTCCTCGAGGTAGGTCCGCAACTCCTCGGGCTTCGCCTCGATCAGCCGCGAGATCATGCCCTGTTCGATGATGGCGTAACTGCGCGGGCCGAGACCGGTGCCGAGAAACAGGTTGGTGATGTCCTTGCGGCGGCAGCGGGCGCCGTTGAGAAAATAGGTCGAGGTGCCGTCGCGCGACAGCACGCGCCGGGCCGAGATCTCGCCGAAACCGGCGTACTGGCCGCCCGCCGCGCCGTCGGAGTTGTCGAAGAGGAGCTCGATGGATGCCGTGCCGACCGGCTTGCGCCCGGTCGAGCCATTGAAGATCACGTCGGTCATCGCGTCGCCGCGCAGGTGCTTCGCCGAGCTCTCGCCCATCACCCAGCGCACGGCGTCGATCACGTTGGACTTGCCGCAGCCATTGGGCCCGACGACCCCCACGAGGTTACTCGGGAAATGGATCGTGGTGGGGTCGACGAAAGACTTGAAGCCAGCCAGCTTGATCTTGCTGAGACGCATGCAGGGGAGATTCCAGGCGGTTCGCGCCGCGTGATTGACACAACCGGGCTAGTGTAAAGTAATTCGCATTCAATTCCAGTCGCTGCGGGCCTGGCGCCGGCCTCCGGGCGGCCCCCGCAAAAGGAGTTCCATCGTGTCTGAATTGCGCGCCCTGGGCGCTGACGCCATGCCCAACCGGGACCTCGAGACCTTCCCCAACCCTTCCCCGGAACGGGACTACACCATCCGGATCCGGATCCCGGAATTCACCTGTCTCTGTCCCAAGACGGGCCAGCCCGACTTCGCCGAGATTCTCGTCGAATACGTCCCGGACGAGCGCTGTGTCGAGCTCAAGTCACTGAAGCTCTACATGTGGAGCTTCCGCGATGAAGGCGCGTTCCACGAAGCCGTCACTAACCGGATGCTCCAGGACTTCTGCGACCGGCTGGCGCCGCGCTTCATGCGGGTCACGGCGATCTTCAACGTGCGCGGTGGACTTTACACCACCGTGGTCGCCGAGCACCGCCAGGACGGCTGGGCCCCGCCTGTCCGGGTGGAGCTGCCCTGATCCCCCCCGGGGCTGGACTCCGGACGCGAAACGGGCTAAAAAGCGCAGTTTGTATCGCTGACCCGGGCGCGCCAGATACCGCGCGTCGGGTCCAACCCACAGCACCAGATTTCGCCATCCGCCGGGAGGCCATGATGCCCGCGAGAAAGAGCAGCAAGAAGAAGACGGCGACCAAGAAGGCGCCTGCTGCGAAGAAGACAACTTCAGTGAAGAAGACCTCTGCCAGGAAGCCCGCCGCCCGCAAGGCTGCCGCCAGCAAGGCCCCCGCCAGGAAGGCCGCGAGCAAGAAGAAGACCGCGGCCAAAAAGGCTCCCAGCAAGAAGAAAACCGCGGCCAGCAAGCCGGCGGCGAAGAAGCCTGCTGCCAAGAAACCTGCGGCAAAGAAGGCCGCGGCCAAGAAGCCTGCAGCCAAGAAGCCTGCAGCCAAGAAGCCGGTGAGCAAGAAGAAGTCCGCGACCAAGAAGGTGGTGGCGAAGAAAGCCGCAGCCAAGAAGCCGGCGACCAAGAAGGTGGTGGCGAAGAAGGTTGCGGCCAAGAAGCCGGTGAGCAGGAGAAAGCCTGCCGCCAAGAAGGCGCCGGCACAGAAGAGAGCCCCCGGCCGCAGTCGCGCCAAGAAGCCGCTGGCCATCAACCCCGAGCGCCCGGAACCGAGCTTTGCATTCTCCGGTCCGCTGAAGTCGTTCAAGCCCTACCAGCCCGCCCCGGGCGAGGACTACATGAGCGACCGGATGCTGGAGCACTTCCGCCAGATCCTGGACGCCTGGAAGCAGGAACTGATGGAGGAAGTCGACCGCACGGTCCATCACATGAAGGATGAGGCGGCTAATTTCCCCGATCCGAATGATCGCGCGACCCAGGAATCCGAATTCGGCCTCGAACTCCGCACCCGCGACCGGGAACGCAAGCTGCTGAAGAAGATCGAGCAGGCCCTGCAGCGCATCGAGGACGGCACGTACGGTTTCTGCTCGGAGACCGGCGAAGAGATCGGCCTGCGCCGCCTGGAAGCCCGTCCCGTGGCGACGCTCACGGTCGAAGCCCAGGAGCGCCGTGAGCTCGCCGAAAAGCAGTATCGCGACCGCGACGAGCGCTGAGCTTCCCACCGGCCAGCCAAGCCCCGCGGAGCCGCCTGTCGGCGCCTACCGCGGGCGTTTCGCCCCCTCCCCGACCGGCCCCCTGCATTTCGGTTCCCTGCTGGCGGCCGCCGCCAGCTGGCTGGACGCCCGCGCGGCCGGCGGGGAATGGCTGCTGCGCATCGAGGACATCGATCCGCCGCGTGAACAGCCCGGCGCCACCGAGGCCATCCTGCGCGCCCTGGATATTCTCGGGCTGCACTGGGACGGCCCCGTGGCCTTCCAGGGCTGCCGGCAGGAGGCCTTCAACGCCGCCCTCACGCGTCTGCACGAGAGCGGCTGGGCCTATGCCTGCGAGTGCAGCCGGGCCGACATCGCCGCGGCCAACGCAGGCCGTGGGCGCCCGGAAGACCGGCGGTATCCGGGCACCTGCCGGGAACTCGGCCTCGGGACCGATCGCGCCCCGGTGCTGCGGGTCCGGACCGCGGCTGACGAGCTCGGGATCGACGACCGCCTGCAGGGCTGGTTCAGCCAGCAGCTCGAAACCGAAACCGGGGACTTCGTGGTGCGCCGCCGGGACGGCCTGATCGCCTACCAGCTCGCGGTGGTGGTGGACGATGCAGACGCCGGCATCACCGACATCGTGCGGGGCATCGACCTGCTCGACTCCACGCCCCGCCAGCTGTGGCTGCAGCAGCTGCTGGGCTTGCCCAGGCCACGCTACATGCACCTGCCGGTGATCGTCACGCCGACGGGCGAAAAGCTCAGCAAGCAGACAGGCGCCGCGGCCCTGGACCTGCGCCGCGCCGGTGAACTGGCGTGGCTGGCGCTCGACAGTCTCGGGCTCGCGCCGCCCGACGCGCTGCGCGGCGCGCCCCCGGCGGAGCAGTGGTCCTGGGCCGTGGGCCGCTGGGACCCGCAGCATCTGGCCGGGCGCCGCAGCATACCGGCGCCTGCAAAGCTTTAGCTGCACTGCAAAATGGATTATCTTTAGGAGTCAGCAGCCCGCCACCGGCCAGCCTACGGCCGCATATTACGGAGCCCTCATGAGCGAGCCCAGGATCATCAAGAAGTATCCCAACCGCCGTCTCTACGACACGGAAGAAAGCAGGTACATCACCCTGTCCGACATCAAGCGGCTGGTCGTCGAGAAGGTCGACTTCGTGGTGGTGGAGAAAAAGACCGGCAAGGACATCACCCGCAGCATCATGCTCCAGGTCATCAGCGAGCAGGAGCAGAGCGGCGAACCGATCATGAGCCGGGACTTTCTCTCCCAGATCATCCGCTCCTACGGCAGCGCCATGCAGGGCATGGTCGGCGGCTACCTGGACCAGAGCCTGCGGCTCTTCATGAGCCAGCAGCAGCAGTTGCGCGACCGGGTCAAGGAAGTGGTCGGACTGGATCCGGTGGGGATGGTCGCGGGTATCGCCCAGAAGAACTTCCAGCGCTGGAAGGCCCTCCAGGAGGAGATCTTCCGCAACTTCGCCTCGTCGCGGGACGACGACGACGACCGCCCGGGCTCATCGGGTCGGGGCGGGAAGCGCTGAATCCGCGTCGCGGGGAGTGTTGACAGCGCCTGGAGGGGTTGATATTGTGCATCGCGTCAATTGATGCGACGCATCATCTCTGACGACTCCTCCATTTGGTCGCTTCCAAGCGTCCGTTTTAAAGCCCCCGCCGGCAACGACGGGGGCTTTTTTTAGACTCAGTCGACGTTGCGCATGCTCAGGCGGATGCGGCCCTGCCGATCCACCTCGAGCACCTTCACGCGCACGGCGTCGCCTTCCTTCAGCTTGTCGCTGACGCGCTCGACCCGCTCGTCGGAGATCTGGGAGATGTGCACCAGCCCGTCCTTGCCGGGCAGGATGGTGACGAAAGCGCCGAAATCCAT
Organism: Thioalkalivibrio sp. XN8; assembly: GCF_011058255.1. Taxonomy (GTDB): domain Bacteria; phylum Pseudomonadota; class Gammaproteobacteria; order Steroidobacterales; family XN24; genus XN24. The sequence continues at coordinate 350,106 of NZ_JAALFH010000067.1, read as the reverse complement.
CAGGCGGGCGACCTTGCCCTCGTACACCTGGCCGACCTCGACGTCGGCGGTAATCAGGTCGATGCGGCGGCGTGCCTCGCGGCCCGACTCGCCGTCCACCGACGCGATTCGGACGGTGCCGTCGTTGTCGATATCGATCGTGGCGCCGGTCTCCTCGGTGATCTGGCGGATGACCGAGCCGCCCTTGCCGATGACCTCGCGAATCTTCTCGGGGTCGATCTTGAAGGCGATGATGGTGGGCGCCCAGTCGGACATCTTCTCGCGCGGCTTGTCGATGACCTTGTTCATTTCACCGAGGATGTGCAGGCGCGCGTCGCGGGCCTGGGCCAGCGCGTTGGACATGATCTCGCTGGTGATGCCGTCGATCTTGATATCCATCTGCAGGGCGGTAACACCGTCCGAGGTGCCCGCCACCTTGAAGTCCATGTCGCCGAGATGGTCCTCGTCGCCCAGGATATCGGTCAGCACGGCGTAGCTGTCGCCCTCCTTGACCAGGCCCATGGCCACGCCGGCCACCGGGGCCGCGACGGGGACGCCGGCGTCCATCAGCGCCAGGCTGGCGCCGCAGACGCTGGCCATGGAGCTGGAGCCGTTGGACTCGGTCACCTCGGATACGACGCGGAGCACGTAGGGGAAGTCCTCCATGTCGGGCAAAACGGCCTGCACCGCACGGCGGGCCAGCTTGCCGTGGCCGATCTCGCGGCGCTTCGGCCCCAGCATGAAGCTGGTCTCGCCGACACAGAACGGCGGGAAGTTGTAATGCAGCATGAACGGCTCGCGGAACTCGCCCGACAAGGCGTCGATGATCTGGGCATCCCGGCCGGTGCCGAGCGTGGTGACCACCAGCGCCTGGGTCTCGCCGCGCGTGAACAGCGCGGAACCGTGGGTACGCGGCAGCACGCCGGTGCGGACCTGGATCGGGCGCACGGTGCGCGTGTCGCGCCCGTCGATGCGCGGCTCACCGCGGATGACGCGGCCGCGCACGATGCGGCTTTCGAGGCTGTTGAGCGCGTCCTTGACCTCCTCGGGGGTCCAGGCCGGCTCGTCGCCGCCGCAGAGCTTTTCCTTCACCGCGGTCTTGATCTCGTCGACCCTGGCGTAGCGGTCCTGCTTGACGGTGATCAGGTAGGCGTCGTTCAGCGCCGCCTCGGCCTCGGCGGCCACGGCCGCGGCAAGGTCATCGTTGCTGGCCGGCGGCGTCCAGTCCCAGGCCGGCTTGCCTGCCTCGGCCTTCAGCTCGTTAATGGCATTGATCACCACCTGCATCTGCTCGTGCCCGAACACCACGGACCCGAGCATCACGTCCTCGGGCAGCACCTTGGCTTCGGACTCGACCATCAGCACCGCATGGGCGGTACCCGCGACCACGAGATCGAGCTTCGACTCGGCCAGCTGGGTGTTGGTCGGATTGAGCACGTACTCGCCATCGATATACCCCACCCGGGCCGCCCCGATCGGGCCGCCGAACGGCAGGCCGGACAGCGAGAGGGCCGCGGAGGCGCCGATCAAGGACGGGATGTCCGGATCGATGTCGGGATTGGCCGACATCACGGTCGAGATCACCTGGACTTCGTTCAGAAAGCCCTTCGGGAACAGAGGACGGACCGGCCGATCCATCAGGCGGGAAGTCAACGTCTCTTTTTCCGTCGGCCGCCCTTCGCGCTTGAAGAACCCGCCGGGGATACGCCCCGCGGCATAGGTCTTTTCCTGGTAGTTGCAGGTCAGGGGGAAGAACTTCTGGTTCTCCGCCGCCTGCTTGCGGCCCACCGCCGTGACGAGCACCACGGTGTCGCCCATGTTGACCATGACCGCAGCATCGGCCTGGCGCGCGATTTCTCCGGTTTCGATAGTGACCGTATGGGCACCGTACTGGAAGGTTTTCTTGATAGGAGTCAGATTCACTTTCTTCGCCTGTTTTCTGCCGGTCCCCACGACCGGGCTTGGAAGATACTCAGCGACGCAGGCCGAGACGGGAAATAAGGTCCTGGTAGCGGCCGATGTCCTTCCGCTTCAGGTAGTCCAGCAGCTGGCGCCGCTGGTTGACCAGCTTGAGCAGACCACGCCGCGAATGGTGGTCCTTCTTGTGAGTGCTGAAATGCTCAGTGAGCTCGCTGATCCGCGCGGACAGCAGGGCGACCTGCACTTCCGGAGAGCCAGTGTCGGCGTTGCCGCGACCGTACTCCTTGATGATTTCCTTCTTCTGCTCGACCGACAGAGGCATCTGCTATCTCCTGAAAACCTTCTCTGCTATTGACCGTATGAAAAGCAGGCCATTCTATCCCGTCAGCACGGTATGGAACAAGCCTGCGAGATGTAAAAACCCTTTATCTTCGTCACCTTAGCTGCTCGTCCGCCGTGCTCAGCAGCCGTCGCGCCCGGACCTTGCCGGCGGCATCGCGCTCCGCCACGCCGATGAAGCCCTCCGGGCCGTATGCCCGCACCGGCCCGGGCCGCTCACCGGCAACGCCTTCGAGCTCCTGGCCGCACCGCAGCCGGTGCACGTCACCGGCGGGCAGCGCCAGCGCGGGGAGGTCGGGCAAGGCCGCGTCCGGGGCGAGCACGACGGCCGCCAGCGCCGCGGGGCCGCGTGCGGCGAGTTCATCCAGTTCCTCGAAGGTCCGCATCCCGGCGGCGTCGAACGGGCCTGCGCGTACGCGACGCAAGGCCGTGACGTGCCCGCAGCTGCCGGCTGCCGCGGCGATATCCTCCACCAGCGTCCGCACGTAGGTGCCTTTCGAGCAGTCCACCCGGAACGAGAACCCGGGCGGCTGCCAGTCATGCAGCTCCAGCCGGTAGATTTCGACCTGGCGCGCGGGGCGCTCGACCTCTTCCCCGCGCCGGGCCTTGCGATAGAGCCGCTCGCCGCCCTGCTTGAGGGCGGAATACATTGGCGGCACCTGGTGGATCGGGCCGCGAAAAGCGGCCAAGGCCCGCTCGAAGGCATCCTGGCCCACGTGCTCCCAGGCGCACGATTCCACGGCCTCGCCTTCGGCGTCGCCGGTGGCCGTGCGCGCGCCCAGCTGGCCGCGCACTTCGTAGCCTTTTGCGGCCTCGAGCAGGTAGCCCGAGAAACGCGTAGCCTGGCCCAGGCAGATCGGCAGCAGGCCGCTGGCCAGCGGGTCGAGGCTGCCGGTGTGGCCTGCCTTGCGCGCGCCGAACAGGCGCTTGACTCTTTGCAAGGCGGTATTCGAGGACAAGCCGACCGGCTTGTCGAGCAGGACCACGCCGTCCGGCGCAGCCACCGGCCGCGCGTGTCCTGGCGCGCAGGTCTCATTCATCGTCGCCGTGCCTGTCCTTGTCGGTCGCCACGGCCTGGTCGATGAGCTGGGACAAGCGTGCGCCCCGCTCGAGACTCTCGTCATGGCGGAAATGCAGCGCCGGGACCTGGCGAATGTACATGGCGCGCCCGAGCTTGCCGCGGATCAGTCCCGCGGCCCGGGCCAGGGCCTCGCCAGCCGGCGCCGGATCCGCCTCCGGGTCGAGCAGGCTGAACCATACCGTGGCGTGCGAGAGGTCACGCGACACGTCGACCGCAGTGATGCTCACGCCCTGCACGCGCGGATCCTTGACGTCGCGCAGCAGCACCTCGCCCAGCAGGCGCTGCATCTGCTCGCCGACCCGGCGACTGCGCGAGAACTCCTTGGGCATTGGACCTCAGATGCTCCGGGCGATCTCGACCCGCTCGAAGCACTCGATCTGGTCGCCGACGCGGACGTCGTTGTAGTTTTTCACGCCGATACCGCATTCGGTGCCGGACTTGACCTCGTTGACGTCGTCCTTGAAGCGGCGCAGCGATTCGAGCTGGCCTTCGAAAATCACGACGTTGTCGCGCAGGACGCGGATCGGGTTGTTCCGCCGCACGGCGCCCTCTGTCACCAGGCAACCGGCCACCTGGCCGAACTTCGGCGAGCTGAACACCTCGCGCACCTCGGCCACGCCGACGATCTGCTCGCGAATCTCCGGCGACAGCAGGCCCGTGATCGCCTGTTTCACGTCGTCGATGGCCTCGTAAATGATGCTGTAGTAGCGGACGTCGACGCCGGTCTCCTTGATGGCGTTTCGCGCCGCGCCATCGGCCCGCGTATTGAAGCCGATGATGATGGCGTTCGAGGCCGCTGCCAGGTTGACGTCGGACTCGGTGATGCCACCGACGTTGCTGCCGATGACGTTGACCTTCACCTCGTCGCTGGAAAGACGGGTCATGGCGTCGCGGAGCGCCTCGGCGCTGCCCTGGACGTCGGCCTTGATCAGCAGCTGGACGCTGTTGGTCTCGCCCTCTTCCATCTGGGTGAACACGTCTTCGAGCTTCGCCGCCTGCTGCTTCGCCAGCTTGACGTCGCGGAACTTGCCCTGGCGATGCAGCGCGACCTCGCGCGCCTTGCGCTCGTCCGGCAGGACGACGACGTCGTCGCCGGCCATCGGAGTGCCCGACAGGCCCAGGACCTGCACCGGGGTGGAAGGCCCGGCCTCCTTCAGCGGCTTGCCGAGCTCGTTGAACATCGCACGCACGCGGCCGTATTCGCGGCCCGCGAGCACTGCGTCGCCCGGATTGAGGGTGCCCTGCTGGACCAGCACCGTGGCCACGGCGCCACGGCCTTTCTCGAGGCTCGACTCGATCACCACGCCCTTGGCCGGGCCGGTGGGGACTGCCTTGAGCTCCAGCACTTCGGCCTGCAGGGCGACCGACTCGAGCAGGGCCTCGACGCCCTCGCCGGTATGGGCGGAAACGTTGACGAACTGGGTGTCACCGCCCCAGTCCTCGGGGATGACGTCCTGCTGCGCCAGTTCGCTCTTGACGCGCTCGGGATCCGCGCCGTGCTTGTCGATCTTGTTGACCGCGACCACGATCGGCACGCCAGCCGCGCGCGCATGCTGGATGGCTTCTACGGTCTGCGGCATCACGCCGTCGTCCGCGGCCACGACCAGGATGACCACGTCCGTGGCCTGGGCGCCGCGCGCCCGCATGGCGGTGAAGGCTGCGTGGCCCGGAGTGTCGAGGAAGGTGATGCGGCCCTTGGCGGACTCGACCACGTAGGCGCCGATGTGCTGCGTGATGCCGCCCGCCTCGCCGGCGGCCACGCGGCTGCGGCGGATGTAATCGAGCAGGGACGTCTTGCCGTGATCGACGTGGCCCATGATGGTGACCACGGGCCAGCGGGGCTCGACGTCGCCGGCGCTCCTGGAGGCCGCTTCAACCACTTCCTCGATCTGGTTCTCTTTCAGGACTTTCGGCGTGTGCCCCATTTCCTCGACCACGATCAACGCCGTGTCCTGGTCGATGACCTGGTTGATCGTGACCATGGCGCCCATGCCCATCATGGTCTTGATCACCTCGGTCGCCTTGACGGCCATTTTCTGCGCCAGCTCCGAGACGGTAATGGTTTCGGGGATCGCGACCTCGCGCTTGACCGGCGCGGTCGGGCGCTCGAAGCCCTGGCGCTCGATCTGCGTGGCGCCGGCGCGACGGCCGGTGGTGGCGCGCTTGCGGCGGCGCCCGGACTTGTCGCCCGCGACATGCAGTTCCTTGCGGCCATAACGGGTGGCGCTTTCGTCGGCCTGGGTGCCCCGCCGCGGGCCGGCGCGCTCGGCTTCGCGCCGCTTGCGGTCCTCTTCGGCGCTGCGCTTGCGCGCCTCGGCGGCAGCCTGGGCCTCCGCCTCGGCGGCTGCCCGGGCCTCGGCCTCGGCGGTCCGCCGCGCCTCTTCCTCGGCCTCGCGCTTGGCCTGTTCCTCGGCCACGAGGCGCTGCTGCTCTTCTTCGCGCTGGCGCCGCTCCTCCTCCGAGGAACGCAGGGCCTCTTCCTCGGCCTTGCGCTTGGCCTCTTCCTCTGCCTGGCGCTGGCGATCGAGCTCTTCCTGCTGCTGGCGCGCCTGCTCCTCGAGCACGTCGCGCTTGATGTAAGTGCGCTTCTTCCGCACCTCGACGTTCACCGTGCGGGCGCGACCCTGGCCCACCGGCTGGCGAAGCTCGCTCTGGGTCTTGCGCTTGAGAGTGATCTTCCGCGGCGTGGCTGCCGGCGCCTCGCGGCCATGGCTTTCCCGCAGGTAAGTCAGCAGCTCGAGCTTGGCCTCGTCGCTGATCTTGTCCTCTGCGCCCTCCACCGGAATGCCGGCTTCCTCCAGCTGCGTGAGCAGCCGGTCGACGGGCACTTTCAGGACTTCAGCGAATTGGGCAACAGTGACGTCGGCCATATATTTTCGAACCTCGTGTTCAACCGTTCTCTTCGGCGCTCTCGAACCAATGCGCGCGGGCGGCCATGATCAGCTTGCCGGCGCGTTCCGGGTCCAGCCCCTCGATTTCCTCGAGGTCGTCCGTCGCCTGCTCCGCCAGCTCCTCACGGGTGCGGATGCCGCGGGCGGCCAGGGCGTAGGCGATGCCCTTTTCCATGCCCTCGAGCTCCAGCAGGTCGTCGGCCGGCTCGGACTGGTCGAGCTTCTCTTCCTTGACGATCGCCTGGGTGATCAGCACGTCGCGCGCCCGGTTGCGCAGCTCTTCGACGATGTCCTCGTCGAACTCCTCGATGGCAACGAGCTCCGCGGCCGGCACATAGGCGACCTCCTCGATGCTGGAGAAACCCTCCTGCACCAGGATCACCGCGACTTCCTCGTCCACGTCCAGCTGGGTCTTGAAATTGTCGATCAGGCTGCGGGACTCCGATTCGCTCTTTTCCTCGGCCTCGGCCGCGGTCATCACGTTCAGCTCCCAGCCACTGAGCTCGCTGGCGAGCCGCACGTTTTGCCCGCCGCGCCCGATGGCCTGGGAGAGCTTCTCCTCCTCGACGGCTACGTCCATGCTGTGCGCCTCCTCGTCCACGACGATGGAGACCACCTCGGCCGGCGACATGGCGTTGATCACGAACTGGGCCGGGTTGTCGTCCCAGGGGATGATGTCCACTCGCTCGCCGGCCAGCTCGTTGGATACCGCCTGCACCCGGGAGCCCCGCATGCCGACGCAGGCGCCGATCGGGTCGATCCGCTGGTCGAGGCTCTTCACCGCGATCTTGGCGCGATGGCCGGGGTCGCGGGCCGCGCCCAGGATCTTGATCAGGCCCTGGCCCACTTCCGGCACTTCGAGCTTGAACAGCTCGACGATGAACTGCGGCGCGGTCCGGGACAGGAAGATCTGTGGACCGCGCGGTTCGGAGCGAACGTCGCGCAGGTAACCCTTGATCCGGTCCTGGGTCCGCACGGCTTCGCGCGGGATCATTTCCTCCCGCGCGATGAAGCCCTCGGCATTGCCGCCCAGGTCCACGAACACGCCGTTGCGGTCCACGCGCTTGACGATGCCGCCGATCAGCGTGCCGACGCGCTCCCGGAACTCCTCCACCACCTGGGCCCGCTCGGCCTCGCGCACCTTCTGCACCACGACCTGCTTCGCCGTCTGGGCGAGGATACGGCCCGAGGGCGTCACGTCGAGCGGCTCTTCCACGTAGCCGCCGATTTCGGCTGCCTGATCCATCTCGAGCGCGTCTTCCAGGCGAAGCTCCTTGCTCGGAGTCTCCAGCTCGGTGGAATCGTCGGCGAAGACCTTCCAGCGCCGGAAGGTCTGCACCGCGCCCGACTTTCGGTCCATCGACACCCGTGTGTCGATGTCCTCGCCGCCGACTTGCTTGCGCGCCGCCGTCGCCAATGCCATCTCCAGGGCCTCGAAAATGATCTCTTTGTCGAGTTCCTTTTCGGCCGACACCTGTTCGATAACCTGCAGGATTTCCTTGTTCATTTCTGTTGACCCGATTCCCGCGTCAGAACTCCGGCACCAGCCGGGCGGATTCAATATCGGACAGCGCCAGGTCGACCCGCTCGCCATCCACCTCTAATGCCAGCACACCATCCTCGATCCCGGCGATCCGGCCCTTGTAGCGCCGCCGCCCCGGTCGCCCCGGCGCCAGCACCACTTTTGCCACGTGGCCCAGCTGCCGCCGGAAATGCGTCTCGGTCCGCAGCGGGCGGTCCAGCCCCGGCGACGACACCTCGAGCACGTAATGCCCGGGGATCGGGTCCTCCACGTCCAGCACGCCGCTGATCCGATGGCTGACTCGCTCGCAGTCGTCGACGGTGATGCCGCCCTCACGGTCGATATAAATTCTCAGCGTGCCCGAGCCGCCGGTCCCCGGAGCGTCCAGCTCCACCAGCTCGTAGCCCAGCGCCGCCACCTCGGGCGCCAGCAACTCAAGCAACTTATCTTTCAGCATCAATGTCTTACAAACAAAAAATGGGCCCTGCGGCCCACCTGTACGCCCCGCCTTCGGGGCCGGTTCCGGGCCCTTTACCGGGGCCCGGATAAAGAAAAAGCCCCAAGGGGGCCTTTTCCGCCGAAAAGCTTGGTAGCGGGGGCAGGATTCGAACCTGCGACCTTCGGGTTATGAGCCCGACGAGCTGCCAGACTGCTCCACCCCGCATCCGCAGACCCGGTATTCTAGGGAAGGCTTTGCGGCAGTGCAAGGGGACCGGGTGAAGCCGGCCTAGCGCACCACCGCGGTGATCGCGAGCAGCGCCTGCGGGAAGATGCCGAGCGCGAGCACCAGCAGCCCATTCACGCTCAGCACCAGGCGCAGGTCGCTGCCCGCGACCAGCGGCGCGTGCTCCACCGGCTCGTCGAAATACATCAGCTTGACGACGCGCAGGTAATAGAAAGCCCCGATCACCGAGAACACCACGCCGGCGATCGCCAGCCAGGTCCGGCCGACCTCGATCACCGCCGCCAGCACCGAGAACTTCGCGTAGAAGCCGAGCAGCGGCGGGACCCCCGCCATGCTGAACATGACGATCAACATGATGGCGGCGAACCAGGGACTGCGCGCATTGAGGCCCCGGAAGTCTTCCAGCGCCTCCGCCTCGAAGCCGGCCCGGCTGAGCAGGATGATCATGCCGAAAGCTGCCGCCGCCATGATGACGTAGGCGAGCGTGTAGTACACAGCGGCCTGGTAACCGGACGTCGTGCCCGCGAGCACGCCGAGCAGGATGAAGCCGACATGGGAGATCGTCGAGTAAGCCAGCATGCGCTTGATGTTGGTCTGGGCAATGGCGACCACGTTGCCCACGGCCATCGACAGCACGGCCAGTACCGCCAGCATGTCGGCCCAGCTGGCATGCATCGGCCCAAGGCCGTCCACCAGCACCCGGAAAATCATTGCCAGCGAGGCGATCTTGGCCGCGGTGCCGATGAACAGCGTCACCGGCGTGATCGCGCCCTGGTAGACATCGGGCAGCCACATGTGGAACGGCACCGCGCCGAACTTGAAGGCCACCCCGACCAGGATGAAGGACAGCGCCACCAGCAGGTGGACGTCGAGCCCGTCCAGCGCCGTCGCGCGGCGGGAGATCTCGCCCAGGTCCAGCGAGCCGGTGACCCCGTAGAGGATGGAGGTGCCGTAGAGGAAGCAGCCCGTGGCGATGGCGCCGAGGATGAAATACTTCATCGCCGCTTCGGCCGCCAGCGGGCTCTCCCGGTTGAAGGCCACCATCGCGTACAGCGACAGTGACATGATCTCCAGGCCGAGATACAGGCTGAGCATGCTGTGGGCCGAGATCATCACGAAAATGCCGAGCATGGCCAGCAGCCCGAGCACGTAGTACTCCCCCTGGAACAGCGATCGTGCCCGCAGGTAGTCCTTGGCGTAGAGGAAGGTCACGGCCACCACGGCGCAGGTGAAGAGCTTGAGCAATTGCGACAGCGAATCGGCCACGAACGCGCCGCTGAGGGTCACGACCGGCTCGGCCGGGGCGGTGGCGACGAGGACCAGGGCGGTGCCGGCCACCGCCGCAAGCGCCAGGAAATAGCTCCAGACGCGGTACCGGTCCGGCAGGAACACGTCCACCAGCAGCACCGTGCAGGCGGCGAAGGTCAGGAAGATCTCTGCGCTCGCGGGCGCAAACTGGCTCAGGGCATTCATAGCTTCGACTGCACCACGTGGTCGGCGAGGGCCTCGAGGGTCGTCGCCATGACGTCGATCAGCGGCGCGGGCCACACGCCGAGCAGCAGGACCGCCACCGCCAGCACCGCCAGCACCAGGAATTCGCGCCGGTTGACGTCGGCCAGGGCCGCCACCCGCTCGTTGGCCACTTCCCCGTACAGCACGCGCTTGACCATCCACAGCGTGTAGGCCGCGCCGAGCACGAGGGTGGTGCCGGCCAGCAGCGCGTACCAGAAACTCGCCTTGAAGCTGGCGAGGATCACGAGGAACTCACCGACGAAGCCCGAAGTCCCCGGCAGGCCGGCGTTGGCCATGGCGAACAGCACCATGAAGGCGGCGAACACCGGCATGGTATTGGCGACGCCGCCGTAGGCCGCGATGTCGCGGCTGTGCATGCGGTCATAGAGCACGCCCACGCACAGGAACAGCGCCCCTGAAATCAGGCCGTGGGAGATCATCTGCACCATGCCGCCCTGCAGGCCCATCACGATGCCGTCCATTCCGCCGGTGTTGGCGATGATCCGCCAGGCGAGGAAGAACCCGAGCGTGACGAAGCCCATGTGCGCGATCGACGAATAGGCGATGAGCTTCTTCATGTCCTGCTGCACCAGCGCCACGAAGCCGATATAGACGATCGCCACCAGGGACAGGCCGATCAGCAGCCAGTCGAGCGACTGGGACGCATCCGGCGTGATCGGCAGGCTGAAGCGCAGGAAGCCGTAGCCGCCCATCTTCAGCATGATCGCGGCCAGGATCACGGAGCCCCCGGTCGGCGCCTCGACGTGCGCATCCGGCAGCCAGGTGTGCACCGGCCACATCGGCACTTTCACGGCAAAGGCGGCGAGGAAAGCCAGGAAGATCAGGACCTGCGCGTTCATGCCCAGCGGCTGCTGGTGCATGGCCAGGATGTCGTAGCTGCCGCTCTCGATCCGCAGGTAGATCAGGGCGACCAGCATGAAGACCGAGCCGAGGAAGGTGTAGAGGAAAAACTTCAGGGTCGCGTAGACGCGCCGCGCGCCGCCCCAGATGCCGATGATGATGAACATCGGGATCAGCATGGCTTCCCAGAAGACGTAGAACAGCAGCGCGTCCACCGCGGCGAAGACGCCGATCATCACGCCCTCGAGCACCAGGAAGGAGGCCAGGTACTGGGCCGGCCGGGTGCGGATCACTTCCCAGCCCGCGATCACCACCAGCACGGTGATGAAAGTGGTCAGGAGGATCAGCGGCATGGAGATGCCGTCCACGCCGAGGTGATACCAGGCATCGAAGGCCGCGATCCAGGGCGCGCGCTCGGTGAACTGCATGGCCGCGGTGTCGCGGTCGAAGCCGGTCCAGAGCGGCAGGCTGGCCAGGAAGGTGAGCACCGCAATCGCCAGCGCCACCGGCCGGGCCAGCGCTGCCCGCTGGTCGCCGATGGCCAGCACGGCGAGGCCGCCGAGGATCGGCAGCCAGACCAGCACGCTGAGGATGGGGAAGCTGGAGGACATCGCCCTACCCCCGCCCGATGCCGAGCACGAGCCAGGCCAGGATCAGGCCGAGGCCGATGAACATGCCGAAGGCATAGTGGTAGAGGTAGCCGCTCTGCAGGCGCCGCACCACGCCCGACAACCAGCCCACCAGGCGAGCGGAACCATTGACCAGCGCGCCGTCGATGATGGCGCCGTCGCCCGTGCGCCAGAGGAGCCCGCCGAGGCCGCGGGCCAGCGGGGCCAGCAGGTGCTCGTTCACGGCATCGAAATAGTACTTCTGCTCCAGCACCTGCCGCGGTGTCGCCAGGCGCGCGGCGATCCGGCCCGGGAGGTCCGGGCGCTTCAGGTACAGGAACCAGGCCGTCGCCAGGCCCGCCAGCGCCAGCCACAGGGTCGGCGTCACGACGCTGTGGGCCAGCATCGCCGTCGCGGTCCCCGCGGTCCCGGCCAGCGCAGCGAGCGTGTCGTTCTCCGGCAGCACGAAGATGGCGTCGCCGAAGAACCCCCCGAACAGCACCGCCTCCATGGCCAGCCAGCCCAGCACGACAGAGGGCACTGCCAGGGCCACCAGCGGGCCGGTGACCACCAGCGGGGGCTCATGCAGGTGGCTGCGGGTGGGCGCGTCGAATCGTTCCTCGCCGTGGAAGACCAGGAAGAACATGCGGAAGCTGTACAGCGCGGTGACGAACACGCCGGCCAGCACACAGGCGTAGGCGTACCCGGCGCCGGGAAGCTCGGCATGATGGACGGCCTCGATGATGGCGTCCTTGGAGAAGAAGCCGGAGAAGCCGGGAAAGCCGATCAGGGCGAGCGACCCCAGAAGCGCGGTCCAGTAGGTAACCGGCAGGTAGCGCCGGAGCCCGCCCATCTTGCGGATGTCCTGCTCGTGGTGCATGGCGATGATCACGCTGCCGGCGGCGAGGAACAGCAGCGCCTTGAAGAAGGCATGCGTCGCCAGGTGGAAGATGCCGGCGGCGTAGGCCGAGGCGCCCAGCGCCACCGTCATGTAGCCGAGCTGGGAGAGGGTCGAATAGGCCACCACGCGCTTGATGTCGTTCTGCACCAGCCCGAGCAGGCCCATGAAGAACGCCGTGGTCGCCCCGATCACCAGCACCACGGACAGGGCCGTGGTGGAGAGCTCGAACAGCGGCGACATGCGCGCCACCATGAAGATGCCGGCGGTGACCATGGTGGCGGCATGGATCAGGGCCGAAATCGGGGTCGGGCCTTCCATCGAGTCCGGCAACCAGACGTGCAGCGGCACCTGGGCCGACTTGCCCATGGCGCCTATGAACAACAGGATGCAGACCAGCGTCAGCACCGACCAGCTGGACCCGGCGAAGATCGAGACCTGGGTCCCGGCCACTGCCGGCGCGCGCTCGAACACGGTGGCGTAATCCAGGCTGCCGAACCAGAACAGCACGCCGGCAATGCCCAGCAGGAAGCCGAAATCCCCCACGCGGTTGACCAGGAAGGCCTTCATGTTGGCGTGGACCGCGCTGGGCTTCTTGTACCAGAAGCCGATCAGCAGGTAGCTGACCAGGCCGACCGCCTCCCAGCCGAAAAACAGCTGGAGGAAATTGTTGGCCATGACCAGCATCAGCATGGCGAAAGTGAACAGCGAGATATAGCTGAAGAACCGCTGGTAGCCGGGGTCGTCGTGCATGTAACCGATGGTGTAGACGTGCACGCACAGCGAGACGAAGGTCACCACCGTCATCATCAGGGCGGACAGCCGGTCGACCAGGAAGCCGACCTCGAGCCGCACGCCGTCCACCACCGCCCACTCGTAGACTGTGCCGTTGTAGGGCTGGATGCTGCCGGCCAGCAGCCCCCACAGCACCCAGGCCGACAGGACGAAGGAGATCGCGACACCGAGGATGGTCACCGTGTGCGCGCCGGCCCGCCCGACCTGGCGGCCGAACAGCCCGGCGACGATGGCGGCGAGCAGGGGGGCGAGGACGATGGCGAGATAGACGTTCTGCATGCCTCAGCCCTTCATCGAGTCCAGCTCGTCCACCTGGACACTGGGCCTGCTGCGGAACAGCACCACCAGGATGGCGAGCCCGATAGCGGCCTCCGCGGCCGCCACGGTGAGGATGAAGAACACGAAGACCTGCCCCGCGATGTCGTCGAGAAACCGCGACAGGATGATGAAATTGAAATTCACCGCCAGCAGCATCAGTTCCACGCACATCAGGAGCAGGATCAGGTTGCGGCGATTGATGAAGATCCCGGCGATACCGAGGGTGAACAGGATCCCGGAGAGCGTCAGGTAGTGCGACAGGCCGATCATTCGTCGCGCTCCGGCTTCATCCGCACCAGGCGGACCCGCTCCTCCCGCCGCACCGCCAGCTGGGCCGGCACGTCCTGGGCCTTGAGGCCGGGACGCTTGCGCATGGTCAGCACGATCGCCGCCACGATCGCCACCAGCAGCAGCACGGCGGCCAGCTCGAAGGCGTAGACGTACTCGGTGTAGAGCACGGCGCCCAGGGCCTCGGTATTGCTCGCGTCGGGCGGCGCCCGCGGCGGCGCCTCGAGCATGCTGAGCTGCCCGGGCTGGGCCCAGAGCACGACGCCGAGCATCGCCACGACCAGGGCCACGATCACCAGCGCCTGGGGCGCGTACGCGGTGAAGCCGCCCTGCAGGCGATCCGGCGCGACGTCGAGCATCATCACCACGAACAGGAACAGCACCATCACCGCGCCGACGTACACCAGCACCAGCACGATCGCCAGGAACTCGGCCTCCAGCAGCAGCCAGATGAACGCGCTGGTGAAGAACGACAGGACCAGGAACATCGCCGAATGCACCGGATTGCGGGAGGCGATGACCCCGATGGCGGCGCCCAGCAGCACCGCGCCGAAGAAGTAGAAGATGACGGCTTCGATCACCGGTGGCGTCCTAGCGATAGCCCGCGTCGGCAGCCTTGTCCGCGGCGATCATCGCCTCGTACTTGTCGCCGATCGCCAGCAGTTTTTCCTTGGTCATGATGTTCTCGCCCGGCTTCTCCATGTGGTACTCGTGGATCCGGGTCTCGACGATCGAGTCCACCGGGCAGGCCTCCTCGCAGAAGCCGCAATAGATGCACTTGAACAAATCGATGTCATAGCGCGTGGTGCGCCTGAGCCCGTTCTCGCCGACATCGCTCTCGATGGTGATGGCCAGCGCGGGGCACACCGCCTCGCACAGCTTGCAGGCGATGCAGCGCTCCTCGCCGTTCGAATAACGGCGCAGCGCGTGCAGCCCGCGAAAGCGCGGCGACTGCGGCGCCTTCTCTTCGGGGTAATGGACGGTGACCTTGCGCCGGAACAGGTTCCGGAGCGTGACCCGGAGCCCGGCGAGGAGCTCGGTCAAAAACAGCGTCTTGGCAAGGGTGCGAAAAGTCTTCATCAGTCAAACCACGGGCCGACCTGGAACCACACCAGCGCACCAAGGACGAACAGCCAGACGATCGTCAGGGGTATGAACACCTTCCAGCCCAGCCGCATGATCTGGTCGTAGCGGTAGCGCGGGAAGGTGGCGCGGAACCAGAGGAAAAGGAACAGGAACAGGGCCGTCTTGAGGGCGAACCAGAAGAAGCCCGGCGCCGCCAGGAACGTGCCGTCGAGCCCCGGGATGCCCTGCAGCGGGGACAGCCAGCCGCCGAGGAAGAAGGTCGCGGACAGCGCCGCGATCAGGATCATGTTGGCGTACTCCGCCAGGAAGAACACCGCGAAGGCCATGCCGGAATACTCGACGTGGAAGCCCGCGACGATCTCGGACTCGCCCTCGGCCACGTCGAAGGGCGCGCGATTGGTCTCCGCGACGCCCGAGATGAAATAAATCACGAACAGCGGCAGCAGCGGCAGCCAGAACCAGTGCAGGATACTGCCTTCCTGGGCCCGCACGATCTCCCCGAGGTTGAGGCTGCCGCCGGCCATCAGGACGCCGACCAGCGCAAAGCCCATCGCGATCTCGTAGGCGACGATCTGGGCAGCGGAGCGCATCGCGCCGAGCAGGGCGTACTTGGAGTTGGAGGCCCAGCCGGCGAGGATGATGCCGTAGACCCCCATCGAGGTCAGCGCGAGCACGTAGAGCACGCCGGCGTTGATGTCCGCCAGCACGAACTCCGGGCTCACGGGGATCACCGCCCAGGTCGCGAACGCCGGCACGATCGCCAGGAGCGGCGCGATGACGAACAGGAACCGGCTCGATTTCGCCGGGATCACGATCTCTTTCAACAGCAGCTTGAGCACGTCGGCAAAAGGCTGCAGCAGGCCCTTCGGCCCGACGCGGTTCGGGCCGATCCGGTTCTGGATCCAGCCGATGACCTTGCGCTCCGCCAGGGTGAGATAGGCCACGCTCAGGATCAGCGGCACCACGAGCAACAGCACCTGCGACGTGACGACCAGCGTCCGCTGCAGTTCCGCCGGCAGGCCGTACCAGAGGTCCGTCATGGCCAGCGTCTCCCCCCGGCAGCGCCGATCCTGGTCTCCTGCAACGGGCGCGAGCGCCGCAGCAGCGGGTCGGTGGCGTAGGGATTCGGCTCCCGCCAGGCGCCCGCCTGCTCCAGTCGCACCGCGCGCAGCCCCAGCTCGGGCGTGCCCGCGGTGGCGGCCTCGAGACGCGCGCGCAGGTCGTCACGCGCGTCCTCGGACGACATGTAGTCGAAACCTTCGACCCCGAGCTGGGTGCCAAGCACCCGCAACACCTTCCACGCGGGCCGGGCCTCGCCCACCGGCCGCGCGGCGCCGGTGAAGCTCTGCCAGCGGCCCTCGCAATTGACGAAAGTGCCCGAGGTCTCGTAGGCGGTCCCGACCGGCAGCAGCGCGTCGGCATAACGGCGCATGGCCGGAGTCGCAAACGGCGTCAGGCAGGCGACGAACTCGGTCTCCGCCAGCGCCGGCAGTGCGTCCTCGCCGGCGGCCGCGTCGAGCTCCGGTTCGCAGCCCAGGAGCAGGACGGCTTCCAGGCCGCCGCCCAGCAGCGCGCCCGCATCCCGGCCGGGCTGTGCCGCCGGCACGCCGCCCACGTCCCGGTGCGGCAGCGCTCCTGCCAGGCAGGCGCCGGCGCTGTTGGCGCCCTCCGAGAGATAGCCCAGGGTCGCGCCGGTGACGCCGCAGAGCGCGGCCGCCAGTACCTGCAGCTCAGCGTAAGCAGGATGCCGCTGGGCCTGCAGGCCGAGCCAGACCGTCCGGCGCCCTTCGCCGTGCAGCGCCGCGGCCAGCCGTTGCGCCCCCTCGCCGGGCTCGAGCCCGCGCAGCTGCCCGGCCAGGTCCGCCGGCAAGGCGCTGAAGTCGTCGCCGCAGGCCGCGGCAAGCACTTCCGCCAGCGCCCGCGCCTGGGACCCCGCGGGGGCGACGATCTCGGCGCTGACCGGGAAGCGCCATTCCAGCGCCTCGGCGTTGAGAAAGCCTACCTGCGCCCCGGCGAGCGCGGCCTTGCGCAGCCGGTGCGCCAGGATCGGCGCCTCCTGCCGCAGGGCCGAGCCGATGACCAGGACGGCGGCGAGCGCATCGACCTCGGCCAGCGGCAGCCCTAGACCCGGGACGACCGGGTCGTGCGCCTGGCCGGAGAAATCACGGCGCTGCAGCCGGTGGTCGACATTCGAGCTGCCCAGGCCGCGCGCCAGGCGCGCGAGCAGGAAGTGCTCCTCGAGCGTGCTGCCGGGCGCCGCCAGGAAGCCCAGCTGCTCCGGCCGGCGACCCTTGAAGCTTTCGGTGACGCGCAGCAGGGCGTCCTCCCAGCTGGCCTCCTCCCATTCCCCGGCCGCGTTCCGCAACTGGGGGCGCTCCAGGCGATCCTCGGCATACAGGCCGTGGCAGCCGAAGCGATCCCGGTCGGCGGCCCAGGTCTCGTTGATGTCCTCGCACTCGCGCGGCACGTTGCGCATCACCTTGCCGCGCAGGGTGTGGGTGAACAGCTGCGCGCCGACGCAATCGTGCGGCGACACTGTCTCGTGCTGGGTCATTTCCCAGGCCCGCGCACGATAGCGATAGGGCTTGTTGTTCAGCGCGCCGACGGGACAGACGTCGATGATGTTGCCGGACAGCTCGTGATCGACGCTGTGCTCGATGTAGGTGCCGATGACCGTATCCTCGCCCCGGCCCATGGTGCCGAGCTCCTGGATGCCGGCGATTTCCTGGCCGAAGCGGACGCAGCGAGTGCAGTGGATGCAGCGCGTCATGTCGGTGGAGACCAGCGGGCCCAGGTTCTTGTCCTTGACGATCCGCTTACGCTCGGTGAAGCGCGACACGTCCGAGCCGAAGCCCATCGCCAGGTCCTGCAGCTCGCACTCCCCGCCCTGGTCGCAGATCGGGCAGTCCAGCGGGTGGTTGATCAGCAGGAACTCCATGGTGGCCTTCTGGGCCGCGATGGCGCGCGGGGAACGGGTGAAGACCTTCATGCCCTCCATCACCGGCGTGGCGCAGGCCGGCAGCGGCTTGGGCGCCTTCTCCACCTCGACCAGGCACATCCGGCAGTTGGCGGCGATGCTCAGCTTCGGGTGGTAGCAGAAACGCGGCACGTAGACCGACCGGGCGTCCGTCACTTCGATGATCATCTGGCCGCGCCGTGCCTGCACCGGCACGCCGTCGACCTCGATATTGATGATGTCGTCGCTCATCAGGCGGCCTGCGTCCCGGCGGCGCCCTCGAGGATGCTGCGGCCCCGGTGCTGGATCATGTACTCGAACTCCGGCCGGAAATGCCGGATGAAGCTCTGCACCGGCCACGCCGCGGCGTCGCCGAAGGCGCAGATGGTGTGACCCTCGATGCGGCGCGAGACGCCGTCGAGCAGGTCGAGGTCCTCGCTGCGCCCCTGGCCGGCCAGGATGCGCTGCACCACCCGGTGCATCCAGCCGGTGCCCTCGCGGCAGGGCGTGCACTGGCCACAGGATTCCATGTGGTAGAAGCGGCAGATGCGCTCGAGCGTCCGCACCATGCAGGTGGTCTCGTCCATCACCATGACGGCGCCCGAGCCCAGCATGGAGCCGGCCTTCTTGATGGAATCGAAGTCCATGCTGGCGCCCATGATCAGCTCGGCCGGCAGCACCGGCGCAGAAGACCCGCCCGGGATCACCGCCTTGAGCTTGCGGCCGCGCCAGACGCCGCCGGCCAGTTCGAGCAGCTCGGCGAAGGGAATCCCCAGCCCCACCTCGAAATTCCCCGGCCGCTCGACGTGGCCGGAAACGGAGAAGATCGCCGTGCCGCCCGACCCTTCCACGCCCAGCTCCGAGAACCAGGCGGCCCCCTGGCGCATGATGGCCGGCACCGAGGCGAAGGTCTGGGTGTTGTTGATGGTCGTGGGCTTGCCGTACAGGCCCTTGTTGGCCGGGAACGGCGGCTTGAAGCGCGGCTTGCCCTGCTTGCCCTCCAGCGACTCCAGCAGCGCAGTTTCCTCGCCGCAGATGTAGGCGCCCGCGCCGACGAAGGCATACAGGTCGAAGTCCACGCCCGAGCCGAGGATGTCCTTGCCGAGCAGCCCCGCCTCGTACGCCTCCCGTACGGCCGCCTCGAAACGCGGCACCGGCTCGGCGAGGAACTCGCCCCGGATGTAGTTGTAGCCGACGGTCGCGCCCATGGCGTAGCCGGCGATGGCCATGCCCTCCACCACCGCGTGCGGGTTGTAGCGCAGGATGTCGCGGTCGCTGCAGGTGCCGGGCTCGCTCTCGTCCGAGTTGCAGACCACGTATTTCTGCAGGTCCGGGTCCTTGGGCATGAAACTCCACTTCAACCCGGTCGGGAACCCTGCGCCGCCGCGGCCGCGCAGGCCGGAAGCCTTGATCTCCTCGATGATCATCGCCGGCGCCGGACGCTCGGCGAGAATCTGGCGCCATGCCTGGTAGCCGCCGAGCGCCTCATAGACCGGCAGCGTCCACGAGCCCTCCCGGGCCAGCGGCGCAAAACAGACCTGGTTGAGCGGCCGCTCCATCAGTCGAGTCCCTCCAGGATTTCGTCGATCTTCCGGGGCGTCAGGTTCTCGTGGTAGACATGGTCCACCATCATCATGGGCGCTCCGCAGCAGGCCGCCAGGCACTCTTCTTCCCGCTTCAGGAAAACCCGCCCGTCCGGCGTGCTCTCGCCCACCTTGATGCCCAGCCGGCTCTCCACATGGCGCAGCAGCTCGTCGGCGCCGCGCAGCATGCAGGAGACATTGGTGCAGACGGACACGTGGTGCCGCCCGCAGGGCTCGGTCTCGAACATCGAGTAGAAAGTTGCCACCTCGTAGACCTGCACCGGGGGCAGCTCGAGATAGGCGGCGATCCCGTCCATCAGCTCCGGTGTCAGGTAGCCGTCGTTCTCATGCTGGGCCGCCCGCAACGCGGCCAGCACCGCGGAACGCTGCCGCCCCTCCGGGAAGCGCGCCACCCAGCGATCGATCTCCTCGCGCACGTGCGCGGACAGCACGCCGGCCTCGCTCACCGGTCCACCTCCCCGAATACCACGTCGATCGTGCCGATCATCGCCACTACGTCGGCCAGCATGTGGCCGCGCACCATCTCGTCCAGCGCCGCCATGTGCACGAAGCCCGGCGCGCGCAGCTTCACCCGGTAGGGCTTGTTGGCGCCGTCCGACACGAGATAGCAGCCGAACTCGCCCTTCGGCGCCTCGACGGCCGCGTAGACCTCGCCCGCGGGCACGCAATAGCCCTCGGTATAGAGCTTGAAATGGTGGATCAGCGATTCCATGTCGCCCTTCATCTCCACCCGCCTTGGCGGCACGACCTTGTGGTTGTCGACCGAGATCGGGCCGGGGTTCTCGCGCAGCCACTGCACGCACTGGCGCACGATGCGATTGGACTGGCGGAGCTCCTCGATGCGGACCAGGTAACGGTCGTAGCAGTCCCCGTTCACGCCCACCGGGATGTCGAAATCGAGCTGGTCGTAGACCTCGTAGGGCTGCTTCTTGCGCAGGTCCCATTCGACGCCGGAACCGCGCAGCATCGGCCCGGTGAAGCCGAGGGCGACCGCCCGCTCGGGCGCTACCACGCCGATGTTGACAGTGCGCTGCTTCCAGATGCGGTTGTCGGTCAGCAGGGTCTCGTACTCGTCCACGCAGGCCGGGAAGCGCGCCGTGAAGTCCTCGATGAAATCCAGCAGCGAGCCCGAGCGCGCCTCGTTCAGGCGCGCGACTTCCTTCTTGCTCCGGAACTTCGATTCCTGGTAGCGCGGCATTTCCAGCGGCAGGTCGCGATGGACCCCGCCGGGCCGGTAGTAGGTCGCGTGCATGCGGGTGCCCGAGACGGCCTCGTAGCAGTCCATCAGGTCTTCCCGTTCCCGGAAGCAGTACAGGAACATGGTCATCGCGCCGATGTCGAGCCCGTGCGCCCCGAGCCACATCAGGTGGTTCAGGATCCGGGTGATCTCGTCGAACATGACGCGGATGTACTGGGCGCGCGGCGGCGGCGTAATCCCGAGCAGGCGCTCGATGGCCAGCACGTAGGCATGCTCGTTGCACATCATCGAGACGTAGTCCAGTCGGTCCATGTAGCCGATGGACTGGTTGTAGGGCTTGCTCTCGGCCAGCTTCTCGGTGGCCCGGTGCAGCAGGCCGATATGCGGGTCGGCTTTCTGGATGACCTCCCCGTCCATCTCCAGCACCAGCCGCAGGACCCCGTGCGCGGCCGGGTGCTGGGGGCCGAAGTTCAGGGTGAAGTTGCGAATCTCGGCCATGACCTCAGTCCTTCATGGCCGGGTCATAGCGATGATCGTCCCGGATCACGCGCGGCACCAGGGTACGGGGCTCGATCTGCACCGGCTCGTACACCACCCGCTGCTGCTCGGCGTCGTACCGCACCTCTACCTGGCCGGTGAGCGGGAAGTCCTTGCGGAAGGGATGGCCGATGAAGCCGTAGTCGGTCAGGATCCGGCGCAGGTCCGGATGGCCGTCGAACAGGATGCCGAACAGGTCGAAGGCCTCGCGCTCGAACCAGTCCGCCGCGGGCCAGACCTCGGTGAGCGTCGGCAGGCGCGGCGGGTCGCCCGGCGGCGCGTAGCAGCGCAGCCGCAGCCGGTGGTTGCGGGTTAGCGACAGCAGCTGGCAGACGGCGGCAAAGCGCCGGGGCGTATCCGGGGAGACCGGCGGCGACCCGCGCCGGACACCGCGGCTGAAGCCGGAGGCCGTCGCCTGGAGCGTCTTCCACTCCTCCATGCCGTAGGTCAGGTAATCGACGCCCGCCAGGTCCACCAGCATGCCGAACTCGAGCCCCGGCGCGTCGCGCAGCATGGTGGCGATTTCCACCAGGCGCCCGGCCGGCACGGTGATGCCGAGCTCGATGCCGGGCCCGAGCTCGAGCTCGAACTCCTCACCGAGCTGCTCCCGCAGCCGCGCCGCCAGTGTCTCGGTCTTCCTGCTCATCGCGCGATGGTGTTGGTCCGCCTGATCTTCTTTTGCAGCTGCAGGATGCCGTACAGCAACGCCTCGGCCGTCGGCGGGCAGCCCGGCACGTAAACGTCCACCGGCACGATGCGGTCGCAGCCGCGCACCACCGCATAGGAATAGTGGTAGTAGCCGCCGCCGTTGGCGCAACTGCCCATCGAAATCACCCAGCGCGGCTCCGACATCTGGTCGTAGACCTTGCGCAGCGCGGGCGCCATCTTGTTGACCAGCGTGCCGGCCACGATCATCACGTCGGACTGGCGCGGGCTGGGCCGGAAGATGATGCCGAAACGGTCCAGGTCATAGCGCGCTGCGCCGGCGTGCATCATCTCCACGGCACAGCAGGCCAGCCCGAAGGTCATCGGCCACATGGAGCCGGTGCGGGCCCAGTTCACCACCGCATCGACCGTGGTCGTGACGATGCCGGGCTTCTGGCTCTTGCCCAGGGCGGCGGGCACGGGGTCGTTCAATCCCATTCCAGCGCCCCCCGTTTCCACTCGTAGATGAAGCCGACGACGAGGATCAGCAGGAATACCGCCATGGCCAGGAGGCCGAAGCCCCCGACCTGGTCGAGCGAGACCGCCCACGGGAAGAGAAAGGCGATTTCGAGGTCGAAGATGATGAACAGGATGGCGACGAGGTAATAGCGGACGTCGAACTTCATGCGCGAGTCCTCGAAGGCTTCGAAACCGCACTCGTAGGGCGAGTTCTTGGCCTCGTCCGGCCGCCGCGGACCAAGGACGAACCCGGCCGCGAGCAAAGTCGCGCCGAGGACCGAAGCGATGACCAGGAAAACAAGGATGGGGAGGTAGTTCTCGAGCATTCCGGTTCCTGTTCGACGCCGCGCCGCCGGGCTCGCGGCCACTGGGAGCGGACTATTCTACCAGCCTGCGCCGCGACGCAGCAGCGGCGCCGGGATGATTCCCCTCGGAGATGAAGTTCGCGGTCCCGGCGGCGCCGGTTTCCCCGCGAGGGAGGTCAGGAAGGCGTCGGCGGCGTACAGTAAACTGCGCGCGCTGTGGCCCCGCCTGGCAGAAGGTCGCGATAGGAAAGCAGGCCGTCGATGCGGTCGAGGCCCGCCCGGAGCTCGGCGGCCAGCATGAGGTCGAGATCGCCGGGGTGAATGGCGAAGCGCAGCGGCCTGGACCCCTTGGCGAGTTGGAAGCCGAGTCGATTCACCATCCGTACCACCGTTGCCCGCAGCCGGGTGTCCGCCTCGAACCCCGCCAGGGGCAGCCACCGCCGGCCAGTGCGGCCGGCATACCTGATCCCGCCGAGGTCCTCCCATAGCTGGAACGGCAGGTCTCGGTCCCGGGCCGGATCCAGGGGGCCGAGAGCCCAGGCCGGCGGCACATAGAGCGTCGGCGACGGCAGGCCTTGCTCGGCGAACCAGTCGTAACAGCGTTGGACCAGGGTGCGGGCGCCGTCCCGGTCCAGCGCCAGGTGTTCGGCCACCCCCCGCGAGATCAGCGCCGCATGCAACCGATGGTGCAGGCCGCGAACCCGGGCCGCCCGGTGGCTCCAGCCGTGCCCGGCCACTTCGCAGCCGGCGTCAGTCAGTCTCCTGAGGCGGTACAGGCTGCCTTCGCTCCAGCCGGCGCCAGGCACCACCAGCAGCGTCACCGGGCCCGCATGGCGTCGCCGTACCAGCCCGACCAGGTCCTCGACCTGCCCCAGCGTCGCCGGCATCACGTCGTGGACGGACAACAGCGCCGGCGCCGACTCAGCCACGGACGGTCTCGTCCACCAGCGCCACCCAGTCCCGGATGATGGCATCGCAAAATGCGCCGGCGGCCTTTCGCCCACGCCGGGCGAGGGCCAGCCGGAGCTCTGGCGGCATCCGTTCCAGGCGTCCTAGGGCGTGCTCGAGAGACTCCGCGGCGCCCATGGCGAAAAGACCGTGGGAGAGGTCGTCCCAGTCGAGGATCCCGCAGCGCGACGAGACCACCGCGAGCCGGCCCCGGACCATGGCCTCCAGCGCCACCGTGCCAAAACCTTCGACCCGGGAAGGCAGCACCACGGCGTCCGCCTCGTCCATCAGCTGCGGGAGGGCGGAACGTGGTTGCCAGCCAAGCCACTGGAGGTTGGGCAGTTCTGCGCAGGCCGCGCGGGCCGTGCCCGCCAGGGGGCCGTCGCCGGCCAGCCGGAACCGGATGTGCGGATGCCGGCGCGCCGCGGCGACGACCGCCTCGACGTTCTTCTCCGGCGCCAGGCGGCCGGCGAAAAGCACCTCGTCGAGGCGGTGTCCGGCGGCCGCTGGCGGATCAGCCAGGAACCGCCCGCCCAGCGGCGTGCCCATGACCGCAACCCGGCCCGCACCGAAGCGTCGCGCCCCTGCGGCCATGGGCTCGCTGTTGGCCACCACGACGCGGCTGGCCGCGAAGACCGAACGGCTGCGTCGCTCCAGCACCCTCTGGCTGGCCCGGCCGAACAAACGGCTCCAGGGCCGGGTCCAGTAGAGGTTGGCCAGCTGGTCCAGGTCCGTGTGGTAGCCGCCGATGACAGGCACCCCGAGTCGCCGGGCGGCAGTGATCGCCGTCGTGCCGAAGGGTCCCGGCGTGGCCACGACGATGACGTCCGGACGCAGCGATTCAAGATAGCCCAGCAGCCGGCGGCGCGGCGGCAGGCAGACGCTCTGGGTCGCGTCCCCGGGGAGGGGAAGGCTGAATCTGCCCCGCCAGCCCCGCGTGGGGTCGGGACAGATGAGCTCGGCATGCTCAATGCGCCCCGCGAGCGCTGCGACGAGGTCGTGATAGTAGGTCCCAACCCCGTTGCGCTCGGGCAGGGCATCCGAGACCACCACCAGCTTCAGCGGCAGGCGCGGCGTAGGGACGGGACGGATGTAGTCGGCGTGTGCGCTCATCATGCTGCCTCCCGGCCGAAAGGTGTGTCCGACCGCCCGTAGACACTGCGGAACCGGCGCAAAATGCCCTCCGCGGAGAGCCCGAAGCAGGCGGGTGTCGGCCGGTGGGTCGAGCGAAAACGACGCGCCGCACCGCCGCGCTGCCTCAGGCGAGCCTGCCATCCCGGCGAGCACGCCAGTCCCAGCTGCCGATAGGCCTCCTCGAAGGTCGCCGCCAGGCGCTCACGCAACTCCGGTTCCGTCACCACGACTGCCCGCCCCGGCCGGTCCGCGGCGAAGTCCATGAGATGGTGATAGCCGTGCTCCAGGGTGGACATCAGGCGCTCGACAAAGACCGGGTCGTCCGCGCGGTGTCCGAACAGTCTGCAGCCGCCGGCCAGGGCCGACAGCTGGGAGGGTACGACCTGCAGCGGCTCGCGCAGGCAGGCGATGAAGCGCGCATCCGGGAAGGTTTCCGCCAGGCTCCCGGCCCAGGAGGCGAACGCCGCGTTCTTGGACAGGAAACGCTTGCCCGGCGGGGCCGCGTACAGGTGGCGCTGGACCAGGGCGCGGTAGAACCGCAGCAGGCGCTGGCGTTCCGCGGACGGCATGTCCCGGTCCAGGCGGCCCAGGCGCCAGCCCCGGCGCGAGAACGGGAACGGCACGACCTGCAGGAAACAGCCCAGCGCCGGCAGCAGCGCCAGGTAGTCCTCTTCCGGCGCGTCCAGCGCAACCGGGTGGATGCCGTCCAGGCCGGTGGCGATGCGGCCGATGATGCCGTCGAGCAGCCGCCGGGCATGACCTCCCAGCCGCCGGTCCACGCGCCCGGCCCAGCGCAGGAGCCGCCGCTGGATCACCGCCGGCGCCAGCACGCATTCCCAGGTGGTGAAGGTGGTGAACTGCGGATCCTCGGCCAGCACCCGGTGCGCCAGGGTCGTGCCGCTGCGCGGAATGCCCAGCACGAACACCGGGCTTTCCACCCGCGCCTCGCGGTAGCCCCGGCAGAACACCTCGTCGAGCAGAAGACACAGCCAGTGGACCAGCTGCAGGCCGGCGAGAAGGGGCAAGAGCAGGATGGAGAGCGCGAAGGCGGCGAGCTTGAGATGGGCCAGTTGGCGGGCCAGGAGCGACAGGCTCAGCCAGCCGAACGTCAGCGCCGAGGACGCAAACAGGCGCATCAGGTCGGTGGCGCCGGGCAGAGCGTTCATCGGACCCGGATTGTCCCGGTAGAAGGTGAACCTTTTATTGCAGGGCGCGCCCTGTCGCCCCTGGGTCTCACCGCAAGGTGCCGCTGGATCGGCTCGAGAGGCTCATAAGCCCCTCAATTCGAGAAAGTTCCTGGTAGGTGGTGCGGATGGTCGGACTCGAACCGACACGGCTTGCGCCACTGCCCCCTCAAGACAGCGTGTCTACCAGTTCCACCACATCCGCACGAAAAACCGAGGATCCCGCTGGCGTCGCCGCTTACTGTGGCGGCGGCGCCTGCTCGTTGGCCGGCGGCTCGTCTGCCGGCAAGGCAGGCAAGTCGCCGTCCTGGGCCGGCGTCGGGATGGCGCTGGGCATCTCAGTCGAGGCCGGCGCCGTCACCGGCGCGCGCTCGAGAATGCTGTCCGGCTCCGTCCGCTGACCGGCGAGGTATGCGAGCCCGAGGCTCGTAATGAAAAACAGGGTCGCAAGCACGGCTGTCGTCCGGCTGAGGAAGGACGTCGTGCCCCGGGAACCGAACACGGTCCCGGACGCGCCCGCTCCGAAGGCCGCGCCGGCATCGGCGCCCTTGCCGCGCTGGAGCAGCACGAGGACGATAATGGCCACGGCCAGGAAGACATGGCTCACGGTAGCTAAGGTCTGCAGCATCTGGTCCTGGTATCCGTAACTCAGCCGGCGGCGCGACAGATGCCCGCGAAGCCCTCGACCTCGAGCGAGGCGCCGCCCACGAGCCCACCGTCGACATCCGGCATGGCAAAAATATCGGCTGCATTGGCGGCCTTGACGCTACCGCCGTACAGCACCTTCACGAAGTCCGCAATCTTAGCATTTTCCGCCGCGAGTAAGCCACGGATATATGCGTGCACCGCCTGCGCCTGTTCCGGCGAAGCCGTGCGCCCGGTGCCGATGGCCCAGATGGGCTCATACGCGATCACCGCCTGCTCGAAGGCCCCGATCCCGGCCGCCGCAAGCACGGCCCGCAGCTGCCGCCCGACCACCGCCTCAGTCTCGTCGGCCTCCCGTTCTTCGAGGCTCTCGCCGACGCAGAGGATGGGCACCAGGCCCTGTCCCTGGGCGGCCCTGAACTTCGCGGCCACCAGTTCGTCGCTCTCGCCATTCAGCGTGCGGCGCTCGGAGTGGCCGACAATGGCGTAGCGGCAGCCGAGCTCGGCCAGCATCGCGGCCGACACCTGGCCCGTGTAGGCCCCCTGGTCCTGGTCGGAAACATCCTGGGCGCCGACCGCCACCGGGCTGCCGGCCGCGGCCCGGGCGGCTTCCTCGAGGTACGGGTAAGGCGGGCACACGGCCATGTCGCAGGGCGCCGCGGCGCCGAACTCGGCGGCCAGGCCGGACACGAGCGTCCGCGTCAGCTCACGCGAGCCGTGCATCTTCCAGTTACCTGCGACCAGTTTCCTTCTCATCAGTCACTCCCGGGCCGTGGAGGCGCGGCACTTTAGCCGCAGCCCCCGGGGAAATCAATGTTCGGCCGCGATCCGCACGACCTCGGCAAGACGTTCCGCAAGGCCGCGGGCCTGCATGGCGTCCACCGCCTCGATCATTACGCGGATGACCGGCTCGGTGCCGGAAGCCCGCAGCACGATGCGGCCGTCGGTGCCCAGCTCGGACTCAGCGGCCGCCAGCGCCTCGGGCACCCCGGACGCCGCCCGCGGGTCGATCCGGCGGGACACCCGCACGTTGATCATGACCTGCGGCAGCCGCGGCATGCCGGCCACCAGCTCGGACAGCGGGCTGCCGGTATGGCGCATCACCTCGAGCACCTGGAGGGCCGTGGCCAGGCCGTCGCCCGTAGAGGTCCGCGCCAGGTTGATGATATGGCCCGAGGTTTCCCCGCCGA
Source organism: Thioalkalivibrio sp. XN8 (assembly GCF_011058255.1). GTDB lineage: Bacteria > Pseudomonadota > Gammaproteobacteria > Steroidobacterales > XN24 > XN24. Next base: position 322,458 of record NZ_JAALFH010000067.1, on the reverse strand, counting down.
GCTGGCCGCCCTCCTCCTTGAGCAGCGCCATCACGTAGCGGTCGCCGACCGCGGCGCGGCGGAAGGGAATGCCCAGCCGCCCGAGCGACTGCTCCAGGCCGAGGTTGCTCATCACCGTGCCTACGACCGGGCCGCGCAGCTCGCCCCGGGCGCCCGCATCGCGCGCCAGCAGGTAGAGCAGCTGGTCGCCGTCCACCAGTTCGCCGCGCTCGTCCACCAGCACGCAGCGGTCGCCGTCGCCGTCGAGCGCGATGCCCAGCCGCGCCCCGACGCCCTTGACGGTGGTCGCCAGCAGTTCCGGCTGGGTCGAGCCGCAGCCCTGGTTGATGTTGCGCCCGTTCGGCGAACAGCCGATGGGGATGATCTCGGCGCCGAGCTCCGCGAGCACCCGCGGCGCCACCTTGTAGGCCGCGCCATGAGCACAGTCGACCACCAGCTTGATGCCGGCCAGGTCGGCGCCCGCCGGCAGCATGGTCTTGCAGAACTCCTGGTAGTCCACGCGGGCCTGGTCGACCCGCCGGGCCCGGCCCAGCGCGGCCGACTCCCGCGTCAACGGCGGCTCGTCGAGCAGCGCCTCGATCGCGCGCTCCTGCTCGTCCGTCAGCTTCTCGCCGCCGGCTGCGAAAATCTTGATGCCGTTGTCGTCGTAGAGGTTGTGCGAGGCGCTGATCACCAGCCCGAACTCGGCGCCCAGCTCGCGGCACAGGTACGCCACGCCCGGGGTCGGCAGCGGTCCCGCCAGCAGCACGTTGACCCCGGCTGCGGTGAAGCCGGCTTCCAGTGCCGCTTCGAACATGTAGCCCGACAGGCGGGTGTCCTTGCCGATCAGGACGGTGCCGCCTTCCGGCGCCAGCACCCGGGCGGCCGCGCTGGCCAGCCGCAGGGCGAAATCCACCGTCATGGGCGGCGCGCCGACCGTGCCGCGCACGCCGTCGGTCCCGAAATATTTCCTGCTCATCCCTGTTCTCCCTGGTCATCGGCGGCCAGCACGGCTGCCGTCATGGCGAGCGCGTCGCGCGTCGCGGCCACGTCGTGGCTGCGAATGATAGCGGCTCCGGCGCTGACTGCGAGCGCGGCGAGCGCCAGCCCCCCGGCCAGGCGCTGGTCGACCGGCCGGCCCGTGACCGCGCCGATCATGGACTTGCGCGAGACGCCGACCAGCACCGGCAGGCCGAGGCCGGTGAAGCGCCCCAGGTGCCGCATCAGCGCCAGGTTGTGGTCCAGCGTCTTGCCGAAGCCGAAGCCGGGGTCGAGCGCCAGCCGCGAGCTCTCGATGCCGGCCGCGATGCACGCCTCGACGCGCCGCGCAAGAAAATCGTAGACCTCGCCGACCACGTCGTCGTAGTGCGGTGCTGCCTGCATGGTGCGCGGCTTGCCCTGCATGTGCATGAGGCAGATGGCGCAGCCGCTGTCCGCTGCGGCCGCGAGCGCCCCGGGGGCTCGCAGCGCGTTCACGTCGTTGATGAGCTCGGCGCCGGCTGCAGCGGCAGCACGCATCACCCCGGGCTTGGTGGTATCGACCGATACCGGCGGCGCGGCGGCCGCGACCAGCGCCTCCAGCACCGGCAGCACCCGGGCCAGTTCGTCTTCAGCCGACACCGGCCGGGCGCCGGGGCGCGTGGACTCGCCGCCAATATCGATGATCGCCGCCCCGTCGGCGGCCATTGCCAGCGCGTGCGCCCGGGCCGCCCCCGGCATGCTGAAACGGCCGCCGTCGGAGAAGGAGTCCGGGGTCACGTTGAGAACCCCCATCACGACCGGGCTGGCAAGGTCCAGGGTCCGGGTCCGGAGCTGCAGCGTGCGGGAAGACATGAGATGCATGATAGCCCCGGCAGCGCCGGCGAGCTGCATAGGACGTCGCAAAAAGAAGGGCCGGGAAGGCATCAAGCCCTCCCGGCCCTGGCTGGTCGTCCGGCCTAGTGCTGGCTGGCGGGGCCGGCGATGGGTGTCGCACCCTTGTCGTCGTCCCGCTGCGCCGGCCGCTCCTCTTCCGGCACCGGCGGCGGATTGTCCGTCCAGTCGCTGGGCGGACGCGGTTCCTTGCCCGCCATGATGTCCCTGATCTGCTGCTCGTCGATGGTCTCGTACTTCACCAGGGCATCGGCCATGGTGTGCAGCTTCTCCATGTGGTCCTCGAGGATCTGGTGCGCCCGGCGGTAGTTGTTGTCGATGATCGCCCGGATCTCCTCGTCGATGGCATGCGCCGTCACGTCCGAGACCTGCTTGTGCTGGGTCACCGAGCGCCCCAGGAAGATCTCGCCATCGTCTTCGCTGTAGGCCAGCGGGCCCAGGCGTTCGGACAGGCCCCACTTGGTGACCATGTTGCGCGCCAGCCCGGTGGCCCGCTCGATGTCGTTGGAAGCACCGGTGGTCACGGCATCGGCGCCGAAAATCAGCTCCTCGGCGATGCGGCCGCCGAACAGCGAGGCGATCTGGCTCTCGAGCCGCCGCTTGCTGAAGCTGTAACGGTCCTCTTCCGGCAGGAACATGGTCACGCCCAGGGCCCGGCCGCGCGGGATGATGCTCACTTTGTAAACCGGGTCGTGATCCGGCACGTTCAGGCCCACGATGGCGTGGCCCGCTTCATGGTAGGCAGTGAGCTTTTTCTCGGCGTCGCTCATGACCATGGAACGCCGCTCGGCGCCCATCATGATCTTGTCCTTGGCTTTCTCGAACTCCTCCATGGTCACGGTGCGGCGATTGGCCCGCGCCGCGAACAGGGCGGCCTCGTTCACGAGGTTGGCCAGGTCGGCGCCCGAAAAGCCCGGCGTGCCGCGCGCAATGATGGCCGGGCGCACGTCGTCGCCCAGCGGCACCTTGCGCATGTGCACCTTCAGGATCTGCTCGCGGCCGCGCACGTCGGGTAGCGGCACGACCACCTGGCGGTCGAAGCGCCCCGGGCGCAGCAGCGCGGGGTCGAGCACGTCCGGCCGGTTGGTGGCGGCGATGACGATGATGCCCTCGTTGCCCTCGAAGCCGTCCATCTCCACCAGCAGCTGGTTCAGCGTCTGCTCGCGCTCGTCGTGACCGCCGCCCAGGCCGGCGCCACGATGGCGGCCGACGGCGTCGATCTCGTCGATGAAGATGATGCAGGGGGCGTGCTTCTTGGCCTGCTCGAACATGTCGCGGACCCGCGAGGCGCCCACGCCGACGAACATCTCGACGAAGTCGGAGCCCGAGATGGTGAAGAACGGCACCTTGGCCTCCCCCGCGATGGCCCGCGCCAGCAGGGTCTTGCCGGTGCCGGGCGAACCCACCATCAGCACGCCCTTGGGAATCTTGCCCCCGAGGCGCTGGAACTTGGCCGGATCCTTGAGGAAATCGACGATCTCGCTCACTTCGTCCTTGGCCTCCTCCACGCCGGCGACGTCGGAGAAGGTGACGTTGACCTGGTCCTCGCCCAGCAGGCGCGCCCGGCTCTTGCCGAAGGACATGGCCCCGCGGCCGCCGCCCCCGCCCTGCATCTGGCGCATGAAGTAGATCCAGACGGCGATCAGCAACAGGATCGGGAACGAGGAGATGAACAGCTGCATCAGGAAGGACTGCCGCTGCGGCGGCGCCGAGCGGAAGCTCACGCCGGCCGCCTTCAGCTCGCCGATCAGCGCGCGGTTGTCCGTCTCCGGGCTGAACGTAGTGAACCGCTCGCCGCTGGTGAAGGTGCCGTTGATCTTGTCACCTTCGAACACCACGTCGGACACCGAGCCGTCCTCGACGCGTTCCAGGAAGGCGGAATATGGGATGTCCTGAGCGACGCGCGGCGCGTTGCCGAAGCTGTTGAAGACGGTCAACAGCACGACGGCGATCACGATCCACAGGACGATGTTCTTGGCTAGGTCATTCAACGAAACTGCTCCTCAAGTCCCGGCACGGGGTCATGGCCCGTTTCGGTTAGACACTACATGACCCGGTAGTTTCCTGCCACCAGGTAGAATTCCCGGCTCCTGTCCCTCGATGCTTTCGGCTTGCGCTGGCGGACGGTTTCGAACATCCGCCTGGCTGCGGCCACCAGCGCGTCGCTGCCCTCGCCCTGGAACACCTTGATCACCGCGCCGCCGCCCGGGGCGAGGTGCTGGCGGGCGAAATCCAGCGCCAGTTCCGCGAGATACATGGCCCGCGGCTGGTCGACGCTGGCCATGCCACTGATATTGGGGGCCATGTCGCTCAATACAAGGTCGGCCTTGCCGGCCCCAAGCGCCGTCTGCAGGGCGTCGAGGGTCGCCTGGTCCCGGAAATCGCCCTGGATGAACTCCACGCCGGCCACCGGATCCATCGGCAGGAGGTCCACCGCGATGACTCGCCCCCGTCGGCCCACCTCGCGCGCGGCGTACTGGCTCCAGGCGCCTGGCGCCGCCCCCAGGTCCACGACCGCGAGGCCCGGGCGCAGCACGCGATCCTTCTCCTGGATCTCCTGCAGCTTGTACACGGCCCGCGAGCGCCACCCTTCCTGCTGTGCCTTTTGCACATAAGGGTCGGCGACGTGTTCATCCATCCAGCGCCGCCCCCGACGGGTCCGTCCGCTCATGCCTGGTTCACCTCTTCCCGCCGGGCGCCGCCTGCTAGACTAGCCGTTCGCGGCCTGCAGCGTCCGGCAGCCCCGGGTCGCCCATTGATAGATCACATGAAGTAATCAACATATGTCGCTGACTGAAAAACAGAAAAAACACCTGCGACGTCTCGGGCACGCGCTCGAGCCGGTGCTCCTGACCGGCGCCGCCGGGATCACCCCCGGCTTGCTCGCCGAGCTCGACACTACGCTCGCCCACCATGAGCTGGTGAAGGTCCGGGTGCGCGCCGCGGCGCGGGCGGATCGCGACGCGATGATCGAGGCCCTGTGCGAGGCATCCGGCGCCGAGCTGGTCCAGCGCATCGGCCACGTGGCGCTGCTGTGGCGGCCGAACCCGGAACAGCGGCGCATTCCGCTCGCCTGACTGGGGACAGTCCCGGGGACTGTCCCCACCATCAGATATATTCAACCTTCAGGATGGCGTAAACCCGGTCGCCGCCAGGCGCCTGGACCTGCACCTCGTCGCCCTCGCTCTTGCCGATCAGGGCCCGCGCGATCGGCGAGGCGATGGAAATCCGTCCCGCGCGGATATCGGCCTCCTCCTCGCCCACGATCTGGTAGCGCAGCTCCGCGTCCTCGGCCTCCGAGAACAGCTCCACAGTGGCGCCGAACACGACCCGGCCGCCGGCGTTGATGCCGGCCGGGTCGATGATGTCGGCATGGGACAGCTTGTACTCCAGGTCCCGGATGCGCGCCTCGACCATGCCCTGCTGCTCCTTCGCCGCGTGGTACTCGGCATTCTCGCGCAGGTCGCCATGGGCCCGGGCCTCGCCGATCGCCGCGCTGATGCGCGGGCGCTCGACGTTCTTCAGGCGGGTCAGCTCTTCCCGGAGCCGCGCGGCGCCGCCCGCCGTCATTGGCACCTTCGTCATGGGCTGATCTCCAGGTGGAGGTCCTGCAGGCGGTTCACGTCGGTCGCGTCGAGGTGGTCCAGGGCTACACAGGTCGCCTTGGCCGCCGAGATGGTCGTGTAGTAAGTCACCTTCCGATGCACGGCCTCGCGCCGGATAGAGTGCGATTCGCGGATCGCCTGGCGATTGTCGGTGGTGTTGACGACGAGGCTGATCTCGCCGTCCCTGATCATGTCGACGATGTGGGGCCGGCCCTCGCGCACCTTGTTGACGGCCCGGCAGTCCACGCCGGCGTCCTGGATGGCCTTGGCCGTCCCGGAAGTCGCGACCAGCTCGAAACCCCGGTCCACCAGGATCCGCGCCAGCTCGACCGCCCCGTCCTTGTCCTGGTCGCGCACGCTGATCAGCGCCGTGCCGCCGCGCGGCAGCTTGACGCCCGCCGCCAGCTGCGCCTTGGCGTAGGCCTCGCCGAAGAAGCGGCCCGTGCCCATGACCTCGCCGGTCGACTTCATTTCCGGGCCGAGAATCGGGTCCGCGCCGAGGAACTTGGCGAAGGGGAACACCGAGGCCTTGACGGAGAGATAGTCCGGGCGGCGCTCGCCGGACACGTCCTGGTCCTTGAGGCTGATGCCGGCCATGCACAGCGCCGCGATCTTGGCCAGCGGCCGGCCCGTCGCCTTGGACACGAACGGCACGGTCCGGGAGGCGCGCGGATTCACTTCGAGCAGGTAGATCCGGCCGTTCTGGATGGCGAACTGCGTGTTCATCAGGCCCTTGACCTGGAGGGCCCGCGCCAGGCGCCGCACCTGGTCGCGCAGCTGCTCCTGCAGCGAAGGGTCGAGCGTGTTCGGCGGCAGGCAGCAGCCGGAGTCGCCCGAGTGCACGCCGGCCTGCTCGATATGCTCCATGATGCCGCCGATCACCACGGTCTCGCCGTCGCTGACGATGTCGATGTCCACCTCGACCGCATGGTCGAGGAAGCGATCGAGCAGGATCGGGCTGTCCTCGGAAACCTTGACCGCGAACTGCATGTAGGTGCGCAGCTCGGACTCCGAGAACACCACCTCCATGGCCCGCCCGCCGAGCACATAGGAAGGCCGGACCACCAGCGGATAGCCGATCTCTTCCGCCAGCCGGACGGCGTCCTCGACGTTGCGCGCCGTGCGGTTGGCCGGTTGCAGCAGTTCCAGGTCCTCCACCAGGTGCTGGAAACGTTCCCGGTCCTCCGCCAGGTCGATGGAGTCGGGACTGGTGCCGATAATGGGCGCGCCCGCGGCCTCGAGCTTGCGGGCCAGCTTGAGCGGCGTCTGGCCGCCGAACTGGACGATGATGCCCTCGGGCTTCTCCAGCTCGACGATCTCCATCACGTCCTCGAAGGTCAGCGGCTCGAAGTACAGCCGGTCCGAGGTGTCGTAGTCGGTGCTCACCGTTTCCGGGTTGCAGTTGACCATGATGGTCTCGAAGCCCGCTTCCCTGAGCGCCAGGGCGGCGTGGACGCAGCAGTAGTCGAACTCGATGCCCTGCCCGATACGGTTCGGACCGCCGCCGAGGATCATGATCTTGCGCCGGTCGCCGGGTGCGGCCTCGCACTCTTCCTCGTAGGTCGAGTACATGTAAGCCGTGGTCGTGGCGAACTCCGCGGCGCAGGTGTCGACGCGCTTGAAGACCGGCCGCAGCCCGAACTCCAGGCGCCGCGCGCGCACCGCCGCTTCCTTCTCGCCCACCAGCCGCGCCAGCCGCGCATCCGAAAAGCCCATGCGTTTCAGCCGCCACAGCCGCTCGCGGCTGAGCCCTTCCATGCCGCCTGCCCGGACCATGGCCTCCTCCCGCACCAGTTCCTCGAGCTGCGCCAGGAACCAGGGGTCGATATGCGACCAGTTGAAGACCGTCTCCACATCGCAGCCGGCGCGGAACGCGTCGCCCACGTACAGGATCCGGTTCGCGCCGGGGAACCGGAGCTCGCGCTCGATCCGCTGCATGGTCGGCTCGTCCCAGGGCGCCTCCACCTGCTCGTCGAGACCGGTGCAATCCGTCTCCAGGCCGCGCAGCGCCTTCTGCAGGGATTCCTGGAAGGTGCGGCCCATGGCCATCACCTCGCCCACCGATTTCATCTGGGTGGTGAGCAGTGGGTCCGCGTCGGGGAACTTCTCGAAGGTGAAGCGCGGGATCTTGGTGACCACGTAGTCGATGGTGGGCTCGAAAGAAGCCGGCGTGGCGCCGCCGGTAATATCGTTCTGCAGCTCGTCCAGGGTGTAACCGACCGCCAGCTTGGCGGCCACCTTGGCGATGGGGAACCCCGTCGCCTTCGAGGCCAGCGCCGAGGAGCGCGACACGCGCGGGTTCATCTCGATGACGATCAAGCGGCCGTCCTCGGGATTGACGGCGAACTGCACGTTCGAGCCGCCCGTCTCCACGCCGATCCGGCGCAGCACCGCGATCGAGGCGTCGCGCATGCGCTGGTATTCCTTGTCGGTCAGCGTCTGCGCCGGCGCGACCGTGATCGAGTCGCCGGTGTGCACGCCCATCGGGTCGAAGTTCTCGATCGAGCAGATGATGATGCAGTTGTCCTTGCGGTCGCGCACCACCTCCATCTCGTACTCTTTCCAGCCCAGCACCGATTCCTCGAGCAGCACCTCGTTAGTGGGCGACAGGTCGAGACCGCGCTCGACGATGGTCTCGAACTCCTCGGCGTTGTAGGCGATGCCGCCGCCGGTGCCGCCGAGAGTGAAACTCGGGCGAACAATGGTCGGGAAGCCGATCTCGGCCTGGATGGCGCGCGCCTCGTCCATGTTGTGCGCCACGGCCGAGCTCGGCACCTCGAGGCCGATCTCGATCATCGCCTTGCGGAACAGGTCGCGGTCCTCGGCCGTGTCGATGGCCTCGCGCGACGCGCCGATCAGCTCCACGCCGTACTTCTCGAGCACGCCGTGGGCCACCAGGTCCAGGGCCGCGTTCAGCGCCGTCTGGCCGCCCATGGTCGGCAGCAGCGCGTCGGGCCGTTCCTTCTCGATGATGCGCTCCAGCACCCGCCAGTCGACCGGCTCGATGTACACCGCGTCGGCCGTATCCGGGTCCGTCATGATGGTGGCCGGGTTGGAATTCACCAGGATGACCCGGTATCCCTCTTCGCGCAGCGCCTTGCAGGCCTGGGCGCCGGAGTAATCGAATTCGCAGGCCTGGCCGATGACGATCGGACCGGCGCCGATGATGAGGATGCTCTCGAGGTCGGTGCGCCTAGGCATGCCGCGCGCCCTCCATCATCGCGATGAATTTCCGGAACAGCGGCCGCAGGTCATGCGGACCCGGGCTCGCCTCGGGGTGGCCCTGGAAGGAAAACGCCGGGCAGTCGGTGCGCTCGATTCCCTGCAGGGTGCCGTCGAACAGCGAGCGATGGGTCGGGCGCAGGTTCGGCGGCAGCGTCGCCTCGTCCACCGCGAAGCCGTGGTTCTGGCTGGTGATCAGCACCTGCCCGGTGTCGAGGTCCTGCACCGGGTGGTTGGCGCCGTGATGGCCGAATTTCATCTTCAGCGTGCGCGCCCCGCCGGCGAGGCCGAGAATCTGGTGGCCGAGGCAGATGCCGAAGACCGGCACGCCGGCCTCCATGCAGGCGCGGGTGGCCGCGATCGCATAGTCGCAGGGCTCCGGGTCGCCCGGACCGTTGGACAGGAACACGCCGTCGGGCTTCATCGCCAGCACCTCGGCCGCCGGGGTCATGGCCGGCACCACCGTTACCCGGCAGCGGGCATCCACCAGCAGCCGCAGGATGTTGCGCTTGATGCCGAAGTCCCAGGCCACTACGCGATGCACCGCCTGCGGTGCGGCCGCGATCTCGTCCTGGGCATGGCGCCAGACGCTCTCGGTCCATTCGTAGGGCTCGCCGGTGGTCACCACCCGGGCCAGGTCCATGCCCTTCAACCCCGGGAATTCCCTTGCCCGGGCCACGGCCAGGTCGGCATCGTCGCTGCCGGCGAGGATGCAGCCGCCCTGCGCGCCCCGTTCGCGGATCAGCCGCGTCAGCCGGCGGGTATCGAGATCGGAGATGGCCACCACGCCTTCGCGCTGCAGGAACTCGGGCAGGGACTCGTTGCGCCGGTAGCTGCTGGCCAGGGGGGGCAGGTCGCGGATGATCAGGCCCGCGGCGTAGACCCGGTCGGACTCGTAGTCCTCGGGGTTGGTGCCGGTGTTGCCGATATGGGGGTACGTGAGCGTGACGATCTGGCGGGCGTAGGAGGGATCGGTGAGGATCTCCTGGTACCCCGACATGGCGGTGTTGAACACGACCTCCCCGACGGTCTCGCCGGGCGCGCCGATCGAGCGGCCGCGAAAGACCGTGCCGTCTTCTAGTCCCAGGACTGCCGGCTGCGTCACTTCATCTCCCGGTTTTTTTCTCGCGCGCATGCTAAAAAGCGGGTCGGGCCCGCGCTGGTCCCTTCCCGCTCTTGACCCGGAGGAGGCCCGGCCCTGCTGGCGGCGGGACCAAGTTCGCTTCGGGTGAGATCAGGCCAACGCCTGAAGACGATAGTTTACTGACCGCTTGCCAGAGTGTCCACGCGTCCGAGCCCCAGGACCTCGCCCAGCTCGTACCGGCCGGCGGGGCGGCCGGCCAGCCACGCTGCGGCCCGTAGGGCGCCCCGGGCGAAGATCGCCCGGTCGGTCGCGCGATGCACCAGTTCGACCCGCTCGCCCGGCCCCGCCAGGGTCACGGTATGCTCGCCGACCACGTCGCCCAGCCGCTCGGCCGCATAGGCCAGCCCCGGCGCCCTGAGCTGCCCGTCCGGTTCCGCATCGGCCGCCGGCCGCCCCCGGCCGGCCACCACGGCACGGCCGAGCGCCAACGCGGTCCCCGAGGGCGCGTCGCGCTTCGCCGCGTGGTGCACCTCGTGCACGCCGGCGTCGAAATCGCCCAGGGCCGCGGCCGCCAGGGCGGCCAGTCGCTCGAGGACGGCCACGCCGGCGCTCATGTTCGGGGCCCACAAGACGGGTACGGCGCCGGCCGCGTCCGTCAGCGCGGCACGCGCCGCCTCGTCCAGCCCCGTGACGCCGCAAACCAGCCCGGTTCCAGCCGCCTTGCAGGCCGCGGCGTTGCCGGCCACGGCCGCAGCCAGCGTGAAATCGATGGCCACCGCAGCGCCGGGAAGCGCGTCCCGGGCCTGGTCTACGAGCCGGACCCCCGCGGCCGGCAGGCCGGCGGCTTCGCCTGCGTCGCGCCCGGCCAGCCCGGAATCGGGCGCAGTCGAGGCGCCGACCAGGACCAGCTGCGGGTAGTCGGCGAGGCAACGGAGCAGCGTGGCGCCCATGCGGCCGCTCGCCCCCAGGATCGCGATCGGGATCGTCTTGCTCATGAGCTCAACCGGTCGAAGAAGCCGCGAACCTTGTCCATCCAGCCCTGTTCCCGCGGGCTGTGGCTGCGGCCGCTGTCGCGCAGGCTCGCCTCGAAGGCCTGCAGCAGCTCTTTCTGGCGCTTGTTCAGGCCCACGGGCGTCTCCACCACCACGTGCACCATCAGGTCGCCCTGGGGCCCGCCGCGCACGGGCCGCACGCCGCGGCCCCGCAGGCGCAGCACCCGGCCGCTTTGCGTCCCTTCGGGGATCTTGACCTTCACCGCCGACTCCTCGCCCAGTGCCGGCACCTCGACCTCGCCGCCCAGCGCGGCGACCGCGTAGCCGATCGGCACCTCGCAGGCCAGGTCGGCGCCGCGGCGCTCGAAGATGGGATGCGGCCGGGCCAGCACTTCCACGTACAGGTCACCGGGCGGCCCGCCGTTCCGGCCGGCCTCGCCTTCGCCGCCGAGCCGGATCCGGTCACCGCTGTCCACGCCGGGCGGAATCTTGACCGACAGCGTCTTGGTCTCCGGCACCCGGCCCTCGCCCTGGCAGTCCGGGCAGGGATCCTCGATGACGGTGCCCTGCCCCCGGCAGGCCGGGCAGGTCTGTTCGACCGCGAAGAAGCCCTGCTGCAGCCGGACGGAACCGCGTCCGCCACAAGTGCGGCAGCCGACGGGCGAAGAACCTGCCCGCGCGCCGGTGCCGTGGCAGGTGCCGCACTCGGCCGCCAGCGGCAGGCTGATGGTCACGGTGTCGCCGAAGACGGCCTGTTCGAGCTCGAGTTCCAGCTCGTAACGCAGGTCGGCGCCACGGAACACGCGCGCCCGGCCGCCGCCGCGGCGTCCCCCGCCGAAGATGTCGCCGAAGACTTCGCCGAAAATGTCGCTGAAGGCATCACCGGGCTCGAAGCCGCCGGGACCGCCCCCCGCGCCGCTGACGCCCGCATGCCCGAACTGGTCGTAGGCCGCGCGCTTGCGCGGATCCTTGAGCACCTCCCATGCCTCCTTCACTTCCTTGAAGGCCGCTTCCGCCTCCGGGTCGTCCGGGTTGCGGTCCGGGTGGTACTTCATCGCCAGGCGCCGGTAGGCCTTCTTGAGCTCGGCCTCGGTGGCGTTCCGGGCCAGCCCCAGGGCCTCGTAGTAGTCGCGCTTCGCCATCCGGCGCTCCGTGGTTGAACCAGGCAACGGCACGCCCCCGGCTGGCCGGGAGCGTGCCGGTGATCATTGCATCCTACTTCTTGTCGTCTTCCTTGACTTCCTCGAACTCGGCATCGACCACGTCCTCGTCCGCCGGCCGCGCGCCCTCGGGCTGCTCGCCCGCGGCGCCTTCGGCCGCACCCGCCTGGGCTTCTTCGGCGTAGACCCGCTGCATCACGCCGGCCGAGGCCTCGGCCAGGGCCTGCGCCTTGGCGTCGATCCGCGCCTTGTCGTCCGACTTGACCGCGTCCTTGAGGTCGGACAGGGCGGACTCGATCCTGGCCCGCTCCTCGGCCTGCACCTTCTCGCCCAGGTCCTTGAGCGATTTCTCGCTGGAGTGGATCAGGGCCTCGGCCTGGTTGCGCGTGTCGACCAGCTCGCGGAACTTCTTGTCCTCGGCCGCATGCGCCTCGGCGTCCTTGACCATCTGTTCGATTTCCTCGTCGCTCAGGCCGCTGGAGGCCTTGATGACGATCTTCTGCTCCTTGCCGGTCGCCTTGTCCTTGGCCGACACGTTGAGGATGCCGTTGGCGTCGATGTCGAAGGTGACCTCGATCTGCGGCACCCCGCGCGGGGCCACCGGCAGGTCGGTCAGGTCGAAGCGACCCAGCGACTTGTTGTCCACGGACCGCTCGCGCTCGCCCTGCAGCACGTGGATGGTCACGGCCGTCTGGTTGTCCTCGGCGGTCGAGAACACCTGGTGCGCCTTCGTCGGGATAGTGGTGTTCTTCTCGATCAGCTTGGTCATCACGCCGCCCAGCGTCTCGATGCCCAGCGACAGCGGGGTCACGTCTAGCAGCAGCACGTCCTTGACCTCGCCGGAGAGCACGCCGGCCTGGATGGCGGCGCCGATGGCCACGGCCTCGTCGGGGTTGACGTCCTTCTTCGGCTCCTTGCCGAAGAAGTCCTTCACCGCTTCCTGCACCTTGGGCATGCGGCTCTGGCCGCCCACCAGGATGATGTCGTCCACGTCGCCGACCTTGAGCCCGGCATCCTTCAGCGCCACCTTGCAGGGCTCGATGGTCCGCCGCACCAGGTCTTCGACCAGCGACTCCAGCTTGGCCCGGGTCAGCTTGATGTTGAGGTGCTTCGGCCCGCTGGCGTCGGCGGTGATGTACGGCAGGTTGACCTCGGTCTGCTGTGAGGAGGACAGCTCTATCTTGGCCTTCTCGGCCGCTTCCTTGAGCCGCTGCATGGCCAGGGCATCCTTGCGGATGTCGATGCCGCTCTCCTTCTCGAAGCTGTCGGCCAGGTACTGGATGACCTTCAGGTCGAAGTCCTCGCCGCCGAGGAAGGTGTCGCCGTTGGTCGCCAGCACCTCGAACTGGTGCTCGCCGTCGACCTCCGCGATCTCGATGATCGAGATGTCGAAGGTGCCGCCGCCGAGGTCGTACACCGCCACCTTGCGGTCGCCGCGCTGCTTGTCCAGCCCGTACGCCAGCGCCGCCGCGGTCGGCTCATTGATGATGCGCTTGACCTCGAGACCGGCGATCTTGCCCGCGTCCTTGGTCGCCTGGCGCTGGGAGTCGTTGAAATACGCCGGCACCGTGATCACGGCCTCGGTGACCGGCTCGCCCAGGTAGTCCTCGGCGGTCTTCTTCATCTTCATCAGCACGCGGGCCGACACTTCCGGCGGGGCCATCTTCTTGTCGCCCGCCGCCACCCAGGCATCGCCGTTGTCGGCCTCGATGATCTTGTAGGGCACCATGTCGCGGTCCTTGGCCACGACCGGGTCGTCGAAGCGGCGGCCGATCAGCCGCTTCACCGCGAACAGCGTGTTCTGGGGATTGGTGACCGCCTGGCGTTTGGCCGGCTGGCCGACGAGCACCTCGCCGTCCTTGGTGAAGGCCACGGTCGACGGTGTCGTCCGGTCACCCTCGCTGTTTTCGATGACCTTGGGGGTCTTGCCCTCCATGATGGCCACGCAGGAGTTCGTGGTCCCGAGGTCGATTCCAATCACCTTGCCCATGTCAAAGTCTCCGGTTGCAATGCTTGCGTCTGGCCGTGCGGCCCGCCTGTTCAGGTAATGGGGGCCCGATCACGACTTTCAAGGGGTTATTCGAGGTTATTCGAGATGTTCAGGCCTCCGGGGGCCGGGCCACGATCACCCGGGCCGGCCGCAGCAGCCGGTCGTGGATGCGGTAGCCGGACTGGACCACGGCGAGCACGGTGTCCGGCGCGGCCTCGGCGCTCGGCTGGGTCATGATGGCCTCGTGGACCTCGGGATCGAAAGGCCGGCCGGCCGCCTCGACGGCCGTGACGCCGAACTTCTCGAGCACCTGCAGCAGCAGCCGCAGCGTCGCGTCCATGCCTTCGGCGACCGCCCCGCCCTCGCCGGCGGCACGGGCCGCGTCACGCCCCATCTCGAGGCTGTCGACCACCGCCAGCAGCTCGCGCGCGAAGCGCTCGATGCCATAACGGTGGGCGCTCTCGACGTCCCTGGCGGCCCGGCGCCGGACGTTCTCCAGCTCCGCGGCAGCGCGCAGCAGCTGCTCGCGCAGGTCCACTGCCGCCTGCTCCGCCTGGTCCGCCCGCGCGGCGTGATCGCCGGCGGCGGCGCTCTCGCCCGCGCCCCTGCCGCCGCCCGTGATCTCTTCCGCCTGCAGGTCCTTGTCGTGGTCGCTCATCGCCTGGTCTCCATGCTCGCTCGCCCGGCAGCGCTCCCCTGGAGCGGCCGGCGTCAGCAACGATATCTTGTTCCCCAGTCCAATCTTGGGCCGCGACGCGAGAAATCAAGTCGCCCGGGCCCGCCACGGCTGCCTGCGGGGGGGTCTGGTCCGGCGCGGCGCTGAATCCGGGCGGCAGCCACCTGGCGAAAGCCCCACCCGAGCACTCGCAATTATCCACGACCCTCTCGACCCTATCCAGGAGCTTCAATCATGACCAAGTTCACCGCCCTGCTTGCCTCTGCGGCCCTGCTCGCCGTCGGAAGCCTGAGCGCCAACGCCTATCCGAACTACGGCAAGAAGGCCGACATCGTCGACACCGCCGTCGCGGCCGGGTCTTTCACCACGCTGGTCGCCGCGATCCAGGCCGCAGGCCTGGTCGAGACGCTGAAAGGCGAAGGCCCCTTCACCGTTTTCGCGCCGACTGACGCGGCCTTCGCAGCGCTGCCCGAGGGTACCGTCGAATCGCTGCTCAAGCCCGAGAATCGCGACCAGCTGGTTGCCGTCCTGACTTATCACGTCGTCCCCGGCAACGTGCCGGCGAGCGAGGTCGTCAAGATCACCGAGGCCGCCACCGTCAACGGCGCCAAGGTCAGCATCGCCGTCGCCGACGGCCAGGTGAAGGTCGACGGCGCCACCGTCGTCCAGGCCGACGTCATGGCCAGCAACGGCGTGATCCACGTGATCGACCAGGTCATCCTGCCGCAGGGCTGAGCCGCGCTTGCCATGACCACTACCGGACGGCGCCTGCGGGCGCCGTCTCCTTTTGGGGCGCTAGTCGCGGGAGTTGAGGGCCGAGCCCAGGAGGCGGGCCGTGATGTCCACGATCGGGATGATCCGGTCGTAGGCCATGCGCGTCGGGCCGATCACGCCGAGCACGCCGACCACCTCGCCTTCCACCGAATACGGGCTGGCCACGACGCTCACCGACTCCAGCATCCGGTAGCCCGACTCCTCCCCGATGAAGATCTGCAGGCTCTCGGCCGCCAGGCACTTGTCGAGCAGGTGCAGGATGTCGCGCTGGCGGGCAAAGGCCTCGAACAGGCTGCGCAGCCGCTCCACGTTGGAAAGCTCGGCGAACTGCATGAGGTTGGTCTCGCCCGCCAGCACGAAACCCTGGCCGGGCTCGTCCACCGTCTGGAAAGCCTGGCGCGCCATGCTGATCGCTTCCTGCATCATGCTGTTCATGGTCTCGCGCGTATCGGCGAGCTCTTCGAGCAGCTTGTCCCGGACGGAGGCCAGCGACTGGCCGCCAAACTGCTCGTTCAGGTAGTTGGCGGCGAGCCTGAGTTCGTCGGCGCCATAGTCGCGGTCCATGTGGAGGATCCGGTTCTGCACCTCTTTTTCGTCGATCACCAGGATCGCCAGGATGCGCTTGTCCGACAGCGGCAGGAACTCCACCTGGCGCAGGGCCGCCTGGCTGCGGCGCGGCATCGTCACCACGCCGGCCATGCGGGTCAGCGCCGAAAGGATGCTGGAGGCCGAGCCCACGATGTCGCCGTCGCCGGTCCGCACGGCCTCCATTTCGGCCTGCAGCCGCCGGATGTCGGCGTCGCTCATGGGCTGCACTTTCAGCAGCGCGTCCACGAACAACCGGATACCCTTCGGCGTGGGCACGCGGCCGGCCGAGGTGTGCGGCGCAACCACCAGCCCCATTTCCTCGAGGTCGGCCATGACGTTGCGGATGGTGGCGGGAGAGAGATCGAGACCCGAGTCCCGCGACAAAGTGCGTGAGCCGACGGGCTGGCCCTCGCGGATATAACGCTCCACCAGCACCTTGAGCAGGTGCCTGGCGCGGTCCGACAGATCGGCGTCGAGGGTTCGGGTGGACATCAAGGCAAGTTAGCAACGCAAAATTTACCGCGTCAAGGCGCGCTTTCGCCGCTGGCCCGCACCCGGCGCTTCATGCTACAAGAAACCGCCGCGTGAACCCCTCGGAACCCGCATGAGCCGCAGCTTCAAGACCATCGCCCTGACCGGGAAGTACCGCGACCCCCGGGTCGGCGATTCGATGCTCATCCTGGCCCGCCATCTCGGCGCGGCGGGCGTGCGGATCCTGCTCGACCCGGCCATCAAGATGGACTTCCCCGACGTTGCCGTGGAGCCGGTGAGCGAGCTGGAACTCGGCGCGGCCGCCGACCTGGTGATCGCGGTGGGCGGCGACGGAACCATGCTCTACGCCTCGCGCCTGGTGGCCGGGCGCGACGTGCCGTTGCTCGGCATCAACCGGGGCCGGCTGGGCTTCCTGGCGGACATCACGCCCGGCGAGATGGTCCGGCGCCTCGACGAGGTCCTGGCCGGCGACTACGAAGAAGAGCGCCGGCTGATGCTCGAGGCCGTGATCGACAACGGCGGCCCGCCCCGCCGGGCGCTGGCGCTCAACGACGTGGTGCTGCAGAAGCGCGACACCGGCCGGATGCTGGACTTCGAGAACTGGATCGACGGCGTCTACGTGAACACCCACGGCGGCGACGGCCTGGTGATTGCCACGCCGACCGGCTCCACGGCCTATGCCTTGTCCGGTGGCGGTCCGATCGTCCATCCCAGCCTGGAAGCCATCACGCTGGTCCCGATCTGCCCCCATACCCTCTCGGACCGCCCGATCGTGGTGCGTGCGGACGCTCGCATCGAGGTCCGGGTGCTGCCGCGGCCGGACACGCGGGCCGAGGTGTCCTGCGACGGCATCGCGCTCGGGGACCTGGCGGCCGGCGAACGGCTGTCGGTGGGCGCCGCCGAGGAGCGGGTGGTGCTGATCCACCCGCGCGGGCACGATTACTTCCGGCTGCTGCGCTCCAAGCTCCACTGGGGACGGGGCAGCCAGAGCCGTTTCGACGGCGCGCCCGACGGCTGAGCCATGCTGACCAGCGTCTCGGTCCGCAATTTCGCCATCATCGACGAGGTCGCGCTGGAGCTCGGCCCCGGCCTGACCGTGCTCACCGGCGAGACCGGCGCCGGCAAGTCCATCCTGGTCGATGCGCTGGGCCTCGTCCTGGGCGATCGGGCCGACGCCGCCGCCGTGCGCCATGGCGCCCAGCGGGCCGAGATCACCGCCACTTTCGACCTTGCCGGGCTGCCGGACGCGTCCGCCTGGCTGGCCGGGCACGAGCTGGACGCCGACGACGAGTGCGTGCTGCGACGGGTCATCGGGGCCGAGGGCCGGTCCCGCGCCTGGATCAACGGCGCGCCCGCGACTCTCCAGACGCTGCGCGAGCTGGGCGAGATGCTGGTGGACATCCATGGGCAGCACGAGCACCAGTCGCTGGGCCGTCCGGCCGTCCAGCGGGAGCTCCTGGACGCGCGCCTGGCCGATCCCGGACTGCCGGCGGCCACCTATGCCGCCTGGCGCCGCTGGCGCGACGCCGCGGCCGAGCGTGACCGGCTCGAGGCCGCCGGGCATGACCGCGACCAGCGCCTGGACCTGTTGCGCTACCAGTTCCGCGAGCTGGCCGCCTTCGCCCCCGAGGCCGGCGAGGGGGCCCGCCTCGAGACCGAGTTTTCCCAGCTCGCGAACGCCGGGCGCCTGGCCGAGGGCGCCGGCGCCGCGCTGCAGCTGGCCTACGAGAACGATGCCGGCGCCGCGCACGAAACCGTGAGCCGCGCCGCCGAGGCGCTGGAGCCCTTGCTCAGGCTGGATGCGCGGCTGGCAGGCCCGCATCGCCTGCTCGCCGAGGCCGAGATCCAGCTGTCCGAGGCCGCGGCCGAGCTGCGGCGCTATCTCGGCGACCTGGAAATGGATCCCGCTCGCCTCGATGCCGTCCAGGAGCGCCTGGAAGGCCTCAAGAGCCTGGCCCATAAGCACCAGGTCGAAGCCGACGCGCTGCCGGCCCGGCGGGATGCGCTGGAGCAGGAGATCGAGGAACTGGAGCAGGCCGAAGTCCGGCTGGGCCAGGCCGACGGCCTGGTGGCTGCGGCGGAGGCCGATTACCGCCGGCAAGCGGCAGGGCTCGGGCGGGCCCGCGCCGAGGCCGCCGAGGACTTTTCCAGCCGGGTCACGGCGCTGATGCACCAGCTGGGGATGCCCGGCGGGCGCTTCGAGGTCGCGGTGGAACATGCTGCGGACGGACCGTGCCAGCCGCACGGGCTAGACGAAGTCGAGTTCCGGGTGACGGCGAACCCGGGCCAGCCGCCTGCCGCAGTCGCCAGGGTCGCCTCCGGCGGCGAGCTGTCCCGCATCAGCCTGGCGATCCAGGTGGCGGCCAAGACCGAGCGGCCGATCCCCGTGATGGTCTTCGACGAGGTGGATGCGGGCGTGGGCGGCGGCGTGGCCGAGATCGTGGGGCGCCGGCTGGCGGAGCTGGGCGCGCGCGCCCAGGTGCTGTGCGTGACCCACCTGCCCCAGGTCGCGAGCCAGGCGAGCCATCACCTGCGCGTGGTCAAGCTGACCGACGGCGAGGTCACCCGGACGACGCTGAAGAAACTGACCGAGGCGGAAAAGGTCGAGGAGCTGGCGCGCATGCTCGGCGGGGTTGAAATCACCGCCACCACGCGCGCTCACGCCCAGGAAATGCGCAAGCGGGCCGGCCGCGCGGAATGAATCCCGGGAGCGTCCGGATCAGGCGCCGAGGCCGGCCTCGCGGGCCTCGCGGTCGGCGAGGTTCGGGCAGTTCTCGCGGGTGCACGTGCCGTAGATCACCAGCGTGTGGTCCGCCACGGTGAAGCCGAACTTGGCGGCCGCCTTGTCCTGGTGCTCCTCGATCACGGGATCGAAGAACTCCTCCACGTGGCCGCACTGCTGGCAGATGATGTGGTCGTGGTGGGCGCCGTCGTCCAGTTCGAACACGGCGCTGCCGCCCTCGAAGTTGTGGCGCCGGACCAACCCTGCTGTCTCGAACTGCGTCAGGACGCGATAGACCGTGGCCAGGCCGATGTCGGCCTCCGACTCGAGCAGGTACTTGTAAACGTCCTCGGCACTCATGTGGTGCTCGCGATGCGCCTCCAGGATCTCGAGTATCTTCAGTCGGGGCAGCGTGACCTTCAGTCCGACCTTCCTGAGTTCCTTCGACTCCATGACCTGCTCCAGCGGTAATTGCACTTGAGTTTCGTTATTATCACCCACCCCGTGAAAACATCCCAATCGTGGTTTCTCACATGACGCCCACTCGCCGTCTCGCCCTGGTCCTCGCCGTCGCCATGCTGGGCGGTTGTACCGCGTTGCAAGGCTTCTCCCTGCGGCCCTACCGGATGAACATCCAGCAGGGCAACTACCTGGAGGCGGAGGCCGTGGACCAGCTCGAAGTCGGGATGACCCAGAGCCAGGTGCGCTTCCTGATCGGGACCCCGATGATCGCCGACCCCTTCAATACCGAGCGCTGGGATTACGTCTTCTATTTCAAGGTGGGCCGCACCCGCCACGAGGTGAAGAGCCGGCTGACGGTCTGGTTCGAGGAAGGCAAGGTGGTGCGGATCGAACGGCCGGAGGAGATCGACGAATCCGGGCGGCCGACCGATTTCGACGCCTGAGCCTCAGTCGTCCCCGTCCCGGCCGCCCTTCCCCATGCTCTTGCCCGCCGCCGCCAGCTCGCGCCGCGCAGCGCGGGGGTCGGCCAGCAGGGGCCGGTAGATCTCCACCCGGTCCCCGGGGTTGAGCACGCGATCCCCCTTGCACAGCTTGCCGAAGATCCCCATCCGGTTCTGGTCCAGCCGGATCTCCGGGAACTGCTCCTCGATGCCCGAGAGGCGCGCCGCTTCGAGCGCGGTGGTGCCCGCGGGCACCTCGACCCTGAGGATCAGCTGGCGCTCGGGACGCGCGTAGGCGACTTCGACCTCCATGGTCTCCTGCGGCTCCATGCCCGGGCCTCAGGAAGTCGTGACGCCGAGGAACTGGAGCAGGCCCGTGGCGTGCAGGAAGACCAGCAGCACGGCCGCCGGCGCCACCCAGCGGGCCAGGAAGCGCCACGCCCGGTAGGCTGTGCCGGTGCCGAGATCCAGCTCCTCCGCGGTCGAGTTCTTGCACATCACCCAGCCGGCGAAAACCGTGATGAAGAGCCCGCCGAGCGGCAGCAGGATATTGCTCGACAGGTGATCGAGATTCTCGAACAGGTTGCGCCCGAAGAGCTTGATGTCGGCCCACTCGTTGAAGCTGAGGATGGTCAGGAAGCCCAGGGCCCAGATGATGACGCCGATCACCGTCGCCGAGACGGCGCGGCTGCGCCCGTGGGTCTCGACGCTCCAGGCCACGGCCGGCTCGATCAGGCCGATGGACGAGGTCCAGGCGGCGAAAGTCAGGAGCACGAAGAACAGGGTGCCGAACAGGTGGCCGCCGACCATGTTGCCGAAGGCCAGCGGCAGGGTCTGGAAAATCAGCCCCGGGCCCGCGGCCGGGTCCATGGCGTGAGCGAACACGATGGGGAAAATCGCCAGCCCCGCCAGGAGCGCCATGGCTGTGTCCGCCAGCACCACCGAGATCGAGGTATTGGCGATGGAGGTGCCTTCGGGCAGGTAAGCGCCATAGGCCATGATCGCGCCCATGCCGATGCTCAGGCTGAAAAAGGCCTGCCCCAGCGCGGCCAGCATGCCCTCGCCGGTGAGCTTGGAGAAATCGGGCTCGAGCAGGAAGGCCACGCCGGCGCGGAAATCACCATTGATAATGGCGTAGCCGAGCAGCGCCACCATCAGCACTGCCAGGGACGGCATCAGGAAGCGAACCGCGCGCTCCAGCCCGCGCTCGACGCCGCGCGCTACCACCCAGACGGTGATGATCATGAACAGCGTGTGCCACAGGGCCAGCACCTTCCAGTTGCCGAGCATGCCGCCAAACAGGCCGTTGACCAGGTCCGCGTCGGCGCCGTCGAAGCGGTTCAGGGCGGCGTGTGCGATGTAGGAGAGCGACCAGCCGGCGATCACGCTGTAGAAAGAGAGGATGATGATGCCCGCCACGACCCCCATGATGCCGACCAGGGCCCAGCTGGGGCGGCTGCCCTCCTCCTCGCCGACGATGCGCATGGTGGCGACGGGATTGCGGCGGCCCCGGCGGCCGATCAGGATTTCGGCCATCATGATCGGCAGCCCGATCAGCGCCACGCACAGGAGATAGAACAGGACGAAGGCGCCGCCGCCGTTCTCCCCGGCCACATATGGAAACTTCCAGATGTTGCCGAGACCCACGGCCGAGCCGCTGACCGCCAGGATAAAGGCCAGCCGGGACGACCAGAGGCCGTGGAGCGAGGTACGCTTGGCCATGGGGCGGAAAACCCTGCGCTTTCAAAGGCGGGCGATTTTGGATTAAATCCACGTCCCCGGCAACCGCGCCGGATCCCGGGGCCCGGCGAGCCAGCACAGGATCTCCAGACGAATCGATGAACAAACCCAGGAACAAGACGGCCTCCGGCGACGGCAGCTCGACCATTGCGCTCAATAAGAAGGCGCGGCACGACTACTTCATCGAGGAGAGCCAGGAAGCCGGGCTGGTGCTCGAAGGCTGGGAAGTGAAGAGCCTCCGGGCCGGCCGGGCCCAGGTCAGCGAGGCCTACGTGGTGGTGCGCGGAGGCGAGATCTGGCTGGTGGGCGCCAATATCACGCCGCTGACCTCCGCCTCGACCCATGTGCATGCCGATGCGGGTCGCAGCCGGAAGCTCCTGCTCCAGCGGCGGGAGATCGACCGGCTGATCGGCGCCGTGGAACGCGCCGGCTACACCATGGTGCCGCTGAAGCTGTACTGGAAGAAAGGCCGCGCCAAGCTGGAGATCGGCCTGGCCAAGGGCAAGAAGCAGCATGACAAGCGCCACGCCGAGCGCGACCGCGACTGGCAGCGGCAGAAAGCGCGGATCATGAAACACTCGGGTTAGGTCTTTAATAACAGGGATTTACCGAGTTTTATTCAGGTCGTTTGCTTGCCTGGCGTGGCACCGGCCGCAGAGGTCACCGGGGCCGGAAGGGCTCCGCCTGCTGCGGCTTGCCCCAGGCCTCGTAGAGCGCCACCAGCGCGCCGGCGGTGGCCACGGCTCGCTGGCTGCCCGCGCCGTCGGACGCGAGCGCCGACGCGTGCACCGCCAGCAAGAGCGGCTCGGCCTCCTCGTAGCGCTGCCGCGTGACCAGCAGCCCGCCCAGGGCCTGGCGGTAGCCCGCAAGCCCGGGGCTCGCCGCGGCGAAGGCTCGCTCGGCGATGGCGAGGGCGGTCCGCAACTCGGCCTCGGCCAGGTCGAGCTTGCCCCCGAGCTGCAGCACGTAGCTGAGGCTCCGGTGACCGGAAGCCACGTCCGGGTGGTCGGGACCGTAGGCCCGTTCCATCCTGGCGACCGCGTCCCGCAGCGCCGCCTCGGCGCCCTCGAGGTCCCCGGCCCTGCTCAGCACCATCCCCCGATTGTGCAGCGTGCGGGCAACCTCGGGGTTGTCGTCGCCGAGACCCTCCCGGCGAATCGCAATCACCTCCGCGAGGAGCTCCAGCGTGCGATCGATGTTGCCGAGCCGGTAGTGGACGTTGCCGAGGTTCTCGAGCGCCCTGGCGAGCTCGGGGTGCTGCGCCCCGCCGAGCCGGCGATCGAGCGCAACGGCCTCCTCAAGGATCGGTTGCGCCTCCTCGAGCCGGCCCTGGAGCATGACGAAAATGCCGAGGTTGTTGAGCGCGGAGGCGGTCTCCATGGTGTCGGTGTCGCTCACCGCCCGCCGGATCTCGATCTCCCGCCGGCTCAACGCCTCGGCGAGGGCATAGTCCTGATGCGCGATCTGCGCCAGGACCGCCTTGGTCTGGTAGCACGCGGCGACCTCAAGCGACTGTTCGCCATGCAACGCGAGGCTCATTGCCAGCGCCTCCTCCGTCACCCGGTCCGCCGCCTCGTAGTGTCCGGCGTCGGTCAGCAGCCGGCCGAGGAAATCCAGGGTCGTCCCCACCTCCGGACTCGGATCACCGAACACCCCGCGGCGCAACTCAAGCAGCTCGTCGGTGCGCTCAATGGCTTCGTCGAAACGCGACTCCCGCCAGGCGAGCTGGGCCAGGGCCGCCAGTGTCTCGATGGTCTCCGGGTCATCCCCGCCGAGGAGCCGGATGCGTGCCTCGGCGGCGGCCACGAGCAGCGGCCTCGCGCGGTCGTAGCGCCCGAGATTGTTGTAGGCGTTGCCGATGGTTTGGCGCACCTCGGCCTCGACCTCGGGCTGCTCGACGAATGCAGCGGCGATCTTGTCCGACGCCTGGTCCAGCGCCTCGACCACCGAAACGTCGTAGCCGGCTCCCCACGGGTTGGCCGCACTCAGCGTGTCGCGCATGAACTGGTTCACGGCCCGCACCTTGGCGGCCTCGGCCTGCGCCTCGGCCCGCTGGCGCTCGGCCTCCCTTTGTCCCTGGATCGCGGCCACCGTCAGCACGACCATGACCGCCACCAGCGCCAACGAGGCGCTCGAGAGTCCGAGCAGCCACCGCTGTCGCCGGGCACTTTCGCGCTGGACCAGCGCATCGAGCGGCAGCGCGGTCAGGCCAGCGACCAGTTTCAGCTTGGCCAGGCGCCTGCCGTCCGCGCCGGCACGGAGATCGGCGGCGACCGGCTCGGTCGGGTTGTCGGTCACCTGGCCTTCCGGGTCCACCCTGAAGCGGAGCGCCGGGGGGAATACCCCGCTGGTGCCCCGTTCGCCGGGATCACCTGCCGCGATCAAAGCGAGCACCCGCGTTTCGCCGTGCATGCTCTTGAAGAGGCGGACTTCCTCGTTCACCCAGCGGGAAGCCGCGGCATCGGGCGAAGCGACCACGATGAGGAACATTGAATCCGCTAACGCCTGCCGCAGCGTGTCCGACAGGTCGGCCCCAGCCGAGATCTCGTCACGATCGCGAAAAATAGGGGTCAGCCGGGCTGGCACAGGACCTGTTTCGGTTTGTTCCCCGACCAGCCGGGACGGCAGCCGATAGCGCTCGAGCGCGCGGTGGAGCCACTTGGCCACCGCCTTGTCGGCGTGGCTGTAGCTGATGAACGCCCGATAGCGCCGTTCGTGAACCACGCGCCCTCCTCGCCCCCGCGGAACCAGCGGAACCCTGGCGCTGCTGATGCTACAGCATTCGACGGGCTGGCTGGCCCCCCGGGAACCTTCGGCGTAGAATCCCGGTCTGACGATTACCTGGGGGCGACATGGCTTCGACGTGTGTCGCAAAACCCGGGGTGCATGCCGAGGTGCAGGGACCTCGTAAAACACTTTGCAAACTTTAGTTGCCAACGACGACAACTACGCACTCGCCGCCTAAAACCCGGTAGGGTGCCGTCTGACTGGACGCGTGCTTGTGAGCACCAGATTTCAGGCGTCATAACTCACAAGATCGCCGCAAAGCCCGCCCGGGGCCGAGCGGTTAAATCTCTCGAGGGATCGCCGTCTGTTTTCCCTGTCCGTCGGGTAGCAGCCGGTTAAAACAATAGACGTGAATAAGCATGTAGACCTCCGGGCGGAGGGCTCGCGGACGCGGGTTCGATTCCCGCCGCCTCCACCAATCAAAGCAAGAAGGCCACTCCGAAAGGGTGGCCTTCTTGCTTTGATTCGCGGGGCGGTGTGGATGAGAACCCGCGTCAGGGTTCGACCAGCGAGCCTCAGGCGAGCGCAGGACGTCGTCGCGCAGCGACGGCGGTCCCGAGCAGAGCGAGGGACGAGGCGGCGCAGCCGCCGAGCCTTCCCGCCGCCTCCACCAGAAGCTCAACCTCAACCGATCCCGGTTGGGGATTATCATTCTTGGTCGCCCCGGGCCAGGCCCTGCGCCTCGTCGGCGTCGGCATCAGCGGCTTTGAAGATGCGCCCGCAGACCAGGCCGACCTGCTTGCGCCGATCATCGTCGTGCTGTTGCTGCTCGGCGGGTTGGTCGCGCTCGCGCAGGGCTCTGCGGTGGCGCCGGATATCTACACGTTGTTCTGACCGATTTCACTGTTCCCGGGGCTTCGCCGGCGTGCGTTGTGTGCAGCCCTGACTTGCCGGGCTTTGCGCTCTCAATTCCCCGTGGTAGCGTTGCCCTACGAGGTCTATGAGGTCTAACTTGAGAGCCCAGCTCGACGAGAGTTGCGATATGAAGGTGTCGCTGAGGGCGGCGATTGCTGCCGGTGCGCTGCTGGCGGGCGGATTCACGAGCGCATCGATTGCGGATGACTGGATTACCCTGATCGAGGGTGAGAAGGGTCTGGAAAACTTCAACAGCATCGGCGATGCCAACTGGCGCGCCGAGGACGGCGCGATCCTGGCCGATCACGGCGCGGGCGGTCACCTTGTGACCAAGAGTGCCTACCAAGACGTGGAGGTTTATGCCGAGTTCTGGGCCGACCACACCACGAACAGTGGCATCTTCCTCCGCGCCCAGAATCCTGAGCAGATCGGCTTCGCCAATGCCTACGAAGTCAATATCTTCGACCAGCGCCCGGTACAGGAATACAGCACCGGCGCCATCGTCGGCTTCGCCGCGCTTGAGGAACCCTTTCCCAAGGCCGGTGGGAAGTGGAATACGTTCGAGATCCGGATCCAGGGTTCCGAAGCGGTCGTCGAACTCAACGGCCAGGTTACCGTCCGGATGGCGAACGACGACTTCAAGGAAGGGCCGATCTCACTTCAATACGCGGCAGGCGCCGGCGGCATCCCGGGCGGCGTCATCAAGTGGCGCAAAGTGATGATCCGGCCCCTGTCCTGACGATGTTTGCAAACAGGGCAGCCCGGCGAAGGTGCGTATAGGCAGAACAACCGGTCTGTTCGTTGGCTTGCGGCGGTCGAATCTCGCCTGCGAGACAACGCCGTGAATCCGAATCTTGAAGCCATTGCCGCGCTTCATGGCGCCGCCGAGGAGGTGGTGCGCCTGCTCTATACCAATGGCAGCGAGGGTGAGGGCTATCGTGCCCTCACCACCTTTACCGACGGGTACGCCGAGCTCCTGAGCATCTATCCCATTCCCCTTCTTGCCGCGCAACTCGACCCGCTGCTCACTGCCTTGCAGCGTGAAGATACGGTCGCGCTCTGCGACATCCTGCTGCTCGATGTGCAGCCCTTGCTTGAAATACTGCACAGAGAACTCTCCGGTGGTCCCGATGAGTGATGGTTTTTCCGTTTCAGACGGCACCGTCTTTTTCACGCGGGACGGGGTGCGGCGGCAACTCACGAGCCGGTGCGGCGAACCAGTCTTCTACGAGCTGTTCGCTAAACAGAATTTTGCAGAAGAAGGAGACTATCTCCTTTACGGACTCCCCGACATGCGCCTTGCCCAGGCCATTCTCGAGCAGACCGAAGTGAGGACACTGACGGTTCTCGAGTGTGCCCCCGGCGTCATGGCGCATGCGGAAAACGTCCTGACACGAAAGGCCCTGGAGGAGCGCTTCGGCCCTCGCTTCTCCCTGCATCTGCCCCGCTCGGCAAATGGAGTGCAAAGGGTGCTGGCCGACCTTCCCGCGCACGTGATCGTTCGCTGGTATCCGCCTTCGATCCATACCATTCCAGACGGGTTGCCGTTTCTGCGGCGCTGGCTGATAGACCTGCAAGTGCGCATGAACAATGCCTCGACGGGCGACGAGCTGACCAGCAATATGCGGCACAACCGTGACCTGGGCTTGCGGGACCTGCTCGCCGAAGCCTCGGGTATCGCACAAGGTATACCCTGCCTGATCCTGATGGGCGGACCCTCCCTGCGCGAGGCGGCCCCCCTGCTTCGGGAACTCCGGGGCCGGTGCCTGCTTTTCTCATCGGGCAGAAACGGATCCTTCTTCAGGGAGCTGGGCATCGCCCCCGACCTCTGGGTCGAGATGGATGGGCAGAACCGCCCAGAGATCTGGCAACGGCTTTCGGATGCAGACCCCGCGGCGCCCCTGGCGATACTCGATTCGGCCTCCGTCCTGGTGCATGACTACTTCAAAGGCCGGTGTTTCCTGGTTCGGTCCGCCGACTCCAGCGATGACGCCCGTGCGCTGGCGCCCGGCAAGACGACCGTGGGGGCCTTCGCCCTGGATCTGGCCATGCATCTGGGCTGCGCGCCGCTCTATCTCATCGGGCAGGACCTCTGCTTTATCGGGGATCATTCCCATGCTGCGGGTGGTTCAGATATTGCCGATGCCATCACCGCCGGGGCGCTTGCCTGCAACGACGGCATCGAGCGTCCGACGACGAAGGAGTTTCTGTCCTTTCAGCGCTGCCTCGAGAACCTGATTTCTTCCGCCAGGGCAGAGGTATACAACTGCTCCCCGCAAGGCGCAGTGATCCAGGGGGCACCCTACAAGCCCCTGGAGACCCTGAAGGCCTTGCCGCTAAACCAACGGCTGGCCGCGGTCAGACGTTCTCTCCGCGCGGCGGCCGGCGCGCCCCAGAGTTAACAAGAACACAGCGCCCCGGGCGGGATGCGGCTCGCTTTCCGGCCGCCACCGGCGGCGACCATCAACGGAATGACTGCTCCGATCACGCAGATCTTGCAAACCCCTCGCATCCAATTTGTCTCGAATCCCTCAGGGATGCGAGCTTCTGACGCCGAGCGATTCCCCGGCCCGGCATCTACTCCGCAGACTCGGCCGTACCCGGTACCTCTTTGAATCCCTCGAACTTGGGATGCCCCAGGTAGACGTGGTTGTGGTCGCCGGCATTCTTGTGCGCCTGGCGAAATGCTTCGGATTTCGTCCATGCCTGGAACGCGGCCTCTGAATCCCAGATCGTGTGCGAGGCAAAGAGCGTGAATCCCTCCTGGCTGTCCCCACGCAACAAGCGGAAAGAGCGAAATCCAGGCAGTTCACGCAGGCGGCTTTCGCGCTGCTTCCAGATGGTCTCGAAGGCCTCTTCCTCGCCCGGACGAATGTGAAACCGGTTCATTGCGATGTACATGGTCATTGCTCTCCATTTTCGAGTGGGTCGATGGCGAAAAACTCTGCAGGCTCGGCTCTCAAGGCCCGGGCGCCGATCGTTCGAATCGAGGCGCTTCAGCGCAGGCATGCGGTAACAGGAATGGCGCACCCGCAGTCGGGGCGACGTTGACTCGCACACGGCAGCCGTACGCCGTGCTCAGGCAGCCATCCGTGAGCACCTCCCCCGGGGGGCCCTGTTGCATCAGGTGGCCCTCCCGCATAACCGCCACGCTGTCGGCGAACATCGCCGTCAGGTTGAGGTCGTGCATGACGGCGATCACGCCGCCGCCGGCCGTGGCGAAGTCGCGTGCCAGGCGCATGACCTCGAGTTGTTGCCCGATATCCAGGCTGGCTACGGGTTCGTCGAGAAACAGCCAGCACGGCAGGCCGTCGGCCACCGGATTCCACACCTGCACCAGCACTCTCGCCAGTTGGGTGCGCTGCTGTTCGCCGCCGGAGAGCTCATGGAACAAGCGGCCCTCGAAGCCGCTGAGGCCGACGCGCGCGAGGGCGGCTTCGGCGAGGCTTTCCCGCCCGCCTTCACGGCCGCAGGAGAGTCCGATCCGGACGACTTCGAGCACCGTGAAGGGGAACGCCAGGCGAGTGGCCTGCGGCAGTACCGCTCGGCGCGCGGCCAGTTGCCAGGGCTTGAGCGCCGTGATGTCGTCGCCGTCCAGCTCGACCCGCCCGGTGAACGGCGTTTCGCCGGTCAGCGCGCGCAGCAGCGTGGTCTTGCCGGAGCCGTTGGGACCGACGATCGCGGTCAGTTGGCCGGGTCGCGCGCGGAATTCCACATCCCGGAGGATGGGACGCTCGCTCAATGAAACTTCGAGTCGGGTCGCATGCAGCATATACGATTCACAAGTTCAGCAGGCCGCGATTTCGCAGCAGTATCCAGATGAAGACAGGCCCGCCGATGACCGCGGTCAGGATGCCGATCGGCAGCTCGGCCGGGGCGATAATGGTGCGGCTGATGGTATCGGCGAGCACCAGCAGGCTGGCGCCGAGCAGCGCCGAGTTGAGCAGCAGGTAGCGGTGGTCCGGACCGACGCTGATGCGCAGCAGGTGCGGCACCACGATGCCGATGAAACCGATTCCGCCCGATACCGCGACGGCCGCCCCGGTCGCCATCGCCACGACGACCACCGCCAGCATCTTCATGCGCTGGATCGGGATGCCGAGGTGCGCCGCGGCAGCTTCACCCAGCGCCAGGGCGTTGAGGCTGCGCGCCAGGAAAGGCGCTGCGGCCATCGCCAGCAGTATCAGCGGCGCGGCGGCCATCAGCTTGCCCCAGGTCGCACCGGCCAGCGAGCCGAGCCCCCAGAAGGTCAAATCACGCAGCTGCGCGTCATTCGCCAGGTAGACCAGGATGCCGGACAACGCTGCAGCGAGCGCCCCCAGCGCGATCCCGGCCAGCAGCATCATCGCTACCGAGGTCCGTCCCCGTGAGGTCGATACCTGGTACAGGACGAGGGTCGCCACCCATCCCCCGATGAATGCAGCCACCGGCACGATGTAGTGCCCGATCGCGAGGCTCACGGCGGCAGGCAACGAGGCGCCCAGCACGATCGCAATGATCGCGCCCAGGCCGGCGCCTGCACCGACGCCGACCAGCCCGGGATCGGCCAGCGGGTTGCGGAACAAGCCCTGCATCACTGCACCCGAGACCGCCAGGGCGGCACCGACCAGCAAGCCCATCGCCAGGCGCGGCAGCCTGATGTCGAACAGGATGACACGCTCCAGCGCGCTCAGCTCATCGCCGCGGGCCACGGTGACCAGGCTGTGCCAGAACGAAGCATCCGCCGCGCCGATACCCAGGCTCACTATGCTGACGAGGAGCAGCAAAACGATCAGCGCCAGGCTGGTGCGCGCCGCGAGCCGCCGTCGATCTCCGGCGCCGCTCGATCCGGGCCAGGTCAATCCGGGGCTGATAACCGTCTCGTTCACACGGGCACCGACGGGTGATCAGCCGGTTTCATCGAAATCCGCCAGCGCCGAGGTCAGGGCGCGTACCGCCTCGGGGGTGCGCGGTCCGAAACCGAGCAACAGCAGCCCATCGATGCGCACCACCGCCTGTCTTTCGGCAGCCGGGGTTGCCGCCAGGCCGGGATGATTGAACAAGACCTCATTCTCTACCCCGTGGTTGCCGCCTGTCTCGTCGCCGGCCATGGCGCGGTCCATCATCAGTATCACGTCCGGCGCGGTGGCGATCACGGCCTCGTCGGTCAGTGGTTTGTAGCCGGTGAAACCGGTCATCGCATTCTCGGCACCGGCGAGCCGGATGATGCCGTCCGCGCTGGTGTCGAGACCGCCGGCCATGATCCGCCCCCCCTGCATCGACAGGATGAAGAGGACCCGCGCGGGGCGGTCGGTGCTGGCCGCCGCCACCGCCGCTTCGAGCTCGGCCTCAATCCGGTCGGCGAGCTGCCGGCCCTGGTCCGGCACGCCCAGGGCATCGCCCACGATTTCGATCTTGGTGCGGATCGCTTCCGCTCCATAACCGGTAGGCACGGTGACGAAACGGACTCGAGCGTTCTCCAGCACGGTAATCGTTTCATGCGGACCGCTGCCCTCTTCCGCCAGCACGAGGTCCGGATCGAGCGACAGGACGCCTTCCGGCGACAACGCGCGCTTGTAACCCACATCTGGCAGTGACCCGGCTTCCGCGGGGAAGCTGGACGTGGTGTCGCGCCCGACCAGCCGGTCCTGCTGCTCCAGCAGGTAGACGATTTCGGTGACTGATCCGCCGATCGAGATCACGCGCTCGGCCGCCATCGCCGCGCCACCGGCAGCGAAGGTGGCGATCAACAAGAAAAGGACACGTATCATCGGGAGATCTCCTCATCGAGAATCGCAGCCAGGCCCTCGCGGTAGGTGGGGTAACGGGGCACAAAGCCGAGTTCCTGCCGCACCCGGCCGTTGGACAGGCGCTTGCATTCCTCGTAGAAGTGCCGGGCCATGGGCGGCAGGTCCGCGGCGTCATACGGCACCGCGGGCGGCGGGGGCAGCCCGAGGAGCGCGGCGGCATGGGTCAGTACTTCGTCCGCGGGTGCCGGCTCGTCATCGGCCAGGTGGAATACCGGCCCGGCTCTCGGCGCCCGCATGGCCAGCAGCAGCGCAGCGACAATGTCGTCCACGTGAATGCGGTTGAACACCTGGCCCGGCTTGACGATCCGGCGGGCCTCCCCGGTACGCAGCCGGGCGAATGGCGAGCGGTGCGGGCCGTAGATGCCGGGCAGCCTGAAGATCTGCACCGGCCTGCCGTGGGCGCAGCCCCAGGCCAGCCAGCGTTCCTCGCAGGCGACGCGCCGCTCGTTGCCGGGCGTGCGGGGGTCGGTGGGCGCGCTTTCGTCGATCCACGTCCCGCGCGTATCGCCATACACCCCGGTGGTAGACAAGAGCGCCGTCCAGCCCAGCGTCGGCAGGCCGGCAAGGATTCTGCCGTGGCCCGTCAGCACGCCGTCATCCCCGTCCTCGCCGGGCGGGATCGAGGACAGGACGTCGGTGACCCCGTCGAACGCCGCTGCGGGGAGCGGCTTGGAGCCGTCGAAGACGTGGGCGGTGATGCCGAGCTTGTCGAGCCGGTCCGCGCCTGACGGGGTCCGGCTCGTGCCGGAAACCCGGGCGCCTGCCGCAAGGAGTTCCCGGGCCAGGCGCCCGGCACTGTAGCCGCAGCCGAAACAGAACAGATGACGGTCCGCGAGCCGTCGCGGCAACTCGCCAGGTTTCGCATCGTCGGGATTCATTGCCGCCATTCCTCAGCAGGCCAGCTGTTCACGCAGCGCGACGAATTTCTCGACCTGGTCGGCCTTGATCTGCCGCTCCTCGTCCCGCCCGAGATAGACTTTGAACAGGCAGTGGCCGGCGTGGCCGTAGAACTGGATCGAGCGCGTGGGCGAGCCGAACAGCTGGCGCGAGACGAAGGCGATCATCCCGCAGGCATCCGCCTTCAGATGCCCCCCGATCGGCTTGCCGTTGAGGTTGTAGAAACCGCGCCCGACGCTCCCCTCGGGCACCTCGCCACGGGCCTCGAGAATCACGTCGCCGGTGTTGACGATAAACGTGATCTCGCCCCAGTGGGTGAGTTCTTTCATGACCTCGACGAAGTGCTCGCCATCGACGCAAACGGCCTCCCCGGCGGGCAGGCGCCGAACCACGTCGGCGACCGTGACACCGGCTCGCTCGGCGATGGTTTCGAGTGGAGCGGTTGGCGATTCGGCCAGGGTGGCCTCGATGCGGCGGGCCGGGATAACGTCGTTCATTTGGCGCCCTCTTCGCGTAGCAGTGCCGCCATGGGCCGGCGCTGCGGGTGGTCCAGGAATCCGATAATTCGCTGGGTCATCGCCACCTGCCAGAAACGGCCGGCGACAGTCAGATCGAAAAACCTCTGGCGGGGCGCGAGCAGCCCGGCCCGCGACCAGTGGGCCAAGAGCGGCTCCAGGTCGTCCATGACGGCGTCGCCGCCGGGGACGGCGCGCACCTGCGTCGAATCGAGCCTGCCGCGCTCCATGCCGGCCCGGATCACGTTGATCAGGGGGGCATCCTGCCGTGCGCGGAACATGCTCGTGATGGGCAGCTGCCCCTGGTCCAACTGTTTGGCATAGGCCTCGACGGTCGGAATCAGGCGGTAGCCGACGCCGCCCAGCGCTCCGCCCGCCCCGGCGCCCAAGGCGATGCACTCGGCGCCGGTCTTGCTGAGGTAGTTGTAGACCGAGCGTTCGCGCAGGCCCGGGCTGCGCCAGTGGGAAGTGGAGATCGCCTCCCATCCGGCCTGCTCCATGGCCTCGGCACCGGAGGCGTAGAACACGCCGAGATCCTGGCGCGGCACTGGATCGAGCTTGCGCTTGTCGATGGCCGTCATTAACGGCGTGCCCGGGATCAGGTTAAGCCCATAGAGGTCGACGCCGTCCAGGCCGATGGCCTCGACCAACCGCAGATCTTCCGCCCAGGTCTCGAAGGTCTGCCCCGGCAGCCCATAGATGAGATCGATCACGATCGCACCGGAGTCGAACGCGACCAGCGTCTCCAGCGTGGCGATCACCGCCTGCTTGCTCGCCTTGCGTCCGAGGCTGCGGCGAATCGGTTCATCGAAGGTCTGGACGCCGAGCGAGACCCGGTTCACCCCGGCGTCGAAGGCCGCGCGCATCTTGTCCTCGGTGAATGCGAGGATGCGACCTTCCAGCGTGATCTCGCAATCGGGGGCCAGCGGCAGCAGCCCACGCAGTTCGCTGACCAGGCGATGAAGATCCGGGGCCGAGAGGATCGTCGGTGTACCGCCGCCCAGGTAGAGCGCCCGCAACGGCGGGCCGTCGAGCAGCGGCTGGCCCTGCAGGCGCCGGGCCTGGGTCAGCACGCTGTCTACGTAAGGCGCGCCATCGCGTTTCCGCCAGTGGTATTTATAGAAGCCACAGAACAGGCAATGAGTCTCGCAGAAAGGCACGTGCACATACGCTGTACCGGGGCTCGACCGGGGCGATTGCGACATGGCAGCCCAGAGGTTTTCGAACTCTTCCGCGGGCACCGGAGCCGCGAGGCTGCCTGGGTGCGCACGCCGCAGGTCGCCGAACGCCGAGCGCAGCGGATCTCCGCTGCTCCGGGCCATGAAACCCGCGAGCGGCTCGGCAAGGTCGGGAGGCGTTGCTGCTTCGGGGACGCCCCCATGTTGCCGCGCTGGCGTCGAAAGTGGGTTAACGGCGGTCATGCCGCAACTATGCCAGACTTGATTGCGAATGGGAACGATTCGTATTAGGCTTTCGTGAAATTCCAGGCGGGGACGCCAGGCCCGCCCCCTCCTTCGCACCCGAATGAGCGTCACTCCATATGACTGACATGCAGCGCAACGAAGGTTCTCTCCTGCACCCAGTGGACGATGCAGTCCGCAAAGCCGCCAGGACGCTGGTGCGGACTGCGCGCCATGGCGCTCTGGCGATAATCGACGCCAGTGCACACGGCCCGAGCGTGTCCCGGGTCGGCCTCGCCACCGATACCGACGGCATGCCCGTCTTCCCGACCTCTTCGCTCTCCGGCCGCCCCGAAGCGATGACGCGCGACGGCCGGGCGGCCTTGCTGCTGGGCGAGCCAGGCGGCGGTGATCCACTCGCGCATGCCCGGCTCTCCCTGCAAGGTACGGTCCAACGCCTCGCCGGCGCCACGCATGATCGATGCCGGCGCCGCTACCTCGCGCGGCATCCCAAGGCAGCGCTTTATATCGACTTCGCGGATTTCTCACTGTGGCGCTTCGAGATCGCCACGGCGGCCTACGTCGCGGGCTTCGGCAAGGCCTACGCGCTGGACCGCGCCGACCTCGAGACCCGTTACGCCGACTGGCCGGAATGGCATGCCATGGAAGCAGGCGCCGTCGCGCACATGAACGAAGACCATCGGGACGCCACGCGGCTCTATGCCATTGGACTCTGCGGCGCCGGGGACGGCGACTGGCGCGTGACGGGGCTGGATCCGGAGGGTATCGACCTCGCCTCCCGCGATGACCACCGCCGCTATACGTACCCGGCACCGCTCGCCCGGGCGCAGGAGCTTCGCCCGCGGCTCGTCGACCTCGTCCGCGAGGCGCGGCAACAAGCCGCCGGCGACCAGCACGAGACACCCGGAGACCGCCGGAACCACGCTAGCGACCTCTGACGCCGGTCCACGCGTTCAGGAACAGCCACCGGCGCTGGACCTGGTCCGTACTGAAACCCCTATTTACGAATCATTCTCATTCGTGTTAGCTTCCCTTTGCTTGCTTTGCTTCCAAGCGACTGCTTACCGCCCCAGCCCGCGGATTCCCCCGCCAGCCAGGACATCCAGACGATCGACTCCCTGGATTCGCAACAGCTCAAGGGGTGCATCCAATGTTCTGTCCGCCCGTCAATGCCGTCCGCCCTCCGGGCCCTCGCCTCGCCAGGACTGCGCAAACCGTTCTCGCCGTCCTCGCTCTCTCCTCCCCCGCCACCACTCGGGCGGAAACCGACGCCGCTGTCTCGGCTCAA
Organism: Thioalkalivibrio sp. XN8; assembly: GCF_011058255.1. GTDB lineage: Bacteria > Pseudomonadota > Gammaproteobacteria > Steroidobacterales > XN24 > XN24. Next base: position 287,108 of record NZ_JAALFH010000067.1, on the reverse strand, counting down.
AGCGATGCCGCGGTCGCGGCGCCGCCGATCGGCGTCGTGACGCTCGGTGCCGTCGTGGTTTCAGCCACGCGCACCGAGCGCGAACAGTTCACCACCCCGGCGGCCGTGTCGCTGCTTTCGCGCGAAGGTATTCAGAGTACCCAGCCCTACGGTTTTCAGGACGTTTTCGAGACCATTCCCGGCATCAATGTCCAGGGCGGTCCGCGACGCATTGCCGAGGAGCCGGCGATCCGGGGCTTTGCCGACGAGCAAGTCGTCATCCGGCTCGATGGCACACGGCAGAACTTCAACAAGGCGCATGGCGGCCGCTTCCTCCTCGACCCGGACCTGATCCGCTCCATCGAGGTCCTGCGTGGCGCCAGCTCGGCCGTGTACGGCAGCGGCGCGCTCGGCGGCGTCTTCGTTATCGAGACCGTCAATGGCCGTGATCTGACGGGGGGGCGGAGCGGATTCGGGACCCGTCTCAAGGGCAGTCACCAGTCGAACGGTGACGAGTGGGGCGGTTCGGCCATCGCCTATGCGCAAGCCGGCGCCTTCGACATCCTCGGCAGCTACCTGGTGCGCGACGTCCGCGAGGACCTGGAGGACGGCAGGGGCGATCCAATCGCGGCAACGCAGGATGAGATCGGCGAGGGTCTGTTCAAATTCGGTTTCGAGCCGGGACGCCGCCAGCGCATCGAATTGACATTCGACCGCTTCGAGAACCAGGGTATCAACCCGACCAACGCCAACGCCGTCGCCACGCCCACCAATGTCGTGGACCGGAGCACGGAACGCGACAGCGCCCGTTTCCGCTACCGCTTCGACGATCCGGCCAATCGTTGGCTGAACCTGGATCTGGCGGCTTATAGCAACAACGTCGACACCGACGAGTTTCGCCTGACCGATGGCCGCGTGGACCGGACGCGCTTCGAAACCCGCGGGCTGGAAATCACCAACTCCTCTCGCTTCGGCATCGGCGGCACCGGCGGCACCCGGCTGACTTACGGTATCGAGCTGTACGGCGACGAACAGAGCGGCACGCGCGACGGCGCCAACCGCCCGCAGTTTCCGGACGCCGAGGTGGACTACCGTGCCGGTTTCATCCAGGCCGAGATTCCCTTCGGCGAGCGCGTCTCGATGATTCCGGGCGTGCGCTACGACGAGTTCGAATACGCCCCTGCAGGAGCTTTTCCGGGCCGGGATGAGGACAGCGTCTCGCCGCGCCTGGCGATCGGCTGGTCGGCCACCGACGATGTCTACCTGTGGACCGAGTATGCCGAGGCTTTTCGTGCGCCCAGCCTGACCGAGCTGTACGCCGACGGCCTGCACTTTGTCGCGCCGATCGGGCCCGGCCAGATCGTGATCAACGAGTTCGTGCCGACGCCAGACCTCCTGCCCGAGGAATCAAGCCAATTCCAGGCCGGCCTGCGCTGGCGACGCGCCTCGGTGTTCGGCAGCGACCTGGACCTGGAGCTCGATGTCACCGCCTGGACCAGCGATGTGAAGAACTTCGTTGATCAGACCGTGATTTTCATCTCCGGCCCCCCGGCCTTCAACCCGATCACCCAGGCGCTGGAATTCCCGGGGATCACCACCAACAGCAATGTCGACGCAGAACTCAAGGGGTTCGAGGCGACGGCGCGGCTCGAGGGCCGCGTCGGCTGGGCCCAGGCTGCCCTTACCGCCATCGACGGCGAGAGCGCGGACGGCCAGGACTTGGCGAGCGTTCAGCCTGACCGGGTTGCGCTGGGCGCGGGTGTCTACCTGCTGAATGGCGCACTGTCCGTTGGCGCAGAACTCATTGCCTCGAGCGACCGCCGTGATGTGCCGGAAGGCGCGCTGGCAACGCCCGGCCATGGCAAGACCGACGTCTTTCTCAACTGGCTGCCGGATCGCGGCCTGCTCTCGGGTTTCGAGCTCCGCCTGGCGCTGGACAATGTCTTCGACAAAAACTACCGCATCCATCCGAACGGGATCAACCAGCCAGGCCGCAGCATCCGCCTCACCGTGGCGAAGGACCTGCAATGGCTGGATTGAACCGCAGCAGAGGAGGCCCCGCTTGTGCGGATGGCCTGCGGGGGCCGGGCTCGGCCTCGCCGACCCGGGAAATGGACAGCCGCGAGCTGCTGGACGAGAACCGGCGCCTGCGCATCCGCCACCGCGGACAGGTCTATGAACTGCGTGAGACGCGTCTGGGGAAACTGATTCTGACCAAGTGAACGCCTGGCAGCCGGCTGATGCGCGAGAGCCACTGCTTCATCGGCCCGCTCGCGCATTGGGACGCGGCGACCGGCCCTCGCCGATGGCGCTATTCAGAACCGCCAGCCGTACTGCAGGCGCAAGCTCTCCAGCTTCGGATTGGCACGGCTGCCGCTGGTGTCGAGTTCCCAGTAGTCGAAGCTGAAGCTGATGAACGAGCCGCCCTGCAGGTCATAGCGCAGACCGAGCGCGCCCCCGTAGCTGAACTCGGTGGAATTGTAGGTCTGGAAAAAGTTCTCGCAGATGTACCCCCACCAGGGATGCCACCAGCACCCGGTGACGGGCGGGCCGCTGGCAACATTGGAATCGAGCCAGGTCCAGCCCAAGCCGAGCTGCGCATACGGCACCAGCGCCCCCCAGGGGACGAAATTGTAGGTGCCCTTGAAACGCGTGTTCACCTGCGTCGCCCGGTGGTCCACGAACAGGGTATCGAGCGGGTTCTCGTCATTGACCAGGTCGGCACTGTAATCAGGCCGCAGCCAGTCGAAATCCACCCCGAGCGCGAACCGCGCGTTCAGGTTGTAGTTCAGGGAGATGCCGAAGCCCAATGCGCTGTCGGCGGACAGGCTCGAGCCATTGCGGCCGGTTGCCGACTGGCCGTCCTGGTAGATCGCGGCGATGGCGAAATCCCACTCGGGTTGACTGTGATGGACCTGTGCCGCCGCCACCGAGGGGACCAGCAATACCGCGCACAACGCGAACAAGCGATACATGGGTGACTCCTCCAGAACAGTAGGGCGCGCGCGGAACCCGCGGTCAGTCATCGGCCGGGCGAGGCACCACGAGGACCGGGAAGCGGCGCGCGGCCAGCACCTCTTCGCTGACGCTGCCGAGGAGCTGGCGATAGAGCATGCCGCGCCCCTGCGAGCCGACGATAATAAGGTCGGCCGACCAGCGACCGGCCTCCTGGATGATGGTCTTGGCGGGCAAGCCCCTGAGCAGCAGCGTGGAGCAACGAATGCCGCTCGCTGCCAGGTCCGCGGCCAGCCGATCCAGCAGTTCCCGCCGGTCGCGCAGCTCCTCGGGCACCGGGTCCTGCACCACCTTGCGGGACAGCTGCCGGCCGAGCATGTCGGCCTCGCGGGGCGCTACGTTAAGCAGCAGCACTTCGGTCGTTTCGGCGGCAGCGAGGCGGCGCACCATATCCGCCACGAGGTCGGCGAACTCGGAACGATCAACGGCGGCAACGATTCTCATCCAGTCCTACTCCCGGCCAAGGCAGATGTGGCATGCTCGGTGCAAGTATAAACCGGCCGCCCCCGCAATCCGACTTCCCAGGCGCGCACTATGCAGGTGCTGTCAGAACTTGGCCGAGCGCAGGACTTCGACTTCCTCCAGGTAAGTGATGCCGGAATAGTTCTCGAACAGCCGCGCGGCAACCTCCTCCGTGATGCGGTCGGCCATCTCGCGACTTCTCGTGATGACCTCGATTTTCACATTGCCGAATTCGTCGACGACCGAGGGGCGGCTGGTCGAACGCATGCCGCGGCTGCCCTTGCCACCGGCGGCGACGATCGTATAGCCGGTTGCGCCGGCGGCCTCGATGATACCGGTGACCTGACGGAGCACGAGCTTCTCGGTGATGATTACGACCTTGGTCGCCTTGTGGGTCACGCCCCTCTCCTCCTGCCGCCGTAGCGACGTCGAGCCTTCATGGATTGAACAGCGCCTGCGCGAGGGCAACGTACAGCGGGATTCCGAGCACGATCGCGACTGGAGTGCCGATGCTCGTGGAGGCGCCGACATAGGCGGACGGGTTCGCAGTAGGAATGCCACCGCGCAAGGTCGGCGGGCCGGAAATGTCGGAGCTCGAGCCGGCCATGACCGCGAGCAGGATGATGCCGCCGGGGCCGAAGCCAGTGAGCAAGTGAGCGACATAGCCGAGGCCGAACGCCAGGAGCCCGTGGGCCAGCGGCGCGACAACGGCATACACGGCATACCAGTGCGCGACTTTGCGCAGCTCGCTAAGTCGCGCATAGGCTTCCATGCCCATGATCAGCATCAGAATGGACAGGAAGCCGCGGAAGAGCGGGTCATAGAAACCGGCAAACACCGCCTCGACATCGGTGAGCAGCCCCAGCACGAGGCCGAGCAGGAGCGCCGTCAGGGCAGAGCCCTGCAGGCTCTCCGCCACAATTGGCCAGATCTTCACCGGCGCGCGTTTCCCGGACTTCTGCCGCGACAGGTGAATCCTGGCCAGCACGATCGCGACGATCAGTGCGGGAATGTCCATGAAGGGATAGAGCGCCGGGACCCAGGCCTCGTAGGCGATGCCCTCTTCCTCCAGGACGACCACGGCCACCGCCAGCGTAGAGGCGCTGACCGCCCCGAACAGGCCCGCCGTGGCGATGGCGTCGTCTACCCGGACGCCGGGCAGCTTCGCCAGCGTCACCCGGCCGATGAAGACGATGGCGACGCCGATGACTATTGCGAGCGCGGCCGGCAGCAGCATGTCGGTGAGATTCGCCGCGCGGATTTCCATGCCGCCACCGATCCCGATCCGCATCAGCAGCATAAAGACGCAGAACTTGTAGATCGCGTCCGGAATCTCGAGCTTGCTGCCGAGGGCGGCGATAACGATGCCGCCGAGCAGGAAAGCGAGCGACGGTGACTGGAACTGCGTGACTAAGCGGCCGAGGAAGTCGAGTACGAGCTCCAAGGTCAGAAGGTCCAGACCACCCCGACGCTCACCAGCGACACGTCAATGTCCTCGACATCGAAATACTCGTACTCGGCCCGCACCTCCGCCGAAAACAGGCTGAAGCGCGCACCCACGCCGTAGGCGGCATCGGTGCCGCCGTCGCTGCCGATCCGGGCGCCGTTCAGCCGAGTGTCCGCGGACCAGTCCATGAAGCCGGCCTTGGCGAACACGCCGACCGGTCCGAGCTCGAGGCCGGCCAGGCCGAACAGGTTCCAGCCGGTCAGGTCGAGTTCCACGTCGTTGCCCGCGATCCGGTCGGTCGGCTGGCCGAAGTCCACATAGCCGCCCTCGATCGCCAGGTCGATGACGAACGCGTCGATGTTGAAGCCGCCGAAAGCCTTCCACGCCGAGTCGCCGTCGTCGAAATCGAGCGATCCCGTGCCGGGATCGGAGATGTCGGCCTCGAGAAGAGAGCGGCCGATGCTGCCGCCGAGGTAAAAGCCGGAGTCCGCGTAGGTTGTCGCGGGGACAGCCAACAGGGACGCACAAAGCAGCGCTGCCATACCCGTGCCCACCCGGCGGCAAGAATCAATCGTTCCTCTGGTTTCCATGCGTGCAACTCCAGTGCGGGGGAGAACCTGTATCAGCCGGGCTCGGGCCGGCGTGACGCTCATCGTGCCTACTATACTCGCTGATTGTGAATTTTCGGGGATGCTCAGAGCTGGAAGTTCACGGCCAGTTCGTCGTATCTTCTCAGCGGGTTCAGATTCGAGGATCAGGCACTATGCATTGGCTGTTCGCGGCGGTTTCCGCTACCGCTCTTTCGCTGCTTTCCTTCGCGGCCCAGGCGGCTGACGTCGACGCCGGAAAGGCGGCATTCCAGCAACACTGTGCCATCTGCCACGGACCCACTGGCGAGGCCGACTCGCCGACGGCCGCCGCACTTGACCCGCAGCCGCGGGTGCTGTCCGATGCCGGCTGGCAGGCCTCAGTAGACGACGAATACCTGCGCAAGGTCATCCGGGAAGGCGGCCCTGCGGTCGGCCTGTCGCCCCTGATGGTGGCCCAGCGTGGTCTCAGCGACAAGGAACTGGCCAACGTCGTCGCCTACATCAGGAGCCTGGCGGAGTAATGCACCCGGCCGCCAGCCACGCTTCGAACTCGGCTGCGGGCAGCGGCCGGCCGAGCAGGTAGCCCTGCAGCAGGTCGCAGCCGTAACTGCGCAGGCGCTCGGCCTGCTCGTCAGTCTCGACGCCCTCGGCCACGATCTCCAGTTCGAGCGCATGGCCCATGTCGATGACGGCACGCACCAGCGCGTCGATCCGGGGGTCCTCGCAAAATCCGGAAATGAACGACCGGTCGATCTTCAGTACGTCGACCGGCAGCCGGTGCAGCACCCGCAGCGACGTCGAGCCAATGCCGAAATCGTCGATTGCGATGCGGATGCCAAGGTCGCGCAGGCCCTGGAGCCGGTCGAGGATCTCCTTGCGCGGCTCCAGGAACAGGCGCTCGGTGATCTCGAGTTGCAGCCGGTCGAGCGCGACGCCTGCTTCCGCGGCCGTGGCGAGCAGTTCCTCGACGAACTCGGGGCTGCGGATCTCGATCGCCGAAGTGTTGACGGACAGGCGCTTGCCGGACATTCCGGGCATCGCCGCCACGGCCGCGCCGGCCTGCCGCAACACCGCCTGGTCGAGACGGCCGATCAGGCCGCAATCCTCGGCCAGCGGCACGAACGTGGCGGGCGCGACCGGGCCGCGCTCCAGGTGGTGCCAGCGGGCCAGGGCCTCGGCCCCGACCAACCTGCCGCTGGCTGCCTCGAACACCGCCTGGTAGACGGGTTTGATCTCGCCCTGCTGCAGCGCCAGGCGCAGGTCATGCTCCATCGACAGGCTGTCGCCGTCGAAGGCGCCGTGGGTCGCATCGAAGAAACTGGCGGTGTCGCGCCCGGCGCGCTTGGAGGCGTACAGGGCGATATCGGCCTTGCGCACCAGCTCGTCGATCTCCAGGGCATCGTCGGGATACAGGGCGACGCCGATGCTGGCGGTCACCACGGTCGCGTGGCCCTCGAGGGGAATCGGGTCGGTCAGGCGCTCCCGCAGCCGGCGCAGCGCGTGAACGGCGTCGGCCGGGCCATCGAGATCAGTGAGTACGAGCGTGAATTCGTCGCCGCCCATGCGCGCCAGGGTATCGGGGCCGCGCAGCACGCCCTGCAGGCGCCTCGCCACCACCTGGAGCAGCTCGTCTCCCGCCGGATGGCCGAGCGCGTCGTTGATCCGCTTGAAGTGATCGATGTCGATGAAGGCCAGCGCGACCTGGCTGCCGTTGCGCCTGGCCTGGCCCAGCGCCATCGCCAGCCGGTCGCGGAACAGGACCCGGTTCGGCAGCCCGGTCAACGCATCGTAGTGGGCCAGGCGGTGCAGGTGCTCCTGCTGGCGCTTGGTGACCTCGTTGAGGAGCGCCTGGACGTTGCCGATCCCGGCATAGCGTTGCGCCGCGTCGACGACCAGGAAGCCGTCGAGCATCTGCTGCAGCCCGGCCGTGACCAGCCGTTGGGCCAGTTCGTCGATATCGGTGTCGATGCCCACCACGATCGGATTGGGGTCCATGAAGTCGCTGACCGTCCGGCGCCCGAACAGGTCGCGGCGGAACGGTCGGCTGAAGGTTTCGACCAGGATCTGCCGGCTGACCAGTCCCACCGGCCGGCGCCGGTCGACGACCGGGATCACCCGCAGATCCCCATTGGTCAGGAACAGGTCGAGCGCTTCCAGCGCCAGGGTGCTGGACGCGATACTGCGGCTACGCTCGACGATGCTGGCGAGGGAAAGCTGCGTGCTGCCGGGACCGCCGACCTGCAGCGTGGTACCGGGCGGCACGTCCGGAGGCCGCCGCAACGCGGCGGGGACGGCATCCTCCACTGCATTAGTCTGTCCCAATCGCCCTTCCGCCTGGTCTGGTCACCGTCTGCTTATCGGCGGCGGCCGACCCGGCATTGAGGCCTGCTGGGACATTGTCACGAAAAATTCATGATCACTTTCTTATACAGCGGCTGGCAGCGGCGCTAATTCGACGGCCAGAGTTCCCGCCGCCAGTACCGCGGGGGCCGCTCGGTCCGGACCTCGAAGACGATGCGGTCCGTCCACGCCCGGCCCCAGCGATCGACCGCCGTGACCGTCGCGACCTGCGCTCCCTCGGGGAGTTCGGCCGGCAGCCTGAGCCGCCAGAGATGCGACGAACTGTCGGCGATCATCCAGGCCTCGGCCGGTTGCGGGCTCGCCGGCCCGAAGGTCGAGCCCTGCCAGGTCTCGAAGCCCTGCGCCCGCGGCTCGCCGGAGCCGCTCTGCCAGGCGAACCGGCCGATCGTCATCTGCCGCGGCACGGCGAAGGGGTCGACCCATTCCGCACCCGCCCGCACGTCTTCGCCGTTGCCGGGCTGCGTGCGCTCCATCTCGTAACGGACCCCCGCGATCTCCACCGTGACACGGGTGTTGCGCTCCCCGCTCCAGACGTTCGCGGTGAGCCATACACCCTGTTCCAGGTCCTGGCGGGTGAAAAGCTGCAGGTCTCCGAGGTCGTTGGCGGTGAGCGGAGGCAGGCCCGCCTTGCCGGCGTCTTCGCGGGCCTCCGTCCACGCCATGAGCGGCCGGAACCATTCCCGGAAGCCGGGCGTGTTGAACGACAGGGCCATTTGCCGGTCGGCAGGCTGGTTGGCGGCATGGAAGGTGATCCGCCAATCCGCCCCGTCGAAGTCGAGCACTGTGAAACCGGGCGGGGTGCCGTCGCGGGCGAAGGCCAGCGGCACCCCGTCGAAGCCCATGTCGCCCATGAACCAGTTGCCCGAAGGGGCGCCGGCCACGATGTGGTCGAAAGGCAGCCGCGTCACGCCGACGCGCTCTGCCCAGGGCGCGAACCACTCCCCGGCAGCGAGGAACTCGAAGGTATGCGTATGCCCCGAGAGCGACAGCGCAGGCCGCGCGCCCACCAGCGCATGGATCGCAGCCAGGTTGTCGGTCTGGTGGCGCCCGGCGCTCGCGGCGACGAAGGAGACGAAGGGGATATGGTGCATCAGCACGATCAGCCGATCCTCCGGCACCTCAGCGAGCAGGTTCTCGAGCCACGCCATCTGGGTGTCCGTCACCCGCCCGTTGTAGGCGGCGCCGGCCGGGTCCCGGCAGGCTTCCCGGTCGCCGGGCGCGACGTCCTTCGGACCGCAGGGGAAGACCACGTTGTCGAGCGCGACAAAGAACACCCGCCCGATCTCGAAGCTGTAGTAGGCGGGGCCGTAGATTGCCCGCCAGCTGTCGGCGCTGTCGTCGTCCGAGGTCGCGTCAAAGTCGTAGTCGTGGTTGCCGTGAATGTAATACTGCGGCAGGCCGGCCGTACCCATGACGTCCATGAACCGGGGCAGCAGCCCCAGGTCGTCGCCCATCACGTCGCCCAGCATGATCATGCAGCGCGCCCCGGCGAGATCACGCGACAGGATCGTATCGAGCACGCCGTCGCGAACGTAGCCCAGCTCATCGTTCGAATAGGGCTGGGTGTCGCCCATCGCGATGCATGAGAAGCGCTCGCTCTCTGAGGTTTCGACCAGCGGGAAGTTGATCCCGGCGGGCAGCGGCCCGGTCGGCGCCAGGCCGCCGTAGCGGAAGGTGCCGGGCGTCCCGGCCGGCTTGTGATGATAGAAGTATTGCGGCACCCCGTCCGCGGTCGTGGGCGTGGCGTAACCCGCGGGCTTCGTCACCATGACCGTCATGTCGTCGCGAACGGGGAGTTCCCAACTGCCGTCGGCGCTGGTCCGGACGACTTCCCGGCCGTTCGAAACGAGTACCCCCGCGAGCCCCGGCTCGTGGGGCTGGCGGATACCGTCGCGGGAAAGATCATGGAACACGCTGCCGCGCGCCACCTCGGCCTCGGCCTCGGCCTCGGCGTCGGCCCCGGGCACCACGTGGACGCCGGCGACGTAGTCGAAGGACGCCGGGGCGGGCGTGGTGAAACCGGGACTGGCCGCGAGCAGCAGCGCGGCCGCGCAGTACGATCGCATCGAGCACCTCCTGGAGGACCACGAGATTACGAGGGTTTTCTAACAGGGGGATTACAGCAGCCGTATCGCCCTTCCTGGCGGCGGCAGGCGGCGTTTCTCGCGCTGCGTGCTGCCCGGCCCCGGCTCGACTAGAATTGGGAGTCCGCGCCCAGGCGCTGAAACTAATACCAGCGAGGCTGATCTCATCGTGCCCATGAGTTGCCTGCGGGGCAGCGAGGCGTCGTTTCCCTGGCGCGTACTGCCGCTGATCTTGGGCCTGGGTGCCGTCGGTCCCGGCGCCGTATCGGCCCAACCCGAGCCTGTCCCGCCAGCTGCCGAGACCTTCTCCCGGGAAACCGTGATCGAACAGGCCCGACGCCTGTCGCAACAGCCCTTCGTGCGTCCGGCGCAGGTGCCGGAATCGCTGGGGCGGCTCGATTACTCAGATTACCGCCAGATCAACTACCAGCAGGAAGAGGCCGTCTGGGGCGGTACGCCGACGCGCTTCTCGGTGCAGTTTTTCGCGCCCGGCTACCTCTACCGGGACCTCGTAGATATCGAGATCGTTGAGAACGGGAGGAGCCGCCCGCTGGAACTGTCGGAGAACTCGTTCGAGGTGCCCGATCCAGGGTTGGGCCAGGTACTGGCGGAGATCGGCAAGTACGCCGGCTTCCGGCTCCACTACCCGTTGAACAGGCCCGACTATGCCGACGAGTTTATGGTGTTCCAGGGCGCCAGCTATTTCCGCGGCGTGTCGGAGGGCCAGTTCTACGGCTTGTCGGCGCGCGGCCTGGCGATCGACGTGGCAGGTCCCAGGGGCGAGGAACATCCGATTTTTCGCAAATTCTGGCTGGAACGTCCGTCCAGCAGCCAGGACTCGATGGTAGTGCACGCCCTGCTCGACAGCCGGCGCGTGACCGGGGCCTACCGCTTCGGCATCTACCCGGGCAACCCGTTGCGCATGGACGTCGAAGCCACGCTGTTCCCGCGCGAAGATATCGCTCACGTCGGCCTTGCGCCGCTGACCTCGATGTTCATGCACGGCCCGCTCGATCACGCCGACGTGCCGGACTACCGGCCCGCCGTGCACGATTCCGAGGGCCTCGCCATCCGGCGCAGCAACGGCGAGCGGATCTGGCGGCCGCTGGCCAATCCGCGAGAACTCCAGGTCAGTGCATTCGTCGACGAAGACCCGGCGGGATTCGGCCTGGTCCAGCGCACCCGCGACTTCGAACACTACCAGGACCTGGAAGCCAGCTACGAGCGGCGGCCGTCTGCCTGGGTGCAACCGCTGGGCAACTGGGGCAAGGGCCATGTGCACCTGGTCGAGATCCCGTCGGACTCGGAGGGCAACGACAACATCGTCGCCTACTGGCGCCCGGACCAGGGCCTGCGCAAGGGCGAACCCTTCGCCTACGCCTACCGCCTGACCTGGCCCGACGATGTGTCGCCCGGCCGCCAGCTGGCGCCCGTCGTGCGCAGCGCCGGCGGCCGCAAGCTGTTCAGCGACCTGCAGGAAGTGATGATCGACTATGCCGGCATTCGTCCGGAACACGTGGCCGAGAGCGTGGTGCACGCCGCGATCTCCCGGGGGCGCGTGGTCGAGGCCCGCGTCCAGCCGAACCCCGCCGTGAACGGGGCGCGGGTATTCCTCAGCCTGGAAACGGACGGCCCGGAGAGCGCGGAAATACGCGTGGACCTGAAGCGCGACGATGAACCGCTGGCCGAAACCTGGCTGTACCGCTGGGTTGATGACTTCTGAGCTCAGCGCCGCGCGCGCGCACGCGGCCCGCCGGGCCTTGCCGGCCGAAAGCCCGCTGGCGATGCCGCGGCGTTCGCTGCACGAGCCGCGCCAGCCCTTGCGCGCCCGTGTATCGTGGGGCGCCCGGCTGAGAATCATCCTGGCACGCGTTTATGTGCTGGGGTCCACGCTGGCGCTGGCCGGCTACGGCACGCGGGAAATGTACGGCGTGCTGAGCACCATCTCGATCACCCCGTTGCAGTGGGTCTTCCTGGGGCTGTTCAGCATCAACTTCACCTGGATCTCCTTCGCTTTCGCCCTGGCCACCCTGGGCTTCGTCCGCAGCCTCCTGCCGCGGCTATGGCGCGTGCCGGAGCACCAGGGCGAACTGCCGTTCAGGACAGCCATCCTGCTCCCCGTGTACAACGAGTCGCCACAGCGCATCGCGGCGGCAATCATCGCCATGCGCGCCGAGCTCGCCGAGCGGGAGCCGGGGAAGTATGCGTTCTTCATTCTCAGCGACACCAACCAGGCCGACGCCTGGGTGGCCGAGGAAGCCGTCTTTCGTGAGGTCGTCGTCCCGGAAGACGCCGCCTGCCCGGTGTTCTACCGGCGCCGCGCCGACAATCGTGAGCGCAAGGCCGGCAACATCGCCGACTGGGTGCGGCGCTGGGGCGGCGACTATGAGGCGATGATCGTGCTCGACGCCGACAGCATCATCAGCCCCGGCACCCTGGTGAAGCTAAGCCGCCGGCTGGCCGCGGCGCCCGGGATCGGGCTGATCCAGACCCTGCCGCGCATCGTGCGGGCGCGCAGCCTCTACGGCCGCGCGCAGCAGTTCGCCAACCAGTGCTACGGGCCAATCTATGCCGGCGGACTGGCGGCCTGGCACGGGCTGTCGTCCAATTTCTGGGGTCACAATGCGATCATCCGCACACGCGCCTTCGCTGGCTCCTGCTCGCTGCCCCTGCTCAAGGGCAGGCCGCCCCTCGGCGGCGCGGTGCTCAGCCATGACTTCATCGAAGCCGCGTTGCTGCGACGCGCCGGCTGGGGCGTGCGCTTCGACGTCGATCTCCAGCAGAGCTGGGAAGAGGCCCCGCCCTCGCTGGTGGACGTGCTGGTACGCGACCGCCGCTGGTGCCAGGGCAACCTGCAGCACAGCCGTTTCCTGTTTGCCAGGGGCCTCACGCTGACCAGCCGGCTGCACCTGCTCACCGGCATCATGGCTTACGCCAGCGCCGCCCTCTGGCTGCTACTGGCGCTGGTCGGTCTCCTGATCGCGGTGCAGGCCAAGTTCGTTCGCCCTGAGTACTTCGCGGAGCCGTCGTTGTTCCCGACCTGGCCGGTGTTCGACGCCGAGCGGGCGTTGCAGCTGTTCGTGATCTCCATGGCGGTAGTCGTGGCACCGAAGGTCCTCGGCTGGTTCTCGGCCCTGGCCAGGATTCCACTGTCGCTGCGTTTCGGCGGGCCGATCCTGCTGACACTCAGCACCGTGTTCGAGGCCCTGCTGTCGGCCTTGTACGCGCCCATCCTGATGTTCGCGCAGGCTCATGTCATCTGGGCCGTGCTCCGGGGCAGCGACACCGGCTGGAAGACCCAGCGCCGCGACGACGGCGCCCTCGGATGGGGAGCGGCCCTGCGGGCCCATCGGGGCCAGGTGCTGGTCGGCGCGACGCTGGCACTGATCGCCTGGTCCGTAGATGAGTACCTGTTCTACTGGCTCTTGCCCATCACGCTCGGGCTGGTCCTGGCCGTACCGCTGAGCTGGGTCAGCGGCGGCGCCGGCCGCGGCAGGATATTCGCACGCCTGGGGCTGCTGCGCGCCCCGGAGGAAAAACAGCCTGCGCCGGTGCTGGCACGGCTCCAGGACGAACTCGGCGCGATGCCGGACCCCGGCGAAGAGCCCGCGCTGCGGCGCCTCGCCCGGGACCGGGGCCTGCTGGCCTGGCATCGGGCCCAGCTGGCCTCTACCCCGGCACGGCCGGCCCTGGCGGACTTCAATGCGCCGGCGGTGACCGCCGGCTGGAAGGCCGAGCACGCTGCCACGCTCGACGAACTCGGCCACTGGCTCAACCCCGCCGAGACCCTGGCGCTGATCAACCGGCCGAGCGGCCTGGAGCAAATTCAGCAACTGGGCGATCGCCAGCTGTCGATGGTCACTCCCGGCCAGTGACTTCGAGCTTGTTTTCCACGTTGCCCACACCCTCAGTGTTGGCGGCGAGCTCACCTGCGAGGTCGCGTTCCTCGCCGGATTTCACGCGCCCTGTCAGGAACACGACGCCGTTCACGGTATCGACATCGATGTCGAGAGCATCGGTGCCGTCATGCGTCAGCAAGGCGTACTTCACCCGGGCGGTGGTGGTCGCATCGTCAAAGCGGGCAGCGAAATCTCGGCCCTGCTGATCCGGCGCCGCTCCCGCAGTCGCCGTCGATTCCCCGGCCTCGGCCGCGCCCGTCCGCACCTCGAGCTTGTTCTCTACTTTCTTCACGCCGTCGACCCCGAGCGCGATTTCACCCGCCAGCTCCTTGTCGACTTCCGATTCGACAATGCCAGAAAGCGTCACTACCCCGTCCTGGACGTCGGTATCGATGGCGAAAGGATTGAGGTAGCGGTTGAGCGTCAGGGACGTCTCGATCTTGCCGTCGAGCCAGGCGTCATGCATCTCGCCCTGCCAGGCTTGCGACTTGCCTTCCCGCTCGGCGGCCAGGCCGGTGCTGAGCGTCAACAGCAGCGCCAGGGCGCCCGTGTACGAGAGGGCTCTGCGCCCGGCGCCTGTGGTCTGTGGTCTCATCGATGCTCTCCCATAGCGGCCGGATTCCGGATGCTCAGACCGGCGGCCGGCCACGCACGGCGCGGGCCACCAGCGCGATGAGCAGGAGCACCAGGAAAATCCAGAACAGGATCTGGGCGATGCCGGCGGCAGCGCCGGCGATGCCGGAAAAGCCGAGCAGGCCGGCGATCAGGGCAATGACCAGGAAGGTCAGGATCCAGGCAATCATCATCAATTCCTCCGTTGAAAAACCGCAATGTCTCGCGGCGGTATGGGAAGCAGAATCAAGGTAGGCAGGCTCCTGGCACGACCCCAGGTTCCCCACGGAGGCACAACCATGCATAGGCCAGGCCCGCGAGCGCGGATGAATCCCGGGGAATGGGAACAGCGACAGCAGGAGCTGGACATGCTGCTGGGATTGATTCATCGCCTTCAGGACCGTCGCGATGCCCTGCCGGCTGCAGCGCAACACGACCTCGATACCGAACTGGAACAGTTGCTCAGGCGGCATCGGGAGGCGCGGGAAGAGCTGGTCGCGCCGGAATTCCACCAGCGTCATGGCCGGGCCGGCCGGCCACGGGACGCGTCGTCGTATTACGACGACATGCAGCAGGCCGTGGAGCGCGCCATGTCGCGCTTTGGCGCCCCTGACTGACCACTCGACCGGCACTGGCATCGCAAAGTCCGGAGCCCCCCTCCGCGCGGAGGGGGACCTGATTGCGTTCAGTCGGCGAGAGTGACGATGGCCGAGGCCTTCAGGACCCGGCCGTTGATCACCTGGCTGTCCATCTTGCCCGACACGCGCACCACGTCGCCGGCCTCGATCTTCTGGTAGCCGGTCTCGTCGAGCGGGTTGTAGGACATCTGGTCCACCTCGACCTCGACGCCCATCGGGCCGGAGCTCACTATGAACTCGTCCTCACCCACGTTGCTCACCGTACCCTGTACGATCGTATTGCCTTCGATCACCGGCACGCTATAGACATACCAGTGATAGGGCGCTTCTTCATCCATCGCGCTGGCAAAGAAGTAGGTGCCCAGCTTCTCGACATAGACACTCGAGGCTTCGATGGTCGTGGTCTGGTAGAAGTCGTCGTCGATCCGGCCATTGACCGTGACCTTGTCGCCTTGTAGCAGCTTGTAGGCATCGGCATCGCGGTCGCCGTCGTCCATCTCGACGGTGATCATGCCGTCGCCGTAATCGAGCAGGAAGGCGTCCGGGGTCACGCTGTCGACCGTGCCACTGATGCTGATCCAGGCCTGGTCGGGCTTGGCGTAGGGATCGGGCGTGGCCGCCATGGCCCCTGCCGTGGTAAGCAGGCTGGCGGCCAGCACGACTGTGCCGGTCCTGAGACGAGTAGTTTTCATGAGTTACCTCCATGTCCGAAAGCTGGCAGTTTTCCAAGATGCGAGCACCGGCCGAGGCCGGCAGGCTCCAGCACCTCGTCACTCATCCTCGGGGATTCACGCCGGGCAGGCATTGAAATATCTCAAGCTGTGCCGCGGCAGCGCAGTTCGACCATGATCAGTCCGTTCAGGCAGAGAGCATCTCCTGCAGGCGCCGCGCATTTCGCGCGGCATAGCCCTGGTCGTCGTTGTCGAAGTAGCAGAAGATATCGACCCCCTGCCCGGCCCAGCTGGACAGCGCCCCGGCCCAGCCCGCCAGCGCGCTGTCGCTGTAGCTCCCTTCGTAAGCACCGTCCGGACCATGCAGGCGCAGATAGGTGAAGTCGGCCGTGACTTCCTTCGGGGACGTAAAGCCGTCCAGGTCGAAAATACAGAAGGCCGCACCGTGGTCAGCCAGGATCTGCAGTGCTTCCGGCCGGTGCCAGCTGTGATCGCGGAACTCCAGCGCATAACGCCGACCCTTGCCGAGCGTCTCCAGCAGGCCGGCCAGCCGCCCGGCATCAAAGCCCCAGTTCGGCGGCAGCTGGAACAGGATCGGACCGAGCTGGTCGCCGAGCGCGTCGAGCCGCGCACAGAATCGCCGCGTCGAGTCTGCCGGATCCTTGAGCTTCTTCATGTGGGTGATGTAGCGGCTGGCCTTGACCGCGAACACGAATTCATCCGGCACCGCCTGCCGCCAGCGGCGCAGCGTGTCCTCGGCCGGCAGGTGGTAAAAAGAATTGTTGATCTCCACCGTGCCGAAGTGCCGCGCATAGAACGGGAGCCGCCGTTCGTCGGGCAGGTCCTCCGGGTAGAAGGCGCCCTGCCAATGGCCGTAGGCCCAGCCCGAGGTGCCGATCCGGATGGTGCCCGTATTAGCACTCACCGGTGCCGCGCCGGCTCAGGCGCCGACCCTGCGCGGTCGCCCGCATGGGTCAGGGCTTCGAAACCCGATACCACGTCGAGCAGCTCCGAGGTGATCGCGCCCTGGCGGGCGCGCCGGTAAGTCATCGTGACCTCGTCAAGGCGCTCGTCGAGGTTGCGCTCAGCCGACTGCATCGCCCGCAGCCGGCTGGTGTGCTCGCTGGCCTGCGATTCGGCGCAGGCGCGGAACAGCGTCACGAACAGGTGCTGCCGCAGCAGGCGCCGCAACAGTCGTTCGCGCTGCATGGAATACGCCGGCAGCCGTCGCGAAGGCCAGCCGTCGGCCGGGCGCCGGCCCAGCCGGGCGAGGTCCACGGGCAGCAGCCGGCGTGAATCGGGCTTGTAGCCGCCCTGCTGGGTGCGATGATTGAAGTAGACGGTCACGGCCCCGATCTGCTCGTCCCGACGCCAGCGCTCCGCCAGCACCAGCAGCCGTTCGCACAGGCCGACGATTGTTTCGGCGGAGCCGGGCACCCCCCACGTCGCCGCAATTTCGGCACCGCGGCCAAGCAGGGTGGCGCCAACGCGCTCGCCTACCGCGACCAGGAGGGATGGCGGCCCGTCGCTGCCATCCGCGCGCCCCACGGCATACTCAGCCACGGCCTCGTTGAAGCGGCCGCACAAGCCATGGTCGGAGCCGAACACGATCCCTGCATGGCGGCCTGCGCCGGCAGCGGAGCGCTCCAGCCTCCCCGCCGGCAGCTCCTGCAACACGACGTAGAGCCCCAGCTCGATGTTGAGGTCGTAGCTGGCCAGTGACTCTACCGCGTTCTCGTACTGGCGGATGCTGGCCGCGGACAGGGCCTTCATCGTCTTGACGATGGTCCTGAGCTCCCGCAGGCTGCCCAGCCTTCCCTCCAGGCGTTCCAGCGACTCCATTCTCAGTCCTCCGCGTCCCGGGACGACCCCAGTGTTTCCCGGGCGGCAGCCAGGACCTGCTCCCAGTCGTCCTCGTCCAGCTCCTCGCCCTGTTCCATGCGCTCGCAGAGCTCGGGCTCGGCCGCCAGGACATGCTCCCGGACTTGCTCCTCAGCGGCGCGGATGTCTTCGACGGGCAGATCGGCGAACAGGCCGGCATCGACCGCTTTCATCGCCACGATCTGCGCGCTGGCCCGCAACGGCTGGTGTTCGTGCTGCTTCAGCACTTCCCGCACGCGGCGCCCGTGTTCGATGGTCTTGCGGGTATCCTCGTCGAGGCGGGTCGAGAAGCGGGCGAAAGTCTCGAGCTCCTCGAACTGGGAATACGACAGCCGCAGCTCGGACGCCACGCTGCGGAACGCCGGGTACTGGGTCTTGCCTCCCACCCGGGACACCGACTCGCTGACGTCGATCGCCGGCAGCAGCCCCTTGTGAAACAAGCGCGGCGAAAAGTAGACCTGGCCGTCCGTGATGGAGATCAAGTTGGTCGGGATGTAGGCCGAGATGTCCTGGGCCTGGGTCTCGATGATGGGCAGTGCGCTCATCGAGCCGCCGCCCCGGTCATCGCCGAGGTGCGTGGCCCGCTCGAGCAGACGGGAGTGGATGTAAAAGATGTCGCCGGGGAACGCCTCGCGGCCCGGCGGGCGGCGCAGCAGCAGGGACAGCTCCCGGTAGGCCCGCGCATGGCGGGTGAGGTCGTCGTAGACGACCAGCGCATCGCGGCCCTGCTCCATGAAATACTCGGCCATGGTGGTTGCCGCATAGGCGGTAACGAAGCGGAGGCCGGGCGGGTCGTCGTCGGACGCGTAGACGACGATGGTGTGGGCCAGCGCGTCGTGGCGGCGCAGGGTGTCCACGACCCGGGCGACGGCCGTGCCCCGCTGGCCGATGGCGCAATAGACACAGATCACGCCCTTGTCGCGCTGGTTGATGATCGTGTCCACCGCCACCGACGTCTTGCCGGTCTGGCGGTCGCCGAGGATCAGCTCGCGCTGGCCGCGGCCGATGGGGATCAGGGCATCGATGGCCTTGATGCCGGTCTCCAGCGGCGTGCTCACCGGCGCCCGGTCCATGATCTCCGGCGCCGGCCGCTCGATCGGGCGGCGCTCGGCGATGCGCGGCGGCTTGCCGCCGTCCAGCGACCGGCCCGTTGCGTCGATCACCCGGCCGAGCAGTTCTTCACCCACCGGCGCATCGGCCTCGCGGCCCGTGGCACTGACTTCGTCCCCCGCGCTGAGCTGCTCGCCGGCCCCGAGCAGCATCACCCCGACCTCCTCCGGGTCCAGGTTGATGGCGATGCCGAGGACGCCGCCGGGGAAGCGCAACAGCTCGTTGGCGCCAATGCCGGGGAGGCCCCGTAGGCGCGCGATGCCGCCCCCGGTCTCCACGACGACACCGACTTCCTGCGCGCTGAGTTGCGGGCTCGTGCGGCGAATGGCGTCGCCCAGTGCCTGCCCGGTTTCGTCCAGCAACTGCCCGAGCACGGCGTTCATTCGCGCGCCGCCTCCGGCGCGGCGAGGGTCTCCTCCACCGCCGCCGCCAGGTCGTCGAGGTAATGCGCCAGGTTCCAGCCGATCCGCACACCGCCGCCGGCCAGCACCAGGCCGCAGACCACTTCCTCCGCTTGTCGGTACTCCACGTCGAGGTTCTTGCCGAGCTCATCGTGGATCGCCCGGGTCAGCCGGCTGCGGGTCGCCGAGTCCAGTTCGAAGGCGCTTGCCACCGCCAGCCGGTCGGTATCGGCCGCTAGCGCCCGGGCATCTTCCTGGTCCAGGGACTTCAGGCGATCGATGAAAACCTCGACCACCTGCGCTTCCAGCCTGGCGTCGGCCAGCTCGCCCAGCGCCTTGCGCGCCAGGTCGTGGAAGTTCCGCCCGATGTGCCGGCGCAAACCGTCGAGGAAATCCACCCGCTCCCGCTCGACCTCCTGCCGCCATTCGTCCCGGGCCTCGTGCGCCTCGGTCCGGGCCTCGTCCAGCAGCCGCTTCTTTTCTTCTTCGGCCTCCTGGCGCGCGGTCGCCAGCATTTCTTCGCGCTGCGCCTCGAGCTCGGCGGTCTTCTGCTCGTAGCGGCGTGCTTCCTGCTGCGCCTCCTTTTCCCGCTCCCGGGCTTCGTCGAGCCGCTCCGAGATCCGCTCCTCGCGTCGGTTCATGGCGCGAATCACCGGGCCATAGAGGAAGTGCTTCAACAACCAGACGAGCAGCAGGAAGTTGACGATCTGCGCCGAGACTGTGATCCAGTCGATCTGCATGTTCAGCCGCCGGTGACGCTATTCCAGAACGGGTTGGCGAAAATCAGGATCATCGCGACGACGAAGCAATAGATCGCCGTCGACTCGATCATCGCCAGGCCGACGAACAGCGTGCGGGTGATGGTGGCCGACTCGTCCGGCTGCTGGGCGATGGCCTGCAGCGCGCGGGCGACCGCGCGGGCCTCGCCCAGGGCGGGCCCGATCGAGCCGATGGCGATGGTCAGCCCGGCCGTGATGACCGAGACCATGCCGATGAGAGTTGCCGCATCCATATGTCGTCTCCTGGTGTCAGTTCTGGGCCTCGTGCGCCGAAGTGGCCGAAGCGATGTAGACCATGGCGAGGACCGCGAAGATGTAGGCCTGGATCATCCCGGTGAGCAGCCCGAGCAGCTGCATCACGACCGGGAAGAAGTACGGGGTCAGGCTCAACAGGATCCCGGCCAGCACCGTCCCGCTCATGATGTTCCCGTACAGGCGCACCGCCAGCGCGATGGTGCGGGAGATCTCGCCGATCACGTTGAACGGCAGCATCAGCCAGGTCGGCCGGACGTAGTGCCGGAGGTAACGGACCGGCCCCTCGTAGACCACCCCGTACAGCGGCACCGCCACGAACACGCAGATGGCGAGCGCCGTCGTCGTGGACAGCGAACCCGTCGGCGCCATGTAGCCCGGCACCACGTTCAGCAGGTTGGCCGTGGCGATGAAAATGAACAGCGAACCGACGAATGGCAGGTAGCGGCCTGGATCCTGGCGGCTGACCTGGCGAATCTGGTCCCGCATCCCGGTCACCAGCACCTCGACCAGGTTCTGCCAGCGCGACATCCCCGTGCCCGTGCTGAGCCGCCGGGTCACCAGCCACGAGACCAGCACCAGGAGCGCCATCACCAGCCAGGTATAAGCGACCGTCGCCGTCAGGTGCAGCGGTCCCCATTGCAGCAGAATGATGCTGTCGGGGCTGATGGTCATGGGCCGCCTCCCGGGCTGAGGCGGGCCGGGCCGAGCCGGGGCAATGCCAGGCGGGCGACGGCGAGCCCGCCCGCGGTAGCCAGCAGGTGGGTCCAGCCGCCGGCGATCGCGACCGCGTATAGGCAGCCGAGCACGAAGGCGAAGCGCAAGAGCATGCTGGCCAGCATCAGGCGCCCCGGGTTCGGGCTGGTCGCCAGGCGCGCCGCGGTCCAGCCGAGCGCGCCATAGAAGGCCAGTCCCACCACGAGGCCGGCAGCGGCAGCGACGCCAAGCATGACGGGAGCATCAGTCACGGTCCCGCTCCTGCCGGATCCAGAACCAGGCGTTGAGGCAGCCCAGCGCCACGCCCAGGATCAGCCCGGTCAGCGTCCACGACGCCTGGCCGGGAAACTCGCGGTCCAGCCACAGGCCCAGGGCGATCCCTGCCAGGGCCGGGATCGCCACCGACCAGCCGACCAGGCCGAACATGCCAAGCCCGAACCAGGCGCTGCGCTCCGGCCGGCGGCGGGCCTCGAGCTTGCGCTCGGCCCGGCGCCCGACTTCCCGGCCGAGGCCGCGCCGGCGCTGGTCGCGTTGCTCAATCAAGCGCCTGCTCCTGCAACTCACGAAAACGCCGCAGCGTGCCGGCCTCCAGCCGCGCCACCGCCGAGCGGGCTTTCTTTTCCTGCTCGTCGAGTGCCGCATACCGCTCGTCCACCAGTGCCTGCAGCTCCTCCAGCGCGTCGCCCACGGCGCCATCCAGCGCCGACACGGTGACGGTCTCGGCGCATTTGACCAGGGCGCCCTCATCGATGGCGGCGAAGCGCTCCCGGCCGTCGGCATCGACGAACACCAGGATCCCGGGCACCAAGGCCGCGACGAAGTCCAGGTGCCGCGGCAGCAGGCAGAAACTGCCATTGACTGCCTCGGCCACGACTTTCCGCACCGGCTCGTCCAGCAGGACGCGGGTCGGCAGCAGCACGCGGAGCCGCAAGTCCTCGCTGGCGCGCTCAGGACTCATCTTCCTCTTTCCCGCTCTCGACCTCGTCGATGGCGCCGATCATGAAAAACGCCTGTTCCGGGTAATCCGAGAATTCGCCTTCAAGGATGCGCCGGCAGCCCTCCACGGTGTCCTCGAGACTCACCAGGCGGCCGGCCTTGCCGGTGAACTGCTCGGTCGAAAAGAAGGGCTGGGTGAGGAAGCGCTCCAGCCGCCGCGCCTTGCCGACAGTGGCGCGGTCTTCGCGCGAGAGCTCCTCGATGCCCAGCATGGAAATGATGTCTTTCAGCTCCTCGTACTCGGCCAGCGTCTGGCGCACTTGCTGGGCCACGCGGTAATGCGCCTCGCCCACGACGCCCGGGGTGAGCATTTTCGAGTCCGTCTGCAGCGGGTCGACGGCGGGATACAGGCCCTGGCTCGCGCGCTTGCGCGAGAGCACGATGGAGGCCGAGAGGTGGGCGAAGATATGCGTGGCCGAGGGGTCCGTCAGATCGTCGGCGGGCACGTAGACGGCCTGCACCGAGGTGATGCTGCCGGCGCTGCTGCTGCAGATGCGCTCTTCCAGTGCGGCCAGTTCGCTGGCCAGGGTCGGCTGGTAACCGACGCGGGACGGAATCCGCCCCATCAGGCCCGACACCTCGGTGCCCGACTGCACGAAACGGAAAATATTGTCGATCAGCAGCAGCACGTCGCGCTCCTCGACGTCGCGAAAGTGCTCGGCGACGGTCAGCGCCGCGTGGCCGACCCGGAAGCGCGCCCCCGGCGGCTCGTTCATCTGGCCGTAGATCAGCACCGCGTCTTCGAGCACGCCGGACTCCTGCAAGGCGCGGTACATCTCCTCGGCCTCGCGCATGCGCTCGCCGATGCCGCAGAACAGGCTCACGCCCTCGTATTGCTCGGCCATGTTGTTGATCAGCTCGTTGATCAAGACCGTCTTGCCGACGCCCGCGCCGCCGAACATCCCGGACTTGCCGCCGCGCTCCAGTGGCGCCAGCAGGTCGATGGCCTTGATGCCCGTCGCGAAGATCTCGGTGCTCGTGGCCCGCCGGGACAGGGGCAACAGCGCGCGATGCACCGGCCAGCGCTCTTCGACCTCGACGGGATCGCCCTTGTCGATGACGTCCCCGAAGACGTTCAGCATGCGGCCGAGCAGCGGCTTGCCGACGGGCATCGACAACCCGGCGCCGCAGTTTTCGACCGGCATCCCGCGGCCGAGGCCATGAGTCGAGTTCAGCGCGATGCACCGGACCGTCGCCTCGTCGAGGTGCTCGTGCACCTCGAGGACGACCCGGCCTGCGCGGCCGGCCCTGAGTTCCTGCCGCATCGGCGGCAGCGGCGGCGGGAAACGCACGTCGACGACATTCCCGCGCACGGCGCGGACAGCGCCCCGGGGCCGGTCCTGTTGCATATGCGCCCTGTGCTCCCTCGATCCTTACAGCATTGAGAATCAGGAACTTGGAACCTCGCGTCATTGCGAATTCGCAGCCGGTCACGGCTCGGCCCGCCGGACCATCTTCCGTCGCAATTTGACAGGGCAGGCAGGGTGAGTGGATGTTTGTTGCCTTGACGCAAGGACGGCGGGGGGGTCTGCATGGGCATTCGTGTCCTGATCGTCGACGACCACGCAATGATGCGCGAGGGGCTCGTCGTCATCCTGTCCCGTGACCGGGACATCGAGATCGTCGGCCAGGCGGATTCGGGCCTGGAGGCCGTGCGCCTGTGCCTCGAGCTGGAGCCCGATGTGGTGATCATGGACGTGGTCATGGGCGAAATAAACGGCATCGAGGCGACCCGCCGGATCCTGGCCCGGCAGCCCGACGTTCGCATCGTCGGGTTGTCCAGCCACAAGGACAGCCGCTACCTGGCCGAGATGCTCCGCGCCGGCGCGCTGGCCTATGTGCTCAAGGAAGAGGCTTACGGCGAGTTGCGCAAGGCGATCGATCACGTCTGCAAGGGCGAGACCTATCTTTGTCCCGCGGTCGTCCCCATCGCCGGCGACATGATTCGCGAAGCCGCAGTGCCGCGCAGCTCCGTCTACGAGTTGCTCGGCAGCCGCGAGCGCGAGGTCCTCCAGCTGGTCGCCGAGGGCCTGAGCGGACCCCAGATTGCCGAGCGGCTCAACATCTCCCCGAGCACGGTCGAGACCCACCGGCGCAATATCATGCGCAAGCTCGATATCCACAATGTGGTCGAACTGACCCGCTACGCCATTCGTGAAGGCTTGACTCGCGTCGACACCTGAGTCCCGCCGGCAGCGTCCTTCATTGACGGAGCGCAATGCGGCCCCGCCTCTCCGGAATCAGCATCGTGGGTAGCGGCGCAACTGCGTCACCGCACCCATTCAACCGACATTCTCCGGAGGAGCCATGCAGGTTTCTGAAATCATGACCAAGGGCGTCAAGGTCGTTACCCCCGACACCCGCATTCCCGAGATCGCCCGCCGCATGCGCGACGAGCACGTCGGAGCCCTGCCGGTACTCGATAACGATCGCCTGATCGGCGTGGTAACCGACCGGGACATCGTCGTGCGGGGCCTGGCCGACGGGCGCGACACGGCGGGCATCTCCGCCCGCGAACTCATGAGCGAGGGTGTGCACTACTGCTACGAGAACCAGAGCACCCGCGAAGTGGCCGCGACCATGGCGGAATCCGGCGTCCGCCGGCTGGCCGTCCTCAACCGCGACAACCAGCTCGTCGGCCTGGTCTCGCTCGGCGACCTGTGCCTGAACGGCGCGGCGGCCGAAGCCGGCGAGGCGCTGGGCGAGATCGCAGGGGCACCGCCCGAGCCTGCCTGAGTTAACGACGCCGCGGCTCAGCCGCGGGGCGACCAGCCGTCGTTCGCCGCGGTTGGCTGCCCCGTGTGTGTCAGGTCGTAAACCTCCCAGACGCCGGGAACGGCCCACACATCGCGCACCACGTGCCGGTGCGCTTCTTCTGTCGGCAACAGCCCGCGCAGCTCGACGATCCCGGCCGCGGTTGCAGCCCGCACCTGGGTGGCATCGACGAACGGATCCTTTTCGAGCACGATGCGAATCGCGTCTGTCAGCAGGTTGTCCGAATCGCTCTCGTAGGGCCGGACCTCGAGCCAGTTGTCGACCCGTACGCAGCCCGGCACCCACCAGCACAGGACCTCGGCGAAGCGCCGGTGCGTGTGTGAGCCGACGTCGCCGGTCAGCCTGATGACTCCCTGGTCGACCCGGGCGTGCAGGCGATAGTCGCTGCGATCATGCTGCTGGACGATCCGGCTCTCGCGGTCGTGGTGGACGGCGATGGAACAGGCGCGAAATTCCGGCTCGTCACTGAGATAGCGGGCGACCTTGCGCGCGATGTCGGCGTCGCTCGCCACGTCCGCCTGCAGGCAGAGCCGGTCTTCAACGACCGTGCTATCCCCGGCGAGCTGTTGCGAGATGTTGGCGACGATGCGCTTGGCCGCGAGGCCCGGGACCTCGCCTTCGAGGCGGAGCTGCCCGTCCTCGGCGGCAAAACTGATGGCGGCATGCTCGAGATCCACGCGCTGGTCCTGCCACAGCTCCCGGATGATCTGGTCCGCCAGTTCGGCGAGGTTCTTTGCCCTGCCCTGTTCCATCTCCTTCTCCCTCTGTCGCGGGCGGCCGCGGCGCGGCCGGCAGTCTGGGTCAGTCGATGAATATGGAACCGTGGCCCGCCAGCCGCATTGTCAATTCTCAGTCCCCGGGGAGGACGGGATATGCAGCTCGATCCGGGTGCCGGCGTTGGGCTGGGATTCGAGCCTGAAATCCCAGCCGAGAGCGGCCGCGCGGCTGCGGATGGAGGCAAGGCCGAAGGAGTTCGCCAAGCCGCGTGAAACCGAATCCGGATCGAAACCGGCCCCCTCGTCCTCGAACCGAACGACGATACCTTGGTCGTCCTGGCTGAGCGACAGCCGGGCAGCGCCGGTCTCGGCGTGCTTGGAGACATTTAGTAACAGCTCACGCAGGCACTGCAACAGGAACAACCGGTCGCTTCCCTCCGGCTCCCGCGCCAGCTCGTCGCACTCGAAGCCCAGATCCAGCGCATAGCGATCTTTCGACCAGGTCCGCAGCCATTCCAGCTCGTCGCGCAGCGTCGCGCCCGGCACCGTCGTCGCGCTCACGTCGCTGACCAGGGTCCTCGTCATCTCGATGGCGTCCTCCAGCAATCCGTCGATCGAGTCAGGCATGGAAGTGCCCTCGGTGTCGGCATAGGACTGCAATTGCATGCGCACCGCCGCCAGGGTCTGTTGCAGCCCGCCATGCAGAAGGCCGGCGATCCGCTCGCGCTCGTCGTGTTCGGCGCTCGAAAGGGCCTGCGCCAGCCGGCGCAGCTCCTCCATCTGCCGGCGCACCTTCTTTTCATAGTCCTTGAGCAGCGCCGCCATGCGCTCGTTGATCTGCTGCTCGAAACGATACGACCACTCCAGCGCTTCCTCGGCCTGCCGTTTCTCTGTCACGTCCTGCACGATGACGTTGACCCCGACGATCTGGCCGCGCGAATCCCGTAACGGGTACCACTGCTCGACCCAGGTCCGGTCCTCGCCGGGTCGCGCCGCGGTCTGCCCGACGAAGTCCTGGTCCAGTTTCGGCTCGCCGGTGCGCAGGATCGTCTCGAGCGCATCGACGGCCGCCGACTCGAGCCCGGGCGTTACCTCGCCGACGCGCCGCCCGATGTGCTGCGCCACCGGGAGGCCGTTGATGTCGGCCAGCCGCTGGTTGACGCGGAGATAGCGCAACTCCCGGTCCAACAGGCACAGGCCGACCGGCGCCGTGTCGTAGGTCGTAAACAGCTCCTCGCCCGGCTCTTCCCGCACGGCCAGGTCGATGCCGGCCAGCGGCTCTCTCTGGCGCAGCGCATCGCGAAAGCGGTATTGCAACCGGCGGGCCCTGAGCGCCGTGTAGACGGCCACCAGGAGCGCCTCGGGATTGACGGGCCGGCTCAAGGCCGTCGCAAACTCGACACCGATCGCCCGCAGCATCGCTGCCAGCCGTTCGCGCTGCGGCTCCGGCGCCCCGCTCACCACGATGATCGGCAAGGCCGACCAGACCGGCGCCGCGAGATAGACGGCCCCGATGCGATCCAGCAACGCCGCATCCAGGGACTCCTCGGCGAGCAGCACCGCGGCAGCACCCGTGACCATACCTGCGATGAGCTCATCCGGGTCGCTGGTCGCATCCAGCTCCACCTGTGCGTCGTCCAGCGCTTTGAGACCCATGTCCGGCTGCGTGTCGCGGGACGGCAGGAACGCCAGCAGGCGGAGATTCTCCCACTGGGATTCGGTCCGCATGGTGCGGGCTGCGGCCTGCCCCGCCAGGAATGCACCCGCTCCCGCCATATCGCGAGCGGCCTCCGGCTCTCTTCCTTCACTCATTGCTGCTGGCTCCCCTTGCGCCCGCCTATTGCGGGCCGCTTATCCGACCTCGATACCCCTAACGGGTAGACGCCACATTGACCGTTGTCAATGCCGATGCCGCCCGAGGCCGCGCTCCGGGCCGAGCCAGCCCGCCGCCACCAGGGCCTGGCCAACCAGGAGCGGTACCAGGGAGAAACCGAGAATCAGCAGCCAGCCCCGCACCTCCGGCACCCGGGTTCCAAGCACCGTGTTGAGCCCCGGCACCCAGACGGCGGCCAGGAGCAGGACGACCCCGATGCCGATCGCGCCCCATACCACCGGCGAGCGCACGATGGCGTTGCCGATGACCCCGCCGCGCCGGCTGCGCATGTTGAACACATGCCAGAGCCGGGTGAAGCCGAAGCACAGGAAAGACAGGGTCACGGCCTCGCCGGGATCCAGGCCCAGCGGCTCGAGCGCGAACCAGAATGCGGCCAGCACGGTGGCGGCCACGAGCGCGCCCCAGGCTGCGACTGCCGCCCAGTGGCGCCCGGTCATCAGCGGCTCGCCGGCGGCCCGCGGCGGCCGCTCCAGCGCGTCAGGCGTGCCGGGCACCAGCCCGAGGGCGAGGGCCGGCATTACGTCGGAGACGAAATTGATGTACAGGATCTGCAACGGCAGCAGCGGCAGCGGGGCCCCCAGCGCCGCGGCCAGCGACACCGCCATGATCTCCGCCAGGTTTCCCGACAGCAGGTAGACGATGAAGCGGCGGATGTTCACGAAGATGGTCCGGCCGTGCTCGATGGCCGCGACGATGGTGCTGAAGGCATCGTCCAGCAGCACGATGTCGGCGGTCTCCCTTGCGACCTCGGTCCCCCGGCGGCCCATGGCCACGCCGATGTCGGCCTTCTTCAGTGCGGGCGCGTCGTTGACCCCGTCCCCGGTCATGCCGACGATATTGCCGGCGTCCTGGTAGGCATCGACCAGATCCAGCTTCTGCTCCGGGCTGATTCGGGCGAAGACCGCCTGCTCCAGCAGGTTCCCCTGGTCCGCGTCGCCCATCTCTCCCGCCTCCATGGCCGGCGCATCCGCGGCCGCGAGACCGATTTCCGCCGCGATCGCGCGGGCGGTCACCAGGTGGTCTCCGGTCACCATCACCACGCGGATACCGGCCCGCTGGCAGGCCGCGATGGACTCGTAGATGTCCGCCCGCGGCGGGTCATAGAGCCCCGCCAGCGCAACCAGCGTCAGGTCGGCGTACGGCTCCGCCCCTGCCTCGCCGACGGTCTTCTGCGCCAGGGCCAGGACCCGCAGGCCACGTCCCGCCAGCGTATCCGCCCGCTCCGCCCACTCAGACCTGCCCGCGTCATCCAGCCGGGCCTCGCCCTCCCCCTTATGGACCCGGCTGCAATGCTCGAGCACGGCCTCCGGCGCACCCTTCACGGCCACCCGCAAACCGTCGTCCACCCGGTGGTAGGTGGCCATCATCTTCACTTCCGGATCGAAGCTCTCCTCGCGCTCCTCCGGGTGCTGCTCGACCAGCGCCTCGCGCGAGCGATGCAGCGCCTGCGCGGCCGCGAGCAGGGCCACCTCGGTCGGGTCCCCGACCGGCTCGCCCTCCTCGTAGCCGGCATTGGTGCAGAGCGCACCGATCTCGAGCGCCACGCGCGCGGCAGGCAGTTCATCCAGGTCGGCGCGCTCGTCGTCGACGCGGGCCTCCACCCCGTCGTCCCCGGCCGGCTCCAGCTCGATGGTCGTCCCGGCCAGGGCGAGGCAGCGCAGGGTCATGCGGTCCTCGGTGAGCGTGCCGGTCTTGTCGGTCAGGATGACGTTGACGGCGCCGAGCGCCTCGACGGCCGCGAGGCGCTTCACCAGCGCGTTGCGCCGCGCCATGCGCCGCATGCCCTGGGCGAGCGCCAGGGTTGCCACGATGGGCAGCCCCTCGGGCACGGCTGCAATGGCCAGCGCGATCGAGGTCTCGACCATCACCATCAGGTCCTTGCCGGCCGCAATGCCTGCCAGCGCAATCAGCACCGCCACCCCGAGCGTGCCCCAGACCAGCAGGTGACCGAGACGTCCGATCCGCTTCTCCAGGGGGGTGGCCTCGGGCTCGGCAGACTCGACCAGCTCGGAGATCCGCCCGAGCTCCGTGTCGGTCCCGGTGCGGACGACGATCCCGAGGCCGGAGCCGTCGACCACGGCGGTCCCTTTCCAGGCCATGTTGCTCCGGTCACCGATCGCGGTGTCGGCGGCCAGGGTGCCCTCCGCTTCCTTGGCGACGGCTTCGGATTCGCCGGTCAGCGAGGCCTCGTCGCAGCGCAACCGATTGGTCTCGGCGAGCCTGAGATCCGCCGGCACGACGTGGCCGGGCTCCAGCGGGCAGACGTCGCCGGGCACCAGCCGGGCCGCTTCGATCACCTGTTCACTGCCGGCGCGCCGGACGCGCGCCTCCGCCGCGCCCATCCGCCGCAGCGCTTCCATGGAGCGGGTTGCGCGCCACTCCATGGCAAAGCCGATGATGGTGTTCACCACTACCGCAGCGGCGATGGCGATGGCCTCGACTTCACGGCCGAACGCCGCCGCAGCCACGGCCGCCGCCACCAGGAACAGCACCACGGTGCTCTTGAACTGGTCGACCACGATCCGCCACCAGGGCCTGCGCTGGTGGCGCTGCAGGCGGTTCGGTCCGTGCTCCCGCAGCCGGCGCCGGGCCACCTCGGCGCTCAGTCCCTCGTCGAGCGAGCTCTCGAGCTCCGCGAGGACGTCGTCGACCGAGGCGGTCCAGGGCTGGTCCACTGGCCCTCAGTCGCCGACGACGTTTTGCGGTTCGCCGGCCCGGAAAGAGAGCAGGTTGTCTCGCGTGATGTCGAGAATCTGGCTGACCGCTTCGCGGGTATTGAAGGCGCAATGCGGGGTGATCACCACATTGCGCAGATGCAGCAGCACGTGGTTGGCCAGCAGGGTCGAGAGGTCATGCTCCTTGCTGTACACCGACCTGAGCAATTCCGCTTCCTCGTGGATGACCGGCTCTTCCGGCAGCACGTCCAGGCCGGCGCCGGCGAGCCCGCCTTCGCCCAGCGCGCGGACCAGCGCCTGCACCTCGACCACCTCGCCCCTGGCCGCATTGATCAGCACCGCGCCGTCGCGCATCAGGCCGAACTCGCGCTCTCCGATGAGGTGGCGGGTCTCGTCGTTGGCGGGGACATGCAGGGTGACCACGTCGCTGGCCTGCAGCAGGTCCTCGAGCGAGGCGTAGCTGAAGCCCAGTTCGCGGGCCAGCTCCTCGTCCGGGGCGACGTCGTGCGCCACCACCTGCATGCCGAAGCCGCGCGCGATCTTCGCCACGTGGCGACCGATGCGCCCGGTCCCGATAATGCCCATGGTCTTGCCTTCGAGATCGAAGCCGGTCAGCCCGGTCGGGCTGAAGTCGCCCCGGCGGGTCCGGTCGACGGCTTCGATCAGGCGGTGGCTCAGCGCCAGCAACAGCGCGAAAACATGCTCGGCCACCGTGTTGTCGCCGTAGGCGGGAATGTTGCACACCGCGATGTCCTGCTCGGCCGCGAAGTCGCAGTCGATGTGGTCGTAGCCGGTCGAGCGCGTGGTGACGAGCTGCAGCTGCGGCAGCTGCTCGAGCACCTCCCGCTCCAGCTGCGAATAGATGAACACGGACACCGCCTCGGCATCGCGATAGTGCCCGACGTTGTCGCCATCAAGCGGCTCGCGGACGAACTCCAGCTCGAACTGGTCGTCCAGGTCGGCGAAGCTGTCCCGCTCCCACGGCTCCATCTCGAACATCACGACTTTCATCCGCTCGCTCATTCCTGCTCCCGCGTGTCCCGCTGCGCCTCGGCCTCGGCGACGACCCGCTTGACGGCGAGGTAGCTGTCGGGGCTGACGGAAATCGAGTCGATGCCGGCCTCGACCAGGAAACGGGCGAACTCGGGGTCGTCGCTGGGCGCCTGGCCGCACAGCCCGACCGGCCGGCCGCGGGCATGCGCCTGCTCGATCACGCTGGCGATCATCCGCCGGACGGAAAGCTCACTCTCGTCGAACAGGCCGGCCAGGCGTTCGGAGTCACGATCGATGCCCAGCACCAGCTGGGTCAGGTCGTTGCTGCCGATGGAAAAGCCGTCGAAGCGTTGGGCGAAGGCCTCGGCCTCGATGACGTTCGACGGCACCTCGCACATGACATAGACCTCGGTCCCGGTTTCGTCGCCCGTCACGCCCTGTTCCGCGAGAATTTCCAGCACGCGGTCGGCCTCGGCCGGCGTCCGGCAGAAAGGCACCATCACGGTCACGTTGTCGAGGCCGATCTCGTCGCGCAGCATGACCAGCGCCCGGCACTCGAGCTCGAAGCCGGGCCGGTATTCCTCGCTGTAATAGCGGCTGGCGCCCCGCCAGCCCAGCATCGGGTTCGGCTCCTCGGGCTCGAAGGCCTCGCCGCCGACCAGCTGGGCGTACTCGTTGGTCTTGAAGTCGCTCAGGCGCACCACCACGCGCTCCGGGTACTGGCTGGCGGCGATGCGGGCGATCCCGCGGGCCAGCCGGTCGACGAAGAAGCCGGCCTTGTCGTCCCAGCCGGGCGTCAGCTCGTCGATCCGTTCCCGCAGCGACTCGTCCTCCAGCTCGTCGTAGCCGGCGAGCGCCAGCGGATGGATCTTGATGGCGTTGTTGATGATGAACTCCATCCGCGCCAGCCCCACCCCGTCACTCGGCAGCCGCCACCAGCGCAGCGAAGCCGCCGGGTTGGCGAGAATCAGCATCACCAGCGTGTCGGTAGCCGGGATGTCCTCCAGATCCGCCTCCTCGACCTCAATGTCGGCCTCGCCCTGGTAGACGGCGCCCTGGTCACCCTCGGCGCAGGAGACCGTGATCGCCTGGCGGTCCTCCAGTGTGCTGGTGGCATCGCCCGCGCCGACGATGGCCGGCACGCCCAGCTCGCGGCTGACGATGGCCGCATGAGAGGTGCGGCCGCCCCGGTCGGTGACGATGGCCGCGGCGCGGCGCATGATCGGGACCCAGTCCGGGTCGGTCATGGTCGTGACCAGGATGCCGCCCTCGGGGAATGCCTCGCGAGGCACCTGCTCGGTCAGCACCCGCGCTGCCCCGGCCGCCGCGCCGTCCCCGATGGCGAGTCCCGTCAGCAGCTTCTTGCCCGGGTTGCGCACCGAGTAGGTCTTGAGCGAGGCGGCCTGCTGTTGCGACTGCACTGTCTCCGGCCGGGCCTGGACGATCAGCAACTCGCCGGTCTCCCCGTCCTTGGCCCACTCGATATCCATCGGCTGGCCGTAGTGATCCTCGATCGCGATGGCCCAACGCGCCAGCCGGCAGATCTCCTCGTCGTCCAGCACGAAGCGCTGCCGCAGTTCGGGCGGCGTGGCTTCCTGGCGGGTCGGCGAGTCGCCGCCGTCGCTGTAGACCACCCGCTTGCGCTTGCTTCCCAGTTCCTTTTCGATGATCGGGCAGCAGTCCCCGGCGTCCAGCAGCGGCTTGAACACCATGTACTCGTCCGGATCGACCAGGCCCCCGACCACAGCCTCGCCGAGGCCCCACGCCGCATTGATCAGCACCACGTCTTCGAAGCCGGTTTCGGTGTCGATGGAGAACATGACGCCGGCGCCGGCCGTGTCCGCGCGCACCATGAGCTGGACTCCGACCGACAGCGCGACTTTCATGTGCTCGAAGCCGTGCTTCTCGCGATAGGCGATCGCGCGGTCCGTGAACAGCGAGGCGAAGCAGCGGCGGCAGGCCTTGAGCAGGTCCTCCCGGCCGGT
Organism: Thioalkalivibrio sp. XN8; assembly: GCF_011058255.1. Taxonomy (GTDB): domain Bacteria; phylum Pseudomonadota; class Gammaproteobacteria; order Steroidobacterales; family XN24; genus XN24. Next base: position 254,176 of record NZ_JAALFH010000067.1, on the reverse strand, counting down.
GACGTTCAGGAAGCTCTCCTGCTGGCCGGCGAAGCTGGCCTCCGGCAGGTCCTCCGCCGTGGCGCTGCTGCGCACCGCCACCGCCGGGTCCTGCCGGCCGGCGGTCTCGCCCAGCGCCTCGTAGGCCGCACCGATCGCCTCCTCCAGCTCCGGCGGGAACTTCGCCTGGTAGATCATCTGGCGGATCGAGCGGCCGGCGCGATCGAGCGAGATTTCTTCCTGCTTCAGGCTTTCGAGGCGCCCGGCGATGCGCTCCTCGAGCTCGTTGTGCTCGAGGAAGTCCCAGTAGGCGTCGGCGGTAGTGGCAAAGCCCGGCGGCACCCGGATCCCCGCCTCGGCGAGGTTGGCGATCATCTCGCCCAGCGAGGCGTTCTTGCCGCCCACCGAGGCGGTATCGGCGCTTCCCACGGCGTCGAGACTACGGACCAGGGCCGGCGAATTCATGCACTTACCATGCCCGCCCGGGCCTGCCGGGCGCATTGCGGATTCGCAACCGCATTACCCGGCTCCTGCCAGCCGAATACCCCGAAAACGGGATAGCCAGCAGGTGGGGCTCCGGGCCAGTATTTGACTTAATCAGGGAGGAACACAGATGGAAACCAACGCCAGGCGGATCAATCTGCACGACATTGCCCCGCGGCCGCTCCAGGGTGAGCGGGCACTGTTCGGGACCGCCCAGCGGCCCGGCCAGCCCCGGGCCGTCTACCGGCATTATCCTGCCAGCGCCACCCTCTTCCGCCAGGGCGGCGATCACCAGCGCGTCTACCTGGTACGCGACGGCCTGGTTAAACTCGTGCGCCACCTGCCCAACGGCCGCGCCCGGATCGTCGGCCTGTTCGGGCCCGGGACGCTTCTCGGCGCGCCGCCCAACGCCACGCCGGGCGCCACCAATCCGCACAGCGCCCAGTCCGTCGGGCCGGTGGACGCCGAGTACTGGCCGGGACGGCAGCTCAAGCGCCTGCGGGACGAGCGGCCGGAGCGCTACATCGAGCTGCTCGAATGCCTCTACGAGCACCTGAGCCAGGCCGATCTCTGGATCGCCGAATTCTCCACCGGCCGCATCAAGAGCCGGGTAGCCCGCCTGGTCCTGTTCCTGGAACAGCTGGAGCACGATCTCGAGCCGGGCGTGGTCGCGCTGCTGACCTGCCAGGACATGGGCGACATCCTCGGTGTCACGCCGGAAAGCGTCAGCCGGGTCATCGCGGGCCTGAAGCGCACGGGATTGCTGGTACCGGTCGCCGAGGACCGGAAGGAGCATTTCCGCTGCGATCTCGAGCGCCTCCGGGAGCTTGCCTCGACCTGAGGCGGTCGTGGTCCAAGACCTCGGAGCAAGTCAATCCGCGCGCGCGGTGGCGGGCCCGAGTTCGAATTCGCGCCGCTGTCCGGGCGCCAGCGACTCGGTCTCGCCGTCGAAGCCGATCCGGACGGGCGCCGCGTCGCCGGGCTCCGACGCAACGCAAAGCGTCTCCCCGGTGATCGACAGGGTCAGCACCTGCTGGCGGTAATGGATCTGCAGCTCCAGCCGGCGCAGGCGATCCGGCAGGCGCGGGTTCAGCCACAGGACGCCGCCGCGCGTCTCGATCCCGGTGAAACAGCGTTGCATGAGATCGACCGTGCCCGCCATGGCGCCGGCGTGGATCCCCTCCGAGGTCGTGCCGCCCTGGATATCGGCCACATCGCTCTCCAGCGCATCAGAAAACAGCTTCCAGGCGCCTTCCCGGCTGGAACGGGCCAGGACCCAGGAATGCACCACCCGGCTCAGGGTCGACCCGTGCGAAGTCCGGCTCAGGTAGTAGTTGATGTTTCTGGGAATGATCTCCGGGTCGAAGTCGTAACCCAGCCGGTCGAACAGCTGCTCGAGATCCTCCGCCGACAGCAGGTAGAACAGCATCAGCACGTCGGCCTGCTTCGACACCTGGTAGCGGTTCGGCGTGTCGCCTTCCGACTCCAGGATCCGGTCGAGCCGCTGGATGTCCTCGTATTCCTGCCGATAGGCCTCCCAGTCGAACTCCTCGAGTGCCTCGTAGCCCTCGAACTGGCTGATGATGTCGCCGTCATGGAACGGCACGAACATCTTCCTGGTGATGTCGTACCAGCGCTCCACTTCGCTGTCCGAGACCTCGAGCATTTCGCACAACTCGTTCCAGCGCTGCTCGCCCAGCATGTCCGGCAGATCCAGCACGCGCCCCAGCACCCACGCGACCATCAGGTTCGTATAGGCATTGTTGTCGAGCCCGCCGCCGTCCCGGCCCGGGTAGGCATCGTGGTACTCGTCCGGGCCCATCACGCCGCGAATCTCGTAGCGGCCCCGCTCGGGGTTCAGCTCGGCGATACTGCTCCAGAAACGGGCGATCTCCAGCAGCATCTCGGCGCCCACATAGGCGAGGAACTCGCGATCCTGCGTCACTTCGAAGTACTGGAAGACGTTGTAGGCGATCGCCACGTTGACGTGCCGCTGGCGCCGCGAGTGGTCCGGAATCCAGCGGCCCGAGCGCGGATTGAGATGCAGCCGCTGGCTTTCCTCCCGCCCGTCGCTGCCGCTCTGCCACGGATACATTGCGCCGTGATAGCCGGCTTCGCGCGCCGCTCGCCGCGCCTCCTCCAGGCGCCGGTAGCGATACTTGAGCAGCGCCCGGGTGATATTGGGGATGCGCAGGTTCAGGAACGGAAAGATGAACAGTTCGTCCCAGAACACATGACCCCGATACGCTTCGCCGTGCAGGCCCCGCGCGGGCACGCTGACATCGAGGTCCATGGCGGCCGGCCCGCAGGTTTGCAGCAGGTGAAAAACATGAAGGCGCAGGATCCGGAGCGTCCGCTCCTCTTCCGCCTCGTCCCCGAGATCCAGCGAGAAGGAGAACCGGCGCCACAACTGGTCCCACAGCACCGCATGGTCCCGCCGCAGGTCGTCGGGCCGCGGCGCGGCAGCCAGGTTCCGGCGGGCGTCCAGGTCGGGTCGGTACCCCGCCCTGTCCCGGCTGGTGTGCAGGGCGACGGTCTTCTCGATATCCAGCGGCTGGTCCTGCTCGAGGTCCAGCTCGAAGGTCTGCGCGATATAGTCGCTCCGCTCGGTGATCGCCGGAGTCGCGTCCAGGCGCTCGCCGGCGCGGTACAGGCGGGTGGCGGCGACCTCGGCAACCAGGACGCCGGAGTCATTGGTCTTCGCATACAGCGCGACGGTGTCGGGGCCGAGCACCCACCGCTCCAGGGTTTCCAGGTGCCGGCTGTTCAGCTCGCTGTAGCGCTCGACGCCCTCGTTCCGGACCCTTCCGTCCAGGGCGCTGCGCACCCGGATGCGGCCGGACCAGTTCCGGGCGACCAGGCGCGTGCACAGCGCCGCCAGGTGAATCCGGTCGAGGTGCACCAGGCGCCATTGCTCGAGCCGCGTCTCCCGGTCGCCCGCGCCGCGAAAGGTCAGCTCGCGGCGCAGCACGCCCTGCCGCAGGTCCAGCACCTGGCAGTAGTCGAGCAGATCGACCTCGTCGAGGCGGAACCAGTCGCCGTCCTCGATGCAAAAGTCCAGCGGCAGCCAGTTCGGCACGTTGACCAGCGACTCGTTGACCAGCTTGCGGCCGGCGATTTCCGTGGCGAGGCGGTTGTAGAGTCCCGCCACGTAGGTGCCGGGATAATGGTGCTCATCCGCCACCGCCTCCGGCGCCGCGCCGCGGGTGGCGAAATAGCCGTTGCCGGTCGTGCAGAGCGCCTCGCGCAGCCGTTCCTGCGCGGGCTGCCAGTCGGGGTAGACGAGATGCCAGGCGCTCACGCGGCCTCCGCCGCGCGCTCACAGAGCCACTCCAGCAATGCCTTGACCTCGCGCGTACTCGCCACCGTGGCGTGCGCCGCGGTTTCGCCCGGCCCGCGACCGACAGCGATGCCGATGCCGTGCTCATCCAGCACCGCGAAGGCGTCTTCGTCGGTGGTGTCGTCACCCAAATAGACCGGCGCGTAGCAAGAGGGATCGTCGCGCCCGAGCACCTCGAGCAGCCACTCGAGCGCAGCGCCCTTGTCCCAGTCCAGGTCAGGCAGGAACTCGGCGATCTTCTTGCCGCCGCGCCGGCGCAGCTCCCCATGGCTGGCGGCCACTTCGTCCAGCACGGCCTCCACGTGCTCCATGTCCGTGTCGGCGACGAGCCGGAAATGGACCGTGACGGCGAAGCGCTTGTGCTCCACCAGCGTGCCGGAGATGCGCTCGAGACGCCGCTGCAATTCGCCGGCGACCTGCTCCAGGGCCGGTTGCGCCTGCCGCGCCGCGGCCGGCGACTCGCTGCGGCCGTCGGGCAGCCGGATGTCGAAACCATGGCTGCCTGCATAGACGAGGTTGTCCAGCGCGACGAGTTCCCGCACATCGTCGAGGTCGCGGCCGCTGATCACCGCCGTCACGCAGGCGTCGGCGAGCCGGGCCAACACGTTGCGCATGTCCGTGGACAGCAGCGCGTCCTCGGGGCGATCGACAATGGGTGTCAGCGTACCGTCGTAGTCCAGGAACACGGCCGGGGCCCGGTCCGCCAGCCGCTCGGTCAGCACGTCCAGGGCAGCCTCGGGTGGCTCGGCCCCGCCGGCGGCTGCAGCCCCGCCGCGGAAGCCGAGTTCGGCCAGGTCGTCGACCACCCGATGGGCGCCATGCTCGCGCAGCGCCGCCGACTGCTCGGCGCCGCCCCGGTTCAGACCGATGACCAGACCGAAGCCCGCCGCCCGGGCCGCCTCGACGCCGGCACCCGAGTCCTCCACGGCAGCGCTGTGCGCGGGACGGATATGAAGCTCGCGCGCGGCCTCCGCGAAAATGTCCGGGGCCGGCTTGCCGGTCAGCCCCCGGCTCGCGATATCACGTCCGTCCACCTTGGTGTCGAACAGCTCGAGCAGACCCGCCGCAGCCAGTACCGGCACGCAATTGCGGCTCGAGGACACCACTGCGGTCCGCAGGCCCTCTCCGCGCAGGCCCTCGATGAACCGGACCGATGATTCGTAGGTCTGCACGCCGCCATTCTCGAGGAGCTCCAGGAAGAGCTCGTTCTTCCGGTTGGCGATGCCGCAGACGGTCTCGGCTCCCGGCTCGTCGTCTTCGCTGCCACGCGGGATGCTGATGTCGCGCGACTCGAGGAAACTGGCGGCGCCGTCGTAGCGCGGCTTGCCGTCGACATAGCGGTAGTACTCGGGATCGATCTCGAAGGGACGGTGGCTGTCACCGTTGTTGCCCGCCCGTTGCTGCAGGAATTCGTCGAAGGCGCGCTTCCAGGCCTCGGCATGCAGCTCCGCGGTGCGCGTCAGCACGCCGTCCAGGTCGAAAACGAAGCCGTCGAGTTCCCGGGGATCGAGGGCGTTGTCGGTCCGCTCGCTCACGCCGCCAGTCGTGAAGTGACGAAATCCCAGTTGACCAGGTTCCAGAACGCGTCGAGATAGCTGCCGCGGTCATTACGGTAGTCGATGTAATACGCGTGTTCCCACACGTCACACGTCAACAGCGGGATGCGGCCCCACATCAGGGGATTTTCGGCGTTCGGCAACGGCTCGATCGAGACGACCCCTTCGCCGGCGTCGATCAGCCATACCCAACCGGAACCGAACAGCGCCCTGCCGACGTCCGAGAACTCCTGTTTGAAGGCATCGAAGGAGCCGTAGCTCGACTCGATGGCGTCGGCCAGGGCTCCGCCGGGCTTGCCGCCGCCGTCCGGCGCCATGCACTTCCAGTAGAAGTCGTGATTCCAGGCCTGGGCAGCGTTGTTGCGGAGCTTGCCTTCGCCGGCCGAGGCCACGATTTCTTCCAGCGTCCGGTCCCCGAACTCCGTGCCCGCGATGAGTTCGTTCAGCGTCTCGACGTATTTCCGGTGATGTCTGCCCCAGTGGTACTCCAGCGTCTCGGCCGAGATGTGGGGTTCCAGCGCGTCCTTCGGCCAGGGCAGGTCGGGCAGTTCATGTTTCATCAGTTCTTCCTCAGGTTCAGTTGGCTTGCAAGTCGGCTTCCCGCGTCTGCTCCAGGATCTCCCGGTACCTGTCGACCTCGAACAGCTCGGTGCCGGGCGTAGTCACCGCGGCCGCGGCGCCGGCCACGCCGGCGCGCAGTGCTTCACGCGGCGTGCCCCCGGCTGCCAGCTGGTGAATACAGGCCGCAACGAAACTGTCGCCGGCGCCGACCGGGCTTACCGTTTCCGTCCGCGGCGGCCGCATGTATACCTGCCCCTCTGCGGTCGTCATCAGCGCGCCCCGCTCGGCCAGGGTCACGATCAGGATTTCCAGCGGATAACGATCCAGGACCGCGCGCGACAGCTCCGCGGCATGCCTCGCGTCGGCCGGTTCCTCGCCGGCCAGCTCGGCGAACTCGCGGACGTTGGGCTTGATCAGGAACACCGCTTCGGCCAGCGCCGCGCGCAGGGGGCCGCCATGGCTGTCGAGGACGAAGCGGATGTCCAGGTCCCGGGCCACGCGGGCGAGCCTGGCGTAGAAGTCGTCGGCGCCCCCGGGCGGCAGGCTGCCGCTTGCGACCAGGTAGGCAGGCGTCGGCTTGCGGCCGGCGACGGCCTGGAGCGCCTGCTCCAGCTCGCCGTCAGTCAGTTCGGGACCGGGCAGGACCAGGTGATAGAGCTCGCCTGCCTCCCGGACCTCCAGGGAGATGCCCTCCCGTACCCGGTTAGCGATGGGGAGGCGCCGGCAGGGGACGCCCTCCTGGCCGAGCAAGGTCTCGAGCAGCCCGCCGTAAACCTCGTCCCCATTGAACAGCGCGCAGACCTCGCCCCCGAGCTTGTGGATGCCGCGGGCGACATTGATGCCGCCGCCGCCGGGCTCCCGGCGCACGCTGTCGCTGCGCAACTTGGCGTCCGGGACCAGTCGATCGATGCTCAGGCCGACGTCGATGGTCGGGTTCATTGTCAGGGTGACTACGTTGTCCAAGGCCCTGCTCCACGGTTGCCGCCAAGGGTAAGCGGCTGCGACGCGCCGCAGCATTGCGTTCGATCAAGCCGACGGATCTTTCCACGTCGTCGTCGTCGGATAAACAGCGCCGGTGCCGGCTGGTTGGTGGCCGGCGGCGCAGCCTGCCTCGTAGCGGCCGTCGTTACGGGGAGCCAGGGCTGCTAGCCCGGGTGTGACTGGCCTGCCACGAGCGCGAGCACCGCGCCGCCGCCCATTGAGAAAATCCGTTCGTGGCAGCAGTCTCCGGGCCGGGCCCTCGGGATGCATTGCGCAACGTCAATGCCGGCCGCCGGATACCCGCCTGATCATCAATGGCACCATTGCCGCCTGCTCAACCGACCCGGAGAGGCTGGCTCGCCAACAGCTGACACCAGAGCCGACATGAACGACGCGCTGCCGTTGGAGCGAATCTTCGCAACTCTCGGGCGTCGTGACCGGGAGCCCGCCCTCATCGAACTCGACGAGGAAGAGGCGCATGCTCTCTCCTGCCGGCGCCTCGCGGCGCGCGCCGAAAGCGTTGCCCGCGGCCTCCCGCTCAACGACCTTGGCAGCGAGCGGCGCATCGCCCTCCTCGCGCCGCCCGGAACGGCCTGGATCGAGCTGTTCCTCGGCCTGCTGCGGGCCGGGGTGACCGTAGTGCCGCTGGATACCCAGCTCGAAGCGGAATACCTGGTCACGATCCTCACCGACGCCGGCATTCGATATGTCGTCGCCGACGCGCCCCGCCGCCGGCTGCTCGACGAACTCGATTACGACGGCACGGTACTTGGTCTCCTGGACGACGATGCCGACGAAACCTGGCAGCGTTGGCTCAAGGACGAAGGCGAACTGCCGGCCATGCCGGGTCCGGACGATGTCGCCGTGCTTCTCTATACCTCGGGCACCACCGGACCGCCCAAGGGCGTGCCGCTCCGGCACCGCCACCTCGGTTACCAGGTCGAAGCGGTGGACGAGGCGGGGCTCGTGCAGCCGGATGACCGCATGCTCCAGCCCCTGCCGCTGCACCACGTCTATCCGCTGGTGATCGGCGTCATGCTGCCCCTGGCCCTCGGCGTGCCCATCGTCCTGCCGGCGGCCCTGACCGGCCCGGGTCTCGTTCGGGCTATCCGCGCACAGGACGTGACCATTGTGCTTGGTGTGCCCGGCCTCTACGCGGCGCTGCTGGCCGGCGTGGACCGACGGATCGACGCCCTGCCCGCTCCCGGCCGGGCCCTCGCCCGCGGCATGCTGCGCGCAAGCACGGCCCTGCGCGCGGCCACCGGCCTCAATGCGGGCCGCTGGCTGCTGCGTCCCTTGCACCAACGTATCGGGCCCCGCCTGCGCATGCTGGCCTCCGGCGGCTCACCGCTGGATCCCGCCGTGGCCCGGCGCCTCGGAGGCATCGGCTGGGACGTGGCCATCGGCTACGGACTGACCGAGACCGCGCCGCTCCTGACCATCAAGCTCCCGGGCGATGGCAGCGCGGACTCGGTGGGCCGGGTCGTGCCGGGCACGGAATTGCGCATCGACCGCAGCGTGGAATCCGACGGCAACGAGGAAGCCGGCGAGATCCTCGCGCGCGGCCCCGGGGTTTTCGACGGCTACCTCGACCGGGACGAAGAAACGCAAGAGGCCTTTGCCGCAGAAGGCTGGTTCAGGACCGGCGATCTCGGCTGGCTGGATGACGACGGCTTCCTGCACGTGCTCGGGCGCAAGAGCACCATGCTGGTCACAGCTTCCGGCGAGAACATCCGCACCGAGGCCCTGGAGGAGGCTTATGCCGCGCATCCGCAGATCGCCGAGATCGGCATCCTCAAGGACGACGATCGCCTGGTGGCGGTGATCCACCCGGCGCCGGAGGCCCTGCGTGACGACGCCGACTCGCTGGAGGATACGATCAGCGCCGCCGTCGGTGAATGCTCGGAGAAGCTGCCGTCCCACCAGCGCATCGATGGGTTCCGGATCACCCGCGAGCCGCTGGACCGCACCCGGCTCGACAAGATTCGTCGCGGCAAGCTGGAGGAACGCTACGAGTCGCTCGGCGCCGAGGAGGCGGAGTCCGAGCCGGAGCCCATGGCCATCGAGGACATGGCGCCCGAAGACCGCGAGCTCCTGGCCAACGACCGGGCCCGGCAGGCCTGGGAGCTGATCGGCCGGCGCTTTCCTGGCGCCAGGGTGCGCCCGGACACCAGCTTCCGGCTCGCGCTGGGGCTCGACTCGCTCGGCTGGCTGGACCTCAGCACGGACATCATGCGGGCCACCGGCGTCGAACTGCGGGAAGACGATATCGCCGGCATCGACACCGTCCGGGACCTGCTCGAGGTCGTCGCCGGCGAGGAGCCGTCGCCCGAGCAGCTGCAGGACCCTCTCGAAGATCCCGAGGCCAGGCTGAGCGAGGACCAGAAAACCTGGCTCGAGCCGCGTTCATGGGCCAGCGCAGCGGCCACGAATGCCCTGTACCGGCTCAACAGCGGGCTCATGCAAGTCGTATTTCGCGTCCGGCGCGAAGGCTCGCCGCCCGCCGGCCGCGAGCCGCTGGTCATCACGCCGAACCACGCCAGCCTGCTGGACCCCTTTGCGCTGGCGGCGGCCCTGCCGCCTGATCGCCGGCGGGAGCTGTTCTGGGGCGGCCTGGCGGGCTGGGCCTATCGCAACCGCGTGTTCACCGTCTTCAGCCGCCTCGGCCGGGTGATCCCCATCGACCCGGAACGAAGCATGGTGTCGGAACTGGCTTTCGCCAAGGCCGTACTCGACCGGGGCCGGAGCCTGGTGTGGTTTCCCGAGGGCCAGCGCTCGACAGACGGGCGACTGGGCCCGCTGCGGCCAGGCATCGGCGTCCTGCTGGAGAACTCGCCGAATGTGCGCGTACTGCCGGTCTGGATCGAAGGCGCGTTCGACGCCTTGCCGGTCGGGCGGCTGGTGCCGCGGCCGCACCGGATCACTGTCCATCTCGGCGAGCATCGCAGCGCGCGCCAACTAGAGGCCCAGGGCGAGGGCGACAACCAGCGCCAGCGACTGCTCGACGGCCTGCGCCGCGAGCTCGAGGCCCTGCATCCATCCTGACCCGGAGCCATTATGAACAAGCGACCCGAGCCCCCGTTCCCGCCGCAGCCGATCTCGCCGCCCGGCCTGGAAGCTCGCATGGAGCCGAAACCGCGCTACCAGGCCCCCGCCTACAGGCCGGCCGGCAAGCTCGCGGGCATGAAAGCGCTGATCACCGGCGGCGACTCGGGCATCGGCCGCGCGGTGGCCGTGCTGTTCGCCCGCGAGGGGGCGGATGTCGCCATCATCTACCTGCCGGAAGAGGAAGCCGACGCCGAAACCACTCGGGCCGCCGTTCACCAGGAAGGCCGGACCGCCCTGCTGGTCCCCGGCGACGTGTCGGACGCGGGGTTTTGCCGGGCAGCGGTGGCGCAAGTCGTCGCAGCGCTCGGCGGGCTCGACATCCTGGTCAACAACGCCGCCTTCCAGAAGCATCGCCGGAACATCGAAGACATCTCGCTGGAACAGTGGGACCGCACTTTCCGCACCAACATCGACGGCTATTTTTTCATGGCGCGCTACGCGCTCGCCCATCTCGGCCGCGGCGGCGCGATCATCAACACCGGCTCGATCACGGGCCTGGAAGGGAGCCCCGGCCTGCTCGACTACGCCGCCACCAAGGGCGCGATCCATGCCTTCACCAAGTCGCTGGCGCGCAACCTGGTGGAGCGTGGGATACGGGTCAACTGCGTGGCTCCGGGGCCCGTCTGGACGCCGCTGAATCCCGCCGAGCGCCCCGCCGAGGAGGTCGAGGACTTCGGCGCCGGCACGCCGCGCGGCCGGCCGGCCCAGCCGGAGGAGATCGCGCCCGCCTACGTCTTCTTGGCCAGCAACGCGGATTCCGGCTTCATCAGCGGCGAGGTGCTGCCCATCCTCGGCGGCGACACCGTCGCCGGCTGAGGCATGCTAGGGTCATAGCATGTTCAAATCGATCGAACAGTTGCCGCCGACGATTCGTGCCGAGCTGCCGACCGAGGCGCAGGAGTTGTACCGCGCCCGTTACAACCGCGTGGTCGAGAAGGCCACCATGGCCAAGGCGCGGAGCGAGGAAGACGTCGCCGCAGAGGCCCACCAGGCCGCGATGCTCAGGGTGGAAGAGGAGTTCCGCCGCGATGCGGAGGGCCGGTGGCAGCGCAGGCCGATCGGCGAGGAGATGGAGGACACGGGACCGGACGACGGCCGCTGAACCGAGCTAGGCCGGCAGGTGCCCGACCTTCACGTAGATCGTACAGCCCTCGCGGGTAAAGGGGCGGTGCCGGCTCAACGACGGCGAACGCAGCCAGCTGCCGGCGGGATACGAGCCGTGCTCGTCTTCGAAGGTCCCCGCCAGGACCAGGATTTCCTCGCCGCCGTAGTGCGTGTGCGGCTGGAATATCGTGCCGGGCGCCCAGCGCACCAGGGCCACGTGCTCGGTGCCGAATTCATGCAGCGGCATGACTTCGAGCCCCTCGACCAGCCCCGGCAACCACTGGCCCGCGCGGGTGTCGACGACCTTGCGTTGCAGGTCCCCCGCGTCGAACTGGAGCAGCTTCACGAACAGGGTGCAGCCCGGTTCGCTCCAAGGCGCATGGGAGGATCCCGGCGGATCGCGGACGTAGGTCCCGGCCGGGTAGACCCCCAGCTCGTCGGCGAACGTCCCTTCCAGCACCAGGAACTCCTCACCCCCGCCATGGGTGTGCGTGGAGAAACTCGAACCCGGCGCATAGCGCACAATGCTGGTGGCCCGCGCGACCTCGCCGCCCTCGCGATCGAGCATGAGCCGCTCCACGCCGGGGAGCGGCGAGGGCACGAAGTACTCGTCACCCGGTCGCACCACTGCCCGCTCTCGATAATCCGCCCTGATTCTCAAAGTTATTATTTTTCTATATCTTACGTAACTTAATTAAACCTGACTATAAAGCTCGGGCAGGCTACGCCCGATCCGCAACCCGGCCCAGGCCCGCCACGCCGCAAGCAGCAGAATGGTCGTGGCCACGACGAGCATACCCCACTCGGCATGCACCACGTGGGTGGCGACCGCGCCCAGCATGAAGGCGGCCAGTCCGCCGGCGACGGGCGCCGTCAGCCGAGGCACCAGCAGCAGGACCGCGCCGCCCACCTCGATGACGCCGACCAGGTACATGAACCACAGCGGGTAGCCCCACCGGGTGAAGGCCTCGATCTCGAACTGCAGCCCAATCAGCTTGGCGCCGCCGGATGCAAAGAAAACCAGTACAAGTAGCGTTGTCGCCAGTCGTAACGCCAGTGCCATGTCGAATACTCCTCGGTACGCGTGTGGATCTCCCGGGGATGACGCCGGAAGACGCCCGAAGATTGCATTCCAGGCAGCTGCGGATCGTGCCACAGGCTGCTTTCTGCTACGCTCCTGCACCGCCCTTGACCGTCACAGAGACTGTAGCCGATGCCCGCATGGATCTGGCGACATGCCATCGTGCTGTCCACCTTCGTCGGCCTCACCTTGTGCGCAGCTGGCCCGGCCCCGGCCCAGCTCAACTGGCCGGACGCCTCGCCTGTACCCGCAGACTACGACTGGGTGCGCCTGCCCTCGGACGAGTGGCTCAAGGGCCAGGTCAAGGCGATGTACAAAAACGAACTCGAATTCGACAGCGACGAGCTCGGCGTCGTCATGCTCGACTGGAGGGACATCAAGGAGCTTCGGACGGCCGAGATCCTCCAGGTGCGGGCTAACGGTAACCGGATCGCGACCGGTCAGGTAGTGCTGCAGGACGGCGAGCTGACCATCCTGGCCACCGGCACGACCATCGCCCAGGGCGAGATCATCAGCATCACGGCCGGGGAACCGAAGGAAATCAATTTCTGGGCGGCCAGGCTGTCCGCCGGCGCCACCGTGCGTGAAGGCAACTCGGACCAGCGGGACTTCTACGCCCGGGCGAGCGCGACGCGGCGCACGGTCAAGAACCGGGTGCGGCTCGACTACCTGGCCAACTATGCCCAGACCAACGATGTCGAGATCACCAACAACCACCGGGCGACGTTCTCCTGGGACCGCTTCCTCACCGACCGGTTCTTCCTCCGACCGGTGTTCGGCGAGTACTTCCGCGATCCGTTCCAGAACGTCGCCCACCGGGTCTGGGTGGGCTCGGGCTTCGGCTGGCAGCTCATCGACACCGGCGACGAGTCCTGGGACGTGTTTACCGGTCCCGCCTACCAGGCCACCCGGTTTGACGAAGTGGAGTTCGGGGAGGACGATTCGGTGGGCAGCGCCGCCCTGGTGCTCGGCACCTTCTACGAGCGCGAGCTGACCGACTGGATCGACTTCAAGTACGAGTACGGCTTCCAGCTCACCAGCTCGGACGCGGGCAAGTACAATCACCACATGATGGGCGGCCTGCAAATCGAGCTGACGGACAGCCTGGATCTCGATTTCTCGGTAATCTGGGACCGGATCCAGGAACCGCAGCGCGATGCTGACGGCGTGCAGCCCGAGCGGGACGACTGGCGCTACGTGGTCGGGCTGGGCTGGGAGTTCTGAGCGAGGTCGTAGCCGTAGTGCTCGGCAAAGGGCCGCAGCACTTCGAGGCAGGGTTCGAGCCGCGCGTAATAATTTCGCCAGCGCCCCGCCGAGCGTCGGTGAATCGGCTCGGCGACCTGCTGGTAGCTGGCGGTGCGCACCGGCGTCCTGCCGGCCAGCCGGGCGGCTGCGTCGAACATGGCGGGCACCGGCTCGATCCCGAGGAAGGCGCAGACCGAGGCCATTTCCGCCTGCGGGTCCGTGACCAGGTCCTCGTAGCGCGTGTACTGAAGGCGCAGCGGCAGCAGTGCCTCCAGCCGGCGCCACAGGCCCATGGCCCGGGCGTAGGCCGCAGCGCTGCTCTCCACCGAATCGAGGTGGATCGACGCCTCGTTGACGGCAAAGGCCTGCATGAAGTTGCTCAGCACCACGTCGCAGGGGTGACGCAGCGCGAACAGGATGCGGGCCTCCGGGAACAAGCGGCTGACCAGCCCCGCGTGCATGAAGCGCAGCGGCAGCTTGTCCACCACGAGGCCCGCGCTGCGAGCGCCGAGGTAGCGTTCAGTCTCGGCCCGGTACCGCCGGCGCAACTCGGACAGCCGCGGCCCGTCGAGGGTGTCCAGCGCTTCCGGATAGCCGGGTTCGCCGGCGCGCAAGGTATCGATCACCCGCTCCAGCGTCGGCTGCTCATCAATCGAGACAACTTCGGGGTGGGCATTCAGCATGGTCTCGAGCAGGGTCGTACCGGAGCGCTGGAACCCGACGAGGAAGCACAGGTCCGCGCCGCTGTCGTCCACGGGATCGCCGTCTTGCGGCCGCGCGCCTGGCGCGCCGCGGTCTGCCCAGCGCTCCAGCCGCTCGCACTCCCGGCCGAAGGCCCGGGGATCGACCTCACGCCGCCGGATATTGCGCGCCAGTAACTCGTTGCCCTGGCGATACGCCTCAAAGGCTTCGTCATAGCGACCGGCCCGGTCGAGCGCGATCCCCACCTCGAAGCGTTCCTGCTGGCGCAGCCGCGCCGGCAACGGCCGCTCACCGAGCTGCTGCAAGAGTTCGAGCGCCTCGTCGAGCCGGCCCTCCCGGCGCCTGAGCCGGGCGAGTTCCAGCAGCGCGGCCGGATTATCGGGATCGATCTCGAGCGCCCGCCCCAGCGCCGCGGCCGTCTCGTCGAGCCGGCCCGCCTTCTCGTGGATGCCGGCCAGCTCGACCCAGGCCTCGACTTCCATAGGGTTCAGGGTGACGGCCCGTTCCAGGGCCTGCTGCGCCTTCGCCGGCTCGTGGCACTCGTGCAGCAGGATCCCGAGATAGCACCAGGCCAGGGGATTGTTCTCATCCAGCTGAATGGCGCGCTCGAAGTACTGCCGCGCCTGGTCGAGCTGTCCCTTGAGGTGCAGGGCCAGCCCCGCGTTGACCAGCGCCTCCTGGTTGTGCGGATCGCGCTTCAGGACCGACTGCAGGCAGAACAGGCCCTCGTCGATATGATCGATCAGCAGCAGCGAGATACCGAGGTTCAGCTCGGCGCCGACGAAGCCGGGCGCCAGCTCCACGGCGCGCCGGTACGCCCTGACGGCCTCCCCCCTGGCCCCGGTCGCGCGCAGGACCAGGCCGAGGTTGGCCCACGCCTCGGGGTAGTTCTCCTCCAGCTCGACGGCCTTGCGCAATACCGACACCGCCTGCAGGGACTGCCCGGAATTGTGCAGCGCCCGCGCACGATGATTGTAGCCGGCGGCGAGACGCGGATCGATCTCGATGGCGATGCCGGCCTCGAACAGCGCGCGCTGCGGGTCGCCCTGCAGCAGGGCGATCGCCGAGCGGCTCACCGCCGCCTCCGCGTCCTGCCCGGCGGCGAGCTGCCGGCTGACCGCCATGGCCTGTTCCCGCAGCCGCTCGCCCAGGCAGAGCTCGCGCAGCCGGGCGGCGCAGGCCCGGTCCGCCTCGTGGGCCTGCAGCAATGCCATGGCCTCGGCGCTGCGGCCGGCCGCGATCAGCTGCCTGGCATCATCCAGGATGGGATTCGAAGACATCGTCGCCATCGTGTGTCACGCAAAGCCGCGCATTCTGGTCGATCGGCCATGCTATTGGAAGCCTCGCCACCGGGCCTCAAGGCCCCGGGGGCGGGACCGCAACCGGCGGCCTGGCGATCATCCTGTTGTAACAATAGCGCAGTATTTTAAGGTGTTTTGCAGCAATACAGCGTGGTGCCCATGAAAGCTTCGACACTCGTGCTGGCGGTTGCGGGCCTCGCCTGTCTCGCGGCCTGCGCCGACCGGCCCGAAGCTCCAGCGCCGATGGCGACCGCACCCGATGTCGGTCCTGCCCCTGCCCCTGCCCCTGCCTACCGGGTTCGCGCCGGACGCGAGGCGCCACTGAACGCCGACACGGGATGGTCGGCCGGCTTGTCGGAGACTGCGACCGTCCGGGCCGATGACCCCTTCCGGCTCCGTTTCGAGGCGGCGCCGCCGGACGGCCTCGACGAGGATTGCGTGCGCCTCCAGTATCGCCGCAATGGCGGCCCCTGGACAGCGGTCGAGGCCCATGACTTCCCCTACCCCCTGCGCGAACTCGAACTCGAGTTCGCGTTGCGCGCCGACGGCCGGCTGCCGCCGGGCTGGCGGGCCGCCTCGCTGGAGGAGCCGCTGCTGGCCCTGTACCCGGCACCGTGGAACGTCGAGGACGCCTTCGCCTTCGCGGCCGAGTACCGGCTCGACCCCGCCGGTCCCGGGAACGCGAGCCTCGTGTTCGGCTACGCAGATCCCGACCATCACTGGCGCCTGACCCTCGACGCCGAGGCCGGGCGCGTCCGGGTCGTGCGGGTCGTGGGCGGCACCGCGCAGCTGGTCGCCGAGCAACCGGCCGCCGTGCGCGCCGGGGCATGGCAGCAGGCCGAGGTGAAGCTCGAAGAGGGCCTGCTCGAGATCAACTTCAACGACGACGCGGTGGAATTCAGCCTGCCGGCACCATCGAGCCTGCCGGCGCGGGAGTTCGGCTTCCTGCTCCCGGCGCCCGGCGCCGCCGAGTTCCGCTCCTTCGTCATCGAAGGCGAGCCGCGTTCGCCGCGGGTCAGTGTCGTGGCCGCCGGCACCTACGAGGACGGGGCGCCGACGGCGGACCTGCTGGCGGGCATCGCGGCGCCGCATGGCGGCGGCAGCGGCGTCAGCCTCGCCGCATGTGCGCCCCTGTCACTGGCTGCCGGGGCGCACGCCGAGCTGGAATGGCCCCTGGTCATCCGCCGCTTCGCCGACGGCGCCGTGACCAATGAGCCCGGCGACGTGTTCGAGTTTCGCCTGGCGGACAGCGCCGGCCGGGCCGTGGCGGGCACGCCGATTTCCATCGTGACCCTGGATGTGCCGGCGGGGCATCTCGGCGGCACCTTCGTCGAGACGCCCGGGCGGGTCGGGCCCTGGCGCACCGCCAACGGCGACCTGTACTTCATCATGGAGCCGGCCGAGAGCGACAACCTCTTCATGATGGTGAAATCGACCGACGGCGGCCGCAGCTGGCAGGAAGTCGACGGCGCGAACCGACCGGCCACCGGCGACCTGGAGGCGGTGGACGCCAGACTGGTCGGCGACACCATCCATATCCTGCACCAGGTGACGGAAGCGACCTTCTACCATGCCTTCCGCACCTCGGGTCACGCGGACGCGCCGGATACCTGGGCAGTCACGGACGAGCCGGCCACGAGTGTCACGGCGCGGGCGCAGATGGCGACGCTGGTAGTGCGGCCGGACGGCACGATGGTCGCCCTCCACCTGGGCGACACCATCGGCTACAGCATTCGCTCGACCGCTGGCGAGTGGAGCCCGGAAGTCGTGCTCGATCACGACGGCCTGGAGACTGCGGGACCACAAGCCGTCCTGGGCGCCGGGGGCATCGTGCATCTCGCCTATTACGGCCTGGACGGGACGATCTGGCATCGCCGCCTGCTGCCCGACGACACGCTGACCGAGGCGCAGCTGCTCGATGACGGTGCCGCGGTGGGGGAGGATCATTTCGGAGCGGTGCTCCCACTCGTCTACCGGCCGGAAAACGACACGCTCGTGGTGCTGTATCGACGTGCCGATGGCCGGCTCTACGAACGCCGGATCACGGGCACCTCGCCCGCCTCCCCTGCCACCTTGGTCGCCGCTCTCCCGGTGGTGCAGCACGCCGTCGACTCGCAGCAGGCAGGCGCGGATGCGGCCGGCTGGGACGGCGGGATCGTGGTCGCGTTCATCGACCAGGTGGACCGCTCCGTCTACACGACCGTGAACCGGGGCGACGGATGGCAGGCGCCGGCACTGCAGGTCGAGGGCATTCGGGGCGCCTGGGTGCGCGGCAATGTCTACCGGCGGGACGACGGCGCCCTGGTGTACGGCTACGTCTACGATGCCGGCAGCGAGGGCGGCGCCGGGATGAACCGGTACGCCGAGCTGGTGCTGGAACCTGCCGGCGAACCCGTGGTGTTGCGCTTTGCGGTCCTGGGCGACGCCGAGCCCAAGCCGGAGCCCGAATTCCCCAACCTGGCGGCGGCCGTGAGCGACGTGAACGCGCTGGCGGCCGATGGGAGGCTGGACTTCGTGGTGGGGGTCGGCGACATCGCGCACAAGGGAACCCTGGTCCAGTACGAGAATGCCGCGGCGGTGCTCGAGCAACTCGAGCTGCCCTTCTATCCGATCATGGGCAACGAGGAGCACGACAGCACCACGGAACGTTTTCTCGAGTTCGCCAACCGCTGGAACAACGGCCAGGCCGAAATCCCGGGGCCGCGCTACACGCGGGACCTGGGGCCCCTGGTCATGGTGCACGCCTCGCCGGACCATGGGCGAGACTTCAACGACGAGGGCGTAGCCTGGGTCCTGGCGCAGGTGCGCGCCGCGTACCCGAGGCCGGTGTTCCTGGTGGTGCACGGCGCCCAGGCGGGCGTCTACCCGGAAAACCCGGACAAGGGCGTTGCCAACCCGGCCTTCGCCGAGGTCGTGGCCCAGCCCAACCTGGCGGCGGTGATCTCCGGCGACCTCCACATGGACATGGACCGCGTCGAGCACTCCAAGCAGCTGGGCCGTGTGCATTACCTGCACATTCCGGCCCTGGAGCGTACCAAGATTCCGGACGCCACCCAGCACACGCCGATGTTCCGGGTCTTCACGGTGACCGCGAGCGGCGAGGTGCTGGTGGATACCTACCAGGCCGGCCGGCCGCGTCCGCTGGACCGTCACGCCTACCGTTTTTCGCTCAGTCCGTAGCGTCCGTGCGGCGCTGCCGTAGCGTTCCGGCGCTACGGCGCCTCGATCGCGCCGATATCACCCAGCACCCCGGCCGGCCGCGGCGTGCCGAGCTGGTCGCTCGCCGCCAGTTCCGCGGCCAGGCGCTGCTGCCGCGCCAGCAGCAGCGTGATGCCTGGGTTTTCGGCCAGCTGTCCGGTCGAGAACAGCTGGTCCCAGGCGCCATCGCCGATGGTTTCCGGACCCATCCCCGGCACCTGCGCCTCGAGCAGTGCGGCATCGAGCCGGTGCCAGAACTCGATGTAGGGGTAGTTGTACAGTTCCCGCGGCCAGGTCACCGCCGGGCCGAACCAGTGGGTATCGGCCAGCGTGAGAATGGGATCACCCTCCGGGTCCAGGTAGGGCTGCAGTCCCGGGGTCGCCGGGTCGAGGTCGACCCCGGCGAGAAAGTCCTCGAACGCCGTCGTGAAGCCGCCTGCGAAGCCGGGCAGCCCGAAGTTCAGTTCGATCCGGGCCAGCAGGATGGCCAGGAAGTTGTCCACGGCCCCGGGCGCCACCGAGTACTCGCCGACGATCTCGTCCAGCACGTAGCGGCCGGTCGGGACCTGGTCCACGGCCAGGTTCCAGGGCTGGTAGTGCAGCACCGCGAAATCGCCGGTATCCACCCCGACCGAGCGGATGAAGCTGGAGCGGGCCACGCCGGAAGGCCGTTCGACCACGTCGTCCAGCGTGACGCCGTCGGCGTCGCCGACTTGCGGGTAGTGCTTGCGTGACAGGGAGGCCCAGGTCGGCTCGCCGACGGGTACCAGCATCTGGCTGAAATCGATCACGCCGATGCGGTTGTAGCCCAGGCTGCGGAAGTAGAAAGCCGACCCGGTGAAGACGTCGTGGGGATAGCTGGCGCCGCCGATCTCGTGCACGGTATTGCCGACGATGATCGAGTGGCCGATGAAAATATCCTCGATGCCGTGGGCGTTGCCGATGGTGGCCGCCACGCCGCCGGCGAGGTTCCGCTTGCCGAGGTCGTCCGTGCGGGCGACGCCGTAGACCTCGTTCTCCACGATGGTCATGCCCTCGAGCGCCAGGTAGCCGTTGGAGACGTAGACCCCGCCCCCGCGCCAGTAGCCGGTGGCGAGCACGAAGGGCGGCAGCCCCGGCGCCGGCTCGACCAGGTTCTGCGCCACGGTGGTGTTGCGCACGTGCAACAGGTTGCGCTCGCCGATCCCGCCACCATCGGAGTAGATACCGCCGCCATAGGTAAAGAGACCGCTGATGCGGTTGCCGGTGACCGCCGACGCCTCGATCAGCGACGTGTCCGAGGCCGCCTCCCGGCCGCCGACCGAGAACACGCCGCCGCCGGCCGCGCCGCCGCCGAGCACCGAGTTCCCGCTCACCACGCAGCGCTCCATCTCCACGATATCGGCATACACGCCGCCGCCGAATGCGCCCCGGTCCCGCGAGGGATCGAAATCGCCCTGCACGTGGTTGTCGTAGATCCGGCAGTCGCTGAGCCGCGCCCGGCCCCACACGGCCACGCCGCCGCCCCGGGCCAGCGTCCAGGGCTGGTCGTCGGGGTTGCCGGTCGCAATGTCCTCCGCAATGTTCACGCCGCCGGTAATCGACACCTTGCGCAGCGTGAGGTCGCCGTAGACCGCCAGCACGCGTGCGGGATCCTGCATCCCGCCCGTCCAGGCGATGGTGATCCCCGACGGCAGGTTCGAGGCGTCGATGATGACGTGCTTGCGCGCGTAGAGGGCGGAGCGGCCGTAATCCCGCTCGAAATAGCCGACGAGGTAGGAGACCGGGCCGCTCGGCTCGTCCCGGATGCCCATCACTTCGCCCTTCAGGACGGTGTGTTCCTCGCCGACGATGGTGAGTTCGATGGTGCCCCCGTCCAGCGCGGGATCGAAGCGGATGGTGGCGCCGCTGACGGCATCCGCCAGCGCAGAGCGCAGCGTCACCGCCCCGGGCGGGGCCGTGTCATCGTCGAGCAGGGTGTCGACCAGGTAAGTCGATGACGAGCCATCCCCGCCCCCGCCGTCGCCACAGGCGGCCAGCATGGCTGCGGCCATGGCCAGTCCCGCGACGGCGGCCCAGGTGATAACGTGCTGTTGCATGGGCATGGTCGAGCCTCTCGACTGGGCAACGATCTCTTTCATCGTCATAGAACAAGATGCACCCTGGCGCAATCCGGACTACCCCGGGGATCGGGTGCTCCCGCCGGATCGGGAGGTCCCCAGTCTTGCCAGCATCACCGCCACGACTTTCCGGGCAAATCCCGCGGCGCCAGGGGCCCCGCTCTCCCGCGGCCCGGCCACGTTGAGCGCCTCGATGTTCCTGCCCTGGACGAAGGCGGCGGCGTGTTCGCCAGCCAATTCAGGATCCAGTTCAGCGCCATCGAGCAGCAGGCAGGGGCGTCCCACGCGCTCGCAGGCCTCGACCGTCAGCCGCGTGCCGCCGGTCACCGGACCGAAGTGGACGACCAGGGTCCCGTCCGAGTCGCGTACGTTCGCCACGGTCCGTTCCGCGTAGCCGCCGCCACGCAGCTCCCGCAGCGGGTAGCGCTCCGGGATGACGCCGTCCTCGGCCACCCGTCCCTCGGGACACCAGCCGCCACAGGGAAAGCCGGCGGCCAGGGCGGCTTCCAGCGCGCCCCGGTCCACGCCGGTTTGCCCGCCGGAGACGATCCTGTGGAGCTTCCCCTCGGGACCGGCCACTAGCTCACTGCGGTCGCGGCCTTGGTGCCGGCCGCGGCACCTGCCGTGGTTCGGGGCGTTGCGCGCCGCCGCCACCGCCGCAGGACTCGGGCACCATCACCGACAGCCGGAACACGTTGTTGCCCTCGTTGCTCTCGGCGACTTTCTGGTCGTCGTCCAGGCCGAGGCCGAGCAGGTGTTGGCCGGGCGCCAGCGTCAACATGCCGTTGACCTTGCGTTGGGCGCCGGCGGCCATGGCCATGCCCGGCTGCTGGTGCAGCGTCACGCCCTGTCCGTCCCGCAGGCGGCCCACAGAGGGGCCGGCATCGGCGGCGCCGGCGTTGACCGCGGTGTAGGCGAAACGATACTGGCAGCCCCGCGGGGTGGTGGCGCTCGCGTCCTGGTCCGTCAGGACGATCTCGTCAGCCCATTGTGCGATCTGGGTCCCGATGGCCACCGGTGGCAGCGCCGTGATGTCGGGCTGGCCTTTCGGCGTCGGAGTGATGACCGTCGCCTGCAGGGTCTTGCAGGTCACGGCGTAGTCGGCCTCGGCACTCAAGTTCTGACGGTTGGTCTTCACCTCGATGCGCAACTCGTGGTCCGGAGCGACCTGCAGCCCGCCCAGCGGCTGCGGACCCTGGCCCTGCTTCTGCAGCCCCTGGGGCTGCTGTGGCTGGGGCTTGGGCGTGGCGGTCGCCGCCACCGTGTAGGGAATCTGGAAGGCCTTGTTGCCGGCGGGCACCTGGACCTCCTGGAAGCCGCCGGCGGGCTTGCCGTCCACGATGAAGCGATACTGCAGCCTGCCGCCGGCGCCGTTGTTGTGCACCGTGGCGGTGAACGGGATTTCGCCAGGGCAGACCCCCTGGTAATTCGGCCGCGGCGACTGCAGGCTCACGTGAGCCAGGCTGAAGGCCTGGCCGAGGGTGCCGGCAGTTGGGACTGTCGGCGTCGGCTCTGCCAGCGTGCCGGCCATGCAGCGTGCCACCACCGGATGCTTGCGGAACTCGTGGTGCGTCGCGGCGCCGATCCCGTAGTCCCAGCACGCCATGTGGACGCCGGACCAGAGATCGCGCTGGATGACCACATCGAAGTCCTGCCCGCGGATCTGCTGGTAGCTCTCGCCCTGGGCCAGGCGTTCCTCCAGCCGCTTGTTGCAGGCGTTCACGGCGGCATTGCGCCAGCTGCTGTTGGGCGCCCAGTCGGTACCCAGGGCCTTCCAGCTGCTGGACCAGGTCATGTTGGTCGCGCCAGGATTGTCGACCAGCCTGTTGGACGCGTAGACCTGTCCGGTGTTGGTGCCATTCGGGTCCACGGTGTGACTGAAATAGGTGACCCGGTATCCCCGCTTGCACTTCCCTCGCGCCTGGCCGAGAAAGCTGATCGGCGCATTGCTTGCCTGCTTGAACTCGTTTCCCTGCCCCGTCACCTCGATGGCCGGGTACGGCAGGGTCGCGTTGTAATCCAGGTAATCCAGACCAACGGCGAGCGTTGTGCCGGGCAGCAGGACAATAGCGAGAAAACTCCAGGGAAGCCGTTTGTTGTTGTTCATGACGACACCTCACACTACTTGTGCGCCGAATTTAAGCGAAAAACCCTCCCCGAAACGTGGCCTCGGTCACTTTGTCGCCCGCTGCGACAGGAGTTGCCCCCGGCGACCCCACTGCATAAAGTGGCGGCAGCCCCAGTCGCCACCGGACCCCGCCCATGAGCGAGAAGCTCGAGCAAGCCGCCTTCCTGATCCTGCTCGCCCTGGTCACGGTCGCGTTCGTGTGGCTGCTCAAGCCGTTCTTCGCGCCGCTGCTGTGGGCCTGCATCATCGCGGTGCTGTTCCACCCCGTGCAGGTCTGGCTGGAGCAGCGCTGGGGCCATCGGCCCAACATCACGGCGCTGACCACCCTGCTCGCCTGCGTCGTGCTGGTCGTGATCCCGGTGCTGCTGCTGCTGGTCTCCTTCCTGCAGCAGGGGCTTTCCGTGTTCGAGCAGATCCAGGCCGGCGAGCTCCAGCCCGGCAAGTACATCGACCAGGTCCGCAGCGCCTTCCCCGTGCTCCAGGAGCTGCTCGAGCGCTTCAACATCGAGATGGACACGGTCCGGGACAATGCCACCCAGGCCGCGGTGGCGGCCAGCCAGTTTCTCGCCCGGAATGCGCTCTCGGTGGGCCAGGGGGCCTTCGGCTTCGTGCTGAAGCTGGCCCTGATGCTTTATGTCACCTATTTCCTGCTGCGCGACGGGCGCAAGCTGGTCGAGCAGCTGGTCCTCGCCATTCCGCTGGGCGATGAGCGCGAGCGGCTGCTGTTCCAGAAGTTCGCCGAGGTTGCCCGGGCCACGGTCAAGGGCAACCTGCTCGTCGCACTGGTGCAGGGCATGCTCGGCGGCCTGATCTTCTGGGTCCTCGGCCTGCCTGCGGCGCTGCTGTGGGGCGTGGTCATGACCGTGCTGTCGCTGATTCCGGCCGTGGGCGCCGGCCTGGTCTGGCTGCCGGCGGCGATCTATCTCTATGCCGTGGGCGAGTGGGTCTCCGCCACGGTTTTGATCGCCTACGGCGTGGTGGTGATCGGCCTGGCCGACAACATCCTGCGCCCGATCCTGGTCGGCCGCGACACCAAGCTGCCGGACTGGATGGTGCTGCTTTCCACCCTCGGCGGCATTGCCATGGCGGGGATCAACGGCTTCGTGATTGGCCCGCTGATCGCCGTGCTGTTCGTCGCCTTCTGGCAGATTTTCGGCCGGGAGTTCAACCCGCGCACGCGCGCGCAGGCCGAAGCAGTCGACCCGCCCGACTAGCCGCCCGTCGCCATCAGCCAGAGCTGGAACACGAGCACCAGGGCGGCGCTCAACGCCCCGACCACCGGCAGCCAAAGCGGCAACCGTAGCCCCGCGCCGTCCCGATCGGGATCGCGCCGCTTGATGCGCCAGAGCGCGACGTTCAGCGCGCCGAAGATGACCAGGATGATGGCGCTGGTGACCTTCGCCAGCGTGGTGAGCGGGAACAGGAGCGCGAGCACGAGGATGACGGCGGTCACCAGGCCCGTCGCCGGGAGCGGCGTACGCGTTCTCGGGCTCACCTGCGCCAGCCAGCCGGCCCCGGGCGCCGAGGCCCGGCGGGCCATCCCATAGGTCACGCGCGAGGCCATGATAATCTGGACCAGCGCGCCGTTCAGCCCGGTGAGCAGGCTGACGATGCCCAGTCCGGTGGTCGAGTACCAGCCCTGTCCCTCGGCCATGGCCGCCACCGGGGTGTTGCTGGCAGCCAGCGTCTCAGCGCCGATCGAAGCCACGGCGATCAGCGCCACCACGACGTAGAGCACGATGGTCAACAGGACACTGATGACGATCGCGCGCGGCAGGGTCCGCCGGGGGTCCTTCACCTCCTCGGCCATGGTCGCCATGTCCTCGAAGCCGATGAACGCGTAGAAGGCGAGGAAAGCGCCCGAGAAGATCCCGACCCACGCTTGCGCTTCCAGCGGCGGCACGAATTCCCGCCAGCGCCCGGCGACCTCGGCCAGGTCGGCCTCGGCCACGACGCCGGCATACAGCAGGGCGCCCACCTCGATCACGGTGATGACGGTGACCACGGCGACGGAGGCGCCGATCCCCCACGCCGCCACGGCGCCCATCGCCAGGACCAGCAGGGCGATCGCCGGCAGCTGTGGCACCGTCACGAAGTCCTGCAGGAACCCGACTGTCGCCACGGCCAGCGCCGCTGCCGACACCACGCCGGTCAGGATCATCAGCACCCCCGCCGTCCCGGCCAGCCAGTCGCGCCCGAAGCCCTCCCGGATATAGCGCACCGGTCCCGAGCTGTCGGGGAAGCGCGAGGCCAGCTCGGCGATTGCGAGGCCGCTCAGCAAGGCCAGCACGCCCGAGCACAGCAGCGCCACCGGCGCGAACAGGGCCGCCTCGCCCGCGACCTTGCCCATGAGCGCATAGAAGCCCCCGCCCACCATGGTCCCGAGGCCGTACAACACCATGAACGGCAGGGTGACGATCCGCTTGAGCTGGGTTTCTTCGGTCATGGCGGGACACCTGGCGTGTCGCATCCTGAGCCTAGGTCACGCGTCTACTACACTCAAGGCAGGAGCCAGGTGGGAGGACCATGAGCAAGCGACGTTTCGTCATCCAGAAACACGACGCCACCAATCTCCACTACGACTTCCGGCTGGAGATCGGCGGCGTACTGGTGTCGTGGGCCGTGCCCAAGGGGCTTTCCACCGACCCGAAAGACAAGCGCCTGGCCATGCAGACCGAGGATCACGAGCTCGAATACCTCGATTTCGAGGGCGTGATCCCCGAGGGCTACGGCGCCGGCACGGTCATGGTCTGGGACATCGGCACCTACCGGAACCTGCGCTCGGGCAAGGGCGGCGACCAGACCGGGATGGAGGCCGCGCTGGACGAGGGACTGATCGAGGTCTGGCTGGAGGGCAAGAAGCTCACCGGCGGCTACGCCCTGAAGCGCATCGAGGACGGCAGCGACCCGAAGTGGCTGGTCATCAAGATGGATGACGAGCAGGCCGACGCCCGCCGCAATCCCGTCAGCTCCGAGCCGGACTCGGCCCTCAGCGGCCGGAGCCTGGAGGATATCGAAGCAGAGGCAGGGCCGGACGATGGCTGAGTGGCGCGAAAAGCTGTCGGCGGAGGAGCGCGACACGCTCCGGCGCACGGCCATGCCGGACTGGACCGCGCCGATGCTCGCCACGCTGACGAAGAAACGATTCTCTTCGCCGGACTGGATCTACGAGCGCAAGCTCGACGGGGAACGCTGCCTCGCCTTTCGCAGCGGGAAGAAGACGCGGCTGCTGTCGCGCAACCAGCGCGACCTGCGCGACACCTACCCGGAACTCGTGGACGCCCTCGACACACGGGTGCCGAGCGGCATCATCGTCGACGGCGAAATCGTCGCCTTCGACGGTAACGTCACCAGCTTCTCGCGCCTGCAGCAGCGCATCGGCCTGACCGATCCCGAACAGGCGCGCACGAGCGGCGTCAAGGTGTACCTGTACCTCTTCGACCTGCTGCATCTCGACGGCTACGACGTCACCGGCCTGCCGCTGCGGACCCGCAAGTCGCTGCTGCGGCGCTGCGTCGATTTCGGCGGGCCGCTCCGGTACACCGCCCATCGCAACGAGTCCGGCGAGGATTATCACGCGGCCGCCTGCAAGAAGGGCTGGGAAGGCGTCATCGCCAAGCGCGCCGATTCGGCCTACGTCCATCACCGCTCGACCGACTGGCTGAAGTTCAAGTGCGTCAACCAGCAGGAACTGGTCATCGGCGGCTATACCGACCCGCAGGGCAGCCGCATCGGTTTCGGCGCCCTGTTGCTCGGTTACTACGAGGACGACGAACTCTGCTACGCCGGCAAGGTCGGCACCGGCTTCGACGACGAGCTGCTCGAGCGCCTGGGCGAGAAACTCGAGTCCCTCGAGCGGCAGGGCTGTCCCTTCGCCCAGGCGCCGGAAAATGCCGGCAAGGGCACTCACTGGGTCACGCCCAAGCTGGTCGGCGAGATCGCCTTCACCGAGTGGACCAGCGATAACCGGCTGCGCCACCCGCGGTTCCTCGGCCTGCGGCGGGACAAGCCGGCCCGCAAGGTCGTGCGCGAGGAGCCGGCCTGACATGGCCCAGCTGAAGTTTGGCGCCTGCAGCTTCGAAACGAAGAACACCGACAAGGTGCTGTTTCCCGACGCCGGTATCACCAAGGGCCAGCTCATCGCCTACTATCGCAAGATCGCGCCGGTGATGCTGCCGCACCTCGAAGACCGTCCGCTGACCCTGCACCGCTTCCCCGACGGCATCGGCGAGAGCGGCTTCTACCAGCAGGACGCGCCCGACTACTTCCCGGACTGGATCGACACCTGCCGCGTACGCCGCGCCGGCGACGACGATCGGGGACCCGTCGAGCACGTGCTCTGCAACAAGGAGGCCACCCTCGCCTACCTGGCAGACCAGGCCGTCATCACCTTCCATGGCTGGCTGGCCCGGGCCCCCAAGCTCCATACGCCGGACAAGCTGGTGTTCGACCTCGACCCCCCGGGAGACGATTTCGAGCCCGTGCGCGAGGCCGCTCGCCGGGTCGCAGCACTGATGGAACAGCTGGGCTTGCAGCCCTTCGTCATGACCACGGGTTCCCGCGGGCTGCACGTGGTCGCCCCGCTCCGGCCGGAGCTGGACTTCGACGAGGTCCGCGAGTTCGCGCGTGCCATGGCCGACCAGCTGGCCGAAGAGCATCCCGACGAGCTCACGCTCGAGCAGCGCAAGAACAAGCGCCGCGGCCGGCTCTATCTCGATGTCATGCGCAATGCCTACGGCCAGACGGGCGTCGTGCCTTATTCGGTGCGGGCACTGCCCGAAGCGCCGGTCGCCACCCCGCTGGGCATCGACGAGCTGGGCGACCAGCGCCTCGAGCCGCGCCGCTGGCGGCTCAAGAACATCCTGCGGCGGCTCGGACAGCGCGCCGACCCCTGGCGGGACATCCGACGCCATGCCGCCTCGGCCCGGCAAGCGCGCCGCAAACTGCAGCGCGGGTAGCCCGGCGCCCTAGGTAATTTTCACATTGTGGCGCTCCGGGGGCCTCCATAAACTGCTCTTGGCGCTCCTTGCCGAGCGCCCAGCCAGCCAGGGATCCCGCGGCTTTTCGCGGCCCGCATCCCAGCCAGCCAGTGAACCCTGCGACGTGCCAATGCGCCGGAGTGCCGGGCCATGGTTACAGCGCTTGCGCGGCCAGTTGAAACCCCGGCCTGTCGCCCGGGGCATGGGATCCCAATGACCGAGATCGACCTCAAGCCTTTTCTTACCCTCCGCCGCCACCTGCGGATCGCCCACCACATCCCCGGCCGAGTCCGGCTCCGGGCTGGACCGGGCATCGTCAAGGAACTGGGTGCGGTCGACGGGAAAGCGCTGGAGCGGGTGCTCGGCGCGCTCGACGGCATTCGCGACTTCCGCGCCAACCCGCAGGCGGGCTCGGTCGTCGTCGAATACGTCCCGGCGATCATCAAGCCGGAATGGTGGGAGACGCTCATCCACGGGGAGGAAACCGCCGCCGTGGACTTGCTCCGCCGCCTGCTCGAACACGAACTCGCCCCCGCCGTAGCCGCGGCGCGGGGCGAATGAACCCCTGCTAGACAAGAGGTATGGAGAAGATGGACCACAACCAACATGGATCTCCCGGCGCCGGCATGGGCCAGGGCGGCCCGGGCGTCGGGGGGCCGGGCCCATATGGCCCGGGAATGCACCACGGCATGGGGCCGGGACCGTTCGGGCCCGGGCCAGGCATGCAGTACCAGTGGGGGCCGCAGGGGCCCGGCTTCGCCTATGGGCCGCCGCCCGGCCCATACGGCCCCGGCCCGGGCTGGGGCGGCTTCCCGCCTGGTTACGGCCCGCAGCAGCCGATGGGGCCCGACCCGGCGGCCGCCGGCTTCTCGGCCGCGATGAACGAGTTCGCTGACCAGAGCGGCCTCGGGGCGCTCAAGGGCTTCATGAACTTCAACGACAGCGAGTTCTGGAAAGGCGCGCTGGTCGGCGCCGCCGTCGTGCTGCTGATGACCAATGACGAGCTGCGCGGCGCCCTGCTCGGCGGCGCGGCGAAGACCGCGAACGCGATGAAAGACGGGCTGGCCGCCTTCGGCGAGGACGCCGAGGCGGCGGCGCAGGGCGAACCAGGCGCTCAGGCAGGTGAAGAGGAGCAAGGCCGATGACCCAGCA
Organism: Thioalkalivibrio sp. XN8; assembly: GCF_011058255.1. Taxonomy (GTDB): domain Bacteria; phylum Pseudomonadota; class Gammaproteobacteria; order Steroidobacterales; family XN24; genus XN24. Next base: position 225,179 of record NZ_JAALFH010000067.1, on the reverse strand, counting down.
TTACTACCCCATGGTGAACATGCCCTACGAACAACAGCAGGCCTGGCAGCAGCGCCACGACATGAACCTGCTGCTGAACGCGGCCCGCACCGGCGCGCTCATCGGCGCGACCGGCGCCGCCGCGCTGAACCTGCACCGCCTCCGCAACGAAGAGACGAACTGGCAGCAGGCCGTGACCCGGACCGCGAAGGTCGGGCTGACCGCCGGCGTGGCGACGGCCGCCGCGACCGCCGTGGGCCGCATGTTCGTGCGCTACCCGGCATTGTCCATGGCGGCCACTTTCGCCACCGGCACGGCGGTGATGTACGTGCTCACCGAGCAGCGCAAGGAGGCCGGCCATGAATGACCCGCGCGCTTACTATGCCGGCTATCCGCCGACCGGCTATTACCCCGGCGCACCCGCACCGATGCGGCCGCCGGCCCCCATGCCGCCGCCGCCCCTCGCCAACACCCGGTTCCTGAAAGGCGCCGCGGTCGGCGCCCTGGCGGCCTACCTGCTGAGCAACCCCGAAAGGCAGCAGGCCACCATCAGGGGTGCAGTCAAGGCGTGGTCGCTATTGCAAGGTGGGGTCGAGGAGATGAAAGAGCGCTTCCGCGACGCCGAGGCGGAGCTGCATGCCGCGCAGGCCCAGGACGGCGACTGACCCCGCACGGCGATGACAGCCGCGGCGGAAAACAGCCTGCAGCTGGTCCACGAGACCCCGGCGCGCCTGCGCTTCCGGCTGCCGATGCTGGTCGATCCGCTGATCGATTTTTCCTGGCTGGAAACCTGGCTGGAATCGATCCGCGGCGTCACCAGCGTGCGCGTCAACCGGCATGCCCGCTCCATCATTTTCGAGTACGACGGCCGGCCGGCGACCCGCGCGTCGATAGTCGAGCTGCTTGGCGGGCTGCGGCGCGAGCGTATTCCCAACGGCGAGTCGGAGCCCGCCGAACATGCCGAGCTCGGTCCGATGCTCGCCACCGGACTGCTGATCTTCGCCCTGCCCTTCTTCTCGCCCCCGGTGCGCCGCCTGCTGACTTTCCTCAACATCAGCAACACCCTGATCAAGGGCGTAGACACGCTCATTCACCGCGGCGTGAAGATCGAGGTGCTGGATGCGGCCGCGATCGGGCTGTCGGCCTGGCGGGGCGAATACCTCACCGCCAATGTCACCGACTTCCTGATGCACCTGGGCGAGTTCCTCGAGAAGCGGACTGAGCGCAAGTCGGACCAGATGCTGCGCCGCCTGCTGCGCCCCGACCCGGTCCTGGCCTGGGTCGAGCGGGACGGCACGCTGCGGCAGATCCCCGACGACGAGATCGCGGCAGGCGACCGGATCCAGGTCGGCCCGGGTGAGAAGATCGCCATCGACGGGCTGGTGCTGGACGGCGCTGCGCTGGTGAACCAGGCGGCCATCACCGGCGAGTCCGTCCCCGTGCGCAAGGAAATCATGGACCGGGTGATCGCCGGCACGGTGGTGGAAGACGGCCGGCTCCGCATCGAGGCCCGCCATGTCGGCGAGGACACCACCACGGCTCGCATCGCCCGGTTCATCGACGAGTCGCTGCAGCAGACCTCGGAGACCCAGCGGCTGGCCGAGCGCATGGCCGACCGGCGGGTTTACCTGACCCTGGGGACCGGTGCGCTGATCTATCTCTTGACGGGGGACCAGCGGCGCCTGTCCTCGGTGTTCCTGGTCGACTACTCCTGCGCCCTGAAGCTCGGCACCCCGCTGGCCTTCAAGTCGGGCATGTTCCGGGCCGCCTCCGAGGGCATCCTGCTCAAGGGCGGCGAGGCCGTGGAGCGCCTGGCCGAGGTCGACACCGTGGTATTCGACAAGACCGGCACATTGACCCACAGCGATCTCGAGGTCACCGACGTCGTGGTGCTCGACCCGGAGCGCTGGCCGCGCGACCGCCTGCTCGCCGTCACTGCCTCCATCGAGGAGCACGCCACCCACCCGATCGCCGAGGCGATCGTGCGCAAGGCGCGCGAGGAGAAGCTCAACCACATCGATCATGGCGAAGCCGAGTACCTCGTCGCCCACGGCATGAGCTGCCCGGTGAACGGCGACCACCTGCTGATCGGCAGCCGCCATTACGTGGAAGAGCATGAGGGCCTTTCCTTCGACCTGTTCCGGCGCCGGATCAAGACGCTCGAAGCCGAGGGCAAGACCTTGCTCTACATCGGCACCCGGCACGAGCCCATCGGGCTCATCGCCCTGCGCGACACGCTGCGCAATGACGCCGCCGAGGTGCTGGCCGGACTCCGGCGCCTGGGCGTGCAGAACCTCGTGCTGCTGACCGGCGATCACCAGCAGCGCGCCGACGCCATGGCCCGCCAGCTGGGCATCGACGAGGTCTTCGCCGAACAGGTGCCCGAAGACAAGGCCGGCGTGATCGAGCAGTTGCGGGCCGAGGGACGCAAGGTCGCTTTCGTGGGTGACGGCGTCAACGACGGTCCGGCCCTGGTGGCGGCGGACGTCGGGATCGCGATGTCCCGCGGCGCCGAGCTGGCGCGCGCGACCGCCGACGTCGTGCTGCTGGAGGACCGGCTCGGCCTGCTCATCGACGCCGTGGACATCTCGCAGCGGACCATGCAGCTCATCGCCTCGAATTACCGCGCCGCCATCGGCATCAACACCGGGGTCATGGTCGGGGCGGCGCTCGGCATGGTCTCGCCGGTGGCTTCAGCCGTACTGCACAACGGCACCACCGTGGGCCTGCTGGTGCGCGCGCTGCGGGGACTCGGGGACTCGGCCCCGGCCCAGCGCGTCCTGCTCGGAGACACCATCACGGCTGCCGTCGGCAGCCTCGATAGCTAGACGGAGGATCGACACATGGCAATCCACCTCATCCCCTTCGTGGCCGGGGCCGTGATCGGCGGCCTGGGCGCGTATTTCTATCGCGACGACAAGCTGCGGCGAGAAATGAAACGCACGGCCGGCGAGCTGGGCGGCAAGGTCAGAAAGACCGCCGACCAGGTTTCGGACAAGGTCTCCGAGGGCCTGGGCGAGCTGCGCGAGAAGGTGACGCCGAAGAAGGCGGCGCCTCCTGCGGCGCCGGCGAAAAAGGCCCCCGCCAGGAAGAAGGTCTCGCGCAAGAAACCGGCCGCCAAAAAGAAGAAGAAAACTACCACCCGGTCGGCGCCGAAGAGCTAGCCGGCGCGAGGTATCAGCGCAACAGGGTGCGTTGGTTGCGCCAGATGTGCAGGCCGGCGAGCGCCAAAAAGGCGGTGCCGAAGCCGATGTGGGCTTTCTTCTTGCCCATGAAGCCGAGTGCCACGGCGGTGCCGAGCGAGGTCACCATGCCGATCTTGGTCGCCCGGTTGAACTGGCGCGCCAGGTCGCCGTTGCGCGGCCGGACTACGGGCGGCCGTCGGAAGCACAGGGCTTCGAGCTCGTTCTCCAGCGTCTCGACATCCGCAGTCCCGGTGTCGTAGCTCACGACCAGGCTGCCGGCGGAGGCATTCAGCCGGACCTCGCTGACGCCCGGCAGGCGCTGGGCCTGCTGTTGTACGTCCCTGCCAAAATCCTTCACTTTCAGCAGGTTGGAACGAACGCGTATCCGCCCGGCGACGGCGCTGACGATCATGGGGGACCCCGGCTCAGAAAGGATTTCGGAAACTACGGTTGCGAATAGTAACGATTCTCACTACAGTTGCAACAGCTGCCCGTGAAGCAGCGCGGTTCTGTCTCATTTCCTCTGCCGGAGGCAACTGTATGACCGACTACCTGCACCACGTCCCCGGGCGCCTGCGCGTTCGAGCCAGGTCCCTGCGCTGTGACGCTACGGCCCGCGCCTCGACCCTGCGCAAGCTCCAGGCGAAGGAAGGCATCCGCAGCGTCAAGCTGAACCCCAAGGCCGGCAGCGTGACCGTGTTCTACGATGTCGAGGCCACCGACGCCCAGCAGATCCTCGACTTCATGCAGTCCGAATGCCTGCGTGCGAGCAAGGCCCAGGCTGCGGCCGTCCGCCCCGCCGCGCTCCGGGCAGCGCCCCGTCCCGCCCGCGCCGGCAACCCGCTCGCGGCCGAGATCGGCCGGATGGCGTTGGGGGTGCTGGTCAACAAGGGCGTGACGTTCTCCCTGGCGTCGCTGCTCGGCGCTCGCATCTGAAGTAGATGGACGGAGATGGTCGCCTCGGGCCGCCCTGTCGCCCGGCGGCTGGCGCTGGAGCGGATGACGCCATGAACCCCGACCGCACCGCAAGGGCTGCTCCGACGCCCGCCCCGCCCCGCCTGGCGAACCAGCACTCCAGCGTCCCGCGCACCACCAGCCAGGCCCTCTTCCGCGGCGCCGACCTGCTGCTCATCGAGCACGACGGCGAGACTTACACCCTGCGCCGGACCCGGCAGGGCAAGCTGATCCTCAACAAGTAGCCCCGATCGCCGCCTGGCGCACGGTCAAGCGGCGGTCACGGCCTTGCGTTCCGGCGTGCTCGGGGCAAGATCGGCGACCCGGCCCACCAGCCTGGCAAAGGGCCACAGGTGGTGCGCCACCAGCAGGATCCCCGAGGTCAGGATCGCCGCCGACAACTGTCGCTGCGGGTCGGCCCAGGCGAACTTGTTGATCAGTCCGACGTGCCCGAAGGCCTCGCGGCTGTGCGGTCCCCACAAGCCGAACGGCGCGTCGCCGAGCATCAGGCCCGCGCTGTAGCGCATCGGCAACAGCAGCGTCCGGTCGAGGGCGCGGCTGCCGACTTCCCGCACCGCGCCCGCGATCGTCTCCGGACGGCAAATACGGCGGCCCCGCCAGGTGCCGCCGTCGAGCATCATCTGGAAAAACGCCGATACTTCCGCCGCCGTGGCGACGAGATTGCCGGCGGGGATGATCGCCTCATGGAAGCGCGGGTCGTTGCTGATGGTTTCAATGGCTTCCATGTCGGTGCCGAGCGCGCGCCGGATCAGCGCGTTCAGCACCGGCCCCTGGCGCGGTCCCGTGGCGTAGCTCAGCGCCAGCGCCGCGCGATGCTCCGGCCGCGCGCCGTAGGTGAAGTACTTCATCTTCATCGGCCCGCGGATCTTGCGCTCGAGGTAGGCATCGATGTCGGCGCCGGTCACCGTCCGCAGCACACGCTGCAAGACGAAGCCCCCGGTGATGGCGTGGTAGGCCAGCTTCGAGCCGTCGGTAATGATCGGCTCCGAATCGCACAGCAGTTCCCAGGTCGCGTCCTCGTCCCACAGCGTTTCGATCGGCGTGTCGCTCGGCAGGCCGGGAATGCCGCCGCGGTGCGCCAGCACCTGGTGCAGGGTGATGCTGTCCTTGCCCTTGCGGCCGAACTCCGGGTTGTAGAAGGCGACGGGGCGGTCCAGTTCCACCAGGCCGTCCTCGGCCAGCAGGTGCATCAGCAGGGCCGTGACCGCCTTGGAGGCGGAGAACAGGCACATGGGCGTGTCGGGCCGGGCGAGCACCCGCGCGCTCGCGGGACCGTCGTGCGGGCCGTTGCCGCGGGCATGGCCGATGCTGCGCGCCATCACGGTCCTGCCGCGGTAGCGCAGGTGGATGGTGATGGCCGGGTGCACGCCGCTGCGGTAAACCTTGACGACCTCGTCCCAGACCCGGTCGAGGTCGGGCCGGCGCAGCCCGACGCTTGCGGGGTCGACTTCCCGGCGCGTGTCGATGCGGATGACCTCGTCGAGGTCCTCCGGCACCGGGCTCAGGCGGAGCACGTTCTGGCGCAGGAACTGCATGGGCATTAGAAGCAGTCGCCGGGCACCCGCACCCAGCCTTCCATCAGTACGCGCGCGCTGCGGCTCATGACGACTTTCTCGACCTTCCAGTCGCCGTCGGTTTCGCTGACCGCGGCGCCGACCTTCAACGTCCCGGACGGGTGGCCGAAGGTGACCGCGCTGCGCTCCCCGCCGCCGGCCGCCAGGTTGACCAGCGTGCCGGGGATCGCGGCCGCCGTGCCGATGGCCACCGCCGCCGTGCCCATCATGGCGTGGTGCAGCTTGCCCATGGACAGGGCGCGCACGTTGAGGTCGATGTCCTTGGCGTCGATCGCCTTGCCGCTTGAGGCGGTATAGCCCGCCGGCGGGGCGACGAAAGCCACCTTGGGGGTGTGCTGCCGCGCAGCCGCCTCGGCAATATCCTTGATCAGGCCCATCTTCACCGCGCCGTGGGCGCGGATGATCTCGAAGCGCGCCAGCGCGGCCGGGTCGCCGTTGATCGCCTCCTGTAGCTCGCAGCCGCCGTAGCCGATGTCGGCGGCGTTGAGGAACACGGTCGGGATGCCGGCGTTGATCAGGGTCGCGGGGAAGGTCCCGATGCCCGGCACTTCGAGCTGGTCGACGATACTCCCGGTGGGGAACATCGCATCGCTGGCATCGACCGGATTCATGAACTCCACCTGCACCTCGGCCGCCGGGAAGGTCACGCCGTCGAGCTCGAAGTCGCCGGTTTCCTGCACCGCTCCGCCGGTCATCGGCACGTGGGCGATGATGGTCTTGCCGATGTTCTGCTGCCAGATGCGCACGACTGCGGTGCCGTTCTCGGGCACACGCGCCGGGTCGACCAGCCCGGTGCTGATGGCGAAAGAGCCGACCGCCGCAGTGAGGTTGCCGCAGTTGCCGCTCCAGTCGATGAAGGGCTGGTCGATCGACACCTGGCCGAACAGGTAATCCACGTCATGGTCGGGCCGGGTGCTCGGCGCCAGGATCACGGTCTTGCTGGTGCTGGAGGTCGCCCCGCCCATGCCGTCGGTGTGCTTGCCGTAGGGGTCGGGGCTGCCGATCACTCGCAGCAGCAGCCGGTCGCGCGCCTTGCCCGGGACCTGCGCCGCGTCGGGCAGGTCGTCGAGCCGGAAAAATACGCCCTTGGACGTGCCGCCGCGCATGTAGACAGCAGGAATCCGGACCTGCGGCGCGTGGCTCATGCGGCGGACTCCAGGAAGTCCTGCGCGAAGCGCTGCAGCACCCCGCCGGCCTCGTACACGCGCACTTCCGCCGCCGTATCGAGCCGGCAGGTGACGGGCACGCGCTCGGTCCTGCCGTCCTTGCGGTGGACCACGAGCGTCAGGTCGGCGCCCGGGGCGATCGCGCCCTCGACGTCGTAGGTCTCGGTGCCGTCGAGCTCGAGCGTCTTGCGATCCTGGCCCGGCTTGAACTCCAGCGGGAGCACGCCCATGCCGACCAGGTTGGTGCGATGGATGCGCTCGAAGCCCTCGGCCACGATCGCCTCCACGCCCGCCAGGCGCACGCCCTTCGCGGCCCAGTCGCGCGACGAGCCCTGGCCGTAGTCGGCGCCGGCGACGATGATCAGTGGCTGCTTGCGGGTCATGTAGGTCTCGATCGCCTCCCACATGCGCATGACCTGGCCATCGGGTTCGACGCGGGCCAGCGAGCCCTGCTTCACCTCTCCATCCACCACCGCCATCTCGTTGATGAGCTTCGGGTTGGCGAAGGTGGCGCGCTGCGCCGTGAGGTGGTCGCCGCGGTGCGTGGCGTAGGAGTTGAAGTCCTCCTCCGGCAGGCCCATCTGCGCCAGGTACTCGCCGGCCGCGCTGCTGGCGAGGATGGCGTTGGAGGGCGAAAGATGGTCGGTGGTGATGTTGTCGCCCAGGATGGCCAGCGGGCGCATGCCCTGCAGGGTCCGTTCCCCGGCCAGCGCGCCTTCCCAGTAGGGCGGGCGACGGATGTAGGTCGATTGCGGCCGCCAGTCGTACAGCGGGCTCGCCGCCTCCTCCACCTTGCCGAGGTCGAACATCGGGATGTACACGCGCCGGAACTGCTCCGGCTTGACGTACTCCGCGACAATAGCGTCGATCTCCTCGTCGGACGGCCAGATGTCCTTCAACGTGACCGGTCTCCCGTCCTGGTCGGTGCCCAGGACGTCGCGCTCGATGTCGAAGCGCACCGTGCCGGCGATCGCGTAGGCCACCACCAGCGGCGGCGAGGCCAGGAACGCCTGCTTGGCGTAGGGATGGATGCGGCCATCGAAGTTGCGGTTGCCCGACAGCACCGCGACGGCGTAGAGGTCGCGGTCGATGATCTCCTGCTGGATGTCCGGGTCCAGCGCGCCCGACATGCCGTTGCAGGTGGTGCAGGCGAAGGCGACGATGCCGAAGCCGAGCTTTTCCAGCTCGGGCAGCAGCCCGGCCTCCTCGAGGTACAGCTGGGCCACCTTCGAGCCCGGCGCAAAGGAGGACTTCACCCAGGGCTTGCGCACCAGCCCGAGCTCATTCGCCTTGCGCGCCAGCAGCGCCGCAGCCACCACATTGCGCGGGTTGGAGGTGTTGGTGCAGGAAGTGATCGCGGCGATGATCACCGCGCCGTCCGGCAACAGCCCCTGGACCTCTTCGGCGCGCGCCTCCTCGAGGTGCCCGGCGATGCCGCGCTCGGCCAGCGCCGCGGTCGGCAGGCGGCGGTGCGGGTTGGAAGGACCAGCCAGGTTGCGCTCCACGGTCGAGAGGTCGAACTCCAGCACGCGTTCGTACTCGGCGGCCTGCATCTGGTCCGCCCACAGGCCGGTCGTCTTCGCGTAGCGCTCGACCAGTTCCACCTGCTCAGGCTCGCGCCCGGTCAGTTTCAGGTACTCGATGGTCTGCGCGTCGATGTAGAACATGCCGGCCGTGGCGCCATACTCCGGGGTCATGTTGGAAATGGTGGCGCGATCGCCGACGGTGAGGGTCGCCGCGCCCTCGCCGAAGAACTCCAGCCAGGCGCCCACCACGCGCTCCCGGCGCAGGAACTCGGTGATGGCCAGCACGATGTCGGTGGCGGTGATGCCGGGCTTGCGGCGTCCCGTGAGCTTCACGCCGACGATGTCCGGCAGCCGCATCATCGACGGGTGCCCGAGCATGACGGTCTCGGCCTCGAGCCCGCCGACACCGATGGCGATCACGCCGAGGCAGTCCACATGCGGGGTGTGCGAGTCCGTGCCGACGCAGGTATCCGGGAAGGCCACGCCGTCGCGCACCTGCACCACCGGCGACATCTTCTCCAGGTTGATCTGGTGCATGATCCCGTTGCCAGCCGGGATGACGTCGACGTTCTTGAAGGCCGTCTTGGTCCACTCGATGAAGTGGAAGCGGTCCTCGTTGCGCCGGTCCTCGATCTCGCGGTTCTTGCGGAAGGCGTCCGGGTCGAAGCCGGCGGCTTCCACGGCCAGCGAGTGATCCACGATCAGCTGGGTCGGCACCACTGGGTTCACCAGCGACGGGTCGCCGCCCTGCTCCGCGATGGCATCCCGCAGGCCGGCCAGGTCCACCAGCGCCGTCTGGCCGAGGATGTCGTGACACACGACGCGCGCCGGATACCACGGGAAATCCAGGTCACGCCTGCGTTCGATGAGCTGGCCCAGCGCGTCGGTCAAAGACTCCGGCTCGCAGCGGCGCACGAGCTGCTCGGCGAGCACTTTCGACACGTAGGGCAGCTTGTCGTAGCTGCCGGGTTGGATCTTCTCGATCGCAGCGCGCGCATCGAAGTGGTCAAGTTCGGTGCCCGCAAGCGGATTGCGGTATGTGGTGTTCATGGTTGCCCGGGGTGAATCGCTGGCCAAGGGTTGAGGCACTCGATTATAGCCCCAAGGCTGGCGCCAGCCGCTTTGACGACGGTCCACCGATCCTCGCAGCGGCGCCTGCATCGGCCACGCGCGCGAGACTCTCGGGGGCGGGGCGGCTTCGGCCCCGCTATGCCACGGTCACTGCGCCAGGTACTTCTCGTTGACAAACGCCATGCGGACAATGCAGAGATTGCCACCCGCGCCATTCACATGAGAAATCCGGATGCGCAGGTAAGGGGCCAGCAGCGCGTTTTGCAGCAGTGCGACTTCCTCTGGCGTCAGGTTCCGACCGGGACAAGTATTGCCGCCCCACGTATAGGTGACATCAATGCCGTTCTCCCGGACGACGGCCTCGCCACGCCGTATTCCGAACAGGTTGGACCCCGAGGTGACGACATCAATACTGATCAGTTCGCCGTATACGGCGTCGGTGTCCGCCATAACGGAGGTCGCAAGCAGTAGGGCCAGCAGGATCGACAAGCGCTTCATCAGCGACTCCTTTCCATTTCAGGGGGTCAATTGGGACAGCAACTGCTCTGCCCGCACGTCCGCCGGTTCGAACACATCGAGCCGGACTCGCTGTGCAGGCCCTGCCAGTTCATAGCGCTCGTCGCCGATGGCCCGGAAGTACTTCGCCACGACCTGCGAGTGCGTCACGGTCCAGGAGCGGAGCTGATCGAGGTACAGCACGTCGACCGCCCGGAGACCGACCAGCGAAACGAGGTCATAGGGAAACTCCACCTCGGTCGACGAGTCCAGCGAAGCAGCAAATGCGTCCAGCACATCTGCGCATCGCGGCTGGCCGCCATTGTCATCCAGCGTCACCGTCTCTTCGAAGCGCCACTCGAGACGGCCCTGGCCGATCTCGTCGTCGATCCGCAACTGCTGCGCCAGGCCCAGGTCGCAACCCGGGCTGATGGCCCTGGTGGCCTGGCCGATTGGCAGTACCTGCACACCCTGCCCAAGCTCGATGACAAGGAACTGCGCGCCGAAGTCATCAGCCAAAAGACGGCGCTCGCCCTGGTCCAGTGCGATGCGTGACGCCCGCAGCTCGCCGAAGCCGGCGCTTCGCACCACGGCTTCCGTCGCGCTCAGCACCGTGCCCGCGGCTGTCTCGTAGACGACCGCGATCCCCACGCCGCGCGCGGCTGAGTCCCAGAATTGCGAGGTCTCGAGCACCAGGTCATCGACATTGTCCGCCTGCGGCGGCGCCGGGCTGGAGGAGGAACCCCCGCAGCCGACCAGGCTGGTCAAAGATATGCCGGCCAGCAGGCATACGCTGAAGGGCGCGCAGCATGACGCGGCTCGCGGAAAAGTTGGCATGGGCCGGGACTCCCGCTGAACTTCGTGGCGGGGGGCCATGTTAGTACATGGAGCGGACAATTTCATCAGGCTGCCGGATCGTCGAATGCAGCACTCTTCAGTCGCAGGTCAGGCCTTGCTGGTGCAGCCGATAGACTCGCTCGACACGCTCCAGCAATGCTGCAAGCTCGGGAACCTCGGCGCGGCAGGCCGTGGTCAGGGAAAGATTTCCTTTGGTAGGCGGTGGCCTGGACTCGTGAATCGTCATGGCCAGCACGGCAAGCAACTCGCCCGTCTGCTGACAGCTCGGCGGTACCGCCAGGACGCCGGCCACGTCCAGTCCGCGCAGTGCGCTCAACAGTTCCACCCGAGCCCTGTCTCCAGCCTTGCCCTCGGGCAGTCCCCCCTGGCAACGTGTCCCATCCATTCTTTCGATGCGCCAGTCATTGTTTCGCGACGTATAGATGAAGCGTCGCAGTCGTGGCTCGAGTCGCCCGGTCAGCGCCAGTTCGAAGGCCGGCAACATCGCTACGGCCTGTCGCCGGTGTTCAGCCCGTTCCGTCCCCATCTCGGCGAACCTCGGCGTCAGCCACACCAGCAACACAACGCTCACTCCGGCCATGAACAACGCCGCGACGCGGAGCCGTGATGCTGCCACGTAACGCACCAGCAGCAGTGCGGCGACCACGGTCGCCAGCCCGCCAAGCAAGCCGTACCACAGCACCATGGCGCCAGCCACCAGGCCGGCATCGCGCGGCACCAGGAGCTGCGCGCCCAGCCAGGCGCCGAGTACCATGCCCGGCAGAATCGACGCCACTACCAGCAGGACCTTCCACGCCATCCGCACCCGGCTTCCGGGCACCCCGTTCATAGCCGGAGTCATTCGATCTCACCCGCAGCACTCATGCTCGCGGAGTATAGGCTGGTTTTCCTGGCTGCAGCATCGACGCCGAGTTGGCGGAACCCTTGAGGTTTTGCGCTTTAGTCAGGTGTAACGAAGGAAACCGCGCGCTCGAGCGAGTGCTGCGCTCGAGATAACGCGGCGCCCTCCTCCGGACTGACAGGAGAGCCGAAGCGATGAGCCCTGCCCGACTGCTATTTCTGGTGGCGCTCGTGCTGCTCGCGCCCATCGGCGCCTCCGCCCAGTGGTCGGCCCAGCCGGGCGACACGGTCCGCAATGCCTTCGGGCCAATGCCGGGAACGCTGCCGTCGATGTGTCGCGGCGCCTGCGGCAAGGCCTGCCCCGAGTCGTGCAGCCAGTCGGTGACCTTCGAGTGTCTCGATTCCGAGCGCGCTCGTCGCGTCGTGTCCTACACCTGCGGCACCCACCGGGGCTGCCGCGAGCATGATGACTGCCTCGACGCCTGCCGCATGAATGCTGATGGGCTCGATTGCGACACGTATTGTCACACCCAGGCCATCGAAACCTGGGGTATCGAGCGAGCTTCGTCCTGGAGCATGGGCAGCGGACCGTTCGACGGCGACCCGATCCGCTTCGAGTACACGCTGCATGCCCCCAACAGCCATGAGCCGGCGTTCCGTTGTCCCGAGGGCGCGCGGCTCAGCTGCAGCAGCGGCCTTGGCCGCTGCCTTACCGCTGGCGGGGCCGCCGTCGAGCCGGTATTCGACTCCTATCCCACGGCGGGACCCGACGCGATGCAAGTGGCGGCTTTCCGCGCCGGGGCGTTGTGCGGTGAGCGCGTCTGCAATCAGGCGACGACCATTCGGGTCGATGGACAGGACACCTGTGAGCGCGGCCGATGTACCCGGTATGGTGTGGAGTTCGACTACCGGAATGCCGACCCGGCCGTACCGCTGGAGTGCTCTGCGAGCACCACCGGTGGCGGCGATTTCGTCGGCAACCTGTTGAAGGGAGCCGCCGACGCAATGCCGCAGCAAGGGCAAGGCCCCGAGGCCGACGGCATGGCACAGCTGATGGGACTCTTCCAGCAGGTACTGAAGAGCGCGGACACGTCGGAAGACGCGCAGATCAGCATGACGCCGCTGGACGAGGCCGGTAACCCGATCGAGTCGCAGCGGGTCGGGCCTGGAACGGACTTCGTTCCTTCCGTGCCGCGAAGTATCCCGCTGCCCGCTGCAAGCGGGCGGCTGGTGGTGCCGATGTACCAGCTCGTGGACATCGGAGACACCTCGGATCGGGTCAGGGAGATCCGCTGCACTCACAAGGGCTGGCCAGTGTTCGAGGTGGCGTTCCAGCTGCAGTTCTAGGCTGGCCTCGCGGCGGCCACTAAGCCATCGGCGCAGTTCCAGCCAGCTTGATGTCACCCTGTCGCGTAAAGAGGAGCAACCGATGTCTTCAACCCTCTCTCGACGAATGGCCCCGTTCTGTGTGCTGACGCTACTCGCGGCACCGTTGGCCCTGGGAGATACCCTGATGGTCATCCGCGAAGGCTCCGGCCCGGCGGACGACGGCGCGACCACGGTGCAGTTCTGGTCCGGTCGCGACCGGGTCGCACGCATCGACGGCAATGGCCGCATGATCGGCGACCTCGCCGCCGGCATGTTGTACATCGTCAATGACGAGGCAAAAACGTGTCATGCCATGTCCACCCGCAATCCGGATCGCGACCTGCACGCACTGCAGGCCGCCGTGGAAGCCGTGCGATTCCGCAACACAGGCAAGTCAGAGGCCATCGGCCCCTGGCAGGCCGAAGTCCACGAGTTGACCGACAGCAATAGCGGTATCGATATGGTGGTCTGGATCACCAGCGAGTTTGGCGTCGACCCAGCCCAGCGGGCTTACATGGAGAGTGTTGTCACGCCGGATTCCGCGGCGATGCTCGCAATCTACGACCTCGGCGGCTTCCCGGTCCGCTCCGAGATCCAGATGGGCCCGATACAGATGTGGACCGAGCTCGAGTCCATCGAGCAGAAGGCGGCGCCCGCAGGAACCTACGAGGTGCCTGCCGGATACAGTGGCTGCGACTAGGCAAACGGGCGGCGGTCGACTCCGGTCGAATTACCGCGCGATGAACTGGGCCAGCTCGTCCTCGTACTTCTTGAAGAGCTGGTAGTTGTGCGCAGCGACCGCGTCGGTGTCGCGTTGAAAGTAGGCCGTGCGCAGCGCCTCGCGAACCCACTGGTGCTCGGCCCAGTTGCCGCCACCTGATTTCACCACCTCGAGCTCGATGGTGTTCATGCCCATCATTTGCGTGCCGCCCCTCATCATTTCGTTCATGTCGCTCAGCGACATCCGCTCGTTGCGATCCGCCCGCTCGGCGAGTGCCTGCAGCCGCTCGGCGTTCTCTGCCGAGATGTCGCGCGCCCGAATCATGACGCGGACGTACTCCTTGACTTGATTCTCTTCGAGCTTGCCGTTCGCTGGCGGCGCATAGCGGTCCTCCTCCGCCGCCGCCAGGCGCTCCGCCTGGCGGATGGCGCCACCCATCACTCCACCGACACCACTTGTATCGCCGTCAGGGAACTGGACGTCAGCGTAGTCACCGAGGCCCGACATCTCAGGACCGATGACCGGTCGCAAAAGCAACCCGATGAGAACCATGACTACGACGGTAGCGATCAATGTGAGGATGTAATGGCCGACGCGCCTGCCGGCAGGCACCTCGAGGTAGAGGGGGATGATGCGCCACAACAGCACCAGGGCATAGATGAACAGGACGAGAAACACCAAACCCCCGATCCATGGCAGCCATCTCAGCGCCTGGCCGAGATAGCCCGGCACGAACGCCAGCGAGGTAGCCGCCAGCCCAAGCGCGAAGCTGCGCTTGCCGCCGAACAGGCCGGCCAGCGTGCTGACGATGAATGCGACGATGCCGGCGGCGATCGCGCCGAAGACGATACTGAGCAGCGTCATCCCGATGGTGGGGCGGAAGCCGACAACGTACGCGCCGCTGAAAAGCAGGCCGAGCACGTAGCCGAGCACGGCCGCCAGGATGATCAGCGGGCCGGTCAGCAGGAATGCAGTCTTCTGCCAGTTGTCTGCCTCCGGGAGATAACCACGCCAGGTCGCCTCGGGAGCGAACAGGGCGCCCCTGATCAGCGAGAACGTGCGGTTCAGATTGAGCATGGTTGGTCTCCTCCTTTAGTTTTCCGATTCAGGCGGTGAGTGCTCGGCGTGACTCATTCCAGAGCCCCCAACGCCTGATCAAAGGCTGTTTTGATTTCACTGCTGAGCGAGCACCCTCCGCGTTCCTCCACCTCTGCCGCACCTGCAACCGTTCCTGTTACGACCAACTCCCATTTGCAACTGCCATTCGAGAGCATCACAAACCCGGCATTCCGCTCCAGATCTGCATAAAATCGGGTGCTGTAACCCGGCTGCGATCCCCCATGCTCAACGAACTTCGGGACTCCAATGGAGTTCCGCGCGGCGCTGAGTTTAAGACCAAGCCCTGAGTGAAAATCGCCATCCATAATGGGCCAAAGGCATCTGTTTTCGTAGCAATTCTCGCCGATAATTGGGCAATACGGGTTCGCCGTGCAGATTTTCTCCGAGCTGGTTTTGGTGTGAGCCGGAGTCATCATTCGCCGAACACTCGCCTCACTTAGGACCCTGTTCCCATCCGGCGACACTCCCAGGCCCATTAGCGTCGCCAGAAATTTCGCGTAGTCCCGAGCGGTGCTGAAAAGCCCTCCGGCCGCTTTGCCGACGCAGACCCGATAAGGCAGCCGTTGGTTCTCGTCATGGCCGAAAGCGTAGTTTTCTTGCGCTGCAGCCGAGAGGTTTCCAAATGTGCTTAGGGACATTTTCAGTGGTTGCAGTACCGTCGTTTGCATTCGGTGCGCGAAACTCGTTGCGTAGGTCTCCTCGATGATGCTTTCGGCCACCGAGTACGCTCCTCCGGAATACGCCCGGCGCGTCTGTGGTATCCATTGCGGCTCCACCTTCTGCCTACCTTTCTTGCCAAAAATAATATCTTCAAGAGTCTGCTTCGTGTTCGCGTCTGAGAGTCCTATTCCCCATACGCCGAACCCCGAGGTGTGATCAAGCAGGGTGTGAAAAGGGGCCTGCCGAACAAACTGTTGTTGACGATCTGTCAATGAGCGATACCACTTGCGGGTGGTTACAAGAGACGGATCGGCGTTCAACACATTGAAGACCGGCCGGTCCAGATCCACGCGACCTTCTTCGACTGTTTTCATGATACCGGCGCTTGCAACGGCCTTCGAAATCGAGGCGTTGTTGAACACCGTATCGTTGTTCACAGGAGCCCAACTGGTCCGACTTCGATAGCCATAGGACCGGACATCAACGATCGTGCCGTTTCGGACGATGGCGATCGACATGCCCGGAACTCTTTGCTGCCGCATGCGCTCCCAAATCGTGGACCCACCCACGTTCAGCTCCATGCGGCTGAGAATATCGTTCGTGCTTGGAGACCACTTGTGCTGAGAAACGGCAACAAATCTGTTATCCGGTGCAAGCGCTACACGCGTGAAGCTATCCTGTCTGTTTTGTATCCTGTTCAGCTTTTTCCAGAGAGGACTAGAAGGAACGCCGCTCTTCCAGAAGTGGTTACCCGCGGTGAGCACGTAATGAAATTGGCCATCAGACGTGAAGCGGAAAGCCAGGTTGGAGACGGTGAGCCTGCTTTCCTCCACCGAATCTACAAGGCGCTTAAGGTCCGCAGGCAGTCCTCGAGAGTAAAGCCGCCCATGCATGTCTTTTAGTAACCAGGATTTTTGCGGGCCGAGATAAACACCTGTTGCCCGGCTTTGATTATTGCGAATTGATTCGATGGCGGTAGCGAGGCCGGTGCTTTGAAAAAACGTCTGGGAGGAATAAACAACGTCTCCGTTCAGCATCAGGATGAGCCAATTACCTGCCGGATCGATTGCAACGGAGCGGATTTTCTGACAGTTCTTCAGGAGGGTCTCGAGCTCCGCCCGAAACCCGTTTTGCCCATCTCCCTTCAGGTTGTCGAAGTAGCTGGGGTTGCTGTACCAACTTTGATATCCGGCAAGCAGGAACCACTCACCTGCGGATGTGTATTGCATCGCGGTAATATTTTCCCTGGCCGTCTTGACCTGCTGGATGGCGTCGAGCAGTGAAGTGCCCGCACCCTCGTGCTCGACGCTTAGGTATCCCTCATTGCCGTAGAGGGTTGCATTCGGCGAACAGTAGCCGAGCTCCGGCGCGCCCGGCTGTCCGGTTGTGAAGTCTGGATCCCCCAGGCCCTCCGGAAGCGGAGAGACCGTTATCGGTGCACGACCACTGCCCCCCTCTGACGCCGACCCAATTCCAAACAAAGGCGCGCCCGGCGGTCCGCTCGCCAAGTCCGGGTCCCCCAGGCCCTCGGGAAGCTCAGAGACAGCTATCGGTGCACGACCACTACCCTCCCCTGACACGGACCCGGTTCCAGACAAAGGCGCGCCGCGGGGTGTCCCGATCGTCGTACCGGGCTCGATGGGGTTCGTCGTGGCCGTGGTCCCACTCTCGCGCGGCGCACCGGCAGGCGAAACGATGTCAGGCGCGCCGCGAGATCGCAGTGCCGCCAATTCCTCGACACTTAGCGCACGGCCGATGATGCGCAAGTCATCCAACAGGATGCCTCCGGCCGCATGCGCGAGCCTGTCGTTCATCGCCCCGATCCAGACCGCGTCTTCGGGCGGACGTCGATGCTGGCTCAGCGTTCCCTCGACGCTGCGATTTCGCCAGTGAAGCGTATAGGTGTTATCGGTATAGTCATAGACGCCTGCCACGAACATCCATCCGCTGTCGCCACGAACTGCATTCCGCGCCGAAAGACCGTTGGCGGTACCGTTGAGCACCAGGCTTGACCCGACCGCACGCAGCCCCGGGCCGGAACCACCCGTGGTGAGGATGATCTGATTCTCGCTTCTTACGGGCCCCTCGAACCGGATCCAGGCCGTGAAGCTCATCTGCGGGCAAACATCGTAATCGAGATCCACGAAAATCCGCATCGCGGCGGTGCCATCGAGGGCCAGCGCGCGCCCCGCACGTCCGTCGACGAAGCGTGGTGTGGCTGCGGCGCCGTCCCGGCCGATCATGCGGCCATCAAAGCCGTTACCGCTGGCGTCGACAAGACTGTCATCGAACGGGAAGTAAGCCTCGCAGGACTGGGCCTCGGCCCATGAGGAATACATTCCCGCAAGCAAGCACGAAACGATAACAAACGCACCGCGCAATCTATTCATCAAGACCGCGCATCAAGGTGTCGCTTTGCCCTTGCATGATCATCACCAAGTACACGCCATCAACGCTCCTGAATGACTGCCTGGAAGTCGATGATCTGATCTTCGGCCTGTCCACACTTCATCTGCCCATTGACCGTCGCGTGGAAGGTCTCCTTGCTCGTATCGAGAATGCTCACATCGGATCGTTTGAAAGGCGCACACCGGGTGCCGTCCTCGAGGGTCACCCAGGTAAGGAACCCGGAAGGTTTGCCTTCGTGCACTGAGAGCGTCGCCGTCAGCCCGGGGTTATTGCCGATTGTCCTCACGGCGAAATTCAGGTGCTCGGACGGACCCGTTCTCACGATTACCACGGACTTTCCCTCGATGTGGCCGGATAGGTCGCCGGAGTAGTTGAGGCGCCATTTGGGTCCGTCCGGATTGCTGCTTCCCGAGGCTTCGCGATCGCAGGCAGCAAGCGTGAACGCCAACAGCAAAGCCAGTCCGGCCGGCCCGGACCTCGAATGCATGGTCATTCCTGGAATCCTCCGCCGCAGTCGTGCAGCGCGGGAGTGTGATTGCGGTTCAGCATGGTCTGCCTGCCCCTAGTTCGCTTGCACCGTCACCGCTCGACAGACAAGCTGCAGTCCAGTGATAGCCTCGGTGTCTCCTCGTCGTTCCTGCGTATGCACTACGAGGCCCGTCGCAACTTGCTGCGATGGGCACAGCACCCTCGGACTCCACGTCTGGCAGTTGGTTACCGATTCCTGGTCCGTCGCGCCAGGTACGTACTCAACCGTTCCGTCAGTGTTCACCCGGTCGCCGACGACCCGAATTCCCTTCAGTCTTTGATTGCTGTCGCGCTGGCAGACCTCGATACTGGAGATGACACTTGAATCGAGTGCCACACGAAAATTGCCTGCTGAAAATACGGCCGCCGGACATATCTCTATTGGAGTCTGAGCGCCAGTCGCTCCGTCAAGCGTCGCCTGGCTGCCCGCCTCACTAACGCCAATTCGGCATGGAACGTCGCTATGCTCGCGCCACCAAATCCGACGCAAAAATGCCGTCTCCAGATCAACAATTCTCTGTACGTCACCAGGTGTACCGGCGATCGCACTGAACCTCGGTGAACCGGTCGGGCGCGGCTCCGCCGCTTGCGCCTGCCCGGTGCCGTCCGCCGTGCCACCGGCATCGGCATCAGCGACCTCTGCCGCTTCCTCCGATTCGTAAGTGAGATCCGGCGCACCGCTCGGTCCGCTCGCCAGATCCGCATCCCCGAGGCTTTCGGGAAGCACAGAGACCCCCACTGTCGAACCAGCACTGCCCTCCTCTGGCGTAGACCCGGTCCCCGATAACGGCGCACCGCTCGGCAGGCCAATCGTGGCGCCGGGCTCAATCGGATTCGTCGTGGCGGTGATCCCGCTGCCGCGCGGCGCCTGCTGCATCGGCGCATGCTGAGCCGGATGGCACCGACCATCGAGTCCACAGTAGCTGCCGGCCCCGCACTGCACATGCTGAGAACACGATGCACCCTGCCAATCGCTTGATCCGCCAGCCGAAGCAGCAGCTACAGCGGTACCGCTCGAACCACCGGACCGCAGGGCCGCCAATTCCTCGACACCCAGCGCACGGCCGATGAGGCGCAGATCATCCAACAGGATGCTTGCGGCATCCGTCAGCCGGTCGTTCATCGCCCCGACCCAGAGGGCGTCCTCGGGTGGACGTCGATGCTCGCTCAGCGTCCCCTCGATGCTGCGATTGCGCCAGTGCAGCGAATAAGTGTTGTTGTCATAGTCATAGACACCCGCGACGAACATCCAGCCGCTGTCGCCACTGACTACACCTCGCGCTGCAAGGCCGTTCGCGGTACCGTTCAGGATCAGGTTCGGTCCTCCCATGCGGAGTCCCGGGCCTGATCCTCCAGTAGCGAGGACGGCCTGATTCCCTTTCTGAACAGGACCGTCAACCCGGATCCAGGCCGTGAAGCTGACCTGCGGACAACCTTCGTAATGGAGGTCCATGAGTACCCGCATCGCCGAAGTACCGTCGAAGGCGAGCGCCTGGCCGGAACGTCCCTCCACGAAGCGGGGCGTAGCTGCCGCCCCGTCCTGGCCGAGCATGCGGCCGTCGAAGCCGTTGCCGCTGGCATCGGCGAGACTGCCATCGAAAGGGAAGTAGGCTTCGCAGGACTGGGCTATTGCCGTGCCCGCATGCACGAATGCCAAGAATCCCAGCATGACTACATATGAGCTGTATTCTTTTTTCTGCATGACTCGCACCTCGGTGTGCATCCAGGGCGTTATGTCGGTATTTTTCCGAGCGAAACCCGCTGCCCGTCTATCGGCACAGCGGATCGATTCCCCACAATAAACATGCAATGAGCCGGAGCTTTCAACGTTTGCGCGTGAGGATGCTAGCGCTGCCGATCGACCTCGGCTGACAGGACACCGGCGAGTTGCGGGCTGACCTCGCCTGTGACCTCCAGACCCTGTTCGGCCTGAAACTGGGAGATCGCGATCGTCGTTTGCAGACCAGGCTCGCCATCGGTAGTGCCGGGGTCATAACCCAGCGCCTCGAGATGCCTTTGAACCATCTGTGTCAGATTGTCGGAATACAGATCCTCAGACGATGGCCGGCTTCCGCCTGCAGGGGCAGCCGGCGAGGTGCCCGGCTGTCCCTGCGCACCGGTGGACTGTCGGCCCGCTGGATTACCCCCGCCCATCATCTGTTCCATCATGCCCCCCACGCCGAACTGTTCCATCATCTGCCGCTGCTCGGGGCTTATTTCCTGCATGGCCTGCTCATACTGCTGCATGGCTTCCGCCATTTCAGCGGACTGCGTACCGGACTGGCCCATCGCATCGGCGATTTCCTGGTCGATGTCTCGTACTGGCATGCCTGGCGGAAGCAGGCTTTCCGAACACCATTCAGGCCGGAATTCGACAAGCCGGATGTCAGTAACTATCTGGTGCGAGCGCCCACTGACCGAGGTTCTGCCCAGAACCTTTGATTCAACCGTCTGCTCGATCTCGAGCGGCAGGCCGTTGCGCAGCATGCCAACCAGGTTATTGATAAGGCCACCGAAAAACGAATTCGACGCGAGTTCTGGCGAAACCTCGTTGGTCAGGTTTTCGTAAAACGACCTGATGATATCGAGGCCCGGCACGGCGTCAGATACCCAGACGGTACCGCTGTTTTCGGTCGAGACCATGCCCGCGAAGGGCACGCCGGCTCCACCACCACCGAGGCCTCCCTCGTAACCGAACTGGTAACGCGTCGTGGGATACCCGATGTGCGTACCGCCGTCAGTTGGTGACGTCATAGTTACCTGACTGCTCCAACCCCGACCGACAACGGTCGAAGCCGCATCGAAACTCCGGCTCAGCGTGAGCTGGAGCGCCTCACCCTCAAGGTAGTCGGCAAGTGACATCATCCCGGTACCAATCCGGGGCGGTAAGTGTATGTCCATCACCTGGTGCGGCGTGACCATCGCCATCCGGCAATACGCATATGTAATCGTGAACGGCTGCACTTGGGGGCGCTCTTCTTCACGATCACAAAGTTCATCGCGCGCAACCTGCGCGCTGGCGGCGATGTCCGCCCGTGATGGCGCGTCAGGCAGCGCCTCGATCGTGTCAAAGTTGATTGGCGACCCGACTTCCGCCATGCCCTGCTCTATCTGGCCGATGATCGCATTCATCGCCCATCCGATCGTATCGCTGGCGCCGCAAAGTGCGTCGATCCTGCCGTCGAATTCGCCAAGCGGTGAAGTCTCCTGGATTACGTCGCCATAGTTGGTCTGTACGCCAGACACCAGGACAGCCTGGTTGATTCCGGCCAGGCGCTGTGCGCTCGGCGTGCCGGGTGCGCCTGTATCGCCGCTGGGACCGGACGACGTTCCGGCCGGCAGTCTTGTGCTGGAACCAGACGAGAGGCAGTCAATCACATTGACGCCGCGTCGGAGAAGAATCGACTCCGGATCTGCCTGCACGTAGCGGATCTCCAAGTACCCTTCTTGTCCAGGCGCCTGAAGCTCCGCCGGACTGCCGTCCATGGTTTCCCAAGAACTCAAAGATTGATCGGACCTGAATGAAGGCTCGGCCAAGGTAATCTGGTCATCGGCGCCGTTGGGACCTGTCCATTCCACCTCGAATTCGTCACCGAGACATACATTGGCCGGCACATCGAAGGATTGCGCCCTGAGAGGACTGGAGCCCAGCAGCCCTGCAAAAATAGATGCGAGAAAGCCGATTCCGGCGACCGAGTGATTTCTCGACGACGTTCTTCGGCTCATGGGACTCCCCTTGATCCTTGAAAACAAGTGAATCACCTCTGCGGATTCCGGCACTGCTCGATTTCGTCCTCGGTCAGCCCGAGATCTTTGGCCGCGGACGATAGATCTTCAGCCGTTGCGTTCACGTCGTATATATCGCGAGCTGTGCTCGAGATGGCACGCGCCGTGTCGCCTCCGGCGAAGCGCGAAGCGGTGCGCGTGGCGGCACGAATCAGGCTGCCGAATCCGCGCTTGGTCTTGCTGGCCGCCTGGGCGGCAGCGATCTTCTCTTGCAGGCACGCCTGCCGGGCGGCCTCCAGCGCAGCGGGATCCTGCTGTGGCGGTGGCGCCGCGGTCGAACGGGGCTGGCGGGTAGCCGTAGGCGAGTTTTGTTGCCTGATCGCCGCCTTGATGACCCCGGCGAGTTGCGGACTGGCGACGCCCGTGACTTCGAGACCGTTTTCGGCCTGGAACTTGGATATCGCCACTACCGTCTTGGTCGATGCTTCCCCATCAGTGTTTCCCGGGTCGTAACCGAGTGCGGCCAGATCCTGTTGGATCACCTGAGTGAGTTCATCGGCAGTCGCCAGTCCCGGAAGCAGAGCCATTGCGAACAACATCGCCGCTAAAGTATTTATCCGCATGCTTCTCTCCTCTGGTGTGACCGCGATCTGAGTTTCGCGCGGCGGCGTCTACGAGTCGCTCACAGGCTGCATTACCGCCTCCCGGCGCAGGTCGTGGGAATCGGTGCGACGTGCTTTCCCAAAGCTCTCAAGCATCTAAAGCGCAGCCCAGCGACAAATCCGCCACCGGGAGGCACCAAGGGTTCGTTGCCGGCTACAGCGCGAATCAGGGTCGGCAGTCGGGCGGCTGCTCGCGGGTAGCACCCCAATGGCGGATCGGGCAACGCCAGTGCGCTTATAGCAAGACCAATACCGCAGAACCTCGACTGAAAAGGACATCACCATGCGCAAGATCACCCGCGTCCTTGGCCTCGCCGCGTTCATTGCCCTCGTGCCCGCCTACCAGGCCGCGGCAAAAGCCGAGGAGCCAAAGGCCCTCGAAGGATTCGAAGGCCTGGTGGTCGGCATGACCGAAGCCGAGCTCCTGGAAGCCTTTCCCGACGGCAAACTGTCTTTCGCCGACAGGAATTTCGACATATACCCGCACCTCGGGGATTTCACGCGCGGTGATGAGGAACTTGAAAACAGGCTGACAGGCGCTGAGATCAGACCGGAAATCGCCGATGAGCGCGACACCTGCCTGGCTTTCCACGACGAGGTCTTGCCGATCCTGGTCGAGCGATTCGGCGAGCCGGATTCCCAGGCCAAGGCCCTCGAATCGGACTGGGCGGTGATCGACTCGAACTGGGTTCTGGAAGACAACGGCATGATCGGCATCGTCGCGCGTTTCGTCGATGCGCGCGGTACGTGCGACGCAATGATCGGCTTCAGGGGCTCGAACGTCCGTTAGCTGCGGATCGCAAAGATGAGCAGAAAACACGCGCACCTGAACGTCGAGCAACTCAGCGATGGCAATACGCTCCCACTCGAGATTGCCTGGCGTTGGTCCGGCGGGAGCCTTATAGCGATCTTCGGACTGGCCGCCATATTCCTGGTACTTGCCTTCATGGCCGGCGAACTGATTCCCGAGAATGCGTTCGGCGAACATACGGCGCCGGTCAAGGCGCTCCTGCCGGTGGCGCTGATTGTCGTGGCCTCGCGTCGGCTGTGGCGCGGCCTGGCGGGATGGAAGACTGAGAGCCGCGCCGTGATCGATGGCCGTAGCGTGACCGTCACGACAAAGCGGTGGCTCAAAAGTCACCAGTGGTCAGAGCCCCTCGCCAACTACAACGGTGTGCGCTGGCAGCGCTACAAAATCCAGACGAGCACGCGTGATGTCCCGGTGACACGCGACGAACAGCGTTTCCGGCACGTGATCGAACTGGTCCATCCGGATGAGGCCAAGACAATTCCCCTGGCAGTTAAGACCACCGGCCGGCGCCATGTCTTGGAATACCTGATCGAGCGCGCCACCACGAGAGGGGCAGCCCGTCGATCGGCGCATCACGCAGCCGAAAGTGATCTGCGACCGTTGTGGGAGACACTGGCCGCATCACTGGGTCTCCCCGCCATCGACGCGCGCGATGGCGCCAGCGAGGTTCGCCAGGCCGTCGACCTGGACAAGTCGATCAGGCAAATGGCAGATGAAGGCAGCATTGCAGTCGACTGGAACGATAACGCGCCACCGCCTTCGCTGGCCGTGGAGCAGCGCGGCAGCGCCGACGATCCGGCATCACAGGAGCTGCACTTGACCGTTCATGCCGCCAGCCTTCCCAAGCCGGTGTTCTATATCTTGGGTGGCATGGGCGGTTTCTTCTTGTTTCTGGGTGTATGGAACCTGGAGTTCCGCCCGGTTTTCGCCGGGCTGTTGCTTGGGGGCGTAGCGTTCGGCATCTGGTACCTGCAGCGCAAGAACCCGAACCGAATCATCATCACGCGCAAGGAAGTCCGCCACGAAGATCGGCTGGTGCAACGGCGCAGCTTCGTCATCCCCTTGTCCGACATCGAAAGCATCAGTGTCCGTGACCGGGACTCGGAATTAACGAATGCCCGAACGCTCAAGCTTTCCGGCAAACACCTGCTGCTTTCCACCGACAATACGGAGCGCACCATGGGGGCCGGACTGAAAGACGACGAGCTCGAGTGGCTGCGCGGCTACCTGGTTGCAGCCATCGCCAGGGCGTGAGACCTAAGGCCCGCGAGTTGTCGGGATTGCAACAGGAAACCGAAACATGAAGAACCGATATTTCCTCGTGGGGCCTGGAGCCTTATCGGGGGTCGCACCGGTTCGGATTGCGGGGGCTGGGTCAGGCCCCGATCAGAGCCGGCAGGCGAGCTGGTAGATCGGATCCACCGGCAGCCCCGCCAGCAGCGCGCGCGCATCGACCATCCATTGCTCGCCTTCGGCTTCGGCGCCCTGTGCTTCCAGCGCCAGGGCCGCCAGGCAGCGAGCTACGCCGATCGCATACGCCTGGCTATCTAATGTTCCCAGTATTTCCAGCGCCCGGCGGGCGGCCTGTTCGGCGGCCGCCGCGTCCCCTATCTGCAGGTCCGCATAGGCAAGAGAGATGAGCGGATACGCTGTCATGAAATGCCCGGGCAGCGTTGCGTTGAAGATCTCGTGGGCCTGGCGGTGCAGCGGCACAGCCTCTGCAAAGCGGCCCTGGCGGCCGACCACGGTGCCGAGGTTCTGATACTGGACGGCGACGCTGCGGTGCTCGCGGCCGTACTTCTGCTCGGACAACTCGAGCAGTTCCCGGAACACCTGCTCGGCACGTTCCTGCTCCCCCGCCCTCGTGTGAAGCACGCCGAGGTTGTTCAAGGCCGTCAGCGTTGCACCGTGCTGCCGCCCCAGCCGGGCTTCATAGATGTCGAGCGCGGCGCGAAACTCCCTCGTTGCGGTCTCGAAGTCCCGGTAGTTGGATGCTGCCGTGGCGGCCTGTACATGGATCAACGCCATCGAGAGGCTGTCTGCGCCAAAAAGCTCGTTCGCCAGGGCTCGGGCCTCCTCCAGGAGCGCCGCGGCTTCAGGCGGATCGGGCTCATCGAGCAGGCCGGACAGTGCCGCCAGGGCGTTGATCAGCGGCCGGGAATGCTCCTCAGGCGCTTGTCGCATCTTGTCGATGCCCAGCGCGTAAAGCCGCGCGCTTTCCTCAAAGTTGCCCAGTGCTTCCTGCAGGGCCGCGACGCCGGTCTCCGCGGCGCCCACCCGGGGATGGGATTCCGGAAACAGCCGCCTGGCTAGCGCGAGCTCCTCCTCGCGATAAACCAGCGCCGCCGCGTAGTCGCCAGTAGCCTGGTGCTGCTGCGCGAGCATTACGAGCCCCGCGAGCGCTTCGCCCGCATTGTCACCGTAAAGCTCGCGCTTGATTGCCAGCGCCTTTTCACCCAGTTCAATCGCCTCGCGGTGCTGGTCCAGGCTCGCATAGACGCCCGCGATCGAGTCGAGCAGCGAGGCCCGCAGCGCGGGGTCTTCGATATCCTCCGAACCCAGGCGTGCGACGCCGAGATCCAGCGCCTCGACCACCGTGATACTGCTGCCAAGTTCCGGGTCCGCTGGGGTGAACGGGTCCGGGCTGCGCAGCAGGTCCACCATGAAGCTCTCTGCGGCCTGCGCGCGTCGCTTCTCGAACTCGAGCTGGCGGTTGTAGACGGTCAGCGTAGCAAGGTAGCCGGCGATGGCGAGGATGCCGACGGTAACCGCAGGAACCATCCAGGGACGCCGGCGCGCGAGCTTGGCGAAGCGATAGCCGAGGGTGTCGGGGCGGGCGACGATCGGCCGGTGATCGAGATAGCGCTGCAGATCGTCGCGCATGTCGAGCGCGGATGCGTAGCGACGGCCGGGATCGTCGTGCATGGCCATGCCGATGATGGCATCGAGATCCCCCATCACTTCACGCCGCAGCTTGCCGTCGTCCAACGACCGGCTCGGAAGCGGTGTCTCAACCTGCCCAGGCAGGCGGAGATCGCGGAACGGGCGCTTGCCGGTGATCAGTTCATAGGCCACCAGGCCGACCTGGTAGATATCCGACGCGGTCGTCACCGGTCGGCCGGCCTGCTGCTCCGGGCTGCCGTAACCAGGCGTAAGCAGCGCAACGCCGGTGCGAGTGAGCGTGCCGCCGCCCGGCAATGCCTCCGGGTCGAGCAGCTTGGAGATACCGAAATCCAGTAACGAAACGTGGCCTTCGGCGTTCACCAGGATGTTCGAGGGCTTGATGTCACGGTGTACGACCAGGTGTTTGTGCGCGTGGTGCAACGCCTCGAGCACCTGCATCAACAACTCGATGCGGCCGCGCAGCTCAACACCGTTCTCGTCGCAGTAACGGGTGATCGGCTGGCCGTCGACGAACTCCAGCACCAGGTACGGGCGGCCGTCCTCCAGCGCGCCGCCATCGAAAATCCGCGCGATCGACGGATGCTCGAGAGTCGACAGGATTTGCCGTTCAGCCCGGAACCGGGCCACGACGTCGTCGGTGTCCAGGCCGCGGCGCAACACCTTGAATGCCGCCTTCTGGTCGAAGTTGCCGTCCGCCCTCTGGGCGAGGTAGACGGTGGCCAGGCCACCGCGCGCAAGCCGGCGGATGAGACGCCAGTCATCGACGCATTGGCCTGACAGGTCCTCGCCTGCCGTGGCTTCCTCCGCCAGGACGGCTCGCCACAAGGTCTCGCGCGCGGTATCGAACGAACCCAACAGCTTGTCGTCCGGCGTGCCCGATGCCGCCAGCAAGGCCATGACGCGCCGTTCCAGCTGCGGGTTGCCCGCCGACTCCTCTCGCACGAACCGCGTCCGCTCCCCGGCCGGCTGAAGCAGCGCTGCACTGAAAATCCGGTCAGCGATTATGTCGAACGATTTGCTCAATGTTCATCCGGGCCCATCGCTTCCGCCAGGTACGCCCTGGCGCGTTGCAGGTCGCGCTCGACCGTGCGGACCGATACGCCCAGCGCTTCCGCCGTGTCCTCGACGCTCAACCCGGCGAAGTACCGGCATTCGACGATCTGTTCCAGGCGCGGGTCGATCTCGGCGATATCCTTCAATGCGCTATCGAGCGCCAGAACCGCCAGGCTGTCGTCGTCTCCCTCGACACGGCTTTCCTCGAGTTCCACGGGGATGCTTCCGCTGCCGCGCTTGTCGGCACGCTTCCTGCGCGCATGGTCCACGAGCAGGTGACGCATCACGGCCGAGGCCGCACGCAGGAAATGCTTGCGATCTTCCCAATGCCCCCTGCCGGACGCCATACGCACGTAGGCCTCGTGCACGATTGCCGTGGTGTTCAGGGTATGTCCGGGCTGCTCCCGGGTCAGCTGGAAATGCGCCAGGCGTTTCAGCTCGGGGTAGACGATCGCAACGAGTTCGCCGAACGCCTCCGGTTCCTGCCGCTCAACCCGCGCGAGCAGCGCGTGAATCCGCCCCTGATGTTCGGCGCCGTTGTCGCCCATCCGCTTCCTTCCAGCCAGATCGCCGTCCGTGCAAGCGCGTCCCGCCTGGATTTCCGGCGAGACCATCGATCTCATCCGAATAGTACAACACCGCCGGCATATAGCCGCCGATCACGATTTCAGACGTTGTCCCCCTCGGTCGAAGTGCCCGCCGTAGCCACCGGCTTGCTGCGCCCCCAGGCCCAGCCGCTGATCTCCGGCATGTCGTCGCCGTGCTGGCGGATGTAATGCCGGTGATCGACCAGCTTTTCCCGCAGCTTCTGCTTGAAGTAGGCGGCGCGGCTGCCGAGCTGGGGCAGGCGGTCGATCACGTCCTCGCACAGGTGGAAGCGGTCCATGTCGTTGATCACGACCATGTCGAAGGGCGTGGTCGTGGTGCCCTCCTCCTTGTAGCCGCGCACGTGCAGGTTACGGTGGTTGGTGCGCCGGTAAGTCAGCCGGTGGATCAGCCAGGGATAGCCGTGGAAGGCGAAGATGATCGGCTTGTCGGTGGTGAACAGGCTGTCGAACTCCCGGTCGGACAGCCCGTTGGGGTGCTCGTTCTGCGGCTGCAGCTTCATCAGGTTGACGACGTTGATGACCCGCACCTTGATCTCGGGGAAGTACTCGCGCAGCAACGCCACGGCTGCCAGGGTTTCCAGCGTGGGCACGTCGCCGCAGCAGGCCATCACCACGTCCGGCTCGCCGTCCTGGTCGTTGCTCGCCCAGTCCCAGATGCTGATCCCCGCCTCGCAGTGCTTGATGGCCTGGTCCATGGTGAGCCACTGCGGCGCCGGCTGCTTGCCGGCCACCACGACGTTCACGTAGTTGCGGCTGCGCAGGCACTTGTCCGTGACCGACAGCAGGCAGTTGGCGTCCGGCGGCAGGTAGACGCGGATGACCTCGGCCTTCTTGTTCACGACGTGGTCGATGAAGCCGGGATCCTGGTGGCTCAGCCCATTGTGGTCCTGGCGCCAGACGTGCGAGCTGAGGAAGTAGTTCAGCGACGCGATCGGCCGCCGCCACGGGATGTGGTTGCACACCTTCAGCCACTTGGCGTGCTGGTTGAACATCGAGTCGACGATATGGATGAAGGCCTCGTAGCAGGAAAAGAAGCCGTGCCGCCCGGTGAGCAGGTAGCCCTCCAGCCAGCCCTGGCACTGGTGCTCGCTGAGCACTTCCATGACGCGGCCGTCGGGCGAGAGATGGTCGTCCTCGGGATAGATCTCGGCCATGTAACAGCGGTCCGTGACTTCGAGCACGTCCTGCCAGCGGTTCGAGTTGTTCTCGTCCGGACTGAAGAGGCGGAAGTTCTTGTGATCCAGGTTGCGCTTCATCACGTCCCGCAGGAAGGTCCCCATCACCCGCGCCGACTCCGCGATGGTCGCGCCGGGGCTCGGCACCTCCACGGCGTAGTCGCGGAAGTCCGGCAACCGCAGGTCGCGCAGCAGCAGCCCGCCGTTGGCGTGCGGGTTCGCGCTCATGCGGCGCGGGCCTTGCGGCGCCAGCGCGGCAAGCTCCGGGACCAGGCGGCCGTCCTCGTCGAACAGCTCTTCCGGGCGGTAGCTCTTCATCCAGTCCTCGAGTATGGCGATATGTTCCGTCGTGCTCATGTCGCCCATCGGCACCTGGTGGCTGCGCCAGTAGTCTTCGCACTTCTTGCCGTCGATCTCCGCCGGGCAGGTCCAGCCCTTGGGCGTGCGAAACACGATCATGGGCCAGGTCGGCCGGCGCAGGTCGCCGTTTTCGCGTGCATTGCGCTGGATCTCCCGGATCTCCGCCAGCGCCGTGTCGAGCGCGGCCGCGAGCTGCTGCTGCACGTCGTCCGGCTCGTGCCCGGCCACGAAATACGGCTTGTAACCCATGCCCTCGAAGTACTTCTGCAGCTCTTCCTGCGGGATGCGCGCCAGGAAGCAGGGGTTGGCGATCTTGTAGCCGTTGAGGTGCAGGATCGGCAGCACGCAGCCGTCGCGCGCCGGGTTGAGGAACTTGTTGCCGTGCCAGCCGGTGGCCAGCGGGCCGGTCTCGGCCTCGCCGTCGCCGACGATGCACGCCACGACCAGCTCCGGGTTGTCGAAAGCGGCGCCGTAGGCGTGGCTCAATGCGTAGCCCAGCTCGCCGCCCTCGTGGATGCTGCCCGGCGTCTCCGGCGAGACATGGCTCGGAATCCCGCCGGGGAAACTGAACTGTTTGAACAGCTTGCGCATCCCCTCCTCGTCCTGGCTGATCTCCGGGTAGACCTCGCTGTAGGTC
Source organism: Thioalkalivibrio sp. XN8 (assembly GCF_011058255.1). Taxonomy (GTDB): domain Bacteria; phylum Pseudomonadota; class Gammaproteobacteria; order Steroidobacterales; family XN24; genus XN24. The sequence goes on along the minus strand of NZ_JAALFH010000067.1, from coordinate 194,769 downwards.
CCTTCGAGGTAGGCGTGCGCCACCAGCGACGGGCCGCCGTGGCCGGGCCCGATGATGTAGATCATGTCCAGGTCGTCCCGGCGGATGACCCGGTTGAGGTGCACACACAACATGTTCAGGCCGGGCGAGGTGCCCCAGTGCCCGAGCAGGCGCGGCTTGATGTGCTCCCGCTCGAGTGGCGTGCGCAGCAGCGGGTTGTCGAGCAGGTAGATCTGCCCCACGGAGAGATAATTCGCCGCGCGCCAGTAGGCGTCCATGTGGCGCAACGCTTCGTCCGACAATGGGCCACGGCCCGCAATCACCTTCGACATGGGTTTCTCCTCGGCTTACCGCTATGGCACCGGGGCGCGGCGGAGGGGCCAGGGCGCCCACCCGCATGCACCCGGCCACCGTCGACTTTGGCTGACGCCTTGCGCCTTGGGGACATGATGCTTCTCGACGGGATCCTGACCGCTGGCTGACAGCGCTGTCAGTATTGACTAGAATCGGCTTCGGGGGCAACCGGGCGGGGGACGGCGCCTGCAGGCGCGCCGAACTATTCGTTTGGCACCCCGGGGGCGCCAATCTGGGGGTGATTCGTGGACGCAAGAGCCGGCTCGAAGAGGGTCGCTGACAACGCAGCCGTACAGGGCGAATTCTTCGACCTCGCCGGCGAGCGCTGCTACGTCATCCGCAACGTCGACCGGATGCCGCCCTTTTTCATCAGCGTGGTGTCCGACGACGACCACTGGCTGTTCCTTTCCTCCACCGGCGGGCTGACGGCGGGCCGGGTCTCGCCGCAGCACGCGCTGTTTCCGTATATCACGGTCGACAAGCTCCACGAGAGCGCCGGCCATACCGGGAGCCGGACGCTGGTCCGGGTTCGCGCGCCCGACGGGCCCGTACTCTGGGAGCCCTTCAACCCGGAGCATGCCGGCGACCCGGCACTGACCCGGAACATCTACAAGAACACGCTCGGCAACAAGGTGTGCTTCGAGGAGGTCCACCACGAGCTCGGGCTCGCCTTTCGCTACTGGTGGATGAGCAGCCGCGAGTACGGCTTCGTCCGGCGCTGCGAACTGGAGAACCAGGGCGATGACCGGCGCCAGCTCGAGCTGCTCGACGGCCTGCAGAACCTGCTGCCGGCCAACACCCCCCTGTACACCCAGACGAACGTCAGCAACCTCGTCGACGCATACAAGTGGAACGAGCTCGATCCGGCCACCGGCCTGGCGCTGCTGACGCTCTATTCGACCATCACCGACCGGGCCGAGCCCAGCGAGTCACTCAAGGCGACCACCGTCTTCTGCCTGGGACTCGAGGCGCCCACCGTGCTCCTTTCCTCGCGCCAGGTCGATGGGTTCCGTCTCGGTCTCCCGCTGGTCACGGAAGAGCGGCAGCGCGGCGAGCGCGGCGCCTACTTCGTCGGTGCCGCCGTGGACCTTGCGCCCGGCGGCATTCACGACTGGGAGCTGGTCGCCAACACGGCGCAGGGTCAGAAGGAGGTCGTCGCCCTGCGGCGCGAACTCCGGGAACCGGCGGAACTGCGCCGGGCGCTGGCACGATCGATCGCGACAGGCTCCGACCGGCTGGCGCGCATCATGGCGGCGGCCGACGGCTTCCAGGCCACCGCCGAAGAGCACGTCACCGTCCATCATTACGCCAACGTGCTGTTCAACGTGCTCCGCGGCGGGATCTTTTTCGACCAGTACTCGATCCGTTCGGGCCACTTCGCGCGGACCGTCCGGCATTTCAACCAGCCCGTTTACGAGCGCAACAAGGACCTGCTGGATAGCCTGCCGCCGCGGATCTCGCTGGAGGAGCTCAACAACGCCGTCGCCGGCCGCGGTGATGCGCAGCTGTCGCGGCTCGCCGCCGAGTACCTGCCGATCACTTTCAGCCGCCGGCACGGGGACCCCAGCCGGCCCTGGAACCAGTTCGCCATCCGGCTGCACGACCAGTACGGCAAGGACCTGCTGGCCTACGAGGGCAACTGGCGCGATATCTTCCAGAATTGGGAGGCCCTGGCTTTCAGCTTCCCCGCTTTTGTCGGCGGCATGATCACCAAGTTCGTCAACGGCTCCACCATGGACGGGTACAACCCGTATCGGATCACCCAGGAGGGGATCGACTGGGAAGTCGAGGATCCGGATGATCCGTGGAGCTACATCGGCTACTGGGGCGACCACCAGGTCATCTACCTCCTCAAGCTGCTCGAACTGTCCCGCCGCTTCTATCCGGACCAGCTACGAGGCCTGCTGCACGAGCGGCTGTTCTGCTACGCCAACGTGCCCTATCGCATCGAGCCGTTCAGCGCCTTGCTGCAGGACCCGCAGCAGACCATCAGCTATGACGAGGAACTCGGGCAGGAGATCGAGCGCCGGATCGCCAGCCTGGGCGCCGACGGCAAGCTGGTGCTGGACGATACGGGCGAGGTTCAGCTGGTGACGCTGGCCGAGAAGCTGCTGGTGCCGCTCCTGGCCAAGCTCGGCAACCTGGTGGTGGACGGCGGCATCTGGCTCAACACGCAGCGGCCCGAGTGGAACGACGCCAACAATGCGCTCGTCGGTCACGGCCTCTCGATGGTGACCCTGTGCTACATGCGCCGTTACGCGGCCTTCCTCGGCGAACTCGTGGCGGAAGCCGGCAGCGGCTTCGCGCTGTCCAGCGAGGTCGCCCGCTGGCTCGAGGAGTCCGCAGCCGCGCTCGCGCAGCTGCGCCCCGAACTGGACCGCGAACCGCTAGCAGACACAGTGCGCTATCGCGTCCTGGCTGAACTCGGCGAGGCGGCCGGTCGTCACCGCGCAACGGTTTACCGCCAGGAGGGTCTCAGCGGCCCCGTCCAGGTGCCGGCCGGCCGGGTCACGCGCCTGCTGGACGACGCCCTGGCCGCGATCGATCACAGCATCCAGGTCAACCGGCGCGAGGACGGCCTGTTTCATTCCTACAACCTCGTGTCACTCGGTCATCACGCGGTAGGCGTCGAGCCGCTCTACCCGATGCTGGAAGGCCAGGTCGCGGCCCTCAGTGCCGGCACCATCGCGCCGCGCGAGGCGGCAAAGGTGCTGGAAACCCTCTTCGACAGCGAACTCTACCGTCCCGACCAGCACAGCTTCCTGCTGTACCCCGACCGGGAGCTCCCGAGCTTCCTGGAAAAGAACCGGATCCCCCCCGCAGACGTCGCGGAACTGCCGGTGCTGGGGCGCATGCTGGCAGAAGGCGACGAGCGCCTCGTGCTGCAGGATGCCGAGGGCTGTTACCGCTTCAGCGCGGAGTTCCGGAACGTCCGCGACCTGGACGCCGAGATCGACCGCCTGCTGCCCGAGTACGGCGGCGAACTCGAAGCGGCGCGACCGGCGCTCCGCCGGCTCTATGAGTCGGTCTTCCGCCATCGGGCCTTTACGGGCCGCTCGGGCACCATGTTCGCCTTCGAGGGGCTGGGGTCGATCTACTGGCACATGGTCGCCAAGCTGCTGCTCGCGGCCCAGGAAAACTTTTTCGCCGCCGTCGACCAGGGCGCCGACGAGGAAACCTGCCGTCGGCTGGGCCGGCTGTATTACCGGATCCGGGCCGGCATCGGCTTCAACAAGCGCCCGTCCGACTACGGCGCCTTTCCGACCGACCCGTACTCCCACACGCCAAGCCATGCGGGCGCCCAGCAGCCCGGCATGACCGGCCAGGTCAAGGAGGAGATCCTGGCCCGCTTCGGGGAGCTCGGGGTCCGGGTGAGGGGCGGCGCCGCACGTTTCCAGCCTGCGCTGCTCAAGCCGCGGGAGTTCAGCGAGGCGCCCCTGCCCTTCCGCTACCTGGACGTCGACGGCTGCTGGCAGGAGCTCGAGGTGCCGGCCGGCGCCCTGGCTTTCACCTGGTGCCAGGTCCCGGTCGTCTATCACCTGGCGGAAACCGGGCAGCCGGTCCTGGTCGTCACCCGGGACGACGGCAGCCAGGACCGGCTGGACCAGCCCTCGTTGCCGGCCGCCGACAGTGCGGACCTGTTCGCGCGCAACGGCCGGATCCGGCGGCTCGACCTGAATTTCCCCAGCACCTGGCTGTTCACCTAGGCCCGCCAAGGAGAGGCCACGCATGTCGCACGCTTACCAGAGAAGGCTGTCCCTGGCCGGTATCGACAGCACGCAGATGTCAGAGGACGAACTGCGCGCCATGGTGCGCGTACTCCTCGCCGAAGGCATCCACGGGCTCTGCTTCAGCCCTTACCTGCCGGACCAGGCGCCGGGCACCCCGGTCGAGGCCGCTGCCATTGTCCAGCGCCTGGAGGTCGTCCGGCCCCATGTGAGCTGGATCAGGACTTTTTCCTGCACCGACGGCAACGAGCTGATCCCGCCGCTGGCACGAGCACGCGGGCTGCGGACCATGGTCGGCGTATGGCTCGGCGACGACCGCGAGAAAAACGAGGAGGAGCTGGCCAACGGCATTGCGGTGGCCCGGGCCGGGCATGCCGACATTCTCGCCGTAGGCAACGAGGTGCTGCTCCGGGAAGACCTCGGGGAAGACGAGCTCGTGACCCTCCTCGAGCGGGCGCGCCAGGCGGTTCCCGGCGTGCCCGTGGGCTATGTCGACGCCTACTTCAAGTTCGTCGATTACCCCCGCGTGACGGCCGCCTGCGACGTCCTGCTGGCCAACTGCTATCCCTTCTGGGAAGGCTGCCCGGCCGAGTACGCGCTGCCCTACATGAAAGACATGTACCGGCGGGCCGTCGGCGCCGCCCATGGCAAGCCGGTGATCGTCAGCGAGACCGGCTGGCCCACGCGGGGCGCCGACTGCGGCGGCGCCCGGCCCTCGTATCGGAACGCCATCAAATACTTCATCGATACCTGCCAGTGGGCACAGGAGGACGGAGTGGAGGTATTCTACTTCTCGGCCTTCGACGAGCCCTGGAAGGTTGCCACCGAGGGCGATGTCGGTGCTTACTGGGGCCTCTGGGACCAGGCCGGCGACCCGAAGTACTGGTGAGCGCGAGCACAGCCACGATGCCCAAACCGACCATTGACGACGTGGCCCGGCTGGCGGGCGTCTCACCGAAGACGGTTTCCCGCGTCGTCAATCGCGAGCCGAACGTGCGCGCCGCCACCCGGGAGCGGGTCCAGCAGGCGATCGCCGAGCTCAGTTACCATCCCAACCAGTTCGCGCGCAACCTGGCCAGCCACCGGTCGCGGCTGATCGCGCTGATCTACGACGACCCCAGCGCCTACGAGGTGCCGAGCTCCGGCTACATCCTGAGGCTGCAGCAAGGCACGCTGAAGGCATGTCGCGATGCGAGTTACGAGCTGCTGATCCACCCTTGCCGGTACAACAGCCGGCAGGTGGTGGACGAGCTGCGCACGCTGATCGCACAGGTCCGGCCGGCCGGCATCATCCTCGCGGCCCCGCTGTCGAACATGCCGAAGATCGTGGCGTCGATCGAAGCCAGCGGCACGCCGCTGGTCCGCTTGTCCCCCGGCAGCGAGATTCCCGGGCACCGGGTGGTGGCGACCAACGACCGCGAGATATCGGCCGAAATGACCCGTTATCTCGCCTCGCTCGGACACCATCGGATTGCCTTCATCAAGGGACACCGGCAACACAAGGCGGTCGGACTGCGCTACCTGGGTTACCTGGACGGACTTCGCGGCGCCGGGCTCGAGCGTGCCGATGAGCTGGTCGTAGCGGGCGACAACTCGGTCGGCAGCGGGGAACGTTGCGCGGAACAGCTGTTGCAGCTGCCGCACCCGCCGACTGCCATTTTCGCCGCTAATGACGACATGGCCGCCGGCGTGCTGCGGGTCGCCGCCAGGAACGAGGTGAAGGTGCCGGAAGAGCTCTCGGTAGCGGGCTGCGACGACATCTCGCTGGCGCGCCAGATTCACCCGATGCTGACGACCATCCGGCAGCCGTTGGTGACCATGGCCGAGCGCGCCGCATGGTCCATCATCGACGGCGCGGTCGACGACGGCCCCGGCGGCGGGATGGAAATCGTGGCCGGCACGATCCAGTACCGCGAGTCCACCGGACCCGCGCCCGACTGAGCGCCTGGCTGGTCAGCCGCGGTTGATGGTCACCAGTCCGTCGTCGTAATTGGGCGGGTTGGCCGGCCGGTAGGTGTAGCCCCACTCGCCGAACAGGGACAGCACGTTAACCGGATCGCCGGGCACCAGCCGCTCGTAGCCGGTCGCCTCGGTCCGGTAGAGGTCGTCGGCCACCCGTTCGTTCAGGGTGCCCGGGAAAGACACCCCGCCGCAGCACTCGAAGAAGGTCACCGACCCGAAAAAGTTGTCGAGCACGGAGCGGTAGGCCTTCAGCGCCTGGTCCCGGATCAGCGGGTCGCTGTTGGCGTCGTAGAGCTCATGCAGCGCCCGCGCCGTCAGCCACTGGTTCTCTCCGGACGGCCGGCGCGCCAGCGCCGTGGCCCAGAGGTAGAACCGGGCCTTGGCGCCGGTCGGCCCAGCCGGAATGTCGTCCGCCAGGTCGAACTTGGTCTCGCCTTCCGGGTTGTTGACGTCGAACTCGGGCACCGGAACCGTCGCAAACGGATTCTCGGGATCTGCCAGTACGCAGGTTTCCGGCCCGATGCCGACCTCGGCGCAGGCGAGGTTCAGCAGCGTGTCGCTCGGCAGGAGGATCTGGTTGATGTTCGTGCCGTCGTTGGCCGAGCGGCCGTCGCATCCGGTCGCGCCGAGCATCGCGCAGCCGAGCAGGAGCGCAACCAGGCTTGCCGGCCGGGCCGGGCCCGCGCCATGCGTATTTTTCTCACTCATGATCGTTATCCCTTGGTCAGCCATGCTCTGTCTTCAGAACCGGAAGATCAGGTAGAAGTGCAGCTGGGCGAGGTAGTCGTTGTCCCCGTCCAGGAACTCGTTGTCCGGAGAGTTCTCGTCCAGCGAGCGGTACAGTCCCCGCAACCCGATCTGGGTCGAGCGCAGCTGGTCCCGCTGGTGGTCGAGCAGGATCGAGTAATCGATCATGAGCTGCTCCGGGTAAGTGATATTGAACTGGCGGTGGAAGTCGTACGGTCCCCAGGCGTCCTTCTTGAAGTAGGCCTCAAGGACATGGCGCTGGTTGAAGACCATCTTGCCGTCCAGCTCGTAGAACCTCCGCGTGCCGCCCGTGGGATCGCCCGTCGACTGGTCGAAGCCCGCCATCGCGTTGACGATATAGCGCGCGTTGACGTTCGGATTGAACACCATCCGGCTCGACAGCATCCAGACGTCCTCGGCCGGCAGCCCGGCGCCAAAGGGCGCGTTGGTGCCGCCTTCGTCGAAGAAGAACTGGTAGGTGTCGGTGAACGTCGGGTAGCGCGTGTAGTTCGCGCCGATGTTGTACGCGAAGCCCGCGTCTTCACGCATGTCGTTGTCCCAGGCGTAGAACGGTGTCGCACCTGTGGGATCGTAGGTCAGGATGATCTCCGCCGCCCTCGCCTCGCGATTGTCCAGCACGGCGAACGGGTCGTCGTCGCGGTTGCGCGGGGTCAGCCCGGGGAACAGCACCCCGCCGGGGCCGATCTCGGCCGGAATCGACGGGTTGGCGTCGACCAGGTTGGTCCGGTAGAGGAACCGCGGGAAGAGCGTGTAGTCGCCGAAGGTCATCATCAGCCCGGCCTCGTACTCCTCCTTGTTGCCGAAGGCCGAATACGGCAGCCGGGTGCCGAACTCCCGCAGGGTATCGCCGCCGTCGGCCACCAGGCCGCCGATGTTCGTGGCGACGTAGGCCATGCCTCCGAACAGCGCCGTGTCCACGTCAAAGCTGAGGCGCCCCTTGAAGCCAAGGGTGTCCCTCAACTCGACCTCGTCGAGAATGACGTTGCCGCCCTCGATCCGGTCGAACTGGTCGTCGACTTTCTCGGTCGCCGAAATGATCCCGCCGAGTTCGAGCTTCACGCCGTCCGCGACGTCGGTCGCGGCGTAGATCGTGGTCTGGCGGCTCTGGCGCTCGGTGGCCTGCGTCGCGGTGGCCGAGTCGTCGAGCCGCGCCACGTCTTCCGAGTGGATGAAGGTGTACTCGACGCCGCCCAGGTCGAAGTCGTACTTCAGCACCCACTTGGGGTTGGCGCCCCAGTAGACCTCGGGCCCGAACAGGAACGTCAGGCCGTCAAGAGCGCCCTTGCCCCTCATTTCCACGCCGCTGGGCGCCTTCGCATTCCAGATATCCATGCCCTGGATATCGGTGGTCTCGCGTATCAGGCCGAAGAAGTCGCCCTCGTATTTCCAGTGGTAGCGCGGCGTATGGTAGAAAGCCTCGATATCGACGCGGTCACCTTCGTAGGTCGCGTTGAAATCGTAGATCTCGACCCGTTCGCGATCGGTCAGGGTTTCCGCCCGCGCCAGGCGCACGTTACCGTCGGGCGCGATGACCACTTCGAAGGGCAGGCCGCGGCGCCCGTACTGGATCTCCAGGGGCTCGGTGTCGGCCACGTTGCCGAGGATGTTGACCGAGAATTGCCCGTCGATGCGCTCCGTCGGGGCGAAGCCGAAGTCGAGGAACACCATCTGCCCGTCGGAGAACTCGACCCCGTTCTCGCCGGATTCCGTGATGGCCTGCTCCTCGCCTTTCATCACCATCTCGAGCCGCAACTCGCCGCCGGTGAAGTGCAGCGTCTTGCGGCTCTCATCCGTGGATTCCCTCAGCGCGCGGACCTCGCCCTTGAGCTCGAGGAAATCCATGTTGATGCCGGCGAAATGCTGGTTGATCGCCTCTTTCTTGTAGGCGTAAGGATCGATCTCCCAGATCGCGGCCAGGACATCGTAGGCCATGCGCGGCCGCGCCGCGGAGACGCCGTCGGCATTCGGCAGTCCCAGCGCGGCGATGCCGAACCACTCTTCGTTCATGTTGTTCTGGCCTGCCACCCAGTCGAACTGGTAGGCCTGGTTCGACCATGAAGCGTTCGTGTCATGGATGTCGAGCCGCTCCTCCTGCAGGTACTTCCACCACTCGTCGCGCCACTCGAAGACGAAGCCGCCGATCGCGTTGCCCTCTTCGTCGTTGCCGTAGGCCTTGTGGTACATCTCCTGCCACTGGTCCTTGAGGTAACTGGCCTGCGCCAGCTGGTCCTCGCGGTCTTCCCGGGCGTTGTAGGCATCGCTGCCGAACTCGAAATACAGCACGGGGAGGTCGAGCTTTTCGTCCACCTGCGCCCACAGATCGGTGAAGCTCCGGCCGCGGTAGACATTGCTGCCGAGCACGTCGAGTTCGGGCACCAGTTCCGCGATCAGGTCGATGTACTGGATGTCGCCGTTGACGATGCTGAAGGGGTGGTTCGGCGCAATCTTCTTGCCGGCAACGATCACTTCGTTGAACAGGGAATAGAGATAGCGGGCCTTGGCGGTGTTCTGCTCACCCTCCGGCAGGTTCTCGATCTCGAAGCTGGACCACGACAGGCCGTAGTTGCTCTCGTTGCCCAGGGCGAACATGAGCACCCCGGGGACGTCCTTGTAGGCTTGGACGATCGCCAGGGTCTCGGCCTTCAGCGTCGCGCGGGTCAGCTCGTCGGAGTAGTCGGTGAAGGGTACCCACTTGCCCCCGATGGTGGCGCCATAGCGGCCCATGAGCGGGTTGATGACCGTCATGATGCCGTGTTCCTGGTAAATGTAGGTGACCCACTTCGGCGGGATCATCGCGAAGCTGCGGATCGCATTGACGCCGGCTTCACGCAACAGCCCGAAGTCGTAGTCGAGGACATTCCGGATGTGTTCGTCCGACTCGCCCCACAGGTTAAAGGTGTAGTTCTCGCCCCGCGGCGTGTAGCTCCAGACGACACCCTTCACATAGAAGGGCTCGCCGTTCACCCGCAGCTGCCAGCCATTGTCGTCCTTGTAGGTGGTGACGACTGCACTGGCCTGGGCCGGACCGGCCAGGGCGAACGTCGCCGCCAGCACGAGGACAATCGCGCCGACCACCCGGCCGAGGCTCTTGGGAAGATTTGCATGCGCCATAGCGACCACTCTTTGCTGTTCGTGCAATTCTTTTGGTTCTGCGTAAGCTTTCATCGCCGTCATCCGCCGTCTGCGATGGTCATGCTCACGTCATCGACGGTGATCTCGGCCGAGCACCCCGCCACAGGACCGCAGACTGCGGCGAACTGCAGGGTGATGCCGCGCGCCGCATCCCCGGCGACCGTCGGCGAGAACGTGTAGCTGGTCCAGTCCGCGGTGGGCGGGATCGGCCCGCCGCCGAGGAACTGCGCATCCACCGAGCCGGAGTTCTCCGAGAAGAACTCGACGAAGATGACGCCGCCGGGCCCGACCGAGCCTTTCATGGCGAAGGTGACATTGATCGTGTCCCCCTGCGCCACTACGCCCGCGCCCTTTTCTTCCTGCTTCAGCACCGGGTTCTGGCTCTCACCGGCGACCAGCGCCGCCGCAAAGGAACCGTTGAAGGCGTCCGACACGACACTGACGGAACCGCCGTTCTCGAACACGGTCCAGCCGGTCTCGAGACCGCCGTCCTCCAGCCCGCCGTTGTCAGCGAGCTCACCGCCGGCGCCGCCGCCGCCACCGCCACCGCTGCCGCCGTCGTCCAGGACCAGGCTGACGTCGTCGATGTCGATCGTGCTGGCGACACCGCCCATGTCGAACAGGACGCGGCTCTCCGCCGTGCCGATGTCCGCGCTGGCGTTCAGGGTGTAGCTGAAGGTCTGCCATTCCGTCGTCAGCGCGACGGTCTCGGTGGCTGCCGTGAAAGGACTCACGTTGAGGCCGATACCCGCGAGCATGGTGCGATCGACGTCAGACCTGGCCCTGAACGTCAGGACATAGTCGGCACCCTGGGTCAGGGCGACGACCTGGCTGAGGTTGGTCTGGAAAGGCGGCTCGCCGTCATTGGCCGTCGCCGTATAGTAATTGTTGGTAGCGATTCCGCCGGCATTGAGCCACGGCGCCTTGTCGGCGTCGCTTGCCTCGAAATCGCCGTTGACCAGCAAGTTGACGCCGGGCGCGCTCGCCAGCGCCAGGCTGACGTCGTCGATGTCGACCGTGCTGGCCACGCCGCCCATGTCGAACAACACGCGGCTCTCGGCCGTGCCGATATCCGCGCTGGCGCTAAGCGTGTAGCTGAAGGTCTGCCATTCCGTCGTCAGCGAGACGCTCTCCGTCGCTGCCGTGAACGGACTCACGTTGAGGCCGATGCCGGCAAGCATGGTGCGCGCGACGTTCGCCCTGGCCCGGAAGGTCAGGATGTAGTCGGCGCCCTGCGTCAGGGCGACGACCTGGCTGAGGTTGGTCTGGAACACCGGCTCGCCGTCATTCGCAGTCGCCGTGTAGTAATTGTTCGTGACCACCACGCCGGCGTTGATCCATGGGGCCTTGTCGGCGTCATCCGCCTCGAAATCACCGTTGACCAGCAACTCGCCGCCCGTGTCGGCCGTGCCGCTGAAGCCGATGTCGGTCAGCAGGAAGGTGAACTGGGCCGGCGCGGTGTTGTTGCTCTCGAACAGCAGCGCGGTCGCCGTGTCGACACCGGTGAACAGCGACAAGGGTATCGACACCTGGTACCAGTCGCTGCCCAGCGGAGCCGAGTAATCGGAGGTCGCCAGGTCGATGTCGACGTACTGGCCGTCATCGAGGAAGCGGACCCGGACCAGGTCGTCCGGGATGCCCTTGATCTTGAAATCGAGGGTGCCGAAACCCGCCGCGAAGCCCGGGGCAAAGCCGACGATCGCGAACTGGGCGACGTTGGCGCCATAGCCGGTGCCGCTCGTGATCGAGATGGCAGGAATGAAGTCCGGGTCGTCGGCGAAGCTGGTATTGAACACCGAGCCCGACCCGAACGGGTCGAAGCCGGTGTAGTCCACGCCGAACACGAAGTCCACGGGCACATTGGGATCCGTGGCGAACAGCACGTTCTCGGGGATGATCGAGTTCGGGCTGTTGGCCGGGCCGCGCGAACCGCTGAAGCCGAAATCGGTCAGCAGGAAAGTGAACGCGCTGGGCGCGGTATTGTCCGTCTCGAACAGCAGCGCCGTCGCCGTATCCACCCCGGTGAAACTGGTCAGCGGGATCGACACCTGGTACCAGTCGTTGCCTAGCGGCGTCGAGAACGCCGAACCCGTGAGGACGATGTCCAGGTATTCGCCGTCATCCAGGAACCGCACGCGGATGAGGTCGTTGTTCAGCCCCTTGGCCTTGAAATCCAGCGTTTCGTAACTCGAGGCGAACCCGGCCTGGAAGCCAACGATCGCGAACTGGCCGACCTGGGCGCCGTAGCCGTCCCCGGTGGTCACGCCGAACGCCGGGCTGAAGTCCGGGTCCGTGGTGACGTTGTTGTCGAACACGGAACCCGACCCGAAAGGCTCGAAGCCCGTGTAATCCACCCCGAACACCAGGTCCGGCGGCGCGGAGGACGAGAAAATCACCACATCGGGCACGATGCCCGGATCCGCGCCACCGCCGCCGTCGCAACTGGCCACCTGCTCGATCTCGTCGAAGTAGAAGGTCCAGTCAGTGGGATTGTTCTCCGCATCGCCGGCGATGCCGAGGTCGAAGATAAAGGTGATCGAGTCGCTCGAGAATCCCGCGACCTCGCCAGAGAAATCAAAGCAGAACTCTTCCCAGCTGCCGCTGCCGCTATGGGTGGCCGTGGCTTCCTTGCCGAGCGCCGGATCGCCCGAGACCGCGTCTTCCAGCTTGAACAGCAACGGTACTTCGCGGGCCGCCCAGACTTTCATCCTGAAGGCCTCGCCCGCGCCGAAGTCGATGGGATCGCTCAGCACCAGCGTGCTGCCGCCGAAGACCTCGCCGGCGAATTTCTGCATGCGCGCCGTCTGCGCCGTGGTGTTCAGGCCGGACTGGTCGGGGTTCTCGATCACGGTGGCGACGCCGCCGCCGAAACCGGCGTCCGCGCCGAAGTTGTAGCTCGCCGGCTCCAGTTCGAAATCGACCGGCAGGTTCACCGGGTCGGTTCCGCCGCCGCCGCAGTCGTCTGCCTGCGCGATGTCGTCGATGTAGAAGGTCCAGTCGCCCGGGTTGTCGGCCGCATCACCCTCGACGCCGAGGTCGAAGATCAGCGTGATCCTGTCGCTCGAGAAGCCGTCCACGTCGCCGGAGAAATCGACGCAGAACTCCTCCCAGCTGCCGCTGCCGCTGTGGTTGACCGTTCGCTCCTTGCCGAGGTTCGGGTCGCCGGAGACCGCGTCTTCCAGCTTGAACAGCAGCGGCACGGAGCGCGACGCCCAGACCTTCATGGTGAAGGCCTCGCCCTCGGCGAAGTCGAGCGTCTCGTTGAGCTGGATCGCGCTGCCGGCAAAGACTTCGCCGGCGAACTTCTGCAGCTGGGCCACCCTTTCGCTGGTGTTGATGCCGCTCGCGTCCGGGTTGTCGATGATCGCGGCCAGGCCGCCCGCGCCAGTCGCGGTGCCGCCGAAGTTGATGAACTCCACCGGCCCGCAGAGATCCTCGAAGTTGATCGCATCGCAGAAGCCCGGCGGGATCACCGGTGGCGGCGGCGCCGGCGTCCCAGGGATCCGGGTGGGACCGTCGCCCTCGCCGAGACAGCCGGCCAGGAAGAGCGGCACCGCGAGCAGGGTCAGGAGGCGGCCGAGGCGCAGGGAGCTCGTTGCATGCATGGTCTTGATCTCTCAGAAATTCGATGAGGACTGCCGATCAGGCCGGGGCGCGCCCCGAACCGAGCCGGCCCGCCTACGTCTCGCCGGAATACACCCGGACCCAGTCGACCTCCATGGTCACCGGGAACTCGGTGTTCGGATCCGGCGCGCCGGGAAAATTGCCGCCCACGGCGACGTTGAAGATCAGGTAGAACGGCTGGTCGAACGGCGCGGGGAACGGGGCGGCGGTCGAGGACCAGCTGTTCCGGACGGCATACAGGACGTCGTCCACGTACCAGCGGATCTCGGTCGGATCCCATTCCACGGCGTACACGTGGAAGTCGGTGGTCACGTCGGTGGCCACGACGTAGCTCTCCCCGGACTCGAGGTTATTCGGGAACTCGCCGCCGTAGTGGATCGTGCCGTAGATCCGGTTGCCGCCGGCTGCGCCGAGATTGACGCCCTCCATGATGTCGATTTCGCCGGACGCAGCCCAGGTGCCATAGGGGCTGTCCTGCGCGAGCATCCAGAACGCCGGCCACAGGCCCTGCCCCCCGGGCAGCCGCATGCGGGCCTCGAACCGGCCGTAGCGGAAGGCGAAGCGATCCCGGGTGTTGATGCGGGCGGAGGTGTAGCGGAATGCGCCGATCTGCTCGCGGCGGGCGGTGATCTGCAGCACGCCATCGTCGAGTTGCGCGTTATCCGGCAGGTAGAACTGCCGCTCGTTGTTGCCCCAGCCCGGGATGCCGTACTGCGAGCCGTCGCCGGTCTCGAAAAACCAGACGTCGGGATCGAGGCGGTCGCCGTCGAATTCGTCGCTCCAGACGAGCTGCAGCGTATCCCCGACCTCGACCGGTTCGTTGTCCAGCAGCGTCAGCGCGGGATCGGTGCTGTTGACGTTGTCCTGCGGCGGAACGACCAGCGGCGGTGCGACCTCGACTCCGTCCAGGAGCTGTCCGTCGGCCCCGTTGTCGAGGCAACCGCCCAGCGCACCGATCGCGCAAAGAACAAGCAGGACCCTGGGCCTGCGACCCTCCAGGAACTTCATCAGGCTGCCCCTCCATAACCTGGCCGCAACATGACAGACAGGCTGTTTTTTTGTGTCCGCGGGGCTAACAAGTAGCAATAAATGACAGCGTTGTCAATTTTGCTGCGGGCACGGCCGCGGCTCCCATTCAAGGGCGCCTGGAAACGGCCGCGGATCGGCGCAGGCCGGTCGCCGCTAGGCGGCGGAGACGCAGTCCTTGTCGGCTTCCGGAGTGCCCTGGGCACTGGCCGGCGAGGGGCGCCCGGCGTGGCGCTGGCGGCGCGTCCGGATCCTGTCGCTGGCCACCACCGGGGGCGGCACGAAGGCAGCGATGGCCGTCAGGCCACCGAGGCTGAACGCGAAGGGGTCACGCGCGGTTCGAGCTTTCTGTCCCATGGCAGTCTCTCCTTCCGGTCCGTCTGGCCGCCGCCTGCTGCCATGCAGCATCGCGGTCCGCCAGCGCACTCTAGGCGACGGCCCATGGGACTACAAACGAAAAGAATTCAGCGCTGGGTTGAGGAAATGTCAGCGCTTTTTTCGGCGAAGGCGTCGAGGATCCAGGCGCGGAAACTGGCCAGCCCTGCGTCGGCCGCCGGCTCTTTCGGCCCGACCAGGTAATAGCTCACGCTGGCCACGAGTTCGTGGTCGAACAGCCGCACCACACTGCCCTCCTCGAACCACAGCCGGCCGATCGGCACGGGGACGAGCGCCGCGCCGATCCCGCGTTGCGCGGCGCGCACGCAGGCGATCATCGAGTCCAGGCGGATCACCTTGGAGTTGTCCGGCAGCCTGATGCCGGCCCCTTCCTGCCACTGCTTCCAGGCCGCGGGGTAGGTCTCGTGGACGATGACCGGGAAGTCGCTGAGGATGCGGCCGTCCCTCACCTGGAGCCGCCGCCGGAACTCCGGCGAGCCCGCCGGCGCCATCCGCAAGGGGAACAACAGGTCGGAGCGCAGGTCCGCGGGCGGGGAGCGGAACAGGCGGATCGACAGGTCCGCGTCGGCCGGGTGCCGCTCGGCGCTCTCGTCGCTGGTCCCCACCTTGATGTCGATGCTCGGGTTCGCCGCGCTGAACTCGTGCAGGCGCGGAATGAAATACTCGCTGGCGAAGAACGGCTGCACCGAGATCCGGATGGAGCTGCGCTCCGGGGCTTTCTTGTAGCGCGAGACTACCGCGTCGAGCTGCTCGATGATGGGGCTGACGTCCTCGCACAGCTGGGCCCCGACGCTGGTGAGTTTCAGCTCCCGGCTGCCGCGTTCGAACAGCTGTTCTCCCAGGGTTTCCTCCAGGTTCTTGATCTGGTGGCTCACCGCCGAGGCCGTGATGCACAGCTCATCAGCCGCCGTCCGGAAGCTGCCATAGCGCGCGGCCACCAGGAAGGAGCGCAGGCCGCGCAGGGAAAACCGTGGATTGACGGCCATCCGGGCTCAATTCTCCGCCGCCGGGAGCACCTGCTCGAGAGGGTATTTCGGCGTCCGGTCGACGTAGAACATCCCCCAGTGCTTTTCCGCCCCGAGGGGCCGCGCCGGGTCCCCCTTCCAGGGTTCGTCGAAGGCCTCGAAGATGAATACCGTCATCTGCTCGTCGCGCGCCCACCCGACCAGCTCACGCAGGTAGCGCACCTGGTTCTCGATATTCGCCTCGGCGGGGAACTCCTCCGCCGTGGTCGCCCAGCCGGCCTCCAGGATGGCCAGCCGGCTGCCTGGCAGCGCCTGGCGCACGGCCTCCATGTTCTCGATGGTGTAGGCGAGTCCCTCGTCGATGCTCTTGCCTTCCCAGACCGGGTAAGTGTGGACGCCGACGAAGTCGACTTCGGCCGCCAGGGGCGCGCCCTCCTCGATCCACCAGACATAGTTGTCGGCGACGGTCACGGGCTGGTCGATGGCTGCCTTGACCTGGCGCACGTAGGCGATCACCTGGTCCAGCGGAACCATGTGGTCGTTCCAGCTGACCAGGGCCTCGTTGCCGACGTTCACCGCCACCACGATGTCGTCGAAGCGCTGCGCGAGCTCGATGCCCCGCCGCACTTCCTCCTGGTTCTTCAGCAGGTTCGCCGCCAGGACTTCGTCGGGGATCGGCTCGTCCAGCCAGGGGCACCCCTCGTGATTGCTGATCTCGGCGCTGAGCCAGATGCCTTGCATCACCTTGATCGGCAGGTCGTGCTCCGCGATCAGTTCCAGCGTCATCACGGCGTTCTCACCCGCGTCGTACAGGCGTATCAGCCGCAGGCCGTTCGCCGCGAGGATCTCCAGGTCCTCCAGGATCTCCGCCCGCGAGGGATTGACTGCGCCGTCCCCTCGATCCGGGTGCTGGCCTTCGCGGAAACCCGAGTAGGCGATGGCGACGACCTCGCCGGCCAGCAGGTAGGACGACGATTGCTCGCTCATTGGTGCTTCTTCGCTCGCATCGGGAGCCTCCTTCGGTGGGACGTATGCGCCCAGCGCCAGTCCGATAATGATCGCTGCGATCCCGTGCCCTGGTTTCATGACGAGGTATCTCCCCTGATGTGAAACGTGATGCCAAGCTCGGTGTCTGAACTGCCGCCGATCCAGGCCCGGAACTCGCCCGGCTCGGTGACGCGCCGCATGTCGCGCCCGTGGAACGCGAGCTCGTCGGTGTGCAAGTCGAAAGCCACGGTCACGGTCTGCCCCGGCGCCAGCCGGAGGCGCTTGAAGCCCTTCAGCTCCCTCACCGGGCGCGTGATGCTGCCGACGAGATCACGCACGTAGAGCTGCACCACTTCTTCGGCCGCCACCGGCCCTTGGTTGCTGAGTTCGGCGCTGATCCGCACGGATTCCCCGAGCGCGATTTCGGGCGCACTGGCCCGGATGTCCCGGTAGTGGAACTCGGTGTAGGACAGGCCGAAGCCGAAGGGGAACAGCGGCCGATAGCCGGCATCCAGGTGAAAAGCGGTCATGCCGATCGAAGTCTGTGGCGCATGGGTGTCGATGTCGTCGATGTGGACGACCTGGTCGGGCGTCGGCGGCTTGCCGGTGTTCTTCTGGCTGTAATAGATCGGCACCTGGCCGACCATGCGCGGGAAGGTGACCGGCAGCTTTCCTGAGGGCGACTGCACCCCGAACAGCAGCTCCGCCAGGGCCGGCCCGCCCATCGTCCCTGGGTGCCATGCGAAGAGCAGCGCATCGACCTGGTCGACGATACCCGCCAGGGTCAGCGGGCGGCCCGCCATCACCACGGCCACCACCGGCCGTCCTGCTTCCCGCACCCGCCTGACCAGTTCCTCCTGGGCGCCCGGCAGGCCGATCTCCGCGCGAGAATGGGCTTCGCCCGAGAGGATGGCCTCCTCGCCCAGGAACAGTAGCGCCACGTCCGAATCGCGCGCGGCCGCGACCGCTTCGTCGAACCCGGGACCGGCGCTGCTGCGGGAGTTCGCCATCGCCGCGGCGAAGCGCAGCTGGACCTCCGGGCCCGCCAGCGCCTCGATCGCCTGGCGCGGCGTGACGGCGTCAGCCGCGCTGCCGTCGAAGGTCCAGGTCCCGAGCTGCTCATGCGGCGCATCCGCCAGCGGACCGATCACGGCGACCGCCTGCAGCCGCCCTGCCTTCAGCGGCAGCACGCCGTTGCGGTTCTGCAGCAGCACCGCGCTCTGTGCGGCCGCCTGCTTGGCGGTCGCCAGCGCCTCGTCATCCAGCAGCGGCGGCAGGCGCGCCGGGTCCGTGTACGGATTCTCGAACAGCCCGAGCTCGAACTTCAGCCGGAGGATCCCGGCTACCGCCTGGTCGAGGAGGCCCTCCTCAACGGCGCCCGACTCCACCAGCGACGCCAGGTGGTTCCGATAAGCGTCACCTGCCATTTCCAGGTCCAGCCCGGCGGTCACTGCGGCCAGCGCCGATGCCCGGTCGTCCGCAGTCAGGCCGTGGACCTTCAGCTGGCGGACAGAGTCCCAGTCGCTGACGACCACCCCGTCGAAGCCCCACTCCCCGCGCAGCACGTCGCGCAGCAGGAACTCGTTGCCGGAGCAGGGCACGCCGTTGAGTTCGCAGAAGGACGGCATCAAGGTGCGGACCCCGGCTTCGATCGCCGCCTGGAAGGGGGGGAAGTACACGTTGCGCAGCTCCACTTCGGGGATGCTCGTCGTGGCGTAGTCGCGCCCGCTCTCGGCCGCGCCGTAACCGGCAAAATGCTTGGCGCAGGCCGCCAGCGACCCCGGAGCCGCAAGGTCCTCGCCCTGGAAGCCCGTGACCGCCGCCGCCGCCAGCCGGCTGGCCAGGAACACGTCCTCGCCAAAGCTCTCGGCGATGCGGCCCCAGCGGGGGTCGCGCGCGATGTCGATCATCGGGGCGAAGGTCCAGTTGATGCCGGCGCCCGCGGCCTCGCGTGCCGCGATCCGGGCGCATTCGCGCACCAGCCCGGGATTCCAGCTCGCCGCCTGGCCGAGCGGCAGCGGCATGACCGTCCGGAAGCCATGGATCACGTCCCGCCCCACCAGCAGGGGAATGCCGAGCCGGCTCTCTTCGACGGCGATGCGCTGCAGCTCGTTGACCGCGTCGACCTCCACGACATTGAGGACCGCGCCGACCTGGCCCGCGCGCAGGTCCGCGCCGAGGTAATCCGGCGGATGACCCTCGCTGGCGTTGCGCTGGCACATCTGTCCGACCTTCTCGGCCAGGGTCATGCGCGCGAGCAGCGCCTGGACAAGTTGCTCGATGGGCTCGCTCGGGCCAGACGGGTATGCGCGGCTCGCGTTCATCTGTTGCGGAAATCCAAGGGGGTCAAGACTTGTAGCAATGTTTGACAGCGCTGTCAATTTGGCGGAGTATCGCTCCTGCGGTACGCCGCAATGTGGGGATCGCGGCCAGGGCATAACGATAATGACGCACTACGAAACGGCCCCGGGGGATCGGATACCTTTCCACCACAAGGTGGTCTACGGCCTCGGGGCGTTCGTCAACAACCTGCTGGCGGCCGCCATCGGCGGCATGGTCATCGTGCTGAACATCGGCCTCGGGATGAACCCCGCCCTGGTCGGGCTGGTCGCCGCCCTGCCCCGCCTTACCGACGCCTTCACCGACCCGCTGATGGGTTACATCTCGGACAACACGCGCTCGCGCTGGGGCAGGCGTCGGCCCTATATCTTCTGCGGCGCAATCCTGGCCGGGCTGTTTTTCGCCCTCCTCTGGCAGCTGCCGGCGGGCCGCAGCGAGGTCTTCTATTTCTGGTTCTTCCTGGGCGGGTCGGTGCTGTTCTACCTCGCCTACACCATGTTCGCCACGCCCTGGGTCGCGCTGGGCTACGAGCTGACGCCCGACTACCACGAGCGCACCCGCCTGATGGGCACGCAGAACTTCATCGGCCAGCTCGCCTATGTCGTCGCGCCCTGGTTCCTGCTGTTCATGCAGAACGAGAGATTTTTCGACGGCATGGTAGACGGCGCGGCGGGCCTCGCCATCATGATCGGCCTGATCGCCGCCGGCGTGGGCGTCCTGCCTGCCCTGTTGCTGCGGGAGCGGTTCAAGGCCGATATCGCGGATTCCTGCGGCGACGGACATGCTCCCCGGGAGACTTTCGGCGCCAGCCTGCTGCGCAACCTGAAGTGCTTCCTCAAGGGTTTCGTGCTCTCGCTCAAGTTCAAGCCCTTCGTCAAGCTCTGCGTGGCCACCTTCCTGGTCTTCAACGGCTTCATGCTGATCGCCTCCTTCCAGTTCTACGTCATCATCTATTACGTCGCGGGCGGCGACACGGTGGCGGGCGCGAAATACGCGGGCGCCGCCGGAACCGTCCAGGCCATCGCCAGCTTCGTGGTGATCGTGCTGGTGACCTGGATCGGCACCCGGCTCGGCAAGCGCAAGACGTTCTTCCTGGCGATCGGCGTCTCGATGGTCGGCTATGCCCTGAAGTGGGTCTGCTACAACCCGGACCTCCCCTGGCTGGTGCTCGTCCCTGCGCCGTTGATGGCCTTCGGGCTCGGCGCGCTGTTCACCCTGATGCCGTCCATGATCGCCGACGTCGTGGATGCCGACGAGCTCGATACGAACGAGCGCCGGGAAGGCATGTACGGGTCCATTTTCTGGTGGATGGTCAAGCTCGGCATGGCCGCGGCCCTCGCCGGGGGCGGCTTCCTGCTCAACGCGACCGGCTTCGACGAGGCCCTCGGCGGGGCCCAGGCGGAACGCACCATCTACCTGATGCGCTTTTTCGACGCCTTCATCCCCTTCCTCGCCTCGGCGATCGCCATCTACTCGATCTACACTTTCTCCATCACGGAGGAGAGAGCCCACGAGATCAGGGCCGAGCTCGAGCGCCGCCGCGGTGTCGGCGGCGAACTGGCGGCCGCGTCCGCCTAGGCACTGGCGGGCACGCGCACGCCGCGGCTCGAAATCCTCAGGGCAGGTATTCCCGCCGCATCCGCAACACCACGTTGAAGGAAATCGACACCCGGAGCTCGTCGGAGAGGTTCGGGTGCACCAGGTGGTGGAGAAAAGCCGGCCAGGCGAGGATCTCGCCCGCCTGCGGCAGGATCCGGTGCTCCGGGTCGACCTGGGGATCGCCGCGGATGGCCAGCATGTTCGCCTGCGGCCGCGGGTCGTAGAAACTGATGGCGCCGGGGTTGCGGTCGGATCGCCCCGGCAGCGCCTTCGGCTCCGGCACCTGCACGTAATAGGTGCCGCTGAGCCAGGCATGCGGGTGGTTGTGCAGGTTGTGGTAATCGCCGAAGCGGTTCACGTTGCCCCAGGCCTGCAGGTAGAAATCCAGCTCGTAGTCGACGCCGGCCGCCTTCGCGTAGTCCAGCACGGCCCGGTTCACGCAGCTCTTGAGCCAGCCGATGGCGGGGTGCTCGTGGTCGAACAGGTTGCCCGACAGGTAATCGGTGGTGAATTCCGCCTTGCCTTCGTCCAGCCCGGTCAGGAGCTTCACCAGCACCGGGTTGGCCCGCTCGGCGCCCGGCAGGCGGTGGCGCAGCATGAGGGTCGGCCACAGCCGCGTGATCTCGGGCGGGTTGTGGTCCTTAGCACTCATCGCAATTTCCCCCATCCGGGCGACGCGCCCTGACCGCCGGAGTCTACCGCGACTGCCCCTGCGGACGAACCGGAGGGCGCGCGGACCGCTGCGGCCTGGCCGGCCACCGGGCGTTTTCATGATTTCGTCATCTGGGTCAGGCAGCGTTAACCGTTTATCCTGTTTCCGAGGCCATGCGAGACAACGCCCCGAAGCTGCCCGATTCCCCCTGGATGCCTGCCGACGCGGCCGCCCGACTCTCCTCGCTGCTGGTGGGCTCCAATACCTACCTCGAATACGGTGTCGGCGGCTCGACCCAGTTGGCGGCCCGGGCGGGACCCGCGACGCTCATCGGGGTCGACTCCGACCGCCGTTTCCTGGAGGCTGTCGGACGGGTAGTCGAGCAAGCGGGCAAAGCCATCAGCTGGAACCCGGTGCACGTTGACCTCGGGCCGACCGCCTATCTCGGCTTCCCGAAAACCCTCGGCGCGCTCAGCCATTGGGGTGACTACGCGCTCGCGCCCTGGCGGCTCGGCCTCGCGCCCGACCTGGTACTCATCGACGGGCGCTTTCGCCTGGCCTGCGCGCTGGCGACCGCGGCCCACGCGCGGCCCGGCACACTCGTCTTCTTCGACGACTACGCCACCCGCCCGTGGTACTGGAAAGCGGCCCGCTACCTCGACCCGATCGAGAGAGTCGGCCGTGCAGCCGTCATGCGCGTGCCCACGCTACGGGACCCGGGGCTCGAGCAGGCGATCCGGGCAGCATCGCGCAATCCGCTATAGGCGCATGGCCGGCTGCATGGCAACTCGCTGCTCACCCAGGCGCGCGACACCAATGGCATCATGGGGGCGAAGTCCTTGCCTGGAAACCAGACACGGGAGCCCGACATGCCCAAGCGACTGCCCTACCGCGCCACCACGGCGAGCGGCAACCGGTTCGACTTCGACTTCCCCCTCCACCCCGAGACCGGCTCGGCGGTGCATGTAGCCAACCTGCTCGACGCGGTGCTCGCCACGCTCGATCGCGAGATTCGCCAGCTCGGCCCGATGAGCAACGGCGACGTGCTGCAGGCCGTCGCCATGGCGCTGGCGGTGCGCACCCGCATCCTGCCCGGCGACCCGGCGCGGATGGGCGGGCTGAGCGCCCACCTGCTCGCCGAGGCGCTGGCGGCGCCCACCGTGCCCGGCCCCGGCAATGTTTCGCCGGAGGAGCCGCGCGACGTACACTAGCGCGCGGAGGCAGCCGATGAACGACACCGCAACGCCGCAGCGCAGCAGGACCCCGGCCCACCTGTGGGTCGTCGGCGTACTGGCGCTGCTGTGGAACGCCGTGGGCGCCTTCGATTACGTCGCGACCCAGCTCCGGCTCGAAGGCTACATGAGCCAGTTCACCCAGGAACAGCTGGACTATTTCTATGGTTTCCCGGCTTGGGCCGTCGCGGCCTGGGCGTGCGCGGTGTGGTTCGCCCTGTTCGGCTCGATCGCCCTGCTGCTCCGCCGCCGGCTGGCCTACCTGCTGTTCACCATCTCACTCGTGGCCATGCTCGCCAGCACTGTCCACAGCTTCCTGCTGTCGGACGGCGCCGCCATGATGGGCAACGGCGGCGTGGTGTTCTCCGGCCTCATCGTCGTCATCGGCGTCCTGCTGGTGTGGTACAGCAAGTCCATGACCACCCGCGGGGTCCTGCGCTGAGGCGCGGGGGGAACCCCGGCGCACCTGCGCCACTCTTAGTCTTCGGGCCTCGCGGCCCGGGATGCTATACAATTCCCGGCCGCAGGTATCCCGTCGTCAACGTGGAATAGGTAAGCCCCGATGCATAAGAAGTTCCTGATTCTCGTGCTCGCGCTCGTCGCGTTTTTTGTCACACCCGCGCTGGCGGAGGAGACGATCCCCGCCGAAATCATGTTCGGCAACGCGCTGGTCCGGTCGGTTGTGATCTCGCCCGACGGCAAGCACCTGGCCTTTACCTTCGAGGAGGACACGGAGGTCAAGCTTGGCGTCATGGAGCGGGAGAGCAAGAAGATCCTCACGTCCTTCGGCTTTGGCGAGAACATGCATGTCACCAGTTTCGGTTGGGCCAGCGATTCCCGTCTGGTGATGAGCGTCAACGAAGTTACTGGAAGTCTCGACCGACTCTTCGCCCGGCGCCCGCCCTCGCTGTATGCCGCTAATGTCGATGGCACGCAACGGCAGCAGATCTTCGAAGCGGGGTTCTCCGGTTACCAGATCCTCGATACCCTGCCGGACGACCCGCGGCACATCCTGATCGCGCGCTATCATTTCGGCGACGACGGCGAGCCCAAGGGCAACCTGCTGGACATCTACGACGGCGACCTGACGTTTCTCGACGACCAGCCGCTCGACCCGGACATGGCCGGCCTGGTGGCCGACAACGACGGCAACCTGCGCGGCGCCGTGGCGGTCAAGGTCGGCGACACGCTCGACGACGTCGACATCCGGCTGTACGTCAAGAAGGAGGGTAAGTGGGAGACGGTGGACCTTCCCAGCCAGCGTCCCCGGCCCATGGTGAATTTCATGGGATTCTCGGCCGACAACACCCAGATCTATTTCTCCTCAAACCACGACATGCCACAGAACGATACGATGGGCGTGTTCCGCTACGACTTCGAAACCGGCGACATCGAGCTCATGTTCCGGGACGACGAGTCCGACGCGCGGGGCCTGCTGTATACACCGGGCCGCAAGGTCCTCGGCGCCTACAGCGTGTTCGGGCCGGCGGATTATGCCCTGTTCGACGACCAGGTGGAGGCGCTGGCCACCGAGGCCGGCCTGCTGGTCGGGCTGCTCAACGCCTTCCCGGACGACAACGTCTTCATTACTTCCACGACGCGCGACGGCCGGCTCTCCACCCTGGCCGTGACCGGCGACCGGCGGCCGCCGGAGTTCTTTCTGTTCGACAGCGAAGCGCGCAAGGTAGAGTTCCTCTCCTCCTCCCATCCCGACATCGACAAGGACAAGCTGGTTCCCATGGAGCCGGTGCGGATCACCGCGCGGGACGGACTCGTGCTGCATGCGCTGCTGACGCGGCCGAAGGACGCCAAGAAGAACCTGCCGCTCATCGTCAACGTGCACGGCGGTCCCTTCGGCATTTACGACTCCTGGGGTTTCAACGACGAGGCCCAGTATTTCGCCCAGCACGGCTACGCCACCCTGCAGGTCAACTTCCGCGGTTCGGGCAACCGCGGGACGGACTTCCAGCAGGCCGGCTGGCGCGAGTGGGGCGGCAAGATGCAGGACGACGTCACCGATGCGACGCGCTGGGCCATCGAGCAGGGCATCGCCGATCCCGAGCGCGTCTGCATCTACGGCGGCAGCTACGGCGGTTACGCCACCCTGATGGGCGTGATCAAGGAGCCCGATCTCTATGCCTGCGGCGTGGGCTACGTCGGCGTTTACGACTTGACCTGGTTCCGCGAAGGCGACGGCTCGGACTTTTCGCGGAATTTCGGCCGCGAGTCGCGCGAGAACTTCGAGCGTTTCATGAGCTCGGCGGTCGGCCCGACGCCGGAGTCGCTGCGCCCGTACTCGCCGGTGCACCATGTCGAGAAGATCAAGGCCGAGCTGTTCATCGTCCACGGTGAAGACGACGTGCGCGTGCCCGTCGGTCACTCATACCGCCTGCGCGACGCGCTGGACAAGATCGGCAAGGACTACGAGTGGATGATCAAGGAGAAGGAAGGGCACGGCTTCTACCAGGTGCCCAACCGCGTGGATCTCTACGAGTCCATGCTGGCCTTTTTCGAGAATCACATCGGCCCCGGGGGGCCCTCGTCGGGCGAGGCCCCTTCGGCGCCCTGATGCGCCGCGCCTGCGAGGCCTGAGGCGTGCCCGAGGGCCCAGGCTGGCTCGTCCGCCTGCAGGGAACACCGTGGCTCGAAAGCACGGTGTTCCTTGCCGGCCTTCTCCTGCTGGCCTTTGCCGCCGACTGGCTGACCAGGCGCGTCCTGCTGCGGCTGGTCGGCCGGGCGGTCGCCGCCTCCTCCACGCGCTACGACGATGCCCTGCTGGGGCGCGGGGTGATCTCGCGCCTCGCCCACGTGGTCCCAGCCGTGGTCATCTACCTCGGCATCCCGCATGTGCCCGGGGTACCGGAGGCGGCCGCGCTCGTGACCCGCAGCGTGGCCAGCGCGTACATGATCCTCACGGTGGCGCTGGCCTTCGGGAACCTGCTCAACGCGCTCGGCGATATCTACGAGGCCGCGAATCCGGTCCGGGCCCGCAACAAGCCCATCAAGGGCTACCTGCAGCTGGTCAAGCTCGTCGCCTTCATCGTCGCGGCGATCCTGGTGCTCGCGGTGCTGATCGACCGCTCGCCCCTGCTGCTGCTGTCCGGCCTCGGCGCCATGACCGCTGTGCTCTTGCTGGTGTTCAAGGACACCATCCTCTCCTTCGTCGCCTCGGTCCAGCTGTCCGGCCAGGACATGCTGAGGGTCGGCGACTGGCTGGAGATGCCGGCCCTGAACGCCGACGGCGACGTCATCGACATCGCCCTGCACACGGTCAAGGTGCAGAACTGGGACAAGACCATCACCACCATCCCGACCTGGCGCCTGATCAACGAGAGCTTCAAGAACTGGCGCGGGATGAGCGAAGCCGGCGGGCGGCGCATCAAGCGGGCGCTGTACATCGACCAGGGCTCGATCCGCTTCCTGAGCGACGAGGAGCGCGACCGCATGCGCCGCTTCGCGCTGATCGACGAGTACCTGGACCGCAAGAAGAAGGAGCTGGAGGACTACAACCAGCGCCTCCTGGCGGAGGGGCGCGACCCCGTTAATACGCGCCGGGTCACCAACATTGGCACCTTCCGTGCCTACATCGCCGCCTACCTGGCGGCGCACCCGCGCGTGCACCAGGGCTTGACCCGCATGGTGCGCCAGCTCCAGCCGGGGCCCGAAGGCCTGCCGCTGCAGATCTACTGCTTTACCAGCACCACGGCCTGGGCCGAATACGAGAGCATCCAGGCCGACATCTTCGACCACCTGTACGCCATCCTGCCGGAGTTCGGGTTGCGGGTATTCCAGGCGCCGGCCGGGGGGGACATCCGCCAGGCCCTCGTACCCCGCGATGCCGGCTGAGCGCGCCTGCTGCCGGCGGCTCGCCTTGCTGTTCGCCGTCGTCCTGGCAGCGGCCCCCGGGCCGGCTGCCCTCTTCGCCTCCGCTGCCCCGCCGGCGCCCTCCATCGGCCTCGCGCTCGGCTCCGGGGGCGCGGCAGGCCTGGCCCACATCGCCATGCTCGAGGTCTTCGACGAGCTCGAGTTGCGTCCGCAGGCCATCGCCGGCACCAGCATCGGCGCGGTGATGGGCGCCCTCTATGCCGGCGGGCTCGACGCCGCTGAAATCGGGGCGGTGTTTCGCGAGTTCGGCGGCTCGCGCCTGGACCTGCTGTCCGGGCTGCTGGAGGCCGACGGCGGCAGCCCCGTCACCGGCCTGCTGGAGACGGACCTGATCAACGGGGGCCTGGTGGATATCGACGGCTTCCTGGAGTTCCTGGGCGGCAAGATCGAGGCCCGGACCTTCGCCGACCTCGAGATCGAGCTCAGTGTCGTGGCCACCGATTACTGGACTGGCGAAACCCGGGTCATCAGCGAGGGCGAGCTGTTCCCGGCGCTGGCCGCCAGCATGGCCGTGCCCGCGCTGTTCGCGCCCGTCGAACGCGGCGGCGCCCTCCTCGTCGATGGCGGCACGTCGAACCCGCTGCCCTTCGACCTGCTCCAGGGCAGGCACGACATCGTCGTGGCAGTCGACGTGACCGGGTCGCGCCGGGCCGGCGATGACGAGGCCTCGCCGGGCATGCTCGAGATGCTGTTCAAGACCTTCGAGATCATGCAGCAGTCGCTCATCGCGCTGCGACTCGCCGGGGATCCGCCGGATATCTACATCAAGGTGGATACCAGCGGCATCCGTCTGCTCGATTTCAACCGCATCGACCAGGTACTCGAACAGGCGGCGCCGGCCGCGCAGGAGCTCCGCCGCCGACTGGAAGAGCACGTGCAGCGCGCAGCGCGCGACTGAAGCGGCGCATCGCTGCGGGCTGCAGCCGGAACTGCTATCCTAGCGCGGTTGAATTCGAACCTTACGGTCGCAGACCCATCCTCGTAGCCTTGGCACCATCGGCCGCGCGGGTCCCGTCCACGACAGTGGAATGAGCGAGACTCCGGCCACCGAGAAACTCGTCATCGAGGATCTTTACAAGATCTTCGGTCCGGAACCCGAGAAGGCGCTGCGCCTTCTCGAGCAGGGCCTGTCCAAAGACGAGATCTTCGAGCAGACCCGTACGACCGTCGGCGTGCAGGACGCCAATTTCAGCATTCGCGACGGCGAGGTCTTCGTCGTGATGGGCCTGTCCGGCTCCGGGAAGTCCACGCTGGTCCGCATGCTGAACCGGCTCATCGAGCCGACCCGCGGTCGGGTGCTGCTGGATGGCCAGGACATCACCCAGATGAGCCGGCGCGAGCTCATCGAGATGCGTCGCCGCCAGATGAGCATGGTGTTCCAGTCTTTCGCCCTCATGCCCCATCGGACAGTGGTGGACAACGCCGCCTTCGGCCTCGAGGTTTCCGGTTCGCCGCGGGAGGACCGCCGCGAGCGCGCCATGCGGGCGCTCGAAACCGTCGGCCTCCGGCCGTTCGCCGACAGCTACCCCGACGAACTCTCCGGCGGCATGAAGCAACGCGTGGGACTGGCGCGCGCCCTTGCCACCGATGCCCCGATCCTGCTGATGGACGAGGCGTTCTCGGCTCTCGACCCGCTGATCCGCACCGAAATGCAGGACGAGCTGGTGCGCCTGCAGGAGCAGGAGGCCCACACCATCGTCTTCATCTCGCACGACCTCGACGAAGCCATCCGGATCGGCGACCGGATCGCGATCATGGAAGGCGGCGCGGTGGTGCAGATCGGCACGCCCGAGGAGATCGTCACGCGTCCGGCCAACGAATACGTGCGCTCCTTCTTCTACGGCGTGGACGTCAGCAAGGTCTTCAGCGCGGGCGATATCGCCGAGAACAAGGCCCTGACGGTCTTCGAGCGCCCGGGCGTCAACGTCCGCGCCGCCCTCGCGCAGCTGCGCGACCACCATCGCAACCTGGCCGTGGTACTCGACCGCGGCCGCAAGTTCCGCGGGCTGGTGAGCGTCAACACGCTGGCCACGGCCGAACGGGCAGGCCGCGAGCCCAAATGGGACCAGGCCTTCATCCCCGGCGTCGCACCCGCACCGAAGAACATGGAGCTGTCGGAGGTGCTGTCGCTGGTCGCGGGCAGCGAGCAGCCGGTGCCCGTGGTCGATGAGAACGGCACCTACCTCGGCATCATCGATCGCAAGATCCTCCTCCAGACACTCGACAAGGCAGGCTGAGCCGTGGCGCGCGCACAGGACCAATTCACGATCCCCATCGGCGACTGGGTGCAGGGCGGCGTCGAGTGGATCCAGGACAACCTCACCGGCGTGCTGGACGGGATCTCGGACGGCCTCACCTTCGTCATCGACGGCTTCGAGGACGGATTGCTGGCGCTGCCGCCGCTCGGACTGGCGCTGGCGATCGTGCTCCTGGCGGGGTGGCGCGTCGGCTGGCGGTTCGGGGTCTTCGCGGCCGTGTCCATGATCCTCATTTTCGGCATGCAGATCTGGGACGAGACCATCTCGACCCTGGCGCTGGTGATCGGCTCGAGCCTGCTGGCGCTGATCATCGGCATTCCCATCGGGATCGCGATGGCCCGCAGCGACGGGGTGGAGATGGTGATCCGCCCGGTGCTGGACTTCATGCAGACCATGCCGCCGTTCGTTTACCTCATTCCCGCCGCGATCTTTTTCGGGCTCGGCAAAGTGCCGGGCGCGATCGCCACCCTTATTTTCGCCATGCCGCCCGCCGTCAGGCTGACCAACCTCGGCATTCGCCAGGTCAGCGAGGAAAACGTCGAAGCCGGGCTCGCCTTCGGCTGCACTCCTCGCCAGCTGCTGTTCAAGGTCCAGCTGCCGCTGGCAATGCCGTCCATCATGGCCGGCGTCAACCAGACCATCATGCTGGCCCTGTCGATGGTGGTGATCGCCTCCATGATCGGCGCCGGCGGCCTCGGCAACACGGTACTCACCGGCATCCAGCGCCTGGATGTCGGGCTCGGCTTCGAGGGTGGCCTCGGCGTCGTGCTCCTCGCGATCCTGCTGGATCGCATCACCCAGAGCTTCGGCGCGGAGCGGCGCAATCCGCATTGAGCGCCGGGCGCTGGCCTGTTCCATTCAAGCGACAAGAGGGACGTTCCATGACAGGACGCATTTTCCGCAAGCTATTCATCATCGCCACGCTGACGCTGGGCGCGGGGGCGCAGGCGATGGCCCAGGAACCCATCAAGATCGGCTGGACCGCCTGGTCGGACGCCGAGTTCGTCACCAAGCTGGCTGCGCGAGTGATCGAAGATCGCTTCGGCCGTGAGGTCGAACTGATGCAGACCGACATCGCTCCCCAGTACCAGGGGCTTTCGACCGGCAGCATCGACGTGATGCTGATGTCCTGGCAGCCGGACACGCATGCCGATTACGTCGAACGGGTGGGCGCAAAGACGGTCAACCTCGGCCTGCTGTACACCCATGCGCGCCTTGGCTGGGCGGTGCCGAACTACGTGCCGGAGAGCGAGGTGAAAAGCATTGCCGACCTGGCCAAGCCCGAGGTGCGCGAGCGGCTCGACGGCACCATCACCGGGATCGATCCCGGCGCGGGCCTGACCCGCCTGTCCCGTGAAGCCATCGACGCGTACGGCCTCGACGGCTATGAGCTCCAGGTTTCATCAGGCGCCGGCATGACCGCCGCCCTGCAGCGCGCCGTGCGCCGCGACGAGTGGATCGTGGTGACCGGCTGGAGCCCGCACTGGAAATTCGGCGCCTATGACCTGCGTTACCTGGAAGACCCAGAGGGCGTGCTGGGCAGCTTCGAGCGCGTGCACGCAGTGGCCCGGATGGGTTTCTACCAGGAGAATGTCGAGGTGGCCTCCTTCCTGTCACGCATGCAGATCCCGATCGATGACCTGCAGGCCGCCATGTACGAAGCCCAGGAAACCTCCTACGAGCAGGCCGTGAGCGACTACATCGCCGCGAACGCCGCGCGCATCGATTACTGGGTGACCGGGGAACTGTAACCACGCACGAGACCCCGGTCGTGAAGAAGGGCGTCCTTTGGGCGCCCTTTTTTTATCGCCCGGGGGTTGACTATTTCATATTTGGGGTTATTCTCCCCACATATGAACTTTCACCCCTGACCTGCCCCCTCCCGGCAAGCGCCGGCCAAAAGGAAGTCCGCCTCATGACCAGTGAAGCCTCGATCTCGAATATCGCGTGCGAGCCGTGTCCCGGGGAGGCGGATACCACCAGCCCCGCCGGCCAGGCGCTACCCCTCGCCAAGGAGCGCCTGGCCGCTGCGCGGGCCGCGTTCGTCACCCGGCGGGTGGAACTGGGAGACGCCCGAACCCTGCTCACGAAGGCCGCGCCCCGGGCCGGCGACGTGGTGCTGGCCCGCGTCAAGCGCCTGCGCCACCACGCCAAGCTGCAGTGCGCCAACGGCCGCCGGGTCCAGCTCTTTCACGGCGACGAGATCGTGGTCTGCTACGGCGACCGGTATGCGCCCCAGCAGTTCGAAGCCTACGTCCCGGCTACCATCGGCCCGTGCCACCTCGTCGCCTCGGGCGGCGTGGCCGCGCAGGCGGTGAACTGGCACCAGCGGATCCAGCGCGGCCCGACCGAGATCGAGGTGCTGGGGATACTCGGGGACGCCGACGGCCGCGCCCTCAACCTCCGGCACTACGCGCTGCAGCCGCAGCGGAGCGAGGTCCCGCGCCCTCGCCTGATCGTCGTTGCCGGGACCTCGATGGACTCCGGCAAGACTACGGCCGGTGCTCACCTGGTGCGCGGGCTCAGTCGCGCCGGCCTGCGCGTAGGCGCTGCCAAGGTCACGGGGACCGGCGCCTGCAACGACTATTTCCTGATGCAGGACGCCGGCGCAGCCGTGGTACTGGATTTCACCGACGCAGGGCATGTTTCTACCTATCGCGTCGGCGAGCCGGCGATCCGGCGGATCGTGGAGACCCTGAGTGCGGAACTCGGGCGCCATGAGCTTGACGTCGCGGTGCTCGAGGTCGCCGACGGGCTGGTCCAGGCGGAAACCGCATGGCTCCTCAGCGCGGCCTGGTTCCGGCATGCCATCGACGGGGTCGTGTTCTGCGCCCAGGACGCCATGGGCGCGAAGGCCGGCGTGGACTGGCTGGAACAGCGCGGCCACGAAGTGCTGGCCGTGTCCGGCGTGTTGACCGCGGCGCCGCTGGCGATGCGGGAGGCGGGTGACCTGGTGCAGCAACCGGTGATCGGTCTCGACGGCCTTTCAGATCGCTATGTCTCCCGTTCCCTCCTGGCCCGCGACGCTCGCGG
Source organism: Thioalkalivibrio sp. XN8 (assembly GCF_011058255.1). Lineage (GTDB taxonomy): Bacteria > Pseudomonadota > Gammaproteobacteria > Steroidobacterales > XN24 > XN24. The sequence goes on along the minus strand of NZ_JAALFH010000067.1, from coordinate 162,849 downwards.
CGCGGAGCTGTGCAATGCCCGCGCCGGCTGAGTCGCTCCCGCTCGACGTCCGCGCGGCGGCCGCCGCCGCGCCATGGCATTTCGCGGCGCTGCTGGCCAACGCCGTCGCCCAGGCCGCCTGCACCGTAGCGCTCGCGCTGGGCGCCCGCGCGGCGATCAATTCCGGGCTGGGCGCGGTGACGATAGCGGTGCTCGTCGCGGCCGCGCTCGGCGGCGCCTGGCTCCGCGGTCGCGAGCGCGTCGACGGCGAGGCGCTCGGCCAGCGCTTCGTCCATGGCGTGCGCCTGCGGCTGTTCGATCACCTGCTGGCCGTGCCGTCGCGTGATCTCAGCGAGCGCCCGAAAGGGGGCGCGCTGGTGCGTTTCGTGGGCGACCTGCAGGCGATCAAGTCCTGGATCAGCCGCGGCCTGGCGCAGCTCATCGTGGCGCTGCCCATGCTGGTGGCTTCCGTGGCCGTACTGGGCTGGATGGACCCGGTGCTGGGCATCACCGCGGCCGTTCTGGTGGGCGCCGGTGCGATCGGCGCCGCCCTCCTGGCACGCCCGCTGGCGGACGCCAACCGCGAACTCCGTAACCGCCGCGGCCAACTGGCACGTTTCGTCACCGAGATGATGGGCGCCGCCCCCTCGGTGCAGGCGCACGGCAAGGAGCTGCGCGAGCAGCGGCGTCTCGATACGCGCGGCGAGAAGGTCATCGAGGCCGCCTGTGACCGCGCAGTGCTCGTCGGGCGGGCGCGAAGCCTGGTGCAGCTGCTCGGCTCGGGCGCCCTGCTGGCCGTCCTCATCATCGGCGCCGCGCGACTGCAGGCGGGTGAGATGGTGGCCGCGCTCACGATCGTCGCCTGGCTCACGACACCGATCCGGGATCTCGGGCGCGTGTTCGAATACTGGCAGGCCGCAGCGGTCGCCCGGGAGCGGATCAGCGCGTTCTTTCGCTGGCCGCAGCTTCCCGGCGTGCGCAACGGCCGGCGGCTGCGCCGGCCCGGCGGCGAACTGCGCTACGAAGGCGTGGTGGCCTGCCCGGGCGGCACGCCGCTGGACCTGGCCCTCGAGCCCGGCAGCGTCACGGTCATCACCGGCCCGAACGGCTGCGGCAAGAGTTCGCTGCTCGCGGTCACGGCCCGGCTGCAGGCGCCGGTGGCCGGCCGGGTGCGGCTCGGCGGCCAGGACCTTGCCCTGGTGCGCAACCGCGACCTGAGACAACACATCGCGATCGTCGGCCCGGATCTCCCGCTCATTCGTGGCTCGGTGCGGCGCAACGCGAGTTACCGCAGCCGGGGCATGACGGCTGAGGCCTGCCGCGCGCTGATGCGGCGCTGCCGGCTGGAACATCTCGTGGAGAACGGCGGCGATTCTCCGGCCCGTATCGCGGAGGCCGGCCTCAACCTGTCCAGCGGGGAGCGTCAGCGCCTGGCACTGGCCCGGGCGCTGTGGCCCGAACCCAGCGTGTTGCTGCTGGACGAGATCGACAATCACCTGGATGCCGAGAGCCTCGAGGTGCTGCGCAGCGTCATCGCCGCTTTCCCGGGCACGGTCATCATCGTCACCCACGACCCGCGCCTGCTGGATGCGGCCGAGCGCGTGATCGAACTGGGGGCAGACGGCGCCGTGGCCAGCGACCGCCGCCGGCCGGCGGCGGCCGTGGCCTAGGAGGCGCCGCGTGACCCGTTCACCCCTGCCCGCAGGCATCCCGGCAACACACCGCCTGGCAATCGACCACCGCACCCGTTACCTGCGATTCCTGCCCCGCAACCCGGACCCCCAGCGTCCTCCGCTGGTTTGCGTGCACGGCATCAGCCGGGATGCGGAGGGCCATTTGGCAGCCTTCATGGACTGGGCCGAACGAACTGGCACCGAGCTGCTGGCGCCGCTGTTCGATCGCCGCCGTTACCGCGGCTACCAGCGGCTCAAGTCGTCGAACCGCACGCTGCACCCGACGGCAGCGCTGGACGCCATCCTCGACGAGACCGTCGGCCACCGGCCTTGCCTGTTGTACGGGTTCTCCGGGGGCGCCCAGTTCGCCCACCGTTATGCCCTCGTGCGCGCGGAGCGCGTCGCCGGCATGGCCCTGGCTGCGGCAGGCTGGTACACCTTCCCGACCGCCGCGGCGAGCTTCCCCTACGGACTCGCGCCCGGCCGACTGCCCGGGTCGCTGGTGATCGACTTCGCGGCCTTCCTGCAGCTGCCGAAATGTGTCCTTGTCGGCGACCGGGACGTGGAACGCGACCCGTCGCTGCGTGCCAACCAGGTGCTGGACCGCGAGCAGGGCGATAACCGTCTCGCCCGCGCCACGGCCTGGGCGGCTGCCGTCAACCGCGCGAGCGAGAAAACCGGCCAGGCGCCGGCCTGCCGGCTCGTCGTCGTGCCCGGCGCGGGGCACGACTGGCAGGAATGCTACGAGCGTGGGCGCATGCATGAACTCGTCACCCGCTTTTGCGACGACCTGTGGCGCAGCCGGCAAGAACACCATCGGCCCGTCGACGCCACGCGCGTCGCCGCCCACTGACAAACCTACCGAACTCATGGAGATGATGATGCAAAGTCCCTGGAATCGTTACCTGGTGATCGCCGCTCTTGCCCTGGCACCTGCGGTGGCCGCCCAGGGGGCAGAGACTTCGGTCACGCTGGAAGACGGCGCGAAAGTAGCCTGGGACGACGATCGCTACCTGCGTCTCGGCGCCCGCATCCACTACGACCTGGCCCGCTTCAGCGACGATGTCACCTTGCTCGAGGACGACCAGGACTTCCGGCGGGCGCGCCTGATACTGCGCGCCGGCTACGACGACTGGCAGTTTCGCGCCGACTACGACTTGGGCCTGGTGGACGGCTGGCGCAGCCTGTACGTGCGCTACGGCGGCTGGCAGCGCGTGCGGGTCACCGCAGGCAACCAGGTGGCGCCCTTTTCCCTGGACGAGCTGTCGAGCTCGAACGACCTCGCTTTCCTGGAACGGTCGCTCGCTTCCGCCCTGAGTCCCGCGATGCTCACGGGTGTTGCCGCCAGGACCTGGGGGAAGAACTGGAGCGCGACGGCGGGCGTGTTCGGCGACGAACTCAGTGATCTCGACCGGCGCACCGCCGACGGAACCTCGGTTATCGGCCGGTTCACTTATGCGCCCATCCGCAAGCGGCGCCAGGTGCTGCACTTCGGTCTCGCCCACGAGTACCGCTCGATAGACTCCAACGCGGAGGTGCGCATCCGGGCGCGCCCGGAATCGCGGCTTACCGATGAGCGCCTGGTGGACACCGGCGGCATTGCCGGCGTCGACAGCCTCTCCACCACCGGGCTGGAGCTGATGGCCATCCTGGACAATGTGCGGCTGCAGACCGAGTACATGCTCATGAGCCTGGACGGCGGGCCCAGCGACGCGGACTTCAGCGGCGGCTATGTCCAGGCGAGCTGGCTGGCAACCGGGGAGCGCTACCGCTACAGCCGTTCCCGCGGCGTGCCGACGGCGGTGCGCCCGAAAGGCGACTGGGGCGCCCTCGAACTCTCCCTCCGCTACAGCATGCTGGATCTCGATGACGGGCTCGTCACGGGCGGGGAACAGACGCAGGTCACGGCCGCAGTGTCGCTGTACCTGACCGAGAACTTGCGGACCAGCCTCAACTACAGCCGCTACGATGCCGCGCCCAACAGTGACGGCATCGACGAGGACGGTTCAATCCTGATGTTCCGCTTCCAGGTTGCCTTGTAGGAGAATGGCCATGGAACACTTCCGCCTCATTCGCGCTGGCGTCGACCTCGAGCCCCTGCGCCGGGAACTGGCGCAGCACTCGAGCGCCTGGGATCTTCAGGTGGGTCGCCAGCTTACGGCGCCCGCGCAGCGTCATACCAACGCGATACCGATCCGGGGGCTCAGGCGGTCCTGCATCCGGGGGCGCCGCCGGCGGGACGTGCACGAGAGTCGCTGGACGTCGCTGTCCGCGCAGTTTCCCGCCACCGTGGCCTTCATCGAGGCGTTCGCCGCCGAGCAGCGCGGCTCGCCGGGCCGCGCGCGGTTCGCGTCCCTGCCGCCGGGCAAAACGGTGTTGCCGCATATCGATCGCGGTGAATATTACCGTCTGCGCGATCGCTACCACCTGGTGATCCGGAGCCAGACCGGCAGCCTGCTCAACGCGGGTGGTGAATCGGCCCGCATGCGCGAGGGCGAGCTGTGGTGGTTCGACAACAAGGCCGTACACGATGCCTGCAATGACTCGGGGTCGGATCGAGTCCACCTGATCTTCGACCTGCTGCCCGCGGATGCGGAACCGTCCGCGCTGGTCGAAGATCCCGCCAGGCTCCTGGCAGCGGAGCTGGCTGCCCGGGAGGAACGGTCGGTCGAGGAGGTGGCCCGCGCGGTCGCGCTCTACGTCGCGGCACGGGGCCGGCCGGAGCGCTGGGCTCGCACGCTCACCGCTGCGAACCTGCTGGAACTGGCGCAGAAAAAGCCCCTCGGGGCACTCGCGCGCTTGTTCTGGCCCGGTCTGGGCGGTGCGGCGCGGGCCCGACGTGAATCCGCCGTTGCCTGGTCACTCGGGCTGCTGGACACGGGCTGCATCCGAGCCGAGGAAATCTCCCGGGCGATCGCCGAAGCCGGGGGGCTCGATGCAGTACACCGGGCGTGGCGGGCTGACCCTGACCGCGCCATCTACGATTTTCGCCGGAACGGGCCGCAAGCGGACAGCGCCGCCGTCGCCTCGGGCTGAATACAGGCACCGGAAGCCACGATGCGATCGCACGGCCAGGGATTGACATTCCTATATGTGGGGTTAGCCTCCCCAGATGCAATTTAGGTCGCCATGAGTAACGACGATTTCAAGTCAGCCATCGTAGAGGCCGCCAGCCGCGCCCTGCGTCCGCTCGCGCGCATGCTGCTCGCCAGCGGCCTGACTTTCCGCGAATTCAACGCCCTTGCCCGTCGCGTCTTCGTCTCCGTGGCGACGGACGAATTTGGCCGCGGCGGCCGTCCCACCAACGTCTCACGCGTGTCGCTCATGACGGGTATCGCACGCAAGGAAGTGAAGAAACTGCGGGACGAGCTGGCCCAGCAGGATCCGCCGGCCCCGGCGTTGCGCAAGACGACGGAGGCCACCCGCGTGCTCAGCGCGTGGCATGAATCACCGGGGTACCAGGACGCGGATGGCGCTCCGCTCGCGATCCCACGGGAAGGCCCGGCCCCTTCGTTCGCAGCACTGCACCACGAGCATGGCGGCGACATCCCCGCCTCCACATTGGAGAAAGACCTGGTCCGGACCGGCGCGGTCGGCATCGGCGAGGACGGTCGCCTGCGTGCGCTCACCCGATACTTCATGCCGTTGCCCCTGGAGGCGGATGCGGTGGATCGGGCCGGCGACGTATTGATGGCGATGGGCAACACCGTGACGCGCAACCTGACGCGGAAGCCGGGCAGCGTCGGGCGCTTCGAAGGGCGGGCCACCCACCCGCAGATTCCGGCGCGAGCCGAAGCCGAATTCAGGCAGTTCCTCGAAACAGAGGGCATGCGTTTTCTCGAGGCCATGGACCGCTGGCTGCTGCAACATGCACCCCAGTCCCCTCACGAAGCCAAGGATGCGATCCGCCTCGGCGTCGGCGTCTACCAGATCACCGAGCCACCTGAAAGCGGGACCCCCGCTCCGCCTGCCAAGCCGAACTCCTGAACATCCTCCACCGAAGGGAACTCGATCATGATTGAACTCTTGTCCAAGCTCGCAAAGATACACCGGCCCACGGCCGCGCTCGCGGTCGCCGCGGCCCTGGCTGCGTGCGGCGGCGGCTCGGGCGGGTCGTCCGGCGACGGCTCTGTCGTAACCCCCCCTCCCGGCGGTGGCGGCGGCGTGACCCCGCCCCCGGGCGGCGGCGGCGACCCGAGCATCGGCATCGATCGCGGCGGCCTGCTGTACGCCGAGATCACTGCATTCGGCAGCATTGTCGTCAGGGGCGTTCGCTACGACACGACGAACGCCGCCGTCACCGTCGACGACTTGCCCGCCGCCCAGTCGGCCCTGAGCGTCGGCGACGTGGTGCTCGTGGCAGGCACGGTCAATGAAGACGGCGTGACCGGCGTGGCCGAGCGCGTGATCGCCGACGATGTACTCGAAGGCGCGGTGGACTCCATCGACCTGGCGGCGGGCCGGTTCACGGTGCTGGAGCAGACCGTCATGGTCACCGCAGACACCATCTTCGATGACGACTTCACACCGCGTACCCTCGAAGGGCTGACCACCGGGGACGTCGTGGAAATCGCCGGCTTCATCGGGGACGGCCAGTTCATCGCGACCCGCGTGGAACGCGACGATGACAACGACGGCTTCGAGATCGTGGGTTACGTCACCAGCCTGGACAGCGGCGCCCGCACGTTCGCCATCAACGGCCTGGCCGTCGACTACTCCGGGGCGAGCCTGGACGACGATTTCCCGGCTGGCGCGATTGCCGACGGCGACCTCGTCGAGGTCGAGGGCACTGTATTCGACAGTGGCACCCTGTTCGCCGACGACATCGACTTCTGGGGCAACCGGCCACGGCTGCTCTGCGACGACTTCGATGGTGACGACGATGACGGCGATTGCGAGGTCGAGATCGAGGGCTACGTCTCGGCAGTGACTTCAGACACCAGCTTCGAACTGAATGGCATCCGCGTACTGATCAACGCCGACACCGCGTTCGAGGACGGCACGGCGGCCGACATCGCGATCAATGTGCAGCTCGAGGTCGACGGCTTTATCAACGCGGACGGCGTGATCGTAGCCGAGGAAATCGACTTCGAAGACGATGACCGGCCGATCGAGATCGAGGCCCCCGTACAAGCGATAGACCTCGGCAACGGCCTGGTCACACTGCTGGGCATCCGTGTCCAGATGACCGCCACGACCCGGTTCGAGGACTTCAGCGCCGCCCAGGCATTCCCGTTCCGCGCCGAGGACATTCGGGTCGGCGATTACCTGGAGATCATCGGCACACCAGCCGCAGATGCCGGTGCAGACGTCGTCGCGACCAAGATCGAGCGCGCCGACGACGATGACAATGACGTTTCCCTGCAGGGCTTCGTCGAGAGCCTCGCCCTACCGGACCTCGTGATCCTGGGCGTCACCGTGCAGACCACGGCGAACACCGAGTTCGAGTTGCGTGACAACGACGATGCGTCCCAGGCGGAGTTCTTTGGCGCCATCCAGCCCGGTGAGCTGGTCGACGTGCAAGGGATCCAGATCAGCGAAGCCGCCATCCTGGCCGACGAGGTCGAACAGGAGGACGACGAGATCGACGACTGAGCCGGTCGGGCGTCCCGGAGCCCCTGCACACCGGGGCTCCGGGACGCGGTAGAATTGCTGCTGACGATCCTCATCCCTCGCCCGGAGCATTTGGGACAGCACCATGACCACCCTCGACAAGTCGGCCGCGATCTCCCAGTCCATCCTCGGCGCCGAGCTCGACGCCGGCGAACTCGAGGCCCTTGCGGGCGTGATGGGCGTGGCGACCACCCGCAAGGGTGACTACCTGGTGCGCGAGGGCGAGGCCCGGCGGACCCTGTTCATGCTCGCCGACGGCCGGCTCAGCGTCTGCACGCACGGTGACGAGGGCGAACACGCCATCTACCAGCTGCGCGCCGGCGAGGTCGCCGGCACGCGCGCCTTCCTGGATGGCTCGCCGCGCAAGGCGGGCCTGCGGGCGGACGCCGACAGCACCGTGTTGACACTGGAGCCAGAGGACTTCGAGGGCCTGGTGGAGCGCCAGCCCTGGGCGGTCTACAAGGTCATGCGCTCGCTGTTCCGAGTCACCCATGCCAACCTGATGCGGATGAACCTCGAGAGTACCGAGCTGCGCAACTACATGATGAAGACCGGCGGGCGCTACTGAATCCCGCCCGCCGGCCATGACGGGCGGCTACGATCCGGCGCGCTTCGACCGGATCCGCTGGACCATTTACGGCGTCCTGATCGCCGCCTACATGCTGGCCTTCTTCCATCGCTTCGCCCCGGCGATGGTGGCCTCCGAGCTCGCCCAGTCCTTCGGTATCACCGCCGCCGCCCTCGGCTCGCTGGCGGCGATGTACTTCTACATCTACACCGCCATGCAGATTCCCGCCGGGGTGCTCGCAGACACGCTCGGCGCCCGCTTCAGCGTCACCATCGGCAACGTGGTGGCGGGGGGCGGCTCGATCATTTTCGGCCTGGCGGAAACCTTCGCGGCGGCCAGCGCCGGCCGCTTCCTGGTCGGGCTCGGGGTGTCCGTCGTCTTCGTCGGCCTGATGAAGAGCAATACCGCGTGGTTCAGCGAGCGCCGCTACGGGACCATCAGCGGCCTGACGCTGCTGCTGGGCAACCTCGGCGCCATCGCCGCGACCGGGCCGATGGCGCTGATCCTGATGCGGATGGAATGGCGCACCCTGTTCGTCGGACTCGGCGTGTTCGCCATGGTCCTGGGCGTCGTGTCCTGGTTGCTGGTGCGTAACCGGCCGGAAGAGCTCGGCTTTCCCTCGGTGCGGGAAATGGAGGGCGAGACGGCGCACGCGCCGCGCGCGCGGCACTGGCTGCAGGACCTGCGCTCGGTGCTGGCCAACCGGCGCCTGTGGCCGGGCTTCGTCTACGACTTCGGCATGACCGGCAGCCTGTTCGCCATGCTCGGCCTGTGGGCGGTGCCCCTGCTGCGCGACGTCCACGGCCTGAGCCGCGGGGAGGCCTCCGTCTACACCACGCTGGCCACGGCCGCCTTCGCCGTGGGCTGCCTGGTCGCGGGCAGCCTGTCGGACCGGATGGGCCGGCGGCGCCCCATCCTGCGCGGCGGTGCCCTCGTCTACCTGGCGGTATGCCTGGCGCTGCTACTGCTGCCCTGGCGGCCGGGCTGGCTCGCGCTGGGGCTGTTCGCCCTGCTCGGCCTGAGCGCCGGCAGTTTCGTCGTGGCCTACGCCCACGCCAAGGAGGTCACCGCCCCCGCCGTCTCCGGCATGGCCATCGCCCTGGTCAACACGGGACTGTTTCTCGGCACGGCCCTGTTCCAGCCGCTGTTCGGCTGGGCCATGGATCTCGGCTGGGACGGGACCCTGGTCGGCGGGGCGCCGGTCTACAGCGCGACGGATTACGGCCGCGGGCTGTGGCTGCTGGCGGGCTTCGCCGCCCTCGCCGTGCTCGCGTCCCGGGCGCTGGTCGAGACGAACTGCCAGAACCTGACGCTGGCGACGCCGCCGGACCGCCGCCGCTAGCCAGTAAGGACTGCCAGTCCCAGCACCGCCAGGGTGGCGAACACCGGCACTACGATGGTCACCATGGCGATATCCCGGTACGCCTTGCGGTAGGACAGGCCCATGATGGTCATCATCACGACCACGGCCCCGCAATGCGGCAGCGAGTCCAGCCCGCCGGAGGCCAGGGTTGCGATCCGGTGCAGCAGCTCGGGCTCGATGCCCATCTCCAGGTAGCGCGGCGCCAGCGAGGCCATGAAGATCTGCAGGCCGCCGGAGGCCGACCCGGTGATGGCGGCCACCGTGCTGATGGACAGGAAGGCCGACAACAGCGGCGGCAGGCTGCTGTCCACGACCAGGCCGGAGAAGGCCGCGAAGCCCGTAGTCTGGATCACCACGCCGCCGAAGCCGATGATGGCGGCCGTGTTCGCGATCGGCAGGATCGAGTCGTTGGTGCCGCGCCCGAGACTCGCCAGCCACTGGCCGCGCAGCCGCGGCAGCAGCAGCAGCGCGAGGACGGTTCCAACGGCCAGCGCCAGGCTGGGCCAGAACACGGGCTGGCTGCCGGCAAAGCCCACCACGCGGGCGGGCAGGGAAGCCGAGCCCGCCGGGATGACGATCGCCAGCAGGCGGGGACCGATGATGATGCCCAGCACGACCAGCAGGGGCAGCAGCGCCGCCAGGCGGCCGGGGCGGCCGGCCTCGAGCTCCGCGTCGTCCGGCACGTGCTCGCTCGGGGCCGGGTCGAAACCCTCGCCGCGCGCCAGGGCCGCGCGCCGCTCCCGCTCCAGGTAGGCCATGCCGAACACGATCATGAGCGCGCTGGCCACCAGTCCCAGCACGGGCGCGGCGAACAGGTCGGTGCCCAGCGAGCGCGCCGCTATGACGTTGTGGATCGAGGGCGTGCCCGGCATGGCGGTCATGGTGAAAGTGCCGGCGCCCAGCGCCGCTGCGCCCGCCAGCAGGCGCTTCGGCGTGTTGGCGTCCCGCGCCAGCTCCAGCGCCAGGGGGTAGACGGCGAAAATCACCACGAAGACCACGACGCCGCCGTAGGTCATCAGGGCGCAGGCCAGCATGATGATCCACAGTACCCGTTCACGCCCGAGCAGGTCGCGGAACATCAGGGCGATGGTGGTCGTGGCGCGCCCCTCGGCCATGACTTTGCCAAAGATCGCGCCGGCAATGAAAATCAGGAAGAACTGGCCCGCGAAAGTGAACGCGCCCGAGCGCCCGGTCGCATAGTGCTGCAGCAGGCTGTCGGTCAGCGGCAGCCCGTTGCTGAGCGCCACCACGATCGCCGCCAGGAGCGAGGCCAGGATGACATTCACGCCACGCAGTACCAGCCAGATCAGCAAGGCGAGGGACAGCAGGAGGCCGAGGTTCGCAAGCATCCGCGGAAGATAATTGGACAGGCTGCCGGCGTCCAGCATCGGGCGGGAAAAACCGGCCAAATCAGGTATCCTGCGGGTTCGCGTCGGCCCCGGCCGGCACCCGGACGACGACCCTTGACCGATGTACTACGCTGCCGCCTGCCAGACCGACTTCCCCTGCCCTGCCGACCGCTCCGAGATCGCCGCCCGTGCCCGGCGGATGTGCGAGATCGCCGAGCAGGCCATTCTCGGCTACGAGCCCTTTTTCGACGTGCGGCTGCTGGCCTTTCCCGAGTTCGCCCACGCCGTGCCGATCCACGACTCGGTCGACAAGCTGCTGCGCCACCTCGCCATCCCGGTCCCGAACGAGCACACCGACCGTTACCACGCACTGGCGCGGAAATACGGCTGCTATATCCAGACCGGCACTTTCCTGGAGCGGGACGACGACTATCCCGGCACGGTGTTCAACACGACCGCGCTGGTCGGACCGCAGGGGGTGCTGGCGAAATACCGCAAGGTGAATCCCTGGATTCCCTGGGAAATCCATGCCAGCCCGCATGATTTCCCGGACTACGCCGACGACCCCTTCCCGGTCGTCGACACGGAACTCGGCAAGCTGGGAGTGGCGATCTGCTACGACTGGCTGTTTCCGGAGACCATTCGCGAACTGGCCTTCCGCGGCGCCGAGGTGCTGATCCGCGTTTCCGCCTACATGGACCCGTGGGGCACGGCCGCGCCGATGGACTGGTGGACGCTGGTCAACCGGACCCGGGCGCTGGAGAACACCGCCTACGTGGTGGCGGCCAACCAGGGCGCGAAGCTGGAGAACTACCCGCCATTCAGCTGGCCCGGCGGCAGCATGGTGGTGGACTACGACGGCCGTGTCCTGGCGCAGGCCGATCCCGGCGCCGGTGAAAAGGTGGTGGTGGCGCCGATCAACATCGACATGCTCCGCGCGGAGCGGGAGCGACGGCTCGGTCACGACACCCGCGCGCATTTCCGCAGCGCCGTGCACCGCTATGCCGGCCGCGCCTACCTCGAGCCGGCCACCGGCGCGGAGATCAGCAGCGATGCGCTGAAGGCGCGCATCGTGGCGGCACGGCGGGAGCTGAAATGAACACCAAAGCTCATTCGATGCGCATGCTTTCCCTGCTCGCCGCGGTCGTGCTCGGCGCGTTACTGGCCGGCTGCCGGCCCGCACCCGATCCGTTCTCCGCAGACGAGATCCGGCGCAATAACCTCGGCGTCGGGCTGATGGGCCAGTATCGCAACGAGGATGCCCGGCAGGTCTTTGCCGAGCTGGTCGAAGCGCGGCCGGACTGGCTGGACGCGCGGGTGAACCTCGCCATCGCCACGCTGAACCGGCAGCGCGAGGGCGACGAGAAACGGGCGCTGGACATCGTCGGTGCCGTGCTGGCGGAGGATCCGGACCACGAGCGGGCCCTGTATGTGGCCGGCCTGCTGAACCTGTACCTGGGCGCGAGCGAGGCCGCGGTGGAGAAACTGGAGCGCGTCGCAACCCAGGCGACCGACGACGCGCATGCAGCGTATTTCCTGGGCCAGGCGCTGGTCCAGCTGGGTCGCACCGAGGAAGCGCTGCAGTGGTACCGCGAGGCGGTACGCCGCGACCCTTACCTGCGCAGCGGCTACTACGGTGCGGCCCTGGTGCTGAGGCGCGAAGGCAGTCGCGAGGAGGCGCGCGCAATGCTCGAGGCCTACCAGCGCTTCGAGAACAACCCCCGCGCCCACCTGGCAGAGTTTCGCTATACGCGCAAGGGGCCGCGGGCCGAAGCGCTGGCGATCGACCTGCCCGAGGCAGACCCGCCGGCCAGGCCCGTCGGACCCGTGTTCGGCCAGCGCGTGACCGCCGGCGCTGTGCCGGAGGGCGGCTATATCGACCTTACGGTCGCCGACATCGACGCTGACGGGCGCTTCGACCTTTACCTTGCCGGTGGGGATGACGCCGCCAGCCTGGTGCTGCTGCAGTCCGCCGAGGGACACTTCGTGGCCCGTCCGGACCATCCCCTCAGCGGGCATGCCGGCGTGACGGCAGCGGCCTGGGCCGACATCGACAACGACGGCCGGCTCGACGTGTTCCTCTGCCGCCGGGATGCCCCGGCGCTGTTCCTGCAGGATGCCGACGGCTGGCGCGACGTGGCGGCAGCGGCCGGCCTGGCGGACGCGGGTTCCTGCATCGCGGTCGCCGCCTTCGATGCGGACCACGACGGCGACATCGACCTCCTGCTGAGCCTGGTCGACGGCCCGGCGACGCTGTTCAACAACAATCTCGACGGCACCTTCCGGCGGCTCGACGCGCTGCCGCCCCAGTCCGCCACCGCGCGCCGCAGCCTGGCGCTGGACCTCGACCTCGACCGGGACGCGGATATCCTGGTCCTCAACCGAGAAGGTCCCCACCAGGTGCTGCGCAACGACCGTCTCTGGCGCTACGAGCCTGCGGCGGGTTTCGCCGCCTTTGCGTCAACGCCGCTGGCGGCCGCCTCGCCCGGCGACCTGGATGCCGACGGCGAGCTGGAACTCTACGCCGTCGACGCGGCCGGCGACCTGCTGCAATGGCGGGCCGACGAAGACGGCCAATGGGTCGCCGCCGTGATCAGGCCAGCCGTCGCCCCGCCCGGCGCCCCCGTCGAGCTCGCGCTGCTGGATCTCGACGGTTCCGGGCGCGCCGACCTGCTGTTACACCATGCCGCCGGCTTCATGGCCCTCGGCTTCGACGCCGCCGGCAAGCTCGTGGTGCTGCACGAGGAAGAGGCGGCGCTCGATGTCCTGGCGCCGGTGCTGCTGGACCCCGCACGGGGCTACGCGCTGGCCGGCGTGGCGGCCGGAGCGGACGGTCCCGAGCTGGCGCTCTGGCCGGCCGGCCCCGGCCGGCAATCCTTCCTGGCCCTCGCGCCGACCGGCCGTTCGGATACCGGCGAGGGCATGCGCTCGAACGCATCGGGCATCGGCACCGCGGTGATGCTGCGCACGCTCGACGGCTGGACCCTGGCCGACACCTACGACCGCCACTCGGCCCCGGGTCAGAGCCTGCAGCCGCTCGCCCTCGGGCTCGGCGGCCGCAACCGCGCCGACTTCATCCGGCTGACCTGGACCGACGGCGTGCTGCAGACGGAGCTGGGCCTGGACGCGGGCGAGTTGCACCCGATCGCGGAAACCCAGCGGCAGCTGGCCAGCTGCCCCATCCTCTACGCCTGGAACGGCGAGCGCTTCGAATTCGTCAGCGACGTGCTCGGGGTGGGCGGCATCGGCTTCCTGCTCGAGCCGGGCCGCTATTCGACGCCGCGCCCATGGGAGTATTTCCGTCTGCCGGAGGGCGCACTGGTCGCACGCGACGGCCGTTATGCCCTGAAGATCGGCGAGCCGATGGAGGAGATCGCGTATCTCGACACCCTGCGGCTGCACGTCTACGACCTGCCGCCCGGCTGGAACCTCGCCCTGGACGAGCGCATGTACACCGGCGGCGGCCCGGCCCCGACCGGCGCGCCGGTGTTCTACCGGGACGACAAGATCCTCGCCGTGGCGCGCGCGATCGACGACCGTGGCGACGACGTGACCGAACTGCTGGCCGCCCGCGATAACCGCGCCGCGCCGCCCGGCCGCCGGGACCCTCGTTTCCTCGCCCGGCTGGCCGGGGAGCACGTGCTGGAACTCGAGTTCGAGGCGCCGCTGGACAGCCTGGCCGGGCCGCCCGTGCTGGTGGCGGACGGCTGGGTGGAGTACCCCTACTCCCAGACCGTGTTCGCCGCCTGGCAGGCCGGCGCCGGGTACGCGCCGCCGACGCTGGAGGCGCAGGACGCCGCCGGCCAATGGGTGGTGGTTTACGAGGCCTTCGGCTACCCGGCCGGCATGCCGCGCGAGATGTCGCTCCCGCTGGTGGGCCTGCCGGCCGGGACGCAGCGGCTGCGGCTGCGCTCCAACTGGGAAATCTACTGGGATCGCATCCGGATCGTCGGCCACGAGCCGCAGCCCGCGGCCACCGTGCTGCAGTCCCCGTCCATGGTCGCCGCGCGCGTCGCCAAGACCGGCTTCGCCCGCCGGGTCACTTTCGAGCAGCAGCGACCCTACTACGACTATTCGGACCGCAGCCCCTTCTGGGACACCCGCTACCAGTCGGGTTTCTATACCGCGCTCGGACCGGTCCTGCCCCTGGTCGAGGAACAGAACGACGCCTTCGCCGTGATCGGGCCGGGTGACGAGCTCCACGTAGAGTTCGACGCGCCGCCGCCATTGCCCGACCGGCGCCGCGTGCTCGTGCTGGAGGCGCGCGGCTACGCCAAGGACATGGACATGTACACCCTCGACGGCGAGACCGTCGGCCCGCTGCCCAGCACGCCGGGCGCCGGCGACCCGGGCCGCCGCGAGGCGCTGCACGAGCAATACCTGATCCGCTACCAGGGCGGGGAATGAAGCCACGCGCCGTCGTCACCGGGCCCGCCGTCAGCCCGCGGCTGAGAATCCTGCTGGCAATCCTGCTGGCGGTATTCGGCCTGCTGGCGGTCAACAGTTTCTACCTGGGGCTGGTGACCTTCCTGGAGTGGTGGCAGCAGCGCGGCATCCAGGACCAGTTCTACCAGTTCATGTTCCTGTTCCACCTCGTGGCCGGACTCGCACTCGTGGTGCCGGCGGCGATCTTCATCGCCTCGCACCTGCGCCGCGCCTGGCGCCGGCCGAATCGCAACGCGGTGCGGGCCGGCCTCGGCCTCCTTGCCGCCATTGCGGCCCTGCTGGCGAGCGGCCTGCTGCTGGTGCGCTTCGACTTCTTCAGCGTGCGCAACCCCGCGGTGCGCGAGATCGCCTACTGGGTGCACGTGGTCGCACCCCTGCTGTGTGTCTGGCTGTTCGTGCTGCATCGCCTGGCCGGGCCCCGGATCCGCTGGCGCAGCGGCTTGCTGATCGCGGGCCCGGGACTGGCCGCGGCAGCCGTGCTGGTCGCCTTCCAGGTCCACGGTCTCCGGGCCGGTCCCGCCGGCGGCAACGATGACGCCCAGTTCGCGCCCTCGCTCATGGCCACCGCCACCGGCGAGCACATCCCGGCGCGCGAGCTGATGATGGACGAGTACTGCGCCGAATGTCATGCCGACGTTTACGAGCAATGGAGCCACAGCGCCCATCGCTTCGCGTCCTTCAACAATCCCGTCTACCTGTTCGCCGTGCGCAACACCCGGCAGGTGCTGGCCGAGCGCGATGGCGACGTTGCCGGGGTCCGCGTCTGCGCCGGCTGTCACGACGTCGTGCCGATGCTTTCGGGCGCCCTGGACGATCCCGGCTTCGACGACGTGCACGATCCTACCGCCGCCGCCGGGATCAACTGCACGGTGTGCCATGCCGTGACCTCGGTCGACAGCCCGCGGGGCAATGCCGACCTCACCATCACGGCGCCCCGGCACTACCCCTTCGCCTTCAGCGACAACGCGTTGCTGGCCTGGGTCAACCGGCAGTTGATCAAGGCCAAGCCGGACTTCCATCGCCGCACCTTTCTCAAGCCGCTGCATCGCACGCCCGAGTTCTGCGGCGCCTGCCACAAGGTGCACCTGCCCGAGGAACTGAACCGGTACCAGTGGTTGCGCGGCCAGAACCACTACGACTCCTTCCTGCTGAGCGGCGTGTCCGGCCACGGCGTCGCCAGCTTCTACTACCCGCCCGAGGCCGAGCCCAATTGCAACGGCTGCCACATGGTGCCGCGCCCGTCCGACGACTTTTCCAGCCGCGTCCGGGCGCCCGGCGAGGAAGCGACCGTGCTGGGCCACCTGTTCCCGGCGGCCAACACCGCCCTGCCCCATTTCTTCGGTCTGCCGCCGGAAGTCACGGCCGAGCACCGGGAGATGCTTACCGGCTCCATGCGCCTCGACATCGTGGCGCTGCGCGAGGGCGCCGCGGTCGACGGCCGTCTGGTCGGGCCGCTGCGGCCGCAGGTGCCGGTGCTGCAGCCGGGCCGCGAATACCTGTTGCAGCTCGTGCTGCGCAACCTGCGGGTCGGGCATGCCTTCACGCAGGGCACTTCCGACTCGAACGAAACCTGGGTGGAACTGGAAGTGCTGCACGACGGCGCGGTCATCGCCCGCAGCGGCGGCATTGATCCGGTGACTGGGGCCGTCGACCCCTGGGCGCATTTCGCCAACACCTACATGCTCGACCGTGACGGGCAGCGTATCGACCGGCGCAATGCCGAGGACATCTTCGTCCCGCTGTACGATCACCAGGTCCCACCCGGCGCTGCGGACCTGCTGCACTATCGTCTCGCCGTGCCCGAGGGCCTTGCCGGCGAGCTCGAGATCCGGGCGCGCCTGCACTACCGCAAGTTCGACACCCGGCTGATGCAGCTCATGCTGGGCCCGGCATTCGCCGGCAACGACCTGCCGATCACGACGCTGGCCGAGGATGCCCTGGTGTTCGAGGTCGGCGAGGACGGCGGCTGGCACTCCGTCGAGGCCCCGGCTACGCCGGCATGGGAACGCTGGAACGACTACGGGATCGGCGCCCTGCGCAAGCCCCAGCGGCGCCAGTTGCGGCAGGCCGAGGAGGCCTTCGGGCGCGTCGAGGCCCTGGGCCGGGCTGACGGTTCGCTGAACCTGGCCCGGACCTACCTGCAGGAGGGCCGCCTCGACGAGGCCGCCGCCGCGCTCCGGCGGGCGCTCGAGCATCCCGAGCCGGCGCCGGCCTGGTCCGGCGCCTGGTTCGGCGGCCAGCTCCTGTTTCAGCAGGGCCGCCTGGAAGAAGCCACGGCCGCCTTCACCGCGCTGGCGGAGACCCGGTTTGCCGCAGCCCGGCAACGGGGCTTCGACTTCTCGCGGGACTACCGCCTCCTCAACCAGCTCGGCCTGACATGGCTGGAGCGCGCCCGGCAGGTTGGCGGCGGCGACGGCGCGGCGCGGGGCGCAGCGCTGCGCGAGGCCCGTGAGTGGTTTCTCGCCGCGCTCGCCGAGGATCCCGAGAACAGCACCGCGCACTACAACCTGGCGCGGGTCTACGCCGAACTCGGCGATGCGCCCGAGGCCGACCGGCACCGCGCCGAGTACGCCCGCTACCGGGTCAACGACAATGCCCGCGACCATGCGGTCGCCGCGGCGCGGCGGGCCAACCCGGCGGCCAACCATGCGGCCGACCCGGTCGTGGTCTACGACCTGCACCGACCGGGCCGCGCGGATTACCCGCTCTCGGTGCCGGCGTTCGCGGCCGGCCTGGAGGACCGGTGAGCATGAACCGACCGTCCCGTGACGCCGCCATCGGGGTGGCCTTCCGGCGCTCGCTGGTGGTCATCGGCGTGGTGGCGGCCGTGGCGCTGGTCGTCGTCCTGGTCCGGCTCCTCGGGGCGCCCCCGCCACCGGAGATTCCCGAAGCCGATGTCGACCTCTCCGGCCTGCTCGCGAACGAGCGCCAGCCGACGCCGACGCCGGCGCAGTTTCGCGACATCACCCGCACTGCCGGCATCGACTTCGTGCACCAGAACGGCGCCCGGGGCGACCGCATGCTGCCGGAGACCATGGGCGGCGGCGTGGCCTGGCTGGACTTCGACAACGACGGTGACCAGGACCTCCTGTTCGTCAATTCCGACACCTGGCCGTTCGCGCGGGATCCAGCCGCGCCCCGCCCGCGCGCCCTTTACCTGTACCGCAATGACGGCACCGGTCGCTTCTCCGACGTCGCCGACGAGGCCGGGCTCGGCGCCGCGGCATTCTATGGCCAGGGCGTCGCCGTCGCGGATTTCGACGCCGACGGCTGGACGGACCTGTTCGTCACCGCCGTGGGGGAGAACCGCCTCTACCGCAACCTGGGCGGGAAGTTCGTCGACGTCAGCGCCGCGGCCGGCGTCGCCGGCGGCGCCGACACCTGGAGCACGTCGGCGGGTTTCTTCGATCACGACGGCGACGGCTGGCTCGATCTCTTCGTCGTCAACTACGTGCAGTGGTCGCGCGAGATCGACCTGGAAGTGGACTACCGGCTGGCCGGCGTCGGCCGCGCTTACGGGCCGCCGACCAACTTCCGCGGCACCCAGTCCTACCTGTACCGCAACAACCGCGACGGCACTTTTACCGAAACCGGCGCCGCGGCGGGCATTCACGTCAGCCACGCCGCCACCGGCCAGCCGGTCGGCAAGGGCCTCGCCCTGGTCTTGGTCGACTTCGACGAGGATGGTGACCTGGACGTGGTGGTGGCGAACGACACCGTGCGCAACTTCGTATTCCTTAACCACGGCGACGGCACCTTCGAGGAGATCGGCATCGCGGCCGGCGCGGGGTTCGACCGGAACGGCCTGGCCACCGGCGCCATGGGCATCGACGCCGCCTACTTCCGCAACGACGACGCGCTGGCGGTGGCCATCGGCAACTTCGCCAACGAGATGAGCTCCTTCTTCGTCGCCGCCGGGGGCAGTGGTCAGTTCTCCGACGAAACCATCATCGCCGGCATCGGCCCGGCCTCGCGTGCCGCACTGACCTTCGGCGTGCTGTTCCTGGACTACGACCTGGACGGCCGGCTCGATTTCCTGCAGGCCAATGGCCATGTCGAGAACGAGATCAACCGGGTGCAGGCCGGCCAGCAGTACCGCCAGCCGGCGCAGCTGTTCTGGAACTGCGGCGCTGCCTGCCGGCAGCCATACGTGCTCGTCCCGCCGGCGCAGACCATGGATCTCGCGCAACCCATCGTCGGCCGCGGCGCCGCCCATGCCGACCTCGACGGCGACGGGCGGCTCGACCTCGTGCTGACCCAGGCCGGCGGCGCACCGCTGCTGCTGCGCAACGAGACGCCGATCTCGCACCGCTGGCTGAGGCTGCAGCTCGTCGGCCGGGCGCCCAATACCCACGCCATCGGCGCCGAAGTCCGGCTGGAGGGTCCCGACGGCGCGCAGCGACGGACGGTAAACCCGACGCGCAGCTACCTGTCCCAGGTCGAGCTGCCCCTGACTTTCGGGCTGGGCGCCGCCACCTCGGTCGGAACCCTGACCATCCGCTGGCC
Organism: Thioalkalivibrio sp. XN8; assembly: GCF_011058255.1. Taxonomy (GTDB): domain Bacteria; phylum Pseudomonadota; class Gammaproteobacteria; order Steroidobacterales; family XN24; genus XN24. Next base: position 143,352 of record NZ_JAALFH010000067.1, on the reverse strand, counting down.
GGACGGCACCGAACAGGTGCTGCAGGGCCTCGAGCCCGACCGGCTGCATGTCATCCACCAGCCCTGACCCGCCGTATAATCCCGCGCCATGAACGGATTTCGCCCGGCTGCCATGACGATCCTGCTCGGCGCCCTGACGGCCCCGGCCGCTGCCCAGGAGCCCTGGTTCGTAGACGTGGCGTCCGAGGCCGGGGTCGATTTCACCTACCGCAACGGCATGGCCGGACGGTTCTGGTTTCCCGAGATCATGGGCGGCGGCGTCGCCCTGCTCGACTACGACAACGACGGGCGGCTCGACATCTACCTGGTGCAGGGCGGGCTCATGCCCGGCACCGCGGGTGACCAGAAGGCGGCCGGCGGCGACCGGCTGTTTCGCAACGAGTCATTCCGGGACGAGGACGGCCGCTGGGTGCCCCGCTTTCGCGATGTCACGCGCGCGGCCGGGATCGAGGCGCACGGCTACGGCATGGGTGTCGCCACCGGGGACTACGACGCCGACGGCTTCACCGACCTCTACCTGCTGAACCTGGGCGACAACCAGCTCTGGCGCAACAACGGCGACGGCACTTTCAGCGACGTTACCGGCACCGCCGGGGTCAACGACCCGGGCTGGAGCGTCAGTGCGAGTTTCGCCGACCTCGACGGCGATGGCCGCGAGGAACTCGTGGTCGCCAACTACGCCGACTACACGGTGGCCCGGAACAAGGAATGCCGCAGCGCGCTGACCAGCCAGCTGGATTACTGTTCTCCCTCCACGTACGCGGGGGTGCCCGACCGGCTGTTCCACAACCTCGGCGACGGGCGCTTCGAGGATGCGACTGCGAGGGCCGGCCTCGGCGACGTGGCACGCCACGGCCTGGGCGTGATCGTCGCGGACCTCGACTATGACGGCCGGCCGGATATTTACGTCGCCAACGACGGCGATCCCAATTCGCTCTGGCTCAACGAAGGCGGCCTGCGCTTCCGGGACGAGGCCTTCCTGGCCGGCAGCGCGGTCAACGCGGACGGCATGACCGAAGCCGGGATGGGCGTCGATGCCGGCGACTACAACCGCTCGGGCGCCAAGGACCTGTTCGTGACTCATATGCGCGCCGAGACCAACACGCTGTATCGCAACGAAGGCGACGGCTGGTTCACCGACGTGACCTCCAGCGCGGGGCTGGGGGTGCCGAGCCTCAGCTATACCGGCTTCGGCACGGCCTGGACCGACGTGAACCTGGACGGCTGGCTGGACCTCGTCATCGGCAATGGCGCCGTCACCCTCGAGCGTGACCTGGTCGAGGCCGGCAGCGACTTTCCCTACCACCAGCGCAACCAGCTGTTCCTCAACGAGGGCAACGGGCGCTTTCGCGAGGCCTCGGAGGCGGCCGGCCCGGCCTTCGCCGTGCCCAATGTGACCCGCGGCGCCGCGGTCGGCGACCTGGACAACGACGGCCGCCCGGACGTGGTGTTCAGCAACATCGAGGGGCCGGCCCAGGTGCTGATGAACCGGATGGAGATTGCCGGCCACTGGCTCGGGCTGGAGCTGGTCGACGCCTCGGGCCGGCGGCATGCGACGGGGAGCTTCGCCTGGCTGCTCGACGCAGACGCGCCCCCGTACCTGCGCCACGCGCGGGCGGACGGGTCCTACGCCTCGGCCCAGGACCCCCGCCTGCGCTTCGCCCTCGGCGACAGCGCGGCGCCGCGCGCAGTCCGGGTGCGCTGGCCCGATGGCAGCGACGAAGAGTTTCGCGGCCTCGCCGCCGACCGGTACCACACGCTCACCCAGGGCGAAGGCGTCGCCGTGGAGGGCGCGCGGTGAATAAACGGCCCGGCATCATGTTGGGCGCGCTGTGGTGCGTGCTGCTGCTGGGCGCCGGCGGTCCCGTCCGGGCGTCCGACGCCACGATTCCGACCGCCGATCTCGGCGGCTTCCCGGCGCCGGTGCAGGCCGCGATCACGGCGGCCCGATCGAGCCTCGAGGAGGCGCTGGCCGAACCCGGCCAGCCCGATCGCCAGGCCCTCGCCTGGGGCCAGTACGGGGACGTCCTGTTCGTCCATGAGCTGCTCGCCCAGGCGCGGGAAGCTTACGCCCGGGCGCGGGCCCTGCAGCCCGACAACCAGTCCTGGGCGTACCTGCAGGCCCTGGTCGAGGTCGGCGCCAATGATCCCGCTGCCGCCACGGCTTTCCTGGACGAGGTGCTCGAACTGGCGCCCGACGACGTCCCGGCCCTGCTGCGGCGCGGCCGGATGCGCCTGGAAGCGGGCCAGCCGGACCTCGCGGCGCGCGACTTCGAGCGCGCCCGCGGGCTGGCGCCGCAGGCTCCGGCTGCGCTCGCCGGCCTCGGGCAGGTGGCCCTCGCCGGGGAGCGCTATGCGGCAGCCGCGGAGTACCTGGAACAGGCACTGGCCCTCGATCCGGCCGCCTCCCAGCTGCACCACTCGCTGGGCATGGCCTACCGCGGCCTGGGTGAGATCGAGCGGGCCCGCTACCACCTGGAACGTCGCGGCAACCGCCCAGCCTCGATCGTGGACCCGCTGTTCGACGCCGTCCGGTCCAAGTCCCGCAGCTCGCAGTTCTATGTCGAAATGGGCCTGGACCTTGCCGCCACCGGCCGGCTGGAGGACGCCGCCCTGGCCATGCAGCGGGCCATCCAGCTCGATCCCGATTCCCGCCCGGCCCTGCTCAATGCCGGCGAGCTGCTGGCCCGGCTCGGCAACACCGCTGCCTCGCGGATGGTCTTCGAGCGCCTGGTGTCCCTGGACCCCGACGACAGCCGCGCCTGGTTCTATCTCGGCCAGCTGGACGAACTGGAGGGCGAGCCGGAAACTGCGCTGGAGCGCTACGGTCGTGCCCTGGCCGCGGATGCAGAGGAGTCCGACGCCAGGCTGGCGCTCGCCGACCTGATGTTCAGCCGCGGCGACTTCCGGGCGGCCGCGGTCGAATACCAGCGCCTGCGTGACGGCGCGGGACGCGTCGAGGAGCAAACCCTCTACGGCCTGCTGCTGGGGGCGAGCCTGCTCGGCGCTGGCGACTGCGAGCGCGCCCTGGCCGCGGCGGAGCAGACGCTCCAAACCACCGGCCAGGCGGCCGTGGAGCTGACCGCCATGGTCGTGCGCCTGCGCGCGACCTGCGGCCGCAACGAGCCGGCCCGTCGCCAGGCCGCGGTGGTCCTGGCGGAAGCACTTTACCAGCAGGTCCCGGGGCAGGTGTCGGCCGAGGCCCTGGCCATGGCCTACGCGGCGGCCGGCAGTTTCGACGAGGCGGTGGAACTGCAGATGCAGGCGATTTTCGAAGCCCTCAAGTCCGGTGGGTTGGAAGGTCGCCCCGACCTGCGGGAGAACCTGCAACGCTACGAGAGCGGCCAGGGGGCGGCGGCGGCCTATGCGCCGGAACACCCCTTGTTCAGTGCGCGGCGCCTCGGCTCCTGAGCCGGGCGTTCGTGTCCTAGGTCACCACGGTCACGGGCACGGCGGCGTGGCGCAGTACCTTGTCGCTGACACTGCCGAGCACCAGGGTCCGCAGCGGTGACATCCCGCGCCGGCCCATCACCACCAGGGTCGCCGGCTCTGCCTCGGTCCGGGCGATGATCTGCTCGGCCGGGTCGCCGATGGCGATGGCCGGCTCGAAGCGCTGCTGCATCTCGGCATCGAGCGCCAGGCGGACCTGGTCGAAAGCCCGCTGGCCGCAGCCCTGGGCCGCTTCCTCGACGTCCTGGCGCGACATGCCGGCCATCCCGACCAGCTCCATCGAGGCGGCGGGAAAGACGTAGAACAAAGTCGCCGGGACCTCCAGGCTGGCCGCCAGCTGGATACCGAAACGCGCCGCGCGAGCCGAGTTCTCCGAACCGTCGACCGGCACGAGGATCGAGTTGATGTAGCCCTTCATCCGGCTTCTCCCGCCTGTCCCGCCGCCGGGACGCCTACCCTGAGTTTAGCTGTCCCCCCGGCGGCCGCCAGCAGCGAGCGCGGCTCAGCGCAGGCCGCGGAAAAACAGGTCCAGCATGGCCTCGCCGTCGGCCCGGATATCGAAGCTCTCCGGGGCGCGCAGCCAGGAGGTGTAGATCCCGTTCATCAGGGCATAGAGGGCGCGAGCGGCTACGTCGGGCTCGATGTCCGGCGCCATCTGGCCGAGGTCGCGCGCCAGGCGGAAGTCCCCCTCGACCCGTCGCAGGCTCTCCGCATCGATGGCCATCTGCCCCTCGAAGGCCGGATTGACCTCGCCGGCGAACTCGCAGCGGGTCAACAGGATGCTGTAAACGTTGCGGTAGGTCTCGTTGGTGGCCAGCGTCGCCAGGGCAATGCGGCAGAGCCGGCGCAGCAACCCGAGCGGGTCCTGGCCGTCGACTTCCCGCCGGTAGGCGTCGGCCATGTCGGCGAAGGGCAGCCGGACGCGCTCCAGCATGGCCGCGAACAAGGCGGCCTTGTCGCGGAAATGCCAGTAGATCGCGCCGCGGGTGACCCCTGCGCGCCGGGCGATGTGCTCGAGGCTGGTGCGGGCGACGCCGCGCTGCAGGAACTCCTGTTCCGCCGCATCGAGCAGGGCCTCGCGCGTCGCCTCCGCCTCGGCCCGGGTGCGCCTGGGCACGCTCAGCCCCCGGCCGGGCCGGCAGCCGGCCGGCGCCAGGCCGACAGGTCTTCCAGCAGCTTGTAGAACAGGGGCACGAACAGCAGCGCCAGCGTGCTGGCCAGGATCATGCCGCCCACCACCACGGTGCCGATCTCCCGGCGGCTGGCAGCGCCCGCGCCGGTGGCGAAAACCAGCGGCAGGCTGCCGATGATGAAGGTCAGGGCCGTCATCATGATGGCCCGGAAACGCTGGCGCGCGGCCCGCTGCGCGGCCTCGGCCGCGTCCATGCCCGCCGCGCGGTTCTGGGCCGCGAACTCGACGATCAGGATGGCGTTCTTGGCCGCCAGGCCGATCAGCACCAACAGGCCGACCTGGAAATAGATATCGTTCGGGAAGCCCGCCAGCATGACGGCCAGCACCGCGCCCAGCACGCCGAAGGGGACCGCGGTGGCGACCGCGACCGGCAATGACCACCGCTCGTACTGCGCCGCGAGGATCAGGAAGACCATCACCAGGCCCATGGCGAAAGCGATGCCGCCGGCGCCGGCGGCCGCCTCCAGCTGGTAGGCCTCGCCGATCCAGCCGAGCCGCGCGCCGCTGCCCATGCCCTCTGCCATGGCCGCCTCCAGCGCCGCCTTCACCTCGCCGCTGGTGTAGCCGGGCGCGGGCTCGGCGAGGAAGCGGATGGCCGGGAAGAGGTTGTAGCGCTCCACGCTGTCGGCAGCGCCGTAGCGCTCGAGTCGGACCAGCGAGCTCAGGGGCACCATGCTGCCGTCGCCGGCCCGCACGAAGATGCGGCGCAGGTCTTCCGGGCGGCTGCGGAACTCGCCCTCGGCCTGGACGTTCACCTGCCAGTTCCGGCCTTCGAGCGTGAAGTCGTTGACATACAGGCTGCCGAAGGTGCTCTGCATGGCGTCGAACACGGCATCGATCGGCACGCCGAGCGTCCGCACCCGGTCGCGATCGATCTCGGCGCGATAGTGGGCCACGCTGGCGTCGATGAAGAGCCGCAGGCTGCCGATCGCCGGCCGGCCCTCGGTCGCGCCGTGGAACTGGTTGGAAAGCATCCCGAGGCTGCCGGCGTCCAGTGCGCCGCGGGCCTGCAGGTAGCCCTCGACCCCGCCCGTCAGCGACAGGCCCTGGATGGGCGGCGGGGTGAAGGCGAAGACACTGGCTTCCTGGATGCCGAAGCCCATGCCCATGATCTTCTGCGCCACCGCTGCGGTGTCCTGGCCCGGGCCGGTGCGCTCGCGCCAGTCGGCGAAACGCGCGAAACCGACCACGGCATTGGTCCGCTGCGCCCGGCCAATGATGTCGAAGCCGGCGAAGCTGGTGAACTCCTCGATTTCCTCGAAGCCGCCCAGGAGCTGCGCCGACAGCTGGTCGCGGACCCGTTCGGTCCGCGGCAGCGCCGAGGCCGGCGGCAGCTGGCCGACCACGATGGCGACACCCTGGTCTTCCTGCGGCACCAGGCCGGTCGGCAGCCGCTGGAACAGCACTCCGGTCACGGCGATCATGGCGGCAAAAAAGAGCACGCCCAGCGCCTGGCGCCGCAACAGGAAACCGACGCCGGCAACGAAGGCCGAGGTGAGGCGCTCGAAGCCGGTATTGAACAGCCGGAAAGGGGCGGCTACGGCGCGCGCCTCGCGGTCAAGCAGCAGCGCACACATCGCCGGCGTGAGCGTCAGCGCCACGATGCCGGAAACCACCACCGAAATCGCGATGGTCACGGCGAACTGGCGGTACAGCTCGCCGGAGAGCCCGCCCAGGAAGGTCACGGGCGCGAACACCGCCACCAGCACCAGGGTCGAGGACACCACCGCGCCGGCGACCTGCTGCATGGTGCGGATGGAGGCTTCGCGGGCCTTCAGCCCCTCCTCCTGGATCAGTCGCGCCACGTTCTCCATGACGATGATGGCGTTGTCGACCACGATGCCGATCGACAGCACCAGGCCGAACAGCGTCAGCAGGTTCACCGAGAACCCGAACGCCTGCATGCCGAGGAAGGTGCCGACCAGCGACACCGGGATGGCGGCGATCGGGATGAGCGTGGCCCGCCAGTGCTGCAGGAACAGGAAGGTCACCAGCACCACCAGCCCCACGGCAATGAACAGCGTGACATAGACCTCCCGGATGGAGATGCGGACGAAATCGCTGGTGTCGTAGGGAATGCGGTACTCGAGCCCCGGCGGAAAGCGCTGGGACATCTCATCGAAGGCGGCGTAGACGGCGTCGGCCGTATCCAGCGCATTCGCGCCGGGCTGGAGGAAGATCCCCATCGGCACGGCCGGCTGGCCGTTGTAGGTCGCCGAGAAACCATAGTCCTGGGCACCCAGTTCGGCGCGGGCGACGTCGCCGAGCCGGAGGATCGAACCGTCGGGCTCGCTGCGCAGGATGATGTCCTCGAACTCCGCGGCCGTCGTCAGCTGCCCGCGGGTCGACAGCGTGTAGGTGAAAGCCTGGTCCGGCGGCGCCGGGGCGGCGCCAATGCGGCCCGCGGCAAATTGTGCGTTCTGCTCGCGGAGGGCAGCCGCCACGTCGCTCGGCGTCAGCCCGTACTGCGCCATCAGGTCGGGGCGCAGCCAGATGCGCATGGAATAGTCCTGCGCGCCGAACAGCGCGGCATCGCCCACGCCCGGCAGGCGCACCAGCTCGTCCAGCACGTTCAGCAGGGCGTAATTGCTGATGAACAGCGTGTCGTGCCGTCCGTCTGGAGCAAGCAGCACCGGCACCATCAGGATGCTGGTCGAACGCGCCTCGACCCGGACCCCGAGATTGCGCACGGTCTGCGGCAGGCGCGGCAGCGCTGCCTGCACGCGATTGTTGACGTCGACCTGGGCCTGGTCCGGATCGGTGCCGATCTCGAACGACACCGTGACCTGGACCGCGCCGGAATCATTCGCCGCCGACTCCATGTAGATCATGTCCTGGACGCCGTTGATTTCCTGCTCCAGCGGCGCCGCCACGGAGTCGGCCAGCACCTGTGAACTCGCGCCAGGGAAGATTGCCGTGACCACGACCTGCGGCGGCACCACGTCGGGGTACTGCTCGACCGGCAGCACGCGCAGCGCCGCGGCGCCGCCGATCACGATCAGGATGGAGACGACCGCGGAGAAGATCGGCCGGTCGATGAAGAAGCGCAGCATCAGCGGGCCTCGTCACCCGGCGCCTGGACCTCGACCCTGGCGCCGTCGCGCAACGCCACCTGCCCGTTCACCACCACCCGCGCGCCGGCCTCCAGGCCGTCGAGGATCACCTGGCCCTCCTCCAGTACCGGCCCCAGCGTCACCACCCGCGCCAAGGCCTTCCCTTCTCCGCCGACCACGAATACCGTGGCGCCGCGCGGGCTCTGCGAGACGGCTTCCGGCGGGACGACGATCACCCCCGAGAGCCGCTCGGTTGCCAGCCGCACGCGCACCGTCTCGCCCGGGCGCAGGATCCGCTCCGGGTTCGGAAACACGGCCTGCGCCATCACGTTGCCGGTCGCCGGGTCCACCGTGCTGGCGAGGAAATCCATCCGGCCCGGCTCCGGATACGGCGGGGCGCCGCGCTGGACGAGCGTCAGCTGCAGGGTCTCCTGATCCGCGCCTGCGCCTGTCCGGGCCAGGGCCCGGCGCGCCGCGGCGGCGTCGGCCGGGAGCGAGAACCGGACCTGCACCGGATCGAGCTGGGTGACCGTCGTCAGGAGGTCCCCGGCCGCAATCAGGTTGCCCGGCGTCACCGCTTCCAGGCCCGTAAACCCGGCGACAGGCGCGCGGACCGTGGCATAGCCCAGTTCCAGCTCGGCCTGCGCCAGTCCGGCCTCGGCCTGCGCGAGCCCGGCCTCGGCGAGTTCGCGCACCGACAGGGCCAGGTCGCGTTCACGCTCGCTCGCCACGCCCTGCTCGAACAGCCGCGACACGCGCCGCCACTCGCGCTGGGCCTGGTTCAGCTCGGCCCGCGCATTGGCAAGTGCCGCCTCGGCTCGCTGCACTGCGATGCGAAACGGCGCCGGATCGACCTGGAACAGGGGCGCGCCCGCGGCGACCTCCTCGCCCTCCTCGTACAGGCGGGTTTCGAGGATGCCGCCGACGCGGGCCCGGACCTCGGCCTGCCGCAGGCCGCGCACGCGGCCCGTGTAGTCGGCTTCGACCACCACCGAGCGCGTGGTCACCTCCTGTACGGTAACGGGCGCGGGCGGCATCCCGCCCGGGCCGCCCGGGCCCCCGGGCTGGCCCTCGCCGCCCTCCTGGCTGCACGCAGCGAGCGCGAGGACAGCTGGCAGGAGAAGCCATGACGGGAGGCCACGGCCGGTCATGGGGGGCGCATGCATGCTTGACTCCAACGGGACGCCGGCGGCGGGACAACAGACCCTGAATTATACATTCATGGATGTATGTAAACAATCGAAAAAGAGGGGCGCGGGCCCGGCCGGCGCCCCTCGAGCTACTCAGTCCTGCGCGGCGCCGGCCCCGATCCAGCGGTCCAGCCAGTCCTCCACCACCCGGTGCCACTGCACCGAGTTCGCCGGCTTCAGGATCCAGTGGTTCTCATCCGGGAAGTACAGGAACCGGCTCGGGATCCCTCGCCGCTGCAGCGCATTGAACGTAGCCAGCCCCTGCTCCAGCGGCACGCGAAAGTCCAGGGCGCCGTGGATCACCAGCATGGGCGTCTCCCACCCGGCGACGAGGTTGACCGGGTTGTGCCGTTCGAAGCCCTGCGGCGCCACGAACTGCGGCCCGCCCATTTCCCATTCGGGGAACCAGAGTTCCTCGGTGGAGTAATACATGCTGCGGTTGTCGAAGATCCCCGAGTGGTTGACCAGGCAGTCGAAGCCGTCGGCCCACGCCCCGGCGATCCAGTTGATCATGTAACCGCCGTAGCTCGCGCCCAGTGCACAAGCCCGCTCGCCGTCCAGGAAGTCGTACCGCTCGAGCGCGGCGGACCATCCCAGCCGCAGGTCCTCGAGCGGCTTCCCGCCCCAGTCTCCCGTGATACTGTCCGTGAAGTCCTGCCCGTAACCCGTTGATCCATGGAAGTCTATGAACACCACGGCATAGCCCTTGCCGGCGTAGGTCTGGGGATTCCAGCGGTAATGGAAAGAATTGCCCATGCTGCCCTGCGGCCCGCCGTGGACGATGAAGGCCACCGGGTAGCGCTGGCCCGGCTCGAAGGCCGCGGGCTTCACCACCCAGCCGTAGACGGTCCGGCCGCCGGCGCCGGGGAAGCTGAACTGCTCATAGGCGCCGAACGCGACCTCCTCCAGCAGCGCGCCGTTGTGACCGGTGAGTTGGCGCTCCCCCCGCCCGCGGAGGTCGACGGCAAACAGCTGCGCCGGCGAGGCGAGATGCTGGCGCGCGAATACCGCTACGCCCGGGCCGATGCCGAATCCGGCCACGCTGCCGTCGCCGCTGAGCGCGTCGACACGGCCCGAGCGGACATCCACCCCGAACAGGCGGCGATGGCCCAGGTCGTCCGCCCAGGTGTAGAGCCGGCGGCCGTCGGGCGAGAACGCAAGGCCATGCGCCGAGCGGTCCCAATCCGGCGCCACTTCGCGGGTTGCTCCGCTGCGCAGGTCGCGCAGCAGGATGCGGTTGCGATCGGCCTCGAATCCCGGGCGGCTCATGGCCAGCCAAGCGAGGTACCGGCCGTCCGGCGAGAACACGGGCGAGTTGTCGTAGGCGGGATTGTCGGGGGTGAGGTTCTCCGGCTGCGCCTCGCCACGGGTCGCCACGCGGTACAGGTCGGTGTTGGTGCTCCAGGGCTCGCCCGCCGGCTCGACCCGGGCCACGAACACCAGGTCATCGCCCTCGGGGCTGAAGGCCCACTCGCCGGCGCTGCCGAACGGACGGGTGGGAATATCGGCGTCCAGCCCGACGCTGACCCGACGCGGTGCGCCGGCCTGGCCGTCGGCATCGAGCTCCGCCAGGAACAGCTGCCCCCGGCGCCCGTCCTTCCAGCTGTCCCAGTGCCGCACGAAGGTGCGGTCGAAGACGGCGCCGGTGGCCGGGTCGGCCGCGCGTTCGTCGAGCCGCTCCCGGGTACAGGCCAGGCTGTCGCAGTCGAGGAACACATCGATGCCGAGCGCCAGCTGGTCGCCCGCCGGCGAGACCGCGAAGGCGTTCACAGCCAGCGGGTAGCCGGTGACCGGGCGCGCCTCGCCGGGCTGGGCCAGGGGCAGTCGCCAGACCTGGGCGGAGCCGTTGCGGGTGGAGAGGAAATACAGCGCCGAACCGTCCGGTGCCCAGCGCGGGTGCCAGGCACTGGCGGTGGGCGCAGTCAGCCGAACCGGTTCGGCCGCACCGTCGGTGCGCGCCAGCCAGATGCCGTTCAGCCCGCGGTTGCCCTCGATGTCGGTCTCGCGCAGAACATAAACTACCGCCCGGCCGTCCGGCGCCACCTGCGGGTCGGACACCCGGGCGAGCCGCACCAGGTCCTCGACGTCGAAGGGCCGCGCCGCAGCCACTGTCGCCGCCATGGCCAACAATCCGGCGAGCACCAGGATACGCATGATAATCAACATCAGATAATTCCCCTAAACTTCTGTTTTATTTATTGTAGCCGCCTGCTTCTTCACCCCAAAGCTCCGCCAGCCGCTGGTCGCGACCGCAATTGAAGCGGTAGAAGCGATAACGCAGCGGGTTCTTCTGGTAGTAGTCCTGGTGGTAGGCCTCGGCCGGGTAGAAGCTGTCGGCGAGCGGCTCGATCTCGGTCGCCACGGGCGCGTCGAATCGCGCCTGCACTTCCTGCAAGGACCGCTCCGCCGCCGCCCGCTGGGCTTCGTCGTGATAGTAGATGGCGCTGCGATATTGCCGCCCGGCGTCGCAGAACTGCCGGTCCACGGCGAGCGGGTCGATGTTGCGCCAGTACACGCGGAGCAACTCCTCGTAGCTGACGCGGGCGGGGTCGTAGACCACCTGCACCACCTCGGCATGGCTGGTCAGGCCGCGTGCCACCTGCTCGTAGCTCGGATCCTCTTCCGTGCCGCCGGCATAGCCCGAGGTCGTGGACAGGACGCCCTCGAGCGCGTCGTAGGGCGGCTCCATGCACCAGAAGCAGCCGCCCGCGAAGGTGGCAACGGCCTTCTCGCCCGTCGCAGGCCCGGATTCGCCGGCGGGATTCGCTGCGGCGCCTGCGGCCAGCCCGGCGAGGGCCAGGGCGAGCGCAGCCTGCCAGCGCGCCCTCACTGGCCCGGGTCCCGCAGGGGCGGCAGCGGCTGGCCCTGCGGCACGAACTCGAGCGCCAGGCCGTTGTTGCACCAGCGTTCGCCGGTCGGCGGCGGGCCGTCCTTGAAGACGTGGCCCTGGTGGCCGCCGCAGCGGCTGCAGTGGTACTCGGTCCGCGGCCAGATCAGCTTGAAGTCGCGCTTGGTGTCCATCGCGCCCGGCAGCGGCCGCGTGAAGCTCGGCCAGCCGGTGCCGCTGTCGAACTTGTCGGCGCTGTCGAACAGCGGCTGGTAGCAGGCGGCGCAGATGTAGGTGCCGTCGCCGTATTCCTTGTCCAGCGGGCTGCTGCGCGCCGGCTCGGTGCCCTCCTCGAACAGGATGTGATAGCGGTCCTCGGGCAGGATTTCCTTCCAGTCCTCCCGCGTAGCCTGCAGCGGCCGCGCAGGTCCTGGCTCGTCAGCGAATGCAGCTACCGGCCATACGCGTGGCGCCAGGAGCATCAAGGCCATGTGACCCAGCATCGTTCGTCTCCTCATCTCCAGTTCCTCGTGCGCAGAGAGTGGATTGTACTTCGAGGCAGCCGAGACACCGGAGTCGGCACCAGGCACGGCGACGGAAAACACGACTTGCATGTGTATGCCACCCGTCTAGCCTCTAGATGGGAAAGCCACTCGAGAGTTCCATGCCGCTCGCCCCGGATACTGCGCCCGCCTGGCACAGCCTGCCGGCCGCCGATGTCCTGGCCCAGCTCGCTGCCAATACCGCCGGCCTCGCCGCCGAAGAGGCCAGGGCAAGGCTGGCCCGCTACGGGCCCAACCGCCTGCCCGAGCCGGCCCGGCGCAGCGCCCTGCGACGGTTCCTCGCGCAATGCAACAATGTGCTCATCTGGGTCTTGCTGGCCGCCGCTACGGTCACCGGGTTGCTCGGCGAATGGACCGACACCGGCGTAATCCTGGGCGTGGTGCTGATTAACGCGATCATCGGCTTCGTGCAGGAAGGCAAGGCCGAGCGTGCCCTGGAGGCCATCACGGAGCTGCTCTCCCCGCGCGCGATGGTGCTTCGCGACGGCCGCCGGAGCGAGTTGCCGGCCGAGGAAATCGTGCCGGGCGATATCGTGCTGCTGCAGGCGGGTGACCTCGTGCCGGCCGACCTCCGGCTGCTGAAGTGCCGCAACCTGCAGGTCGACGAGGCGCTCCTGACCGGCGAATCCGTCGCCGCGGCCAAGAGCGCCGCCCCGGTCGCTCCAGGCGCCGGGCTCGGGGACCGGGCATCGATGGCCTGGTCCGGCACGCTGGTGGCCTCCGGCACCGGCACCGGCGTGGTGGTCGCCACGGCGGCGCAGACCCAGCTCGGCCGCATCAGCGCCATGCTGGCCCGCGTCCAGACCCTGAGCACCCCGCTGACGCGGCAGCTGGACCGTTTCGGCCGCAAGCTCAGCCTGGTCATCGGGGTTGTTGCGCTCGGCACGATGGCCTTCGGCTCGCTGGTCCACAGCTACCCGCTCGACGAGATGTTCCTTGCCGCCGTCGGGCTCGCCGTGGCCGCCATCCCGGAGGGGCTGCCCGCAATCATCACCATTACCCTGGCGATCGGCGTGCAGCGAATGGCCGCGCGCAACGCCATCATCCGGCAGCTGCCGGCAGTCGAGACCCTGGGTTCGGTGTCCGTCATCTGCAGCGACAAGACCGGAACGCTGACGCGCAACGAAATGACCGTCGGCCGGATCGTGCTCGCCGGGCGCGAGTACCACGTCACCGGTGTCGGCTACGACCCCCACGGCGCCCTGCGCCTGGGAGACGAAGAGCCGGACCCGGCGGGGGACGCGGTGCTGATGCGGCTGTGTCGCGCCGCGGCACTGTGCAACGACGCGGAGTTTCACGCCCGGGCCGGCGGCCTGAAACTGGATGGCGACCCCACCGAGGGGGCGCTGCTGACGCTGGCGCTGAAGGCCGGCCTGGACCCCGGCCGCCTGGGGGACGCGCTGCCCCGCGACGACACCATCCCCTTCGAGTCCGAGCGCCGCTACATGGCCACGCTGCATCACGACCACGAAGGCCACCGGGTGATTTTCGCCAAGGGCGCACCCGAGCGAATTCTCGAAATGTGCGCGCAGGTCGCCGGCGCCGATGGCGTGGCGCCCTGCCGCGCCGGGGAATGGCTGGAGCGCGCCGAGGCGCTGGCGCGGGACGGCTTGCGGGTGCTGGCGTTGGCCACTCGCACCCCGGGTCCGGAGTCTGGCCCGGAACTCGAGCTCGCCGAGGTCGAGTCGGGGCTGACGCTGCTCGGGCTGGTGGGCCTGATCGACCCGCCGCGGGAGGAGGCGGTCACCGCCGTGGCCCGGTGCCGCAGCGCCGGCATCCGGGTCAAGATGATCACCGGCGATCACCTCAGCACGGCGCGCGCAGTGGGCGCAGCAATGGGGATCGGGGATGGCTCTGCCGCCGTGCTGGGCGCAGACCTCGAGGGGCTGAGCGACAGCGAGCTCCGCCGCGTGGCCGTGGCAGCGGACGTGTTCGCGCGCGCCAGCCCCGAGCACAAGCTGCGGCTGGTGGAAGCCCTGCAGGCCAGCGGCCGAGTGGTCGCCATGACGGGTGACGGGGTCAATGACGCGCCGGCGCTCAAACGCGCCGACGTGGGGGTGGCCATGGGCAGGGGCGGCACGGAAGTGTCCCGCCAGGCCGCGGAGATGGTGCTCTCCGACGACAACTTCGCCTCCATCGAAAGCGCCGTGGAGGAAGGGCGCACCGTTTACGACAACATCCGCAAGGCGATCCTCTTCATCCTCCCCACCAATGCCGCGGAAGCGCTGATGATCATCCTCGCGATCGCACTGGGCCGCGCCCTGCCGATCACGCCGCTGCAGATTCTCTGGGTGAACATGATCACCGCGGTCACGCTGGCGCTGGCGCTGGCTTTCGAGCCTCCCGAGCGGGACATCATGCAGCGCCCGCCCCGGCGCCCCGACGAGCCGCTGCTCGGGCGCTTCGTCACCTGGCGCATCGCCTTCGTGTCCCTGCTCGTCGTCACCGGGACCTTCGGCGTGTTCCTGGCGGCCCGCAACGCGGGCTACGAACTCGAGACGGCGCGCACCATGGCAGTGAACACGCTGGTGCTGTTCGAGGTCTTCTACCTGCTGACGGTGCGACACCTGCTGGCGCCGACCCTCAACCGCAACGGCCTGTTCGGCAATCGCGTCGCCGTCGCCGCGGTCGTCGTCGTGCTGCTGTTCCAGCTCGGCTTCACCTACCTGCCGACGTTCAACACCCTCTTCGGCACCGCGCCGCTGGGCCGTAGCGAGTGGCTCCCGCTGGTCCTCGTCGCCGCGACGGTGGTGCCCCTGGTGGAGCTGGAGAAGTTCCTGCTGCGGCGGCGCGGGGCCGGCGGAGGCAACCTCACAGGGTCTTGAGGTACTCCAGCACCGCGGCCCGCTCCCGCTCGGTCAGAGCGTCGCCGAAAGTGTGGCCGTAGTTGCCGTAGCCGCGCCGGGTGGTGTCGTAGATGTAGCGTGCTGCCGCCGGATCGGCCGCGCCTTCCTTGCCGCGATCGAGCGCATCGTAGGCCCAGCCCAGCGCTGCCGGGTCGTATTCGCGCGGCCCGGTCCGGTGCCGCCAATAGGTCGGGCGCCGGTTGCTGTCCAGCAGCGCCGCCAGGCTCGGCACCGAGTCGTTGTGGAGGTACGGCGCAGTGGCCCAGACGCCGTCCAGCGGCGGTGCGACATAGCCGGGCGCCGGCATCGCCTGCGCACCCTGGCCGTAGAAGGAACCGTTGAACCAGCGGATGAAGCGCTCGGCCTCGACCGCCTGCAGTGCGTAAGCGGGATCGGTGCCGACCTCCTCGAGGCCGATCACCAGGTTCGGATAGGTCTCGTTCTCGCCATAGGTGCCGTGGCAGGCGGCGCACTGGCGCTCGAACACGACGCGCCCCTCGGCCGCCAGCGCCTCGTCGAGCGCAAACGGCCAGGCCGGCGGCTGCAGCGAACTGATGTAGGCACGCACATGCGTAAACCAGCCGTCGATCTCCCGCGCCTCTTCGACCTCGTCGGTGCATACCAGCGACTTGAGCATCATGTAGTGCACGTGATCGCCCCGCCCGCCGCCGTGATAGAACATGGCGTGCTTCTTCTGCATGCGCCACCAGGGCGGCACGGCCGTAGGCAGGGGCTCGTACGGCGGCGGTTCCAGCCGCGGCTCGCCGTGCCAGGCGAGCGTATCCGGGTCGCGATAGGCCATCAGCGCCATGGTCAGGTTGGGAGCGGGATTCACGCCGACAGTGTCGGTCACCATGTAGGGTGCAATGGCGCCGATCCGGTCGGCCCAGCGCCGCCAGGCCGCGGCCTCCGCCCCGTCTTCCACCAGCAGCCCGAGGCGCTCGATACCTGCCATGGGACTGGTCGTGAAGTCGGCGAAGGCGTCACCGAGCCCGACCACCAGTTCGCCGTTGAACTCCCCGCCGTGGCACGCGAGGCAATTGGACACCACCAGCTCGACGCCGTCGGCGGTGGTGGCGGCGTTCAGCTGGTAAGGCAGGCCGGCATTGTGCTCGTCGCGTCCCGGCAGCTCGAACCGGCGTGTTGCCGGGGCCTCGGCAGCGGCTCGCTCGAAGGCCGCGCGCGGCACGCCACAGCTGACATAGCCGCGATTGACCAGGATCTCGTAGCCCAGCGCCGGATCACCCGCGCGCTGGGCCGAAGGCGGAATCTGACCGGGCGCGCCCAGTTCGACCGGAACCTGTTCGCTTCGGCCGCAGCCCGCGAGCGCCAGCAGTCCGATCAGCGTGGCAACAGCGATGGCCGGGGATTTCATGGCACGGGTCCTCCTTCCGCTTGCGGCTCAGGGCGCCCCGAAATTGCTCAGGGCCAGCAAGCCCCAGCGACCGGCCGCGACGCCGGCCGCTTCTGGCACCAGCAAGCCTGACCACTCCGGGCCCGGGTCGCCGGGCCTCGCCAGCGGTTCCCAGGCGAAGTCGCCCCCGCCGCCCGGCCAGTCCAGCCGCCAGCGCAGCGGCGGCGCCCCCGCGACGCCCTCGTCGCCTGCGGGCGCCGGCACGGCGGTAATTTCCCTGCCGGAAGGATACTCGGTGCACGAACCCAGGGGGGTGCCGCCGCCGCCGCGACGTCGCAACTGTTCGCAGCGCACGGCGCCACCCGTCGCGTCGAGCAGCCACACGCGGGCCAGCGCCAGCTGGCCGCTGCCGGCCGGCGGCGCCCGGCCCCACCAGCGCTCCAGCAGCGCAGTGCCGCGTACCTCGAGCACGGTCTCGCCGTGCCGGATGGCACCAGTACCCTCGAGGCCCGGCCACCAGTAACCGCGCCGCGCCTCCGCGGCCAGCGGTGCGGGCGGCGCGGGCGGCAGCGCCAGGCGCAACTCCATGCCGCCCGTGTCGCTTTGTGCCCGCACTGTCAGCGTGCCGCTCTCGGGCTGCAGTTCGATCCGCCAGTCCTCGAGCCACGCCGCCACCGGTGCCTCGGTCGTCCCCGCCAGGCCCAGCGCATCGCGGCTGAGCCGATCCGCCGCCAGCTGCGGCGCACCCGGCTGCTCCAGCACGAAGCGGCCGTACCACGCGGCCTCGGCGGCCCAGGCCGACGCCCGCTCCGCCTCGGCGGACCACAGCGCAACCCGCTGCAGCAACAGCTGGAAACCGTGTCGCCCGCCAGACTGGTCGCGCAGCAGGCCGGCCACCAGCCAGGACTCGGTGAACTGGCCAGGATGGGCCGCATGGTCCTGCGGCCAGCGCAGCGGGGCGCCGTCGACCGGCGGGAACTCGCGCGCCAGCTGCTCGAGTCCCTCGAGTGACGCCTCGAACTCGCGCATGCCGCCCGGCGCCGGCTGCTCGTCGCCGGGCGCGCAGCCGGCCGCCAGGACCAGCGCGAGGCCCATCCCCACCCATCGGTTTACCCCGGCCATCCTGGCAACCCTGCTCTTGCGCATGCCAAGGAGTGTATCTCGCGCCGCCGCCGGCATCCGGCCCAGGCGATTCATGCGCAGCGCGCGCTCACCAGCTTCCGCCGGGCAACCGTCGCTGGATCTCGGGGTGGCGCGAGACGTCGAACACGGGCTCGACGTGGTACGCGAGCTGCGCGTTGTAGTCTCGCATGACCCTGATCACCAGCCCCGACAGCAGCAGCACGGCAACCAGGTTGACGATGGTCATGAAGCCCATCGAGAGGTCGGCGATGGCCCAGACCAGCGGCAGGTTGAGCTGCGAACCCACGAACACGCCCACCAGGACGATACAGCGGTAGGCCGTCACCAGCCGCGCGTCGCTGCGGATGAACGCCAGGCTGGTCTCGCCGTAGTAGGTGTTCGCCATGATCGAGGTGAAGGCGAAAAACAGCAACGCGACGGTCATGAAGCCCGCGCCCCAGTCGCCCACCAGCGCGCTCATGGCGCCCTGGGTCAACGCCATGCCGGTCAGCCCCGCGCCAGCCTCGAACTGCCCCGACAGCAGGATGATCGCGGCCGTGCTGGTACAGATCACGATGGTGTCGGTGAACACGCCCAGCATCTGCACGTAGCCCTGGCTCGCAGGATGACGCACGTCGGCGGTCGCGGCCGCGATCGGCGCGCTGCCCGACCCCGCCTCGTTCGAGAACAGCCCGCGGCGCACGCCGTGCATCAGCGCCTGCGCGATCCCGTAGCCCAGCACGCCGCCGGCCGCCTCGCCGATGCCGAAGGCGCTCTCGATCACCAGGCGGAACACGCCGGGCAATTGGCCCACGTGCGTGGCGACCAGCCACAGGGCCATGCCGAGGTATGCCAGCGCCATGAAAGGCACGATGATCTCGGCCACGCGCGCGATCCGGCGGATGCCGCCGAAGATCACGAGCCCGACGAAAAAAGCCGTCAGCACCCCGGTCCAGGCGGTGCCGATGTCGGTGACCTCCGCCACGGCCGCCGCCATGGTATTGGACTGCACGCCGTTGAAGGCGATGGGGTACGCCAGGATCAGGAACACCGAGAACAGCACGCCCATCCAGCGCTTGCCCAGCCCGTACTGCATGTAGAAGGCGGGGCCGCCGCGGTAGCTGCCGTCCCCGTTCGGCACCTTGAACAGCTGGGCCAGCGTCGACTCGAAAAAGCTCGTGGCCATGCCGAGCATGGCGGTGACCCACATCCAGAACACCGCGCCCGGACCACCGAGCTCCAGCGCCACCGCCACGCCGGCGAGGTTGCCGGTGCCGACGCGGGCGCCGAGGCTGGTGCAGTAGGCCTCGAAGGAGGAGATGCCGCCGTGCTCGCGCCGGAAGCTGCGTTTCATGACCCCGAAAGTGTGGCCGAAGTGCCGCAGCTGGATGAAACCGGAGATCACCGTGAACAGCACCCCGGCGCCCAGCAGCAGCCAGATCAGCAGCGAACCCCACATGAGGTTGTTGGCAGCGTCGACGAAGTCCTTCACGGGGTTCGCTCTCCGGGACTGGAACAGCGCGAGAGTCTACGCCAGAACGGGCGGTATCGCAGGGGGGTACCTGCCCGGCCGCTAGTCGCCGCGGTCGGGCGCCGGGTAAGCGAAACGGCGCAACGCTTCCCGCCGGAAAGGCCGCCAGTCGCCCTCCGGCTGCGCCAGCCGGTCGGCGATGGCCCACAGCGCCAGCGGGTTGTGCCCCAGCCCGCAGTGGCTCCCCGCCACCCGGATGTTCTCGGTCGTCGGCGAGGGATGCTCGAGCGAGCAGCGCCAGTGCACCACGCCGTCGGTCCGCGTATAGATGGAAGTCGCGGGCACCGGCGGCGGCTGCGACAGCCGGTCCAGCAGGCGCGGGTCCATGTGCGCCTCGCTCTGGCCGCTGACATCCTCGTACAGGAACGCCACCGCAGTACCGGTATGGTTGCGGAACGGCGAGCCCATCGTGATCACCAGCCGCACGTCGTCGGGCGCCAGCCAGGCAAGCTCGCGGGCGTACATGCCGCCGAGACTCCAGCCGATTACGCTGACCCGGCGCCCGTAGCGCTCCCGCAGCTCTTTCAATCGGCCGACCAGGCGTTCCTCGGTCTCTCCTACCCCGCCGAGGTTGCGCCCCTGCTTCCAGCGGTGCGCGGCATAGCCGAGCGTCTTGAGGAAATGGCGCAACGGAAAGGTGGAGCTGCCACTGGCGAGGAAGCCCGGAATCACCAGCACGGGATGGCCGTCGCCCCGGGGCGCCTGCCGCAGCAGCGGGTAGAGCCAGGCCATGGCGCCGAGCTCGAGCATCGCCCGGCCTTCCAGGAACTGCCACAGCAGCGGCGGCGGGCCGACCCGTTCTTCAGCCGGCGGCATCGGCGCGCCTCCTCTTCGCCCTCGGCACCGGTTTCCGCTTGCCGATGGCGGCGTGCAACTCGGCGAAGCTCGCCCGGACGCCTTCGATCAGCCGCTCGACGTCGGGCACGGCTTCATTCGCGGCGGTGGCGCTGACCGTCAGGGTATCGAGATAGCTGGTGACCACCAGGATGAGGCCGAGGCCGTCGAGGACCGGGGCGGTCCCGTAGCCCTCCAGCAGCTTCGCAGTCCCGAGATAGAGCGGTTCGCGCGGCCCAGGGACATTGGTGATGACCAGATTGAACGGCGGCCGGTGGTAGCGCGCCAGGTGCAGGCCCGAGTACAGCCCCGCCGCCGCAGTCGCCAGTGAGTACGGCACGAACCGGGAAGTGTCGGCGAGCGTCGCCGCGCCGATGGCCTCGGTGTAGGCCTTGCTGTCGACGGCGTGCTCGTGAATCCGGCGCAGGCGCTCCAGCGGGTCCTTTGCCTTGAGCTCCAGCGGCACCAGCATGGCCGACACCCGGTTGCCGCCCTTGTTGACCTGGTTGCGGACGGAAATCGGCGCCATCGCGATCAGATCCCGCTCCGGCAGGTTGCCGTAGTCCCCCAGGTACCGCTGCAAGCCGCCGCTGCAGGCCGCCAGCACCACGTCGTTGACGGTGGCGCCCGGCACGGCCGCCCGGATCGCGCGCACCTGCTCCAGCGGCAGGTTGGCCGCGTCGAACACCCGCCGTGAACTGATCGGCACGTTGAAAGGGCTGCGCGGCGCCTGGAACAGCATCGGCGGCGCATGGTGCTCGCGGGCGATGAACTCCCGCCCGACGCCGAGGCCGCCGCGCAGCACGCCGGCCGCCCAGCCGAGCGTGTCGCCCGGCTCACGGAACACGCCGCCGAGGCTCTTCCGCAGCAGCTTGAGCGCGCCGGGCGGACGCGGCGGCCGGGGCCGCGCACGATGACGGCGGGCCTTGAGGCGCTGCGGCTGGTGGCTCCAGATAGCGTTGAACATGTCCAGCGTGCCCAGCCCGTCCGCAGCCGCATGATGAACTCGGGAGATCACCGCGAAGCTGCCCGGCGGGAAACTGCCGCAATGCTCGAGGCCCGCGACGAAGGTCAGGTGCCAGAGCGGCCGCTCAGGATCGAGCGGGCGGGAGAACATCCGGGCCGCGAGCTCGCGCAGCGCCTCCCAGTTGCCCGGCGCGGGGAGCGCGGAATGCTGCAGGTGCAGGTCGAGGTCGAAATGCGGGTCGTCGATCCAGAAGGGACGGCCCAGCCGCAGCGGCACTTGCTGCAGCCGGCGCCGGAAGATGGGCGACCGGTCGATACAGGCGGCGATGTGGGCGCGGAATTCCTCGAAACCGAAGCGGCCCTGCGACGGCTGGTAAACGTGCAGGCCGCCCACATGCATGGGCGCGTTGCGAGCGTCAAGATAAACGAAAGCGGCGTCGAGGCCGGAAAGCTGCTCCATGGGGCTCATTTTCGTCCGGGTCAACCCCTGATTATGCGCCGCCCCGGGCGGCAAGCAAGCGCAGTGCAGACCATGCCGGAGCGCTCAGTCCTGCGCAGCGCGCCGGGCAAGACCGGCCGCGATCGCTGCATCCCGCTCCTCGTAGCCGGGCCGGAGGAACAGTTGCCCTGCGTTGTCCGCCCAGGCCGTCCAGGGCGCAAACAGCACGGGCACCGGCCGCGGCAGGACAAAGGTACGCGGGCTGCCGGATTCCAGCGCCGCTCGGACCTCGCTCGCATCCCACGCTGCCTCCGGCGAGGCCAGCCCGAAAGCCAGCGACCCCGGATCATCCAGCCGCACCGAGCCGGGCAGGGATTCTCCCGACGCCGTCGCCGCGCCGTGCAGGAAAACTTCCGGCCGCGGACCGGCAGGAAAGCGGAAGCCGCCGAGGAAACTGCCGGGTCCGGGCAGCTGCTGCACCACCATGTCCCCTGCCGTCCAGTTCACTGCGGCCGGCGCCCGCGCCGTGCCGTCGCGGTTCAGCAGCCGGATGCCCATGGCCTCCAGCCGGGCGGGCGAACGTCGGGCCAGCGGCCCGACCTGGCCGCGCACCAGGGCCGGCGGCAGCACCCAGTCGGGGTTCACGACGAAATATCGTAACTCGCCGCGCAGCGCAGGCAGTGCCGCCAGGGCGGGCGCGAATTCAGCAGCCAGGGAAACCGTCGGCTCACTGTTGTCCAGCAGCAGGACGCGCGCGCCCGCGGGGTCTACTACGAGGAAGCGCCCGCGCACCTCGCTGAGCAGCCAGCGCGCACGCTCCAGGTTGACCCGCAGCCGGTTGACCATCTCTGCGGCCGGGAGGTTGATGGCCCGTCGGGTCGCCGGGCCGAACATGCCGTCCGCCTCCAGGCCGCGCCGCGCCTGGAAGCTGCGCAGGGCGGCAGCCAGGGCCGGTTCGAAGCGCGGCGAATCCACGACCACCCCGTCGAAATCCCCGGTTTCCGCCAGTCGCCGGCGCAGCAACGGGACCCGGGGATCCTCCATGCCTTCCTGCAGCACCGGCCCGGAGCCGATCTCGGGCCACCCGCCCTGCTCTTCCGCCAGCCGGTAGCGCGCCAGCATGGACTTCAGGCGCCCGTACAGCGGCTGGACCGGCCGCAGTTCGGCCAGCTGGACGGCGAGCGCGTTGCCGGTGGCGATGCGCGTCAGGACCGTGGCCGCCGGCTCGCCACGCAGCGGCCGGTCCGCGTCCCAGCGCGGCGCCAGCGTCTCGGCGTCGAGCTTGCCGTGCGCCAGGTGGGCGGCGAGGCGCACCAGGGCATCGCTGAACAAGAGGTCCGCGGCCACGGCCAGCGCCGGGTCGTCCGGGGCCTGCTCGCGCGCCGTCTGCATCCGGCGCAGGACCTGGAAGTGGTAGTCAGCCGGGTCCAGCCCGTCGCCGCTGGCCGCCGCGATCTCTCCCAGCATGGCCTCCCGGTTCGCGGGCACGGTCCACAGCAGCGTGAAACCGCGCTGCTCGTAGAGCTGGGGCAGCGTGGCGGCCGACAACACCGGCTGTCCGGCAACCTCCATGCGGCCGGTGCTGCGCAACTGCTCCGCCGCCCGGCGGAGCAGCTCGGCCATCTGCGCCGGCTCCGGGGCGGCCCGGGCCACCGGGCCCCAGGCGCCGAGGCAGGCGACCAGGACCAGCAAGGCCGCGAGCCGGGCGCCCCTAGCCAGGCCGCGCGCGCCCTCAACGCCCACTGCGGTATACCTGCAGCACGAACCAGGCCGCGAAAGCGGTAAAAGCCGTCAGGCCCACCAGCGTGGCCAGCAGGTCGCTGCCCAGCCAGCCCGTGCCCAGCCCGAGGGGCCGCCGGCCCAGCACGAACGCCGCGCCGGCGATCGCCACGCCCAGCAGCCCTTCGCCGCCGACGAAACCGCTGCCGAGCAGGATGCCGCGCTCGCGCCGCTCGCCGGCCTCCACCGCACCCTGCGCACTGCGCTCCGCCCACCAGCGGATCAGCCCGCCGAGAAAAATCGGCGTCATGGTTGAGACCGGCAGGTAGACCCCGACAGCGAAGGGCAGCGACGGGATCTTCAGCAACTCGCAGGCCACCGCAATCCCAATGCCAACCGCGACCAGCCCCCACGGCAGCGACTGGTCCAGCACGCCGTCGATCACCAGTTTCATCAGGGTGGCCTGCGGCGCGGGGAGCTCGGTGCTGCCGAAGCCGAAGGTCTCGGCCAGGAGGAGCACGGCCAGGCAGACGAACACCGCCGAGGTCAGCACGCCCACCAGCTCGCCGACCTGCTGGTGGCGCGGTGTCGCGCCCAGCAGGTAACCGGTCTTCAGGTCCTGGGAGGTGTCGCCCGAGATCGAGGCCGCGATCGCCACCACGCAACCGACCGTAATCGCCGCCGCCTTGCCGCTGAGATCGGTCCAGCCGAAGGCCAGGAAGATGCCGGCCGTGCCCAGCAGGGCGGCGATGGTCATGCCGCTGGTGGGATTGCTGGTCACGCCGACCAGCCCGACGATGCGCGAGGCGACGGTGACGAAAAAGAAGGCAAACACCGCCACGCACACCGCCGCCACCAGCCGGATGCCGACCCCGCCCACCTCGCCGAACGCCACCGGCACGACCGCGAGCACGGCCACGATGGTCACCACGCCGATGCCGACGAAGCGCAGCGGCAGGTCGCGGGCCGTCCGGGGCACGGCGACCGGGACCTGGTCCCGGCGGTCGCGCAGCTGGTCGAACCCGATGCGGAAACTGTCGAGCATGACCGGCAGGCTGCGCACCAGGGTGATGATGCCCGCTGCAGCGACGGCGCCGGCGCCGATGTAGCGCACGTAGCGGGTCCAGAGTTGTGCCGGGCTCATGTCGGTCATGAGCAGCTGGGTCTCCGGGTAGAGCGGCAGCGTCCGGCCGGCGCCCCACCAGTCGAGCAGCGGGATGATCACCAGCCAGGAAAGCAGCCCGCCGCCCACCATCACTGCAGCGATGCGGATGCCGAGGATATAGCCCACGCCGAACAGGGCCGGCGACAGGTCCATGCCGAGTTCGGCCTTGCGCGGCCAGGGCAGGGCCGCGTGGACCGAGTCCGGAATCGCCCGTGCCCACGAGGTCAGGGCCTTGAAGGCGGCGCCGGCGGCGAGGCCGATGAACACGAAACGCGCGTTGCCGCCGCCGGTCTCGTTCGCCACCAGCACTTCGGCACAGGCCGTGCCCTCGGGATAGGGCAGCTTGCCGTGCTCCCGGTGGATGAGGAACTGGCGCAGCGGCACCATGAAGAGGATGCCGAGCAGCCCGCCGCACATGGCCAGCATGGTCATCTGCAGCAGGCTTGGGGACAGTCCCCAAAGGAACAGGGCCGGCAGCGTGAAGATGATGCCGCTGGCCAGCGAGCTCGAGGCCGAGCCGACCGTCTGCGAGAGATTGGCCTCGAGAATGGTGCCCTTGCGGCCCGCCGCCTGCAGCGCCTTGAACACGGCCACGGTCATCACCGCGACCGGGATGGAGGTGCTGATGGTCAACCCGGCCCGCAGGCCGAGGTAGGCGTTGGCGGCGCCAAACACGATGCCGAACACGATGCCCAGGCCGATCGCCTTGAAGGTGAACTCGGCCAGCCCTGCCGCCGCGGGTACGTAAGGCTCGTACGAGCGGCCGGGCGGCGGCGGCTCGAAGGCGCCGGGCCCCAGTCCCTTGCGCGCGCTCATTTCGCTTCTTCTCCTTGTCCCTGTCCGAGCCTGACCTCGAGCGGCACGGCGCTGGCCAGGTGCAGATCCCGCTGCGGATAGGGAATCTCGATCCCCTCCTCGTGGAAGGCCCGCCAGATGCGGCGCAGGGTTTCACTGCGCACGTTGTTGACCCCGTTCATCGGATCCGCAATCCAGATTCTCAGTTCCAGTTCCACCGCGCTGTCGCCGAAGTTGCGCAACTGGCAGACGGGCCCGGGATCGGCGATGACCCGATCGACCTCCCCGGCGCATTCCTCGCAGACCGCGATCGCCCGCTCCACGTCCGACTTGTAGTGGACCCCGATCGGAATCTTGACCCGGATCTTGGTGTCCGAGTGGGTCCAGTTCTCGACCGTGGTCGCGATGAACTCCTCGTTCGGAATCAGGTGCTCGATGCCGTCCCGGGTGATGACCGACACGTAGCGGCCGCCGAGCGTGTTGACCCAGCCGTAGGTGCCCGCGACGGCGACAACGTCGCCGGGCTTGATCGACTTGTCCACGAGCAGGATGATGCCCGAAACCAGGTTCGCCACGACGCGCTGCAGGCCGAGGCCGATGCCGACGCCCAGCGCGCCGCCGAACACGGCGAGCGCCGTCAGGTCGATCCCCGTAGTGGTGATCGCCGCCAGCACGGCGAGAGTGACCAGGCTGAACTTCAGCAACTTGCCGAACAGCGCCTTCACCGAAGGCGTGAGATTCGGGCTGTGCCTGAGACGGGTCTCGAGCAGCTCCGACAGCGCCGTGGCGACCCACAGCAGCACTGCCAGCGCGAACACCGACTTCACCAGCGACAGCAGGGAGATCCGCACCCCGCCGAGCTGCATCGCCACGCCGTCGAGGAGGGTCACCGTCGGCTCGAGCAGCCGCAGGATGTTCAGCGCGGCGACGGTCCAGGCGCTGATCGCCACGGCGCGCGACCAGACCGGGTTGCGGATCACCATCGAAGCCAGGTGGATCACCACCCAGGCCGACAACAGGCTGACGGCGATCTCGAGAATTCGCGCGGGCCATGCTTGCAGTACCGCTACCTGCCAGGCCAGCCCCACCAGCAGCAGCCAGAGCAGCGGCAGCAACAGGGGGCCCGAGGCGGCCACGATGCGCTGGCCGCGCCCGGTGCCTCCGATCTTGCCGAGGAAGCGCCGCAGCCGCGGCCCGACCACGGCCGCCAGCAGCAAGGTCGAAAGAACGGCGAGCAGCTGGAGCAGGCTCGGCCAGACGATGACCTCCGCGCGCACCCAGGCCCAGGCCGTCCCCACCCACTGGGAGAGCTGCTCCGGGTTGTACCACTCCTCCATCGTTGCCTCGGTTGCCGCGGCCTTCAGCTGCGCAGAATACCATCGTCACAAAAAAGAAAAGCCCGGCCGGAGCCGGGCTTTCCCGCGGGCGCAAACCCGCGCAGCTTCTTCAGGCGAGCCTCAGACGGCCTTCACCTGGATGAGCTCCTTGCCGTCCTCGTCCGCCACATGGACGGCGCAGGCCAGGCAGGGATCGAAGCTGTGGACGGTGCGCAGGATCTCGATCGGCTGCTGCGGATCGTACATCTGGTGGTTGTCCTGCAACGCCGCCTCGTAGGCGCCGGGGACGCCCTTGGAGTCGCGCGGGCCGGCGTTCCAGGTGCTGGGCACCACACACTGGTAGTTGTCGATCAGGCGGTCCTTGATGACGATCCAGTGCGACAGGCCGCCGCGCGGCGCCTCGTGCGCGCCCACGCCCTTGGCCTCTGACGGCCAGGTGGACGGGTCCCACTTGATCTCGTTGAAGGTCTTGGTGTCGCCAGCACGGATGTTGGTGAGCAGCTGGTCCATCCAGCCCTGCATGGCGTCGGCGACGACCTTGGACTCGAGCGTGCGGGCCGCGGTGCGGCCCAGGGTCGAGAACAGGGCGTCCACCGGCACGTCGAGGGTGCGGAGGGTGTAGTCGACCAGCTCGCGGGTCTGGTCGTGGCCGGTGGCGTACATCAACAGGACGCGGGCCAGCGGGCCCACTTCCATGGAGTGACCCTTCCAGCGCGGCGACTTCAGCCAGCTGTAACCGTCGTCCACGTTGAGCTGCTTGTAGGGCGGCGTAGGACCGCCACGGCCCTCGTAGTCGAACTTGGTCTCGCCCTCCCAGGGATGCAGTCCCTGGTCCTTGCCGCCGGAGTAGTCGTACCAAGAATGCGAGGTGAACTCCTGCACGCCGTTCGGATCCGAGAAGTCGATCTCCTCGATCGCGTTGATGTTGCGATTGAGGATCGCGCCGCGCGGGAACAGGAAGCTGTCCACGTCATTCATGGTCTTCGAAGGGAAGTCGCCGAAGGACATGAAATTGCCGAGGCCTTCGCCACGACCGCCCCAGTCCTTGTAGAAGCCGGCGATGGCGAGCGTGTCCGGCAGGTATACCTGGTCGACGAAGGTCTTCATCTGGTTGATGGATTCCTGCACGATCTGCAGACGCTCGGCGTTGATGGCCGAATCCGAATCCAGGTCGATCGGGCACGGCACGCCGCCCACGACGAAGTTGGGGTGCGGGTTGCGGCCGCCGAAGACCGCGTGCAGCTTGACCACGTCGCGCTGCCAGGCCAGGGCCTCGAGATAGTGCGCCACCGCCATCAGGTTGGCTGCGGGCGGCAGCTTGTAGGCAGGATGGCCCCAGTAGGCGTTGGCGAAGATGCCCAGCTGGCCGCCTTCGACGAAGGTCTGCAGCTTCTTCTTCACGTCGCGGAAGTAGCCCTCGGAGGACTTCGGCCAGCTCGGCGAGACCGCCTTCGCCAGGGCCGCGGTCTCCGCCGGGTCCGCGCTCAGCGCCGAAACCACGTCCACCCAGTCCAGGGCATGCAGGTGATAGAAGTGCATGACATGGTCGTGGACATACTGCTGGCCGATCATCAGGTTCCGGATCAGCTGCGCGTTCGGCGGAATGTCGTAGTTCAGCGCGTCCTCGACGGCGCGGATGGAGGCCATGGCATGCACCAGCGTGCAGACGCCGCAGATACGCTGGACGAAGGCCCAGGCATCGCGGGGGTCACGCCCGCGCATGATGATCTCGATGCCGCGCACCATGGTGCCCGAGGAGTACGCCTGCTGGATTCGATCGCCCTGCATCTGCACCTCGATACGGAGATGCCCTTCGATGCGGGTGATCGGGTCGACGACGACTCTGTTGCTCATAGTTTGTTACCCCGATCCTTGTAAGTCGTTCGCTACCGGCGTGCCGGGCTCAAGCGAGGTTATCGCTGACGAGCTGCACAAGGTTCACGATGTCCTTGTCCCAGTTCAGCCAGGCCTTGCCCGCCTCCAGTGTCTGGAAGCAGGTGTTGCAGGCGGTCACCACCGTCGGCGCGCCGGTCCGCTCGACCTCCTGGCGCTTCAGCTCGAAGGCCTTCTGGCGCAGCGGCAGCGCGCTCTTCAGCATGGACACGCCGCCACCGCCGCCGCAGCAGAGGTTGGTGCGGCCGTGCGACTCCATCTCGGTGAGCTTTACGCCCAGTGCGTTCAGGATGTCGCGCGCCTCGCTGAAAGAGCCACCCATCCGGCCCAGCTTGCAGGGGTCGTGGAAAGTGACATGGCTGGCACCGTTGCCGGCCTTCTTCAGCTTCAGGCGTCCGGCCTTCAGCTCCTGCCCGAAATACTCGGCCACCGACAGGATCTCGAAGGGGAGCTCCTTGCCGTAGTTCGTCGCAGCTTCCCAGCGCAGGACCGGGTAGGCATGCCCGCACTCGGCCACGATCACCTTCTTGGCCCCACTGGCGAGGGCGGCGTCGATGATGCGCTTGCTGATCCGCTTCTGGGCCACGCGGTCGCCGGAGAGCGCGCCAAAGTTGGCGGACTCGAAACCGTCGCTGCGGATGGTCCAGTTGACGCCCAGCTTGTTCATCACCTTCGCAGTTGCCTCGAGGACGCTCTCGTCGTTGAGGAAGTCGAGCGCCGACGACAGGACCAGCACGTCGGCCTTTTCCTTGTCCAGCGGCACGTCCACGCCCTTGGCGCGAACCCGCTCCACGACCTCGCGCAGCTTGTCGCTGCCCGCGCCGAGGATGCTGCCCTTGTCCTTCTGCTCGTCCGACACCGCCTGCAGTTCGGCCGGCGCCAGGCCGGCGGCCGCGAGGCCGTTGCGGACGACCTGGATCATGCTCTGGATGTGAATGCCCATCGGGCACAGCAGGCTGCAGCGCCCGCACTGGGTGCAGGAGTCGTAAGCCAGCTCCTTCCAGTCTTCGAGGTCCTGCACCGTGATGTCACGGGTGGTGATCCGGTTGAACAGGCGCATCGACGACAGCTCGCGCCGGTAGACCTTCTTCAGTGGTTCCGTCTTGTAGATCGGCGTGTACTTGGCGTCGCCAGTCGAGATGTAGAAATGACAGGCCTCCGCGCACATGCCGCAGTGGATGCACGACTCGAGGTAGGTCGCCATGTCGGCCGTCATGCCGGCCAGGAAAGCTTCCTTGGCCTTGGCGATCTTCTGCTCGTCGGACAGACCCTTGGGCTTCAGGCCGGCAGCGGCGCGCTCGCCCAGGGTGCCGTAGTCAGGAATAGTCGTCGCGCTCATGCCCGTACCCCTCTCCGTGCGAAGGCGGCCCCGACCTTGTAGCGGGACGGCCAGATAAAGATGGCATGCATCAGCTTGCCGAACGGGAACCAGATCAGCAGCGCACTGACGCTCAGGAAATGCAGGGCCAGTACCGTCTCGTAGCGCATCCCGAAGGTGATGTGCGTGAATGCCATGATGCCGGTCAGGAACGGCAGGAAAGCAATCAGCCAGCTGATGTAGTCGTCCCAGGTCGTGAGTTGACGCAGCACCGGGTTCATCAGACGGCGTGCCAGCAGCACCAGCAGGATACCCATGGTCACCACGGTGAAGAACGTGATGAACAAGTTAGGCAGCGTCGGCCAGCCGAAGCCGAGGATGTCCTTGAAGAACAGCATGTGCGGGGCGAAGAAGAGCAGCACCACGAACATGCCGATGTGCCAGGCATAGCCCGAGTAATGCTGGAAGACGATGTTCTTCTCCAGCTCATGCGCCGGCGCCGAGCGCGTCAGCAGCGTCTTCATGCCGCCCGACGTCGCCGAGCCCTTGGCGGGCTCCAGCTGCTTGCGCGAGGCCAGCAGCAGCGCGGTGAGGCGCCACACGATTCCGATGACAAAGATGATCACGGCCCAGCGGAGCGCGGGACCCCGGGCAAAGTCGAGCAGCGACATGCCCTCCCAATACAGTCCTTCGTTCATGCCTTTTCCTCCTGCTGCGCCTTCTTTTGCTTGCCGCGCGCGAGAGCGGCGGCGGCCAGGCCTGCCGCGGCGCCTGCCGCAGCACCGATGCCGACCGTCCTGGCGTCGCCCCAGTAGGCGGCGGAGAGCGGCCGGTAGAAGCTGCCCTTGTCCCAGAAATCCGGCTCCGAGCAGCCGAGGCAGCCGTGACCGGACTGGACCGGCCAGCTGGTGCCCTCGTTCCAACGGACGGTGGCGCAGGCGTTGTAGGTGATCGGGCCCTTGCAGCCCAGCTTGTACAGGCAATAGCCCTTTTTCGCTCCTTCGTCGTCGAAGGTCTCGGCGAACTGGCCGCGCTCGTAGAACGGCCGGCGATAGCACCGGTCATGGATGTTCTGGCCGAAGAAGGCCATCGGGCGCCCGTAGGGATCGAGCTCCGGAATGGTGCCGAAGACCAGGTAGTGCGCCAGCACGCCGGTCAACACGGTGGGAACCGGCGGGCAGCCGGGCACGTTGATGATCGGCTTGTCGGTGATCAGGTCCTGTACCGACCGTGCCTTGGTCGGGTTCGGATTCGCCTTCGGGATGCCGCCATAAGCCGCGCAGGTCCCGACGCTGACGATGGCGGCCGCGCCAGTCGCCGCATCTTTCAGCATCGACAGGTGGGTGTGGCCATTGGTGCAGGAATGCGACTCGAACTCCTCCGTCGGAATGGAGCCGTCCACCAGCAACAGGTAGTTGCCGTAGTTCTCTTCCATCGCCTGCATCATGGCATCCTCGGCCCGCTGGCCGGACGCCGCCATCAGCGTATGGTGATAGTCGAGGGAGATCGAGTCGAAGATCAGGCCCTCGAGGGTCGGCGTGTGCGAGCGCGTAATCGCCTCGGTGCACCCGGTGCATTCCTGGAACGGGAGCCAGATGACCGACGGCCGCCTCGCGTTCTCGATTGCCGCCGCCACGGTGCTGACCATGCTGGGCGGTAACGCCATCATGGACGCAGTGGCCGCGCAGAATTTCATGAATCCGCGACGGCTGACTCCGTGCGCTCGGAGAACGTCGCCTACGGTTTTGCTTGCTGCCATGCTGTGCTCCTCCGCACTGCCCTGGCGCGAGGCGCGCAGGGCCCTTCGGTTGGCTTCAATTACCCGCCGCCGCCAGGGCGTCGGCAAGTGCCTCGAGACCGGCCTCGACGTCCTCCCGCTGCGCTTGCAGCAGGGAAGGTACCCAGGTGATCTCAATGAACCGGCCGGCGACCCCGCCGGACCCGTTCAAGTGCTCGATGATCCAGACCCCGCCGTACCGGGATTCGCGAATGACGGTCTTGCCCAGGGCCTCGAACTCGGCCCGGACTTCACCCTCGCCGAGGGCGTCCATGAGGCGGTTCATGTCACCGGGCCCCATGGGGATGCTCTGGATGTCGATTACGGTGGGTTCGCCCGACTCGACCAGGCGCGCCAGCGCGTGGCGAATTTCATGCAGCAGGGGCAGCGTATTGGCGTAAATCTCGTCGGGCGCTGCTGCACCCGACTCGACCTTGACCCCGATCCCGGATAGGCCGCTCATGTTTTCTCCGCCGACTGTTCCCCGGGGTGCTTTCCCCGCTCGCCCCGGGTGCGCCGGTCTTGACTGTGAGTTCAATACCTTACCCGGCAATCTATGCCTGCAGACCGGCGCCAACAATACGCAATTCACGCAGCCCTAATGAATGCGGTCAGGACACGCGGATGTGCTGGCCGGTCCAGGCCTTGATCAGCGCCGCCACGGCCCGCGCGGCCTCCGGCATGGCCAGGGCCACCCGCGGGCTCGGGGCCGTGCCCCAGTCGACGATTTCCGGCTGAATCCCCACCAGGGCGCGGCGGCGCGGCATGAGGTCGGCGAACCGGGCCATGTTCATGAGGTCCATCAGGCCGACTTCATGGACGCTGCGACCGTGCTGGCCGAGAATCCGGTCCATGTCCGCATCCTCGAACACCTGCACCGTCCCCGGTTCGGCCTTCAGGTTGGTCGCGTCCACCACGATCAGCTGCTCCGCGTCCTCGACGAAGGCGGCGATGGAGAAACTGAGGGTGCCGCCGTCCATCCACGTGATGCCGGGGACCTCGGGGTTAAGTTCATACAGGCCGTTGACGACCCAGGGACCGACGCCCTCGTCCGTCAGGATGGTGTTGCCGACACCGAGCACCAGCGTGCCGCTCTTGGGATGATCCTGGTCTGACATCTGCGTTCCTCCCGGGGGGCGCAGGAGCGGGCCCCGGACGGAGCATACTGGGATGAGAATCAGACGCATCAGGATATTTACCAGCTTGCGCGGCGGCGCCGCGGATGGCAGCGTGCGACTCTGAAGAGACAGAATCGGGAGGAGAGTCCCAATGTGCCTCGGCATACCTATGCAAGTGGTGGCGGTCGACGGCTTCATGGCCCGTTGTGAGGCCAAGGGCGTCGAGCGCGACGTCAGCCTGTTCATGATGCAGGACGAGCCGGTCGCGGTCGGCGAGTACGTGATGGTCCATGTCGGCTACGCGATCCAGAAGATGACCGAGCAGGAAGCCCGCTCGGCCTGGGAGATCTACGACGAAATGCTGGGTGACGTGGCGGAGGCCTGAGCCGTGCACGAGCTCTCGGTCTGCCAGGCCCTGGTCAGCCAGCTGGAGGCGGTTGCCGCGCAGCACGGCGGCGGCCGCGTGGAACTGGTGAAGCTGCGGATCGGGCCCCTCTCCGGGGTTGAGGCCGCGCTGCTGCGGCAGGCTTTCCCCCTCGCCGCCGCCGGCTCCGTGGCCGAAGGCGCGGAACTCCAGATCGACGCCGCACCCGTCGTCGTGCAGTGCCAGGCCTGCGGCGCCAGCGGCGAGGCCGCACCCAACCGCATGCTCTGCCCGGCTTGCGGGGGCTTCCGGGTTCGCACGGTCTCCGGCACGGAGATGCTGCTCGAGTCCGTCGAACTCTCGGCCCCGGCCGCCGAAATGTTATAGAGTCTCGTTTCGCTTCCGTTTCATTACCGGAGTGCCCCATGTGTGACACCTGCGGCTGCAACATCACCGACGGCAACCGTCATCTCGTGACCCCGGGCGGCCGCCTGGCGCAGACCGAGGACGGCCGGGCCGCCGTCACCGTGCTGCAGAGCCTGCTGAGCGAGAATGACCACCAGGCGGCGCACAACCGCGCCCACTTCGACGCGCGCGGGATTCTCGCCGTCAACCTGATGTCGTCCCCCGGCGCCGGCAAGACGGCCCTGCTGGAGGCGACCATCGACGCGCTGGGCGGGCGCCACCGCATCGTGGTGATCGAGGGCGACCTGGAGACCGAGAACGACGCCGCGCGCATCCGGGCCAAGGGCGTGGAGGCGGTGCAGATCGCCACCGGCAGCGCCTGCCACCTCGACGCCCACATGGTCCACGACGCCCTGCACCGGCTTGACCTCGACGGCGTGGATCTCGTCTTCATCGAGAATGTCGGCAACCTCGTCTGCCCGGCCAGCTTCGATCTCGGCCAGCACCTGAACATCACCCTCCTCTCGGTCACCGAGGGCGACGACAAGCCGGCCAAGTACCCCGTCATGTTCCGCGCGGCCGACCTGATGCTGCTCACCAAGACCGACCTGCTGGCCGTGCTGGACGATTTCGACCCCGGCAAGGCGGAACGCGCCCTGCGCCTGGTGGGCTCCCAGGCACCCGTGATCCGGCTGTCGCCCCGCAAGGGACTTGGGCTCGAGGCCTGGCTGGACTGGCTCGACAGCGAACTCGCAGCGCAGCGTGCCCGCATCGCCGCCGGCCAGACCCGCCGCCCGGCGATCCAGGCCGAGGGCGCCCGGCTGCATGCGGCGGAACCGGCGGGCGGCGGGCACGGCCATGCGCACGGCCATGCCCATGAGCATCATCACGAGCACGAGCACGCCCACGAACACCGCCACGAACGGACCGGGGGCGCGCGGTCATGAGCGCCACGGCGCGGCAATGGCTGGAGCGCATCCGCGCCCTGCCGCTGCCCGACCGGGTGCGGATCATGAACGTCTGCGGCGGGCACGAACGCTCGATCAGCATGGCCGGCCTGCGCGGCACCCTGCCGCCCCAGGTCGAGCTGATCCCCGGCCCGGGTTGCCCGGTCTGCGTCTGCCCCGAGGAAGACGTCTACCACGCCATGCAGATCGCCCTGCAGGACCCCGAGGTGATCGTGGTCAGTTTCGGCGACATGCTGCGGGTGCCGGTGAACCTGCCGCTGAAGGAAACCCGCAGCCTGGAGCAGGCCAAGGCCGCCGGCGGCGACGTCCGGCCCGTGGCCTCCCCCACGGAAGCCGTCGAGATCGCCCGCGCCAACCCCGGGCGCCGCGTGGTGTTCTTCGCCGCCGGGTTCGAGACCACCACGGCACCGGTCGCGGCGATGCTGGCCGGCGACCCGCCGGAGAATCTCCTCGTCCTGCTGGCCGGCCGGCGCACCTGGCCGGCCGTGGCAATGCTGCTGGAGTCCGAGGACCGCAGCTTCGACGCCCTGATTGCCCCCGGGCACGTCGCCACGGTGATGGGCCCGGAAGAATGGGACTTCGTGGTCGAGCAGCACCGCCTGCCGGCGGCGGTGGCCGGCTTCCACCCGGAGAGCCTGCTCGCCGCCACCTACTCCGTGTTGCGGCAGCTGGTCGAGGGCAAGTGCTTCCTCGACAACTGCTACCCGGAGGTCGCCCGCCCGGGCGGCAACGCCACGGCCCGCCGTTTCCTGGACGAGACCATGGACGTGATCGACGCCGGCTGGCGCGGCATCGGCACCATCCCGGCTTCCGGCTACGGGCTCCGGGAACACCTGGCGGCGCGCGACGCCCGGCGCCACTTCCCGGACTATGGCGCCCACGACCGCAAGCGCGCGGGCCTGATGCCCAAGGGCTGCGACTGCGCCCGCGTGGTGCTGGGCAAGATCTACCCCAACCAGTGCCGCATTTACGGCTCGGCCTGCACGCCGCGCACTCCCGTCGGGCCGTGCATGGTCTCGGACGAGGGCGCGTGCCGGATCTGGTGGTCGAACGGCATCCGGACCCGGGAGGTGGCCTGAGCGCCGGCCGCCGGCTCTGGATCACCGGCCAGGTCCAGGGCGTCGGCTTTCGCCCGTTCCTCTACCGTCTCGCCGCCCGCCACCAGTTGAGCGGCTGGGCTCGCAATACCGTCGGCGAGGTCGAGGTGCTGGTCTGCGGCCCGCCTGCAGCCGTGGAAGGCTTCACCCGGGAGGTGTCGAGTCGCGCGCCGGCGATCGCGGCGCCGCGCATTCGCCGCAGCGAGCCCTGGTCCGGCACGCCGCCGGCAGGCTTCACCATCCTGCCGAGCGCAGCCGGGGCCGATCCCAGGATTTTTGTGCCGCCGGACTATTTCACCTGCGACGACTGCCTGGCGGAGCTGGCGGACCCTGCTGACCGGCGTTACGGCTATCCCTTCATCAACTGCACCCAGTGTGGTCCCCGCTACACCATCATCCGGGACCTGCCCTACGACCGCCCCAACACATCGATGGCCGGGTTCCCGCTCTGCGCCGCCTGCCGCGCCGAGTACGACGACCCCGCCGACCGGCGCTTCCATGCCGAGCCCGTGGCCTGCCCGAAGTGCGGCCCGCAACTGGCCTGGTCCGGGCTGGACGGGAGCCCGCCGCGGGGCGGCGACGAGGCGCTGGCGGCCTGCATTGCGGCCCTGGATGCGGGCCGCCTGGTCGCCGTCAAGGGTATCGGCGGCTACCACCTGGTGTGTGATGCGGCCAGCGACCCGGCCATCGCCCGCCTGCGACGGCTCAAGCCGCGCCCCTCCAAGCCGCTGGCGGTGATGTTCCCGCTGGCGGGCGCCGACGGCCTCGACCAGGTGCGAGCGGCCGCCGTCCCGACCGCAGCGGAAGCGGCCCTGCTGCGCTCGCCGCAGCGGCCTATCGTGCTGGTCGCCCGCCGCCCCGGGGCGCTGCCGGAGGCGCTGGCGCCGGGGCTGGCCGAACTCGGCGTGATGCTGCCCTACAGCCCCCTGCACGCCCTGCTGCTGGGCGCGCTGGGCCGGCCGGTGGTCGCCACCTCGGCCAACCTCAGCGGCGAGCCGGTGCTGACCGACGGGGCCGAGGTCGAGTCGCGGCTCGCCCACCTCGTCGAAGGCTGCCTGCACCATGACCGGCCGATCGTGCGACCGGCCGACGACCCGGTCTGGCGGCGCAGTGCCGGCAGCCTGCGGCCCCTCCGGATCGGCCGGGGCTGCGCGCCGGCCGAGATCGAGCTGGCCCGGCCGATGCCGCGGCCGACCCTGGCCGTGGGCGCGCACATGAAGAACACCATTGCGCTGGCCTGGGAAGACCGCTGCGTGGTCTCGCCGCATATCGGGGACATGGGCTCCGAACGCAGCATGGAGGTGTTCGAGCAGGTCGCCGCCGACCTCCAGGCGCTCTACGGCGTCCGCGCCGAGGCGCTGGCCTGCGACGCCCATCCGGGCTACGCCACCGCGCGCTGGGCCCGCCGCCAGGACCTGCCGCTGACGACGGTGCTGCATCACCACGCCCATGCGGCGGCGCTGGCGGCCGAAATCGAATGCGACGGTCCGTTGCTGGTATTCACCTGGGACGGCGTCGGTTACGGCGGCGACGGCACGCTCTGGGGGGGCGAGGCCTTTCTCGGGCGACCGGGAGACTGGCGCCGGGTAGCCAGCTTCCGCCCCTTCCGCCTGCCCGGGGGCGAGCTGGCCGGCCGCGAACCCTGGCGCAGCGGGGCCGCGCTGTGCTGGGAGGCGGGGGTCGAGTGGCCCGGCTGCCCGGATCCCGATGGCTTGGCCCGCACAGCCTGGGACCGTGGTCTCAACACCCCTGCCAGCACCGCGGCGGGACGGCTGTTCGACGCCGCCGCCGCGCTGAGCGGGGTCTGCCTGCGCGGCAGCTACGAGGGCGAGGGACCGATGCGCTTCGAGGCCGCGGCAGGCTCCATGGCGCCGGGCGCCGCCAGGGCCCTGCCGTTGGCACCGGACGAGGCGGGCCTGCTGCGGGCGGACTGGGCGCCCCTCCTCCCTCCCCTCCTGGACGGGTCCCAACCAGTGGCCCGGCGCGCCGCCGGCTTCCACGAGGCGCTGGCGCAGACGGCTGTCGCCATCTATCGCGCAGTCAGCGCCAGCCACGAAGTCGGCGCTGTCGGCGCCACCGGCGGCGTGCTGCAGAACCGCCTGCTGGCCGAGCGCATGCACACGCATTTCCAGGCTGACGGCGTCCCGCTCGCCCTGCCGCAGCGGCTGCCGGCCAACGATGCAGTCATCGCCTTCGGCCAGCTGGTCGAGGTCGCCGCAAGGACGCCCGCGGAGGAGTAGAATGCCAGCGGGAGCATCCCACCAGCCCGAGGAGACACTGCATGGCGCTTGAAGAGGCACGCATCGGCCTGGCCCATGGGAACGGCGGTCGCTTCATGCGCGAGCTGATCAAGGAAGTCTTTGCCCGCCATCTCGGCGGCGGCGTCCTCGATACCGATCTCGACGCCTGCCCCCTGCCGGCCTTGCCGGAGGGCGAAGTAGTCTTCACCACGGACGGCTTCACCGTGCAGCCGCTGGAGTTCCCGGGCGGCGACATCGGCTCCCTGGCTGTCCACGGCACGACCAACGACCTGGCCGTCGCCGGCGCCACACCCCTCTACCTGTCGCTCAACGTGTTCATCGAGGAAGGGCTCGAGGTCGAGCTGCTGGACCGGGTCATCGCCAGCCTGGCGCGCGCGGCCCGGGACACCGGCGTGCAGGTCGCCGCCGGCGACACCAAGGTGCTGCGGCGCGGCGAAGGGGGCGGCCTGTACCTGGCGACCACCGGCATCGGCGTGCGGCCACCGAACACCCGCCTGAGCATGGACTGCATCCGGCCGGGGGACCGGCTGCTGGTCAGCGGCTCCGTCGGCGACCATGGCATCGCCGTGATGCTGGCTCGCGAGCAGTTCGGCCTGCGTGGCGACCTGGCCTCTGACGCGGCCAGCGTCCTGCCCTACACCCGGGCCCTGCTGGCGCTGGAGGGCCTGCGTTTCATGCGCGATCCGACCCGCGGCGGCCTCGCCACCGTGGCGCACGAGATCGCCCGCGCCACCGGCTGCTCGGTGCGGCTGTCGGAACCGGCCATCCCGGTACGCGACGCCGTGCGCAGCGTGTGCGAGATGCTGGGCTACGATCCCTATTACCTCGCCTGCGAGGGGCGGGTCGTAGCCGTTGTGGCCCCGGACGAAGCCGATGCCGCGCTGGCGGCCTGGCGCGCCCTGCCGGGCGGCGCCGACGCCGCCCTGATCGGCGAGGTCGAGGCGGAGGGCCGCCCGGTAGTCATCGAGACCGAACTCGGGGGCCGCCGGATGCTGGAAGAACTGGAAGACGATCCCCTGCCAAGGATCTGCTGAACGGCGCTGCATGCATGGTATTCGCCCCCACCGGGCTGGTTACGCTGACGACTGATTTCGGCCTTGCCGAGCCCTTCGTCGGCATCATGAAAGGCCGCATCCTCGGTCGCCTGCCGAGTGCGCGCATCGTCGACCTCAGCCACGGCCTGCCCGCCGGGCGCTCGGACCTCGCCGGTTTCTGGCTGGGCCAGGCCTGGCGCGATTTTCCCGCCGGGACGCTGCACCTTGCCGTGGTCGACCCCGGCGTCGGCACGGCCCGCGGCGTCACCCTGGCCGAATGCGGGCGCCAGCTGCTCCTGGCGCCGGACAACGGGCTGCTGCCCGAAGCGCTGCGCGGCTCCGCGGGCGTGGCCTGGCGCACGCTCGATCCCGGACTGCCCGACCGGCTCGGGCTGGGCCGGCTGTCGCGTACTTTTCACGGCCGGGACCTGTTCGCGCCGCTGGCCGCGCTGCTGGCCGCCGGCGAGCTGGAACCCGCCGACTTCGGCCCGAGGGCCAGCGCAGTCGATCCACGGCCCCTGCCCCGCCCATGCCGGACCGACGACCAGGTGCAGGGCGAGATCCTCGTCGCCGATCGTTTCGGCAACCTGATCAGCAACATCGACGCCGGCCTGCTGCGGGGCCTCGACAGTCCCGGGGTTGCGCTCGGGGCGCACGACCTGCTCCTGGCGCCAACCTACGGGGCCGCTGACCCGGGCCAGCCGGTCGCCGTAGTGAACGCCTTCGGGCTGGTCGAGATCGCAGTGCGTGACGGCAGCGCGCTGGATGCTCTCGGCGCCGGCCCGGGCGCCACCGTGGTTATCCGTAACTGCGGCGGCCACACAGAAGGGTAAACTCGATTCATTGCCGTACTTTCGGAAAGGTTGAGCCATGCAGAACGACAGAACAGACGCCATCCGCAACCTCGCCCTCATCGGCCCCGCCGGCACCGGCAAGACCTCGCTGGCCGAAGCCCTGTTGCACGCCGCCGGGGCGATCAAGCAGCGCGGCCGCATCGAGCGCGGGGATACCGTGTGCGACTTCGACGCGCACGAAGTGGCGATGGCCCACTCCCTCGACACCGCCGTCTGCCACCTGGACTGGAAAGACACCCATATCAACCTCATCGACACGCCCGGATTTACCGACTTCCTGCCGCGTGCGGTGGCGGTGTTGCCGGCCGTCGAGTGCGCGGCGCTGGTGCTGTCGGCCGCGGGCGGCCTGGAGACCGGCGCACGCCGGATGATGAAGGCTGCCGGCGACGCGGCGCTGAGCCGGATCATCATCGTCAACAAGATGGATACCGAGCCCGACCAGCTCGGGATCCTGCTGGAGCAGATCCAGGAGGCCTTCGGCAAGCGCTGCCTGCCGGTGAACCTGCCCAGCGACCACGGCCGGAA
Organism: Thioalkalivibrio sp. XN8; assembly: GCF_011058255.1. Lineage (GTDB taxonomy): Bacteria > Pseudomonadota > Gammaproteobacteria > Steroidobacterales > XN24 > XN24. Next base: position 103,355 of record NZ_JAALFH010000067.1, on the reverse strand, counting down.
AGTGCTCGACTGCTTCTTCCGCGACGACGGCCAGGACGCTGATTTCTCCAGCACCGCGGAGGCGCATACGCACATCATCGACCAGGTCGTCGAGGTCGATGAGGCGCTGATGGAAGCCTACCTCGAGTCGGGCCAGAACCTGGACCCGCAACAGCTGCACGACGCCTTCGAGAAGGCGCTGCGGGAGCGCCACCTGATACCCGTGTTCTTCGTCTCGGCGGAGACCGGCGCCGGCGTGAACGAGCTGCTGGACTATATCGTCAAGCTGATGCCGAGCCCGCGCGAGGCCAACCCGCCGCCGTTCATGCGTGGCGAGGGCGAGGCCGCCGAGCCCGTGGTCGTCACCTCGGAACCGGACAGCCACGTGGTGGCCCACGTCTTCAAGGTGGTCGTGGATCCCTACGTCGGGCGCACCGCCGTGCTGCGACTCCACCAGGGGACGATCCGTGCCGGTAGCCAGCTGTTCGTCGGCGACGCACGCAAGCCGATCAAGCTGAACCACCTGTTCAAGCTGCAGGGCAAGCAGAACCTCGAGGTCGACAGCGCCGGCCCCGGCGACATCGTGGCGGTGACTCGCATCGACAGCCTCGACTTCAACGACGTGTTGCACGACTCCCACGACGAGGACCACTTCCACGTTCGCTTGCCCGAGATGGCGCCGCCGATGATGGGCGTGGCCATCGAGCCGGCGCAGCGCGGCAACGAGCAGAAGCTGTCGGATGCCCTGCATAAGCTCCGGGCGGAGGATCCCGCGCTGCGGGTGGAGCATCGGCCCTCGACCAACGAGACGGTGGTGCTGTGCAGCGGCGAACTGCACCTCAGGCTGGTGCTGGACGCGATGAAGGAACGGTTCAACGTCGACGTCCAGACCCACCTGCCGACGATCCCCTACCGCGAGACCATCACCAGGCCGGCGGAAGGCCATCACCGGCACAAGAAGCAGACCGGCGGCGCCGGCCAGTTCGGCGAGGTCTACCTGCGCATTGCCCCGCTGCCCCGGGGCAGCGGATTCGAGTTCGCCAGCGAGGTCGTCGGCGGCACCATTCCGCAGCAATTCATCCCCGCAGTCGAAAAAGGGGTGCGCCAGGCCCTCGAGAGCGGCGCCATTGCGGGCTTCCCGCTGCAGGACATCCGGGTGGCCGTTTACGACGGCAAGACCCACCCGGTCGATTCCAAGGAGGTCGCCTTCATCAGCGCCGGCCGCAGGGCCTTCCTCGAGGCGATCCGGGACGCCGGACCGATCGTGCTGGAACCCATCGTCCAGTTGCAGGTGACGGTGCCGATCGACGCGCTCGGGACGGTGACCGGGCATCTCTCCCAGCGCCGCGGCCGCATGCTCGGCTCCACCTCGCTGTCCGGGCAGCGGATCCAGATCAACGCGGAGGCACCGCTGGCTGAACTGCAGGACTACGCCAACCAGCTCAAGTCGATCACCGGCGGCTCCGGGGCCTGGTCGATGCAGCTGGACCGCTATGAACCGGTCCCGGCGAAGGTACAGCAGGATCTCGTCAGCGCCACCCGGCCGGCAGAGGTCGAGTAGCGCGCCAGGACGCCGCGGCGTTGACCCAGGTCAATGCGCCGCGGCGCCACGACGCCAAGATGGAACCAGGGGAGTACTCGTCACAGCCATGATCGATGTCAGCGAAATCATGACGCCGCGCCACAGCCTGGTCATCATCGGGCCGGACGCCACCGTCGCGGAAGCGCGCCGCACCATGGCCGCCCATGCGATCCGGCACCTGCCGATCACGGACGGCGACGGCCGGCTGCTGGGACTGGTGTCCCAGACCGACCTGCTGGTCGCCGGTGACGGTGCCGCCCGGCCCCTGGCGGAGATCATGGTGCGCGAAGTCGACACGATCGACGAGCGCAGCAACCTGCGGCATGCGGCGATGCTGATGTTCCGCCGCAAGCGCAGCTGCCTGCCGGTACTGCGTGACGGCCAGCTGAGCGGCATCATCACCGATTCGGACTTCCTCGGGGTCGCCATCGCATTGATGGAACAGCTGGAAGCCGCCGAGCCCGAAGCCGAGGACACGGACAGCGACCTGGAAGCCAGGGTCGAGCCGGCCTCCTGAGCCCGGCTAGCCGAGGATGACGGTATCGGACACGTCGCCGACCGCCGGCAACGTGCGGCTCGGCCCGGCCCCCTCGTTCAGCACCAGGCGGAAGCGCCCGATATGGACCACGTCGCCGTGGTGCAGGCGCTGCTGCCGCACCTCGCTTTCGTTCACGCGGATACCGTTGGTGCTGTTGAGGTCCACGACCGTCCAGTAGCCGCCCTCGCGCACCAGCATGGCGTGGTAGCGGCTGACCGAGTCGTGGTCGAGCTGGACGTCGTTCCAGGGGTGCCGGCCCAGCAGCAGGCGCGGCGCATTGAGCCGGATACGGGCCTTGGGTTCGTGCTCGAGCAGGATGTCCATCGAAGCGACGCTGCGGCGGCGCGGCGCCGCAGCCGCGCCCTCGGTGCCGCCCTGGCGCTGTACGTGCAGCCGCCGGACCATGGTGTCGCCGGCCGCCGCCGCGGCCTCGACAGCCTGCTGGGCGAGTTCGTCGATCCGGCCGGGCAGGCCCGAGGCGTACGCGTGAATGTGTCCCACCGCATCCGGCAGGAACAGCGCCCCCGGTTCGGGACAGCCCGCGCCTTCGGCGTGGAACTCGAGATAGTCCCGGGTCTCGTCGACGCCGAGGGGCTCCAGCCGGTGCTGCCACCGGACCATCTGCCGCAGGGCCTGCATCCGGGGTGCGTACATCTGGCGCTCGAGCCGCTCGTCGCCGAGCAGCGCCAGCTTGAGGCGCCCGACCCGGACCGGCTCGAGCAGCGACAGCCAGCCGAGTTCCTCCATCAGGCTGCCGGGCACCGCCTCCAGGCCCGCCGCCACGATGACCGTGGTGACCTTCTTCTGGCGCTGGTGACTGAGAAACACCGTCAGCAGGCCGCGCATCTCGTCGCGACTGGCGCTCACGCCGCCGAAGCCGAACCCGCTGAGCACCGCGGACAGGAATTCCTCGGGCTCGCCGGGCAGCCCGGCGACATGCGCCACCACGGCATCCGGCAGCCCGCGCGCCAGCGCCACTTCGACCGCGGTGCGCTTGCCCGCCCCGGGTTCGCCGGTCAGCGCGAGCAGCAGGTCGTTGGAATGCAGCGCATGATCGAGGAAGGACAGGGCGTCACGGTGCTGTGGACCCGTGTAGAAGTCCTGCTCCGGGCGCTTGTCCACGAACGGGTTCCGGCTCATGCCGAAATGACGGTATGCGTCTGGACCTGTCACGTGTCTCCCGGTGCCCTCGTCGCTGCCGCTGCCGGCCGGCAACGGCTGTGCTACCACTCCCCCGTATTCGGCATGCTCGCCCAGGGCTCCCTGGGCGGCAAGGCCTCGCCTTTCTGCAGCAACTCGATGGCAATGAGGTCCGGCGAGCGCACAAAGGCCATGCGGCCGTCGCGTGGCGGCCGGTTGATCACCACGCCACCATCCCTCAGCCGCTCACAGGCAGCGTAGATGTCATCCACCTGGTAGGCAAGGTGGCCGAAGTTCCGGGCCGTGCCGTAGTCTTCCGGATCCCAGTTCCAGGTAAGCTCGACCTGCGCCGACTCGTCCCCTGGCGCGGCCAGGAACACCAGCGTGTAGCGGCCGGTCTCGTTTTCGTGCCGCCGCAACTCCACCAGCCCGAGCTTGTTGGAATAGAAGTCCAGCGAGACCTCGAGGTCGCTGACGCGCACCATGGTGTGCAGGTATTTCATGTCACCGCTCCGGGTTCAGCGGGGGCTGGTTCATCCCGCGGCCAGGCCCGGAGTATGGCCTGGATCACGGTGGCCAGCGGAATGGCGAAGAAAATGCCCCAGAAACCCCACAACCCGCCGAAGAACAGGATCGCGACGATGATCGCTACCGGGTGGAGGTTGACGACTTCGCTGAAGAGCAACGGGACCAGCACGTTGCCGTCGAGAAACTGGATCACGCCGTAGGCCAGCAGTACCCAGTAGAACTGCGCCCCGAGGCCGAACTGGAAATACGCCACCAGCGCCACCGGCAGCGTCACCACGGTCGCGCCCACGTACGGGATGAGCACGGAGATGCCCGTCACCGCCGCGAGCAGCAGGGCGTACTGCAGGTCCAGGAAGCGGAAAGCGATCCACGCCGCGGTGCCGACGATCAGGATTTCGAACAGCTTGCCGCGGACGTAGTTGCCGATCTGCCGGTCGACGTCGAGCCATACCTCCTGGCTCAGGCGCCGGTCGCGCGGCAGGAAACCCGCGATCCAGCCGGCCAGCATCTGCTTGTCCTTGAGCAGGAAGAACACCAGGATCGGCACCAGCACCAGGTACACGAGGATCGTGATCACGGTCATCAGCGAGGCGAGGGAGAAGCTCAGCAGCTGCTGCCCGTAGCGGATGAGTTCGCTGGTCAGGCCGCTGAACATGTCGCGGATCTGGGATTCGGAAACGAAGTTGGGGTATTCCTGCGGGAGCTTCAGCAGCGACGCCTGGACCTGGGCCACCATCAGCGGGATCTGCTGGAACAGCTGGGCCATCTGGCGCGTGAGCAACGGCACCAGCCAGAAGAAGCAGGCCCACAACACGGCGAGAAACAGCGTGAACACGATGAGCACGGCCGCGGTGTGGGGCACCCGCCGGGCGCGCAACTCGTCCGCCAGGCTGTCCAGCAGGTAGGCGATGACCAGGGCGGCGAGCACGGGCGCCAGGGTCTGGCCGAACAGCCAGACCGACGCGCCGAGCAACAGAACGATTAGCGCAAGGCCGACGACCTGGGGATTAGCCAGCTGCCGGCGCAGCCAACCAAGGACCGTTTCCATCGATGGACCCTCGAAACCCGGCCCATAGGATAACAGTTGCCGCTCGCGGCCGGTTCGGTCCCGCCAGGCCGCGGGCGTCTGTGCGACAATCCGGCCCGATGCCCGGATGGTGGAAGCCGCAGACTTGACGACCCCGCGACGCGAACTGCTCCTCTTTGGCTGCCTGGCGGGCTTCGGCCTGCTGGTCCTGCCCGCCCTCGTCTATGCCGTGGGCGTGTTCCTGCTGGGCGAATACCGCCCCGGCGCAACCGTCGGCAGCTTCTACGCGGACCTCTACGCCGAGCTGGCCGCACCGGCTCTCTGGGCCTGGCTGCTGGTGCTCGGCCCCTGGCTCGGCATCCAGTGGCTGCGCCTGCTCTGGCTGCCGTTCCGCGCCCTGCTGCGGCGCTCGGTCCCGGCCTCGCCCGGGAACGAGGCCAGCCCCGAAGCCAGCGATATTTGACGCTTTACCAGCCGCGTCGTACTCTCCCGCTGGCCTTGCCCGTGGAGCGCAAACCATGTCCCTCAAGTTAACCATCGAGCTGTCCAAAACCGATCTCGATCACTTCCGGCGCGAAATGCGCTCGGCGCGGGACGTGGCCAAGGAGCGTGGCCAGGACGAGGTCATTGCCGCCAGCCAGGCCCTGCTCGCGAAGGTCGAGACCGATGCGGCGCCGGAGTTCATTCGCGATCGCCTGCAGCGCATCAAGGTGCTGGTGGACATGCTGCAGGACGAGGAGTGGCAGCTGCCGGATGCCGAGCGCGGCCGGGTGTTGAACGCGCTGGCCTATTTCTGCGATCCCGAAGACCTCATTCCCGACGAGGTCCCCGGCCTGGGCCTCCTCGACGACGCCATCATGGTCGAGCTCGTCGTGCGCGAGCTGCGCCACGAGATCGAGGCCTACGAGGACTTCTGCAACTACCGGCTGGACCACGAGCGTTCCGGCGCCACGCCGGCGGACCGCCAGGAGTGGATCAGCGCGCGGCGCCAGGCCCTGCAGTCGCGGATGCGGAACCGGCGCCGGCGCGAGCGTGAGCGCCGCCGCGGGACCAGCAGCCGTCGCTCGCCCTTCTCGCTGTTCTGAGCCTCAGGCCCCAGGGCGACCGCTGCGGCTGATTTCCCAGTCTGCCCACGACCTGGCCGGCGCCGCCGGCTCGACTTCCATGCGCGCCGGGGACATGCGCCGTCCGTGGATGCCGCCGACCGGTGCCAGGGTGGGCTCGAGCCAGCCCCGCGCCAGCAGCCAGCGCAGGCGCCGGCGCCAGCGCGCCGCCACCGGGGCTGTCTCGTGCATCTTCTCGAACTCGCGTGGCGAAGAAGGTTTCATGACGGCAGGTAGTAGAGCACGAGCAGCACCAGGCCGCCCCACATGCCCAGCTGGGGCAGCCACCACCAGCGGCGCTCTTTCACCAGACCGATGAAACTGGCGGCGCAAATGGCTGTCATACCGAGGAACAGCCCGGCGTTCGTCACCAGCGGACCGATCTCCTCGGTCAACTGCGGGTGATCGTCGGCCAGCAGGAAGAACATGAACATGACCACTGCCAGCCCGGCCGCGATCGAGGCCGCGGAGCCGAGCAGGATTCCGGTGACGACAGTGAGTGGATGCATGCAGTTTTCCCAGGGTTCCGGGGTGCTTGATTGGAGCCGCCCGGGCCTCTAGCCTAAGCAGCGGATTTGCCGAACTTTTCGGTGAGCCGCCGAGCTCGGAGTCAAGATGCGTATTGTAAAGACAGCAACCTGGATCAGCATAGCCGCGAGCCTGGGAGCCCTGCTCCTGGCAGGACCCGCCTTCGCCACGGTCGACGCGGCCCCCGAACTCGCGCCCAGCGACCGGCACGGCAAGGTCAGCCGCCTGGTGACGACGCTGTTCGAGCGCTCGCATTATCGCCGGATGCCGGTGGACGACGTGGCTTCGTCCCGCATGCTGGACGCCTACCTCGAGGCGCTCGACGGCAACCACCAGTATTTCCTGGCCAGCGACATCGAGGAATTCGAAACCTGGCGCACGGGCCTCGACGACGCGGTCAAGCGCGGCCAGCTGGAGCCGGTCTTCGAGATCTACCAGCGTTACCTCGAGCGCACGGAGGAACGGCTGGAGTATGCCCTCGCCCAGCTCGAGGTGGAGCACGACTTCACCCTCGACGAGGAGTTCCTGTTCGACCGCAGCGAGGTAGGCTGGCCGGCCAGCCGCGCCGAGCTCGACGACATCTGGCGCAAGCGGGTCAAGAACGACGCCATCGGCCTGATGCTCACCGGCAAGGACTGGGAGGAGACGCGCGAGATCCTGGACAGCCGTTACCGCCAGGTGCTGAAGCGCTTCGACCAGGTGAAGAGCGACGACGTGTTCGAGACCTTCATGAACGCCTTCGCCAACACCATGGACCCGCACACGAGCTATTACTCGCCGCGGAATTCCGAGGAATACCGCATCCAGATGAGCCTCAACTACGACGGCATCGGGGCGACCCTGCAGCTGCAGGACGAGTACGTCGCGGTCATCAACGTGATCGAGGGCGGCCCCGCCGCGCTCGACGGCACCCTCAAGCCCAAGGACCGCATTGTCGGCGTGGGCCAGGGTGAAGACGGGGAAATCCAGGACGTGGTCGGCTGGCGGCTCGACGAGGTGGTCGACCTGATCCGCGGCCCCAGCGGCTCCACCGTGCGCTTGCAGGTGTTGCCGGGTGGGGCGGCGCCGGGCAGCACGCCGGTGGTCGTCCCGCTGGTGCGCGACAAGGTGAAGCTGGAGGCGCAGGCGGCCCGCAAGGAGCTGCTCGAGTTCGAGTACGAGGGCCAGCCCCGGCGCGTGGGCGTGATTACGGTGCCCTCCTTCTACCAGGACTACAACGCCCGGGTGGCCGGCGCCAAGGACTACACCAGCACCACCGCGGACGTGCGCCGGCTGACCGAGGAGCTGGTGGCGGAAGGCATCGACGCCCTGTTGCTCGACCTGCGGAACAACGGCGGCGGCCACCTGTCGGAGGCCACTGCGATGACCGGGCTGTTCGTGCCGTCCGGGCCAATCGTCCAGCTGCGCGACACCAGCGGCCGGGTCGAAGTCCTCGAGGAGCGCTCAGCGGGGCCCGTATACGACGGCCCGCTGGCGGTGCTCGTGAACCGGTTCAGCGCCTCCGCCTCGGAGATCTTTGCCGGGGCCATCCAGGACTACGGGCGCGGTATCGTTATCGGCCAGCAGACCTACGGCAAGGGCACGGTGCAGAACCTCTACCCGCTCGATCGCTATGCGCCGGGTGCCGAGCCGCGCTTCGGCCAGCTGACGCTCACGGTGGGCAAGTACTACCGGGTCACGGGCGAGAGCACGCAGCACCGCGGCGTCATCCCAGACATCGTGATTCCGTCGGCCATCGACACCCACATGGTCGGCGAGAGCACGCGTGACACGGCCCTCCCCTGGGACCAGATCAAGCCCACGCCGTTTCCGCGCCAGGGCAACCTGGGCCCGGCCATCGAAATCGTGACCGGCGAGCACACCGAGCGCCGCGCTGGCGACCCCAATTACCGGCACCTGCTGGGTGATATCGAGGCGATCGAGGCCCGCCGCGCCCGCAAGTCCGTCTCGCTCAACATCGAGGCGCGACGCGCCGAGAACGAGACCGCCGAGGCCGAGGAGCTGGCGCGCGAGAACCAGCGCCGGGCCGCCCTCGGGCTGGCGCCCCTGGAGGCGCTGGCGGACCTCGAGGACGACGATGCCCCCGACGTGCAGCTGGACGAGGCAGCGCGCGTGGTGCTCGACTTGGCAGAGCTGCCGCCGGCCGTGGTCGCGGGACGGGCCAGCGGGAGCGGTGGCTGACAAGAGGCTTGCACGCCGGAATAACGGTGTTATACTTCACTACAACACTATTGTAGTGAACCATCATCCGGAGCCTCACATGACCGACCGGCCCGCGTCGCAGTTTCCGCGCCCGCCCGCCCTGCTCCTGCTCGGGCTGGGCGCCGCCCTGCTGCTGCAGGGATGCTTCAAGAGCGAAACCCCGCCCGCAGCAGAAGAAAAGGAGGAAGCGACCGCGATCCCGGTCGAGGTCAGCGGCCTCGAGCGCGGGGACGTAGCGGCGGTCTACACCGGCACGGCATCGCTGGAGACCGATGCCGACGCCGTGGTGGTGGCCAAGGTCGGCGGGGAGGTCGTGGAAATCCTGGTGGAGGAAGGCGACCGCGTCGAGGAGGGCCAGGTGCTGGCCCGCCTGGACGGGGACCGGCTCCGCTTCGAGATGCAGCGGGCCGAGGCCAACCTGCGCAAGCTGGAGCAGGAATACCAGCGCAACATCCAGTTGTTCGAGAAGGGCCTGGTCAGCTCCGGCGCCTTCGAAGACGTGAAGTTCGAGCTCGACGCCCTGCGCGCCTCGTACCGGCTGGCCCAGCTGGAGTACGACTACACCCGAATCCGGGCGCCGATCGCCGGGGTGGTGGCACAGCGCGAAATCAAGCTCGGCAACACCATCACCGCCAACACCCCGGCCTTCCGGGTCACGGCGCTCGACCCGCTCATCGCCTACCTGCACATCCCGGAGCGGGAGTTTCGCCGGCTCGAGCCCGGCCAGACGGCCCAGCTCGCGGTCGACGCCATCCCGGCGGAGCAGTTCGCGGCCCGGGTCCAGCGCATCAGCCCGGTGGTGGACCCGGCGACGGGGACCTTCAAGGTCACGCTCGAGGTGCCGGATCCAGACGGCCGCCTCAAGCCCGGCATGTTCGGCCGGTTCAATATCGTCTGGGACTCGCGCCGCGACGTGCTGCTGGTGCCCCGCGTCGCCATTGTCGACGACGACGTATCCGAGGCGGTCTTCGTGATCATCAACGGCAAGGTGGAGCGGCGCCCGATCCTGACCGGCTATGCCCGCGGCGAGCAGGTCGAGGTGGTGGAGGGCCTCGAAGGCGACGAAGACATCGTGGTCGTGGGCCAGTCCGGGCTGCGCGACGGCAGCCCGGTCGAGGTCGTGCGGCGGTCGGGCTCGCGGCTCGCCGGCGACGCCCGCTGAGCCGCCGCGGAGCGCCCGGGCCATGCGTCTCATCGACATCGCCACCGAGCGGCGGGTCACGATCGCGATGTTCACGCTCGCCATCGTGCTGTTCGGCTTCGTCTCGCTTTCCCGCCTGACGGTCAACCTGCTGCCTGATCTCTCCTACCCCACGCTCACGGTGCGGACCGAGCTGGACGGCAGCGCTCCGCTCGAGGTGGAAAATCTCCTGACACGCCCGATCGAGGAATCGGTCGGCACCATCAAGAACATCCGCCAGGTGCGCTCCGTGTCCCGTCCGGGCCAGTCGGACGTGGTGCTAGAGTTCCTCTGGGGCACGGACATGGACGTGGCCGGGGTCGAGGTGCGCGAAAAGCTGGACATCCTCGAGCTGCCGCTGGAGGCCAGCCGGCCCCTGCTGCTGCGGTTCGACCCGTCCAACGAGCCGATCCAACGCATCGCCTTTTTGACCAGCGAGGCCGCGCCGGGCCGCGACGAGACCCTGCGCCTCCAGGCCCTCCGGCGCTTTGCCGAGGACCAGCTGAAGAACGACTTCGAGTCGGTGGAGGGCGTCGCCGCCGTGAAGGTCAGCGGCGGGCTCGAGGACGAGATCCAGGTGCTGGTCGACCAGCAGAAGCTGGCCCAGCTCGATATCTCCATCCAGGCCGTCGCCAACCGCCTGCGCGCCGAGAACATCAACCTTTCGGGCGGGCGCCTGGAACAGGGCTCGGAGCGCTTCCTGGTGCGGACCCTGAACGAGTTCACGACGGTGGCGGAGATCGCCGACGCCGTGATCGCCACGCCGGGCGGCCGGCCGGTCTACCTGCGCGACGTGGCTGTCGTCACCCGCGGGTACAAGGAACGCGAGGCCATCACCCGCGTCGACGGCCGCGAAAGCGTCGAACTGGCCATCTACAAGGAAGGCGATGCCAACACCGTCCAGGTGGCGCGCCGCGTGCAGCAGCGCCTGGGGGAGCTGGAGGACCGGCTGCCGGCAGGTGCCGAGCTCCGCATGGTCTACGACCAGTCCGATTTCATCAGCGACGCCATCAACGAAGTGCGCGACGCAGCACTGCTCGGCGGGCTGCTGGCAGTGCTGGTGCTGTATGCCTTCCTGCGCGATGCCCGCGCCACGTTCATCATCGGCGCCGCGATCCCGGTGTCGGTGATCGGCACTTTCCTGCTGATGTACAGCGCCAACATCAGCCTGAACATCATGTCGCTGGGCGGCATCGCGCTGGCCATCGGCATGCTGGTCGACAACAGCATCGTGGTGCTCGAAAACATCGTGCGCAAGAAAGAGGCCGGCGCAGACATCGTCACCGCGGCGCGCGCCGGGGCCGGCGAGGTGGCCGGCGCCGTGATCGCCGCCACGTTGACCACGGTAGCGGTGTTCTTTCCCATGGTCTTCGTGACCGGCATCGCCGGCCAGCTGTTCCGGGACCAGGCCCTGACCGTCACCTTCGCCCTGCTGTTTTCGCTGCTGGTCGCAGTGACCCTGATCCCGATGCTGGCGGCGCGCGGCGGCGCGCCGCGCTACGTCCCGGAGGGCGAGACCGAGCCGCCGGGACGTATCACCCGCATCCTGGCCTGGCCGTTGCGGCTGGCCATCGGGCTGGGCCGCGGCCTGGCCGGGCTGACCGGCCTGGCCATGCGGCCCCTGGTGTGGCTCTTCCAGGGCTTCTATCGCGCCATGGCGCGGCTCTATGCGCCCCTGCTGGCCGGTTCCCTGCGTCGGCGCTGGCTGGTCCTGGTGATTGCCACGGGTGCCTTTGCTTCCGCCCTGGCCCTGCTGCCGCGGCTCGGCTACGAGCTGCTGCCCCAGCTGTCGCAGGGCGAGTTCTTCGTGGACGTGCGCTTGCCGGCCGGCGCGCCGCTCCAGGAAACCGACGCGGCCATCCAGCGGCTGCATGCGCAGGCCGCGGAATTGCCCGGCCTCGCCCTCAGCTATTCGGTCGCCGGCACGGGCAACCGGCTCGACGCCAGCCCCGTCGATGCCGGCGAGCACACCGGCCGGCTGAGCGTCCAGCTCGAGCCCGGCGGCGGGCGCGCGTCCGAGAACGCCGCAATCGCCGCCCTGCGCGGCTCGCTGGCCGGGACGGCCGGCGTCAGCTACGAGTTCGGCCGCCCCGCCCTGTTCACCCTGAGCACGCCGCTGGAGATCGAGCTGGCAGGCTACGATCTCGACCAGCTGCAGGACTTCGCCGGCCAGTTACAGCGGGCGCTCGACCAGTCCCCGCGCTTCGCCGACGTGCGCAGCAGCGTCGAGCAGGGCAACCCGGAGATCCAGATCGTGTTCGACCAGGAGCGTGCTGCAAGGCTCGGCCTGGTGGTGCGCGATATCGCCGACACGGTGGTGGCCAAGGTCCGGGGCGAAGTGGCGACGCGCTATACCTGGCGGGACAAGAAGATCGACGTGCTGGTGCGCAGCGTGGACACACGCGACGCCTCGGTGGCGGAGATCCGCAACCTGATCGTCAACCCCGGCAGCGCGCGGCCAGTGCCGCTGGAAGCGGTGGCCGACATCCGGCTGGCCGTCGGCCCGGCCGAGATCAGGCGCGCCGACCAGGCCCGGGTGGCGATCGTTTCCGCCGACGCGGCCTACGGCGACCTGGCTGCAGCCACGGAGGAGATCCGGGCGATTCTCGCGAACATCAATTTCACGCCGGGCATCGCCGCCCAGGTCGCCGGCCAGAGCGCGGAAATGCAGGAATCCTTCAATTCCATGCTGTTCACGCTGGCCATGGCCGTGTTCCTGGTCTACCTGGTCATGGCGTCGCAGTTCGAATCGCTGGTCCACCCCTTCGTCATCCTGTTCACCATCCCCCTGGCCCTGGTGGGCGCGGTCTGGGCGCTCTGGCTCACCGGCACCACGGTGAGCGTGGTCGCGTTCATCGGCCTGATCATGCTGGCAGGCATCGTGGTCAATAACGCCATCGTGCTGGTCGATCTCATCAACCAGTTGCGGCGCAGCGGCCGCGAGGCGACCGCTGCCATCCTGGAGGCCGGCCAGGCGCGCCTGCGCCCGATCCTGATGACCACCTCCACCACGGCGCTCGGCCTGCTGCCCATGGCGCTGGGACTCGGCGAGGGCGCCGAGGTGCGCGCGCCCATGGCGATCACCGTCATCGGCGGCCTGATCGTCTCGACGCTGCTGACGCTGGTGGTGATCCCGGTGGTCTATTCCCTGCTCGACCGCGGCGTCCGCGTCGAGGTACCGGCCATGTCGGCGCCGGCGGAGGGCGCGGCATGATCCTGACCCGCACCGCCATCAACCGCCCGGTCACCACGGTGATGATCTTCGTCGCCTTCGCCCTGATCGGCGCGATCTCGTCGCGCCTGCTGCCGCTCGAGAAGTTCCCGGACATCGAGTTCCCGGGCATCTTCATCAACGTGCCCTACGAGGGCTCCACGCCCGAGGAGGTCGAGCGCCTGATTACCCGGCCGGTGGAAGAAGCCCTCGCGACCCTCAGCAGCGTGGAACGGATGCAGTCGACCTCCCGCCAGGACGGCGCGCAGATTTTCCTCCAGTTCGACTGGGACCAGGACATGGCGGCCAAGGGCATCGAGGCGCGCGCCAAGGTAGACGCCATCCGCCACCAGCTGCCGGACGACGTGCGGCGCGTCCTGATCTACACCGGCTCCTTCGGCGACCAGCCGATCCTGAACCTGCGCATCAGCAGCGAGCGCGACCTCTCCGACGCTTACACCATGCTGGACCGACAGCTGAAGCGCCGCATCGAGCGGCTCGAGGGCGTCTCGCGGGTGACGCTTTACGGCGTCGACCAGCGCGAAATCCGCATCCTGCTCAACGCGGACCGGGTCGCGGCCCACGGGGTCGACCTGAACGAGTTGCAGCGGCTGCTGCAGCGGGCCAACTTCTCCGTCAGCGCCGGGCAGCTGACCGCCGGCGACCAGCGCTTCAGCGTGCGACCCGTAGGGGAGCTGTCCTCGGTGTCCCAGCTGCGCGATCTCCTGGTACGCGACAACCTGCGCCTGGGCGACATCGCCGACATCGAGCTGCGCAGCCCCGAGCGCTTCAACGCACGCCACCTCGACCGGCGCTATTCCATCGGCCTCGACGTGTACAAGCAGCCGGGTGCCAACCTCGTGGACGTCTCCCGGCGAGTCAAGGCGGAGATCGAGGCGGTGGCGGAAAACCCGCAGATGCGCGGCATCCAGGTGTTCGCGCTGGGCGACCAGGCCGACGGCGTGACCTCCTCGCTCTCGGACCTGCTGAGCGCGGGTGCGCTGGGCGCGTTGTTCGCCTTCGCCGTGCTGTACCTTTTCCTGCGCCAGGCGGCGACGACGCTGATCGTGATCATCTGCGTACCCTTCTCCATTCTCATCACGCTCGGGGTGATGTACTTCCTGGGCATCAGCCTGAACATCCTCTCGATGATGGGGCTGATGCTGGCCATCGGCATGCTGGTCGACAACGCCGTAGTGGTCACGGAAAGCATTTTCCGCCAGCGCCAGCTGCAACCCGACAAGCCCCGGGAGGCGACGCTCAAGGGCGTCAGGGAAGTGTGGCTGGCGGTGACGGCCGGCACGCTGACCTCGATTATCGTCTTCGTGCCGATCCTGTTCGGCGTCAAGACCAACATCACGGTGTTCCTCACCCATGTCGCGGTGAGTATCGTGGTGGCGATGGTGGCCTCGCTGCTGATGGCCCAGACAGTGGTGCCGATGCTCGCGGCGCGCATCCCGCCGCCGCCCGCCCCCGCCACCAGTTCTTGGATGGCGCGCCTGACCGCGCGCTACGCCCGCGCCCTGCAGTGGACCCTGCGGCACCGCTGGTGGACGGCGCTGATCGTGGTGCTGGTGGTGGCCAGCGTGTACATCCCGCTGCAGAAAGTGAAGTTCGACACGTTCCCCCAGGAAGCCGGACGCACCCTGCTGCTGCAGTACCACGTCAAGGACAAGTACCCGCTGGAGCAGGTCAAGGTCGCGGTCGACACCATCGAGGAGTATCTCTACGCCAACCAGGAAGCCTTCGACATCCGCTCCGTCTACAGCTACTACGACGAGGGCCGGGCCCAGAGCACGCTGCTGCTGCATGACGGCGACGAGGCGACACTGGCGACCGGCGAGGTGATCGAGCGCGTGATGGCCGAGCTGCCGGAAATCATCATCGGTCGCCCCTCCTTCGAGTTCGAGGCCCAGGGCGGCGACGAAAGCTTCAGCCTGCAGCTCGCCGGCGAATCCACCGAAGTGCTGGCGCGCCTGAGCCCCGACGTCGTCCGCCTGCTCGAGAGCGTGGCGGGACTCGTAGACGTACGGGCCGACCTCGGCAGCGGCGACCGGGAGGTACAGATCCGCGTCGACCGTGAGAAGGCGGTGCAGCTGGGCCTCAGCCCGCAGACCGTAGCCTCGTCCGTGGCGGTGGCCCTGCGCGGCCAGCAGCTGCGCGACTTCCGCGGGCGGGATGGCGAGATCAAGGTGCGCATCGCCTTCCGCGAGGACGATCGCCAGAGCATCGAACAGCTCGCCAACCTGCCGCTGTACACGCCCGACGGGCGGCGGGTGGCCCTGGGCACGGTGGCGGACTTCGATATCGCGCGCGGCTACGAGCAGATCCGCCGCATCGATCGGGTCACGGCCGTCGTGATCACCGCGAATCTCGAGGACACGTCACTGGACGAACTGCGACCGCAGATCGAGTCCCTGATGGATGCCTACCAGCTGCCCCCGGGCTACAGCTGGAAGTTCGGCCGCGGTTTCCAGCAGGCCGACCAGACCCAGCAGATCATGATGCAGAACATCCTGCTCGCGATCGCCCTGATCTTCCTGGTGATGGCCGCGCTGTTCGAGTCCACCGCCTATCCCCTGGCGATCATCACCTCGATCGGCTTCTCGGTGATCGGGGTGTTCTGGTTCTTCCTGCTGACGGGGACGACCTTCACCTTCATGGCGACGATCGGCATCATGATCCTGGTCGGCGTGGTCGTGAACAACGGCATCGTGCTGGTGGACCATGTCAACAACCTGCGGCGCGACGGCCTGGCGCGCGACGCGGCGCTGGTCCAGGCCGGCCGTGACCGCCTGCGGCCGATTCTGATGACGGTCGCCACCACGATTCTCGGCCTGCTGCCGCTGGCGCTGAGCGCCACCAAGGTCGGCGGCGACGAGATCGGCGCGCCCTCCTACTTCCCGATGGCGCGGGCGATCATCGGCGGGCTGGGCTTCTCGACCCTGACTTCGCTGCTCCTGGTCCCCTGGACGTATGCCCTGATCGACGACGCCGGGCGTTGGCTGCGCCAGCTGGGGCGGGCCGCGGGGACCCCGCGCAAGTCCCGCCCTCAGGGAATGAGCGCGTCGTAGATTCCCCAGTACTCCTCGGCCAGCACGTTCACCTCTAGCGGCATGCGCCGGCGCTGCCCGCTGCCGGGGTTGAGCGCGGGTAACTGGATGCGCGCCACCGAGGCGGCCATCGGCACCGTCTCCCGTTCGCTGCGATACTCGGCATCCGCCGCAACCAGCGGCACGCGCGCCGCCAGCGCTTCCGGCGAGGGCAGCGCCGGGCCGAGGCCGGCCAGGGCGTGGCGCACCTTCGCGATCAGCGTCTTGCAGTCCTGCTCCGAGCCGTAGCGCATTTCCTGCACGGTGTTGACGTTGGCGTCGCGGGCCTTGCGGGCCAGGTCGTCGGCGGAGAAATACAGGTAAAGTTCCTGTGCGGCCGCTACCAGGTGCAGGTTGATCTCCCGCTTCCCGGCGACGTTCAGGCCCTGGAATTCAGGCCACGGCTCGGCGTTGACCGCGGCCCGGCGGTCTTGCAGCTCGGCCAGGCGAAGCCGCGCCGCCTCGAGCTCTCCCTCGCGTTGCGCCAGGACCTGCTGCAGCTGCCGCCGCCGGAAATAGGCCCAGAACTGGCTCGCTTCTGCCAGCTCCTTGCGGGCGGCATTGCGGCGCTGCCGGCGGTCCTCGAGCTCGTCCTGGGCCTGCGCCAGCTGCTGGTCCAGGCTCGCCAGCTGCCGCTGCTTCTGCTGGTTGAAGCGCATCAGCTCTTCGCGCCGCTGCCGCTCCTCATGGCGCCCGCGCAGCTCGGCGGAGATCGTCTGGAGACGCTCGTGACAGGCGCGCCAGAGGGCGCGCAGCTGGAAATAGACCAGGGCCGTATAGCCGGTGTCGGGCCGCGAGAGCAGCTGCTCGATCGCCTGGAAGCGCTCCTCCGCCCGGCGCGTGGCCGCTTCCTGGCTGGCCAGCCGTTCCTCGGCCAGCCGCAGCGCCTTCTGCAGGTCACCGAAAGCCTTCTTCAGCTCCGCCCGGTTGCGGAACAGGTTGAGCAGGCGCTCGTCGTCGCTCTCCTCCTCGCCAGCCGCGCGTTTCAGCGCACGCTTGGCCAGACTTTCGCCGTCCTCGCTCACCCGCTCCTCCCCGGGACGGTCGCCGCCATGTCAGCAGGCGGCGGCAAGGCCCTGCGCCGCCCTGAAACGATGGCCGTGATCGTAGCAATACTCGAGCCACTTGTTCAGCATGTTGTTGCGCGCCCAGCGCCGGTTCAGCTCGTCGCCCGGCGCGGTGTCGAACTGCCGCAGGGCATGGTGCAGGTGCTGCCACCGGCAGGCCATCGCCTCAGCCACGCCGGCGTCGTGATAGACGCGGATCGTGAGGTCCGGATCCGCGACCTGGGTGCCGTCCTCCGCGAAGTAGTAGGTGAGCCGCAGCGTGGTCGTGTACGGGCTTCGCTCGAGGACCTCCAGGTACAGCGGCAGGTCGCGCGCCGCCCGGGAGCACTGGCGCGGCGGCAGCGCCTCGAGCCGGTCGAGCAGCAGCCATTGCAGCCGGAGGTAATTGCTCTCGTACAGATGCATGAGCGCCGTGAAGCTTCCGGGCTCCGTGAGACGGGGCAGCGCGATGGTGCCGTCTGCTATCATGCGCGGCAATATAGCACAGGGAATTCGTGCCCCTTGCAGCCCCCGGGGACAGGAAAAATGGACGTGCGCCGCATCCCTACCGAGCCCTTCGACGACCAGCGTCCCGGCACCGCCGGGTTACGCCGGAAGGTGCGCCGCTTCCGGCAGCCGCACTACCTCGAGAACTTCCTGCAGGCCGTCTTCGACGCGGCCGGCGATTTTCGCGGCCAGGTCCTGGTGGCCGGCGGCGACGGGCGGTTCTGGAATGCCGAGGCGCTGGCCGTGCTGTTCCGGGTCGCCGCCGGCAACGGCGTGCGTCGCATGATCGTCGGCCGCGGCGGGATGCTGTCGACGCCGGCTGCCTCGCACCTGATCCGCACGCGGGGGGCCGCCGGTGGTTTCCTGCTGACGGCCAGCCACAACCCGGGCGGCCCGGACGGCGACTTCGGCGTCAAGTTCGACACCGCGAACGGCGGCCAGGCGCCCGAGTCGCTGACGGACGCCGTCTGGCGACGCACGCTCGAACTGCGCGAATACCGCGTGGCGGAGGTCGGCCGGCTCGACCTCGACCGGCCCGGCGTCCAGCAGGCCGGGCCGATGGAGGTGGAGATCGTGGACCCGGTCGCGGATTACGCGGCCCTGATGGAGCGCCTGTTCGACTTCGACCGCATCCGCAGCCTGCTTGCCAGCCCCGGCTTCCGGCTGCGCTTCGACGCCCTCAATGCGGTCACCGGCCCCTATGCGGTGGAGATCCTCGAGCGGCGCCTGGGTGCCCCCCCCGGCAGCGTCGTCAACGCGGTGCCGCTGCCTGATTTCGGCGGCCTGCACCCGGACCCCAACCCGGTGGATGCCGCACACCTGGTCGACTGGATGAACGGCCCCGACGCGGGGGACCTGGCGGCGGCCTCCGACGGCGACGGCGACCGCAACATGATCGTGGGCCGCGGCATGGTCGTCAGTCCCGGCGACAGTCTCGCGGTGCTGGCCGAGCACGCCGGGAAGGTGCCCGGCTATGCCGCCGGGCTGGCCGGCGTCGCGCGCTCCATGCCGACCACGCGGGCGGTCGACCGGGTGGCAGCGGACCTGGGCATTCCCTGCTACGAGACGCCCACCGGCTGGCGCTACTTTTGCAACCTGCTGGACGCCGGCCTGATCGACCTCTGCGGCGAGGAAAGCTTCGGCACGAGCTCGAGCCATGCCCGCGAGAAGGACGGGCTCTGGGCAGTGCTGTTCTGGCTGAACCTCGTGGCCGCGACGGGACGCCCGGTCACCCGGCTGGTCGAGGATCACTGGCGGCGCTTCGGCCGCCACGCCTTCTGCCGCCACGACTGGTTCATCCCGGACGGCGAGGCGGCCGCGCGGGTGATGGCCGGGCTCGAAGAGCGCCTGGCCACCCTGGCCGGACAGGAAATCGCCGGCACGCGCGTGACGACAGCCGACAGCTTCACCTACCTGGACCCGGTGGACGGCAGCGCCTCTGCGGGCCAGGGGATCAGGGTTTTTCTCGAGGACGGGGCGCGGCTCGTCTACCGGCTCTCGGGCACCGGGACGGAGGGCGCCACGCTGCGAATCTACCTCGAGCGCTACCTCGCGCCGGACGCCTCCCACGCCGGCGACGGCCCGGCCCTGACGGCCAGTCTCGGCCACGCCGCGGCCGAGCTCGCCAGGATCGGGGAGCTGGCGGGCGTGCACGAGCCGGCCGGCGTCATCTAGCCGCCGCCTTCCTGCAGCCGGTTCAGGAGACCGGTGCGGTCCAGCACGGTGCTGGCGATCTCCTCCACCGAGCTTTCCGTGGTGTCGAAGTACGGGATGCCGTAGCGGGCGAACAGGGCCTCCGCCGAGCGCAGCTCGAAACTCACCTGGCGCGCCGAGGCATAGCGGCTCTCCGGCCGCCGCTCCTGCCGGATCTGCTGCAACCGCCGGGAGGTGATGGTGAGCCCGAACAGGCGGTCCTGGTACCGCGCCAGTGCCGGCGGCAGCTTGCCCTGCTCGAACTCCTCCTCGGTCAGCGGATAGTTCGCCGCATAGACCCCGTAACGCAGCGCCATGTACAGGCAGGTCGGCGTCTTGCCCGAGCGGGACACGCCGACCAGGATGATGTCGGCCTTGGAGTAGTCGCGAGTCGTCGAGCCGTCGTCATGCTCCAGCGCATAGTTCATGGCGTCGATCCGGCGGGTGTAGGAACGCTGGTCCGCAACACCGTGCGCCTTGCCGGTGGCATGACTCGAAACGCGGCCCAGCTCCCGCTCCATCGGACCTATGAAAGCACCAAAGAAGTCAAGCACAAGCCCCTGACTTTCTTCTATTATTTCTCGAAGATCATCCTGCACCATGGTGGCGAAGACGATCGGCTTGCTGCCCTCCACTTCGGCGGTGAGATTGATGCGCCGTACGCATTCCTTCGCCTTGTCAGGGGTATTGATAAATGGCACAGTCACGCCGCGAAATTTGAGCCCGTCGAACTGCGTCAGCAGGCTGTGGCCAAGAGTCTCGGATGTGACGCCGGTCTGGTCCGAGACGAAGAAAACGGTGCGATGATTCATCAGTTGATCCCTTCGGCGGGGCAACGCGCATTGTCCTTTCCCAGCGACGGGAAACTCAAGGGGGCGAAGTTGGAACAGTACATTCTCAAGCTCGACGAGCTCGGCATGGGCGACGTCGAGCGTGTCGGCGGCAAGAACGCTTCCCTCGGCGAGATGCTCGCCAATCTCGAAGGCCTGGGCGTGACGGTGCCGGACGGCTTCGCCACCACCGCGGCCGCCTACCGCGACTTCATGACCCAGCAAGGCCTCGCCGACAGGATCCGCGAGGTCCTGCAGGACCTCGACGTGGACGACGTCGACAAGCTGGTCGAGACCGGCGCCGCGATACGCGGCTGGATCAAGGAGACGCCGCTCCAGCCGCGGCTGAACGAGGAGATTCGCAAGGCCTGGGACGAGATGGCGGGCGGGCGTGACATCGCCGTCGCCGTGCGCTCCTCCGCCACCGCCGAAGACCTCCCCGAGGCCAGCTTCGCGGGCCAGCAGGAGACCTACCTCAACGTGCGCGGCATCGGCCAGGTGATCGAGAGGATCCACGACGTTTTCGCCTCGCTGTTCAACGACCGTGCCATCGCCTACCGGGTCCACCACGGCTTCGACCATTCCCAGGTGGCCCTGTCCGCCGGTATCCAGCACATGGTCCGCAGCGACACCGGCGCCAGCGGCGTGATGTTCACCCTCGACACCGAGTCCGGCTTCCGCGACGTGGTATTCATCACCGCCTCCTGGGGCCTGGGCGAGATGGTCGTCCAGGGGGCCGTCAACCCCGACGAGTTCTACGTCTACAAGCCGGCCCTGGGGGCCGGCAAGCGCGCCGTGCTGCGCAAGACGCTGGGCAGCAAGGCCATCAAGATGGTCCACGGCGATGACGGCCACGGCACGCGCATCGTCGACGTCCCGGCCGCCGAGCGCACGCGTTTCTGCCTCGATGACGAGGACATCCAGACGCTCGCCCGCCATGCCGTCGCCATCGAGCAGCACTACGGCGCGCCGATGGACATCGAGTGGGGCAAGGACGGCAGCGACGGCAAGCTCTACATCCTGCAGGCGCGGCCCGAGACGGTGCAGAGCCGCCAGGGCCGCTCCATCCTGCGCTTCAAGCTGAAAGACCGCTCCGAGGTGATCGCCACGGGCCGCAGCATCGGCCAGCGCATCGGCGCCGGCACGGCGCGCATCATCAGCAACGTCAAGGAAATGAATCGCGTGCAGCCGGGCGACGTGCTGGTGGCCGACATGACCGATCCGGACTGGGAGCCGGTGATGAAGCGGGCCGCGGCGATCGTCACCAACCGCGGCGGTCGCACCTGCCACGCGGCGATCATCGCCCGTGAGCTCGGCATTCCGGCGGTGGTCGGCTGCGGCGACGCCACTGACAGAATCACGGACGGCAAGCCCGTCACCGTGTCCTGCGCCGAGGGCGACGCGGGTTATATCTTCGACGGCCGGCTCGACTACGAAGAGCAGACCATCGAGCTGGACCGGATGCCCGAGATCCCGGTCAAGATCATGATGAACGTCGGCAATCCCGACCGGGCCTTCGCCTTTGCCGGCATCCCGCATCGGGGCGTCGGCCTGGCGCGCCTCGAGTTCATCATCAACCGCATGATCGGCGTGCATCCGCGCGCCCTGCTCGAGTTCGACTCGCTCTCCGACGACCTCAAGCACACCATCTCGCAGCAGATGGCGGGCTACGACGACCCGGTGGAGTTCTTCGTCGAGAAGCTGGCCGAGGGCATCAGCACCATCGGCGCGGCCTTCGCGCCGCACCCGGTCATCGTGCGGCTGTCCGACTTCAAGTCCAACGAATACGCCAATCTCATCGGCGGCCGCGAATACGAGCCCCACGAGGAAAACCCGATGCTGGGCTTCCGTGGCGCCTCGCGCTACGTGGCCGAGAGCTTCCGGCCGTGCTTTGAGCTGGAATGCCGGGCGCTGCGGCGCGTGCGCGAAGAGATGGGGCTCGAGAACGTGCAGGTCATGGTGCCTTTCGTGCGCACCGTGGCCGAGGCGCGCAAGGTAGTCGAACTGCTCGCCGCCAACGGCCTGGAGCGCGGCAAGCACGGCCTGAAACTCATCATGATGTGCGAAATCCCGTCCAACGCCCTGCTGGCCGGCGAGTTCCTGGAGTATTTCGACGGCATGTCGATCGGCTCCAACGACATGACCCAGCTGACGCTCGGGCTCGACCGGGACTCCAGCATCATCGCGGATCTGTTCGACGAGCGCGACGGCGCCGTGAAGGCCCTGCTGCACATGGCGATCTCGGCCTGCCGCGAGCGCGGCAAGTACATCGGCATCTGCGGCCAGGGGCCCTCGGACCACGCCGATTTCGCCCAGTGGCTGCTGGACGAGGGCATCGAGAGCATCTCGCTCAATCCCGACACCGTGGTCGAGACCTGGATGTTCCTGGCCGGCGAGAAGGTCGGCTGAGCGACCCGGCCCGCGCGCCTAGAGGTCGCCCCAGCCCGAGCGCCGCCGCCAGCGAATCCGCGGCAGCACCAGGCCCAGCACCAGGCCGAGCAGCAGCACGCCGGCACCGGCCAGGAACCAGTTGCGCTGGGTGTTGCGCTCGAGCTCCACGATTTCCCCCCGCAGCCGGGCATTCTCCTGGTCCGTCGCGGCCACGCGCGTGCGCAACTCCCGGTTGGCCTGGTCAAGTTCGAGCGCCGACGCCGAAACCCGGCGCACGTTGTCGAGCTCGGCGCGCAACTCCGCCACTTCCGCCTCCAGCCCGTCCCGCTGGGCCTGCAGCTCGTTCCGCTCCCCGGTCAGTGCCTCCACCTGGGCGGCGAGGTCGGTGGCCCGCAGCTCCATGTTGGCGGCCCGCTCGGTAGCCGTCCCGAGCTGGTCCCGCGCGGCCGGCCGCTCCATCAGGTAGCGCGAGAGCACCCAGCCCTCGGTGCCGTCCGCGGTCCGGACCCGGCTGTAGCCGCTGGCGGCGTCCGTCTCGAGCACTTCGAGGCGCACGCCGCTGGGCAGCATGCGCACGATCGAGTGCTGGGTGGATGTCCCGGTACGCAGCGTGACCTCGAGGCGATCGGAAACGTAGGCGGTTTCCGCCAGGGCGAGATGGCCGGCGGACACCAGCAGCAGGAAGACGAAAAGTCGCGAAATCATGGCGCGGAGCGGCTCGGCGAGGGGCGGAGCCGAATCATAACCGAAACTCCAGCCCGCACGTCGAGAGGCGGCCGGCCAGGCCCTCGACCTCGACATTGCCGCCGGACAGGACGACTCCGACCCGCCGGCCCCGGACCGGGAGCCGGCCGCTGAGCAGTGCCGCCAGCGGCACCGCCGAGGAGGGCTCGATGACGACCTTCAGCACTTCCCAGGCCAGCCGGGTCGCGGCGATGATCTCCTCTTCCTCGACCCGCACGACCTCATCGACCAGCCGCGAGATCAGGCTCCAGTTCCGGCTGCCGATGGAGGCCCGCAGGCCGTCGGCCACGGTATCGACCTGCTCCAGGCGCACCCGCTCGCCGCGCTGCATCGACTGCCAGCAGTCGTCCGCCCCCGCCGGTTCCGCCGCCACCACGGCGATATCCGGCCGCAGGTCGCGTGCCATGACCGCGCAGCCGGCGATCAATCCGCCGCCGCCCACCGGCGCCAGCAGCAGGTCGATCCCCGGTGCCTGCGCCAGCAGCTCGAGCGCCGTGGTCCCCTGCCCCGCGATCACGCGATCGTCGTCGTAGGGATGCACGACCGTCGCACCGCAGTCCTCGACCAGCGCCGCCAGGCGCGCCTCCCGGTTGCTGATGCCCGGCTCGCAAGCCACCACGCGGGCCCCGTAGCGCTCGATGGCGCGCCGCTTGAAGCCGGAGGCGTCGCGCGGCACGACAACCCAGGCCGGGATGCCCCGACGGGCCGCCGCGAGCGCCAGGGCCGCGCCATGGTTGCCGGAGGAATGCGTGGCCACGCCGCGGGCCGCCTCTTGCTCGCCGAGCGACCAGACGGCGTTGAAGGCTCCGCGGGCCTTGAAGGCGCCGCCGACCTGGAAGTTCTCGCACTTGAAGAACAGCCGGGCCCCGAGATGGTCGTCCCAGCGGCGCGAGGTGTGGACGGGGGTGCGGTGGACGAACGGGGCGATGCGGTCCGCCGCCGCCCGCACCGCGGCGGCGTCGACCTGGCTCAGCTCCGACGCCATGCCAGGATCCGGTTGTTGGCCGGCATCGGCAGCACGGCCTCGAGTTCGAAGCCGGCGACTGCAGCCACCTGCAGCAGCCAGCCGAGGTCGCGCACGCCCATGCCGCCGCCGCGCGCGCGCAGGCCCTGGTCGAAGGCGGCGTTGCTGGCGCTGGTATGCCGGCCCTGCTCCAGGAACGGGCCGTAGAGGCAGAACGGCGCGCCGGCGGGCAGCCGCTCGCCGAGCCCCGCGAACATCGCCGCCACCGCGGCTTCCGGCATGATGTGGGCCGTGTTCGCGCTGAAGGCGGCGTCCACCGGGCCCAGGTCCGGCCAGGCACCCGTCACGTCGAGTTCCACCGGGCCTTCCACGTTGCCGGCGCCGCTGGCCGCCAGCCAGGCCGCGATGGCGCCGTGGTTCGCCGGCACATCGGTGGCGACCCAGCTGAGGTGCGGCAGGCGGGGCGCGAACCAGGCGGCATGCTGGCCGGTGCCGCTGCCGATCTCCACCACGCGCTCCCGCCCCGCCAGCAGGGGCCGCAGGGCATCGAGAATCGGCTCACGATTGCGCTCGCAGGCCGGCGAGCACGGCAGCTCCCTCATGGCAGCCGGAACAGCTGTTCACGGTAGTAACGCAACTCCTCGATGGAGTCACGGATGTCCTGCAGCGCGAGGTGGCTGGACTGCTTGCGGAAGCCGTCGGCCACGGCCGGCGCCCAGCGCCGGGCCAGTTCTTTCAGGGTGCTGACATCGAGGTTGCGGTAATGGAAAAAGCGCTCCAGCTCCGGCATCCAGCGGGCCAGGAAGCGCCGGTCCTGGCAGATGCTGTTGCCGCACATCGGCGAGGCGCCGGGCTCGGCGTAGCGAGCGAGGAACGCCAGGGTCGCGAGCTCGGCGTCACGCTCGCTGGCGCCGCTGCGGCGCACGCGCTCCACCAGGCCGGAGGACCCGTGCTGGCGCGTATTCCACTCGTCCATGCCCGCCAGGATGGCGTCGTCCTGGTGCACGGCGATCACGGGCCCCTCGGCCAGCACGTTGAGTTGCTTGTCCGTAACCACGGTGGCAATCTCGATCACGTGGTCCCGGCCCGGGTCCAGTCCGGTCATCTCCAGGTCGATCCAGACCAGGTTTTCGGCGTCTTTCATGGTTCCGCCAGGGAGCTTCTTTGCAGTCGGGGAATTCTAGCAGAGGCGCCGCCGCCGGCCCGGCAGCGGACAGCATCGAGGGCCAGGTCGTGGCCGCCTACGGGCAGCGCCTGCTGGTGGAGGACGACGAGGGTCGCCGGTACCCCGCTTTCATCGCACGGCGCGGCCTCAGGGTGGTCTGCGGCGACCGCGTGCGCTGGCTGGCCGGCGACACCGCAGACCGGGCGGTGGTGGAGCAACTGCCACGCAGCTCGGAGCTGCGCCGGCCGGATTCACGCGGCCGGGGCGAGGTGCTCGCCGCCAACATCACGCAGCTGGTCGTGGTCTGCGCGCCCAGCCCCGCCCCTGACCCGTTCATCATCGACCGCTACCTGGCCGCTGCCGAAGTGATGGGCGCGGACGCGGCCATCGTAGCCAACAAGACTGACCTGGCGGCGGCACTGCCGGCCGGCCTGCTGGAAGAATACGAGTCGCTGGGCTATCCGGTGCTGCGTGTCAGCGCTGCGACCGGAACGGGACTGGACGCGCTCGCGCTGCTGCTGCGCGAACAACGCAGCCTGCTGGCCGGGCAGTCGGGTGTCGGCAAGTCGTCGCTGCTCAACGCCCTGGTGCCGGGCATCGAGGCGGCGACGGCCGGCATCTCCGCCGCCACGGGCGAAGGCCGGCACCGCACGACTGCGACCACCCTGCATCGGCTGTCCTGCGGCGGCGAACTGCTCGATTCCCCCGGGGTGCGCGATTTCGCGCCGGCCCTGGACGATCCGCGCCTTGCAGCGGCCGGCTTCCGCGAGATCGTGGCGGCAGCCCAGGAGTGCCGCTTTGCCAATTGCCGCCACATGAAGGAGCCTGGCTGCGCCGTGAAGGCCGGGGTCGAGACAGGCCGGATTTCGCCGCGGCGCTACGAGAGCTACCGGCGGCTGCTGCGGCTGACCGAGGACCTGCAGCAGCGCGGCTAGAGCTTCTGGCGCCCCGCGAAGGCATGCGCCAGGGTGCCGCTGTCCACGTACTCCAGCTCGCCGCCCATCGGCACGCCGTGAGCGATGCGGCTGGCCCCGATCCCGCGGCGCGCGCACAGCTCGGCGATGTAGTGCGCCGTCGCCTCGCCCTCCACCGTCGGATTGGTCGCCAGGATCACTTCTTGCACTCCGCCCTCATCCAGGATCGCTGCCAGGGCGTCCAGGCCGAGTTCCGCCGGCCCGATGCCGTCGAGCGGCGAAAGGTGTCCCATCAGCACGAAGTAGCGGCCGCCGAAGCCCGAACCGGTCTCCACCGCTACCACGTCTGCCGGCGTCTCCACCACGCACAGCAGCGCGCCGTCGCGCGACGGAGACCGACAGGTTTCACACAGCTCCGTCTCGGTGAACATGCGGCAGCGCCGGCAGCGCCCGATATGCTCCACCGCGGCTGTCAGGGCGCCGGCCAGCGCGGTGGCGCCGGCGCGATCCTTCTCCAGCAGGTGGAAAGCCATGCGCTGGGCCGAACGCGGACCTACGCCGGGCAGCCGCCGCAGGGTCTCGATCAGGTCCGCCAGGCGGGGGGGATACCGCATCGCGGCGTCAGAACGGGAGTTTCATGCCCGGCGGGAGCCCCAGCCCGGCCGTCATCCCGGAATATTTCTCCTGCACCGTCCGCTCGACCTTGCGCAGCGCGTCGTTGACCGCCGCCGCCACGAGGTCCTCCAGCATCTCCCGGTCATCGCTGAGCAGTTCCGGATCGATCTTGATCCCGCGCACCTCGTGCTTGCAGCTCATGGTGACCTTCACCATGCCGCCGCCGGCTTCACCCGTGACTTCCAGCGCCTCCAGCTCCGCCTGGGCCTTCTTGAGGTTGTCCTGCATCTGCTGGGCCTGGCGCATCAGCTGTCCCATCTGGCCTTTCATCAATCTGGCTCCTCTGGTCTCGTTGCTTTAATCCGCCGGCCGGATACTGCCGCCGTCCACCGTGGCATCGAACACCTGCTCCAGTTCCTTCAGCAGCGGATCGGTAGCGATCGCCTGCTCAGCCTGGCGCTGGCGCTCGGCCGCCAGGCGCCGCTCACGGTCGGCCGGCGTTTCCTCGCCGGGGCGGGAAAACTCCAGCTGGAGCCGCAGCTCGGTGCCGAAATAGCCGGCCATGGCTTCCCGCAGCCGTTCCTGCTGCGCGGGCGTCGCGAGGATCTCATGGACGCGGTCGATCTCCAGCCGGACCAGCGCGCCGTCGCGCGCCACCAGGCTGCAGTGCCGCGCGAGCTGGCGGGTCGCGCCCGCCAGGCCCATGCGCTCGATCGTCTCCTCCCACGATTCGTCCGCGCTCGCCTTTCGGGCGGGGCCGTCGGGCTGCGGCGGGGCGGCCTGCTCCGGCGCAGCCGGCGCCGCCCGGGCAGGCGGGGCGGTACCCGCTTCGGCATAGCGGAAGGCCAGCATGCGCAGCAGTACCATTTCGCAGCCGGCCCGCGGCGACGGTGCGAGCGGCAGGTCGCGGCGGCCGGATACGGCGATCTGGTACCACAGCTGCAGGTCCTCGGGCGCCGCCTGGTTGGCGATGGGCCGGGCCCGCGGCGTCAGCCCGTCCTCGTCGTCCTCGAGATCGGGAACCGCCTGCAGCACCGCCGCCCGCTGCAGCAAGGCGGCCAGCGTCCCCAGCAGCTCGAAGTAGTCCGGGACCCGTTCGTCGAGCCCGGCCACCTCGGCCAGCAGCCCCGGCGCGTCCCCCGCGACCACGGCCTCCAGCACGCGCACCGCGCATTCGCGATCGACCGTGCCCAGCATCGCGGCCACGTCTGCCTCCGCCAGCCGGCCGCCGCCGTGGGAAGCGGCCTGGTCGAGCAGGCTGAGCGCGTCCCGCAGGCTGCCGTCGGCCGCGCGCGCCAGCAGGTCCAGCGCCGGCGGTTCGAACTCCAGCCCCTCGTTCTCCGCGACCAGCTTGAGCCGCTCCCGGATCATGGCGACCGGCAGGCGCTTGAGGTTGAACTGGAGGCAGCGCGAGAGCACCGTCATCGGCAGGTTCTGGGGGTCCGTCGTGGCCAGCAGGAACTTCACGTGCGGCGGGGGTTCCTCCAGGGTCTTCAAGAGCGCGTTGAAGGAGTGCTTGGACAGCATGTGGACCTCGTCGATGAGGTACACCTTGTAGCGGCCGCGGGCCGGGCTGTACTGCACGTTGTCCAGCAGGTCGCGCGTATCCTCGACCTTGGTGCGCGAGGCGGCGTCGACCTCGATCAGGTCGACGAACCGGCCGTCGTCGATGTCGCGGCACGCGGAACACTGCCCGCAGGGAGTGGACGACACGCCCTGCTCGCAGTTCAGGGCCTTGGCCAGGATCCGCGCGATGGTGGTCTTGCCCACGCCCCGGGTGCCGGTGAACAGGTAGGCGTGGTGCAGCCGGTCGTGGTCCAGCGCGTGCACCAGCGCGCGCAGTACATGCTCCTGGCCCACCAGGTCGGCGAATACGCGGGGACGCCACTTGCGGGCAAGCGCTTGGTAACTCATGGACTGGGCGGTGCACCGTTCCGATACAGGAAGGGCGAGAGTTTATCATCCCGCCGGCGGGATTCCGCCGGAGAGGGTGGCGGCCCGCACCAGCCACACCCCGGCGCCCGGCGTCGCCGCTACCGTTGCTCCCTTCCGGGCCTGGCGGGGTTCACGGCTGGCCGTCGCGAGGGGACCGGCGCGGGCCACCATTGACGAGTTCCCGGCGTGGTACCGGGGGGCGCCTATGGTAACCGGAAAGGCGCTCTCGTTGCCGCACGTTCAGGTTCGGCGTGGTAGTTTGCAGCCATGGGATGAACCAGGAGTCCGCCATGATTACGACAGCCCGCCGGATGCTCGCCCTCGCCGCCCTGTGCGGCGCGGCCGTCCTGCTGTCGCCCGCCGGCGCCCAGGAATATATCGTCGAGCCGATCGACGACGGTGCGGCGGCCGTCCAGCAGCCGTTCACTGAAGCCGAGCTCGACCAGCTGCTGGCGCCCATCGCCCTGTATCCGGACGCCCTGTTGTCCCAGGTATTGGTCGCCGCGACCTACCCGCTGGAGGTGGTGGCGGCCGCGCGCTGGTCGCGCGCGAATCCCACACTCGAGGGCGAGGCCGCAGTCGCCGCCGTCGCCGACCGTGACTGGGACCCGAGCGTGAAGTCCCTGGTGGCGTTCCCCGACCTGCTGGCGCGCATGGACGCGGACCTCGAGTGGACGCAACGCCTCGGCGAGGCGATGCTGCTGCAGGAAAGCGACGTGATGGCCTCGATCCAGTTCCTGCGGGCCAAGGCCGAGGAAGCCGGCACCCTGGCGGACACGGAACAGGTGCGCGTGGTGCGGGAGGAGCGCACCATCATCATCGAGCCGGCCCGGGAGCGCGTGGTCTACGTGCCTTATTACGACACCCGCGTCGTCTACGGACCCTGGTGGCGCCCGGCCTACCCGCCCATTTACTGGCCGCGGCCGGCGTACTACAGCTACGCCGCCTCGGGCATCTACTGGAGCACGGGCGTCTACGTGCCGGTCGGCTTCTTCCTCACCGATTTCTACTGGCCGCACCGCAGCGTCGTGGTCGTGAACACCCCGCGCTACTACTATCCGCGCTACTACTACCCGGGCCGTTATCACTACGTCCCCGGCGAACGCTGGCGCCACGACCCCTGGCACCGCCGCCACGTGAAGTACCGCCACCCCGAGCTGCGCCAGCGCTACAACTACCGGTCGCCGGGTGCGGGCCGCAGCGAGCAGCGGGTCGAGCACCGCGCCCAGCCGCGGAACTACCGCGAGTTCGACCGCGGCAGCGCCACCGTGCGCAGCACCCAGCGAGTCCGCGGCGCCGAGCCGCCCGACGAGCTGGGGACCGCGACGCCGCCCTCCGCAAGCCGCACCCAGCGCCTTGCCCAATCCGCGCCCGCCGAGCGCGGGGCGCGGGCCGCGCCGCGAGAACGGGTCGAGACCCGGCAGCCGGCCGACCAGGCACAGCGCGTCGAGCGTTCGCTGCGGACCGAATCGCGCCAGCGCTTCACAGCCCCGGCGCGGATCGACACGCGCCAGGCAGCGCCGGCACGGCAGGCCCAACCTCCGCGCCAGGCCGCACCGGCCCGCCAGGCTGCGCCTCCGCGCCAGGCCGCACCCGCCCGCCAGGCTGCGCCTCCGCGCCAGGCGGCGCCAGCCCGCCAGTCAGCCCCGACGCGAGAGCAGCGCGCACCCAGCCGGTCGCGTGCGGAGCCCCAGGGTTCGCGCGGGCGGCCGGCGGGGAACAGCCGCTCCGAGCGGCGCCAGGCCAACTAGCCGGGCGGCGGCTCGCCCGGCCCTGTCCCTGCCGCCCAGCGGGTCGCGCGCGTCACGCCCTGCGGCAGGCTGCGGCAGAAGGCGAGCTCGCCGGCGCGGCGCCGCAGGCCCGCGCGCAACAGCTTCAGGACCATGCGCGGTTGCAGCCCGGCCATCACGATGCCGACGCCCTGGCGGCGCATCTCCTCCGCCAGGGCATGCACCGCGAACACGGCCGTGGCGTCCATGCTGGGCACATCCGTCATGTCCAGCACGATCACGCGCACGCCCGGGTCGACGACCTGCAGCGACGTCACCGCCTTCTCCGCCGCGGCGAAAAATAGCGGCCCGTTGACGTCGTAGACCGCCACCTCTGGCGGCAGGCCACCGCCGCCCGGGCCGGGCGGAACCTGGACGCGGCTGCTGTGGGTGAGGCCCGCCATGCGGCGGATGAACAGCATCGCCGCCAGGCCGACGCCGACGCCCACCGCGAGCACCATGTCGAACAGCACGGTAAGCAGGAAACAGACGAGGAGGATCGCCGCGTCGCCGCGTGGGGCGGAGCGCAGGGTGCGCAGGAACAGGCGGGGCTCGCTCATGTTCCACGCAACCACGAACAACAGCGCCGCCAGCGCCGCCATCGGGACCAGGCCGAGAAGCCCGGCCAGCGCAACGACCGCCAGCAGGACGACCAAGCTGTGCACGACCGCGGCGATCGGCGAGAAAGCGCCGCTGCGGATGCCGGTCGCGGTGCGGGCGATGGCGGCGGTGGCCGTGATGCCGCCGAAAAACGGCGCCACGATGTTCCCGATGCCCTGCCCGATCAGCTCGCTGTTCGGATCATGCCGGGTGCGCGTCAGCCCGTTCGCCATCACGGCGCACAATAGCGACTCGATTGCCGCCAGCAGCGCGATGGTGATGGCCGGTCCCAGCAAGGCTCGAACCAGCCCGAAATCGAGTTGCAGCGGGCGCCCGTCGGCGCCCGGAAATGCCCACGGCCAGGCCGGCAACGGCGGGAACGGCGGAATGCCGCGACCGTCAAGGTCACCGACACGCCAGCTGAAACGATCAGAAACCGTCTCAATACCCCAGCCCAGGTTATTGAAAATCCAAGCTATCAGTGTGGCAATCATCAACGCCACCAGGGGGGCGGGCATGGGCAGCTTCAGGCGCGGCCAGGCGAGCAGCACGCCCAGCGTTGCCAGGCCCAGCGCCAGCTCGGGCAGCTGCAGGCCAGGCAGCGCCCTGGCGATCTCGGCCAGCCTGGCCAGGTAGTCGCGCCCCGCGCCGCCGGCAGGCATCGGCAGCCCCATGAAATCCGGGACTTGCAGCGTCGCGATCACCACGCCGATGCCGGCCGTGAAGCCGAGCACCACGGGATACGGGACGAACTGGATCAGCGCTCCCATCCGCCCGAGCCCCATGGCCACGAGGATGCAGCCTGCCATGATGGTGGCGACGAGCAGCCCGCCGAGACCGTACAGCTGCACGACCGGCAGCAGCACCACGACGAAGGCGGCCGTGGGCCCCGACACATTGAATCTCGAGCCCCCGGTCAGGGCGATGCAGATGCCCGCGATGATGGCCGTATAGAGCCCATGCTGGGGCGGCACGCCGGTGGCGATGGCCAGCGCCATGGCCAGCGGCACCGCCACGATGCCGACCGTCAGCCCGGCCAGGACATCGCGGCGAAGCTCGCCCGCGCCGTAGCCGGCGCGCCACGCGTCGAGGAGGCCGGCCGCGACGCGCGGCATGCGGAAAGCGGACATCGGGGGGCGGGACGCCATCGGCGTTGATCATTGCACGCCGATGACGTCCCGTCGACAAGGCCTGTTCAGTCGGCGGGCTGCAGGAACTCCGCCAGCCAGTCCTTCTTCTCCTGGTACCAGCGCAGCGAGTTGTTCGGCTTGAGAATCCAGTGGTTCTCGTCCGGGTAATACACCAGCCGGCTGCGCACCCCGCGGTTCTGCAGGATGTTGAACAACTCGATGCCGTGGTTCAGCGGCACGCGATAGTCGAGTTGCCCGTGAATCACCAGGGTCGGCGTATCGAAGTTGGCCGCACCCATGTGCGGCGACGACTTCTCGTAGTGGCCCGGCTTCTCCCAGAACTCCCCGTGGCGCCGCTGCGAGGCGCCGTAATCGGCCGCGTACTGCGTCAGCCAGTTGAACACCGCCGCATGCGCCACCAGGGTCTGGAAGGGATGCTCGCGTCCCAGCAGGATCGAGGCCAGGTAGCCGCCGTAGCTGCCGCCGCCCGCCCCCATCCGCTCGCTGTCGATCCAGGGCTTCTCGGCAAACCATTCCGCCGCCTTGATGGTGTCGATATACGGCAGTTCGGACTGGTAGGGATTGATCGAGTCGGTGAAGTCCTGGCCGAAGCCGCTGGAGCCGTGGAAGTTGTGCCAGCCCGTCACGTAGCCCCAGCCCGAAAAGATCTGGGCGTTCCAGCGGAAGTGGAAGCTGTCGGTAATGCCGTTGTGCGGGCCGCCGTGCAGCAGCAGGTAAAGCGGGTACTTCTGCTCCGGATCGAAGCCCGGCGGATAGACCACCCACATCTGCACCGGGTCGCCGTTGGCGCCGGCGTAGGT
Organism: Thioalkalivibrio sp. XN8; assembly: GCF_011058255.1. Taxonomy (GTDB): domain Bacteria; phylum Pseudomonadota; class Gammaproteobacteria; order Steroidobacterales; family XN24; genus XN24. Next base: position 70,122 of record NZ_JAALFH010000067.1, on the reverse strand, counting down.
AACGCTCTCGTAGCGCCCGAAGTCGACGCCGGCCAGGACCTCGTCATTGAAGTCGGAGAGCTTGGTCACCGTGCCGCGGCGCGGGTCGATGCGCACCAGCGTGGGCGGTTCGACAAAGCTCTGGCGCAGCGCCACCAGCGTGCGCCCGTCGTCGGAGAGCTCCAGGCTGCCGAAGCTGTGCTCCCGGGTCAGCGCCGTCGGCTCGCCGCTGCGCACGTCGATGACGTACACGCGGTTGTGGGCGGCATCGTCGATGGCGCTGTAGACCTTCCGGCTGTCCGGCGCCCAGGTGACGCCGCTGACGGTGCGATCGAAGTCCTCGGTGAGCACCCGCTGGCTGTCATCCCGGCGGTTGTGCAACACCAGCCGCGCGCGGTCGGCGTAAAAGCCGGGAATCTGGCGCTGTGAAAAGGCCAGCCACTTCCCGTCCGGGCTGTAGGCGGGGGCAAAGTCGGGCGCCGGGTTGTAGGCGGTCAGGTTGACCGCTTCCCCGCCCGCGGCCGGCAGCACGTACACGTCCGGGTTCGAGGCCGTGCCCGTCAGGTCCGAGTCGGCCACCACCGCGACCTGTTCGCCGTCCGGGGAAATGTCCCAGGTCCCCGTGCCGGCGCCGGTGATCAGCAGGTGCACGCCGGAGCCAGGCGTGATCGGCGCCGGGTCGCCCCCGTCGAGCGCGATCCGGTACAGGTGCGGCTTGCGCTCGCCATGCCAGCGATCCCACCAGCGAATCGGCGCGCGGTCCCAGGCCTGCGCGGAGACCTTGCTGTCTTTCTCCGCCTTGAGCCGCTGCTCCATCTCGGCCCAGTCGGCCGTGTCCTCGTAGACCTGGCTGACGAATGCCAGCCCGGCCGAGTCCGGGAACCACCGGGGCGCGCTCACGCCCGTCGGCACCGAGGTGATGGCCCGCGCCTCGCCGCCGCCGGTCGGGATCACGTACAGCTGCGGCTGTTCATCGTCGCCGCGCTTGGAAATGAAGGCGATGTGGCGGCCATCGGGGCTCCAGGCCGGGCTCGAGTCGCTGCCGCCGTGCGTGGTCAACTGGCGGGCGCCGCTGCCGTCGGTGGCGACCAGCCAGAGGTTGGTGATGCCCTTGTCATCCTCCATCTCGTAGCGGGTGACGGCGACGACGACGTGCTCGCCATCGGGCGAGATCGCGGGGCTGGACAGGCGCTTGAGCTGCCAGAGAGTCTCGGCATCGAGCGGCGTCAGCTCGCTTGCATGGGCCGGGGTGCCAGCGCCGGCGACTAGCGCCAGCAGGAGGACGAGTACCAGACGCATGGGGTTCTCCTCAGGGAAACGCAACAAGAACGGAAAGATACCGCGTACGCAACGCGGAGCCAATCAGCGCGGCCGGAAGGCCAGGAGCATGTCGCTCAGCGTGTCGGTCTCGATCAGGAAGCCGTCGTGTCCGGCCGGGGTGTGCAGCACCTCGTAGTGCGCCTGCGGCAGCAGCTGCGCCAGCTCGTGCTGCTCATGGGGCGGGTACAGCACATCGGAGTCGACCGACACCACCAGCGCCGGGATGCCGATGCCGCCCAGCACCTCGGCATAGCTGCCCCGCCCGCGCGCCAGGTCATGGCTGTCCATGGCCTGGGTCAGGCGCACATAGGTGTTGGCGTCGAAGCGCCGGTACAGCTTCTCGCCCTGGTAATTCAGGTATGAGGCGGCGGCATACTGGCCGTCCCAGTCCTGCAGCTTGCGGCCGAAACGCTGCTCGAAGTTCTCCCAGCTGCGGTAGCTGACCATCGCCATCATGCGCGCGACGGCCAGGCCGTGGCGCGGCGGGCGGTCGGCAGGATAGCGGCCGTCCCGCCACTCGGGATCGAGGTAGATGGCCCGGCGCTGGGCCTCGCCGATGGCAATGCACCAGGCGGAATGCCGGCCCGACACGCCGATGGGCGCAATCGCCGCCACGCGTTCGGGATAAGTGGCGGCCCACTCCAGCACCTGCATGCCGCCCAGCGAAGGCCCGAGCACCAGGGCCAGGCGCTCCACGCCCAGGTGCTCCAGGAGAAGCGCCTGCAGGCGCACCATGTCGCGAATGGTGACCAGGGGGAACCGGCTGCCCCAGGGCTCGCCGTCGCCCGGGTGCGGCTGGATCGGCCCGCTGCTGCCGTAGCAGCCGGCCAGCACGTTGCTGCAGACGATGAAGTCCCGCGCGGGATCGAGCGCCTTGCCGGGACCGAACAGCCCGGCCCACCACACATCCGCGTCGGCGGAGCCCGTCAGCGCGTGGCAGACCAGCACGGCATTGCTGCGGTCGGGCGCGAGCCGGCCCCAGCTGCGGTAAGCCACCTGCACCTCGGCCAGCTCCGCCCCGCTCTCGAGCCGAAAGGGCCGGCCGGGCCGCCATACTTGCGTATCGCGGCCCACCGGCGCCGCGGTGACGAGATCCGTCGCGCTCATCAGCTCGCGGCGGCGACCTGGGCGAAGGCCTGGGCGAAGTCGGCCTTGATGTCCTCGATATGCTCGATGCCGACCGCCACCCGGACGAGGTCCGGGGCGACGCCGGCGGCGCGCTGCTCGGCGTCAGTGAGCTGCTGGTGGGTGGTGCTCGCCGGGTGGATCACCAGGGTCTTGGCGTCGCCGACGTTGGCCAGGTGGCTGGCCAGCTTCACCCCGTTGATGAACTGCTTGCCCGCCTCGAGGCCGCCCTTGATGCCGAAGGTCAGCACGGATCCGAATCCGTGCTGGACATACTCTCGGGCGCGCTGGTGGAAGGGATGGGACTCCAGCCCGAGGTAATTCACCCGCTCCACCTGCGGCTGCGCCTCGAGCCAGTGCGCGAGCTCGAGCGCGTTGTCGCAATGGCGCTGGACCCGCAGCGACAGGGTTTCGAGTCCCTGCAGGAACAGGAAGGAGTTGAAGGGCGACAGCGCCGGGCCCCAGTCCCTCAGCCCCTCGACTCGCGCCCGGATGATGAAGGCGATGTTGCCGAAGGGCCCGTCGGGGCTGAAAACCTCGGCGAAGTTCAGGCCGTGGTAGCCGGGGGATGGCGTGTGGAAGGCCTTGAAGCGCTCGCCGAACCAGTCGAAGCGCCCGGCGTCCACGATCACCCCGCCGATGGACGTGCCGTGGCCGCCGATCCACTTGGTCGCCGACTGCACCACGATGTCCGCGCCGTGGTCGATAGGCCGGACCAGGTAGCCGGCGCAGCCGAAGGTGTTGTCCACTACCAGCGGCAGGCCATGGCGCCGGGCGATCTCGGCCAGCCGCCGGAAGTCCGGCACCTCGAAGCCGGGGTTGCCGATACTCTCGACGTAGAGTGCGCGCGTGCGCTCGTCGATGGCCCGCTCCCACGCGTCGAAGTCGTCCGTGCCGACGAAGCGGACGTCGATGCCGATGCGCGGGAACTGCACCTTGAACTGGTTCCAGGTGCCGCCGTAGAGGCTGCTGCCCGAGACGATATTGTCGCCGGCTTCCGCCAGCGTCGTGAGCGCCAGGAACTGCGCCGACTGGCCGCTGGCCGTGGCCAGCGCCGCCACCCCGCCCTCGAGCGCCGCCACGCGCTGCTCGAAGACGTCGGTCGTCGGATTCATGATGCGGGTGTAGATGTTGCCGAACTCCTGCAGCGCGAACAGGCGCGCGCCGTGGTCGGCATCCGTGAAGGTGAACGAGGTGGTCTGGTGGATCGGCACCGCGCGGGACTGGGTGCCGGCAGCAGGCGCCTGGCCGGCATGCACCTGGAGGGTTTCGTACCTGGGCTTGCTCATCGTGGCTCCGGGAATTGGATGCGTTGCAACATCGCCCGATTATGCTCACGGATGCGCGCGCGATGCCAGCGGCAGCAGCTGAGTGATCGCTAAATTAGGAGGCGCTCCTACCAGCGGAAGTCGAACCGCAAGCCGTAGACCCGGTCATCCAGGCCGGCATCGCCCGCGAACCGCGGCGTGAAGCCTGGCTGGAGCCCGGTGGTGTACAGCCGGAGCGAGGCTTCCGTTTCTTCCATCCCGACCCAGGACTGGACCTGGCGATTGAGGGCGCCGATCGGATCGGTGAGCACCAGCATTGCCCGGTGGCGCCAGGCCATTTCCTCGCCGGGATCGTAGAGTGCTTCGGTACGGTCGCGCAGGTCCATGAAATACTCGCCCAGGATGATGCCGCCGACCGGCGTGACGACGATGTCCTGCAGGGAAGGCTCTTCGAACAGCGCCTCGACGCCGAACTCGAAGGCCGAGGACATGGCGAAGGAATACCAGAAGGAAGCATACTCGTCGAAACCCCGTTCCCGGGCCCGCACGTAATACGCGGCGCCCCAGTACGGATGGAGCACATAGTTCAGGTAGAAGTCGTCGCTGTCCCACTGCGGGTTTCGGATGTTGTCCCACCATTTGCCGAGCCCGTATTCGGACCTGTCCTCGTCCGTCCAGTTCGTCACGCTCTCGGGCAACACGTAGAGGAAAGCGACCGTTCCCACCTGGTAGGACAACAGGAATGCCGAGTCGCGGCGCAGCCCCTGGCGATCCGGTCCGGCGCTGAGCACCTCGCCGTTCGTCGCCAGCGCCGGCTCCTGGGCGGCGTGCGACGGCGACGGCGACAGCAGCGTGAGCCCGAGCAGCAGCGCCGCCAGGCAACCAGGCGAAAATGGCTTTCGGCGCCTCGATGCGCTACAAAACGTCGACCTCATCATCCAGGCTCCCCCCCGTATGACCCGGCGATTGTACCTGCTGGCGACGATCCTGTTGTGCACAGCCGACGCCGCGGCGCAGCCGGCGCTGCTCGACCTCAGCAACCAGCACCCGCTGGTCCAGGTTTACAGCCTGCCCAATCCCGGGCTCGAATCCTTGCCCGCGCCGGGCCAATGGTCCTGGCGGGCGGACACGCGCCTGAGCAACCATGCCATTGCCGAGGAAAGCGCGGCCGGGGAGCGCATCGTCCTGGACGGCGAAAGCTATCGCAGCCACCTGGTGCTGCGTTACGGGCTGCGTCCCGCCATGGCCTTGTCGGCCACCATCCCGCTGGTGGCGCACAGCACCGGGATGCTCGACAGCTTCATCATCGACTGGCACGACCTGTGGGGGCTGTCCAACCGGCGGCGGAACGCATTCGAGAACAACCGCCTGGACTTCAGCTACTCCCGGGATGGCATTGAGCTGCTGAGCCTGCAGGAACGGCAGCGCGGGCTGGGCGACGTGCGCCTCGACTGGGACTGGGAGCTGCGCGCGGCCGGGGCGGAGCGGCGCGGCCTGGCACTGCGGGCAGGGCTCAAGCTGCCGACGGGCTCAAGCAGCCGCCTGCTCGGCAGCGGCGGCACCGACATCGCGCTGCAGCTGCTCGGCAGCGATCACCGCACGCTGGAGCGCTGGGGCGCCTCGCTGGCCTGGTCGGTCGGCACGCTGTGGCTCGGCGACTCGGAGGTGCTGGATGCTCTGCGCGAGGACCTGGTGGTCATCGGCTCGGCGGGGTTGCGTTGGCCGCTGGGTTCACGACTGGCCGTGCGCGCCCAGCTCGACGTGCATTCGGCCTTTTACGACTCGGAACTCGACGTGCTCGGCAACGGCAGCGTGCAGCTGAGCACCGGTTTCGACTGGCGCTGCGGCGAGCGCCAATGGCTCGAACTGGCGATGATGCAGAACCTGCGGACGGATACTACGCCGGACTTCGGGCTCTACTTGTCCTGGCGCGCCGCGCCGTAGCCGGCGCTCGCCTCGTCCGCTGCTGCCGCCGCAGCCGCCGCCTCCTCGCTCGCTGCTTCCAGTCCCGGCTCGGCCTCGGGCAGCAGTTCCATCGCCGTCGGCGTCGTCCGTACCATGGGATGGAAATGACTCTCCGGCGTCGGCGGGCGCTCGCGCAGGAACATCCGCGCCAGCACGTAGAGACCGAGACCCAGCTGCAGGATCGCGAGCACCCCGGGGAAGGCGGCCGGCCCCAGCTCGGCCATGGCCACGCCGGTCATCGCAGGGCCGATCGCGGCGCCGAGGCCATGCAGCAGCAGCACGGTGCTGCAGGCCGGCAATACATCCTCGGGATCGACGTGATCCAGCAGGTGCGCGACCACCACCGGGTAGACCGCGAAGGCCAGCCCCCCGTAGAGGAAGAAGACACCGTAGAGCCCGGCCGTGGCCGCCGCCGGCAGGGCCACGGCAATCCCTGCCGCTACCGCTGCACCCAGGCATGCCGCCGCCAGCGTGCGGCGCCGGTCGGCACTGTCGGACAGGCGGCCGATGGGCCACTGCAGCAGCGCACCGCCGAGAATCGTGACGGTCATGAACATCGCCACCCCTTCGATGTCGAGACCCACCCGGCCGGCATAAACCGGGCCGAGGCCCCAGAAGCTCCCCGCCGCCAGGCCGGAAACGAGCGCCCCGACCGAGGCCGCCGGGGCCAGGCGGAACATGCGGCCCAGGCCGAGCCGCCCGGCCTCGTGCAGGACGGGCTGGGCCATCCGCGTGGCAGTGACGGGCAACATGGCCAGGCAGACCAGCATGGCCACGATCGAGAACAGGGCGAAGGACTCGGGCGAGCCGAGCCGGAGCAGCTGCTGGCCGAGCGCCAGCGCCACCAGGTTGATCGCCATGTACACGGCGAACACCCGCCCGCGCTGTGTGCCTTCCACCGTGGCGTTGAGCCAGCTCTCGATCACGGTGTACAGGCCGACGACCGCAATGCCCGTGCCGATGCGCAGCAGGCCCCAGCCCCATGGCGTCACCCAGATGGCGTGCAACAGGACGGTGCAGGCGAACAGGGCGCCGAAGAATGAGAAGGACCGAATATGACCCATCCGGCGGATCGCGGGCGGGGCGAGGAAAGTGCCGACGAAAAAGCCGAGAAAGTAGCCCGACATCACCAGGCCCAGCACCTGGTCGCTGAAACCCTCGAGCGAGCCGCGGACGCCGAGCAGCGTGCCGAGCAGGCCGCTGCCGAGCAGCAGCAGGGCGACGCCCGAGAGCAGCGCGCTCAGCTGGACGATGGTGGATAGCATGGAGCCATTCTGTCGGCCGACCTACAGTCGGTTCAAGCGGTACCCCTGCCCGCCTGCTCCTTGCGCCAGCGGCCCCACCGCAACACCCGGCTCACCACGGCCTCGGCGGCCCCGACGGCCGCCGCGTCGTCGGGCTCGATCGCTACCGTGAAGCCCTGCTCACCGGCCAGGCGCGTCTCGCTGTCGTCGACATCGATGAGGGAGTAGCGAAAGCGTCGCCGGAGGCCCTTGAGCAGGGCCATCTTGAGACGGTAATGCATGGCGTCGTCGTCGACGTCGAGATCCGGGCGGTAGAGCTCGACCCGCACGCGGGCGACGGCAGCCCTCGAGGGGGTGGTCTTGCGTGTGTCCTCGACTTCGCTGCCGCGAACGGCCAGCCGCGCGATCGCGAGCGACTCGGGCGAGACAGGATCAGAGGATTTTGCGTCCCCGGCTCTCCTGGTCCTCTGCGGCATGGGTGTCTCCGGCTGGACTTGTTGACCAGGCCAAACTAGTGGGAAGCGGCGGACGATTCCGTGACCGGTGTCACTTAGCCGGGTCTTTCCTTGCCTGGGCGGGTCTCAGGGGCGCTTGCGCAGGGACTTGAGGCGGTCCAGCAGCTGGTTGCTGATCTCGAGGAAAGCACCCAGGACCTCCTCCACGTCCCGCCCCGGTTCGGCCGCCATCTCGGCGATGGCCTCTCGCGCAGCCGTGTGGCTGGCGCGGTGCAGCTCCAGCGCGGGCGCGAAGTCGGGATGGCCGCCGAGCGCGGCCGCCGTGCCGGCATCCTCGAGCCAGAGGCCCAGCCTGCAACAACAGAAATCGAGTTCCGGCGGCGACTTGCGCTCTCCCACGAGAAACTTGCGCAGGGCATTGCGCCAGGCGCGGTGCCCCAGCTCGGCCAGCAGCTCGGGCACGCGCTCGCGAGCCAGCATGTCGCTGTCCGCCCAGCTCTCAGGGGGCCGCCAGGTTTCGGCCCACTGCCGGACCGCGCCCGCCGGCATCGGCCGGGCCACGGCATAGCCCTGCCCGAAGTCGCAGCCCAGTTCCAACAGGAGCCGGCCGTGCACCTCGGTTTCGACGCCTTCGGCGATCACCCGCCGGCTGAAGCTCTCCGCCAGGCGGCAGATACTGTCCACGATGACCGCGTGCTCCTGGTCGTCCAGCAGGTCGCGCACGAAACTCTGGTCGATCTTGATAATGCGGGCGGCCAGCTGCTTGAGAAACGTCAGTGAGGAGAAGCCGGTGCCGAAGTCGTCCAGCGCGACCTGGACGCCCATCTCGTCCAGGCGCGCCACCATCGCGGCGACCCGCGGCATGTCCCGCATCGCCCCGGTCTCTACGACCTCGATCCTGAGCTGCTCCCGCCGCACGCCCCGGTGAGCCCGGAACTCGCGCTCCAGGCGCGGAATGAACTCGGGGTCGTGCAGCTGGTCGCTGGTCACGTTCACGCTGACCGTGGTCTCGAAACCCTCGGCTTTCCAGGCGTGCAACTGCGCCAGCGCCATGGAGATCACGTGGTCGCCCAGCTCGATGGCGAGCGGGTGGCCTTCCAGCAGGGGCACAAACTGGGCCGGCGGCACCAGGCCTGCGCCGGGCCGCTGCCACCGCACCAGGGCCTCGAAACCGCGCACTTCGCCGGTGCGCATGTTCACTTTCGGCTGGTAGTACAGCAGGAGCTGGTCGTCGGCGATCGCCCGGCGGATCTCTTCCAGCTGGGCCCGGTGCTCCCGCGTGCTCTCGTCCAGTTCGGCATCGAAGAAGGTGTAGCAATTCTTGCCCGAGAGCTTCGACTGGTACATGGCCTGGTCGGCCTGGCGCAGCAGCTGCTCGGCGTCGATGGCGGCATGTTGCGGGTAGGTCGCCACCCCGATGCTGGCCGTGGGGATGAACCCGTCTGCACCCGCGGGCGCCGAGACCTGGGTCATCAGGCGCTCGAGCGCCGCCCTGAAGTCGTCGTCGTCGGCATCACCATGAAACATACAGGCAAACTCGTCCCCGCCCGTGCGGGCAACATCGTCGCTGCCGCAGGTCCGTACCAGCCGCGCGGTAATTTCCATGATCAGGCGATCGCCGAACTCGCGCCCGCGCTCCTCGTTGATCCGGGCCAGGCCGTCGACATCGACATAGGCGACGGCCAGGCGCTCGCCCCGCTGGCGGCAGTTTTCCATGCGCTCGGCCAGCTGCCGCGCGAAGGCCTTCCGGTTGGGCAGGCCGGTCAGCACGTCGTGGCTGTCGATGTACGCCAGCTGCTCCTGCTGCGTTTTTTGCTGGGTAATGTCGACGTCGATGCCGGCGATCGCCAGTGGCTTGCCCGCGCCATCCCGGCGGATGACCCGGCCCAGGCTGCGCACCCAGATCCAGCGTCCATCCTGGTGACGGATCCGGTACTCGGCCTCGAAGGCCGGCAGTCGCCCGGCCAGGCAGTCCTCCAGGATGGCGCCCACATGTTCCCGCTCGTCCGCATGCGCCAGCGCCTGCCGCTCCGCCAGGGTCAGGCACGCGACCTCGCGGGGGGCATAACCCAGCATCCGGGCCCACCACTCGCTGACGCGCACCGTCCCTTCCCGGATATTCCATTCCCACGCCCCGGCGTTCGCGGCTTCCAGCGCGGTCTCGAGGCGCTGCTGCTGGTCTTGCAGCGCGGCTTCGTAGGACTTGCTCGCAGTGATGTCCTGGACGGTCCCGAGCGCCCGCAGCGCCCGACCGTCGGGAGCGCGCTCGATCTGGGCCAGTTCCCTGAGCCAGCGTTCCCGGCCGTCGACATTGACCCGGTAACTGACATCGTAGCGGGCGGCGGGCACGGCGAGCGCCGCCTCCCACGCCGCGAGCACGCGCCGGCGGTCCTCCGGACGCAAATGGCTGAGGGACTCGCGGAAGCTGAGCGGCTCGCCGCTGGCAAAGCCGAACATCCGGTAAGTTTCGCCGATCCACTCGATCCGGTCGCGCTCGATATCGATCTGCCAGGCGCCGAGCCCGGCAATATTCTGGGCTTCCAGCAGCTGGCGGGTGCGCTGGTCGACCTTGCGCGCGAGCCGCTGCCGCCAGTCCCGCAGCATGTGGCGAGCCTGCTCGGGAGTGACCATGATGAAGTCGGGCGGGTTGCGCTCCACGGCTGCCAGGGCATCCGCCTCGCTCATGCAATGGGCCACCCGATAGCCATGTTGACCCAGGATCTCGACCAATAGCTCAGGGCTCGCCGACGGGTCATCGACGACCAAGATTGTTGGCCGGGAATCGAGTTCTGGCATCCCCCACTTCCACCTGAAGCACAAGTTCCGATCCACGCGAGCCGGACCGGACCGTCCGGGCATTCTAGAGCAACTGGAGTTGTACCGGGGGAGCGCATTCGGGCTGGCGCCGCCCGGAAAGGCGATCGAGAGGGCGGGATGGGACGCCCTGGCGGGCGTCGCCTCGGCCTGGCGGCCTCGGCTTCGAACCCGGGACTTGAATGGCGGAGAGGGCGGGATGGGACGCCCTGACGGGCGTCGCCTCGGC
>NZ_JAALFH010000067.1:0-59673 GCF_011058255.1 Thioalkalivibrio sp. XN8 | reverse complement strand
GGCTTCGAACCCGGGACTTGAATGGCGGAGAGGGCGGGATGGGACGCCCTGACGGGCGTCGCCTCGGCCTGGCGGCCTCGGCTTCGAACCCGGGATTTATTACTAACGCGGGTTCGAATCCAGGTGAGGAAGTACCTGTAAGTGGCGGAGAGGGCGGGATTCGAACCCGCGTTAGGGGGTTACCCTAAACTTGCTTTCCAAGCAAGCGCCTTCGACCGCTCGGCCACCTCTCCCTCCGGTCCCGCACGACCCATGGCCGAGCGGGGCGGGAAATGTACCCCACCGCGCTGCCGCATTCAATGAAGGTCGAGGCCGTTCGAGGCCTAGAGCACTTCGAGGACGCGCTCGTCGATGATCAGCCAGTTGCCGCCATCGGAGGGGAACAACACGAGTTCCTTGCGCACGGCGCGCTCGGCGGGCGCCACGCCAAAGCGCTGCACGAACCGCGCCCGCACCATGCTGTCGGCGCCCTGCTCCACTTCCAGCGTCGCCAGGTCGACCCGGGTCGAAGCCGGAATTTCGAAGCGCTGCCGCTGCTCGGCCCGCCATGCGGCCGCATCCGGATAGCCGACTGCGGCATAGTCCTGGATGTAGAGCGCAAGCCAGGAGTCCGCGTCGCGCCGGCTCCACAGCTCGGCCCAGCGCTCGATGAAGGCGGCGACCTCGGCCTCGGTGCCCGTCAGCGCGACCCCTGCCCCCGCCCCGCTCTGGCGCGGCAATGCGGACCCGGGCGACGCGCTCATCGCGGCATGGAACGACGGCGGCTCGATGATGCAGTTGCCGGGATCATTCGCCAGCCGCCCGCCCATGCTGCCGGCAGCCGGCACGCGCAGGGCCCCGCGCTGCTCAGGCGTGTCCAGGCCCGACGGAATGGCCAGGGGCGCACGCGACCGCGCGTCCATGTAGGGCGCCGGCACGCAGGCCGAACGCGTGGCACAGCCGGCCAGCACCAGGCAAAAGAGCGTGAGGCCGAGGCCTCGGGCGGTAAGGTTCAAGGCTTGATTTCCACTCCGGCGCGCAGCATCGCAGCCCGCACCTCGTCGTAATGGGCCGGATCCAGCGGCGTCAGCGGCAACCTGATCCCGGCCTCGATGAGTCCCATCCTGGTCAGCGCCCATTTTACCGGGATCGGGTTCGGTTCGACGAACAGGGCCCGGTGCAGCCCGGCCAGGCGCTCGTTCAGGGCCGCTGCCTTGCGCGGTTCGTCGTGGCAGGCGGCCTCCGCCATCCCGTGCATCAGCCGCGGCGCCACGTTCGCGGTCACGCTGATGACGCCATCGCCGCCGGCCAGCAGGAAGTCCATGGCCGTGGCGTCGTCGCCGCTCAGCAGGTCCAGCCGGTCCCCGCACAGCGCCCGGAGCCGGCGCGCCCGTTCGGGGCCCGGCACGGCTTCCTTGATCGCCACCACGCCGGTGACCTCGGCCAGGCGGGCGGTGGTCTCCGGCAACAGGTCGACCGCGGTGCGACCCGGCACGTTGTACAGGATCACCGGCAGCCCGCCCTCCCTGGCAACCGCCTCGTAGTGGCGGTACAGCCCCTCCTGCGTCGGCTTGTTGTAATACGGCGTGACGACCAGCGCCGCGCCGGCGCCCGCCGCCGCGGCGATCCGGGTGAGCTCGATGGCGTGCGCGGTGGCATTGCTGCCCGTGCCGGCGATCACGCCGATCCGGCCCGCGGCGGCCTCCAGCGCCACGCGGAGCATGGCGTCGAGCTCGTCCGGCGCGATGCAGGGGGATTCGCCGGTGGTCCCGGCCACGACCACGGCGGCCGTCCCGGCCTCGACGTGCCACTCCACCAGCCGGCCGAGCGCCGGCAGGTCGAGGACGCCGTCCGCGTGCATCGGCGTCACGATGGCCACGATACTGCCGCCGAACATCGACTATCCCCCGGCTCTGGGCGCTGCTGACATGGCCGACGATGGTATCGGCCACCCTGCGCAGCGGCAAGCGCCACGTCGACCGGGGCGGCCTTCGCAGCCACGGGCGATGCGGTTACACTGGCGTCCTGTCACTCCCCAGATCCCCACAGTGTCCGGAACCCAGCCCTTGAAGCAACTGGTTGTCATCTCCGCGGTCGGCGGCGACCGCTCCGGGGTCGTGCACGACCTCACACGCGCCGTGCTCGACTGCGGCGGCAACATTCTCGACAGCCGCATGATCGCCCTGGGCTCCGAGTTCGCCATGCTGTTGCTCGTGAGCGGCAGCTGGCACACCCTCGCGCGCCTCGAGTCCGAGCTGAAGAAAGTCGAGGAAAGCTCCGGCCTCGCGCTGTCCATGCGCCGGACGGAGGAGCGGCCGCCACGCACCGACCTGCTGCCCTACGCCATCGACGTGGTCTGCCTCGACCAGCCGGGGATCGTCTTCAACCTGGCCAGCTTCCTGGCCAGCCGCGGGATCGATATCGCCGAGATGGCGACCCGCAGCTACTCCGCCGCGCATACCGGGGCCCCGATGTTCTCGGTCCAGATGACCGTGAACATCCCGGGGAACCTGCAGATCGCGGCCCTGCGTGACGAGTTCATGGACTTTTGCGACCACCTGAACCTCGACGCCATCATGGAGCCCGTCAAGGGCTGAACCTCCGGAGGAACTACGACATGGCCAAGGCCGAGATCGGCAAGAAAGTACCCGCCTTCAAGCTGCCCGCCACCGGCGACCGCAAACTCGGTCTCGCCGACTTCAAGGGCCGCAAGCTGGTGCTGTACTTCTATCCCAAGGACGACACCCCGGGATGCACGACCGAAGGCCAGGGCTTTCGCGACCACTACAAGAGCTTCCAGAAGGCCGGCGCCGAGATCGTCGGAGTGTCCCGCGACAGCGTGGCCTCGCACGAGAAGTTCAAGGCCAAGTACGAGTTCCCCTTCGAGCTGATCTCGGATGAGGACGAGACCCTCTGCAACATCTTCGGCGTGATGAAGGAAAAGAACATGTACGGGCGCAAGTACATGGGCGTGGAACGCAGCACCTTCCTCATCGACGAGCAGGGCGTGCTGCGTAGCGAGTGGCGCAAGGTCAAAGTGCCCGGGCACGTCGAGGCCGTGCTGGAAGCCGTCAAGTCGGCCTGAGCCACGCTGTCCTTCTCCCACCCAGCCTTTTGCCCGAGCCAGGAGCCCAGGTGAGCAGACCGGACGAGACCCGGCGCGTCTTCGTGCTGGACACCAACGTACTGCTGCATGACCCCGCAGCGCTGTTCCGCTTCGACGAGCACGACATCCACCTGCCGATGGTGGTGCTCGAGGAGCTGGACGCGAACAAGAAGGGCATGTCCGAGCCGGCACGCAATGCGCGCCAGGTCAGCCGCTTCATCGATCAGCTGATCCACGGCGCCGACAAGCAGCACATCGATCACGGCATCGAGATTCCCGGCGAGCACAAGCTCAACGGGGCCGGCAACCGGCGCCCGGGACGGCTGTTCTTCCAGACCCGGCCGAACCAGTCGCTGTTGCCCGACACGCTGCCCGGCAGCCGGGCGGACAACTCGATTCTCGAGAACTGCCTGATGCTGCAGGAGGCGCATCCCGACGCGCGCGTGACGCTGGTCTCGAAGGACATCAATCTGCGCATCAAGGCCACCATTCTCGGTGTCCACGCGGAAGACTACTTCAACGACCGCACGCTGGAAGACGCGGACCTGCTGTACTCCGGCACCGACGCGCTGGCGCCCGACTTCTGGGACGCGCACAGCAAGTCGATGGATTCCTGGAAGGAAGAAGGCCGGACCTTCTATCGCGTCGCCGGCGCGCGCGTACCCTCCTGGCAGGTGAACGAGTTCATCTACCTCGATGACGACAGCCAGTTCGAGGCGGTGGTGCGGGAGGTGGACGGCAACACTGCCGTCATCGAACTCGCCCAGAACTACCGCGGGCGCAACAACGTCTGGGGCGTCACGGCCCGCAATCGCGAGCAGAACTTCGCCCTCAACCTGCTGATGTCCGACAACGTGGACTTCGTCACCATCCTCGGCCCGGCCGGCACCGGCAAGACCCTGCTTACGCTCGCGGCAGCCCTGGCCCAGACCATGGACAAGGGCCGCTTCCGGGAAATCATCATGACCCGGGTCACGGTGCCGCTCGGGGAGGACATCGGTTTCCTGCCCGGCACCGAAGAAGAGAAAATGGAGCCCTGGATGGGCGCCCTGATGGACAACCTCGAGGTCCTGACCCAGAGCCAGGACGGCGGCGAATGGGGTCGCGCGGCCACCCAGGACCTGCTCCGGAGCCGGATCAAGATCCGCTCGCTGAATTTCATGCGCGGACGTACTTTTCTCAACCGTTTCATCATCATCGACGAGGCCCAGAACCTGACCCCGAAGCAGATGAAAGCACTGATCACGCGCGCCGGGCCGGGCACCAAGATGGTCTGCCTCGGCAACGTCTCGCAGATCGATACCCCGTACCTGACGGAGACCACCTCGGGGCTGACCTACGTGGTCAACCGTTTTAGGGGCTGGCCGCATGCCGGTCATGTCACCCTGCTGCGGGGCGAGCGCTCGCGGCTCGCGGACTTTGCCTCAGAATCGCTCTAGGGCCGGGAACCGCGCCCGGCGCGCGCCTGTCTTAAGCTTCGATGGGCGCCCGCGCCCGCAGGACCCGAGATGTTGCAACGCTGGCTCATTCTGCTGACCGCCTGCCTGGCGACCACTGCGGCAGGGGCCGACCCGCGCTGGGACCTGCCGGATATCGGCAGTCCCGCCGACACGGTATTCACGCGCAGCCAGGCCGAGAGCATCGGGCGCACGATCCTCAGGCAGATGCGTGAGCAGGGCAATGTGCTCGAGGATCCCGAGGTCGCGGAGTACGTCACCGACCTCGGCCAGCGCATCGCGCCCCATGCACATGACGGCGAGCACAGCTTTCACTTCTTCGTGGTGAACGAGGACGAGATCAACGCCTTCGCCCTGCCCGGGGGCTACATCGGCATCAACTCGGGACTGATCAAGGCCACGCGCAGCGAGAGCGAGCTGGCGGGCGTGCTGGCGCACGAAATCGCCCACGTCACCCAGCAGCACATCGCGCGGCGCATCGCCGGGACCGGCAAGTCCAGCATTCTCGCCACCGCCGCGATCCTTGCAGCGATCATGCTGGGCGCCGGCGGTGACGTAATCCCCGCCGCCATCATGAGCGCCCAGGGCCTCGCCATCCAGGAACAGATCAACTACACCCGCGCCAACGAGTACGAGGCGGACCGGGTCGGGCTCGAGTACCTGGCGCGGGCAGGCTTCGATCCCATGGGCATGCCGTCCTTTTTCGAGGTGCTGATGCGCCAGGCGGGCATGCCCGGCAGCCGCCTGCCAGAGTTCCTGCAAACCCACCCGCTCTCCAGCAACCGCGTTGCCGAGACGCGTGACCGGGCCGAGCGAACCGAGGCCCGGGCCGTTCACGAGAGCCGCAGCTACGGTCTCATGAAAGCCCGCGTGGAGGTCATCAACGCGCGCTCGGCAGACCAGGCGGTGGCGCTGTTCGAAACCCGGCTGGAGCGCGGCTCAGCAGATCCCGCGCAACGCTACGGCCTGGGCCTGGCGCTGCTGCGGGCCGGCCGGTACGAGGAAGCCGTCGCCACCTTCGCCCCCTTGCTGGAGACTGACGAGAACGTCGTGGTGTTCCATTCGGCGCTGGGCGAGGCCCTGGTCCTCGCGGGGCGCGAGGCCGAAGGCCTGGCGGTATTCGAACGTGCCATGGCCCTCTTCCCCCGCAACCGCCCCCTGGTCGTGCGCTATGCCGAAGCGCTGCTGCGTACCCGGAACTTCGAGCGCGCCCACGCCGTCCTGCTCGACCTGTTCAACGTCGTGCGGCCGACGCCGCCACAGGTCCGCCTGATCGCCAATGCGGCCGACGCCGCAGGACTGCCGGCAGAGGCACTGTTTTACATGTCCGAGTATCATCTGCTCACGGGCGACCTGGCCATGGCGCTCGACAAGCTCCGCCTCGCCCTGCGGCAACCCGGCCTGAAGCCATGGCAACGGGCCCGCTTCGAGGCGCGCGTGGCGGAACTCGAGCCGTTCCTGGCCGGCCGCGGAGCCAGGCGAGTGGAAGAGGAAAAGAACGAGTGACCGGAGAACATCACCGCGCTGGCCGGCGCCCTGGGTCCCGGCCGGCGCTGCGCATCCTGCTGGCGGTTTGCGCCCTGCTGCTTGCTTCCGGCTGCGCGTCGACCCGCACCGCGGACGACCCGGGCTCGGAGTTCGACCCCTTCGAACCGGTCAACCGCCAGGTCTTCGCCTTCAACGAGGTGCTCGACCGGTGGGTGCTCAGGCCGGTGGCCCGCGGCTACGACCGGATCACGCCGCAGCCGGTAAAGACCGGCGTCACGAACTTTTTCGACAATCTCTCGACGCCCATCTGGGCGCTGAACCACGTCCTGCAGGGCCAGCCGGGGGAAGCCGGCCGGCAGGTGGGGCGCTTCCTGATGAACTCGACCTTCGGGCTGGCCGGGGTGCTCGACCCCGCCAGCATGAACGGCATTGCGGAGAAGCCGGCGCGCTTCGACCAGACTTTCGGCAAATGGGGGATCCCCCCCGGGCCCTACCTGGTCCTGCCCGTCCTGGGACCGAACACGCCCCGCACCGGACTTGCGTGGTACGCGCGTTTCCAGACCGACATCGTGTGGAATTACCTGGACAACAACCGCAGCGTGCGCGACAAGCTGACGGTCCTCCAGTTCGTCGACCTGCGCCACCAGCTGCTGCGCATCGACCGCATGGTGGACGAGGCGCCCGATCCCTACATTCTGACCCGCGAGGCATTTCGCCAGCGCATGGAATTCTCGATTCGCGGCGAGGTCCCGCTGGAGGACGACTTCGACTTCGAATTCGACGACGACGAGCCGCGCTGAGCAGCCTCAGTCGGGCGCAACCTCCGCCCCGTCCCAGCGCTCCGCCCGGCGCAGCATATCGTCCACTTCGCTGATCTGGGCGATGGCGAGCAGCTGCTCGGGCAGGTGGTGGAACTGGAGTTCGCGCGCATTGGCCCGGGCCCAGGTGACCCACTCCAGCAGCAGCGCCAGCCCGGCGCTGTCGCCCCGCGTGACCCCCGACAGGTCCAGCTCGATCACGGCATGGTCGCGGAACAGGCTCCGGCTCCGGGCCAGGGCCGCGGCGGCGGTGGCGAAACTGAGCTCGCCCTCGACCCGGAAGCGGCCCGGCCCGGTGGCGTCGAACCTCACCCGCGCGGCCCGGCGCGGGATGGCCTCGACGCCGCTCAAGAGCCCGCCTGCTCCCCGTCGGCCTGGAGCTCGTCGATGACCTGCTGGATGCCCTTGTTGCGGAACTCGCTGGCGTACTGGTTGCGGTAAGTCGTGAGGTAGGAAATGCCCTCGACGATGACGTCGAAGACCTTCCAGCTGCCGTCATGGAGCCGCAGCCGGTAGCTCACCGGCACCACCGTGCCGTCCCGCATCCGGACTTCGGAGTCGACCACCGCCAGCCCCTTCTCGGGATCGCCGCGCGTGCCGGTGATGTTCAGCTGGTCGGACTCATATTCGAGGATGCCTTCGCCATAGCTCTCCAGCAGCTTGCGGTAGAGACCGTCGATGAAGGCTTCGCGCTGTTCCGGCGTCGCTTCCCGCCAGTAACGTCCCATCACCGCCTGGCCCGTGGCGCTGCGGTCCCAGCGGGGCAGCAGCACCTCGTCGACGATGGCGAACAGCGCCGCGCGATCCTCGCGGAGCTCGCCGCGGCGGCCCTCGATGGCCTGCATGGTGAGTTCCGAGGCTTCCCGGATGACTTTTTCCGGCCCCGCCTCGAAACCCGGTTCGGCCGCCGCCGCGAACGGCAGCGCCAGGACCAGCAGCCCCAGCGCCAGGATCATCCAGCCAGTTGTCGTTCGTTGCATTCTCTTACTCTCCAGCGCCTGCCTGGTTGAACAGGTACTTGCTAATCAGTTGCTCCAGCACCACAGCAGACTGCGTGTACAGGATCTCGTCGCCCGCGGCCAGGTAATCCTCCGCACCGCCCGGCTGCAGCCCGACATACTGGCCGCCCAGGATGCCCGAAGTCAGGATGCTCGCATCCGAATCTGCCGGAATCCGGTCGTACTGCGAGGCGATGCGCATGGTCACGACCGCCTCCAGCCGCTCGGTGTCGAATTCGATCGCCGTCACCCGGCCAATTTGCACGCCGGCGATCGACACCGGCGCCCGGACCTTGAGCGTGCCGACCTGGTCGAACCGGGCCTGCAGCTCGTAGCCCTCCTGCCCGGCATATTCGTCGAAACTGCTCACCCGGGTGGTGAGGAAAAACAGGGCCACTATGCCCATGAAGACAAACAGCCCGGTGCCGAGTTCCACGGCGCGCGTTTGTTGCATGACTCAGTTCCCTCCCAGCAGCCAGGCCGTGAGCATGAAGTTCAACACCAGCACCGTTAACGAAGTATGAACGACCGCGCGGGTGGTCGCCCGCCCGACGCCCTCGGCGGTGGGGACGCAATTGTAACCCTCGAACACCGCGAGCAGGCTGGCGGCCACCCCGAAGAACACGCTCTTCACAATGCCGGAGAGCACGTCGTCCTGCAGGTCGACCTGCGCCTGCATCTGCGACCAGAAGGCCCCCTCGTCCACGCCGAGCACGATCACCGCCTCCAGCCAGGCGCCGAAAATGCCCATGGCATTGAAGATCAGGGTCAGGATCGGCACTGCGATCACCCCGCCGAGAAAGCGCGGCGCCACCACCCGCTTGATCGGGTCGACGGCCATCATTTCCATGCCGGCCAGCTGGTCCGTGGCCTTCATCAGGCCGATCTCGGACGACAGCGCGGTCCCGGCCCGGCCGGCGAACAGCAGCGCGGTCACCACGGGGCCCAGTTCCCGCACCAGGCCCAGCGCCGCGACCATGCCGATGGTGTCTTCGGCCCCGAAGCGCGACAGCGTGTTGTGTCCCTGCAGCGCCAGCACCATGCCGACGAACAGGCCCGCCAGCATGATCACCACCAGCGACTGGACGCCGGCCACGTAAACCTGCTGAATCACCAGGCGCGGCCGCGCCAGCGCATAGGGCAGGCTGGCGAGGATCCGCAGCAGGAACAGCTGGCCGGCACCGAAGGTGCCGAAAAAGTCGCGCAGCGAGTAACCGGCCTCGAGCAGCAGGCGGCGCCAGCCAGGGACCCGGGGTGCGGTCATGGCGCAGCCTCAGTCGCGCTCGGGCGCGAGCAGCTGCTCGCCGTAGTCGGGCGCCGGGTAGTGAAACGGCACCGGCCCGTCCGCCATGCCCTGCATGAACTGGGTGACCGTCTCGGAGTGATGGTCGCGCAGCTGTTCCGGCGTCCCTGTCGCCGCCACCCTGCCGTCCGCCAGCAGGAAGCTGCAGTCGGCGATGGTGGACACCTCGTCCACGTCATGGGTCACTACCACGCTGGTCAGGCCGAGCGCGTCGTTCATGCGCCGGATCAGGCGCACCACTACGCCCATGGAAATCGGGTCCAGGCCGACGAAGGGCTCGTCGTAATAGATGATATCCGGGTCCATCACGATCGCCCGCGCCAGCGCCACCCGCCGGGCCATGCCGCCCGACAGCTGCGCCGGCATCAGGCGCCAGGCGCCGCGCAGGCCGACCGCATGCAGCTTGGTGAGCACGATGTGCCGGATCAGCCGCTCCGGCAGGCGGGTATGCTCGCGCAGCGGGAAGGCGACGTTGTCGTAGACGTTGAGATCGGTGAGCAGCGCGCCGTTCTGGAACAGCATGCCGACGCGCCGGCGCATCCGGAACAGCTGGCGGCGGCTCATCCGCGTCACTTCGTCCCCGTCGAACAGGATACTGCCGCGATCGGGGATTTCCTGGCCGGTGATGAGCCGCAGCAAGGTGGTCTTGCCGGTGCCGCTGGGCCCCATGATGGCGGTCACGCCGCCGCGGCGGATCTCCAGGTCGAGCCCGTCGAACACCATCGCCTGGCCGCGGGCGTAATGCAGGTCGCGGACGACGATGATGTTGTCCGCGCCGGGACATCCGCTCTTCATCCAGTGCTCCGCAGCCGAGGTGTGCAGGGCCGGGACCAGGAGGCCGGGCCCCGACGAGCGCGCATGCTAACACACGCTCCCCGGCCCTCCGGGGTTGGCCTCGGCAGCAATCAGGACTAAAATGGTCCCCATTCAAGCCGCAGGCCGGCGGGACGGGCCCCAAGATGTTGAAAATGAGTCGCTTGACCGATTACGGCACCGGCGTGCTGGCCTACCTGGCCGCCGCGGAACAGGTGCCCCACAGCGCCAGCGAGGTGGCTGAACAGACCGGCCTGCCGGCCGCCACCGTGAGCAAGATCCTGAAGCTGCTGACGCGGGGCGGGCTGGTGAGTTCGCAGCGCGGCGCCCAGGGGGGGTACCTGCTGGCGCGCCCGGCGACCGACATTACCGCCGCCGAGGTGCTCGATGCACTCGACGGGCCGCTGGCGCTGACCGAGTGCTCGGTGGAGACCGGCAGCTGCGAGCTGGAGGCTTCCTGCCTGGTCGGGAACGCCTGGCAGCGGATCAACGTGGCCATCCGCGGCGCGCTGGACGAGATCACTCTCGCCGAGCTCGCCAACATGCAGGCCGGCTACCGGCCGCGGGTGGACCTGAGAGCAATCGTGTCGTCGCCGGGCAAGCTGGCGCGACTGGAGCGCGGCTGAGGCCGCGGGGAGCGAGGCATGGCAACTGGACAGCAAGACGTCGAACAGCTCGTAGCGCGCAAGTACCGCCACGGCTTCGTCACGGATATCGAGTCAGATACCGTGCCGCCCGGGCTGGACGAATCGGTCATCCGGCTGATTTCGCACAAGAAAAAGGAACCGGAGTTCCTGCTGCAGTGGCGCCTGCGCGCCTTCGAGCACTGGCTGACCATGCCCGAGCCCGACTGGGCCCACGTGCGCATTGCGCCTATCGACTACCAGGCCATCTCCTACTACTCGGCGCCGAAGAAAAAGACCGACGGTCCCAAGAGCCTGGACGAGGTCGATCCGAAGCTGCTCGAGACCTACGACAAGCTCGGCATCCCGCTGCACGAGCGCGCCCGGCTCGCCGGCGTCGCGGTGGACGCCGTCTTCGACAGCGTCTCGGTCGCCACCACCTTCAAGCAGAAACTGAAGGATGCGGGCGTCATTTTCTGCCCCTTCTCCGAGGCCGTGCAGGAGTATCCCGAGCTGCTCGAGAAGTATCTCGGCACCGTGGTGCCACCGGGCGACAATTTCTTCGCCGCCCTGAACTCCGCCGTCTTCACCGACGGGTCCTTCGTGTATATCCCGAAGGGTGTCCGCTGCCCGATGGAGCTGTCGACTTATTTCCGCATCAACGCCGCCAATACCGGCCAGTTCGAGCGCACCCTGATCGTGGCCGACGAAGGCAGCCACGTCAGCTACCTCGAGGGCTGCACCGCGCCGATGCGCGACGAGAACCAGCTGCACGCCGCGGTGGTGGAGCTGATCGCGGAGGACGACGCCGAGATCAAGTACTCCACGGTGCAGAACTGGTACCCCGGCGACGAGAACGGCGTCGGCGGCATTTACAACTTCGTCACCAAGCGGGGCGACTGCCGCGGCCGCAACGCGAAGATCTCCTGGACCCAGGTGGAAACCGGCTCGGCCATCACCTGGAAGTATCCGAGCTGCATCCTGCGGGGGGACAACTCGGTCGGGGAGTTCTACTCGGTCGCGCTGACCAACAACCTGCAGCAGGCCGACACCGGCACCAAGATGATCCACATCGGGCGGAACACCCGCAGCACCATCGTCTCCAAGGGCATCTCCGCCGGCCGGGGCCAGAACGCCTACCGCGGCCTGGTGAAGATCCTCCCCGGCGCCGAGGGCGCGCGCAACCACACCCAATGCGACTCGCTGCTGATGGGCAGCGACTGCGGCGCGCACACCTTCCCGTACATGGAGATCGGCAACCCCACGGCCGTGGTCGAGCACGAGGCGACGACCTCCAAGATCAGCGACGAGCAGCTGTTCTACTGCCGCCAGCGCGGCATTTCGGAGGAAGACGCCGTCAACATGATCGTCAACGGCTTCTGCAAGGAAGTCTTCCGCGAGCTGCCGATGGAGTTCGCCGTCGAAGCCCAGAACCTGCTGAGCGTCAGCCTCGAAGGCGCGGTCGGCTGAAGGACTACAGGAACCAAGCCATGCTGAGCATCAAGAACCTCCACGCCCGCGCCGGCGAGCGCGACATCCTGAAGGGACTGGACCTCGAGGTCGGCCCCGGCGAAGTGCACGCCATCATGGGCCCGAACGGCTCCGGCAAGAGCACGCTGGCCGGGGTGCTGGCGGGGCGCCCGGATCTGGAAGTGACCGAGGGCACCGTGACCTACCGCGGCCAGGACCTGCTCGACCTCGATCCCGAGGAGCGGGCCCGCGAGGGCGTGTTCCTGGCCTTCCAGTACCCGGTCGAGATCCCGGGCGTGAACAACGTCTACCTCCTTAAGGCCGCCCTGAATGCCGTCCGCAAGCATCGCGGCGAGTCGGAGCTCGACGCCTTCGAGTTCCTGGCCCTGGTCAAGGACCGCATGAAGCTGATGCAGATGGGCGACAGCTTCCTCAACCGCGGCGTCAACGAGGGTTTCTCCGGCGGCGAGAAAAAGCGCAACGAGATCCTGCAGATGGCGGTGCTGGAACCCGCCCTGGCGGTTCTCGACGAGACCGACTCCGGCCTCGACATCGACGCCCTCAAGGTCGTGGCCAACGGGGTGAACAGCCTGCGCTCGCCGGACCGCTCGATGGTGGTGGTGACGCACTACCAGCGGCTGCTCGACTACATCGTGCCGGATTTCGTGCACGTGCTCTCCGACGGGCGCATCGTCCGCACCGGCGGGCGTGAACTGGCGCTCGAACTGGAGGAGCGCGGTTATGACTGGCTGCGCGGGGGGGCGAACGCGGCATGAGCACTGCCACCGCCGCCAGGGGCGCGCATGCGCCCGCCCTGCCCGACTGGATCGAGCACGCGGCCGCGGCGGCCGCGGGGCCGGCATGGCTGCAGGAGCGCCGCCGGGCCGGCCTTGCGGCCTTTGCCGCCGCCGGCTTCCCGACCCGTCGCGACGAGGCCTGGAAGTACACCGACCTGAAGCTCGTCACGCGGCGCAGTTTCGGCGCCGGCATCGCCGCCGCGCCGGAACTCCCGGCCATCGAGGGCCTGGACTGCCCGTCCCTGGTCTTCGTCAACGGGCGGCTCGCCGCCAGCCACGGCGTCCCGCAAGCCGTCGGCGTACAGCCGCTGGCCGCCGCGATCGCGGCCGATGACCCCGCCTGCCGGGAGCTCCTGGCGACCATCGCCGACCCCGCGCGCCATCGCTTCGCCGCGCTCTCTACGGCGCTGTTCGCCGACGGCGTGCTCGTGGACCTGCCGGCCGGCACGGTTCTCGAGCAGCCCCTGCGACTGGTTTTCCTGGCGGCCGCCGGGGATACGCCGGTGCTGGAATGCCCGCGGGTGCTGATCCGGGCCGGGGCCAACAGCCGGGCCACGGTGATCGAGCATTACGGCGCCGGCACCGGGGAGTCGCTGAGCCTCGCGGTGACCGAGGTTGCCGCCGGCCCCGGCGCCATGATCGAGCACTATCGCCTGCAGGAGAGCGCGCCCGAGGCCTTCCACCTGGGCGTTCTCGCGGCCAGGCTGGAGCGCGACTCGACGCTCGTCAGCCACAATCTGTCGGTCGGCGGCCGCATCGCGCGGCTCGACCTCGATGCCGCCCTGGCCGAGCCGGGCGCCCACGTCACCATGAACGGCCTCTACGTGGTGCGTGAACGCCAGCACGCAGACAGCCACAGCCGGGTCGACCATGCCGTGCCGCGCACCTCGAGTGACCAGCTCTACCGGGGCGTGCTCAGCGGCAAGAGCCGCGCAGTGTTCAACGGCAAGGCCGTGGTTCATCCCGGCGCGGCCGGGACCGATGCCCAGCAGTCGAACGCCAACCTGCTGCTGTCGCCCGACGCCGAGATCGACACCAAGCCGGAGCTGGAGATCTATGCCGACGACGTGAAGTGCTCCCACGGTGCGACCACCGGCCAGCTGGACGCCAATGCCCTGTTCTACCTGCGCTCCCGCGGGGTGGACGAAAGTACTGCCCGCAGCCTGCTGACCTTCGCCTTCGCCGACGTCGTGCTGGCGCGCATGCCGCTGGCCCCGCTGCGGCGTCATGCCGAGCAACTGGTGGTCGGGCGCCTGCCCGACGCCGACCGCATCCGGGAGTTCACATGAGCGCCGCCCGCCAGGACGCCGCCGTCTCCCGGCCGGCCTTTGACGTCGAGGCCGTGCGGCAGGACTTCCCGGTGCTGCACCAGGAGGTTCACGACCGGCCGCTGGCCTATCTCGACAACGCTGCCTCGGCCCAGCACCCCGTGCAGGTCATCGAGGCCGTGGCGGAGTACTACCGGCGCGACCATGCCAACGTGCACCGCGGCGTGCACCAGCTGAGCCAGCGAGCCACCGCCGCCTTCGAGGGCGCCCGCGAGAAGGTGCAGCGCTTTATCAACGCCGCCTCCGAGCGCGAGATCATTTTCACCCGCGGCACCACCGAGGCGATCAACCTGGTGGCGCAGAGCTGGGGCCGCGCCAACCTCGGGCCCGGGGACGAGATCGTCATCACCCACCTGGAGCATCACGCCAACATCGTGCCCTGGCAGATGCTGTGCGAACAGACCGGCGCCCGACTGCGCGTGATCCCGATGACCGCCAGCGGCGAAATCGATCTCGAGGCCGCGCGCGAAATCATCGGCAGCGCCACCCGACTGCTGGCCTTCGGCCACGTTTCCAATGCGCTCGGCACCATCAACCCGGTCGAGGAACTGGTCGGGCTGGCGCGCGCCGCCGGCGCGCTGGTGCTGCTCGACGGCGCCCAGGGCGTGCCGCACATGCGTGTGGACGTGCAGGCGCTGGGTTGCGACTTCTACGCCTTTTCCGGCCACAAGATGTTTGCGCCCACCGGCATCGGCGTGCTGTGGGGCCGGGAGGAGCTGCTGCGCGCCATGCCGCCCTGGCAGGGCGGCGGCGACATGATCCTGGCCGTGAGCTTCGAGCAGACGACCTATAACGCGCTGCCCTGGAAATTCGAGGCCGGCACGCCGCACATCGCCGGCGGCGTCGGTCTCGGCGCTGCCATCGACTACCTGGAGCGGCTCGACTTCGACGCCGCCGCGGCCTGGGAACACGAGCTGCTGGTCTACGGCACCGAGGTCCTGGGCGCGATCGAGGGCCTGAAGATCATCGGCACCGCGCCCCGCAAGGCGGCCGTGATCTCCTTCGTCCTGGACGGCGTCCATCCCCACGACATCGGCACCATCGTGGATCACGCGGGCGTGGCGATCCGCACCGGCCATCACTGCGCCATGCCGGTGATGGAGTATTACGGCCTGCCGGCCACGGCGCGGGCTTCCTTTGCCTTCTACAACACCAAGGCCGAAATCGATCGGCTGGCCGCCGCCCTGCGGCAGGCCCGCGAGGTGTTCGCCTGATGGATCTGGCCGATCTCTACCGGGACGTGATCATCGATCACAACCGCACGCCGCGGAATTTCCGCAAGATTCCGCCGCCCTGCAGCCATGCCGAGGGCCTCAACCCGCTGTGCGGCGACAAGCTGCAGGTCTACCTCAAGGTCGGGGCGGACGACCGCATCGAGGACATCTCCTTCGAAGGCTCCGGCTGCGCCATCTCGGTGGCGTCCGCCTCCCTGATGACGGAAGCGCTGCGCGGCCGCACCCGCGCCGAGGCGGAGGCGCTGTTCGAACGCATCCACGCCATGCTGACCGGCCGGGAAGAGCCCGATGTCGGCGCACTGGGCAAGCTGGCTGCGCTGGCCGGGGTGCGGGAATACCCGACCCGGGTAAAATGCGCCAGCCTGTGCTGGCATACGGCCCACTCCGCCCTGGACGAGGGCGGGACCGTGAGTACCGAGTAATCAACCGCAGAAGGTCCCCATGTACGGACAAGACAGCGAACCCGTAACCCTGGCCCGCGACTGCATCGCGATCATCGTGCCGGCCGGCGACCAGGTGATGCTCCGCAAGGGCGCGCGCGGGCTGATCACCCAGGCCCTCGGCGGCAGCTTCACCGTCTACCTCGACGGCAACCTGTTTCGCATCGCTGGCGAAGACGCCGACGCCCTGGGCAAGGAGCCGGTGCCGCCGCCGCAGCTGCCGCCTGACGCGGAAGACGAGGACGTGGAGGACCTGGTCTGGGACCAGCTGCGTACCTGCTTCGACCCGGAGATCCCGATCAACATCGTGGACCTGGGGCTGATCTACGAGTGCAAGCTGCAGCACGCCGAGGGCGGCGAGCGCGACGTCGAGGTCAAGATGACCCTCACCGCGCCCGGCTGCGGCATGGGCGAAGTGCTGGTGATGGACGTCAAGGACAAGCTGGAGATCATTCCGACCATCCGCGAGGCGCGGGTCGAACTCACTTTCGACCCGCCGTGGAACCGGGACATGATGTCCGAAGCGGCGCGCCTGCAGACAGGGATGTACTGAGATGGGCAGGTGGCACGACGTTACGGCCGAAGGCGACATCGAGCCGGGCGGCTTCGCCCTGCTGGAGACCGACGACCTCACGGCGGCAGTGTTCAACGTGGACGGGACCCTGTACGCCATCGAGGACGTCTGCACCCACGACGGCGCCGAACTGGCCGGCGGACCGGTGGTCGGCGACCAGGTGGTCTGCCCGCGCCACGGGGCCCGCTTCTGCCTGCGCACCGGTCGCGCCCTCACCCCGCCTGCTTACGCCGCGGTCCAGACCTTCCCGGTGCGGGTGCACGAAGGCCGGATCGAGGTGGAACTCCCGGACTGAGGGATGCTGCAGCTCATCCTCTTGCGGCACGGAAAATCCAGCTGGGATGACGCTCGGCTCGACGACTTCGACCGCCCCCTCGCTCCACGCGGCCTGCGCAACGTGCCGGAAATGGGCCGGCGCCTGGCCCGGCGGGGGCCTGTCCCCGGCCTGGTCGTCTCCAGCCCCGCCGTGCGCGCGCTGGCCACGGCGCGCGGCGTCGCGCGCGAGGTCGGCTACCGGGAGGACCGCATTCGCGAGGCGCCGGAACTTTACCTCGCGACGCCTGACGAGATCCTCGCCGTCGTGCATGCGACGCCGGCAGGCGTCGACGCGCTGATGGTGGTGGGTCACAACCCCGGGCTGACGGAGCTGGCGAACCGGCTGGACGACATCCGCCTGGACAACATGCCGACGGCCGCCATGCTGTGCGTGGAGTTCGACGCCGCTTCGTGGGCGGACATCCGCCCGGCCAACGCCGAGCTCTGCTGGTTCGATTACCCGAAGAAACAACCCGGCTGAGCGCCGCCTCAGGCCGGCGCGAGCTGGGCGCGCACCTCGACGCGGGCGAGGAAGCCGTCGAGCACCTCGAGGTAGTGCTGGGGCTCTTCCAGGTGCGGCATGTGCGCACTGTGCTCGAACACCACCCACTCCGAGCGCGGGATCTCGCGGTAGAGCACCGCCGCGAGCGGCGGCGGCACCAGGTCGGCCCGGCCCGAGGTCACCAGGGTCGGCACGTCGATCTCACCCAGGCGCGGGACCAGGTCCCAGTCGGCCAGCAGCCCGCCCGGCTCGAGCTCGCTGGCGCCGAGCAGCGCAGCGCGCGCGCCCGGCTCCCGGCGCGCCTGCGCCAGGCTCCGCTCCAGTTCTTCCGGCCACGGGTTCAGGAGACACAGGTGGCGGCGCAGGAAGGCATCGACAAGGCCGCGGGAAGGCGCCGTGTCCGGGGCTCCGGAACGGCGCTGGCGCTCGAGGGGCGCGCGGATCTCCTCGGGCAGGCGGCGGATCAGCCCGGCGAGCTCTGCGCGCCACTTGGGCACGCTGGCCGGCGTGCCCGACAGCACCAGGCTGGCTACTCCCGCAGGATGGCGGAGCGCATACTCGAGCGCGATCATGCCGCCCCAGCCGTGGCCGAGAACATGGCAGTCGAACAGGCCCGCCGCCGCGATGACGGCCTCGAGTTCGGCCACGAACAGCTCCAGCGACCATGCGGCCCCGGGACGCAGGTGGTCGGAGCGGCCGCAGCCGAGCTGGTCGTAGAAAACGACCTGGCGGCCGGTGGCCTGCATCTCCTCGAGGGGTTCCAGGTAATCGAGGCCGTAGCCCGGACCACCGTGAATGCAAATCAATGCGTGGCGCGAACGGGTCTTGCCGACGACCCTGAACCGGGTCTTGTAGCCTCGGAAGGCGGCATAGCCTTCGGTGGCAGGACTGTAATCGCGCATCCCGACGGCGCCCCTGCCTCATCCATGGAGCTGAGGGCCACCAGCTTAGGCCCGGGACCGGGCAGTCGGCATCCGCAGGAATACTGTCAGCAGTTTCCGCAGCCTTGCGGGTCGGCCGCGTCAGGCCCCCGCCGCGTAGCGCATCACGGCGACGAAATGGCACGCCGTGCCCCCTAGCACGAACAGGTGCCAGACGAAGTGCAGGAAGCGCCGGCCGTCGAGCGCATAGAACACGACGCCCAGGGTGTAGCTCACGCCGCCCGCCACCAGCCAGGCGAGGCCGGCCGGCGCCATGCGCTCGACCAGCGGCCCGATCGCCACCAGCACCAGCCAGCCCATGGCCAGGTAGATGACGACCGAAAGGCGGCGGAAGCGTACGCCCCCCATGGCCTTCATCACCAGGCCGGCCAGCGCCAGCGACCAGATCAGGCCGAACAGCGTCCAGCCCCAGCCTCCGCGCAGCACCCCGAGCGTGAACGGCGTGTAGGTGCCGGCGATCAGCAGGAAGATCGAGCCGTGGTCGATGACGCGCAGGATTTTCTTCGCGCGCGGCGCCGCGACGGCGTGGTAAAGGGTGGACGCCAGGTAGGCCAGCATCACGGTGACCGCGAACACCGCGGCTCCCACGAGGTTCGCGACCCCATGGCCTGCGGCCTCGGCCAGCAGGAAAGGGGTCGCGATGGCCGCGCCGAGGAAACCCGCCCCGTGGCTGACGCTGTTGGCGATCTCCTCGCCGACCGACTGAGGGCGCTTGTGCCCGGACAGGTGAACCGGGCTCAGTTCGTGCTGCATTGCGTCAACCTAACGGGCATGCGGGCCGGCCGTCAACCCGCTCAGCACTCCGGCACGTTCACCGCCAGACCGCCCTGGGACGTTTCCTTGTAGCTGGTGGACATGTCCAGGCCGGTCTGGCGCATGGTGGCAATCACCTGGTCCAGGCTCACCTTGTGGCTGCCGTCGCCGCGAAAGGCCATGCGGGCCGCGTTGACCGCCTTGACTGCCCCCATGGCGTTGCGCTCGATGCAGGGAATCTGCACCAGGCCGGCGATCGGGTCGCAGGTCAGGCCGAGATTGTGTTCCATGCCGATTTCTGCCGCGTTCTCGACCTGGGCGTTGCTCCCGCCCATGGCGGCGACCAGCCCGCCGGCCGCCATCGAGCAGGCCACGCCGACTTCGCCCTGGCAGCCCATTTCGGCGCCCGAGATCGAGGCATTGCGCTTGTAGAGAATGGCAATCGCGCCGGCGGTGAGCAGGAAGCGCAGCACGCCCTCCTCGTCGCCGCCGCTGACGAAGCGGCGGTAGTAATGCAGCACGGCCGGCAGGATCCCCGCCGCGCCGTTGGTCGGCGCCGTCACGATGCGCCCGCCGGCGGCATTCTCCTCGTTCACCGCCAGCGCGTAGGCGTTCACCCAGTCCATGAAGTCGCCGGCCGCCCCCTCGCCGCAGAGTTCGCGGTAGAGCCTTGGCGCGCGGCGCGGGAGCTTGAGCACGCCGGGCAGCACGCCCTCGGCATGGAACCCCTGTTGCACGCAGTCCTTCATCACCTGCCACAGTTCCAGCAACCGGGCCCGCGTCTCCTCCGGCGGCCGCCAGGCCGTCTCGTTGGCGATTACCAGCTCGTGGATCTTCAGCCCGTGGCGCCGGCACTGCTCGAGCAGGTCCGCGGCGCTGTCGAAGGGAAACGGTACCGTAACCGCGCGGTCGCCGGGGCGCGCCTCGGGCTCGTCGCCGCTGACGATGAAACCGCCGCCGATGGAATAGAAGTCTTCGCTGGCCAGCAGCCCGCCCGCCGCGTCGAACGCGCTGAAGCGCATGCCGTTGGTGTGGCGCTGGAGCACCTGCTCGCGGTGGAACAGCAGGTCCATCGGCTCGTCGAAGGCGATCTCGTGCTCGCCCAGCAGGCGCAGGCGGCCTTCGTCCCGGATGCGGGCCAGCCGCGCTTCGACCGCCGCGGGCTCGAGGGTTTCCGGAATCTCCCCCTCGAAGCCGAGCAGGATGGCACGGTCCGTACAGTGACCCTTCCCGGTCAGCGCCAGCGAGCCGTAGAGCTGCGCGCCCACCCGGTGCACGCGCCCCAGCAGGTCCCGCTCTTCCAGGCCGAGCAGGAAGCGGCGGGCGGCCAGCATCGGCCCCATGGTATGGGAGCTCGAGGGCCCGACGCCCACCTTGATCAGGTCGAAAATGCTGATCGCCACGGTGCGCCTCAGCCGTCCGCCAGCGACAGCAGGCTGGCGTTGCCGCCGACCGCCGAGGTGTTGATGGTCAGGGTGCGCTCGGTGCAGAAGCGATGCAGGTAGGCCGGACCACCCGCCTTCGGCCCCGTGCCGGAGAGGCCCTGGCCGCCGAAGGGCTGCACGCCGACCACCGCGCCCACCATGTTGCGGTTGACGTAGACATTGCCGGCGCGCGTCTTGGCGAAGATCTCGCGCGCCCGGGCGTCGATCCTGCTGTGCACCCCGAGCGTCAGCGCATAGCCGGTCCCGTTGATGTCCTCGATGACCCGGTCGAGGTCGGCCGCGGCGTAGCGCACCACGTGCAGCACGGGACCGAACACCTCCCGCTCCAGGTCCCGGATGCTCTCGAGCTGCACCACCGTCGGGGCGAGGAAGGTGCCGTGGGCCGCCGGTGCCGGCAGGTCGCAGCGCGCCAGGATCCGGCCCGCCTGCTCCATGCGCCCGACATGCGCCTCCAGGGTGGCGAGCGCCTCGCCGTCGATCACTGGCCCCACGTCCGTGGCCAACAGCCCGGGATCGCCGATCTTCAGCTCCCGCATGAACCCCTGCAGCAGCCGCAGGGTACGATCCGCGACCTCGTCCTGCAGGTACAGCACCCGCAGCGCGGAGCAGCGCTGGCCGGCGCTGTTGAAAGCGGATTTCACCGAATCGAGCACCACCTGTTCCGGCAGCGCCGAGCTGTCGACCAGCAGCGCATTCTGCCCGCCGGTTTCAGCAATCAGCGTGGGGATGGCGGCATCGCGGGCCGCCAGGCTGCGGTTGATCAGCCGTGCCACGTCCGTCGAGCCGGTGAAGGCGACCCCCGCGACCCGGGGATCCGGCAACAGCGCGGCGCCGAGTTCCGGGCCGCTGCCCGGCAGCAGGTGCAGGACTTCGCCCGGCACGCCGGCCTCATGCAGTAAGCGCACCGCAGCCGACGCGACCAGCGGGGTCTGCTCAGCCGGCTTGGCCAGCACGGTATTACCGGTCACCAGGGCGGCGGCGACCTGCCCGGTGAAGATGGCCAGCGGAAAATTCCACGGGCTGATGCACAGGAACACGCCGCGGCCGTGGTTGCTGAGTTCGTTGCTCTCCCCGGTCGGGCCCGGCAGCCTGGTTGCGGTCGCCAATTCGCGCTTCGCCTGCGCGGCGTAATAGCGGAGGAAGTCGACCGCCTCGCGCAGTTCCGACAAGGCGTCCGGGATGCTGCGGCCGCCCTCGCGGACGCACAGCGCGAGCAGCTCGGCGGTGTGGGCCTCGAACAGGTCCGCGGCGCGTTCCAGCACGGTCGCCCGGGCCGCCGCGCCGGCGACATTCCAGCGCCGCTGGGCGCGGTGCGCCTGATCGAGGGCCGCCAGCGCCTGTTCGGGCGTCGCCCAGACGACCTCCCCGACGACCCGGCGATTGTCGGCCGGGTCGCGTACCGGCCGCGGCTCGCGGGACTGCTGCTGCCCGCCGGTCAGCGGCACCGCCCGGCGCGGCTGGGCCATGGCGTGAGCCATGCCGTCGGCCAGCGGTCGCAGCGCTGCCGGGTCCGCGAGGTTGATGCCGCGCGAGTTCGGCCGCTCGTCGCCGAAGATGCCCAGCGGCGACGGAATCCGCGGGTGCGGGATCGTCTCGAGGGCATCCACGGTCGCTACCGGGTCGGCGACGATCTGCTCCACCGGCGCCTCCTCGTCCACGATGCGGTTGACGAAGGAAGTGTTGGAACCGTTTTCCAGCAGCCGGCGCACGAGGTAGGGCAACAGGTCCTCATGGTTCCCCACCGGGGCGTACACGCGACACGGCAGGTCGAACTTGTCCCGGCCGATGACCTCGGCATAGAGCTCCTCGCCCATCCCGTGCAGGCGCTGGAACTCGAACTGCCGGTGCTCGCCGGCGAAGCGGATGATGCTGGCCACGCTGTGGGCGTTGTGGGTGGCGAACTGCGGGTACACCCGCCCCTGCGCAGCCAGCAGCTCCCGCGCGCAGGCCAGGAACGAGACGTCGCTGTTCACCTTGCGCGTGAAGACGGGATAGCTTTCCAGCCCGTTCTCCTGGGCGCGCTTGATCTCGGCGTCCCAGTACGCGCCCTTGACCAGGCGCACGGGGATGCAGCGACCGGCCTCTTCCGCCAGTGCGATCACCCAGCGACAGGCATCGAGGCCGCGCTTCAGGTAGGACTGGATCGCCAGCCCGAAGCCGTCCCACCCGGCCAGGGCCGGGTCGCGGAACACGCGCTCGAACAGCTCCAGCGAAATCTGCAGCCGGTCGGCTTCCTCGGCGTCGATGGTCAGCCCCACGCCCGCCTGGCGTGCCGCGGCCGCCAGTTCCAGGATCCGGGGCGTGAGCTCCCCGAGCACGCGCTCGCGCTTGGCGAACTCGTACCGCGGGAACAGCGCCGACAGCTTCACCGAGATGCTGTCGGCGGCGAAGATGGAGTCCGGCCTGCGATCCGCGGCCGCGATGGCGCGAATGCCGGCATGGTAGGCCTCCAGGTAGCGCTGGCTGTCGGCGGCAGTGAGCGCCGCCTCGCCCAGCATGTCGAAGGAGTAGCGGTAGGCCGCCCCTTCGCCGCCGGACGCGCGCTTGAGGGCGTCGCCGATGGTGCGCCCCATGACGAACTGGTGGCCCATGATGCGCATGGCCTGGCGCATCGCGCCGCGCACCACCGGCTCGCCCAGGCGGCTGGCCAGGCGTTGCATGAACTTGCCCGGCTGCTCCACGTCGCGGTTGGCCGGGCGGATGATCCGCCCGGTGAGCATCAGGCCCCAGGTCGAGGCGTTGACGAAAGTGGAGTCGCTGGTGCCGAGGTGGCTGCGCCAGTCGGCGGAGGTCAGCTTGTCAGCGATCAGCCGGTCCGCGGTGTCCTTGTCCGGCACGCGCAACAGCGCCTCGGCGAGGCACATCAGGACCACGCCCTCCTGGCTGGACAGGTCGTATTTCTGGAGGAAGGCGTCGAGCCCGCTCACCCGCTGCCGGTTCTGCCGCACCGCCTCGACCAGGCGAACGGCAGTGGCGCGAATCTCGGCCGTTTCCTCGGGGCTCACCCGCGCCAGGTCCGCCAGCTCACGCACCAGCGGCGTTTCGTCGGCGAGATAGCGGGGATTCACCGTCCGGGCGACCGCCGACTCGGCGGCGCCCGGCTCGGCGACGATAAAGGGCACGCCGCCCAGGAGCTCCCCCTGCACCTGCTCTGTTCCGTTCAAGTCTTCGTCTCCCGTGTCCTGCGAGCGCCGCCCCGCCAGGGCAGCCGGCGCGTCATGTCGTGCGTGTCAGGTCGATCAGCCGCCGGCGGGACCGCTTGTCGGGCCGCACGCTCGGCGGCCGGTTGCCGGCGAGATCGCGCCGCAATTGCTGCGCCGCCTGCCGGGCGGCGACGCTGGCCTCGGTCTCCGCGTACAGCTCCCGCGCAACGCTGGCCGGCCCGCGCCGTGCCGCCAGCGCCACCACCTCGATCTCCAGCCGCTCTTCGCCGCGGGAAATCTCCAGCCGGTCACCCGGCCGCACGACCCGCGCCGCCTTGGCGCGCTGGCCGTTGACGTGCACGTGGCCACCGGCGATCGCGGCCTGTGCCAGGCCCCTG
This sequence comes from Thioalkalivibrio sp. XN8, assembly GCF_011058255.1. Taxonomy (GTDB): domain Bacteria; phylum Pseudomonadota; class Gammaproteobacteria; order Steroidobacterales; family XN24; genus XN24. The sequence continues at coordinate 35,747 of NZ_JAALFH010000067.1, read as the reverse complement.
GTCTTGAAAAAGCGGGCGGCCCAGAGCCAGCGGTCGAGCCGGACGTCGTCCTGTCCCATGGGCGCAGTTTACGCGCAGCAGGCTCCGGTTGCAGCGGGTGGGCTTGCTATAATCGCCGCCTTTGCCGCAGCAGGAACCCGCGATGAACCAGGCATTGCTCGACCGGCTCCAGCAGGAACTCGCCAACCTCAAGGCCGAGGGCCTGTACAAGTCGGAGCGCGTCATCGATTCGCCGCAGCAGGCCGCAGTCCACATCCGCGGCGGGCGGGAAGTGATCAACCTCTGCGCCAACAACTATCTCGGCCTGGCCAACCACCCGGAGCTGATTGCCGCCGCCCACGAGGCCCTCGACCGCTATGGCTACGGGATGGCCTCGGTGCGCTTCATCTGCGGCACTCAGACGCCGCACAAGGAGCTAGAGCGCCGCATCAGCGCTTTCCTCGGCATGGAGGACACCATCCTCTACCCCTCCTGTTTCGACGCCAACGGCGGCCTGTTCGAGACCCTGCTCGGCGACGAGGACGCAGTCATCAGCGACCAGCTGAACCACGCCTCCATCATCGACGGGATCCGGCTTTCCAAGGCGCGCCGTTACCGCTATCGCCACAATGACATGGCGGACCTCGAGGCGAAGCTGCGCGAAGCCGCGGACGCACGCGTCCGCCTGGTCGCGACCGACGGCGTCTTCTCCATGGACGGCACCATTGCCGACCTTGCCCGCATCTGCGAGCTGGCGGAGGCGCACGACGCCCTGGTGATGATCGACGACTGCCATGCCACCGGCTTTCTCGGCGCGACCGGCCGCGGGACGCACGAGCGCCAGGGGGTGCTCGGCCGCGTGGACATCATCAGCGGCACGCTGGGCAAGGCCCTGGGCGGGGCTTCGGGCGGCTTCGTCGCCGCCCGCGGGCCCATCGTCGAGTGGCTGCGGCAGCGCTCGCGTCCCTACCTGTTCTCGAACACCGTCGCGCCGGTGATCGCCCATACCTCGATCCGGGTCCTCGACCTGCTCGAGTCGGGCAACGAGCTGCGCCGGCGCCTGTGGGACAACACCCATTTCTTTCGCGAGCGGATGACCCAGCTCGGCTTCAACCTGAAGCCCGGCTCGCATCCGATCATCCCGGTCATGCTCGGCGACGCGAAGCTCGCCGGCCAGATGGCCGACCGCTTGCTGGAGGAAGGCGTCTACGTGATCGGCTTCTCCTACCCGGTGGTGCCGCACGGCGAGGCCCGCATCCGCACCCAGATGTCGGCCGGCCACAGTACCCATCACCTCGAGAAAGCGGTCGCCGCCTTCGAAAAGGTCGGGCGGGACCTCGGCGTCATCCGCTGAAGCCCCGCCAGCGAATATCACTGCCACGCCCCTGTCACCACGGAGTCACCCATGCGCGCGCTCGTCAAGGCCAAGGCCGAACCCGGGATCTGGATGCAGGACATCCGCCGGCCGGAACCCGGTCCCAACGACGTCCTGATCCGGATCCGCAAGACCGCGATCTGCGGTACCGACATGCATATCTACCAGTGGGACGAGTGGGCGGCGAAGACCATCCCGGTGCCGATGGCGGTCGGCCACGAGTACGTCGGCATCGTCGAGGCGATCGGCAGCGAGGTGCAGGGGGTCCTGCCGGGCGACCGCGTCTCGGGCGAGGGTCACCTGACCTGCGGCCACTGCCGCAACTGCCGTGCCGGCCGCAGGCACCTCTGTCGCAACACCATCGGCGTGGGCGTGAACCGCCAGGGCTGCTTCGCCGAGTACCTTTGCATTCCGGCGAGCAACGTGTTCAAGCTGCCGGACGCGATCACCGACGAGGTCGCCTCCATCCTGGATCCGCTCGGGAATGCGGTGCACACGGCCCTGTCCTTCGACCTCGTGGGCGAGGACGTGCTGATCACCGGCGCCGGCCCGATCGGCATCATGGCTGCCGCGATCGCGCGGCACGTGGGCGCGCGCCACGTGGTGATCACGGACGTTAACGACTACCGGCTCGACCTGGCCCGGCAGATGGGCGCCACGCGGGCGGTGAACGTCACGCGCCAGTCGCTCGACGAGGTGATGCAGGAACTGGAGATGCAGGAAGGCTTCGACGTGGGGCTGGAGATGTCGGGCAACCCGCAGGCCTTCCGCGACATGCTGCGGACACTGCATCACGGTGGCAGCGTGGCGCTGCTGGGCATCCCGCCGGCAGAGATGGCGATCGACTGGAACCAGGTGATCTTCAAGGGCCTGACCATCAAGGGCATCTACGGCCGCGAGATGTTCGAGACCTGGTACAAGATGGCCAGCATGCTGCAGAGCGGCCTGGACGTCAGCCCCGTGATCACCCACCGCTTCCCGGCGAACGACTACCTGGAAGGGTTCCGGACGATGGGCTCCGGCCAGTCGGGCAAGGTGATCCTGGACTGGGCCTGAGCGCGGGCGCCGGCAGCCGGCGGGCGCTCAGTAGGTGCCGCAGAAGCAGTGGTAGTAGAGGTTGCGCGGGTCGGACAATTCGCCCAGCTCGCGGATCTCGCCGAGCACGCCCCGCATCTCGCTGGGGACAGTCCCCAGCCATGAGCCCGGCAGCCGGATGAGCCCGGCCCGGGCGCCGCGGGAGAGCAGCTCGGCCATCAGCCGCTCGGTGAAGCTCACCTCGGCCTCGATGGTCTCGACCCGGTAATCGTCCCCCAGCCCGGCGCGCTCGGCCGCGCTTGCGACGGCATCGTCGAGGCTGCCGAGCCGGTCCACGAGGCCGGCCTCCTGCGCCACGGTGCCGAGCCAGACCCGCCCTTCCGCCCAGCGCTGCACGGCCTCGGGCTCCAGCTCCCGGTGCTCGGCCACCATGCCCTTGAAGCGGTCGTACACGCCCTCGACGAGCGTCTCGATCACCACCTTGACCTCGTCGCTCATCGGCTGATCGAGCCGCAGCGCGTCGCTGGCCTCGTGGGTGCCGACGCCGTCGACGCCGATCCCGACGCGGTCTAACAGGCGGCCGAAGTTGGGGAACATGGCGACCACGCCGATGGAGCCGGTCACCGTGGTGGGATGGGCCCAGATCTCGTCCGAGGCCAGCGAGATCATGTAACCGCCGGAAGCCGCCACCCCGCCCATGGACACGATCACCGGCTTGCCGGCGTCGCGTACCATCTGCATTTCGCGCAGAATGGCTTCCGAGGCCAGCGCGCTGCCGCCGCCGCTGTCGACCCGCAGCACCACCGCCCGGATGTCATCGTCTTCCGCCGCCTGCCGCAGCAGCTCGCGCAAGCTCGCGTCACCGATGCTGCCAGGCGGCTGGTAACCCGGCAGGATGCTCCCGCGGGCTACGATCAGCCCGACCGCCGCGCCTTCCCCGTCCCCGGGCCGGGCCGCCGCAGCCACTTCGCGCGCCGCCTGGTATTCCTCGGCCCAGACCCCGGCAAAATCCCCATCCTTGTCTCTGGCCCCGGTCTCGGCGAGCTGCTGCTCGAGCTCCGCCAGGGTCCGCACGCCGTCCACCAAGCCGGCGTCGAGCGCCGCCCGCGCCATGTCCCCGTCCGCGGCGCGCAGGCGCGGCAGGAAGCGATCGATGTAGTCGTCCAGCAGGGCCGGCTCCAGGCCGCGCGCTTCCGCCACCGCCGCGCGCCACGCGCCCCACAGCCCGTCGGCGATCGGCTGCAGGTTGGCCCGCGCCGCCTCGGACATGCTGTCGCGGACGTAGGGATCGCCGAAGCTCTTGGCCTCGCCGGCGGCGAACACGTGCCAGTCGATCGACAGCTTGTCCAGCGCGCTGCGGAAGTAATTGCGGTAGAAGCCGAAACCGGTGAAGAACAAGTCCCCGGCCGGATCCAGGTAGAGCTCGTCGGCGTGGGCGCCGAGGTAGAGCTGGGCCTGGCCGATGCTGGCGCCGGAGGCGATCACGGGCTTGCCGGCGGCCCGAGCGCGTCCCAGGGCCGCCGCGACGCGCTCCAGCTTGTCCAGGCTGCCGCCCTCGAAGCCATCCAGGTCGAGGTGGATCGCAGTGACGCGCCCGTCCTCGGCGGCGGCGTCGATCATCTCGACCAGCTCGCTCAGCAGCACCTGGTTGGACTCCAGCCCGCGCGCCGCGTCCATGGCACGCTCCAGCGCATCGCCGGCGTATTGCTCCACCAGCACGCCCTGGGGGTTCAGCACCAGGGCGAACTTGTCCGGCAGCGCGCCGGGGCGCTGCGCAATGATCGCCACCAGCGCCACCAGCACCAGCAGCATCAGGACCAGGTGCACGCCCCGGCGGATCCCGTCCAGGACCCGCCACGCGAAGCCGAACACCCGGCCGAGGCTACGCCGCAGCAAGGATCAGACCTTTTCCTTGATGCGAGCGGCCTTGCCGGTCCGTTCGCGCAGGTAATACAGCTTCGCCCGGCGCACGTCGCCGCGCCGCTTCACCTGGATGCCGGCGATGCTCGGGCTGTAGGTCTGGAACACGCGTTCCACCCCCTCGCCGTGGGACATCTTGCGGACCGTGAAGGCAGAGTTCAGGCCGCGATTGCGGCGCGCGATCACCACGCCTTCGAAGGCCTGCAGGCGCTCGCGGTTGCCCTCCTTCACCTTGACCTGCACCACGACGGTGTCGCCGGCGGCGAAGTCGGGAATCTCCCGCTGCATCTGTTCCTTTTCCAGTTCTTCGATGATGTTGCTCATTTCGTCACCCGCACCCAGGCCCAAGCCAGTCAAGTTCCAGTTCAATCCGCGCCGCCCGTAGCCCGGTCGGCGATGTATTCTGCCAGCAATCCCTGCTCTTCTGCCGACAGCGTCCGGCCCGCCAGCAGGTCCGGCCGCAGCTGCCAGGTCCGTCCCAGCGCCTGCTTCAGCCGCCAGCGGCGGATCGCCGCATGGTCGCCCGACAACAGTACCCCCGGCACCCGCAGCCCGTCGACCTCCTCCGGCCGCGTGTAGTGCGGGCAGTCCAGCAGCCCGTCGCTGAAGGAGTCCTCCGCCGCGGAGGCCTCGTCGCCCAGCACGCCCGGCAGCAACCGGGCCACCACGTCGACCACCAGCATCGCGGGGATCTCGCCCCCGCTCAACACGTAGTCGCCGACCGTCAGCGTCTCGTCCGCCTCCATGCGGACGACTCTCTCGTCGATACCCTCGTAGCGTCCGGCTACGAGCAGCAGCCCGGGCAGCGCAGCGTACTCTTGCGCCACCCGCTGGTCGAACACCCGCCCCTGGGGCGACAGCACGACCGTCCGGCTTCCCGGCGGCAGCTGCGCCCGCGCGGCGCGGATCGCGCTCCGCAGGGGCTCGACCTTCATCACCATGCCGGGGCCGCCGCCGTAGGGCCGGTCGTCCACCGTCCGATGGGGATCGGCCGCGAAGTCCCGCGGGTCCGTCGTCCCCAGCTGCACCGCCCCGCGTTCCACCGCGCGGCCCACCACCCCGCAGCGGCCGACGCTCGCGACCAGCTCCGGGAACAGCGTCACTACCTCGAAACGCATGACGCCGTCCTCAAAACTCCGGATCCCAGTCGACGACGATACGGCCGCCGGCCAGGTCCACCTCGTCCACGGAGCGCCCCGGCAGGAACGGGAGCAGGCGCTCCCGGTCTCCGGCCACGACCATCACGTCGTTGGCGCCGGTGGCCATCATCTCCGTGACCCGGCCCAGGCTGGTCCCTTCCCGGGTCACCACCTCGAGCCCGACCAGGTCGGCCCAGTAGTACTCGCCTTCTCCCGGCGGCGGCAAGGCCTCCCGCGCCACCGCCAGTTCGGTGCCGACCAGCGCCGCCGCGGCTTCCCGGTCCTCGATGCCGGTGAACCGCCCGACCAGGCCCTGCCCCTGGCGCCGCCCTTCAGCCAGCTCGAGCCGGCTCCAGTCACTGCCCCGGCCCGCCTCGAACTCGCGGTACTCGAGCAGGTTGTCGGGCGGGTCCGTATACGACCAGAGCCGCACCCAGCCACGCACGCCGTGGACCGCGCCGACCTTGCCGAGAATCACCCGCCGCGCCGCGCTCATCGTCCCGCCCCCCGCAGCCGCGCCGCGGGCAGCCTCAGGCCGCCTGCTTCTCGACTTGCTTGATCAGCTTGGCCACGCGCTCGGACGGCTGGGCGCCCTGGCCGAGCCAGTACTGCACGCGCTCCAGGTCCAGCTTCAGCCCTTCGGCCTTGCCGGTGGCGATCGGGTTGAAGAAGCCGAGCCGCTCGATATAACGGCCGTCGCGGCGGTTCCGGCTGTCGGTCACCACCACGTGATAAAAGGGCCGCTTCTTGGCGCCGCCCCGGGTCAGACGAATCGTCACCATGGATCCAGATTTCCTCGTTCGTGCTGGGCGCCGTGCCGGCCGGAGGCCGGGCACCGCAACGCGGCCGCCATGGGGCCGCCGCAAGTAAACCCGCTATTCTACTGGAAATTCGTCCGATGGGAAGAGCCCGGAGACCGGGCTCTCAGCCGAAGCCCGGCGGCAGGCGGCCCTTCATGGCCCGCATCATCTTGGTCATCCCGCCCTTGCTGAACTTCTTCATCATCTTCTGCATCTGGGCGTGCTGCTTGAGGAGCCGGTTGACCTCCTGGACCTGGACGCCCGCGCCCGCCGCGATGCGGCGCTTGCGCGAACCGTCGATGATCGCCGGATGACGCCGCTCGCGCGGCGTCATCGAGTCGATCACCGCCGCCTGGCGGCGCATCTCCCGCTCCCCGACCCGTGCGTCCACGCTCGCCGGCATGCCCTTCCCCGGCAGCTTGTCCAGCAGCCCCGCCAGTCCCCCCATGTCCTGCATCTGGCGAATCTGCTCGCGGAGGTCCTGCAGCGTGAAGCCCTTGCCCTTGGAGATCTTGCGCGCCAGCTTGTCGGCCTGGTCCCGGTCGACCTTCTGCTGTACTTCCTCGACCAGGGACACCACGTCGCCCATGCCGAGGATGCGCGAGGCCAGCCGGTCGGGATGGAAGGGCTCGAGCGCGGTGGTCTTCTCGCCCGCGCCGAGGAACTTGATCGGCTTGCCGGTCACCTGGCGGACCGACAGCGCCACGCCGCCGCGGGCGTCGCCGTCGGTCTTGGTGACGATGACCCCGGTCAGGTCGAGGGCCTCGCCGAAGGCCCGGGCCGCATTGACCGCGTCCTGGCCGGCCATGCTGTCGACCACGAAGAGCGTTTCGACCGGGCTGACCGCCGCCTGGATCCGCTGTGCCTCGGCCATCATGTCCTGGTCCACGTGCAAACGGCCCGCGGTGTCGACGATCAGCACGTCGCACAGCTCGCGCCGCGCGGCCTCGAGGGCGCGCTGTGCAATCGCTACCGGGTCTTCGCCGGCCGCGCTCGGGGAAAACGCCGCGCCGACCTCGTCGGCGAGGCGTTCCAGCTGGAGAATGGCGGCCGGGCGGTAGACATCCGCGCTGGCGACCATCACCTTCTTGCCGTCGCGCTCGCGCAGGCGGCGCGCCAGCTTGGCGGCCGTGGTCGTCTTGCCGGCGCCCTGCAGGCCGGCGAGCATCACCACCGCCGGCGGCTGGGCGCGCAGGTTCAGCGACTCGTTCGCCGACCCCATGGTGCGCACCAGCTCGTCGTGAATGATCTTGACGAAGGCCTGCCCCGGCGTCAGGCTCTTGGCGACCTCCGCGCCCAGGGCCCGCTCGCGCGTGCGCGCGATGAAGTCCTTGACCACGGGCAGCGCCACGTCGGCCTCCAGCAGGGCCATGCGCACCTGCCGCAGCGTGTCGCGGATATTGTCCTCGGTGATGCGGCCGCGCCCCTTCAGGGCGTCGCCGGCGCGGGACAGTCGGTCGGTCAGGTTCTCGAACATGGGGGACGGGCTGCACTTGGCTCGGGCGCGCAATTATACCTGTCGCGGCCGGCTTCGGATTTCCCGGTTTCTATCCCGGCGCGGCGCTGTGTCAGAATGCGGTTTTCCACTGGCTCCCGAGCGCCCGGATGACCTCGATCATCGCCTTCCTCCTCTACCTTGCCGCCGGCGGCCTGCTGTTGCGCCGGCAGCTCGCCGGCGCCGCGGCAGACGTGACCCCGGACCGCGTCGGTCCCGCCCTGCTGACCGGCGCCGCCGGCCTGGGCCTCCATTCGCTGGCCCTCGCCGGCCTGGTGTCCGAGCGCGGCGGCCCCGGCCTTTCCCTGGGCGGCGTGCTGTCGCTGGTGGCCTGGCTGCTGGCGGTATTCGCCCTGCTGGCGGCCATCAAGCCGCGGTTCCGCGGGCTGGCGGCGGTGGTGCTGCCGGCGGCCGGCCTGGCCGCCCTGGCCGCGCTGGTGCCGGACCCGGTGACGCCGCGGGGCGCGGCGCCGGACTGGGGCATCCACGCCCATGTCACCCTGTCGATCCTGGCCTACAGCCTGCTGAGCCTGGGCGCCGCCCTCGCGATCCTCTTCCTCTATCGCGAGCGCACCCTGCGCCAGCGCCGCCTGCAGGCCTGGACGCGCATCCTGCCGCCGCTGGAGTCGCTGGAGACGGCTCTGTTCACCGCGCTGGCTGCGGGCTTCGCCCTCCTGACCCTCGCCCTGTTCAGCGGGCTGATGTTCCTGGAGAACATCCTGGCCCAGCACCTGTTGCACAAGACCGTGCTGTCGGTCGTGGCCTGGGGCGTATTCGCCGTCCTGCTGCTCGGCCGGCTCAGCCTGGGCTGGCGCGGGCGCCAGGCGGTGCACTGGGTGCTGGCGGGCTACGGGCTGCTCGCGCTCTCCTACTTCGGCAGCCGGTTCGTACTGGAGTACATCCTCGGCCGACAGTGGGGCTAGGAGGACCGCACCCCCCTTGAACGAAGTCCCGCTAGGCACTCTGTTCACGCTGCTGGCGCTGCTGCTGCTGCTCTCGGCCTTCTTCTCCAGCACCGAGACGGCGATGATGAGCATCAATCGTTATCGCCTGCGTCATCGCGCGCGGCAGGGCCAGCGGGCCGCGCGCCTGGCCGAGGCGCTGTTGCAGCGCCCGGACCGCCTGATCGGGCTGATCCTGATCGGCAACAATTCGGTCAATATCCTCGCCGCGTCCCTGGTGACCATCATCGCGCTGCGGCTCGGCGGCGAGGGCGCCATCGCCATCGGCGCCGGGCTCCTGACCCTGGTGATCCTGGTCTTTTCCGAGGTGGCGCCGAAGACCCTGGCCGCCCTGCATCCCGAGCGGCTGGCCTTGCCCGCAGCCCTGATCTATTACCCCCTGCTGAAGATCGCCTACCCCGTGGTCTGGATCGTCAACCTGCTGGCCAACGGCGTGCTCCGGCTGCTGGGCGTGAGCACCGCCCACGTCCAGGGCCATGCCCTGTCCCACGAGGAGCTGCGCACCGTGGTCGCCGAGGCCGGGGCCCTGATCCCCAAGCGCCACCAGCGGATGCTGATCAGCGTGCTCGAGCTGCAGGACGTCACCGTCGACGACATCATGGTGCCGCGGAACGAGATCGACGGACTGGACCTGGAGGACGACTGGGACGACTTGCTCGAGCAGCTGATGGAGAGCCGCCACACGCGGCTGCCGGTCTACCGGGGCGACCTCGACCAGGTCGTCGGAATCCTGCACCTGCGCACTATCATTCACCGCGTGCTCGATCAGGAACTCACGCGCGAGGATCTCGAGAGCAGGGCCCTGGAACCGTACTTCGTGCCCGAGGGTACGCCGTTGCACACCCAGCTGCTGAATTTCCAGCGGGCCAAGCGGCGCCTGGCGCTGGTCGTGGACGAATACGGGGACATCCAGGGCCTGGTGACGCTGGACGACATCCTCGAGGAGATCGTGGGCGAGTTCACCACCGACCCGGCCGACATCTACCGCGAGGTCCAGGCCGAACCGGACGGCACCTACATGGTCAGCGGCAGCGCCAACGTGCGCGAGCTCAACCGGACCCTGGCCTGGCGCCTGCCGACCGACGGGCCGAAAACCCTGAACGGCCTGATCGTGGAGCGGCTCGAAACGATCCCCGAAGCCGGCGCGCGCCTGCGCCTGGCCGGCTACGAACTGGAGATCGTCCAGACCGCAGACAATGCGGTGCGGGCCGTGCGGGTGCAGCCGCCGGGCCAGCCCGCCGGCACCGACGGTTAGGGTCTAGCCGAAAGCCGCCTCGATCGCCTCGCCGAGGCGGCGCACGGGCACCACCTCGAGCCCTTCCAGCCGGCCGCGCGGCGCATTCGCCGCCGGCACGATGGCCCGCCGGAAGCCGTGCTTGGCGGCCTCCCGCAGCCGTTCCTCGCCGTAGGGCACCGGCCGGATTTCGCCCGCCAGCCCCACCTCGCCGAAAGACACCAGGCCCGTCTCGAGCGGGCGGTCGCGCAGGCTCCCGAGCGCCGCCAGCACCATCGGCAGGTCGGCCGCGGTCTCCACGATGCGCACCCCGCCCACCACGTTCACGAACACGTCCTGGTCGTACATGGCGATGCCGGCATGGCGGTGGGTCACGGCCAGCAGCAAGGCCAGCCGATTCGCGTCCAGCCCGACGGACACGCGGCGCGGATGTCCCGAGTGGCTCTCGTCGACCAGCGCCTGGACCTCCACCAGCAGGGGCCGGCTGCCCTCCCGCGCCACCATGATGGCACTGCCCGAGACCGCGCCGTCGTGGCCCGAGAGAAAGATCGAGGAGGGGTTCGGGACCTCGCGCAGCCCCTGCCCCGTCATGGCGAACACGCCGATCTCGTTGGCCGCGCCGAAACGGTTCTTCACGGCCCTGATGATCCGGAACCGGCTGCCCACATCGCTCTCGAAATACAGTACCGCGTCGACCATGTGCTCCAGCACGCGGGGGCCGGCGATGGCGCCGTCCTTGGTCACATGGCCGACGAGGAATACGGCCGGGCCGCCCTGCTTGGCATAGCGCACGAGGCGCGCCGAGCTTTCGCGCAGCTGGGCCACCGCCCCCGGGGCCGACTGGAGCGCGTCCGTGTGCATGGTCTGGATCGAATCGACCACCATGACCCGCGGGCGCACGGTGTCGGCCTGGGCCAGGATGCGCTCGATATTGGTTTCGGCCAGCAGCTTGAGCGACCCCTCCTGCATCCCGATGCGCCGCGCCCGCATCCCGACCTGGCGCAGCGACTCCTCGCCGGTCACGTACAGGGCCGGCAGGGAGCCTGCCAGGCGCACTGCAGCCTGGAGCAGCAGGGTCGACTTGCCGATGCCCGGATCGCCCCCGATCAGGGTCACCGAGCCCGGCACCAGGCCGCCGCCGAGCACGCGATCGAGTTCGCCGATCCCGGTCGGCCAGCGCGCCTCGGAGTCGGACTCGACCTCGGCGACCAGGCGCGGGGCCTCGCCGGCCCAGCCGACCGCCCGCGTCCGCGGCGCCTCCAGGGTCTCCTCGAGGGTGTTCCAGCGCCCGCAGTCGGGGCACTGGCCGACCCACTTGGGACTGGAGCCGCCGCACTCGGTGCAGACGAACAGCGTGCGGGCCTTGGCCATCTCTCCTCCGGCAACAACGGCAAGCCGCCAAGTTACACAGGGCTTGCCGCCGGCCGCAAGCGCAGAACACGCCGGCAATAGTGTGAACTCAGCCGCGGACTTGTCCCGCAGGTAGGTTAGGCTGTTCAATTAGACGTTGGGCCGCCAGCAGGGGGTCCGTCGAGCCGTGCCGGCACGGCGCCCGTTCAGGCCAGGAACAGCATCGTCACGGACCCCCGATGAGCCTTCAGGACAAGATCCGCTACTTCGAGTTCACCCACACCGGACAGGTCCGCGACCACAACGAGGACGCCGTGTACGGTGACCTGGACCTCGGCCTGGTGCTGCTGGCCGACGGCATGGGGGGTTACAACGCCGGCGAAGTGGCCGCCGAGCTCGCGATCAAGACGGTCACGGACATGGTGCGCGCCGGCGTGGAGCGCGAGACCCGCAGCGACATCGACGAGACCAGCGGCCTGATGCGGCAGAGCATCGTTTTGCGCAACGCCGTGATCCGGGCCAACAAGATCATCTGGCAAACGGCGCAGACCCAGCCCCAGTGCCGGGGCATGGGCACCACCATGGTCGCCTGCCTGTTCCATGACGACCGTGTCTCGATCGCCCATGTCGGCGACTCGCGCGTCTACCGCCTGCGCAAGAACCGTTTCGAGCAGCTGACGCTGGATCACTCCCTGATGCAGGAGCTCGTGGACCGCGGCTATTTCTCCCAGCAGGAGGCGATGCGCTCGGCCAACCGCAACTACGTCACCCGGGCGCTGGGCGTGGAGCCTGCCGTCGAAGTGGAGATCCAGGAAGACACGGTCAAGAAGGACGACATCTACATGCTCTGCTCCGACGGGCTGTCGGACATGGTCGAGGAAGAGGATATTCACTTAACCCTCAGCACCTTTAGTGCTAACCTCAAGACCGGCGGCGACCAGCTGATCCAGCTGGCGAACACCAACGGCGGCCGCGACAACATCTCGGTCTGCCTGGCACAGGTGATCGAGTCGTTCGCCGAGTCGCATGGTATCGTCAGCCGCCTCAGGGGCTGGTTCAGTTAGCACAGCAGCAAGGTCGGAGTTGCGATGGCCCGGATGATCCTCAGCCTGAATGGCCAGACCCTCGCCGAGTACAACCTCAGCAAGGAGCGCTACACCGTGGGGCGGCTGCCCGACAACGACATCCGGATCGACAACCCGGCGGTCAGCGGCCACCACGCGCTGATCATCAACATCCTCAACGACTCCTTTCTCGAAGACCTGAACAGCACCAACGGCACCTACGTCAACGGCCGGCTGATCAAGAAGCACGCCCTGCAGCACGGCGACTCCGTCACGGTCGGCCACCACCAGCTGAACTTCATCGACAACGAGCACGACGACGTCGACGAGGTCGAGAAGACGCTGGTGCTGTCGCGCGAGGAGCTGCGCTTCGACCGCATCGCCGAGCCGCCGCCCGAGCGTCCCGGCGCCGCCGCCTCGCCCGGGGCCGCGCAGCTCCTGCAGGCGCCTCCCGCCCGGCTGCAGATCCTCACCGGGCCCTTCGCCGGCCGGGAACTCGAACTGAAGAAGCCGCTCACCACGCTGGGCCGCCCGGGCATCCAGGTCGTGGCGGTGACGCGCCGCGGCGAGAGTTACACGATCGTGAACATGCAGCGCGGCAGCGGCAAGGGCCTGCCCATGGTGAACGGGGAACCGCTGGCCGGCAGCGCACAGCCCCTGCACGACAACGACGTGCTCGAGGTGGCGGGCGTCAAGATGGGCTTCTTCACCGGCTGAAGCCGCGGCCGGGGCCGCCGGGCCTCAGCGCATGGTCACGCCGACCCGCTGCGTCACCCCGCAGAGCAGCTCGTAGGGGATCGTCCCCGCCAGGCGCGCGAGTTCCTCGACCGCCAGGCCCGCACCCCACAGGATGACTTCGTCGCCGACCTCGACGTCCGGTACCCGGGTGACGTCGATTGCGATCATGTCCATGGAAATCCGCCCCGCCAGCGGCGCGCGCTGGCCGCGCACCAGCACGGGCGTGCCGCTGCCCAGGTGCCGGCTGTAGCCGTCGCCGTAGCCGATGGCCGCGATCGCCAGGCGGGTATCCTCCCGCGCCGTCCACACGCCGCCATAGCCGACCCGCTCGCCGCGGCGCACCGTTCGCAGCGCGATCACCGTGCTCAGCAACTCCATCGCCGGCTGCAGCCCCAGCTCGGGACCGGTGCGGTCGGCGAAGGGAGACACGCCGTAGAGCATGATGCCGGGGCGGACCCAGTCGGCGTGGCTGTCCGGGCGCCACAGGGTCGCGGCGGAATTGGCCACGCTGCGCTCGCCGGGCAGGTCGCCCAGGGCCGCGGCAAAGCGCTCCAGCTGGCGGCCGGTGACTGCATCGTCGCGCTCGTCGGCGCAGGCCAGGTGGGTCATGAGCCGGGGGGCGGGCAGGATGTTGCCGCAGCGCCCGAGGCGGGCAGCCGCGTCGCGGGCCGCCTCGGGCGGGAATCCCAGGCGGTTCATGCCGGTATCGATCTTGAGCCAGGCCTGCACCGGCCGCGCGAGGCTGGCGGCCTCCAGCATTGCCAGCTGCTCCGGCGAGTGCACCACGACCTCCAGGCCGAGCGCGGAGGCCAGCGGCAGCTGCTGGGCGTCCAGCACGCCCTCGAGCAGGACCACGGGCTGCTCGAGAGCGGCCTCGCGCAAGGCCACGGCTTCTTCCATGCGCGCCACCGCGAAGGCGTCGGCCGCCCTGAGGGCGCGGGCCGTCCCGACCAGCCCGTGGCCGTAGCCGTTGGCCTTGATCACCGCCAGCACGCGGGCGCCGGGCGCCAGCTCGCGGACCCGGCGCAGGTTGTGCTGCAACGCGGCCGCGGACACCGTGGCGCGGGCGGCACGACGCGGGGAAGGGTCCGCCGGCCGGGGCTCAGCCGAAGGGGGAACTGCCGTAGGCATCGGGCAGGTAGTTCTCGAACTTGGTGTATTCGCCGAGGAAGGTCAGCTGCACGTCCCCGATCGGGCCGTTGCGCTGCTTGGCGATGATGATGTCCGCGATGCCCTTCCGGTTCGAGTCCTTGTTGTAGACCTCCTCCCGGAAGATGAAGGCGATCAGGTCAGCGTCCTGCTCGATGGCGCCCGATTCGCGCAGGTCGGACATCACCGGCCGCTTGTCCGTGCGCTGCTCGACGCTGCGGTTGAGCTGGGAGAGCGTGATCACCGGCACTTCGAGCTCGCGTGCGAGCGCCTTGAGCGAGCGGGAGATCTCCGAGATCTCGGTAGCGCGGTTCTCGGCCGTGCCGGTCACCTGCATCAGCTGCAGGTAGTCCACCACGATCAGGTCGAGGCCATGCTCCCGCTTCAGGCGCCGCGCCCGGGCCCGCAACTCGGTCGGGTTCAGGGCCGGGGTGTCGTCGATGAACACCCTGGCCCGGGACATGACCGAGACCGCCGAGTTGATGCGGCTCCAGTCCTCGTCGGAAAACTTGCCGCGCCGCAGGTTGGACTGGTTGACGCGGCCCAGCGAGGAGATCATGCGGAACGACAGCTGCTCGGCCGACATCTCCATGCTGAAGATGGCGACCGACTTCTCCATGCCGATGGCGGCATGCTCCGCCATGTTCATCGCGAAGCTGGTCTTGCCCATGGACGGGCGGCCCGCGATGATCACCAGGTCGCCCGGCTGCAGGCCCGCCGTCATGGTGTCGATGTCCTTGAAGCCCGTGGCGAGGCCCGTGACATCGCCCTCGTTCTTCTGCAGTTCGTCGAGGCGGTCGATGGTCTTGCCCAGGATGCGCTTGAGGTGCTGGAACCCGGCGCCCCGGCGCTTGCCCTGCTCGGCAATCTCGAACACCCGGCGCTCGGCCTCGTCGACCAGCTGGCTGGCATCCCGCCCGTCCGGCTGGTAGGCGCTGGAGGCGATCTCGCCACCGATGCGGATCAACTCGCGGAGCATGGCGCGCTCGCGCACGATCGCCGCGTAGGCCCGGATGTTGGCGGCGCTGGGCGTCTCTCGCGCCAGCTGGCCGAGATAAGCCAGGCCGCCCGCATCCTCGAGCTCGCCCTTGCGGTCCAGCAGCTCCGACACCGTCACTGCGTCGCAGGGCTCTCCGCGTTCGGCCAGCTCGCCGATCGCCGTGAAGACGAGCTTGTGGTCGCGACGGTAGAAATCGCCCGCCGACACGGCATCGGCGATGGTGTCCCAGGCGCTGTTGTCCAGCATCAGCCCGCCGAGCACCGACTGCTCGGCCTCGACCGAGTGCGGCGGCGTGCGGAGCGCCTCGGTACTGCGCACCGGGAAAACTGCTTCAGGACTGCCTGCCAATGGGGTACAACCTCGCCCGTGGACGGGAGCCTGTCACATTATCACAGGCGGGCCGCGACCAAAGCCGCGGCCCGCCGCGCCTTATTCTTCGCCTTCGACGACGACGGTGATGGGCAGCGAGACCTCCGAGTGCAGGTGCACTTCGACCTCGTGCTCACCCACCGTCCGCAGGGGCCCCTCGGCCAGCCGGACCTCGCTGCGCTCGATGGTCACCCCGGCGGCCTCGGCCGCCTCGCAGATGTCCACCGGGCCCACGGAGCCGAACAGCTTGCCTTCGGAACCTGCCTTGGCGGTGATCGTCAGCTTCAGCCCCTCGATCTTCTCCGCCCGCGCCTTCGCCTCGGCGATCACGCCCGCGGCCTTGGCCTCGAGCTCCGCCCGCCGGGCCTCGAACTCGGCGATGTTCTCGGGGGTCGCGCGTGCGGCCTTCCCCTGCGGCAGCAGGTAGTTGCGCGCGTAACCGGCCTTGACCTTGACCTTGTCGCCGATGCCGCCCAGGTTCTCGACCTTGTCCAGCAGAATCACTTCCATCGTCTCAATCCTCTTGTGTTACATCCTGCCGGCGGCCCTCCGCCGCGTATCCAGGAACGTGTCCAGCAAACCGTAAAACGCAAACGCCATCATCGCCCACGGCGACAGCAGCACCAGGGCCAGCCAGCCGCCGATCAACCAGCCCCGGCCCCGGTTGCGGAGCCGCACCATGGCGTGCATCACCGCGATGCCCTGGAGCATCAGGGCCATGCCCGCCGGCAGGGCCATGGCCGCCCCAGCCGCGGGCCCGCCCGCGAGGCCGGTCACTATCGCCACCGCCCCCACGCCGCCGACCACCGGGCCCAGCTGCAACTCCCGGAAGGCCTCGCCGAACGCGCCGGGGCGCGCCAGGCCGGCATGCAGCCACATGGCGATAAACAGCCCGCCCAGGGACACCAGCAGCAGCGAGGCCGCGATGATGCCCGGCATCAGGGCCAGCAGCCGCTCCGCCAGCAGCCCGGCGTCCGTGCCCGTCTGCGCCGCCAGCGGGACGACCATCTGGTCCACCAGCGTCCGCCATGGCTCGCCCTGGACGGGGGCCGCCATGGCCCAGCCGCCGGCCAGCACCAGCGCCCCGATCGTGGCCAGGCGCGCCGCCGTGGAGAGTGAACCGCTGCTCATCAGGAGCTGCGTCACCGCCAGGGTCGGCGCCCAGAGGGTGACAGCCGAAATCACCATCGCCACCGGATGCATCCCTGCGGCCCAGCCCACCCCCGCCAGCAGTACGCCGGCGCCGGCCGCCGCGCGCCAGCCCCGGCCCACGCCGTGCTGCAGCGCGGCCAGGGCGAGCACCGCGCAGCTCAGCGGCGCCAGCATCGGCAGCAGCGCCAGCCCGGCCGCCATCAGGGCGGCCCGGTACTCGCGCTCGGTGATCCAGCGGGCGAACTCCAGCATGCCGCACCTCCCGGGCGCGCGTGGCGGCCCGGGCGGCGCCGACCGTCAGTGACGGTCGGTGTAGGGCAGCAGCGCCAGGTAACGGGCGCGCTTGACGGCGACCGCGAGCTGGCGCTGGTAGTTCGACCGGGTGCCCGTGATCCGGCTCGGGACGATCTTCCCGGTCTCGGTCACGTAGGCCTTCAGCGTGGCGAGATCCTTGTAGTCGATCTCGGTCACCTGGTCTGCCGTGAAGCGGCAGAACTTTCTCCTGCGAGTGAATCGAGCCATCTGCTGCTACTCCTCCTCAATCATCCGACGAATCGTCGTCGTCATCGCTGTCGTCGTCGTCGTCGTGGCTGCGCCGACGGCCCTCGCCCCGCTCTTCCTCCGGCTTCGCCATGGGCGAAGGCTCGGTGACGGCCTCGTCGCGGGCAATGACCATGTGACGCAGGACGGCGTCATTGAAGCGGAAAGCGCCGGTCAGTTCGTCCAGCGTCGGCTTGCTGCACTCGATGTTCAGCAGCACGTAATGGGCCTTGTGGACCTTCTGGATGGGGAAGGCGAGCTGGCGCCGGCCCCAGTCTTCCTGGCGATGAATGGTGCCGCCCTCGCCCTCGATCATCCCGCGATAGCGTTCGATCATGGCGGGGACCTGCTCGCTCTGGTCCGGATGGACCAGGAACACGATCTCGTAGTGCCGCATGTTGTCTCCCTTCGGGTTGTTGCAGCCACCCGCCCGGCATGGCGGTGTGGCAGGGAAATCACGCCGGCCCGATGCCGGCGCGAAGCCGTGCAGGATAACGGCTAGCCGCCCCTCTGCGCAAGCGCCAGGTAGAGCAGCACCCCGGCGGCCACCGAGACGTTGAGGCTCTCCACGGCACCCTTCATCGGCAGGCTGACCAGCAGGTCGCAGGTCTCCCGCGTCAGGCGCCGCAGCCCGCCGCCCTCCGCTCCGAGCACCAGGGCCAGCGGACCGGCCAGGTCGGCCTGGAGGGCCGACTCGCCGCCGGCCTCGGCCCCGGCCAGCCAGATGCCCCGGTCCTTCAGGCCCCGCAGGCAACGCGCCAGGTTGACCACCTGGACCAGCGGCACGGTCTCGGCGGCGCCGGCGGCTGCCTTGCGCGCCGCCGGCGTCAGGCCCGCCGCGCGATCCTTCGGGATGATGACGGCATGCACGCCGGCCGCATCGGCGGTGCGCAGGCAGGCGCCGAGGTTGTGCGGGTCCTGCACCCCGTCCAGCACCAGCAGGAACGCTGGGGACTGCAGCCGGTCCAGCAGTTCGTAGAGGTCGTTCTCGTCCAGCGCCGCGACCGGCGCCAGCCGCGCCACGACGCCCTGGTGGGCCCCGCCGCCGGCCATCCCGTCCAGCGTCTCGCGCCGCACCGCCTGGCACTTGATGCCCTCGGCCCCGGCCAGCGCGAGGATCTCGCTCATCCGGTCGTCGCTCCGGCCGGCCTGGGTCCAAAGCTCCAGCACGCGCTCCGGCGCCCGCTGCAGCGCCTCGCGAACGGGGTGCAGGCCCCAGGCCAGCTCGCGTGTGCTCAATGCCTGCCGCCCTTGCCGCCGCCCCGGCCGCCCCGCTTGCGCCCGCCCTTGACGCCGCGTTCCGGCCGCGCCTGCTCGACCAGCTCGAAGTCGATCTTGCGGTCGTCCATGCTGACCCGGATCAGGCGCACCGGCAGCCGGTCGCTGAGCCGGAATACCCGGCCGGTGTGCTCGCCGACCAGGCGCTGGTGAACCGCGTCGCGCTGGTAGTAGTCGCCGCCCAGCGAGCTGACGTGGACCAGGCCGTCGATCTGGTATTCGGGAATCTGCACGAACAGCCCGAAATCGACCACGCCGGTGACCACGGCGTCGAACTCCTCGCCGATGCGGTCCTGCATGAACTCGCACTTCAGCCAGTCCATGGCGTCGCGGGTGGCCTCGTCGGCGCGGCGTTCGGTCATGGAGCAGTGGCGGCCGAAGCCCTCCATCTCGCGCCGGCCGTGGGTGAAGTCCTGCGGCTTGCCGCCGCGGAGCAGGTGACGGATCGCGCGATGGACCAGCAGGTCCGGGTAGCGCCGGATCGGGGAGGTGAAATGCGCGTAACGCTCCAGCGCCAGCCCGAAATGGCCAATGTTCTCCGGCTGGTAGACCGCCTGGCTCATGGCCCGGAGGATCACCGTCTCGATCAGGTCGGCGTCGGGGCGCCCGGCGACCTGCCCGACCAGCTCGGAGAAGTGCTTCGGTTCAAGGCGCTCCCGGGTCGGGAGCTTGAGGCCGAAGGCCCCGAGGAACTCGCGCAGGGCGGCGAGGCGGTCCTCCTCCGGCGGCGCATGTACCCGGTAGAGGGTCGGGATCTTGTGCTTCTCGAGGAACCGGGCCGCCTCCACGTTGGCGGCGATCATGCATTCCTCGATGATGCGGTGGGCATCGTTGCGATGGCGCGGCTCGATGCGCGCGATGTGCCCCTTCGGGTCGAAGCGCAGCACCACCTCGGGGAGGTCGAAATCGACCGCGCCGCGCCGGCCCCGGGCCCGGTGCAGGGCCCGCCACAGGTCGTGCAGGGCCTCCAGGTGCGGCAGCAGCTTCTCGTGCCGCCGCCGCAGGCCCGGGTCGCCCTCGACCAGGATGCCGGCGACCTCGTCGTAGGTCAGGCGGGCATGCGAGCGCATCAGGCCTTCGTGGAAGGTCGCGGCGCGGACCTTGCCCGTGGGCCCGACCTGCATCTCGCAGACCATGCAGAGCCGGTCGACGCCCGGGTTCAGCGAGCACAGCCCGTTGGAGAGGCTTTCCGGCAGCATCGGGATGACCTTGCGCGGGAAGTAGACCGAGGTGCCGCGCTCGCGGGCCTCGGTGTCCAGCGCCCCGTCGACCGCCACATAGTGCGAGACGTCCGCAATGGCGACCAGCAGCCGCCAGCCCCGGCCGTCGCGCTCGCACCAGACCGCGTCGTCGAAGTCCTTGGCGTCCGCCCCGTCGATGGTGACCAGCGGCACTTCACGCAGGTCCAGGCGGCCGCGCTTGGCGGAGGGGCGCACGCGGTCGCCCCAGCCCCCAGCCTCCGCCAGCGCCTCCTCGGGCCAGCGGAACGGCAGGCCATGGGCGCGCATGGCGATCTCGGTTTCCATCCCCGGCCCGCCGGCCTCGCCGAGGTTCTCGATCACCCGCCCGACCGGCTGGGTGTCCCGGCTCGGCGGGTCGGTCAGCTCCACCACCACGATGTCGCCGGGCTGGGCGCCGTTGGCCTGGCGCGGCGGCACCGCAATGCTCTGGCTGAAGCGCCGGTTGTCGGGTACGACGAAGCCGATGCCGCTCTCGCGCACGTAGCGCCCCACGATCTCGGAGGTGTTGCGCGCCAGCACCTCGACCAGCTTGCCCTCGGCGCGGCCGCGCGCGTCGGTACGGGCGATGCGCACCGCGACCTTGTCGCCGTGCATGACCTCCCGCATCTCGCGCGGCGAGAGATAGATGTCCTCGCCGCCCTCGTCGGGGCTGACGAAGCCGTAGCCGTCCCGGTGGCCGGTCACCACGCCCGTGACCAGGCCGATGTGCCCGACCAGGCAGTAGTGGCCGCGCCGGTTGGCGATGATCTGGCCGTCGCGGATCATGGCCCGCAGGCGGTTGCCCAGCGCGCTGCGCACCTCGTCGTCCTCGATGCCCAGTGCCTGGTGCAGCGCCTTGGGCTCCAGTGGCCGCCCGGCATGCTCGAGCGCTTTCAGGATCTCGTCGCGGGAGGGGATGGCGACGCGGTAGCGCTCGCTGTCCGGCTTGCCATCGCGGGGTCGAGTCGGCGTGCCGCCACGCCGTCCGGTACGTTTCATATTTGCTTCCTGGGGCCCATGCAGATTGGCGCCCGGATTCTTGTCCGGCCGCGTTGACAAGGATACACGGCGGCCGTATTCTTCGCGTCCCGCTCAGCAGGGTTCTCCTGCTTTGCCCTCGTGCCGAGGTGGCGGAATTGGTAGACGCGCTGGCTTCAGGTGCCAGTGGGGGTAACCCCGTGGAGGTTCAAGTCCTCTCCTCGGCACCATCTCGACGGCCGAGTCGTCCCTATCCGGACTGGACCAGCCTCTCCCGAAGGGCTGATCAGAACCCGACGGCCAGAAAGACCCTCGGTCCCTGCAGATCGAAATCGTAGTATTCGCGCAGCGTGCCCCGGTCTCTCGTCACGTCCAGATCGAACATGCTGTAGCCCAGCCCCACGCTCACTCGCCCGGTAAGCAGGTATGCCAGCTGGGCATGGAGCGCCAGCAACTCGCCGTCGTACTCGTCGTAGCTCAGGCTGATCCAGCCCCCCTTGAGCTGGCCCAGGAGCTTCGGGGTGAACGCGTAGGCCGCGTATATGGCCGCATTGGGCAGCGGCGCCAGGAAATCGTCCTGTTCCTCGCCCAGTGTCCTCACCATGGATCCGGCGCGGACTTCGGCGAACAGGTCGTATTCCAGGTCCACGCCGTGGACCCCGAGCCCGGCGCCGAACTCGGCGCGGTGGGACCGGTAGAAAGAGTAGTTCATGCTGACGACATAGAAATCCGCATCCAGCGCCGCCTCCGTCGAGGCCCCGACCGGGACCGCGAGGTCGCCGAACTCGAATTCGAAATCGACCGCCCTGCCGCCGGCGACATCGATGGTGAAATAGTCGAAGCCGAGCTGCCACCGCGTGCCAATGCGGGTACTCAGCCGCGCCCAGAGATCGGTGTCGCTTTCCGGCACGCCGAGCCGGGCGAGGTTGATGTAGTCGATGCGCTCGCCCTCGGTCCACTTCGCCATGGTGACGTCCACATCGAAGTTCACGGCGCCGACGAAGGCGCCCACCCTCTGGTCGAGCCACGGATGCAGGCTTTCGGCCGCGACGGCCTGCGGTGACAGGAGAGCCAGCGAGGCGATCGCGGCGCCGCGCCAGACCGGAGACAGGAAGCGGCGTTTACGGAGCAGCGATCGCATGGCGGATTCAGTCTCGCTTCGCGTGCGGGGAGCCTGCCGGCGGGTAATCCAGCCGGTCGCGGACCTCCTCCCGCGTCGCTTCGTCGAAGTCCGGGAACGGCAGCTTGTGGTCCTGGCGCAGTTTCTCCATGGTCTCTTCCGCGCGCTGCTTGCGCTCCTGGTCGATGCCGCTGTCACGGGCAAGGTAATTGACCGTGGACGGGAACGCAAAGCCGGTACCGGCTTCCTCGACGATCTCGATCAGCCTCAGGAAGATATCTTCCCGCACGGCCAGGAACTGATTCCAGTCCGACGTGGCCACGAAGGCGAAAATCTCGATGTTCACGGCATGCTCACCGAAGCCGATGAAGCGCGCGCGCGCGGGATCGTCGGTGACCAGCGGATGCTCGAGCAGCAGCTTGCGAATCTCGCTGAGCACCCAGCGCAACTGGTCCGGCGTGGTCTCATATCGCAAGCCGATTTCGGCAGTCAAGAGCATCTGGTCCCGGCGGCTGAGATTCACGATATGCAGATTGGCAAACTCTGCGTTCGGGACGGTAACGACCGTACGATCGAGCGAGCGGATCTTGACCGAGCGCAGGCCGATGGCCTCGACCACGCCGAGCCGGTCGCCGAAGCTGCAGAAATCGCCCACGTCGATCGGCTTGTCGGCAAACAGCGTGATGCCGCCGATGAAATTTTCCAGCGTGCCGCGCGCGGCGAGCGCCACCGCCAGGCCGCCGATGCCGAGACCGGCGATCACCCCCTGGACCGGGATCGAGAGAATCTCGGCCAGGAACAGGAACGCGCCGACAATGACCGCCAGCTTGGCGATCGAGGTCAGCAGCGAGCGCAGGATCTCGTCGCGGAACTTGTAGCGCCGGGACTGTGCCTCGAACAACGCGCTGATCTTGCCGATGAGGTGGTACAGGAGCCAGGCGCCGGCGACCGACAGGACGACGCCGATGGCCGCCCGCAGCGGGATGTCCACATGTTGCGGCAGGCCCAGCCGCCGCAGGCCGAACAGGCCGATCCAGGTGATCAGGATCAGCCGCATTGGCCAGATGAAGGTCGCGTTGACGCTGAAGCCGTCGATCGGTATCACGTCCCGCCTGAGCCGCAGGACCCACGCCAGCAACGACGTCAGCAGCCAGCTGATCGGAACGCTGACGACCAGCCACAGCCCGAGGGCGAGCCACTGCCACAGTTCGACGCCGCCGATATCCACGAGCAGGCCCCGATGAACAGCCCTTACCCGGTTGCGAACCTCGAAAAACGGCGTCGATTCCGTCCCTTCCCGCATTACCCGGGCGTCCGGCGGCATGTCCTCCAGCGCCATGAACAGGGAGCGCGAGCTGGCGACCGTGTCCGCGCTGAACTGCCAGATCCAGCTACCCTCCTCCTGCTGCACGGGCACGATCTCGACGCTGCCTTCAGGGTGCAGGAAATGCACGTAGGGTGAGCGCTGCCGGGGATTGTCGGGAATCTCCTGCCAGATCACCGGGCCGATGCGGCTGATGATCTCTTTCAGGTATTGGCCGCGGAGGGCGCCTTCCTCGAGGCGCGTTGCCGCCGGCAGCCGCGACAGGTCCATCGTCCGCAGCAACAGTTCCGAGGGCTCGACGCGCCACCCGTGCCACTCCTCGAGGAAGGTGCGCATCGTGTCCCGCGGCGACTTCAGCTCATGATGCTGCCGTGCATGCGGGATCTCGCCGTCGTAGACCTCGAGCAGGCGATCCAGCACCTCTTCCATCTCGTCTTCCGGGGGCACCACCAGCAGCCAGGCGTCCGGTTCGCCCGGCGCCGAGACGCGCCGGAAGCGCAAGTTGAACTCGACGCCGGTGCCGGCCTGTTCCAGTTCGGTGGAGAACTCGTCACCGCCGCCGTTCCCGAGCGAGCGCACCGACCACACGCGGAACGTAAGCCGGTCCAGGACCCTGAAGAAGCTCGTTGCCAGCTGCATGCGCACCGTCGGCGTCAGCGTCTGGTGGTAAGCACTGAAATCGAGCAGCTCAAGCGTCGGGCCGAGGCGGTCGATCCGGCCCGTGGCCGCCTCGTTGGCCCCAAGCAGGAAGGAAAACAGCGTCTTCGCCGGGCTCGACTTGTCTTTGTAGATCGCCGCCGACTCGCCGGGCGACTGCCGGCGCGCGGTCCACCACTCGCCGGTGCCGAAGCGGCCCATGAAAGTCTGCCCATCCGGCGCCATGGAGAACACGAAATCGCCCGAGCCGCTCGGGTCGCGCCAGGTGCCCTTGAGCCGGGATCCCTCGACCTGGCCCTCGATAACGCCCTCTAGCACCGGATACGTCCCTTCGACCCGGTCGCCGGACTGCTCGAGTATCAGCTGCGCACCACCGCCGCGCCAACGGCTCTCCCACGAGCCGGACCAGTCGCCGGGGCCCTCGGCCGCCGCGGCTGCCACAGCCGGAAGAAGGGCCAGGCACGCGGTCCCGGTCAGCGCCGCCAGCGCGCGCAGCGGCGCATGTTTCCGTCGTCGGGCGATCATCGCGTGAGGCTACCGGCACCGGCCCCGAGAATCCAGTGCTAATCGCCCTCTATGACCGCGCCCGATGGTCGCCCGGTGTTTATTCGGGGACCGTCCTGATCTTCAGGTCGTTGCGGACCTCGACCACGCCTTCCAGGGCCATCGCGAGGGCGCCGGCGTCGCGCTTGATCGCCATCGAGTCGACTTCACCGGTGAGATGGGCGATTCCGTCCGTCACCTCGACCTGGACGTCGCCGAAATCTTCGCGGGCCGCCAGCGTCTCCCGCAGCTGTTCCTGGGCGCGGGCATCGGTTGCGGCGATGCCGGTGAATTCGGCGTCGCGCGCCGTACCGCCGCCGGTCCATGACTCGCGAGGCTCGGAGTACTCGTCCGTGTAGTCGACTTCGCCCGGGTCCGTTTCGGGCTCCGCTGCGCCCGGCCTGCGCTCGGCCTCCTTCTCCCGCGCGAGTTCTCCCGCCTTGGGTTGTTCGGATGCGGACTGCTCGTCCGAACGGTTCGGGCACCCCGCCAGCGGCGTAGCAAGCACTAAGGCCAGGGCCGCGGCGCAGAGCACGGTCACGGGCCGTGAATATTTTTCGTTCATCGTCATCTCCAAGAAGACATTGCGCCGGCCCGCGGCGCGACCTGGCGCCCGTGGCGGCCGGCTCGGCATCAGCCGAAAGTGAATTTCCCGTGGCCGGACAGCTCCTTCTCGCTGAGCCGGCGTCCCGCGGCCATCGCCTTGCCCGCCTCCCACAGGAATTCGAGCCGGCGTGCTCCCGTACGATCCCAGTACTCCGCCCGGTCCGGATCGACTTCGATCAGCACCAGTGCGGGATCCCCGGGTCCCTCCGGGAACCAGAGCTGCCAATCGTCCCGCCACAGCACCTCCACCCGGGCGCGGTCGTCGACCAGCCGGGCCGTCCCGGAGATCGCCAGGTAGGCGCCCGCCGCCTGCATCACGACGGCCACGCCGGGCCGCATGGTGATTTCGGTCGCCTTGGCCGAACGATTGCTGGTCGCGAAGCTCAGGGCCGCGCCGTCGCTGTCGGCGATGGCCATCGGCCGGGCGTGCAGGCTGCCGTCATTCGCCACGCTGACCAGCATGGCGTGGTCGAACCCCTGCAGCAGGTCTTCGAAGCGCTCGATGTCGTGGTCGTCGGACATGCTTCAGTGGTTCCGCAGCCAGTCCCTGGTGCCCCCCTCGTAGTCGTAGACGTGCTCGAAGCCCGCTTCGTCCAGCTTCTTCGCGGCAGTCGGAGACGCGTCACAATCCTTGTTCGCGCAGTACATGACGATCTTGCGATCCTTGCCGCCGGCGACTTTCTCCACCTCTTCGACGAAGGTGTCATCCTCGTGGGGAATGTTGATGGACGTGCGGATGTGGGCTTCCCGGAACGCCTCGCGGGGCAGCACGTTGATGAGCACGAAGTCATCCTTCTTCTGCTCGTTCATCTTCTCCAGTGTTTCTCTGCTGATGGGCTGCATGATCGCCCCCCTTTTCTCTTCGAGGTCGTCACACATTCATGACGCAACGGCGCTGCCGCCGCATTGCGATTTCTCAGTGCCGTAATCCACGGAAGTTGCGAACGTTGGCCTGAAACGACAGCCCAGGGGCACGCATGCTCGACATGAAAGACAGGGTCGCGATCGATCCCGCGCCCGTTGACGTCGGCGCCCGGTTCTCGTCGCGGGAGGCCGCCGAAAAGGCGATCGAGCAACTGGCTGCGGCGAACATCGCCCGGGCCCAGGTAGAGATCGTCGACGAAAGCGAAGGGCTGCAGGTGGCCCGCGGCGCCGAGCGGCGTGCTACCCGCAAGGCGCTCGTCCGCTGGCACGTCTTGCTCGGCGCCGCGGGTGCCGTGCTCGGCATCCTGCTGTGGCTGTTCGCCTGGAACGCACGCTCGACGCTGGTACTGGCCATGCCGGCGCTGATGTTCTTCGTGGCCGGCGCCTTCGGCGCCGTCGCGGGATTGCTGCTGGGCGGCCTGCTGTCCGCACGCCCGGCCAAGGGGTTGCTGGCGACGGCCGCGCAGGACGACGCCCGCGCCGGGGCCTTCCCCGTGGTGGTGCATGCCACCGACCGGGAGCAGGCGCGCCGGGCCCGGGAAATCCTCGTCGCGGCGCACGGCGATCCCTACCTGATCGGCGCCGGCTCCTAGCCAGCGCCATGGAGCGCAGGGCACCCGCCACCCGGTGTGCCAGCCCGCGCCGGAGCTGTTGCATCGCAATAGGGATAACTCCCTATTCACTCCTATTTGATGCATCTCATATGATTCATTTAACGGCCGGACGGGGCGTCCGGTTTTGTCGATCGCTGCCACGGGCAGAATCTTGCAGGAGCCACCGCAATGCGTTACTTAATCGCCCTCCTTACCACCGCCGTCCTGGCGGGCGGCGCCCTTTCGCTCAGCGCGCAGTCGCCGGACGAATCCTCGGCGCCCAAGACCCCGGGGGCCTTCCAGCCGCCGTCGGAACGGGAACTGGGCGAAGGCAACCTGGCCTTCCAGAACCTGCCCCAGTACCAGTCGTACCTGCAGAACAACGACGACTCCGAGATGACGGAGTACGCCGGCTCGGTCCCGCACCAGAAGCACAATAACTGGGACCCGCTGCCGAAAGGCTACAAGCACGCCCAGCCATACCTGAAGAACCTGTGGCTCGGCTATCCCTTCAGCTACGAGTACGACCGCGCCCGCGGCCATACTTATGCGATCCAGGACGTGACCAAGATCGACCGGATCAACCGCTACAGCGAACAGGCCGGCCTGCCTGCCACCTGCTGGAACTGCAAGACCAACACCATCCCGCAGCTGCTGGAGAAGCATGGCAACGACTTCTGGGCGATGAACTTCCACGACTTTCGTGAGATGCACGACCCGGAGCGCCACAACATCGGTTGCACCAACTGCCACGACCCCGACAACCAGATGAAGCTGGTGATCACCAGCATCCCGCTGGACGACTACCTGAAGCGCCAGGGGCGTGACTGGCGGGATGCCTCGAACGACGAAATGCGCTCGCTGGTGTGCGCCCAGTGCCACGTCGAGTATTACTTCGAGAAGGGTGACGCCGGCGTCGCCGCGAAAGTGCACTTCCCCTGGGACGAAGGCCTGAACGCGGAAGATATTTACGAGCTGATGTCCGCAGGCGACCCGGAGCGCGACGGCTTCAAGGGCCAGTTCACCGACTGGGTCCACGCGGTGTCCAAGGCGCCGATGCTGAAGACCCAGCATCCCGAGTACGAGATGTATTCCGACAGCGTCCACGCCCAGGCCGGCGTGCAATGCGCCGACTGCCACATGCCGCGCGTCAAGGAAGGCCCGGTGACCATTACCTCGCACCACTGGACCTCGCCGCTGAAAAACGACGAGTCGATCAAGAATTCCTGCGGCAGCTGCCATGCGGACCAGAGTCCCTCCGACCTGCGTGAGCGCACGGTCTACAACCAGGAGCGCGTCTGGGACCAGCTGCTGATTGCCCAAGACAAGTCGGTTCGGGCGCACGAGGCCATTCGGCGCGCCATGGAGACGCCGGACGTCGACGAGGAGCTACTTGCGCAGGCGCGCGAGCTGGTGCGCAAGGGCCAGTGGTTCTGGGATTACGTCTCGGCCGAGAACAGCGCCGGCGCTCACAACCCCGTCAAGGCCCTGGACACGCTCGCCGCCTCGCAGCAGTACAGCGACCAGGCCGCCAGCCTGGCCATCCGGGCCTCCGGCTACGCCATCGCCGAGGTGATGGACACGCCGATCAAGGAACTGGTCCCGCCGATCCGCGAGCACAGCCGCAAGCTGCAGCAGAGCCAGGAACACCTCGATTCGCACGTCTGGCTCCAGTACCTGCCGCTGCTGCCCGAGGCCGACCTGGTGTGGAACGGCACGGAACGCGTACAGTGACGGGAGGCAGGAGATGAACAAGCTCTGGATCATCGTCATCGCCGGCCTGCTCGCATTGTTCGCCGTGGGCGGCGTGGCGGGCCACAAGATGACCAAGACCGACGCCTTCTGCAGTTCCTGCCACGCCTACCACAAGGCGTCCTGGGACCACGGCATGCATCCCGAGGTCGGCTGCCTCGACTGCCACACCGGCGGTTTCTGGCGGGACAAGACCCAGGGCGCGCGCAAGGTCTGGCTGGTGTTCACCGGGCAGATGGATCCGCACCACGACCAGCTGGCCAGCTACCCCGACAAGACCATGGCCAACTGCATCGGCTGCCACATGAACGAGGAAGTCGCCACCGTGGCCCCGTACTACATCGAGCGGCATTCCGAGTACCTGCAAGCGGCGCCCCACTGCATCGGCTGCCACGAGCCGGGGCACGTGAAGAGCATCCTCAGCGAGCGCAATGTCGCTGTCAGGCAGTAGATCCGGCGGGGACTGTCCCCAGTGGGGACAGTCCCCAGCCCCGGGGCTCAATCGAAGGGGTTACGCAGGACGATGGTCTCGGCCCGGTCAGGCCCGGTGGAGATGATATCGATCGGCACGCCGACGACGTCCTGCAATCGGTCGAGATACGCGCGGGCGTTTTCCGGCAGTTCCGAATAGGCGGTGAGCCCGACCGTCGAACTCTTCCAGCCCGGCACGTCCTCGTAAATGGGCTCGATCTCGGCGTACTGGTCCGCGGCCAGCGGCGGCGTATCCACGACCTCGCCACCCACCTTGTAGCCCACGCAGATGCGGATGGTGTCGAGGTCATCCAGCACGTCGAGCTTGGTCACGCACAGCCCCGAGACGCTGTTCAGGGCGATGGAGCGGCGCAGGGCCACGGCGTCGAACCAGCCGCAGCGGCGCGCCCGGCCGGTCACCGAGCCGAACTCGTGGCCGACCCGGGCCAGGTGCTCACCCATCTCGTCGAACAATTCGGTCGGAAACGGCCCCGCCCCGACCCGGGTGGTGTAGGCCTTGACGATGCCGAGCACGTGATCGATGGCCCTCGGCCCCACGCCGGCGCCGGTGCACGCGCCGCCGGCGGTGGTATTCGACGAGGTGACGTAGGGATAGGTGCCCTGGTCGATGTCCAGCAGGGCGCCCTGCGCGCCTTCAAACAGCACGTTGTGGCCGGCGCGGCGGTAAGCCTCGAGCAGGCTGGCCACGTCGGCCATCATCGGCAGGATCCGCTCCCCCTGGGCCAGCAGGGTCTCCAGCGTCTCCTGGAAGTCCACCGGGTCGCGCTGGAAATAGCGCTGCAGCACGAAGTTATGGAAATCCAGCACCTCGCCGAGCTTGGCGGCGAAGCGCTCGCGGTGGGCGAGGTCGGACACGCGCAGCGCCCGGCGGGCGACCTTGTCCTCGTAGGCCGGGCCGATGCCCCGCCCGGTCGTGCCGATCTTGGCGGCGCCCTTGGCATGCTCCCGGGCCGCGTCCAGCGCCACGTGCGAGGGAATGATCAGCGGGCAGGCGGGGCTGATGCGCAGGCGCTCGGCGACCGGGACGCCCCGCGCCGTAAGCTCGTCGAGCTCCCCCAGCAGCGCTTCCGGCGACAGCACCACGCCGTTGCCGATCAGGCAGGCCACGCCCTCGCGCAGGATGCCGGAAGGCAACAAGCGCACGATGGTCTTGCGCCCCTCGATGACCAGCGTGTGGCCGGCGTTGTGGCCGCCCTGGAAGCGCACCACGGCGGCCACGCGATCCGTCAGGAGGTCGACGATCTTGCCCTTGCCCTCGTCACCCCACTGGGTGCCGATGACGACCACGTTCTTGCCCACTACGGAGGCCTCCCCTGGATCAAGCCCCGGAACGCACGAAATACAGCAGCAGCAGCCCCGCCACGATGCTCACGAGGCCGATGAGCCGGAGCTTGTCCTCCGGCATCTGGGCCAGCATGGCCATGGCCCTGCGCGACCCGCGCGGGTTGGCGAAGGGCAACAATCCCTCGATCACCATGACCAGCGCGACCGCCGCCAGCAGGTCGGTCCAGTTCATGCCGGCGGCGCCCTTTAGCGCCCGGCCCCGCCCGTCGGATCCTTCAGGAAGCGGAAGAACTCGCCGTCGGGCTCGATCACCAGCATGTCATTGCCCTGGCCGATGGACGTCCGGAAGGCCTGCATGCTGCGCCAGAACTCGTAGAAGTCACGGTCCTGCTCGAAGGCCTGGGCATACACCTCGGCCGCCCGCGCATCGCCGGCGCCGCGAATGCGCTGGGCGTCGCGCTGCGCCTCGGCGATGATGATGGTGCGCTGGCGGTCAGCGTCGGAGCGAATCCGCTCGGCGGTCTCCCCGCCCTCCGCGCGCAGCTGCGCAGCCACCCGGGCGCGCTCCTGGCGCATGCGGTTGAACACGCTCTCGCTGACGTCGGGCGGCAGGTCCAGGGTCTTGACGCGGACATCGACGATCTCGATGCCGAGCTCGCGCGCCGTGACCCCGGCGGTGTCCATCAACTCGTCCACCACCTGGGCGCGGTCGGCGGTCACGACCTCCTGCACGGTCTGGCGGGCGAACTGCGCGCGCAGGCCATCCTTCATGATTTCCAGCAGGCGGCTGGTCGCGAGCCGTTCGTCGCCGCCGGTCGCCCGGAAGTACTGGCCGACATCCACGATCCGCCACTTGACGTAGAAGTCCACCCGCAGGTTCTTCTTCTCGGCCGTCAGGAAGGGCTCGTTCGGGTTGTTGCGGGTCAGCACCCGGTTGTCGAACTTCCGCACCGTGTTGACGAACGGCGTCTTGAAATGCAGTCCCGGCTCGAAGTCCATCCGCACGATCTCGCCGAAACGCAGCTTGATGGCATATTCGCGCTCGTCGACGATGAACACGGACATCGACAGCAGCACCACGGCTGCCACGGCGATCAGCAGCAGGCTTGTTCCTTTGGCGCCCATCAGCGGGTCCCCCTCGAACGCAGGTCGGTGGTGGGCGGGGCCGCGCGCTCTGTCTGGCGAGGCTGGCTCGCCTGGCCCTGGTCGGCGGGATCCGCCAGGCGGGTGGAGGCGCCGCCGGAGCGCTTCAAGAGCTCCTCGATCGGCAGGTACATCAGGGTCCCGCTGCCCGGCGCATCGACCAGGATCTTGCTGGCATTGCCGAGCACCTGTTCCATGGTTTCGAAATACAGGCGCTGTCGCGTCACCTGGGGCGCGCGGGTGTACTCGGCCAGCAGGGCGAGGAAGCGATCGGTCTCACCCTCCGCCTCGGCGATGACCTGGGCCCGGTAGGCCTCGGCGCTTTCCATCAGCCGGGCCGCGCCACCGCGGGCGCGCGGCACCACGTCGTTGGCATAGGCCTCCGCTTCCAGCGCCAGGCGGTCGCGGTCCTCGCGCGCCTTGATGGCGTCCTGCACGGCCGCTTCCACCTGCGAAGGGAAGTTCGCGTCCTCGAGGTTCACCGAGGTGACCTCGATACCCGTGCCGTAGGAATCCAGCGTCGACTGGATGATTTCCCGGGCCTGCACGGCGACCTCGGCGCGGCCCTCGGTCAGGACGAAGTCCAGCAGGCTCTTGCCCACCACCTCGCGGATCGCAGTCTCGGTGACCTCGCCGAGCGTCTGCTCGGGATCACGCACGTTGAACAGGAAGGCCTGCGCGTCCGTGCGACGGAACTGGACCCTGAGGTCCACGCTGACGATGTTCTCGTCGGCGGTCAGCATCCGGGTGGAGTGGGTGAAGGAGTCGACCTGCGCGACATTGACGGTTTCGACGCGCTGGATCGGGTAAGGGATGTGCCAGTGCAGGCCGGGCAAGGTGGTCTTGTGATAGGCGCCGAACTGCAGGACCACGCCCCGCTCGGCTTCGTCCACCTGGTAGAAGCCGGACAGCAGCCAGAGCACGACACCCGCCGCCGCCACCAGCCCCAGGCCGGCTCCGGCCGCGCGGCCGCCGCCGCCGCCCGAGCCCGTCCCGCGGCCCTTGCCGCCGAAGACCCCGGAAAGCTTCCGTTGCAGGTCGCGGGCGACCTTGTCGAGGTCCGGGGGGCCTTGCTTGCCGCCGCCGGAATTCCAGGGATTACCGCCCTTGCCAGGTTCGTTCCAAGCCATGATGTTCCTTAAAGACTCGTTGTTCGCGCTGAGCGCGGATCGTCACTCAGGCCACGGTCCGCGATTGTAGGGATGCGCCGGACCCCTCACAAGGACGGGGGCGTATCCGGCTGCGCTTCAGACCAGTATCGCGGCAGAATCGTTCCAGGGCCACCTTTGGCGCCTCGACCTCGAGATTCCAGCCGCCGGCATCGTCGCCCGACTCCTGCCGCACCATGTCGGCATCATAGAGTTTCGCGCGCAGGCCGCCCTCCGATGCAGCGAGGTGCAAGCTGCCGAGGACCCGGCCCGCGCCGAAGTGCTCGCGCAGCGTCGCGGTCAGCAGCTCCAGCCCCGCGCCGCTGCGCGCCGATACGCGCACCGAGCGCACGCGGCCGGCCTCGTCCCGGCTGGTACCGGGCGCCTCCCCCGTCGCATCGATCTTGTTGTAGACCAGCAGCTGGGGCACATCCTCCGCGCCGATCTCCGCCAGTACGCGGTCGACATGCTCGATGCGCTCGTCCCGCAGCGGGTCGGCGCTGTCGATCACGTGCAGGAGCAGCGCCGCGTCGCGGGTTTCCTTCAGGGTCGAGCGGAAGGCCGCCACCAGCTCGTGCGGCAGGTCGCGCACGAAACCCACCGTGTCGGCCAGCACCACGTCGAGCCCGGCGGCCAGCTCGAGGCGGCGCAGCGTCGGGTCCAGGGTGGCGAAAAGCTGGTCGGCGGCGTACACGCGCGCCTCAGTGAGGCGATTGAACAGCGTCGACTTGCCGGCATTGGTGTACCCGACCAGCGCAACCGTGGGCACTTCCGCCTTGGCGCGGGTCCGCCGGCCCTGCTCGCGCTGCTTGTCGACCTTCTCCAGTCGCCGCGTGAGCATCCTGATGCGGTTCGCCAGCAGGCGCCGGTCCGTCTCCAGCTGGGTCTCGCCGGGCCCGCGCAGGCCGATGCCGCCTTTCTGGCGCTCCAGGTGGGTCCAGCCCCGCACCAGCCGGGTGGACAGGTGCCGCAGCTGCGCGAGCTCGACCTGCAGCTTGCCTTCGAAGCTGCGCGCGCGCTGGGCGAAGATATCGAGAATCAGCCCGGTGCGATCGAGCACGCGGCAGCTCAAAACCTTTTCCAGGTTGCGTTCCTGGCTGGGGGAAAGCGAATGATTGAACAGCACCAGGTCGGAGCCGGACTCGCGGATCAACGCGGCGAGTTCCTCGGCCTTGCCGGAGCCGATATAGAGGCGCGGATCGGGCGCGGCCCGCGAGGCCGTGAGCCGGCCCGCGACCGTGGCCCCGGCGGAAACGGCCAGGCGCTCGAGTTCTTCTAGTTCTGCCGCGGAAGGACGATCGCCGAAACCGACCTGGACCAGAACGGCACGCTCACCGTGCCCCGGACGTTCGAACAACAGGTCCTCCCGCTGCGCCTCAGCCCTGGCCGTCGTCGTCGCCGGCGTCTTCGCCGGTCGCGATGCGCACATTGCGCGAGGGCACGACGGTGGAGATGGCGTGCTTGTACACCATCTGGCTGACGCTGTTCTTGAGCAGTACGACGAACTGGTCGAAAGACTCGATCTGGCCCTGCAGCTTGATGCCGTTCACCAGGTAAATTGAAACGGGCACCTTTTCCCTGCGCAGGGCGTTGAGGAAGGGGTCCTGCAGCGACTGTCCTCTGGCCATTGAATGAGCTCTCCGTGGCGGGCCGTTATTCTTCCGGGAGTTCCCTCCACCGGCGATGCGCGCACCGGCCCAAGCCCGCGCACCTGATATCCAAGTTTAGCATACCGACACCTGCGGGCCGCCCGGAGTTCAGCCCAGCCAGCGCTCGATCAGGGCCCGCGCGCCGGCGCCGTCCGCCGGCCAGTGGAGCTCGGACTCCGCCCGCAACCAGGTCATCTGCCGCTTCGCCAGGCGGCGCGTGGCCGTGATGGCGTCGGCCACGGCCCGGTCGAGCTCGCATTCCCCGGCGACGGCGCGCCACAGCTGGCGATATCCCACGGCGCGGATCGACGGCAGCCCGGCATGCAGGTCGCCGCGCGCGTGCAGCCGTTCCACCTCTGCCAGCAGGCCGGCCGCCATCATGTCCCGGAAGCGCTGCTCGATGCGGGCATGCAGCGCGGCCCGGTCGGGCGGCGCCAGCGCCAGCTTCAGCAGCCGCCAGCCCTCGAGCGGGCTGTCGCCGGCCGCCTGCAGCTCGGAGAGCGGGCGGCCGGCAAGCTGCCAGACCTCCAGCGCCCGCTGAATGCGCTGCGAATCGCCCGGCTGGATGCGGCTGGCCGCCACCGGGTCGACCACGGCCAGCCTGGCATGCAGCGCCGGCCAGCCGTGCGCCGCCGCCTGGCGATCGAGCTCGACCCGCAGCGCCGGGTCGGCCGGGGGCAATTCGGCCAGGCCCCGCTGCAGGGCGCGAAAATACATCATCGTCCCGCCGGTCAGCAGCGGGACCCGGCCCCGGGCGCGGATGGCCGTCATCGCCGCCAGCGCCTCGCGGCGGAAACGGCCGGCGGAATAGGTCTCGGCCGGATCGACGAGGTCCACGAGGTGGTGCGGGGTCTCCGCGCGCAGCGCCGGCGACGGCTTGGCGGTGCCGATATCCATCTCGCGATACACCAGCGCCGAGTCCACGCTGACGATCTCCAGCGGCAGCGCGCGGGCCAGCTCGATGGCCAGGCCGGTCTTGCCCGACGCCGTCGGGCCCATCAACAGGATCGCGGGCTGGCGCTCCACGCCGTCGCTCAGCGGCCGCGCAGGAACAGCCGGTCGAGTTCAGCCATGCTGAGCTGGGTCCAGGTCGGCCGCCCGTGATTGCACTGGTCTGCCCGTTCGGTGCGCTCCATGTCGCGCAACAGGGCATTCATCTCCGCCAGCGTCAGCTGGCGGTTGGCCCGGACCGAGCCATGGCAGGCCATGGTGGCCAGCACCTCGTTCATGCGCTCCTCGACCCGCCGGCTGCTGCCCTGCTCCGCCAGGTCGGCGAGCAGGTCGCGCAGCAGCGCCTCGGCATCGGTGTTGCCCAGCAGCACCGGCACCTGGCGGATCACCAGGACATCAGGGCCGCGGCGATCGATCTCGAGCCCGATGCGCGCCAGCTCCGGGCGCACCGAGTCCGCCAGCTCGGCTTCCCGCGCCGACACCCGCACGCTGAGCGGCACCAGCAGCGGCTGGCCCGCCGCCTCCGTGCCCCCCAGCGCCTGTTTCAGGCGCTCATACAAGACCCGCTCGTGGGCCGCGTGCATGTCGACGATGACCAGCCCGTCCCGGTTCTGCGCCAGGATGTAGACCCCGCCAAGCTGGCCCAGCGCATGGCCGAGCGGCAGTTCGTCGGCCGGTGCCGGGGCGGCGGCGGGCGCCGCGGCAGCGATAGCGCCGGGCCCCGCTGCCGGTGCGTCGGACGTTGCCGGCGCCCCCTCGCGGACGCCAAGCGCCATCGTGTCCT
>NZ_JAALFH010000066.1:244345-245812 GCF_011058255.1 Thioalkalivibrio sp. XN8 | reverse complement strand
GCCTGCTACGCCTGCCATGTGCCGGGCTTCGACATCCTGCCGGGTGCCGACGTGGCGATGGCTTCGACGGTCGAGACGGGTGAGCCGCCCTTCGGCGACCAGCTCAACGACGTGCTCGAGGGCGCCCTGGCCTCCTCCTGCATGACGTGCCATCGCAGCGGCGATCCCGCTGTGGAAGCCGCGCTGAAGGCGCATGCGTACCAGAACGGCTGGACCCCGCAGGCATTCCCTGAGGGTCGCCAGACGATCATCGACGCAGTCAATTAACGACGAAGGTGGCGGATGGGCCCTCGGGCCCATCCCTCCCCACCAAAACCACGACGGCCGGGAGAGCGATCTCCCGGCCGTTTTCTTTGGTCCAGTCGTTGTTCGGGTTGATTCTCATTACCACTACGGTGCGTAAATTCCCTGATTGGATAACGGGTTAATAGGTCGCACCATCCTCATGACGCAGTCCGCAAGGAGGCTCCAGCTCAGGAGTCCGGATGTGTTCTTTATCGGGGGCGCCTCGTGTCCCTTGGGAGGCAACAATGAAGGCAAAATTGACTATGGCGGCAGCGCTTGCGCTTGCTGCCTTTCTTGGTTTGGCGGGTTGTGAAGGCGACGACGGCGACCCTGGGCCGCAAGGCCCGGTCGGAGACACCGGGCCGCAGGGGCCTGAGGGACCTCCGGGCGAAGATGCCGTAGTCACGCCCATCGAGTCCTGCGCCGTTTGCCATGACTCCGGCGCCTTTGCAGATGCGCTCGCGGCTCACGCCGTTACCGGCGTGCCGACGATCAGCGGCGTCGTGCTCGCTGACGACGGCGCGGGTAATGTCGTGGTCAGCTACAACCTGCTGATCGATGGCGAGCCCGTCGAGGACTTCACCGTGACGGACTCCGACTACATCTACACCGGCGGCATAACCCTGCCCGCCGGCGCCGATGACCCGGTATCTCTGGGCGACGGCGACTACACCATCACGATCCCGGGCGGCGTGGCCGCGGCGGGCACGGCGGCCCGCTTCTTCCTGCGGGTCACCAATGGCATGACGAGAGCCGTGGTGTCGGGGGATTTCCCCGCGCCCGCTTTCCCGGATATCGCCAGCGATGCTGCCTGCGGTGACTGCCACGGCCCGAAGGGCCTGGTGGTTCATGCCGGGTTCGGCTACCCGGGGATGGAGTCATCCGAGTGCGTGGTCTGCCACAAGGCCGAGGGCGGCCTGCCGTTCCTCAGCTTCGAGGACAGCTACGTCGGCCTGATTCATGGCATCCATAATGCCCACAACTTCCCCGACGGGGTCTATGTGTACGGCACAGACGAGTTCGCCACCACCTATCCGACGTACATGACCAACTGCAGCGTTTGTCATAGCGAGGAGCCGCAGCTGGCGGCCGCGAACGCCATGCCGGTCACGGGTCCGGGCTGCTTCAGCTGCCACGGCAGCTTCGAGAGCTTCGACTTCGAGGCGGGCAATATCCACCTGG
>NZ_JAALFH010000066.1:0-244295 GCF_011058255.1 Thioalkalivibrio sp. XN8 | reverse complement strand
ATTAACGACGAAGGTGGCGGATGGGCCCTCGGGCCCATCCCTCCCCACCAAAACCACGACGGCCGGGAGAGCGATCTCCCGGCCGTTTTCTTTGGGTTGGTATAAATGCCGCGCAGGCAACGCGACCGGCGGCTAGCGGCGGCGCTCGGCCAGTTGCGCCAGCAGGTCCTCGAGGTGCAGGCCGCGGATCCGGAGCAGGACGAGCAGGTGGAACACCAGGTCGGCCGCCTCCTCGGCGAGGCCCTCGTCGTCGCGGGTTACGGCGGCGAGCGCCGTCTCCACGCCCTCCTCGCCCACCTTCTGCGCCGCGCGCCCAACGCCCGCTGCCGCGAGTTTCGCCACGTAGCTGTCCTCGGGCCGCTGCGCCAGCCGGCCGTCGATCACGCCCTCGAGCTCGTCGAGCAGCGTCGCCGGCAGTTCCTCGCCGAAGCAGCTGACGATGCCGCGGTGGCAGGTCGGGCCGTTGGGCTCGGCCCGGAGCAGCAGCGTGTCGCCGTCGCAGTCGGCGCGGATCTCGGTCACCTTGAGGGTATTGCCGGAGGTCTCGCCCTTGCGCCAGAGCGTCTGCCGGCTGCGACTGAAGAACACGGCCTCGCCGATGGCGAGGGTGTGCTCGTAGGCGTCGCGGTTCATGTAACCGAGCATCAGCACGCGGCCGGTGGTCGCGTCCTGCACGATGGCGGGGACCAGGCCGCCGCTTTTCTGCCAGTCGATGGTCTCGGTCGCCGGGGCTTTCATCGCCGCACCTCGATGCCGTTGTCGGCCAGGAGCTCCTTGAGCTCGGGGATGGGGATCTGGCCGGAGTGAAAGACCGTGGCGGCGAGGGCGCCGTCGACGCGGGCACGGTGAAACACTTCGACGAAGTGCGCCGGCGCCCCGGCCCCGCCGGAGGCGATCAGCGGTACCATGCAGGCCTCCCGCACCGCGGCCAGCTGCTCGATGTCGTAGCCGTTGCGCACGCCGTCCGAGTCCATGCAGTTGAGTACGATCTCGCCGGCGCCGCGGTCCTGCACCTCGCGCACCCAGTCCAGGGTCGCGCGGCGCCCGTAGCGCGTGCGGTCCGGGTCGCCGGTGTGGCTGGCAACCTGCCAGCCTCCACCCTCGCCCGCCGGTTCCCGGCGGCTGTCGATGCCGATCACCACGCACTGGCTGCCGAAGCGTCGCGCCAGCTGGTCGATCAGCGCCGGGTCCTCGAGGGCCGGCGTATTGATGCTGATCTTGTCCGCGCCGTCGGCCAGCACCCCTTCCGCCGTCGCCAGGTCGCGGATGCCGCCCGCCACGCAAAAGGGGATGTCCAGCAACTCGGCCACCCGCGTGACCCAGCTGCGGTCCACGCTGCGCCCGCCGGGGCTCGCGGTGATGTCGTAAAACACCAGTTCGTCGGCGCCTTCGTCGCGGTAACGGCCGGCCAGCTCCAGGATCCCGCCCATGTCGCGGTGATCGCGGAAGCGCACGCCCTTGACCACGCGACCGGCGCGCACGTCCAGGCAGGGAATTATGCGTCGCGCAAGAATGAGCGGATCTCCTCGTCAGTAATGCGGCCGTCGAGCAGGGCCTTGCCGATGATGGCGCCGGTCGCGCCAGTGGCACGCAGGGCCCCGACGTCATGGATGTCGCGCACGCCGCCTGAGGCCTGCAGCTGCAGCCCCGGGAAGCGGCGCAGGCACTCGGCGTACAGCGCCTGGTTGGGTCCCGCCATGGCGCCGTCGCGGGCCACGTCGGTGCACAGCACGTTGAGCGGGCCGAGATCGAGATAGGTCTCGACGGCATCCCACAGCGACAGCCCGGCGTCCTCGGTCCAGCCGCGCGTGCGCAGCCAGGGCGTGCCGGAGTCGTCCAGGCCGACGTCGAAGGCCAGCACGAGGCGCTCCGCGCCGAACTCGCCGAACCAGGCGCGCACCTCGGCCGGGTGCTCGGCGGCCGTGCTGCCGACCACCACTCGGCCCACGCCGAGCCCGAGCAGGGCCTCGACGTCGGCGCGGGTGCGCACGCCGCCGCCGACCTGGATGCGGCCGGGCGCCGGCGCGGCCATGCGGCCGATCAGCTCGCGGTTGCCGCCCGTGCCCGCGCGCGCGCCGTCGAGGTCGACGACGTGCAGCCAGTCCACGCCGAGCGCCAGGTAGCGCGCAGCGAGCGCCACGGGGTCCTGGGCGTATTCCGACACCTGGTCGAAACGGCCCTGGAACAGGCGCACGCAGCCGCCGTCCTTCAGGTCGATCGCGGGAATGGGCTTGAGACTCATGCGGGCGTTCCCGTCACAGGCCCAGGAAGTTCTGCAGCACCCGCGCCCCGGCCGGGCCGGAGCGCTCGGGGTGGAACTGGGTACCGAAGAAGTTGCCGTGCCCCACCGCGGCAGTGAGCTCGCCGCCGTAGTCCGCGACGGCAATGGTGTCGGGGCTCACCGGCGCGGCATAGCTGTGCACGAAATAGAAATGCGCCGCTCCGGGCAGGCCGGCGAACAGGGGACTGTCCCCAGCCAGGCTGGTGAGGTTCCAGCCCATGTGCGGCACCGGCCGGTCCGGGGCGGCCACGAGTTTCTCCACCCGGCCGGGCACCACGCCAAGGCAGGCCTGGCCGCCGTCCTCCGCCGAGTACTCGTAGAGCAGCTGCATGCCTAGGCAGATGCCCAGCACCGGCTGTTGGAGGCCGCGCACGAGATCCGCCAGGCCGCGCTCCTCCAGCCGCCGCATCGCATCGGCGGCCGCGCCCACGCCCGGCAGGAACACGTGGCTGGCGCGGGTGATCAGCCCGGGGTCGGCCGTCAGCGGCGCCTTGCAGCCGATGCGTCCCAGCGCGAACCGCAGCGAGCTGATGTTCGCGCCGCCGGAGTCCACGATGACGGGACCGCCGCTCACGCCAGCATGCCCTTGGTCGAGGGAATGCCGCCGCCCTCGACGCGGAAAGCGTCGCGCAGCGCGCGGCCCAGCGCCTTGAAGGCGCCCTCGACCTGGTGATGGTCGTTCTCGCCCTCGAGCCGGACGTGGATGGAGGCGCGCAGGCTGTCCGCCACCGAGCGGAAAAAGTGCGGCACCATCTCGGTCGGCAGCTCGCCCACGCGCTCGCGGTGGAACTCGCCCTCGAACACCAGGTAGGGCCGGCCGCCGAGATCGACCGCCACCTCGGCGCGGGTCTCGTCCATCGGCAGCACGAAGCCATAGCGCCGCAGGCCCCGCCGAGCGCCGAGCGCCTGGCGCAGCGCCTCGCCCAGCGCCAGCGCCACGTCCTCGACGGTGTGGTGCTCGTCCACGTGCAGGTCGCCCGCGCACTCCAGCTGCAGGGCGAAGCCGCCGTGCTTGGCCACCTGCTCCAGCATGTGGTCGTAGTAGCCGATGCCGGTCTTCGCCACCACCGGCCCGTCCGGGTCGTCGAGATCGACGCTGACGCTGATGCGGGTCTCTTTCGTCGCCCGGGTCACGGTCGCCCGGCGCAGCCCGCCGAGGACGTGGCGCGCGATCTCGTCCCAGCGCAGCGTGCCGTCGCCGCCGGCGCCGAGCTTCAGGCCGTGCAGGCCGAGGTTGGCGGCGAACTCGAGGTCGGTGTCGCGGTCGCCGATGACGAAGCTGCGCTCCAGGTCGGGCGGGTTGCGGGCGATGAAGGCCGTCAGCAGGCCCGTGGCCGGCTTGCGGCAGGCACAACCGTCGGCCGGGAAATGCGGGCAGATGAACTCGGCCTCGAAGCGGATGCCCTGGCTGGCGAACAGCTCGAGGATGTAGTCGTGGGCGCGGCGAAAGTGCGCCTCGGGGAAAGCATCCGTGCCGCGCCCATCCTGGTTGCTCACCAGCACCATCCGGTACCCCGCATCGCGCAGCCGCAGCAGCGCGGGGATCACGCCGGGCACCAGGCGCACCTTTTCGACGGCGTCCACCTGCTCGTCGGGGGGTTCCGTCACCAGCGTGCCGTCGCGATCGATGAACAGGAACAGGCTTCTATCCACGGGCTCTCACCTTCTTGCCGTCCAGGCGGGCCAGGGCCCGCTGCAGCTGGCGGTTCTCGGCCGCCGTGCCGACCGTGATGCGCAGGCAGCCGGCCAGGCCGGGCTGGCGGCTGAAATCACGCACCAGCACGCCGGCTGCCTCGCAGGCCGCCATGGTGGCAGCTGCATCGGCGAAACGCGCCAGCAGGAAATTGCCCTCGCTGGGCCAGACCCGCCGGACGGCCGGCAGGGCGCGCAGCTGCTCCGCCAGCGCCTCCCGGCGCCGCACGACCGCGGCGGTGCGGCGCCGCGCAGCGGCCAGCTCGCGCGGCTGCAGCCGCCGCAGCGCGGCCTCGGTGGCCAGCGACGGCAGCGGGTACGGGGGCGCCAGCGCACGCAGGATCGCCACCAGCTCGGGCTCGGCGAGCAGCGCGCCGACGCGTGCCCCGGCCAGGCCCCAGGCCTTGGACAGGGTCCGCAGCAGCACCAGGTTGCCGTGCCGCTCGAGGCGGTCGGCAAATCCCGGCTGGCGCGAGAACTCGACGTAGGCCTCGTCCACCACTACCACGGCATGGCCGTGCAGAGCCCGGCAGATGTTGTCCACGGCCCGCGCCGGAACCAGGCTGCCAGTGGGGTTGTTGGGCGAACACAGGAACACCAGCTTCACGCCCCGGCGGGCGGCCGCCAGCACGTCATCGACCGCGAGGGAAAAGTTCTGCCCCAGCGGGACCTCGACCACGCCGGCGCCCTGCAACCGCGCCGCCACGGCGTACATGCCGAAGGTCGGCGGGCACACCAGCACGGCATCCTCGCCCGCCACGCAGAAGGCGCGCACCAGCAGGTCGATGGCGTCGTCGCTGCCGCGGGTCACGAGCACCGTGCCGGGCGCCACGCCGTAAAGACCGGCGAGGGCGTGTATCAGCGCTTCGGGCTGCGGATCCGGGTAACGGTTGAGGCCGTCGTCGGTCGCGTCCCAGTCGGACCGCCAGGAGGACTCGTTGGCGTGCAGCCGGACCACCCCCCGCCGCGGCGAGGCGGCGTGGTAGGCGGTGAAGTCCCGCAGGTCGGGCCGGAGCAGGTGCA
Organism: Thioalkalivibrio sp. XN8; assembly: GCF_011058255.1. Taxonomy (GTDB): domain Bacteria; phylum Pseudomonadota; class Gammaproteobacteria; order Steroidobacterales; family XN24; genus XN24. The sequence continues at coordinate 239,299 of NZ_JAALFH010000066.1, read as the reverse complement.
AGGTCGCGCTCATGCGCCCTCGTCCCGCTGCGGCAGCGGGTCCTGGGGCTGGCCCAGCGCCTCGAGGCGCAGTTTCACGGCCAGCGCATGGGCGTCCAGCCGCTCCAGCTCCGCCAGCGTCCGGGCCACCGGGCCGATGCGGCGGAATCCGTCCGGCGTCGCTTCCTGCACCGAGATGTGCAGCTGGAAATCAGCCAGCGACAGGCCGCTCCAGGCACGCGCATAGCCATAGGTCGGCAGCACGTGGTTGGTCCCGCTGCAGTAGTCGCCGAGCGACTCCGGCGTCCAGTCGCCGAGGAACACCGAGCCGGCGGTCTCGACATGCTCGAGCCAGCTGTCTGCGTCGGGCAGCTGCAGGATGAGGTGCTCGGGCCCGTAGCGGTTGCTGACCGCGAAAGCCTCCGCCAGGTCCCGGGCGAAAACGACCCGGGCATGGCTCAGCGCCTGGCGGGCCACGTCGTTGCGCGGCAGCACGGTGAGCTGGGCCGCGACCGCGGCTTCCACGGCGTCGGCCAGCGCCTCGGCCGGCGTCACCAGCACGACCTGGGAGTCCGGGCCGTGCTCGGCCTGCGACAGCAGGTCGGCGGCGACGAACTCCGGGTCGGCCCGGCCGTCGGCAATGACCAGCACTTCGGAAGGGCCGGCCGGCAGATCCAGCGCCGCGCCGTCGGGATCGCGGGAAACCTGCAGCTTGGCCTCCGTGACCCAGGCATTGCCGGGACCGTAGATCTTGTCCACGGCCGGGATGCTCTCCGTGCCGTAGGCCATGGCGGCCACGGCCTGGGCGCCGCCGACGAGGTAGACCTCCTCGATGCCGCAGTACCGCGCGGCGGTCAGCACGGCGGGATCGGCGCGGCCATTCTTTTGCGGCGGGGTGCAGAGAATCCGCCGGCCGCAGCCGGCCAGCTCGGCCGGCACCGCCAGCATGATCACCGTCGAGGGCAGCGGCGCGGAACCGGCCGGGACATAGAGGCCCACGGCCTGGATCGGGCGGGTAATCCGGCGGCACACGACGCCCGGCATGGTCTCGACACTGATCGGCGGAGCCAGCTGCGCGGCATGGAAGGCCCGCACGTTCTCGATCGCGGTGCGCAGCGCCGCGCGCTGCGGGTCGGTCAGCGTCGCCTCGGCGGCATCGAATTCGGACAGCGGCACCCGCAGCCCGGCCAGCGTCACGCCGTCGAAGCGGGCGGCGAAGCGGCGCAACGCCGCGTCGCCGTCGTGCCGCACCTCGGCGACGATGGCGGCCACGTCCGCGGCCAGGCTGTCGCGCCCGGCGGCCTCGGGCCGCGCCAGGGCGGCGCGGCGCCCGGGCTCGTCGAGCTCGGCCCAGCGATAGCGGGCCAGGGTCACGATTTCGTCAGGCAAGCATCTTCTCCACGGGCAGGACCAGCATCGAGCTCGCGCCGGCGGCCTTCAGCCCTTCCAGGGTTTCCCAGAACACGTTCTCGCGGCACACCGCGTGCACCGCCACTTTGTCGTCCCGGCCTTCGAGCGGCATCACCGTCGGGGATTCGCTGCCCGGCAGCAGGCGCCGAATTTCCGCCAGGGCCTCGCGCGGCGCGTGGAGCATGATGTACTTGCTCTCGCGCACGCTCAGCACGCCCCGCATCCGGCTGGCCAGCCGCGCCGGCCAGCCCTCGGCCGGACCCTCGCCGCGCGCGATCAGGGCCGCCCGGCTGTCGAAGATCACCTCCACCTCCTCCAGCTCATTGGCCAGCAGCGTGGAGCCGGTGGACACCAGGTCGCAGATGACGTCGGCGCGCCCCAGCCGCGGCGCGATCTCGACCGCGCCCGACAGGGTCACCACGTCCGCCTGCACGCCCTGCGCCTCCAGCCACCCCCCGAGGATGCGCGGATAGCTGGTGGCGATGCGCAGTCCCTCGAGGCTCTGCGCGCCGCGGTAGTCGAAGCCGCGCGGGACCGCGATCGACAGCCGGCAGCGCCCGAAGTCGAGTTCCATCACCGGCGCCAGGTCCATGTCCTGGCTCGTCTTCTCGCGGAACACGTTCATCCCGACGATGCCCAGGTCGCAGATGCCGTCCGCCACCAGTTCCGGGATGTCGTCGTCCCGCACCAGCAGCACGTCCACCGGCATGTTCTCGCCGAAGCAGATCAGCTGGTCCCGGCCGCGGCTGTAGATGAGCCCGCAGGTCTCCATCAGGTGCAGCGAGTTGTCGGTCAGCCGGCCGGATTTCTGCACCGCGACCTTGATGCGCTGCTCTGCCTGAATCGTCATGAATTCTCTCCATCCAGTCTGTCGGCCACGGCGAGGTATCCCCCGTTGCCGTCGGCCAGGAACCGGGCGACGCGCCCGATGGTGGTGACGCTGATGCCGGTCTGCTCGTTGATCTGCCGGTAGGTCAGGCCGCGGCGCAGCAGGCCGACCACCCGCCAGCGGTCCACCAGCGCCTGCAATTCCGCCGGGGTGCACAGGTCGCGCAGGAAGGCCCGCGCCTCCTCTTCGCCGTCGAGGGCCAGCACGGCGCGGCACAGCTCGGCCTCGGCCTGCTGTTCCGCTGACTTGGAGGGTGACACTCTATTCTTCATAATTGTGAGGACTGATCCGTAGGGTCGGGCGTTGCGCCAGCGTATTAATACGCTAATACAGCGCATCGGGCAATAGGGCCCGACCGAAAGCAGCCGTACCGGTTCCCCCAAATCCCAGGAGTCAAGATCATGAGGAAGATTTCCCTGTTGGCCGCAGCCGCCGCGCTGTGTGTCATCGCCGTCCCGGCCCAGGCCGCCGACGTGGAGGCCGGCAAGGCCAAGTTCCAGCAGTTCTGCGCCACCTGCCACGGCGCGACCGGTCACGGCGACGGCCCGGCCGCCGCGGCGCTGAAGCCCAAGCCGCGCCCGCTGGACGATCCCGAATGGCAGGCCTCGGTGGACGACGCGCACATCAAGAAGGTCATCACCGAAGGCGGCCCGGCCGTCGGCCTGTCGCCGATGATGACCGCGTGGGGCCACGCCCTGAAGGGCGACGACCTCGACAACGTGGTGGCCTATATCCGCAGCCTGGACGACTGAGGTCGCCGGGACGAGCACGGGCCGGCGCTGCGCGCCGGCCTGTTTGGTTGCCCTCGGCTAGGCGGTCGACAGCTGGCCGGCCGGCGTGGCGCCGGCCGGCGCGCGGCCCGTCTCGTGCAGGGCGAACAGGGTGGCGGCCAGCAGCACCACCGCGCCGCCCTGGTGGGCCGCGCCCAGCCCCACCGGCACGTACAGCAACAGGGTCTTGATGCCCAGCGTCGCCTGTACCAGCACCATCACCGCCAGTACATGCAGCGCCAGCCGCTGCACGCGATCGAGTTCCAGCCGCCAGGCATACGCCCAGGCGCCGAGCGCCAGCAGCGCGGTGGCGATGCCCAGCCAGCGATGGGTGAACTGCACCATCACCGGATGCTCGGTCCAGTTGCGCCACAGCGGCTCGAGATGCAGCAGCCCGTCGGGAATCCACTGCCCCGCCATCAGCGGGAAGGTGTTGTAGACGTAGCCCGCCTTGTTGCCGGCCACGAACGCCCCGGAGACGACCGTGACCACCAGCAGCCCGAGCAGGGCCCGCAGCCAGCCGTGCGCCGCCGACGGCGGGCCCTGGCGCGGCCGCAGCAGCTTCAGCGCCAGCCAGAACATGGCGGAAAAGATCACCAGCGCGAGGCCGAGGTGCATGAACAGTCGGTAGGGGCTGACCCGGGGCACGTCCACCAGGCCGCTCTTGACCATGAACCAGCCCATGTAGCCCTGCAGGCAGCCGAGCGCGAGGATGCCCAGCAACGGCCAGCGCAGCCGGGGCGGAATCTTCCCCCGCACCCAGAAGACCACCAGCGGCACGACGAACACCAGGCCGAGCAGGCGCGCCAGCAGCCGGTGGGCGTACTCGAAGCCGTAGATGAACTTGAAGTCGCTCATCGACATGCCCCGGTTGACCTTCTGGTACTCGGGCGTGGCCCGGTACAGGTCGAATTCCGCCTGCCACGCTTCCTGGCTCAGCGGCGGCAGCACGCCAGTCACGGGTTTCCACTCCGTAATCGACAGGCCGGAGCCGGTGATGCGGGTCACGCCGCCCAGCACCACCAGGCCGAACAGGACCAGGCAGCACGCCAGCAGCCAGGTCGCGACCTGGCGTTCAGATCTCGGGATTGCGCTTGTCATGGTGCTCTCTCTTTCGAGCCGGACGGCGCGGTGGAGTCGCGCCGCCGCGGGGCGCAGATTCTAGCAACCGTCGGGGCCTGCTGCACCACGCCGCGGGCGCTTCCGACCTTGACATCGCGCGCCCGCTCGGGGACGATATGCGGCTTCTCGCGGCGGGCCCCGGCCCGTGCGCTGCACCAGATTCAACGGGAGTCCATACCTTGGCTAACATCAAGTCGGCCCAGAAGCGCGCTCGCCAGAGCGTCAAGAACCGGGCCCACAACATGGCGCTGCGCTCCAAGATGCGCACTTACCTGAAGCGGGTCATCACGGCCATCGAGTCGGGCGACCGCGCCGCCGCCGAGGCCAGCTACAAGGCCGCCATGCCGGTGCTGGACTCGATGGTGAACAAGGGCATCGTCCACAAGAACAAGGCGGCGCGGCACAAGAGCCGGCTCAACGCCCGCATCAAGGACCTGTCGGCCTGACGCAGCCGCGCCCAGCCTGACCGAAGCAAGCCGGCCCAGCGCCGGCTTTTTCGTGCCCGAGGGCTTTCAGCCGGCGTCGGTCGCCGCCGCCTCGCGCCGGGCCTGCGCGTCGAGATAGTCCCCGGCCGCCCGGACCAGCGCGTCCGTGCCCTGTCCCGTGGCGGCGGAGACGCAGAACACCGGCCCCCGGTAGTCGATCGCCGCGGCGACCCGCTGGCCGATCTCCTCGCCCGCGCCCGGCGGCAGGTTGTCGATCTTGTTGATCACCAGCCAGCGCGGCCAGGCCGCCAGCTCGGCGCTGTAGGCTTCGAGCTCGTGGAGGATGTCGCGCGCGCCCTGCTCCGGCGAGGGCTGCCCCTCGCCCGGGGTCGCGTCCACGACCTGCAGCAGCAAGCGCGTCCGCTGCAGGTGGCGGAGAAAACGGGTCCCGAGGCCGTGCCCCTCCGCCGCCCCCTCGATCAGGCCGGGGATGTCGGCGATGACGAACGTCCGGCCCTCGTCCAGCTCGACGACGCCCAGGTTGGGGTGGAGGGTGGTGAAGGGATAGGCGCCGATTTTCGGCCGGGCCGCGGTGACCGACGCCAGCAGGGTGGACTTGCCGGCGTTCGGCAGCCCGAGCAGGCCCACGTCGGCCAGCACCCGCAGCTCCAGCCGCAGGTTGCGGAACTCGCCGGGCGTGCCGGGCGTCGACTTGCGGGGGGCGCGGTTGACGCTGCTCTTGAAGTGGGTGTTGCCCTTGCCGCCGATCCCCCCGCGCGCGACCAGCAGCTTGTCCTCCGGGCCGACCAGGTCGCCGAGCACCTCCCCGGTGTCGAGCTCGTGCACCACGGTGCCGACGGGTACGGGCACGTAAATCGACTCGCCCGAGCGCCCCGAGCAGTTGCTGCCCTGGCCCGGCGCCCCGTTGGGCGCCCGGAAGCGCCGGTGGCGCCGGAAATCCGCCAGCGTGTTCAGGCCGGAATCCGCGACCAGGACGACGTCGCCGCCATGGCCGCCGTCGCCGCCGTCGGGCCCGCCGAAGGGAATGAATTTCTCACGCCGGAAGCTGACGCAGCCGTTGCCGCCCGCCCCCGCCTGGACCGTGATGGTCACTTCATCGACGAATTTCACTTGGCAGCTCCCGAAAACGCGAAGACCCCGGCAAACCGGGGTCTTCGAAGCATACCGCGAGACGGGCGCAGGGTCAGTCCGTGACGATGCTCACGAACTTGCGGTTCTGCGGGCCCTTGGTCTCGAACACGACCTTGCCGTCCGCCTTGGCGAACAGGGTGTAGTCGCGACCGCAACCCACGTTCACCCCGGGGTGGAAGCGGGTGCCGCGCTGGCGAACCAGGATGTTGCCGGCCAGGACCTGCTCGCCGCCGTACTTCTTCACGCCGAGCCGCTTCGACTGGGAATCGCGGCCGTTACGCGTGCTGCCGCCTGCCTTCTTGTGTGCCATTTGCCCTTACCTCCCCGCGATCCCGGCTCAGCCGCCGACGATCCCGGTGATCTTGACCTGGGTGAACTGCTGCCGATGGCCCTTGGTCCGCCGGTAATTTTTGCGGCGGTGGAACTTGACGATCTCGACCTTCCGGGCCTTGCCCTGGGCCATGACGGTGGCCTGCACCTTGCCGCCCTCGAGATAGGGCTTGCCGACGCTGACCTGGTCGCCGTCGCCGACCAGGAGGACCTGGTCGAATTCGACGCTGGCGCCTTCCTCGGCGTCGAGCTTCTCGACCCGCAGGACCGCGCCCTCGCTGACCCTGTATTGCTTACCGCCTGTGGCGATCACGGCGTACATGGTTGCTCCTGGAAAACAGTAACCGGCCGAACTGGCCCGGAGAAAGCCGTGCATTGTATTGGCTGCAAGCCCCCGGGTCAATTGCCGGGACCGGTCCTGGGGACTGTCCCCAGGACCGGTCCCGGCGGGGCTGCCGCGCCGGCCCGGATTCGCGATAATAGCCATCCCGGGCCGCGCCCCTCGACCAGCCGATACCATGCCTGACCCCGCCACTGCCCCCGCCGACGCCGCGGTCGCAGCGCCCAGCATCGAAGACGTCCGCACCCCGGTCGCCGCCGACCTCGAGGCGCTGGATCGCTGCATCGTGGCCAGCCTCCGCAGCGACGTGGCGCTGGTCGACCAGGTGGCGCGCTACATCGTGGCCGGCGGCGGCAAGCGGCTGCGCCCGCTGCTGGTCCTGCTGGCGGCCCGGGCCTGCGGCTACCAGGGCGAACACCATGTCGAGGCCAGCGCCATCGTCGAGTTCATTCACACCGCCACCCTGCTGCACGACGACGTGGTGGACAGCTCCGAGCTGCGTCGCGGCCGGGACACGGCCAATGCCGTGTTCGGCAACGAGGCCAGCGTGCTGGTGGGCGACTTCCTGTATTCCCGCGCTTTCCAGATGATGGTCCGCATCGGCCGGATGCGGGTCATGGAAGTGATGGCCGACGCCACCAACACCATCGCCGAGGGCGAGGTCCTGCAGCTGATGAACTGCAACGACCCGGACACCGACGAGACCCGCTACTTCGAGGTGATCCGCAGCAAGACCGCCAAGCTGTTCGAGGCGGGCGCGCAGGTCGCGGCCATCCTCGCCGACGCCGACGAGGCAACCGAGGCGGCGCTGGCGGATTACGGCATGCGTCTCGGCATCGCCTTCCAGCTGGTGGACGACGCCCTCGACTACGGCGGCACGGCCGCGGCGATGGGCAAGAACATCGGCGACGACCTCGCCGAGGGCAAGCCCACGCTGCCCCTGATCCGCGCCATGGAACTGGGCTCCGCGGCGGAGCGCGAGCTGATCCGCGCCGTCATCGAGCACGGCGGCCTCGAGGAGCTCGGGGCGATCCACAACGCTATTGAATCGACCGGGGCCCTCCACTACACTGCGCGGCTTGCGCGCGAGCAGGCGGACGCGGCGATCGAGGCCCTCGAGACGCTGCCCCGCTCGGAGTTCAGGGACGCCCTGGCGGCGCTCGCCCGCATCGCCGTCGACCGGACGGCGTGACGCGGCCGGTTCCCGGCCCACGATCGGGGTGTAGCGCAGCCTGGTAGCGCGTCTGCTTCGGGAGCAGAAGGTCGGAGGTTCGAATCCTCTCACCCCGACCACTCAGGACACCGCGACAGCCCCGGGGGCAACCCCGGGGCTGTCGCCGTTATGGCCTCAGGACGCCTCTTGGTAGACGTGCAGGTCGCGCTGCGGGAAGGGGATGCTGATGCCTTCCTGGTCGAAGCGCTTCTTCATATTTTCCTGCAGGTCGAAGTACACGCCCCAGTAGTCTGAGCTGTTCACCCACGGCCGCACCGCGAAGTCGACGCTGCTCTCGCCCAGGTTGAGCACGGCGATGACCGGCTCGGGCTCCTTGAGCAGGCGCGGCTCCTCGGCCAGGACCTGCGTGATCACGCGCTTGACGTGATCGAGATCGTCGCCGTAGCCGACGCCGAACACCAGGTCGAGACGCCGCGTGTCGCGCGCCGAGTAGTTGGTGATGGTGCCGGCGGTGACCTGCGCGTTCGGGATGATCACGATCTTGTTGTCGGGCGTCTTCAGCGTGGTGGTGAACAGCTGGATCTCTTCCACCGAACCCGCGGTGCCCGCCGCCTCGATGTAGTCGCCCGCCTTGAACGGCCGGAAGATGATCATCAGCACGCCCGCGGCGAAATTCGCCAGCGACCCCTGCAGGGCCAGGCCGATGGCGAGGCCGGCGGCACCGAGCACCGCGATGAAGGACGTCGTCTGCACCCCGAGCTGGCCGACCGCCGCGATCACGACCATGGTCAGCAGGCCGAAATAGGCGATATTCCGCACGAAGCCGATCAGGGTGGGATCGGTGCCGGCGCGCTCCATGCCCCGCTTCAGGAGGTTCGCGATCTTACGGGCCAGCCATCGACCGATGATAAAGACGACGACCGCAGCCAGGACCTTGAGCCCGAACTGGGACAGCCACTCCACGGCAGTGTTCATCTGCTCGGGGCTGATCAGGTTCTGTACTTCTTCCATTATTCCTTTTCTCCCTGCGATGCTTGAGCGATTCCGCCGGCAATGGTAGGCGCGCCGGCCGCCCGGCTCAACTTGCCGGCATCGCTTTCTCCTGTAACGCGCTTGCCGTATGCTCCACCGGCAACCACACGGGGAGGACGGGTCATGGGACTCTGGATCGTGCTTATCATCATCGCGGCCGCCCTGGTCTGGGCGATCGGCATCTACAACAAGCTGGTCAACCTGCGCAACGCCGTCAAGAACGCCTTTGCCCAGATCGACGTGCAGCTCACGCGCCGTCACGACCTGATCCCCAACCTGGTGGAGGCCGTAAAGGGCTACATGAAGCACGAGCGCGAGACGCTGGAAGCCGTGATCTCCGCCCGGACCCGGGCCGTGCAGAGCCTGAAGAAGGCGTCGGCCCAGCCCGAGAACGCCGCCGCCATCGAGGACCTGTCGAGCGCGGAATCCGGCCTGTCGGCTGCCCTCGGCCGGCTGTTCGCTCTCTCCGAGGCCTACCCCGACCTGAAGGCCGACCGGAACATGATGCAGTTCCAGGAAGAACTCACGAGCACGGAGAACCGGGTCGCCTTCGCGCGCCAGGCCTTCAACGACGCAGTGATGACGTACAACAACACGCGCGAGAACTTCCCCAACAACCTGGTCGCCGGCTCCTTCAAGTTCGAACCGGCCGCGTTCCTGCAGATCGAGTCTGAGGAGAAGCGCGCCGTGCCCCAGGTCAGCTTCTGAGCGCCTGAGCGGCTCCCGGGATAGTCTCGGGCATGGACTTCTTCGGCCGCCAGGAGGTTGCACGCAAGCGCTCGGGCTGGCTGCTGGGCGCCTTTGCCGTCGCTACCGGCGTGGTCGCGCTGGCCATCGGCCTCGTCCTGGCAGTCGGCTTCTCCGCCATGTCTGCGCCGGAAGGCCAGCTCGGCACCGGCTTCGAGCCGGGCGTGTTCACCGTCGCCGCCATGGTCGCCGCAGCCTTCATCGGCCTGGCGGCCCTGTGGCGCCTGCGGGAGCTGCGCAGCGGCGGCGGCGCGGTGGCGCTGGCGCTGGGCGGCGAGCGCGTCACGGGCCTGGAACGCGAGCCGCTGCGCCGCCGCCTGCACAACGTCGTCGAGGAAATGGCGATCGCCGCCGGCCTCCCCGTGCCCGAGGTCTACGTCCTCGAGAACGAGCCCGGCATCAATGCCTTCGCCGCCGGGCTGCAGCCCAACGACGCCGCCATCGCCGTGACCCGGGGGGCACTGGAGCGGCTTTCCCGCGCCGAGCTGCAAGGCGTCGTGGCGCACGAGTTCAGCCACATCCTCAATGGCGACATGCGCCTGAACGCGCGGCTGATGGGATATCTCTTCGGCCTGGTGGCCGTCAGCACCGTCGGCCGGATGATGCTCCGCGGCGGCACCTTCGGCGGCCAGCGCGTGCGGGTTAGCAGCCGCCGCGGCGGCGGCGGCGCGGCGGCCCTGATGGCCATCGGCCTCGCGATCCTGGTGCTCGGCTCTGTCGGCGTGCTCGCCGGCCGCCTGCTGCAGGCCGCGGTGTCGCGCCAGCGCGAGCAGCTCGCCGACGCCGCCGCGGTCCAGTTCACGCGCAACCCGGCGGGGCTCGCCAACGCGCTCAAGCGCATCGCGGCCTCCCCGCTGTCTTCTGCCGTCCGCGCCGTGCGGCGCGAAGAAATCGGCCACATGCTGTTCGCCACGGGTCGCCGCAGCCTGACCGGCCTGCTGGCGACCCATCCGCCCCTGGAGCAACGGATCCAGGCGCTCGACCCCCAGTGGCGCCCGGGCGATCCGGCGCCGCCCGAGCCGGTCCCGGCGCCCGCCGCGGAGCCAGCGCCGGAGGCCGCGCCGGAGGCCGGCAAGCCCGCGAGCGTGCTCCCGGGCATGGACCCGGTCACCGCGGCCATGCTGGTCGGCGTGGTGGACCTGGCCATGGCGCAGCGCGTGCTGGCCATGGTGCCGGACGACCTGCACCAGCTGGTGCTCGAGCCCGACGGCGCCGCCGCCGTCTGCCTGGCCCTGCTGCTGGCGCCGGGCGAACCGGCGCGGGACAGCCAGCTGGCCCTGCTGGAGGCGCGCCTGGGCAGCCAGGCCGCGGACCGCGTCGCCCGGGCCGCCGGCCACCTGGCGCAACTGTCGCCGACGCTGCAGCTGGCGGTCCTCGACCTCGCCTCTCCGGCCTTGCACAACCTGCCGACCGCGCGCCAGGGCGACCTGCTGCACCTGGTGCAGCGCCTGACGGAACTCGACGGCGTGGTGACCCCGCGGGAGGCCGCCGTGGCGGCCGCCATCCAGGTGCGGCTGCGGCCCGAAGAGCCGGCGCCGCCGGATGCGGAAGGCGCGCTGGCGCTGCTCGCGCTGCTGGCGCGCGCAGGGCATGAAACCGAGCCGGAGGTCCGCAGCGCCTGGCAGCAGGGCGTGGCGCACCTGGGCGAAGCCGGTTTTCCGCTGCCCGAGAGCACGCCGGACTTCAGCGCCGTCGATCCGACGGCCGGGGAACGCACCGCGGGTCACGCGGCGCGGCTGGCAGCGATGGCCGAGCCGTACCGCAAGGCCCTGCTGGAAGCCCTGGCCGTGGTCGCCAGCCACGACGAGGTGTTGCGCGGCGCCGAGCTGGAATTGCTGCGGACCGCCGCGATGACCCTGGGGCTGCCGATGCCCCCGCTGGATCCTCAGTCCACGGGCTCGATGCGGTAAAGGCCGCCGTCGGCGGTGTCGCTCAGCACATAGATCAGGCCCTCCGGCCCTTCCCGCACGTCCCGGATCCGGCCCACGACGCCGAGCAGCAGCTCTTCCTCGTGCACCACTTCGCCGTCCTCGAGGACCACGCGGCGAATCCGCTCGGCGACCAGGCCGCCCGCGAGCAGGTTGCCGCGCCAGGCCGGGAAACGGTCGGTCGTGACCAGCGCGAGGCCCGAGGGCGCCAGCGTCGGCAGGAACTCGTAGACCGGGTCCTCGAAGCCCTCGCGCCTGCGGGCCTCGCCGTAGGGCGACTCGTCCCCGTACTGCCGCGCCCGGCTGACGATCGGCCAGCCGTAGTTCAGGGCCGGCTCGATCCGGTTCAGCTCGTCGCCGCCGCGCGGGCCGTGCTCAGTCGCCCAGATGACGTCAGCGCCGGGCCCCACCACCAGGCCCTGGATGTTGCGATGGCCCAGCGACCAGATTTCCGGTTGCGCGCCTTCCCGGCCGACGAAGGGGTTGTCCGCGGGCACCGACCCGTCCGCGTTGAGCCGCAGCAGCTTGCCGGCATGGTCGCCGAGATCCTGCGCCCGCGCCGGCTCGGCGCCGCGGTCACCGATGCTCAGCAGCAGCGTGCCGTCGGGCAGCCAGGCGATGCGCGAGCCGTAATGGCGGCCGGGTACGGAAAAGCGGTCCTGGACGAAGATCTCCTCGAAGCCGGCCAGGCGGTCGCCTTCCAGCCGGCCGCGTCCGAGGGCCAGGGCCGTGCCGCCCTCCCCGCCCTTGGCGTAACTCAGGTAGACCCAGGGGCTGCGTTCGAACTCGGGGTGCAGCGACACGTCGAGCAGGCCGCCCTGGCGGATGGCCGTGATCTCGGGCAGCCCGCCGATCTCGGTCCTGGCGCCGTCGCGGACCAGCTGCAGGCGCCCCGGACGCTCGGTGACGAGGTAACCGCCGTCAGGCAGGAAGGCGACCGCCCAGGGCCGCTCCAGCCCGCCGGCCAGCTTCACCACCCGGATCTTCTGGTATTGGGTGCGCATCTCGTCGACCACGATTTCCGGCGCCGCGCCGAAGGCGGGTCCGGCCGCCGCGCCAAGGACCGCCACCAGCGGGCCGAGCAACTGCCTGAACTTTGTCACGCCCATCTCCTCTATTGGTTTAACCGCGCATTAATCTATCATCCGCCAGCCCGGAGCGCGGCAGGGAGTACTCAATGATCTACGACGACATCCTCGGCACCATCGGCTCGACGCCTGTCGTCCGGCTCAACCGGATCGGTCCGGAACACACCACCATTTACGTCAAGATCGAGTCCTTCAATCCCATGGCCTCCGTCAAGGACCGTCTCGCCTTCGCCATCATCGAGGATGCGGAGGCGCGCGGCGTCCTCGAGCCCGGGCAAACGGTGATCGAGGCCACTTCGGGCAACACCGGCATCGCGCTGGCGATGGTCTGCGCGGCGAAGGGCTATCCCTTCGTCGCGACCATGGTCGAGACCTTCTCGATCGAACGGCGCCGGGTGATGAAGGCGCTCGGCGCAAAGGTCATCCTGACGCCCGCCGCCGAGCGCGGCACCGGCATGGTCCGCCGGGCCGAGGAGCTGGCGGCGAAGCACGGCTGGTTCCTCGCCCGCCAGTTCGAGAACGAGGCCAACCCGGCCTTCCATCGCAACACCACCGGACCGGAGATCCTGCGCGACTTCGCCGGGCGGCGCCTGGACTACTGGGTCAGCGGCTGGGGCACGGGCGGCACCCTGACCGGCGCCGGCGAGGTCATCCGGCTGGCGCGGCCGGAAACGAAGATCGTCGCCACCGAGCCGGCCGGCGCGTCCCTGCTCGGCGGCAAGGAATGGCAGCCGCACAAGATCCAGGGCTGGACCCCCGACTTCATCCCCAAGGTGCTCAACCGCGACGTGTTCGACGAGCTGGTCACGGTCACCGACGAGGAGTCGCGGGATTGCGCGCGGGCGCTGGCCGTCGAGGAGGGCATCCTCGTCGGCCTGTCGGCGGGCGGCACGCTCGCGGCGGCCCTCAAGGTGGCGGAGCGCGCGGAACCGGGCGCCGTCCTGCTAGCGATGCTGCCGGACACGGGGGAACGCTACCTCAGCACCTACCTGTTCGAGGACATCAGCGAAGCCTCCGACGACGACTGGCTGGCGGGGCTGGGTTGAGCCATGGGAGGTCACGCCATCATGTTCCGCCGCATACCCGTCCTCTGCGCAGCGCTGCTCACGCTGGCCGCATGCAGTCCCGAGCAGGCCCCGCCCCCGGCCCCGGCCCCGGCCCCGGCCGCCGCGCCAGCGGCAGCCACGGCCCCGGCGCGCGAGCCTGCCATGGTTCCCGTGCCGGTGGTGGTCCTCACCGACGCCGACGACGGCCGGGCCGTGCGCCTGCAGCGGGACGAAGTGGTCGAAGTCCGGTTACCGGCCGACCGGGGCAGCGGCTTCACCTGGATCCCCGCGGAGAACGTGTTGCCCGTGATGCGCACGGACGGCATGCCGCACTACGAGGCCGGACCGGCGGACGGCCCGGGCACCGAGACCTGGCGCTTCGTCGCCCTCGAGCCCGGTCACGCGCACCTGGTGTTCGACTACCTGCAGCCCCTTGGCGGCGCGGCGCCGGCACGGTCCGTGACCTTCCATTTCGACGTCGAGTAGCGACCATGTGGCGACTGGTGTTCCCCGTCCTGGCGCTGCTCCTGCTCGGGGCCAGCTTTTTTCGCGCCGGCAGCGAGGCCATGCTCATCGCCGTCCTGCTGCTGGCGGCCGTGCTGGCCGTGCCGCGGCGCTGGGCGGCGCAGCTCGTCCAGCTGGGGCTGCTCGGCGGCGCCGGGTACTGGGTCATTAGGGCCTGGGAGATCGGGGCGCAGCGCGCGGCCGCGGGGGCGCCCTGGGCGCGGATGGCGCTGATCCTCGGCGCGGTGGCCGCCTTCACCCTGGTTGCGGCGCTGGTGTTCCGCAGCGAACGGCTGCGGCGCTTCTATCGGCCTCAGCCATCCGCGGCCGGCTGAGGCCGGCGCCCGCACCATGAGCTCCCGCCCGGTACCAAGGCACCGGCTCCGCAACCCGGAGACCTACCTGGATCACGCTGCCCGCTGGATGCTGATCGCCGCGGGCATGCTCTGCGTCGGACTCGGCGTGATCGGGATCCTGCTGCCGGGGCTGCCGACCACCCCGTTCCTGCTCCTTGCCGCCTACTGCTTCGCACGCAGCTCGGAACACTTCCACAATTGGCTGCTCAATCACCGCTGGCTGGGCAGCTACGTGCGCAACTTCGAGGAGGGACGCGGCATGACCCGGCCTGCCAAGGCCACCACCCTGCTGCTCATGTGGCTGTCCTTCGGCGTCACGATCGTGTTCTTCGTGCCGCTGGCCTGGGCGCAGGTCGCGATGTTCCTGCTGGCGCTGGCCGTGACCATCTACCTGGTACGGCTGCCGACGCCGCCCACCGGAGCGCCGTCCCCGCGGGACGGGCGCCAGCCGGCGAAATGAAGTCGGCTCCCCGCGATGTAACCGGCCCCGCGCCCGCGGCTGCGGGGCTACAGGGTGTCGAGCGGCACCCGCAGGTAGCGCCGCCCGTTGTCCTCCGGTTCCGGCAGGCGACCGGCGCGAATGTTCACCTGCACCGAGGGGATGATCAGGGCGGGCATCTTCAGCCCGGCGTCACGCTCGTTCCGCATGGCCACGAAATCGGCCTCGCGGGTCCCGGCGTTGATGTGCACGTTGCCGGCGCGCTGTTCCGCCACGCTCCACTCGCAGCGGGGCTCGCGGCCCGCCGGCGGATAGTCGTGGCAGAGGAACAGCCGCGTCTCCGGCGGCAGCTGGTACAGGCGCTGCACCGAGGCGAACAGGCGCGCTGCGTCCCCGCCGGGAAAATCGCAGCGGGCGCTGCCGTAATCCGGCGCGAACAGGGTGTCGCCGACAAAGGCGGCGTCGCCGATACGATAGGTGACACTGTCGTCGGTGTGGCCCGGCGTAGCCATGACCTCGACCTCGAGCTCGCCCAGCGGGAAGCGCTCGCCGTCGGCGAACAACCGGTCGAATTGCCGGCCGTCGACCGGGAAATCCGCGCCGAGATTGTAGATGTCGCGGAAGTTCGCCTGCACCGCCGTGATCCCGCGGCCGATGCCGACCGGCACCCCGGTGCGCTCGCGCAGGAAAGCGGCCGCCGACAGGTGATCGGCGTGGGCATGCGTCTCGAGGATCCAGCGCAGCTGCAGGCCCTCGCGCTCGATCATGGCCAGCAGCGCCGCCGCGCCGGCAGTGTCGGTGCGCCCGGCGGCGCCGTCGTAATCGAGCACGGGATCGATGATCGCCGCCGTGCGCGTCGCCGGGTCCCAGGCGAGGTAGGAGAAGGTCGACGTGGGGGAATCAAAGAGTCCCCTGACTTCAGGTCCTGTCGTCATGCGATGCCACCAACTGCGCTCGTCCCCGCCATTATTTCAGATGCCGCTAATTTAGTGAACTTCTCTTTCCCGCCCCGTCATCGTAGGATATGAGGCTTATGAGCGCGAAACCTGAAGCCGCCAACCCCGCCCAATGCACGCCGCGCCTGGCCGTGGACGCGGAAGAAATGCGCGCTCACGCGGACGATGCCGCGCGGCTCCTGAAAGCATTGTCCAACAGCTCCCGGCTGATGGTGCTCTGCAGCCTGGCCCACGGCGAGCTCACCGTGGGACAGATCAACGAGCGCGTGCCGCTGTCGCAGTCGGCGCTGTCGCAGCACCTCGGCGTGCTCCGGCGGGACGGCCTGGTGCACACGCGCCGCTCGGCCCAGGCGATCTACTACCGCCTGGCCGACGGGCCGGCGGGCCGCGTGATCGAGACCCTGCACGACATCTTCTGCGGTCCCTCGAGCACCTGAGATCCCCCCTGTCCAGCCCCCTGGACAGGCTAGTTCGACGAAATTGAATCCGGCCGCTCGCCCTGCGGCGAATCCCCCGCTGTACCAACACGGGAGATTCGCACCATGCTCCGGACCCTGTCCGCCACCCTGCTCCTTGCCGCCGCGCTGGCCGTCGCCCCGGCCAGGGCCGATGCCATGCCGGCCGGGCCGTTCGAGGCGCTGGTCGAGGTCGGCAGCGGCGAGCTGACCTGGTTCGGGCTCAGCGTCTACGATGCCCGCCTGCTGAGCGGCCACCCTGACTTCCAGGGACTCGACAGCGCCGAGCCGATGGCGCTGGAGCTTACCTATCGCCGCAAGATCTCCAGCCAGCGGCTGGTGGAGAGCACCGCCAAGGAATGGCGCCGGCTGGAGGACGAGCTGGTCCTGCCCGGTGCGGAGCGCCGGCAGCAGTGGCTCGACGCCGTGGCCGAGATCTGGCCGGACGTGGCGCCGGGCGACCGCATCATCGCCCGCTACGAGCCCGGCGGCCCGACGTTGTTCTATGGCAACGACGGCCTGCTCGGCGTGGTCGACGATCCCGAGTTCGGTCCGGCTTTCCTCGGCATCTGGCTGCACCCCGAGACGCGCGACACCGCGCTGCGCGCCGCCCTGCTGGGAGGACGCCGATGAGGCCCCGGCGCCACGGGCCGGCCCTGCGGCTGGCGGCACTGCTGGGCCTGTTGACCCTGCTGGGCGGCTGTGCGGCGCAGATCAGGGACTACGAAGGGCGCGAGCCCGCCCTCGACCTGCGCGAGTACTTCGACGGGCCGCTGGTGGCGTGGGGCATCGTGCAGGACCGCTCCGGCGCAATGACCCGCAGCTTCCGCGTCGACATGGTCGGCCGCTGGGACGGCGACACCGGCGTGCTGGAGGAGGACTTCAGCTGGAGCGACGGCAGCACCGAGCGCCGCGTGTGGACCTTTCGCCGGCTGGACGCGAACAACTACGTCGGCACCGCCGGCGACGTGGTCGGCGAGGCCACGGGCGAAGCGCGGGGCAATGCGCTCCACTGGCGCTACACCCTCGCTCTGCCCTGGAACGACGGCACCATCGACGTCTTTCTCGATGACTGGATGTGGCTCATCCAGGACGACGTGCTCGTGAACCGGTCCGAGATCCGCAAGTTCGGCCTGCGGGTCGGCGAGGTCACGATCTTCTTCCAGCAAGTGGAGGCCCCCGATGCCGGCTGACGCGCCGGAGGCCGGCCTGTACCCCATCCGGGTGGTGGCCGAGCTGACCGGCATCAACCCCGTCACCATCCGCGCCTGGGAACGCCGCTACGGGCTGGTGCAGCCGGCCCGCACGCCGGGCAGCCACCGGCTCTACAGCCGGCTCGACCTGGAACGCCTGCGGGCTGCGGCCAGCCTGGTCGCTGCCGGTGTCCCCATCAGCCAGGCCGCGCGCCAGCTCAACGGCGCGACCGACGCGCCGGCGGACCGCGCCGCCCACTGGCGCGACCTGCTCCTGCAGCGGCTCGAAGCGCTGGACCACGGGGGCATGCACGCGGCCCTCGACGCCGCCGACGTGGAGCGCCCCGGCCTGTCGCGGGAGGTGCTCGACCTGCTCGCCGTGCACGGCGCGGCGTTGCCGCCGCTGCTGGCCCGCTGCCTGCAACGCGTGCTCGACGCGCGCCTGGCCCTGGGTGCGCCGGGACACGCCGCCGCGGCGCGGCCGCAGCTGCTGGTCCTGCTGCCGCCCCAGCCCGGCCCCGCCGTCTGGCTGCTTGCGCTGGCGGCCACCGTAGCGCCCCTGGGCCTGCCATCGATCGTCGTGCAGGTCGGCAACGCGGACGAGGGGCACGAGGCCCTGGCGCGAGCCGGCTCCATGGCGTCCCTGACCCACGAGGCGGAGCTGGCCGAGGCGCTGGCGGACGCGGCCGGCGGGCCCCTGTTCTCCCGCGCCGGCAGCCGGCACAGCACGGCCCTCGGTGACGAACCGGCCGCGGCGCGCGCCACCCTCATGGCGACGCTCGAGCGGGACGCGGCGGCGTGAACCGGCCGCCGATCAACGCCGGCGGGGCCGCGGGCGGGCTGCTCGAGCGCTTCCTGCAGGTCTACCAGGCGCTGGACCGCGATCACCTGCACCTGTTGGACGAGGTGTATGCGGAGGACGTGGCCTTCACCGACCCCCTGCATCACGTCGAGGGCCTGCCCGCGCTGCACGAGTACTTCGCACGCATGTACGCCAACGTGACGGCCGTGCGCTTCGATTTCGAGCGCATCCTGGCGGGCGACGGCGAGGCGATGCTGACCTGGACCATGCACCTGCAGCATCCGCGGCTCAGCCCGGCCGAGCCGCTCGCGCTGCCGGGCGCCACGCACCTGCGCTTCGACGCGAAGGTGCGCTACCACCGCGACTATTTCGATGCCGGCGCCCTGCTCTACGAGCGCCTGCCCCTGCTCGGCGGCGTGGTTCGCGCCATCCGCCGGCGTGTCTGAAGCAGCCAGGAAGTACTTGACGTGAGAATAGCGATCATCGGCAGCGGCATTGCCGGGCTCACCGCGGCCCGCAAACTTTGCCTGGAACACGAGGTCACGGTGTTCGAGGCCAACGACTATATCGGCGGGCACACCAACACCATCGACGTCGAGGCGGAAGGCCGCCAGTGGGCGGTCGATACCGGCTTCATCGTCTTCAACGACTGGACCTATCCGAATTTCATCGCCCTGATGAAGGAACTCGGGGTGGCGTCGCAGCCGAGCCAGATGGGCTTCAGCATGCGTTGCGCGCGCACCGGCATCGAGTACTGCGGCAGCTCGCTGGACCAGTTGTTCGCGCAGCGCGCCAACCTCGCCAGCCCGCGCTTCTGGGGCATGATCCGCGACATCCTGCGCTTCAATCGCGAATCGCGGCAGCTCCTCGAGGGTGACGACGACACGCTGGGGCTCGGCGCCTATCTCGAGCGGGAAGGCTATTCGCGGCGCTTCATCGACCACTACATCGTGCCCATGGGCGCCGCGATCTGGTCCACCGATCCCCGCACCATGCTGCGCTTCCCGGCGCGGTACTTCGTTGACTTCTTCAACAACCACGGCCTGCTGTCGGTGCAAGACCGGCCGCAGTGGCACGTCATCAAGGGCGGCAGCCGCAGCTATGTCGGGCCGCTGACGGCTCCCTTTGCCGACGCCATCCGTCTCCGCACCCCGGTGCGGCGGGTGCTGCGCGACGAGGCCGGGGTCGACCTGGTGCTGGACGGCGGCCACCGCGAGCGCTTCGACGCGGTGGTCTTCGCCTGCCACAGCGACCAGGCGCTGGCGCTGCTCGAGCAGCCGACGGCCGCCGAGCGCGAGGTGCTCGGGGCCATCCCCTACCAGCCGAACCGGGCCGTGCTGCACACCGATACCCGCGTGCTGCCCCGCCGCCAGCGAGCCTGGGCGGCGTGGAACTACCACGTGCCGGCGCAGCCGACGGCGGCGGTCTCCGTGACCTACCACATGAACATCCTGCAGAGCCTGCCGGCCCGGACCCAGTTCCTGGTCACCCTCAACCCGACCATGGACATCGATCCGGCGCAGGTGATCCGCGAGATCGATTACCAGCACCCGGTCTACACGCCCGAAGGCGTGGCGGCGCAGCAGCGGCGCAGCGAGCTGATGGGCGTGAACCGCAGCTTCTATTGCGGCGCGTGGTGGAGCTACGGCTTCCACGAGGACGGGGTAAAGAGCGGGCTGGTCGCTGCCGCGGCCGTGCAATCCTGGAGCATGCATGCACAGCTGCCTTTACTTCGGGCGAGTTAGCCACCGGCGCCACGGCGGCGGCGCCGACCCGGTGTCGAACGCCTTCACCTACCGGCTGTTCATGGTCTGGCTGGACCTGGGCGAACTCGATCGCGTCTTCCGCGGCCGCTGGCTGTGGAGCACGCGTCGCCGCGCCCCGGCCTGGCTGCGCCGCGCCGACCATCTGGGCGATCCGCAGGTGCCGCTCGACGAGGCCGTGCGGACGCTGGTCGAGGAGCGCACCGGGCGGCGCCCGGGCGGCCCGATCCGGCTGCTGACCCACCTGCGCTATTTCGGCCACTGTTTCAACCCCGTCAGTTTTTACTATGTTTATGAGGAAACGGGGCGCGAAGTGGAGACCATCGTGTGCGAGGTGAACAACACGCCGTGGGGCGAGCAGCATTGCTACGTGCTGCCGCGCGACGAGGCCCGCGTGCGCGGGCCGAGCAGCGAGTTCGAGCTGGACAAAGCGTTCCACGTGTCGCCGTTCCTGCCCATGGAGACGCGTTACCGCTGGCGGTTCACGGCCCCCGGGCAGCGGCTGCTCGTGCACCTGCGCAACGAGGAAGCGCGCGGCCATGCGTTCGACGCGACGCTCAGCCTCGAGCGCCGCGAGATCACCGGCCCGGCCCTGGCGCGGGCGCTGGCCCGATTCCCCCTGGTGACGCTGCAGGTCGTAGTTTTGATCTACTGGCAGGCGCTGAAGCTGAAGCTCAAAGGCGCCGTGTTCCATTCGCACCCGTCCAAGCGCGAGACGGGACTGGAGAAGTCATGAGCGAAGACACCATCCCGGCACAACTGGCCCCTTCCCTGGACGACGGCCGCGTCGAGCCCGGCCGCATGCAGCGGCTGGCCAAGCGGCTGCTGCTCGAGCGGATGGCGCGCATCCGCAGCGGCGGCATCGAGGTGCACGACGCGGACGGCACGCGCCGTTTCGGCGAGCCCGCCGGCCCCGGCGTGTTGCAGGCCCGGATCGAGGTGCTGCATCCCCAGTTCTGGGCCGACGCCGCCTTCGGCGGCATCACCAGCGCGGGCGAGTCGTACATCCACGGCCTGTGGAAGTGCGACGACCTCACCGCCCTGGTGCGCATCCTGCTGGCCAACCGGGAGGTGCTCGACTCACTGAACGGCGGCGCCATGCACTTGACCGCCCTCGGGCGGCGCATAGCGCACTGGCTCAACCGCAACAGCCGGGAAGGCAGCCGCCGCAACATCGCCGCCCACTACGACCTGGGCAACGACCTGTTCCGGCTGTTCCTCGACCCGACCATGAACTACTCCTGCGGCATTTTCGAGCACGACGACGCCACGCTCGAGCAGGCCTCGATCGCCAAGATGGATGCCGCCTGCCGCAAGCTCGATCTCAAGCCGTCGGATCACCTGCTGGAGATCGGCACGGGCTGGGGCGCCCTCGCCGTCCACGCGGCGCGGAACTATGGGTGCCGCGTGACCACCACGACGATTTCCCGGGAACAGCACGCGCTCGCGGCGGAACGAATTCGCGCCGCGGGGCTGGAGGACCGCGTCACGCTGCTGCTCAGCGACTACCGCGATCTGGACGGGCAGTACGACAAGCTGGTCTCCATCGAGATGATCGAGGCCGTAGGGCACCAGTACCTCGACACCTATTTCGAAACCTGCGCCCGGCGCCTGAAGCCGGACGGGCTGATGCTGCTGCAGGCCATTACCATCCGTGACCAGCTCTACCAGCGGGCGCTGAAGTCGGTCGACTTCATCCAGCGCTTCGTGTTCCCGGGGGGCTTCCTGCCGTCGGTCGCCGCGATGAGCGACAGCATGGCCCGCACCACGGACCTGCAGCTGCTCCACCTGCAGGACATCGGCCTGCACTACGCCACTACGCTGCGGCGCTGGCGCGAGCGCTTCCTCGCCAACCTCGGCCAGGTCCGCGAGCAGGGCTACCCCGACAGCTTCATCCGGCTGTGGGAGTACTACCTCTGCTACTGCGAGGGCGGCTTCCTGGAGCGCAACATCGGCACGGTGCAGATGCTGCTCGCCAAGCCGCGCAATCGCCGCCCCTCGTTGGCCTACTGAGCGGCCCCCACCTCGCCCTGGCCCTCGCCCAGCCAGCGCTGGAACCAGCTCGCCAGCTCGCCATAGAAGTGGCGGCTGTTGTGGCCGGTCATGATCCAGTGGTTCTCCTTCGGGTACACCAGCAGCCGGCTGGGTACCTGGAGGCGCTGGAGCACCGTCCACAGCTCGAGCGTGTTGTTGACCGGCACACGGAAGTCCAGCTGGCCGGCGGTCACCAGCGTCGGGGTCTGGAAATTGGCCGCGAAGGTCATGGGACTCTGCTCGGTCCAGAGCGGATGCCCCTCCCAGGGCGGCCCGCCGACATTGACCTCGCGGTGATAGACCGCGTCGCTGGTGCCCCACTGGCTGGCCAGGTCGACCAGGCCGGCATGATTGACCAGGCAGCGGTAACGGTCGGTGGTGGCCAGCATCCAGCTGGCGAGGTGGCCGCCGTAGCTGGCGCCGGCGGCGCACTGGCGCGAGCCGTCGATGAAATCGTAGCGCTCGACGGCCACGTCGGCGCCCTGGTTGATCTCCTCGGCCGGACCCTTCAGGGGATCGCCCTGGATGCTCTGCGCGAAGGCCTCGCCGAAGCCGGTCGAGCCCTTGTAATTGGTGGCGACCAGCACGTAGTCGGTGCCCGCGATCAGGTGGTAGTTCCAGCGCAGGTGGACCTGGTCGCGCCACATGCTGTGGGGCCCGCCATGCATCAGCACCAGCAGCGGGTACTTGCGCGCGGGGTCGAAGCCGGCGGGCCGGACCAGCAGGTTGTGGATGCGCCGGCCGTCTTCCGTCTCGAACCAGAAATGTTCCACCGGGGGCAGGTCCAGCTCCGCCGTGGCGGCCGCGGTGAACTCGGTCAGGGCCGCGTGCCCGCCGCGGCGCAGGTCGATCCTGACCACCTCGGCCGGGCTCACGGCGCTCTCCCAGGTGGCCAGCAGCACCGGCCGGCCCCCGCGCGACATGGAGAGGCTGCCGTAACCGCCGGTGCCCGGCTCGAAGGCGGGCTCCGCCACGCCGCCCCGACTGCTGCCGCGATAGAGCCGGACCAGCCCGGCGTCCTGGCCTAGGACATAGACTTCGCGACCGTTCGGGGTCACCGCAAAATCGCCCGCCGTGCGCATCTCGGGCAAGGTGATCTCGGCCGCCACGGTGGCTGCGGGCCAGTCGAAGCGCACGATGCGAGCGGCATTGAAGACGCGCTCGGTCCGCGGCACGCGGCGCGCAAACAGGCTGCGGCCGTCCGCGCTGAACACCGGCGCGCTCCAGTTGTCGCCACCCTCGAGACCCTCACGGCCCGTCAGGCGGCGCGGCTCGCCCCCGGCGACCGGGACCTGCCACAGCTCGGAGTTGGTGAAATCGAAGGCCGCGCGATGCCGGTTGCGGCTGGCGACGAAGACGATCGACTCGCCGTCCGGCGCCCAGGCCGGGTCCAGCCCGCCGGCCGCGTAGAAGCCGGGCTCGCGGGCGAGCGCAGTGCCGGCCAGGAGGTCGACAGCCTCGTCCGTGCCGATGGTCTGCACCAGGAGGCGGGGCTGCCGATCCGGGTTCAGCCAGCGGTCCCAGTGGCGGATCGGGAAGCCGTCGTAGGCGTGCACCTCGTACTTCCGTTCCTTCTCCTCCTTTGTAATCCGCTCGCTGTCCGCATCGTTCATCGCCTCCGGGTGCACCTGGGTGGTGAAAGCGATGCGGGTCCCGTCGGGCGAGAAGCGGGGCTGCTGCGCGCCGGTGCTGACCGCGGTCACGCGCTCCGCTTCGCCGCCACGGGCGAGATCGAGCAGGTAGACCTGCGCGGCCTCGTCGCCCTCGCGCTTGGCGGTGAAGGCGATGCGCTCCCCGTCGGGGCTCCAGGTGACACCAGACTCGCCGGACTTCACGAAGGTGAGCTGGCGGGGCGGCGTCTTGCCGTCGGTCTCGACCAGCCACAGGTAGGTACCCCCCTCGTCCTTGTCGTAGGCCGGCTGCATGACCTGGAGGACGGCCTGCGTACCGTCGGGACTGGTCACGGGACCGCCGACGCGCGGCAGCAGCCACAGGTCCTCGTGGGTCATGGGGCGCGGGACCGCCGCTTCCTCCGCGGTAGCGAAGACGGGCAACAGCAGAAACAGCAGGATCAGGATACGCAAGGCCATGGGCAGAGGGCTCCCCTCGGTGATCAGGACGAACGAGGGGAAGAGTTTGCCAGAAAGTCGCAGCAGCGGGGGTTCAGGCCAGCGGACAGGTGAATCCGGGCGGCTTGACCACCAGCAGGTCGCAATCGACATGGTCGAGCAGGCGCTCGGCCGTGCCGCCGATGAAGACCTGTTCGACGCGACTGCGCGAGATGCCGCCGGTGACCAGGACGTCCGCGCCGAGCTCGGCGGCGAGCCGCGGCAGCTCGCGTTCGGGCCGGCCCTCGAGCAGCCGCAGGCTGCTGGCCGCCATGCCGTGGCGCGCCAGCAGGGCGAGCACGTTCTCGCGCGCCTGCCGGTGCAGTTCGGCGGCATAGTCCTCCGGCGCGGCCCCCAGGGCCTCGGGCATCATCGCCAGCGCCGCGGTGGATTCCAGGGCCGCCATCGACAGCACGCAATGGGCCACGCTCGCTTGTGCGCCCAGCCCGCCGGCCAGGCGTTGCACGAGATCGAGGATCGCATGGTCGAGCAGCGCGTGGCGATCGTCCCGGTGACTCGGATCCACCGCCGCGAGCAGGTGCGGCTGCTCGGGCCAGGGGCGGCCCTTGGCCAGCAGCAGTGGCGCGGGGCAGAGCCGGATGAGCTGCCAGTCGGCCGCGCTCAAGGTCGCGCGGGCCAGCCAGCGGTGGTGTTGCGTGCGGAGGACGGTGACCAGCGCCCGGGTGGCAAGCGCGCGCCGGGTCACCGCGTCGTGCGGCGGGTTGGCGTACACCGCGGCCACGCCGACCTGCAGGCCTTCCGCCCGCAGCGGCCGGGCAAGGGATTCCAGCCAGGCCCCGCTGGCGTCGACGCGGGCGGACCGGGCCGCTTCCAGCCGCTCGGTCACGCGGAAATGGCTGCCCTCCATGGCCTGGTCGAACTCCACCGCGAACAGTTCCAGCGGCGCATCGAGCGCCTGCGCCAGCCGCCGGCCGCGCGCCAGCGCATAGCCTTCCTCGTCAGCGCGGTCCACCACCACGAGTACGGGCGCTGCGCTGTTGCTCAAGGCGGTCACCTCGTCTGCGGGCTGCGGCGCGACCGGCCGTCGCCATCGAGGTCCAGCGCCTCGCCCAGCTTCTCAAGCGCGGGGAGATCGAGAATTTCGACGTCGCGCCGGCGGACCGCGACCAGGCCCTCTTCCTGGAAGCGCGCGAACAGCCGGCTGACGGTCTCGGTCGCAAGGCGGAGATGGCTGGCGATGTCCCGGCGCGGCATGGGCAGGGTGATCAGGTTGGCCACCAGGCCCCGGCGCCGGAATCGGCGCGAGAGGCTCAGCAGGAAGCCCGCCAGACGCTCGTCCGCGCTGTGCTCGGTCGCCAGCTGGGCGCTGGCCGAAATCTCCCGGCTCATCACGCGCAGGATCTGCGCCTGCAGCCCCGGCACCTCCCGGCTCAGCTGCTCCAGGCGGCTGAACGGCACGGCGCAGACGGTTGCGTTCTGCAACGCGACCGCGTTGCAGCGATTGTGGCCCGAGTGAATCCCGTCGAGGCCGACCAGCTCGCCGCCGAGGTGGAAGCCCAGCACGTGCTCACGGCCCTGGTTGTCGATGGTGTAAGTCTTCAGCGCCCCGGTCTTGACGGCGTACAACGCGTGGAAACTGTCGCCCTCGCGAAACAGGTGCTCACCGGGACGGATCGGCCCGCGGCTGTGCACGATGTCCTCGAGTTTCTGCATGTCGTCGTTGTCCAGGCCGAGCGGCAGGCACAGCTCGCGCAGGGAGCAGCTACGGCAGGTCTGCCGCAGGTGGGTGATGCTCACGACATTGGAATGATCAGGAGGCGGCACCGGCAGTCCTTATTGAGGGTACAGAAGGGATTCTAAACAAAGACTTGGATGCGGCGGCTTGGTGAAACCACTTATTTACCCTCAGCGGCGCCGTGGCCAGAATTGATCCAGATCAATTAACAGATTCCTTAACTGGCTAGAATCCCATTTAAATTCAACGACAAAGCATGGGAGTAACCACATGCGCACGCTAGCCCCAGCCCTTGCCCTGACAGCGGCCCTCGGCCTCGTTGCCCCGGCCTCCGCCCACGAAGCCGGCGACTGGCTGGTCCGCTTCGGCGCCAGCGCCGTCGATCCCAAGAGCGATAACGGCAGCCTCGACCTCACCGCCCTCGGTGACGGCCCCCGCCAGATCCAGGTCGACGACAAGACCGGCGTGACTTTCAACTTCACCTACATGTACACGAAGAACATCGGCGTCGAGGTCCTCGCCGCCCTGCCCTTCGAGCACGACATCTTCGTCGAGACCCTGGGCCTGGTCGGCAGCGTGAAGCACCTGCCGCCGACGATCAGCCTGCAGTACCACTTCATGCCCGACAGCGTGTTCCAGCCCTACGCCGGCATCGGCGTGAACTACACCCGCTTCTTCAGCGAGTCGGAGAAGGGCGTGCTGGTCGATCCGCTCGGCGTGACGCTGGACATCGACAGCTCCTCGTTCGGCCTCGCGGCCCAGCTCGGCTTCGATTACATGGTAACCGACCAGTGGTTCCTGAACTTCGATGTCCGCTACATCGACATCGACACTACGGCGACCATCACCGAAGTGCCGGCCATCACGGGCGATGTGAACATCGACCCGGTGGTCTACGGCATCCACCTGGGCTATCGCTTCTGATGCGGCCGGCGCGGAGCCAGCCCCTCCGCGCCGTCCATGGCGCGTGGCCGCGGCCGCACAGCGCCGCCCCGGCGACCCGCGAGCCGCGCGATGCGCGGCTCTTTGCGTCCGCCGTAAACCTACGAGTTTCTTGAGCCCGGGCCGCGCTCTCGCGGCCCGTTTATCTCCGGCAGCCGGTAGAGGACTATGACGACAGCAACCGCCTATAACGACAAGGTCGTCCGCCAGTTCACCATCATGACCATCGTCTGGGGCGTGGTCGGGATGCTGGTAGGAGTGATCATCGCGGCGCAGCTCCTGTGGCCCGCCCTGAACTTCGACATCCCGTGGCTGAGCTACGGCCGGCTGCGGCCGCTGCACACCAACGCCGTGATCTTCGCCTTCGGCGGCTGCGCGCTCTTCGCGACCTCGTACTACGTCGTCCAGCGCACCTGCCACGCCCGGCTCTTTGGCGGCGGCCTGGCGGCCTTTACCTTCTGGGGCTGGCAGGTGGTGATCGTCCTCGCCGCCATCACCCTGCCGCTGGGGCTGACCCAGGGCAAGGAATACGCCGAGCTGATCTGGCCCATCGATTTGCTGATCACCGCGGTATGGGTGGCCTACGCCATCGTGTTCTTCGGCACCATCGCGATCCGCAAGGTGAAGCACATCTACGTGGCGAACTGGTTCTTCGCGGCCTTCATCCTCACGGTCGCGGTGCTGCACATCGTCAACAGCCTGGCGCTGCCGACGAGCATGCTGCACTCCTACCCCGTGTACTCGGGCGTGGTCGACGCCATGGTGCAGTGGTGGTACGGACACAACGCGGTGGGCTTCTTCCTGACGGCCGGCTTCCTCGGCATGATGTACTACTTCGTGCCCAAGCAGGCGGGCCGGCCGATCTATTCCTACCGGCTGTCGGTGGTGCACTTCTGGGCGCTGATCTCCCTCTATATGTGGGCCGGCCCGCATCACCTGCACTACACCACCCTGCCCGACTGGGCGCAGACGCTGGGCATGGTGTTCTCGCTGATGCTGCTGGCGCCGTCGTGGGGCGGCATGATCAACGGCATCATGACCCTGTCGGGCGCCTGGCATAAGCTGCGCACCGACCCGATCCTGAAGTTCCTCATCGTGTCCCTGTCGTTCTACGGCATGTCGACCTTCGAGGGGCCGATGATGTCGATCAAGACCGTGAACGCGCTGTCGCACTACACCGACTGGACCATCGGCCACGTGCACTCCGGGGCGCTGGGCTGGGTGGCCATGATCTCCATCGGCTCGGTCTACATGCTGGTGCCGCGCCTGTTCGGCAAGGAACAGATGTACAGCATCAAGCTGATCGACGTGCACTTCTGGGTCTCCACCATCGGCGTCGTGCTCTACATCGCCTCGATGTGGATGGCCGGCGTGATGCAGGGCCTGATGTGGCGCGCGGTCAACGAGGACGGGACGCTCACCTACACGTTCATCGAGAGTATCGCCCGTTCCTATCCCTTCTACGGGGTCCGCCTGCTGGGCGGCGCCCTGTTCCTGGGCGGCATGCTGATCATGTGCGTCAATGTCTGGCGGACCATTCGCGGCGCCAAGGCCGCCGAAGAGCCCGTCATGGCGCCGGCACACTAGGGGGAGACTGGCGTGAAGCACGAAATCATCGAGAGAAAAGTCGGCCTCATGGCAGTGCTGGTGGTGATCGTCATCAGCATCGGCGGCCTGGTCGAAATCGTCCCGCTGATCTTCGATTCCCAGGTGCGCGACCCGGCGCCCGGCATCGAACCCTACGAACCGCTGCAGCTGGCGGGGCGGGACATCTACATCCGCGAGGGCTGTTACGGCTGCCACTCCCAGATGATCCGGCCCTTCCGCGCGGAGACGGAGCGCTACGGCCATTACTCGCTGGCCGGCGAATCCGTCTACGACCGGCCGTTCCAGTTCGGCTCCAAGCGCACCGGGCCCGACCTGGCGCGCGTCGGCGGCCTGTACAGCGACGAGTGGCACCGCCTGCACCTGCGCAACCCGCGCATCGTGGTGCCCGAGTCCAACATGCCGCCCTACCCCTGGCTCGAGCACAACGAGGTGAACGCGCGGGCCGTGGAGAAGCGCATGCTGGCGCTGCGCAAGCTGGGGCATCCCTACTCGGACGAGGAGATCGCCGGCGTCAATGCCGCCCTGTCCGGCAAGACCGAGATGGACGCGATCATCGCCTACCTGCAGGGCCTGGGGACCAACCTGGGCCGGGGTCGCTGAGCCATGAGCGGGGACAGCTGGCACATCGTCTGGACGCTGCTCCTGATGGCGGCGTTCATCGGCATCGTGGCCTGGGCCTGGAGCCGCAAACGGCAGCAGGACTTCAAGGAAGCCGCGCAGCTCCCTCTGGAAGAGGACGACCGCGGCGCGCACAGCACGCGTGAGAATGGGGAATCGCGATGAGCAGTTTCTGGAGCGGATGGATCATCCTGCTGACCGTGGCCAACATCATCGGCGCGGTCTGGCTGTTGTGGTGGACCTCGCGGATGACGGCCGAGGAAAAGGCCACCGAAACCACCGGGCACGTCTGGGACGGCGACCTGAAGGAATACAACAACCCGCTGCCGCGCTGGTGGCTGTGGCTGTTCTATCTGACGGTGGGCTTCTCGATCATCTACCTGGTGCTGTTCCCCGGCCTGGGGAATTTCCAGGGCGTGCTCGGTTGGTCCCAGACCGGCCAGTACGAGGCCGAAAGAGAACGCATGGACGAGCGCCAGCAGGCCTTTTTCAGCCGCTTCGCCGAGATGGACCTGGCGCAGCTGGCGGCGGATCCCGACGCCATGTCGGCGGCCGCCAATATCTTCGGCAATCGCTGTGCCATGTGCCACGGCTCGGACGCCCGCGGCGCGCCCGGCTTTCCGAACCTGCGGGACGACGCCTGGCTGTGGGGGCGTGACCCGACGGCCGTCCTGGCCAGCATCAGGGACGGCCGCACCGGGGTGATGCCGCCGATGGTGGATTCGCTCGGCGGCGAGCAGGGCGTGGCGCAGATGGTCGAGTACGTACGCAGCCTGGCCGGGCTGGAACATGACGCCGCTGCGGCCGCGGCCGCAGCGCCGCTGTTCCCCGTCTGCGGCGCCTGCCACGGCATGGACGGCACCGGCATGACCGCGCTGGGGGCGCCGGACCTCACGGACAGCGCGTGGCTGTACGGCGCCGATCGCGCCGCCATCGCCGCCACCATCACCCGCGGACGCGAGAACAACATGCCGGGGCAGCTGCCGGTGCTGGGCGAGCTGCAGAGCAGGCTGATGGCGGCCTACGTGCTGCGGATCTCGGGCCAGCTGGGCGACTAGGAGGTACGACGATGGCCCCCGCTTCCACGGGCAGCCGCTACGATTCCGAACTGGACCGGCCGCGGCCGTGGCGCCGCCGCCAGCGGGACATCGCCTACGTGGCGTGGGCTTCCTTCCTGATGGCCTGCGCGGCCAGCGCGGTGTTCTTCGCCGCGGTGGATCCGGAGGTGCTGTCAGGCAACAACACGCTGCAGTGGGAAATCGGGCGCCAGGCCGGCTACGCCCTCGGCTTTTTCGGCTTCTGGCTGCTGGCCGCGGCGACCGGGGCCTTCGTGCTGTGGCTGGTACGGACCGAAGGCCGCAACGGCGGCGGCGGAACGCGGCGCCGTGCCGGCGGTCAGAACACCCACCGGCGGCGCGGCCTGCTGCGCCGTCGTGCCCGGCCGGCTGCGGCGCGGGAACCAGAGGAATACTGATGAACGCCCAGGCCCAGGGCAGCGCCGGCGGCGGCGCGCCCGAGTCTTTCTACGTCGCCCACGAAAAGATCTACCCGCGCGAGGTCAAGGGGCGTTATGCCTCCCTGCGCAACCTCGCGGTCTGGGTGCTGCTCGGCATCTATTACGTGCTGCCCTGGATCAGCTGGGAAGGCCGCCAGGCCGTGCTGTTCGACCTGCCGGGCCGCAAGTTCTACATCTTCGGCCTGACCTTCTGGCCGCAGGACTTCTTCTTCATGTCCTGGCTGCTGATCATGGCCGCGCTGACCCTGTTCTTCGTCACGGCCATCGCCGGGCGGCTGTGGTGCGGCTATGCCTGCCCCCAGACGGTATGGACCGAGATCTTCCTGTGGATGGAGCGACTCACCGAGGGGAACCATTCGCAGCGCCGCAAGCTGGACCGGGGCCCCTGGACGCGGGAGAAAGTCCTGCGCAAGAGCTCCAAGCAGTTTCTCTGGATCACTTTCTCGCTCTGGACGGGATTCACCTTCGTCGCCTACTTCACGCCGGCCACCGAGCTCGGCGCCAAGGTGATGAGCCTCTCCACGGGCCCCTGGGAGACCTTCTGGATCCTGTTCTACGGCTTCGCCACCTACGGCAACGCCGGGCTGCTGCGGGAACAGGTGTGCAAGTACATGTGTCCCTACGCGCGCTTCCAGAGCGCGATGTTCGACCAGGACACGCTGGTCATTTCCTACGACGAGCGGCGCGGCGAGCCGCGCGGCGGGCGCAAGCGCTCGGTGGACCCGCGGGCCGCCGGGCTCGGCGACTGTATCGACTGCAACATGTGCGTCCAGGTCTGCCCCACCGGCATCGATATCCGCGACGGCCTGCAGTACGAGTGCATCGCCTGCGCGGCCTGCATCGACGTCTGCGACGACGTCATGGACAAGATGAACTACCCCCGCGGGCTGGTGCGCTACACCTCCCACAACGCCATGGAAGAGCAGCGGCCCATGCGCGTGCTGCGCCCGCGCGTAATGGTCTACGGTATCCTGCTGCTGGCGCTCCTGATCGGCTTCGGCGTCGCGCTGAGCAACCGCAGCACCCTGATCGTCGACGTCATTCGCGATCGCAACAGCCTCTACCGGGAACTCCCCGGCGGGCTGGTGGAGAACGTCTACACCATCACCTTCGTCAACAAGACCGAGACGCCGCGCGAGTATCGCGTCTCCGCCAGCGGCATCGAGGGCGTGGCGCTCGACTTCGACCTCCCGCTGCCGATCACCTCGGATCCCGGCGAGGTGCGCCGCGTGCCGATGCGCATCCAGGCCCCCGTCGCGGCGCTGCCCCCGGGCGGCGCCGAGGTCACGGTGACCGTCGAGGCGGTGGGCGCGGTACCCGAGACCATCCGGCGGGAAACCCGCCTGATCGGCCCGGCCGGCCCGCCGGGAGGACGCTGATGGATCACCTGAGGCATCGCGACGACGCGCCGCCCCCCTGGTACCGGCAGTTCTGGCCGTGGTTCCTGATCGCACTGCCGGCGAGCGTAGTGGCGGCGAGCATGTTCACTATCTGGCTCGCCACGCGCTCGCCCAATCCCATGGTCGTGGACGACTACTCGCGGATCAATCGCAGCACCGAGCTGCGCCGCGAGCGCGACCTGGCGGCAGCGGCCCTGGACGTCGAAGCAAACATCCGCTTCGTCCCGGGTGCGGACCTGGTGGAACTGGAACTGTGGCCCGCCACGGTGGAGCCCGAGGGCCTGCAGCTCCGCCTGTCCCACCCGCTGGTGGCCGAGCGCGACCACGTCGTCGAGCTGGTGCGCACGCCCGCCGGCTGGAGCGGCAGCCTGCCGCCCCTCGAGGGGCGCTGGTATGTCCAGCTCTACCCCAGCGACGGCAGCTGGCGGCTGTCCGGCGAAGTGGCCGGCGAAGCCGAGCTGCGGCTGGCGCCGCCGGCGACCCCCTGAGACATCGTGAGCGAGGCCAGCTGCTTCCATTGCGGCGAGCCGCTCTCCGGCACCGAACCCTGGTTCGTCCAGATCGAGGGTGAGGCGCACCGGGTCTGCTGTCCCGGCTGCAAGGCCGTGGCAGAGCTGATCCGCGAGAGCGGGCTGGCCGATTTCTACCGGTTCCGCACCCTGCCCGCCGGCCGGCCGGCCGAGGCTGCCCTCAGCGCGGCGCCGGAGCTGCCGTGGCAACCCTTCGATCGGCCCGAGATGCTCCAGGCAGTAAGTGCCCCGGCCGGCGACGGCCTGCGCAGCTGCACCATGCTGGTCGAGGGCGTGCGCTGCGCCGCCTGCGGCTGGCTGATCGAGCGCAGCCTCGAACAGGTCCCGGGCGTGCGGGAGATCCGCGTCAACCCGGCCACGGCACGGGCGCGGCTGGTCTGGAACCCGGAGAAGCTGCCCTTGAGCGGCGCGCTGGGCGTGCTCTCCCGCCTGGGCTACAAGCCCCATCCCGGCAGCGTCGGGGCGAGCGAGATGGCGCTCCGGGAGCGCCGCGCCGCCCTGCGCCGTCTCGGCGTGGCCGGCATCGGCATGATGCAGGTGATGATGTATGCGGTGGCGCTGTATGTCGGCGCCTTCCAGGACATGGATCCCGGCCTCGAGCAGCTGTTCCGCTGGGTCAGCCTGCTGGTGGCCACGCCGGTGGCGCTGTATTCAGGCCGGCCCTTCTTCGCCGGGGCCTGGCGCGACCTGCGCTCGGGCCGGCCGGGGATGGACGTGCCGGTGGCGCTTGCCGTCGGCGCAGCCTGGTCGGCGAGCGTCCTCCACACCTGGTCCGGCCAGGGCGAGGTGTACTTCGACTCGGTGACGATGTTCGTCTTCTTCCTCTCGCTGGCACGCTACCTGGAGATGAGCGCCCGCCACCACGCCGGCGACACCCAGGAAGCGCTGGCGCGCCTCCTGCCCGAGGCTGCCCGGCGGCGCGCGGCCGACGGCAGCTGGGAGACCGTGGCACTGCGCGAGTTGCGGGTCGGCAATGTCGTCTCGGTCCGGCACGGCGAGACGCTGCCGGCCGACGGGCGCCTGCTGCAGGACGGCACCCGGCTGGACGAGGCCATGCTGACCGGCGAGTCCCGGCCGCGCCGCCGCAATCGCGGGGAGCCGGCGCTGGCCGGCAGCATCAACCTCGGCGACCCGCTCGAGCTGGAAGTCGAGCGCACCGGCAGCGAGACCCTGGTCTCCAACATCGGGCGCCTGCTCGATCGGGCCCAGGCGGAGCGCACGCCGATCGCGGCCGCCGCGGACCGCGTCGCGCGCTGGTTCGTGGTCGGGGTGCTGAGCGCCGCCGCCCTGACCTGGTTCGCGTGGCACGCCATCGATCCCGCCCGCGCCTTCGAGATCACGCTGGCGGTGCTGGTGGTGACCTGTCCCTGCGCCCTCTCCATCGCGACGCCGGCCGCGCTCACCGCCGCCACCGGCCTGCTCGCCCGGCGCGGGCTGCTGGTCACCCGCGCGGGCGCCATCGAGCGCCTCGCCCGGGCGCGCCGGGTGATCCTCGACAAGACCGGCACGCTCACGCTCGGCCAGCTGCGCATCACGGCGGTCGAGCCGCTCGATGACCTGTCGTCCGAGCGGGCCCTCGCCGTCGCTGCGGCGCTGGAGTCGGTCTCGGAACATCCCATCGCGCGCGCCTTCGCCATGGCGCACCCGGCGGGCCCCGCCGCCGAGGTCAAGGTGGCGCCGGGCTGCGGCATCGAGGGCACGGTGGACGGGCGGCGCTGGCGCCTGGGCAAGCCGGACTGGGCCGCGGCGCTGCCCGGCGTCGCCGCGCCGGCGCTGCATGGCGACGATACCGTGGTGTGCCTGGCCGACGAGGGCGCGGTGCGGGCCGTGTTCCGGCTGGCCGACCGCCTCCGGCGGGGCGCGCGCGAGCAGGTCGCCGAACTCGCGGCGCTCGGCCTGGCGACCGAGATCGCCAGCGGCGACACGCCCGAAGCGGTGGCGCACGTGGCCGCCGCCGTCGGCATCGAGCGCTGGCAGGCGGGCATGACGCCCGAGGACAAGCTGGCCCTGCTGCGGCAGCGCCAGCAGGCGGGCGAAGCGGTGGTAATGGTCGGCGACGGGGTGAACGACGCGCCGGTCCTGGCTGGCGCGGACGTGTCCGTGGCCATGGCCGGCGGCACGCCGCTGGCCCAGACCAGCGCCGACATGGTGCTGCTCGGCGAGTCGCTGGGACCGCTGGCGGAGGGCCTGCTGCAGGCCCGCCGCACGCTCGGCATCGTGCGCCAGAACCTGGCCTGGGCGGCGGGTTACAACACCATCGCCCTGCCGCTGGCGGCGGCGGGCTTGATCGCGCCCTGGATGGCGGCCATCGGCATGTCGGCCAGTTCGCTGCTGGTGGTGCTCAATGCCCTGCGGCTGTCGCGCCCGCCCCGGAGCGTCGCCGCACCCGTCCCGCCGGCGCTGACCGGAGCGGCCGGCGCATGAGCATCCTGTACCTGATGATCCCGATGGGGATCCTGATCGTGATCGGGGCGGTCTGGGCCTTTTTCTGGGCCGTGAACAGCGGCCAGTTCGACGACCTCGACAGCCCCGCCTGGAGAATCCTCCTGGACGACGACTCGCGCCCGCCGGCATCCGGCGAGGCGCCGGACGCCGCAGGGCCCGACCCCGAGGAGAAAGAGCCATGACCCTGATGGAAACCGGCCTGGCGGCAGCGTTACTGGGCGGCCTGGTGGGCAGCGTGCACTGTCTCGGCATGTGCGGCGGCATCGCCGGTGCCCTGGGCATGGCCGGCGGCGGCCGGCCGGCGATGGCGGTGTCCTACAGCGCCGGCAGGATTGCCAGCTACGCCATGGCGGGCGCCATCGCCGGGGCCATCGGGGCCGGCCTGGCGGGCGCCATGGGCCTGGGCCCCTGGCTGCGGCTGCTGATGGGAGCGGTATTGGTGCTGCTCGGGCTGCAGGTGGCGATCAACCTGCGCGTGCTGGCCCCGCTGGAGGCCGCCGGCGCCCGGCTCTGGCAGCGGCTCGCGCCGCTGGCCCGCCGTTTCGTGCCGCCCCGGCACGCCGGCCAGGCGCTGGCGCTCGGCGCCTTGTGGGGCTGGCTGCCGTGCGGCCTGGTCTACGGGATGCTGGCCGCCGCCGCCGGCACGGGCGGGGCCGCCGAAGGCGCGCTGTTCATGGCGGTGTTCGGCCTCGGCACCGCGCCGGCCATGATCGGCGTGACCTGGGCCTCCGGACGCAGCGGCACCTTGCTCACGGCGCGGCGCCGCCGGCTGCTCGGGTGGTTACTGGTGCTGTTCGGCGCCTGGACGATGGTGACGCCGCTGCAGAAGCTGGCCGGTGGCGGCCATGGCGGGCACGCCATGCCGGCCACGGAGCAGCACCAGCCGGGACATCACCACTAGGCGGCCTCGGCGGCGGCCTTATTCCGGCCGCGGGATCTCGCGCGCGTCTGCTTGCGGCTCGGCGTGGAGCAGGGCCCGCAGCCGCGCGTCCTCGGCCTCCGCCTCGGCTTTCAGCCGCAGTTCGCGCTCGCGATCCAGGCGCGCCCGGTATTCCGCCCGGGCCGCCTCGAAAGCCTCGTTGCGCGCCTGGCGCAGCAGGCGTTCCTCGATGGTGGCAATCCGCTCCCCGGCCGTGCGGGCGTTCTGGCATTCCTGCGGGTCGACCGAACCCGGCTCCCGGTCGCAGCGCGCCAGGGTGCCGTAGAGCGCCGCCTCGTTCTCCATGAACTCGGCCACAGTGATAGGCCGCTTCTCCTCGCAGCCGGAGGCCAGCACGACGAACGTGCACAGGATCAGGGCAAGCACAGGTTTCATGAGCATCGTCCTCACTGTTCCGGGGACGAGTCTAGTCCGCCGCACCTGCCCGCAAGCGGCGCTGGTTCACATTATTGGACCGCCGCCTCGATCGGCCGCTCCTCCACCAGGTCGCCGGCGGCGTCGAAATAGAGGTGCAGGCGCCGCTGCCAGGATTCGAGCGCCGGCCGCCAGTCCTCGGCGGGCGGCGCCGGGCGCTCGAAGTCGAGCACGGCCATGGCCTCGGCGCGGGGACCGCCCACGACGGTCACGCGGCTGCCCCGCGCATTGGCGCTGCGCCAGGCGCCGGGCGCCACCGAGGCCGGCAGCAGGCGGCTGCCGAGCACTTCCAGGCGGCCGTCGACAATGCCGAGGCGGTGCAGCCAACCCGCAGTCTGGGCGAGCAGGGTTTCCCCGTCCGGCGAGAACCGGACCTCCAGCACCGGCGCGGCGAGCAGCACGGTAGCGCGCCGCGCGCCCCCGTCCAGCCCCCAGGCGCCAACCAGGCCGGTCGGACTCGCCGCCGCCACCCGGCTGCCGTCACCGTTCACGGCGATGCGTCCCACCGGCGCATCCAGCGCGGCGAACCACAGCCGCTCGCCGCTGTCGAGGTCCCAACGTTCCACCAGGCCGGCCGGCGTCCCCGTGAACACGCGGGTACCGGCGTCATCCAGCCCCACGGCGCTCACGGCACGCCCGGGGCCCAGCATGGGCCCGGGCGCCCCCGTCTCCGCGTTCCAGCTCCGCGCCCCTCGCGCTCCCGCCGTGACCAGGGTGCGGCCGTCGGCCGCCAGTTCCAGCCCGGCCAGCTCGCCGAGGCCGTGCTGCAGCGGCACGCCCAGCAGGCGTCCGTCACGCGCGTCCCACAACAGCACGCTGCCGTCGCCGCCGGCGCTGGCCAGGCGATGTCCGTCCGCGGCGAAGGCGAGGCCGGCCACGCCGTCGCCGTGGCGGGTCTCGGCGCCCGTCAGGGTGGCGAAATGCAGGTGCCGCGACTCCGGGTCGCGCAAGCGCACCACGACGCGGCCGTCGCTGGTCCCGGCCGCCGCCCGCAGGCCCGAAGGCGCCAGCGCGACCAGCTGCGGCAATCGCGGCAGGGCCAGTGGATCGGCCGCCGGGCGGGGCTGCCAGACGCGCAACACGCGACTGCCCAGGCCGCTGACCACGCGGCCGTCCTCGATCCGCAAGGCGTAAGCCCGCCCGGCTGCAGCCGGCCCGCGCAGCCCGCCGTCGCGCAATACGGGCGCGAGCGCGGCGCCGGCCCCCAGGTTCCAGTATTCGAGGCCGCGCCCGGCATCGAGCGCCAGCAGCCGGCCGCCACCGGCCGCCAGGCTGAAGCGGCCGTCGCTGTCCGGACGCACCAGTGCCGGCGCCTGGGCCGCTGCCGCAACATCCCAGGCCTGCAGGCGCCCGGCCGCGTCGACGGCCACGAGCCAGCGGCCCGCTGGATCGAAGGCCAGGCCAGTCGCCGGCGCGCCGCCCCGAAGCTCGGCCGCCAGGGCACCGTCGGTGGTGTGCCAGAGCCGAATGAAGCCGTCGCCGTCGGCGGCCGCGAACAGCAGCCCCCCCGGCGCCACCGCCACGGCCGTCGCCTCGCCGGCCAGCGCCAGCTGGAACACGTTGCGGCCGGTCTCGAGCTCCAGTACCCGGGCCACTCTTGGCTCGGTCTCGACGACGGCCAGGAAGCGCCCGTCCGGCGCGGCCGCAGGGCCGGCGCCGAGCGGCGTCGAGTACTCACGGGCGAACAGGACGGTTCCGTCCGCGCCGTCCAGGACCTGGAAGCGCTGTCGAGATCCGCGCCGCTCCACCAGCAGGAGACCGCCGTTGGGCAGGAACTCCAGGGCGCGTTCGCCGGCTGCCAGCGCCAGCGCGAACAGGCCGGCGCCGGTGCGGGCATCCCACCCCTCGAGACGCCCGCCCACCGCCGCGTCGGCCGGGGCGGTCGCGGCGCGCACGCCGCCCGGCGCAAGTGCCGCGATGACGGCGGAGGTCCGGCCCGGCGGGTCGATCGGCAAGGGATTCTCGGGGCGATCCTCGGCCTGGTGCCCGCTGGCGGCCGACAGGCGCAGGCGCCATGCGACCAGGGTCCCGGGGCGTCCCGCCTGCCGATCCTCGAGCTCCAGCGTCCAGGTCCCCAGCGCCTCCTCACCGCGGAACTCCCGCAGGCCGGCGGCCTGGCGCTCGCCCAGGACGAGTGAGACCTCGTCCCGGGCCGCTGCCGCCAGGGACAACGCCATGCTGCGGCCCGAAGGCGCCGCCAGGCGAGCCTGCAGGCGGGCCGGATCCTCGTGCTCGATCTCCAGTTCCAGCCGCACGGCGGCAACCGGCCCCGGGGCATCGATCCCAAGGCGACGACGCACCGGCAGGAACTCTTCCGCCAGCAGCTCCAGCTGGTCCAGCGCGACGCCGGTATCAGCGTCCCAACGCTGCAGGACGTTGCCGCTGCCCAGGGTGACCAGCGCGCCGTCCGCCGGGTCCATGGCGACGGCCGCCACCGGCCCGGCAGCGCGGATGACGGCCAGCAGCGACCCGTAGTCGCCGCCGGCCAGCGCCGCAGCCCGGCCGGCGTCAGCGGTTGGCCCGGCCTCATAGGCGCGCAGGCGGTAGAGCAGCGCCTCGTCGCGCCGCTCGGCCGCCTCCGCCGCTGCCGCGCGCCGCTCCCAGAATTCCACCTGCAGCGCATCGGCCCGCGAGGCGAAGCCCGGCAAGGATCGGAGCAGGTCGTCGGCCTCGGCGACCACGGCCCAGTCGTCGGCCAGCCGGCTGCGCCGGATGAGTACCCGGGCGAACAGCCGGTCCGCCCGGGCACCGAAGCCCGGCAACCGGCCCAGGGCCTGCCAGGCCCGTCGCGCCTCGTCGAGCTCGACCGACGCCACCTTGAGGGTCTCCACGTAGGGCCTCGGCAACACCTCGACGTAACTCCAGCCGGCGCCGACGACCAGCGCGAGCACGGCCGCGACGCGCGCGATCCGGCCCCATTCCACGGGCAGGGCTTCGCGCGCCCAGCGGCCCGAAAAGACCTCGGCGTAGATGCGGTTGCGTACCGCCAGGCGGCGGTCCGGCCCGAGGGTGGCGAGGCCGCAGACCCGCAGTAATTCGTGCTTGGGGTTGTCGGGGTCGTGGCGCAGCCGGCGGCCGCGATGGATGCGGCGATAGAGCCGCAGCGCCGGGCGCGCCAGCTTGCCGGCCCGGTCCAGGCCGTCCAGCACGCGGCTCATGCTGGCCTCCGTCCGCACCGTGTTGCGGCCGAGGAAGCGCGACCGCACGAGCTCGTCCACCACCTCGTCCGAACAGGCCGGGCCGGTGTTGCGGGCGATGGCCTGGCACAGCCGCTGGGTCAGGTAGGGATGGCCGGAAGTCCAGTACATGACCCGGTACAGGGCACGCTCGGCATCCCCCGCCGGCAGCCCGAGCCCCGGGGCCAGGTTGCGCGCCTGCTCGAACTGGAAGTCCTGCAGCTCGATGCGGCTGCTGATCTCGGTGACGGCCTCGCTGGCGCGTGCCGCGGCACCCGCCGGCAACGCCGTGCCGAGCAGCACGAAGCTGAGCCGCCCGTACTCCGGCTCGGCCGCGCGGGCGTCGAAGCAGGCCCGCACGACCCGGAACAGCTCGGCCGCGTAGTCCGCCTGCTCGACGCTCTCGATCTCGTCCAGGAAGATCGCCAGCGGGCCCTCGGTGCCCCGGATGACCGCTTCCCAGAAGAACTCGGCGAGACGCTGCGCGGGCGGCAGCGGGAGATGATCCTGCCACCAGCGCTGCAGGTCCAGTTTCAGGCGCAGGTCGCGCACGATGCGGTACGCCAGGCCGTAATACCAGCGTCCTACCTCCGTGGAACCGTCGCGGCTGCCGAGCTGGGACAAGTCCACGACGGCCGCCTGGCCACCCGCCTCCCGCAGCCGCCGGGCCACGTTGGCGGCGAGGCTCGTCTTGCCGGAGTAGCGCGGGGCGATGACGTGGCAATAGTCGCCCGCCAGCAGCCGGTCGAGCAGCTGGCGGTCGGCTCCCCGCACCACGTAGCAGGCGCGGTCCGGCCCTACCGGGCCGCCGGCGACGAAGAAGCCCCCGTCCCGCCGGCCGGCGGGTCGTGCCGGAGCGGGCCCGGGCCCGTCGCCGGGCGTCTGGCTGGATTCCTCCATGCCGGCCATTGTCCGCGACCGCTGCCGGGCCGCCAAGTGGCGGCGGGGTGGCATGTGACGCGCCGGCCGCGAATAATAGTCGGCCGGACCATCGCTGGAAGCCGCCATGACCGCCGCCTGTCACGAGCACAACCGCAGCCGCCCCCTGCCGGACGCGCCCAAGGCCTGGGGCATCCGGCTCAGCCTGCCGGAGCAGGACCCCATGCGGCCCCTGCTGGGCGACGACTGGGAGCAGTACCAGTGGTTCGCCAGCGAGGCGGCGCGGGAGGCCAAGCTGGCGCAGCTGCAGCAGCAGTTCACCTACTATCGCAACGGCGACCGGCCGAGCTTCGTGCTGGAGCGCGTCAACCGGGGGACGGACGATGGCAGCTGAGGCGCTCGAGGGCTTTCCGGTCCGGGTCGAAATCCCGGTCGCCTGGGGCGATATGGACGCCTTCGGCCACGTCAACAACGTGGTCTATTTCCGCTACTTCGAATCGGCCCGCATCGCCTGCTTCGAAGCCGTCGACTACATGGCGCTGACGGCCAGCTCCGGACTCGGACCGATCCTCGCGGCGACCGACTGCCGCTTCCGGCTGCCCCTGGAATACCCGGACACCGTCACCGCCGCGGCCCGCATCGGCACGATCGAGGCGGACGAGTTCATGATGCATTACCGCGTCTACAGCCATCGTTACCAGCGCCTGGCGGCCGAAGGCAGCGGGCGCATCGTCTCTTACGATTATCGGAACAAGTGCAAGGCTCCCATCCCCCAGGAACTCGCGGCCCGACTGGCTGCGCTCGCCCCGTCCGCCTGAGCTTGCTGCTCGCGGCGCTGCTCGGCAGTTCGCTCGCGGCTGCCACCGAGCTCGAGCCCGTGACGGTGACCGCGACGCGCTCGGCCGAGCCGGTGCTCGCGACCCCGGGCAACGTGGCGCTGATCGACGAGGCGTCGCTCGAGACCGTCGCGCCGCGCCATGCCTCCGAGATCTTCTGGCGCTCTCCCGGGACCTGGGTGACGCTGAACAGCGGCCAGGAGAGCCTGGTGGCGATCCGCTCGCCGGTGCTGACGGGCGCCGGTGCCTGCGGCGCCTTCCTGGTCATGGAGGACGGGCTGCCGTCCCGTCCGGCGGGCTTCTGCAACGTCAACCAGCTGTTCGAGCTCAACTTCGAGCAGGCCCGCGCGATCGAGGTGGTGCGCGGGCCCGGCAGCGCCCTGTACGGCTCCAACGCCCTGCACGGGACCATCAACGTGCTGATGCCGACCCCCGCGACAGGCCGCGACGCAGCCGCCGTCGACGCCGGGCCGGACGGCTACCTGCGCGGCCGCTTCGGCAGCGGCGCCTGGGACGGGCAGCGCGGGGTCCAGCTCAACGGCATGCTCATGCGCGACGATGGCTGGCGCGACGACACCGGCCACGAGCAGCTCAAGCTGAACGCCTCGTGGCTGGCACGCGACGGCGCTACCGAGCGTGCCGCCGCCATCTCGGGCTCCATCCTGCGGCAGGAGACCGCCGGCTATATCACCGGCTTCGAGGCTTATCGCGATCCCGAGCTGGCGCGTTCGAATCCCAATCCCGAGGCTTTCCGCGATGCCGACAGCCTGCGGGCATGGTGGGCCTGGCGCCACGCAGCCGGCGGCCGCAGCCTGGAAATCAGGCCCTACGTCCGCGCCAGCCAGATGGAGTTCCTGCAGCATTTCCTCCCCGGCCAGCCGCTGGAGGAGAACGGCCAGGTCAGCGGCGGCGTGCAGCTCACCGCCGCGGCCGACGCGGCCACCGGCCGGCTACACTACGGGCTCGACTTCGAGCTGGCCGAAGGCACGCTGCAGCAGTTCCAGGACGGCCCGACCACAGGCCTGCCGCCACCGGTGGCCGCCACGCGCCCCGCCGGCCTGCACTACGACTACCGCGTCCGGGCCTGGAGCATCGCCCCCTGGGTGCACTGGGAGCGCGAGCTGGCCCCGGACTGGTCGCTGGGCCTCGGGCTGCGGGCCGAGCGGCTGGCCTACGACTACGACAACCGCATGCTGGCCGGCAACACGCGGGACGACGGCACCGAGTGCCCCGGCGGCTGCCTCTACACGCGACCGGCGGACCGCCAGGACAGTTTCACCAACCTGGCCCCGAAGCTCAGCCTCGGCTGGCGCCTGCAACCCGGCCAGCTGGCCTGGGTGGCGTTGCGCCGCGGCTTCCGGGCCCCGCAGGCCACCGAGCTGTACCGCCTCCAGCGCGGCCAGGCCGTGGCGGACCTGCGCAGCGAGACCATCGACAGCCTGGAACTGGGCTGGCGGGGCTACGGCAGCGGACTGGCCTGGGAGCTGACCGCCTACGCCATGGAGAAGGACAACTACATCTTCCGCGACGGCGACGGCTTCAACGTGGCCGACGGCCGCACCCGGCACGTCGGCGCGGAAGTATCGTTGCGCTGGGAGCCCGGTTACGGCCTGAGCCTGCAGACCGACCAGTCATTCGCCCGGCACAGCTGGCGCTTCGATCGGGACGTCGGCCGCGGCGAAATCATCGTGTCCGGCAACGAGACCGACGGCTCGCCCCGTCGTTTCGGCAGCACACGGCTGCTCTGGCAGTCTCCCTGGCACTGGGCGGCGGAACTGGAGTGGCTCAACATGGGCGCGTACTGGCTGAACGCCGCCAACACCGCGCGTTATGACGGGCATGACCTGCTGCACCTGCGCCTGAGCCGGCCCCTCGCCCGCGAGTTCTCGGTCAGCCTGCGGGTCCATAACCTGACCGACGCCGCCTACGCCGAGCGCGCGGATTTCGCCTTCGGCCAATACCGCTATTTCCCCGGGCGCGAGCGCAGCCTGTTCGTGGAACTGGCCTGGCGGCGCGACCGGGCGCCCTAGTCCTTCGGCCCCAGGAACAACCAGATCAGCAGGCCCAGCACGGGCAGCAGCAGGATCACCACGATCCACCCCACCTTGGCCCCGGTGCTCGCACTGCTCTGGACGGTCTTCACGATGGCGTAGACATCGAGAATGAGAATGATCAGGCCCAACAGGCCCGTGACTTCGATCATGGGGATCTCCTATCCGCCCGTGACGTAACGCTCGAGTTCCTCGATCACCACCTGCTGGTCGGCAATGACGCATTTCACCAGGTCACCGATGGATACCACGCCCATGATCCGGTCGTCCTCGATTACCGGCAGGTGGCGAAAATGGCCTTCCGTCATCATGCCCAGGCAGTGCTGCGCGGTCATCCCGGGGGTCGCGGTCAGCACCTCGCTGGTCATGATCTCTTCCACCAGCGTGGCCTCGGAGCGGCGGCCCTTGAGGATCACCTTGCGCGCATAATCCCGCTCGGAGACGATGCCGACCAGCCGTTCGCCCTCCATGACGAGCAGGGCCCCGATTCCCAGCTCGGCCATCCGCTTCACGGCGTCCAGCACGGACGCGCCCGGCTCGATGGACCAGACTTCGGTGCTCGGCTTGTTCTTCAGGATGGTGCGCAGCGTGTTCATCCCAGCCTCTCCCGGTGACCTGTGGACCGAACTTACCGCAAGCACCGCCCCGGGGGCAAAGCCGGTGGTGCGCGGGGGCGCCACAACGGCGCCGAACCCCGTTAAACTTGCGGCCTTGCCTGCTGCGGTCGTCGCCGCGTCACCGGAGAAACAGATGCCGAGCCAAGTCGCTTTCCGCACCCTGGTCCTTGCCGCCCTCCTCGCCCTGGCCGCCTGCGCCCCGATGCAGCACAGCGAGGCGCCGGCCGAGCCGCAGGCCGAACCGCAGGCCGAACAACGCCCCTTCGTGGTGGTATCGCCCGAGGGCAACCGCGAGGACCCGTGGTACTGGCTGCGCGACGACGAGCGTGAGGACCCGGACGTCATCGCCTACCTGGAGGCGGAGAATGCCTGGTACGAGGCCTACGAGTCGCGCTATGCGGGGCTGGTCGACACGCTGTTCGAGGAGATCGTGGGCCGCATCAAGCAGGACGACGCCACGGTACCGGTCTTCGACAACGGCTACTGGTATTACGCCCGCTACGAGGAAGGCAAGCAGTACCCCATCCATGCGCGCCGCCAGGGGAGCATGGACGCGCCGGAGGAAATCCTGCTCGACGGTAACGCCATGGCCGAGGGGCATGCCTTCTTCGGCCTCGGCAGCTACGAGGTCTCGGACGACAACCGGCTGCTGGCCTGGACGGAAGACACCGTAGGCCGCCGGCAGTACGTCCTGAAAGTCAGGGACCTGGCCACCGGCGAGCTGCTTACCACGGGCATCGAGCCGGTCTCGAGCTTCACCTGGGCCGGCGACAGCCGGACCCTGTTCTACGTCGAGAACCACCCCGTCACGCTGCTCTCCTATCGCGTGCGCCGCCACGAACTCGGTGCCGCGGGCGAGGATCCCGTCGTCTACGAGGAGGCAGACACCAGTTTCTACACCTACGTCGGCCGCAGCCGCTCCCGCGACTACCTCGCCATCTATCTCAGCAGCACCGAGGCCACCGAGGTCCGCATCCTGGCGGCCGACGACCCCGCCGGCGAGTTCCGCCTGTTCCTGCCGCGCGAGCGCG
The DNA here is from genome assembly GCF_011058255.1 of Thioalkalivibrio sp. XN8. Classification (GTDB taxonomy): domain Bacteria; phylum Pseudomonadota; class Gammaproteobacteria; order Steroidobacterales; family XN24; genus XN24. The sequence continues at coordinate 194,558 of NZ_JAALFH010000066.1, read as the reverse complement.
GGCATCTCTACCTGCCCGACCACCAGGGCGACCGCTGGATCGTGCGCACCAACAAGGACGCGCCCAATTATCGCCTGATGAGCGTCCCGGTCGGCGCCGAAAGCGACTTCAGCGAATGGACCGACGTGGTGCCGCACAGCGAGGACGTGTTCATCCAGAGCTTCCTGGTGTTCGACACCTTCCTGGCGATCGGGGAGCGCTCAGACGGCCTGTTGCGGGTGCGCGTGCGGAACTGGGACGGCGAGGAACAGTACCTGCCGGCCGACCAGGTCCCCTCGACGACCTGGCTGAGCGGCAACGGCAATCCGCGCCTCGACACCACGGTGCTGCGCTACGCCTACACTTCGATGACGACGCCGACCACCATCTACGACATCGACGTGGTCACCGGCGCGCGCACCATGCTGAAGCGCGACCCGGTGCTGGGCGACTTCGACCCGGCGAACTACGCCACCGAACGGACCTGGGCCCAGGCGCGCGACGGCGAGAAGATCCCGGTGTCGCTGGTGTACCGCAAGGGCTTCTTGCCCGACGGCACGGCGCCGCTCTACCAGTATGCCTACGGCTCCTACGGCAGCAGTTCCGATCCGCGCTTCAGCTCGGTGCGCCTGTCGCTGCTCGATCGCGGCTTCGTCTTCGCCATCGCCCACATCCGCGGCGGGCAGGAAATGGGCCGGCACTGGTACGACGACGGCCGGCTGCTGAACAAGATGAACACCTTCACCGACTTTGTCGACGTAACCCGGCACCTGGTGCGGGAAGGCTATGCTGCGCCCGACAAGGTCTTCGCCATGGGCGGCTCGGCGGGCGGCCTGCTGATGGGCACGGTGGCCAACCTGGCGCCGGACCTCTACGCGGGCATGGTCGCGCACGTGCCCTTCGTGGACGTGGTGACCACGATGCTGGACGAGTCGATCCCGCTGACCACCAACGAGTTCGACGAGTGGGGCAACCCCAGCTTCGCGCCCTGGTACCAGTACATGCTCTCCTACAGCCCCTACGACAATGTCCGGGCGCAGCACTACCCGCCCCTGATGGTGACCACCGGGCTGTACGACTCGCAGGTCCAGTACTGGGAGCCCGCCAAGTGGGTGGCGAAGCTGCGCGCGTACCGGACCAATGACGCCCCGCTGATTTTCCGCACCACCATGGAAGCGGGCCACGGGGGCCGCAGCGGCCGCTTCGAGCGCCTGCGCGAAACCGCGCAGGAGTACGCCTTCATTATCGACCTGGCGGGGATCCGCGAGTGAGCCGGGGATGCCGGCGGCGGGCGCCCTGCAGCCAGTGCGGCGGCTGATCAGTTATCATCTGCATCCATCCAGGCGGCCCGCAGAAGGCCGCGTTCCGAAGGAGTCCCGGATATGTCTGTAGCCAAGATCGTCGTCCCCGAGGGCGGCGCCAAGATCACCATCGACAACGGCGTCCTGCAGGTCCCGGACAACCCGATCATCCCTTTCATCGAGGGTGACGGCACCGGTCCCGACATCTGGCGCGCTACCGTCCGGGTGCTCGACGCCGCAGTGGCCCAGGCCTACGGCGGCAAGAAGCGCATCCACTGGATGGAAATCTATGCCGGCCAGAAGTCCAACGAACTGTTCAACTCCTGGCTCCCCGACGAGACGGTCCAGGCCTGCCGGGAATACCTGGTGGCGATCAAGGGACCGCTGACGACCCCGATCGGCGGCGGTATCCGCAGTCTCAATGTCGCCCTGCGGCAGCTGCTGGATCTCTATGTCTGCCTGCGCCCGGTGCGCTGGTTCAAGGGCGTACCCTCGCCGGTGAAGAAGCCGGAAGACGTGGACATGGCGATCTTCCGCGAGAACACCGAGGACATCTACGCGGGCATCGAGTTCGAGCAGGGCTCGCCCGCGAACAAGCGTTTCCTGGCGCTGTTCGAGGAACACTTTCCGGAGGAGTTCCGCAAGATCCGCTTCCCCGATTCCAGCGGCATCGGCATCAAGCCGGTGTCGCGCGAGGGCACCGAGCGCCTGGTGCGGGCGGCGATCCAGTACGCCATCGACAACCGGCGCAAGAGCGTGACCTTCGTCCACAAGGGCAACATCATGAAGTTCACCGAGGGCGCCTTCCGCAAGTGGGGTTACGCCCTCGCGGAGCGGGAGTTCGCCGACCAGACCTACACCTGGGACCAGTGGGAGCGCACTCGCGACGAGGAAGGCGAGGCGGCCGCGAACGCCGAGCAGAAGGAGGCCCTGGCCGCCGGCAAGGTGCTGATCAAGGACGCCATCGCCGATATCACGCTGCAGCAGGTCCTGACCCGGCCGTCGGAGTTCGACGTGATCGCCACCCTGAACCTGAACGGCGACTATCTTTCCGATGCGCTGGCCGCCCAGGTCGGCGGCATCGGCATCGCGCCCGGCGGCAACATCAATTCGGTCACGGGCCATGCCGTGTTCGAAGCCACCCACGGCACGGCGCCGAAATACGCCAACCTGGACAAGGTCAACCCCGGCAGCCTGATCCTGTCGGGCGAAATGATGCTGCGCCACCTCGGCTGGCTCGAGGCCGCCGACGGCATCATCGCGGCCATGGACCGGACCATCGGCAGCAAGACCGTGACCTACGACTTCGCCCGCCTGATGGACGGCGCCAACGAGGTGAAGTGCAGCGAGTTCGCCGACGCGCTGATCGGCAATCTCGACTGACGCCGCGGCGGGATGCAGCAGGAAGCCCCCGACCTGGCCCTGGCGCGGGACTGCGCCAGGGCCATTTTCGATGCCTTCGGCGACTACAATGCCGAGTTCCGCGCCGTCACGCGCCGGGCGCGCCTGCGCTTCGAGACCTGTGACTGGGTGGGCGGGCGCAACGACGCCAGGGAACGAATCGACCTCTACGACCGCTACGTCGACTACACCACCACGCTGCTGCGGCAGCGGCTCGGCGAGCGCGCCGCCGACCGCGAGCTGTGGGTCCTGATCCGGCACTGCTTCGAGGACGAGATCCGGGACTTCATCGACCTGGAATTCGAGAAGACCTTCTTCAGCTCGATTACCCGGCGGCTGTTCGCCACCGTCGGCGTCGACCCGGAGGTCGAGTTCGTCGCGCTGGACCTCGATCCCCTGTCCAAGATCCGGCCGCCGCAGCAGCTCAAGCTCTACGAACTCGACGGCCGCCCGGAGGAGATGGTCGAGGAAATCCTCGAGGACCACACCTTCGAGTCGCCCTGGCAGGATTTCAAGGGCAGCGTGGATTTCGTCGTGAGCGAGCTGACGCGGGCCTGGGAGCCGCTGGGCGGCCTGCAGAAACTCGAGCGCGTCGAGTTCATGCGCCCGATTTTCTACCAGAACACGCGCGCCTACCTGGTCGGCCGCGCGCTCGGCGCAGCGCAGCCCCAGCCGCTGGTGATCGCGCTCAAGAACACCGCCGACGGCGTCGCCGTCGATGCGCTGCTCACCTCGGTGCGCGACACCAGCATCCTGTTCGGCTTCACCCGCAGCTATTTTCACGCCGACCTCGAAACCGTCCACGACGCCGTGGTCTTCCTGCGTACCATCCTGCCGCGCAAGCCGCTGGCGGAACTGTTCACCGTCCTCGGCCGCGCCCGGCAGGGCAAGACCGAGACCTATCGCACCCTGTTCCGCCACCTGCAGAATTCGCGCGACCAGTTCGTCGAGGCGCCGGGCGAACGCGGCATGGTCATGGCGGTGTTCACGCTGCCCTCCTACGACGTGGTGTTCAAGATCATCCGCGACCGCTTCGCCTACCCGAAGACCGTGGTGCGCCGCGACGTGCTCGACAAGTACTACCTGGTGTTCCGCCATGACCGCGCCGGGCGGCTGGTGGACGCGCAGGAGTTCAAGAAGCTCCGCTTCCCGCGCACCCGCTTCGAACCGGCGCTGCTCGCACACCTGCTGGAGTCGTGCTCGCAGACCGTGTCGGTGGAAGGCGAGGACGTGGTGGTCGATCATTGCTACGTCGAACGCCGCCTCCGGCCCCTCAACCTCTACCTGGCGGAAGCCTCGCCGCTGGCAGCCCGCCACGCCGTGCTGGACTACGGCCAGGCCATCCGCGACCTGGCCGCCACCAATATCTTCCCGGGCGACCTGCTCTTGAAGAATTTCGGCGTGACGCGCAACGGACGTGTGATCTTCTACGACTACGACGAGCTCTGCCTGGTGACGGAATGCAATTTCCGCAAGCTGCCGCGGGCCCGCTCAGTGGAAGAGGAGATGCAGTCCGAGGCCTGGTTCTTCGTCGACGAGGACGACGTCTTCCCCGAGCAGTTCATCAACTTTCTCGGCCTCGAGCCGGAACAGCTGGAGGTGTTCCTGGAACACCATGCCGACCTGCTGACGCCCGAGTTCTGGCGCGACCTGAAGCGGCGCCACGAGGCGGGGGAAGTGCTCGAGATCCTGCCCTACCGGCCGAGCCTGGCCGCGGCTGCGGATGCCGCCTGAAGCGGCCGGCCGCGGGCGCACCGCGCACCTGTGGCTGCTGCTGCCGGCAGCCGCCCTGGCGGCGCTGTGGCTGTCCTGGCACAGCCTGGCGGCGGTCGATTTCCTCTATCCCGTGTTCTACGACCGGATCGGCGTCCATGAGCACATCGAGGAGTTCGCGCCACAGAACCGCTACAAGCGCGGTTTCGAAACCACGACCCCCGCCGAGCGCCAGCGGCTGTTTGCCGCCATCGTCGACGCGATCCACCGCTCGGGCGAGGGCCTGGAGGAGCTGGCCTACCGCGATCCCGCCGGCAGGCCTCTCGACCGCCTGCTGCGGCCGCCGGAAGCAGGTCACCTGCGGGACGTCGCCACGCTGCTGGAGCGCCTGCTCCCCGCCGGGGCGCTGGCCATGGCATGGGTGGTGGTCCACCTGGTGCTGATGCGGCGCCTCGGCTGGACCATGCCGCCGCTGCGCCGGCTGCTGGGGCTGAGCCTGGCCGCAGTCGCCGCCGGGGTCGCGCTCGTGCTGCTGGTCGGGCCGCGCCGCGTATTCGCCTGGGCCCACGACCTGGTCTTTCCGCCGGACCACCCCTGGTTCTTCTATTACCAGGACTCGCTGATGTCGACCTTCATGATGGCGCCCTACCTGTTCGGCGCGATCACGCTGGTGATGCTGCCGCTGGCGGTGCTGTACTACGCCGCCCTGCTCTGGCTGGCGGGCCGCACGGCGCCTCAGGCCGGGTAGCGCTGCGCCAGCAGCCCGAAGGCCGCCCGCACTCCCTGGCTCATGCCGCCCTCCGGCCGCCCCGGCCGGTTGCGCGGATTCCAGGCAAAGGTGTCGACATGGGCCCAGGCCCCGGCCCGCCGCACGAAGCGCTGCAGGAACAGCCCGCCGTAGATGGCGCCGGCGAAGCCGTCGGCATTGATGTTGTTGAGATCGGCGATGCCGCCGGCGAGGTTGGCGGCATAAGGCGCCCACAGCGGCAGCGGCCAGAGCGGGTCACCCTGCTCAATGCCGGCCTTGGCCCAGTCCCGGGCCAGCATCTCGTCGGTGGCGAACAGCGCCGGCAGGTCGGGGCCGAGCGCCACCCGCGCGGCGCCGGTCAGGGTAGCGAAATCGAGCAGCAGCTCCGGCTCTTCCTCGTCGGCCAGGGCCAGCGCGTCGGCCAGCACGACCCGGCCCTCGGCGTCGGTGTTGCCGATCTCCACTGTCAGCCCCGCCCGGGTCGGCACGACGTCGCCCGGCCGGTAGGCGTTGCCCGAGACGCTGTTCTCGACCGCGGGAATGAGCACCCGCAGGCGCACCGGCAGCCCCGCATCCATGATCATCTTCGCCAGGCCGAGTACGTGGGCTGCCCCGCCCATGTCTTTTTTCATGTTGCGCATGCCCTGCGCCGGCTTGAGGTTCAGGCCGCCGGTGTCGAAACAGACGCCCTTGCCGACCAGCGTCACGCGCGGGCGGGCCGGGTCGCCCCAGCGCAGGTCCAGCAGGCGCGGCGGACGAACGCTGGCCCGGCCGACGGCGTGGATGGCCGGGAAGCCCTCGGCGAGCAGCGCCTCGCCCACGGTCTCGCGGAACTCCGCCCCGGCGGCGGCCGCCAGTCCCGCCGCCGCCTTGCCGAGCTCGGCCGGCCCCAGGTCGCCGGCCGGCGTGTTGACCAGGTCGCGCACCAGCGCATCCGCGGCCACGCCGGAGATCACTCGCTCGGCGTCGAGCCCCTCGGGCCAGGCCAGGACCCGCGGCGCCGGCGCCTGGCCCTCGCTGCGCCGGCTGTAGGCGTACTGGCCGATGCCCCAGGCCAGCGCGCGGCGCTCGAGTTCGCCGCTCGCGGCAGCGTCGGCGAAAAAGTAGCTGCCCGGAGGCAGCTGGGACGGCAGCGCCGCCAGCGCCCAGAACGGCTCGGGGCCGCCCGCCCCGGCCAGCACGGTGGCCAGGCTCCCTTCGGGGCCCGGCAGGGCCAGCACCGTGCCCGGCTTGGCCTGCCAGCCGGTAGCGCGGACCCAACTGCGATGCGCGTCCGTCAGCTCTCCGAGTTTCGCCTCGAGGCCGTCTTCGGGCACGAGGTGGACGGGGCAGGCGCCGGCGCCCTGAGTCGTGTAGAAGTCTTCTGCGGGCATGCGCGGGGTCCTCGGCAACAGCAACGGGGCGCCCGATTATGCCATCCCCGCCGCACGGCCATCGTGGTGCCGGGACGCTGCTTTGGCCGCGCCAAAAAAAGGGCGGCGCCACAGTCACCTGTGACGCCGCCACGTAGCTGCCTGGTCAGGGGGCGCCGGTGGGGCCGGCGCCCGCCAGGATCACTCCTGCTTGTAGTTGGGACCGCCGACGCAATCCACGATGGTGTTGCGGAACACCAGGTGCGGGCCCGGCGCATCCGGCGGCGTGCCGCCCTCTTCCGCCGCGCGGTCGAAGGTTTCCACGTCATTGAAGTTGATGCAACCGCTGTAATCGCCGGAGACGATCGTGTTGTGCACCTGGCCGCGCTTGCCCTCGCGGAAGCGAATGCCCTCGTCCCCGGCAGCCGGGTTGTTCGAGGCGCGGCTCACGGGACCCAGGATGGTCACGTTGGCGAGGAGCTCGAAGGTGATCGGCTCCAGTGCGAAGCGGGAATCGGCCTCGATGCCGTTGTTGCCGCGCGGCGCGCCCTCCTGGATGATCAGGACGTTCTGGGCACCGCCGGTCCAGCCCGAATCGTAGTCGAGGCTGTCGTCGCCGTTGCCCGTCAGCACCAGGTAGCGCACGAACGCGCCGCCACCGAAGAACTCGATGCCGTCATCGAAGCCGCGGTGGATCTGGACGTTCTGGATCTCGGTGTTGCGGCCGACGCCGAACAGGGTGAAGCCGTTGAGCTCGTTGCCCTGGCCGTCGAGGTCGTTGCCGGCATGGCGGATGATCAGGTAGTTGACGTTGCCCGACGAGTCGTCGTCGACGTCGCCGCCATAGTTGCCGATGCCGCCCTCGGCCAGCACGTTGCAGTCCGCGAAGCTGGCGCCGCACTGGTTGCTGCGGGCGCGGCCCATCAGCGCGAAGCCGGCCCACTCGCCCTGCTGGCTGCCGTCGACGTTGGTGCTGGGGTCGCCGTCGAAGCGGCCGCTCAGCTGCTCCAGCGACGTCATGACCACCGGCGCGCTCTGCGTGCCGTTGACCTCGATGGTGGCGCCGCGGGTCACGACCAGGGCTTCCTGCGGCTCGCCGTAGATCAGTGTCCCGGCCTCGATGACCAGGGTCACGTCCACGTCGTTGGCCGGATCGGCATCGTCGCCAAGGCCGACCTTGGTGCCCGGGAAGCCGTCAGCGATGTTGTAGACGTTGTCGTTGGTCAGCGTAATCGTGGCGCCGTCGGTGTCATAGCGCACCGCCAGCGTGCAGACGTCGTAGTCGCCGGTGGCGGCGCTGCCAGTGAACAGCTCGGCCTCGTCGTCCGCCAGCGCGCCGACGAGGTCCGAGAAGGTGCCGGCCAGGGTGGTGCCGGCCGGGCAGTTGCCGTCGGCCACCGGCGCCGAGGTGTTACCGGCGAGCGCAGTGCCCGGCTCGCCGCCCGCGAAGCCCCATACGGCATCGTTGCCGTTGACCCGGATGGTCCAGTCGGCTGTCCACTGCTGGTCGCGAGTGACCCCCGGGGGGAACGCGCCGATGTAGCTGGTGTTGCCGATATAGCTCGGCACCGGCAGCGAGGTCGCGTCCGTCGCGGAGGCCGGGGGCCACTCGGCGGGCGCCGAGAAGCTGGCCGACAAGCGCGCCGGCGAGCCGATCGGCATGCCGGTGCTGTCGATGGCGCCACGCACGTCTTCGGTGTTGTTCAGCGCGGGCGCGGCACTGATGCCGGCGAAGAAATCGCTGAGTGCCCAGGGGTCGTTCACGATGGCGTCGGGCGCCGGGGTCGCGCCGGTGTCACTGGCGCCATCATCCGAGGCCACGCAGCCGAGCAGGGCGCCGTCGGGAATCGGGTCGTTCGGGTTGTCGACGCGGCACGGGCCGGCCGGCTGGCCGCCGACAGTGTCGTCGTCCGGATCGCCCGGATCGACCGGGCCGCCACCGCCGCCGGTGTTATTGATAACCACCGTCACCGGGGGCTGGTTGATCACGATGGACGGGGACCCGGGGCCGAAATCGGACCCGTCGTCGCTATCGCAGCCGGCGATGAACGCCGCACCGGCAATGACAGCGATAAAGGCAGTCTTCTTGGAAAACATATCGGAGATTCCTCCAGCTCTGGACGGGGCTTGGTCAGGTTGATGGTTGGGTTGGGTGTTGCGGTTCATGGATCAAAAGCGGTACTTGAGCGAAGCTGAGTAGGTCCTGCCGGTGCGGTAGCTCCGCTGGATGAAGTCGCCCTGCTCCACCTCGATCCTGCTGTCGAGGAGGTTGCGGGCCTTCAGCCCGAGCACCCAGTTATCGAACAGCGCCTGGGTGTAGTTGAAGTCGAGCTGCGGCGCGGTCTGCTCCTTGGCGTCCTCGACGCCGTTGACGCCGGCCTCCGTGATGCGCTCGCCGAACGCGTTCAGCAGCAGCGCCGCGTCGATCTCGCGCTCAGGATTGCTGTAGCCCAGGGTCAGGTTGGCAACCCAGGGGGACTGGCCCTGGAGGCGCCGCTCGGCGTTGGTCGCCACGCCGATGTCGCTGACGCCGACCGTGACCTCCGAGTCGATCCAGGCGAAGTTGGCCGCCAGGTACATATTGGAGACGATCGGGGTGGCCTCGAACATGCTCGCCATGCTGTAGCGTCCGTCCAGCTCGAGGCCGTAGAGCGTGGCGCTGTCGGCGTTGGCGAAGGAGCGCACCCCGCGGTCGTCCGACCCGCCGCCGATGGTCACGACCTCGATGGGATCCGTAAAGTCCTTGTAGAAGGCCGCGACCGTAAAGCCCTCGTCATTCGACCAGTAGCGCTCGTAGCGCAGATCGAGGTTGAGGATCTCCGCCTGGTCGAGGTTGGGGTTGCCGACGGCCTCGAACCGGGTCTCTGGATCGCGATAGGGCGCGGGCGAAAGCTCGCGGAACTGGGGCCGGTTCAACGTCTGGCTCAACGCTGCGCGCAGCTGACTCTGGTCGTCGATGAACCAGGTGAAGTTCACTGCCGGCAGGATGTCAGTCTCGTCGATGCGACCTTCGCTGATGGCGCCCTGGGCCACCAGGGAGTTGGTCGTCACGGTCAGGTCGGAGGACTCGACCCGGAACCCGGCCTGCAGGCGGTAGTCGCTGCCGATGTAGAAATCGCCCATGAAATAGCCGGCGAGGATGTCGTGCGTGCCCTGGTAGTTGTCGGCGTTCTCGCCCCCGGCGGCGGCCGTGCTGGCGTTCACCAGCTGGAAGCCGTTCGGACCGATCCGCTCGGGGATCAGGATCATCTCCGGCGACGGGAAGACGAAGGTTTCGAAGAAGAACGGGTCGTTCACGCCGGCGCCGGGGGCCAGCGCAAAGCGCCAGCGCACGATCTCGTAGTCGCGGTCACGCTGGGTTGCCGACAAGCCGACTTTCCATTCGCCGCTCCAGTTGCTGAACAGCTCGGCGGGGATGTCGAAGCTGAACCCGGCGTCGAGCGTGTCCTCGTCGAGGTCTTCCCAGCTCCAGACCGGCGGCAGGCCAGCTTCGCCGGGCCCGGTGGCCAGACGGAAGAACTCATCCGAGCCGGCGGGTTTCGAATAGGTGTATTCGCGGGTGGCCGGCTCTTCGCGGTCCGCCGCCGAGAACGACACCTGCCAGTTCGCGATCACGCCGTCGAGCCAGGAGGTTTCATGGCGGCCGCTGAGCTGGTTGGAAAGCAGCTGGGACTCGGACCACTCCAAGGTGACGCTGCGGAAGTCACGCGAGTCGCTGGTGTTGAAGCCCTGCTCCAGGTAGGTGCCGTCGAGCGAGCGGCGCGAGAGCAGGGAGAGAAAATTGATCGTATTGCGGGGGTCGAGCTCGGCGCTGGCGGTCAGCATCGCGCCGGTCGCCACCGTGTTCTCGGTGCGCTGCAGTTCCGAGGTGTCGCCGAACAGCCCGGTGCTGGTGACCGTGGTGAAATCAGCGCGGTCCTCGCGGCGGAACCGCCAGCTGTTGTCGTACTGCAGCGCGAGGATCGCGCCCACCGGCGTGTCGCCCAGGGTGGTGCGGCCGCCCAAGGTACCGGCGAAACCGAAGTCCGGGTCCAGCTCGGAACCCATGATGTTGTAGTTATTCGGCAGCGACTCGGCGACGGCCTCGTTGTCCGCTGCCGAAAGCTGGTTCAGCGGCAGCCGCCCGTTGTTGGTCAGCCGCGCGGCGGTGTCGGGCAGGTCGCGTGCACCGTCGTCGTAGCCCCAGCGGTCGGTGTCGCTGCCCTGGTAGATGAGGCCGCGCTCCCCGGTGGAACGGGTGTTGTAGCCCGTCGAGGCGGAGATGCTGCCTTCGGTCTCATCTGGAATGCCGCGCGTCTGGAGGCGGATCACGCCGGCCGAGAAGTCGGCGGGCAAATCGGGGGAGAAGGTCTTCTGGACGGTAATCCCGCCGATCAGGTCGGTAGGGAAGATGTCGAGGCCGATGGCGCGACGCGAGGGATCCGGGCTGGGAATCTCGGCGCCATTGAGCAGGGTCGTGGAAAAGCGGTCGTTGAGCCCGCGGACCACCGGCAGGTCGCGCTGCACGGTCACGCCCGTTACGCGCTGCAGGGCCCCGGCTGCGGTCGAGTCGCCGGCGATCGCGATCTCCTTCGCCGTGATCACGTCGAGCACCGACTGGGCGGTGCGCTCATTGGCCATGGAGGTGTCCGGGATGTAGCGGCCGGTCACCACCACCTCCTCGATAACGCCGCTCGCGCCCGCCGCAGCGGCGGGACGCATCACCAGGTCGAGCGAGGCGCCGAGGCTGGCCAGGGCGCGGACCTCGCGGAGATTCATGGTGGCAAAGTCCGGATGGGCGACGACGAGCTCGAATTCGCCGCGCGGGAGATCCATGCTGAAGGTGCCGTCGGCCGCCGTGCGCACCTCGACGCCAACTGCCGGGGCGCTGACCGTGGCGTCGGCGAGCGGCTCGCCGAAGGGGTCGTACACGGTGCCGCCGACGGTCGCCCGGCCTTCGCCGCCGCTGAACTGGCGGACCTGGAGGCGGGGCTCGCGGCCAAGACCCATCAGCGTCACCGAGATCTCGGCCGACCGGCCCTCGGCGAGGCTGAAGGGAACTGTAGCAACCACGTTGGTACCACGGCGCAGCAGCAGCTCGTGGGCGCCCGCCGCCACGGCGAAATCGACGGCGCCCGAGGCATCCGTCCGGCCGAGCTCCATCTCGTCCAGCACGACGGCCAGGCCCTCTGCCGGCACGCCGCGATCGAACACGAACACGGTGACGTCGCCGGGGCCGTACTCGACCGCCAAGGCCATGCTCGAGAGCGCGAAGAGCCAGACTGCTGCCAGTAAGCGCATGGTTTACAAACTCCAGATCGATTAATGGATGCTTTTCGTTACGATTTTGCTGCGCGCCACGGCCGCGGCGTGACGCAACCCGGGTGGGCTTGATGGTGCGGCAGTCTAGGGCTGTAACATTACAGCGACGTTACGGCGCGCCGAGGAATTTCAGGATCACCTCTGCAGTGGCCGGGACCGGGGACGCTCAGCCGGCCTGCGCGATCTGCTCGCGCCGCTCCTTTTCCTTGCCGATGTAGTCGATCCACTGGCGCGCAGTAACGGCCAGGCGCTCGTCCGCCGCGGCCTGGCGGAAGTTGCCGACGGCTTCGTCCAGCCGGCCCACGTTGTAGAGCGCCATGCCGACCATGAGGTGCGCGTCGGCGCGGTCATCGATGCCTCGATCGAGCGCGGTACGCGCCGCCCCGAGCGCATCCTCCCAGCGGGACAGGCCGGCGTACTGCTGCGCCAGCCGCAGGTACAGCTCGGGGTCGCCTGACAGGCTGGCGGCCTCCTGCAGCGCCGCAATGGCCTCTTCGTTGTTCATCGCCAGCGTCCAGGCCTGGGACAGCAGGCGGAGGTTGCGGGCCGAACGCTCCACCGCGCCCTTCGCCATGCCGTCCTCCAGGACGCGGGCAGCCTTGTAGGGGACGTCCTGCTGCAGGTACAGCTGCGCCAGCAGCACGAGCTCGCGGTCCTTGTCCAGGTAGCCCTGCTCGTAGGCAATCTCGTACGCCACCAGCTGCTCCCGCTCGCGCCCGGTCTCGCCGTACATCGCAGCAAGCTGCACCCAGTACTCCTGGCGCGGATAATCCGTCAACAGCTGTTCGAGCACGTCCACGACCTGGCCGTAGCGCTCCAGCTCGAAATTCAGCGCCCGCGCCAGCAACAGCCAGTTCTCCTTCGCGGCCGTGCCCTGTTCGCGGGCAAGGCGCATGGCGTTCTCAATCGGCACCAGGGCCTTCTCGACCTGGCCTTGCTGGTAGTAGGCCTGGGACAACAGCACATAGGCGTCGGGACCCGGGTCGGGCACCAGGCGGAACCAGCGCTCCAGGTAGCCCACCGCACCGGCGTAGTCCTCGGTCACGAGGCTGAGCTGTGCTATGCCGTAGAGGGTGCTGACTTCGAGCGCCTCCGGCAGGTCGGGCTGCGACAGGAGGTTGCGATAAGCCTCGATGCTCTTCGCATACTGCTCCTGCGAGTAATAGATGAAGGCGTAGAAGTTGTAGAGCTGCGCGAGCTCGTAGCTGTTGAGGTCGTCGCGTTGCTTGACGCGATCCAGCAGCCGGAGCGCCTCGGCGATATCGCCGGTATCGGCCACCGACTGTGCCTGGCTCAATTCACGGAAGACGCTCTCGCGCATGGCCGGGGTCTTGCGGGTTTGCTGCGCCTGCGCCGCGGCCGCTTCGGGCCAGAGAGCCATGCCGCCCGCGCCGGCCGCGCCGGCCGCGAGCAGCAGGGCAACGGCCAGGGCAGGAAGGTTGCTGCGAGTGCCGCGGTTACTCATGCTCAACGCTCCAGCTGGAAGGTGATGCGGTTCTGCACGCCATGGACCTCGATAGCCTCGCCGTCGACGACGCGGGGCTTGTACTTGAACTTGAGGGCCGCGTTACGCGCCGCTTCCTCGAACATGCCTGGCGGCTCGGCCTCCAGGACACTGACATCGGTCACGGTGCCGGCCCGGGTCACTGTGAACTCCACGACCACGTACCCCTCGATGCCGCGCGCCAAAGCTCGCTGGGGGTACACCGGCGCCACCTTGACGATCGGCAGGTAGTCGCCGTCGCCGCCGCCGAGGCCAATGCCGCCGAGCTGCACGTCGGTAGACACCGGCGCGGCCGCAATGCTGATGCTGTCGGCCACGGGGTCGATGCTGTCGGTGCGCGGCTGCGGCTGGTCCGGCGGCGGCTCGGAAGGCTCCGGCGGCTTTTCCGGCTTGCGGTCCTTCCGCTCCACGACTTCCTCCCGCTGCGCCTGGACGAAGTCGACGAAGTGACGCGTCTGGGATTCATCCAGCTCCCGGTTGCCCATGGCGATCAGCGCCTGCATGGCGATGACCAGCAGCAGCGTGACCAGGAGCCCGGCCGGGACGGCAATGGCATAGCGTCCGAGCATCTGCGGCTAGTCCCCGATCCTCGGTGCCGCGATCGCCACGTCATAGACTCCGGCCATGCGCGCGGAGTCCATCACGCCGAGCAGCACTTCCGTTCTCGAGTCCTTGTCCGCCTGGATAACCACCGTGCCCTGCGGGTTCTCCGCGTGCAGCCGCTCGATATTGGCGCGCACCGCGCGCGCATCGACCTGGCGACGGTCGATCCAGATCTTGTCGTTGGCGTCGATGGCGATGAGGATGTTCGCCTTGTCCTTGGGCTCCGAGGTAGCTGCCTCGGGCTTGTTGACGTCGATCCCCGCTTCCTTGACAAAGGAAGCGGTCACGATGAAGAAGATCAGCATGATGAACACCACGTCCAGCATGGGCGTGATGTTGATCTCCTGATCCTCCTCTTCCTGCCCGAAGGTGGCAAAGCGTTGGCGCATGGGTTGCTCCCTAGATATCCATCGTCAGGCTGTCGCGCAGCTTCTCGACGGAGCGATCCGCCTTGCGCGCCAGTGTGGTCCCGGCAAACACGCCGGACAGCGCACCGACCATCCCGGCCATTGTCGGCACGGTCGCCATGGCTACCCCGGCGGCCATCGAGCGGGCGTTGCCGGTGCCCGAGACGGCCATGACTTCGAACACCGCGATCATCCCGGTGACCGTGCCCAGCAGGCCGAGCAGCGGACACAGCGCGACCAGCGTCTTGATCATCGGGATGCCCGCCGTGGCTTCGAGCTTGAATCGCGACACCAGGGCGTCCCGGATCTGGTGGGCATTCCAGGACTCCCGTTCCGGCCGTGCGGCCCAGCGCTCGCGCACCGCGCGCTCCATCTCGCGGCGACGGCGGCTGAAGAACATGAACCGCTCGACGATCAGCACCCACATGGCGAAGATCACGAACACAATCAGGACCAGCACGTCGCCGCCGAGCTCCAGGAAGTCCCGGATCGCAACGTAGCCGTCAAACAGCATCTGCATGACCGTTCCCGCCGCGCATTCAGGCCCGCATCGCAACGGCAGACATGGCCGGCCCGTGGCCGTCGCCGCCGAGCTCCTCCGCCCGCTCCGCCACTACGCCGGCGGCCTGCTCCTGCAGGATATGCTGGATGCGCCGGGCGCGGCCGTTCACCAGCGTGTGCAGGAACACCACCGGGATCGCCACCACGAGTCCCAGCACCGTGGTTACCAGCGCCTGGGAAATGCCGCCGGCCATGAGCTTGGGGTCGCCCGTGCCGAACAGCGTGATGGCCTGGAAGGTGACGATCATGCCCGTCACCGTGCCCAGCAGGCCGAGCAGCGGCGCCACGATCGAGATGATCTTCAGGAACAGCACCCCGCGATTCAACGCCGGCATTTCATGCAGCATCGCCTCGCCGAGCTTGAGCTCCAGGGTTTCCGTGTCGCGCCCGGCGTTCTGCTGCGCGACCAGCAGCAGCCGTCCCAGGGGGTTGCCGCTGTCGGGGGCGGAAGCATTGAGCTGGGCCGAGACCTTGCGGCTGGCGAGCCCCAGCGAAATGAGTCGCTCGGCCGCCAGGAGCAGCGCCAGGATGCCCAGGCCGATAATCACGTAGCCGACCACGCCGCCCTGCTGGATACGCTCCACCAAGTTGGGCTTCTCGGTCAGCAGGCCGAGAATCTGGCCCCGTGTCGGATCCACGGCGAAGGGCACCATCGTGTCCTCGCCGACAGCCGCAAACAAATTACCGGCCGAGCGCGTGAAGCGGGCCCGCTCCGGCTGGCGCGGCATCACCGCGACGTTCCCGGTCTCGGGCGTGAACTGCAGGAACTTGTCTCCGGCGATGATATTGAAGGCGCCGACCCGGACGATCTCCTCCTGTACGCGGGTGCCGTCGAGCGCGAAGATCTCGGTGGGGAAGCGCAGCACCCGGCCCTGTTCGGTCATCTCGCGTTGCAGCTCGAACCACAGCCGCTCGAGATCGTCGATCGAGGCCAGCTGCGAACTCGAACTCATCTTGGCGGTCAAGCCTTGCAGAAAATCGGTGCGGTCAGGGTACTGGATATTGATGATCGAGTTCTCGAACAGGCCCTGGGTGTCGCTGGAGACCAGCTGCAGCACGCCGAACAGCTCCTTCAGCGAGCCCAGGCGCCGGTTGAGCGCCTCCTCCAGCTCGGCGACGCGAGCCTCGTTGGCCTCGTACTCACCTTCGAGCCGCTCGCTCTCGGCCTCGAGGGCCCCGCGCTCGGCGCGCGCCTCCTGCAACAGCCGCTCCTGGTCTGCCTGCGCTGCACGGAACTCGGCCTCACGCTGCTGGAACTCCCGGCGATCCTGCACCTGGCCCTGCTCCACCCGCTGGAGCAGCTCGGCCAGCGAAGGCGCCTGTTCCTGGGCGACTGCCGGGGCAGCCAGCATGCCGGCGCTGAGCGCGACGGCCACGATCTTCAGTCGGTTCATGAGCCAACCCTCGGGGCGGGGACGGGCAGCAGCAGCAGGTCGGGCGCGACCTGCTTGTTGGCCACCCTGATTCCCATGCGGACCTGGTTGCGAGCCGCGGCGGAATCCAGCACCTGCCACTGCCCGACGTGGGGGTTCCAGACGCCGGTACGGGCGGCGTCGGCACTCTGGTAATAGAGCCCGATCCGGCCGACGCGCAGGAAATTCACCTCGCGCAGGCCGCCGTCGAGCTCGAGCGTACCCTCATAGGCCAGCACCGTCCGGCCGTAATCCATCTCGATCTGGTAGGCCTCGGTGACGCGCCGGAATTTTTCGGCGACGGTCACGTCGGCGCGCTCCATCAGCTCGTGCAGGCCCCGCACGCGCTCTTCCCGCTCTTCCAGCAGGAACGGCACGTCCAGGGCGATGAACTGCTCCAGGCCGTCGATCATCCGGATCATCAGCGGCGTGATCTGGCGCTCGATGACCGTGACCTGGTCGATGGCGGCACCGAGTTCCTCGATCTCGTTGATCTGGCCGGAGATCTGGGTGTTCATCAAGCCGTTGTAGACCTCCAGGCCTTCAATCTCCTTCAGCGCGGTCCGGTACTGGTCCTCGAGCGTGCGGGTCGACTCGACGATGTCGTCCACCCGGTCCTGGGCGGCCTGGGCGACGCGCACGCGCTCGGCCCCCTTGCGGATGACGCTGTCCACCTCGGCGCCCAGCACGAGCGACGGGCAGGTCGACGCTGCGAGCAAGACGCCCGCTAGCATGAATGAATTCAAAGTACTGGCTCGAGATCGCATGTCAGCTCCCGGGGTCATGAGGGCGCAGGTGCGCCGCCGCGGAGACGGCTAGAGGTCGAAAGCAGGAGAGGCCGCGCCGGTGACGGGCTGGCCTGCCTGGTTTCGTTGCGTGGCTGCGATACTAGGCGGGAAATGTTGCAGTAATGTTGCAGGCGGCCGGACGCGGTGCTCTTGAAGAGGAACCCGCAGCTAGCGCGGCTCCGCCAGCCAGCGCAGGAATGCCCGGCGTTCGTCCTCGCTGGCCTGATGCCACCAGCTCTTCATAAGGTCCAGCCAGCTCCCCTCCGGCGTGGGCGCAGAAGCGCTCTCCAGGGCGGCTTCCGGCACCGTCGTTGCCGTCGCCGCAGGCGCGGTCGCGGAACTGGACAGCGGTGCCACGGCCTGGCTTCCGCCACCGTCGCCGGAGGGCACCAGCACGTCGTCGAAGGCGAATGCGGAGGCGAGCCCGCCGCGAAACCGCAGGCCACTGGCCTGTGAAGGAGTCCGTTCCCCCGCGGCAAGATCCTCGATCCAGCCGTGAAAATCGGCCGCCAGCCCACGCGCCGACTCGAGGTTCTCAGGCCGCTGGTAATCCATGCGATAGCGGCCGCCTGCGGCGGCCTCCAGTTCGAACAGGACCGGATCGGAACGCAGGATCTCATGCTGCTCTCCCAGGGCCCACAACTCGCGGTAGAAGGCGAGGATCTCGTAGCGGCCCGGCGCGAGTTCCAGGGTCCGGTCCCCGCTGGTCAGCATGCCGCTGGCGCCCTCGATTTCGACCCCGTTGACGCGGGCGACCTCGAGCTGTTCCGGCAACACCAGTGTCGCCACCTCGTCCGCCGGTACCGCATTGTCGTGGAGGACGATCGGGCCGCTCGCGCAACCGGCGAACAGCACGGCGAGCAGCATCAGCGCGAGCGACAGGGACCTCTGCATGGCGTGGAACTCCGGCTCGGATGAAGACGGAACGGAAGCCTATCACAGCGCCCGGCAGCGGGCGGTCCGGCCGGATGACGCGGCGCCACCGTGGCCGCAGGGTCAGCTCCGGGCATAGAAATGCTCGTCGTAGAGCCGCACCCAGTCGGGGCGATAGACGATCAGCATGCTGGCCAGGGCCCCGTTGATGAAGGCCTCCGGGAACAGCACCAGGGGCAGGAAGCTCCACAACGCGACGCCGGGGCCGCTCGGCAATGGCTGGCCCGCCGTCAGCAGGAGCGCACTGGCCGCCAGCCAGGTGACGAGCAGCGCGCTGCCGGCGCCGAAGAAACCGCACACGAAGATGAAGATGAAGGGATTGCGCGGCAGCCGGAAGCGGGCCGCCCAGGCCACGAGCCAGCTCGCGGAAGCCGGCAGCACGCCGCTCAACAGCCAGTTCACGGGCGCGATTCCCGGGGCCACGTTGCCGCTCACGACCAGCGCCGCCTCCGCCAGGGCAGCCGCCACGAGCGCCAGTCGCCAGCCCAGCAAGAGCGTCGCGAGCGGCGTGCCGAGAACATGTACCGACACGCCGGGGTCGACCCGCGCGCTGACGCTCCACAATACGGCCAGCGCCACGGCAGTACCCAACAGGAGGTGCAGCCGCTCCGGATGGCCGCGCAGCGCGCCGAGGCCGCGCAAGGCCGGCAGCAGCATGACCGCAAGGCCCCAGGTCCACGGCAGCGCATGGGGGGGCAGCAGTTGCGGCTCGAATTGCATCGTGGCGGGTCGGATCCTGGCCGGGCAAGAAAAGCTGCCCGGCGGGCGCGGCCCGCCGGGCAGTCGCTATTGTACGCGGCGTCGCGCTCAGGGCCGCGCGACCACGCGCTCCTCATCGCGCTCCAACCGGATCTCGACCCGCCGCTGCAGTGCCCAGCCGTCGGGGTCAGTCATCACCTCCCCGTCCGCCGTCGCGCCATGGCCGGCGAGGCGAATCCGGCTGGCCGGGATGCCCGCCGCCACCAGCCGGTCGCGAATCGCCGCGGCACGGGCCTCGGACAGCGCCAGGTTGTGCTCGTCGGCGCCGCGCGGATCGGCATAGCCGTCGAGTCGCACCTCGAGGCCCGGCACCGCCGCAATCAGCAGCGCCAGCGCTGCCAGGCTGTCGTCCGCGGTCGCCGGCGGCTCGGCGCTGTCAGTCCTGAAGCCCACGCTGAAGGCCAGGCCGTCGGCCAGCTCGGAGACATCCGGGCGCGCGGCCGCCAGCCGCCGCTCGTGCTCGAGATGCCGGTCGAGTTCGGTCACCCGCGCCTGCAGGCCGCTGCGCTCTGCCGCGAGCCGGTCCCGCTCCCGGGCCAGGTTCGCGGTCTCCGCCTCGAGTTCGCCGTTGCGACGCGCCTCGAGCTCACGCTCGGTGGCGATGCCGCCCAGCGTCATGCCGGCGATGGCGCCCGGCGGCCCGCCGACGACCGCGCCGAGTACGCCGCCCACCACGATCCCGATGCTGGTTGCGCCCTGCCCGCTCTCCGGCGTGGCGGCACCGGCCGGCGTGGCGGCAGCGGCGAGGGCCGCCAGCGCGGCCAGTACGATGAATTTCCTGCTCATGCTCGATCCTCCGTTACAGCTGCGGACGGGATGTCCGCCGCGGGGAGTCATTGCACTCCCCGGGACGGGCATCCCCCGGGCATCGCCATGGCGAATGGAGGATCAATCCGGGCAGATCATGGCGCCGGCTCAGGCGCCGCGGGATCACGATACGCTCCGAGACGGCCCTTGAGCCTGAGTTCCTCGACCAGGCAGTACAGCACCGGCACGGTGAACAGGCTCAGCAGCACCATCATCATGCCGCCGACGCTGGGCAGCGCCATCGGGATCATGATGTCGGAGCCGCGCCCGGTGGAGGTCAGCACGGGCAGCAGCGCCAGCACGGTCGTGGCAGTGGTCATGAGGCAGGGCCGCAGCCGGCGCAGGCCCGCCGCCACGGTGGCGGCGCGCAGGTCGGCAACACTCCGGGTGCGGCGCTGCTCGAAGCTCTGCCGCAGGTAGGTCGCCAGCACCACGCCGTTGTCTACGGCGATGCCGAACAGGGCCAGGAAGCCGACCCACACCGCCACGCTCAGGTTCACGGTGCCCATGCCGAACAGCTCCCGCAGGTTGGCGCCGAGCACGCTGAAATCGGCGAACCATGGCTGGCCGTACAGCCAGACCAGGATGAAGCCGCCCGCCCAGGCCAGGGCGATGCTGCTGAAGACCACCAGCGTGGTCGCCACCCGGCGGAACTGGAAGTAGAGGATGAGGAAGATCACCAGGAGGGCGCCCGGCACCACCACCGACAACGTCTGCATCGCGCGCAGCTGGTTCTCGTAGTTGCCGGCGAAGCGCCAGCTCACGCCGCTGGGCACCACCAGCCGGCCGGCCTCGATGGCCGCAGCGAGATGCGCCTGGGCCTGCTCGACCACCTCCACCTCGGCAACGCCGGGCTGGCCGCCGAAGGTCACGTAGGCCGTCAGGAAGGTATTCTCGCTGCGGATCATCTGCGGGCCCCGGGTGTAGCTGACCGTGGCGAGTTCGCGCAGCGGCACCTGGGTCCCGTCGGGCGCGGCCACCAGCACGCTCTCGAGCTCGTCGATCTCGGTGCGCAGCTCGCGCGGATAGCGCACCCGCACGGGGTAGCGCTCGCGGCCTTCCACCGTGGTCGTGACCGTGCGGCCGCCGATCGCGACCGTGACCACTTCCTGGACGTCCGCGACCCTGAGGCCGTAGCGGGCGATGGCCACGCGGTCGATGTCGATCTCCAGGTAAGGCTTGCCGACCACGCGCTCTGCGCTGACCGTCTCGGCCCGGATCGCGGGCACCTCGCGCAGCTCGCGCTCCAGCTCGATGGCGACCGCTTCCATGGTGGCCAGGTCCGGCGCGCGCACCTTGAGCCCCATGGGCGCCCGCATGCCGGTCTGCAGCATCACCAGGCGGGTCTCGATGGGTTGCAGCTTCGGCGCCGAGGTGACCCCGGGCAGCTGGGCGGCCGCGACGATCTCGTCCCAGATGTCCTGTGGGCTCCTGATGTGGTCGCGCCACTGCCGGTAGGGGCGGCCCTCCTCGTCCAGAGCGTACTCGGGCTTGTAGTGGATGATGCTCTCGATCATCGAGATCGGCGCCGGGTCGAGCGCCGTTTCGGCGCGGCCGAGCTTGCCGGCCACCAGCTCGACCTCCGGCACCGACAGGATCGCCTGGTCCTGGTACTTGAGCACCTCCAGCACCTCGCCGATGGAAGCGTGCGGCATGGTGGTGGGCATCCACAGGAAGGCCCCCTCGTCGAGGGGCGGCATGAACTCCCGCCCGAGGCCGGGGAAGGCGTGGCTCGCGGCCTGCCAGGGCCGGCTGTCGCGGAGCCCGCGCGGATCGAGGCCGACAGCCTGCGCCGCGGCCGGCACCACGCCGAAGGTGCGGTCGAAGCCCAGCCAGGTGGTCAGGCCGAGCAGCAGCACCAGCACCGGCACGGTGGAGAACGCCAGCTTGTGGGCCAGGCACCAGCGCAGCACCGGGCCATAGACCAGCAGCAGCAGCCAGAAACTGCCCAGCACGCCGCCGACGACCAGGCCGACGAACAGCAGGTTCCGCAACCGGCCCGCCTCGGGGCCCAGCGGTTCCCAGATCACGCCGAGCCACCACCACACCACGAGCGCGCCGACGACGCTGGCCAGGTACGGGCCGGCGCGTCGCAGGATCGCCCCGGCCCGGGCCCGCCCGGCGGCGAGCGCCGGGGCCCGCCGCTCGAGCCGGTCGCCCCACAGCCGCCATGCGGTCGCGGCCAGCAGCAGCAGCGCCAGCACCGTCACCACCATCCAGCCGGCCCACAACGCGGCGAGCGCCAGCACCGCGGCGGCGACAGCCAGGCCGAACAGCAGCGCCCGCGCCAGTGCCGGCGCCAGCGGGCGGTCCCGGCCCGCGATGAACACGTGGGCCGCGGCCGGCACCACGGTGAGCGTCAGCAGCATCGCTCCGAGCAGGACGAAGGTCTTGGTGAAGGCCAGCGGCACGAACATCTTGCCCTCGGCCCCGGTCATGGTGAACACGGGCAGGAAACTGATGACGGTGGTGCTCAGGGCCGCCAGGATGGCCGAGGCGACCTCCGAGGTGGCCCGGAACACGACCTCGATGCGCGGCTCGTCCGGCGGCGCCTCCTGCAGGTGCTTCAGCACGTTCTCCGTGACGATCACGCTCATGTCGACGATGGTGCCGATGGCAATGGCGATGCCGGCCAGCGCCACGATATTGGCGTCCACGCCCGCCAGTTTCATCATGATGAAGCCGAACAGCACTGCCAGCGGCAGCGCGGCGCTGATCACCAGCGCCGCGCGCAAGTGCAGCAACATGACGATCACCACCAGCACCGTCACCAGGACCTGCTGCACCAGCGCCTCGTTGAGCGTGCCCAGCGTCTCGTAGATGAGGCCCGTGCGATCGTAGAAGGACACGATCTCCAGCTGGCTCAGGTCGACCCACTCCGGCCACTGCGCCGCCGGCGTCGCGCGCAGCCACTGCTGCCAGGCGTCCTGGTCGAGTCCGGCCCCGACGAACGCGTCGAGGCCCTGCTCCCGGGCGAAGCGCTCCACTTCGGCGCGGCTAGTCCGCGTCCAGTCGATGACCGCCTTGGCCGGCAGCCCCGGGGCGAGCTCCTCGATCTGCGCCTTGACGTTCTGGATCGCCTGCAGGGGGTTGTAGTTCTCCCGCACGATCACGACGCCGCCCACGGCTTCGGCGCCCCCGATGGTCAGCGCCCCGCGGCGCTGGGCCGGGCCGAACTGCACCGTGGCCACGTCACGCACGCGCACCGGCACCCGGTCGGGACCGACCCGGACCACCGCCTCCTCCAGGTCGGCCAGCGACTCGATGAAGCCGAGGCCGCGGACCAGGTACTCCACGCTGTTGATCTCGACCACGCGCGCGCCCACGTCGAGATTGCTCTGGCGCACGGCGGCGAAGACCTGCTGCAGCGTCACGCCGTTGGCCCGCAGGGCGTCGGGATCGACGTCAACCTGGTACTCGCGCACATAGCCGCCGATCGAAGCGACCTCGCTGATGCCTTCCGCCGCCAGCAGGCCGTAGCGCACGTACCAGTCCTGCACGCTGCGCAGCTCGTCGAGGTCCCAGCCGCCGAGCGGCTGCCCGTCGCGGCCGCGGCCCTCCAGCGTGTACCAGTACACCTGGCCCAGGGCGGTCGCGTCGGGCCCGAGCGCCGGGCTGACGCCCTCCGGCAGCAATCCCGCGGGCAGGCTGCTCAGCTTCTCGAGGATGCGCGAGCGCGACCAGTAGAACTCGATGCCCTCCTCGAAGATCAGGAAGATCATTGAGAAGCCGAACAGCGAGCTGCTGCGCACCTCCTTGACGCCCGGCACGCCAAGCAAGGCGACGGTCAGCGGATACGTCACCTGGTCGTCGATGTCCTGCGGCGAGCGGCCCGGCCATTCGGTGAACACGATCTGCTGGTTCTCGCCGAGATCGGGAATGGCATCGACCGGCACCGGCGCGCGCGGCAATGCACCCAGCTTCCAGTCGAAGGGCGCCACGGCCACGCCTCCGACCACCAGCGCCAGCACCAGCAGCGCCACCACGAGCTTCTGCTCGAGAAAGAAGCGGATGATCCCGTCGAGCGGGGCGCGCGGGGCGCTCATGACCCGTTCTCGCCGGCCGCCTCAGCGGGCACCAGCGTCTCGGCCACCCAGCCGCAGCGGAGCATCGCGGCGCCATAGTAGGGGTTGGCGATCTGCTCCTCGTCCTGCAGCCAGAAGCCGTCGCGTCCCTGCACCATCGGGCAGACGGCGCGATACACCGGCCCGGTGCCCGCCACGCCGAAGGCCAGCACGGCGCTGGTCAGCGCATCGCTGAAGGTCTCGAAGGACCGGCGCTGCGGCGCCAGCTCCGCAGCCTGCGCCACGCCGGCCAGCCCGCGGTGCATGCTGGCGGCGAGCTCGTTCCAGTGCTCCCGCGCCGCCGGCGCTCCCAGCACCGTCGCGTCCGCCTCGTGCAGCACGGCATCCACCGCCAGCGCCGCGTCGCGGGCCGCGGCCGGGTCGTCGTCGGCCAGCGCCTGGACCAGCGCGAACTGCGCGGTCACCAGCCGGCCCACGTCATGTTGGAACGCCTCGGGCGCCGCGCCGTGGTCGTGCCCGGGCGGCATGCCGCCCTCCGGCTGCATCATGCTCGGGCGCCCGCGGAGCTGGAGCTCCGCGTCGATCCGGAAAGCCCCGTTGGCGACCACGAGCTCGCCCTCGCTCAGCCCCGACCGCACCACGTACCAGTCGCCGGCTTTCGGCCCGAGCAACACGTCGCGCGCCTCGTAGGTCGGGCGGTCGGCCGCGGGCTGCTGCACGTACACCACCGCGCGCTTGCCGGTGAGCAAGGGCGCGGACGCCGGCACGAGCAAGGGCGCTGTCGTCGCGTCTTCGCCCTGCTCCGGATCGCCCGCGGCGACCGTGCCGCGGACGAGCATGCCGGGTTTCAGGCGGCCGGCGCTGTTGTCGATTTCGACGCGAACTGCGGCGGTGCGCTTGCGCGGGTCGAGCGTGGGGTCGATAAAAGTGATGTTGCCGCTGAACTCCTCGCCGGGATAGCTCTGCGTGGTGAAGCGCGCCTCCTGTCCGACCTGCAGCCAGCGCAGGTCCGACTCGTAGACCTCGAGCTGCGCCCACAAACGCGACAGGTCGGCCAGGCGATAGATCGGCTCGCCGGTCGCGACGTAGTCGCCGACCGCCACCAGGCGCTCGAGGACCACGCCGCCGACCGGCGCCGGCAGGGTCACGTAGTCCTCGACGGTGCCGCGGCGCTCGAGCTCCGCCACCTGCGCGTCGGCCAGGCCGAGCAGCCGCAACCGGTCGCGCGCGGCCTCGACCGTCCTCTGGGTCGCCTCGAGCACGATGCCGATGCCGTCCGCCTCGAGTTCCCGCGCGGCCCGGATCGCGTGCAGCAGCTCCTCCTGCGCGGCAATCAGCCTGGGGCTGAACACGCGGGCCATGGGCTGGCCGGCGTCCACCTCGGCGCCGGTGAAGTCCACGTGCAGCCAGTCGAGCCGGCCGGGGACCCAGGCCGCAATGGTGCGCAGCCGGGTTTCGTCGTATTCCAGCAGGCCGACCACCGGCACGCTCACGCTGGCGGCCTGGCGGATCACCGGCTGCACCTCCACCTGCATCAGGGCGGCCGCGCGCGGTGAGACGGCGAGTCGCGGCAAGTCGCCGCCCGCGGCGTCGTCGGCCTCGTCCGTCGGCACCGGGATCAGGTCCATGCCGCAGATCGGGCACGGGGCATCGGGATCGGTGCTGCGCACCTGCGGATGCATGGAGCAGGTGTAGACCACGGGTTCCGCGGCGTCGGCTCCGGCCGTCGCCGCCGAGTGCCCGGGGGCCGGCCCCGGCTCGCCGCCCAGCCACGCGGCCACGACGTACCCGCCCAGCAGTCCGCCGAGCACCAGCAGGGGATAAAGAATCCTGGGGGATAGACCACGCATGGCTCAGTCCTCGCGGGCGATCGGGTAGAGGGGTTCGCCGGCCAGGGCGCGGACCCGCGCAGCAGCGGCGGCCCGGTCGGCGGCGGCGCGTTCCCGCGCCAGTTCGAACTCGAGCAGGGTGCGCTGGCTGTCGACCAGCTCGATGAAGCCCACCTGGCCGGCCCGGTAAGCGGCCTCGGTCGCCTCGAGCGCGTGCCGCGCCCGCGGCACCAGCGTGCCCCCGTAGAGCTGCAGCTTGCGCACGCCGTCGCGATAGTCGAACAGCGCCGCCTTGAGCTCGGCCTCCAGCGCCAGCTCCCGGCTCCGCGCATCGCGCCCGGCGGCCATGAGGCGGGCTTCCGCCTCGCTCAGCGCCGCGTCGTAACGGCGCTGCCGGATCGGCAGGTTCACCGAAATCATCCCCACCAGCATGTCCGTGCCGCCGCCGTCGATGGCGGCGAGGCGCCCCGCGCTGTTGCGCCCGTACTCGAGCCCGAGCCGGATGTCCGGGTAATAGTCCTTGCGCGCCAGCGCCACGGCATGGGTCTCGCGCTCGATCTCGCGCTGCGCCGCGCCGAGCTCGGGATTGGCGGCCAGCGCCGCCTGCAGCCAGGCCTCGTCACTGCGCTCGGGGAGCGCCGGGACTGCCTGTGCTGCCGGTGCCGGCGGCTCCGGCAGCCGGGCGTGCGCGGGCCGGCCGAGCAAGGCGTTCAGGCGCGCGGCTGCCGGGCCGAGGGCATCCAGCAGGGAGCGCAAGTGGTCGTCCAGCCGGCCCAGTTCCACCTGGGCGCGGGTGACGTCCGCCTGGTTCCCCATGCCGGAGCGGTACATGGCGCGAGCCACGCCCTCGAGCCGCACGAGCAAGTCGCGATTCTCACGGGCCGTCGCGACCGCCTGGCGGGCCCAGGCATAGTCGAACCAGGCTGCGGTGACCCGCTCGCCGAGCGCGAGCCGGAGCGCCCGGTAGCGTTGTTCCTCCGCGCCGGCCGCGCTGGACGCGACGTCGGCCCGCAGGCCGCGCTTGCCGAACCACGGCAACGCCTGGGAGACGGAGTAGCGCTCGCCCATGTACTCGGAGTCGGCGTCGACCTGGTCGAACACCAGCCCGAGACCCAGTTGGGGTTCCGGCAGCGCATCGGCCTGGGGCACGCGGGCTGCGGCCGCCTGCCAGCGGTGGCGGGCCGCGGCCAGGGCGGGGTTGTGCGCCTCGGCATGAGCGATCAGCTCGGGCAGCCCGGCTGCGGCCGGCAGTTCGAGGCTGCCGGCCGCCGTGCTGGCCCGAACCGCCGGGCTCGCCATGACAACGCCGCCCAGCAGCAGGGCAAGGATCAGCCGCCGTAGCGACCAGGGTCTGCGGCCGGCACCGGCCGCGCGAAAACAGGACATGAAACACCTCCGTGACTTCGAGGAACAGGGGCTCGAAGCGGAGGTGCTAGTCGTTGAGGACGCAGTGCCTCAGGTGGAGTCGCGGGCCGTGCGGTTCAGGCGGCGCCCGGATGGACGGCGGCGCCGTGACGCGCGCCGCAGGCAGCGGGACGAGGGTCGCGGCCTCGGGGCCCGTGACCGCCACCAGCTCGACCTCGACCTTCGGCAAGGCGGGCGAGCGGCCGTCGAAATCATAGCCGTCGAGGTAAGTGCAGCTGCCCGCACCCCCCGGCTCGTGGCAGGGCGGCGGCGGGTCAGGACAATGGGGACAGTCCCCATCCAGCAGCGCTTCCGCCGCCATCAGGCAGGGGGCGACAGCCATGCTCGCCCAGACCGCCAGGAACATGCTGGCGGCGATACTGGCGAGACCGCGGCGATGGCGACGAAGCGATTTCATGCTCAACTCAGACCGAGACGGCCCAAGACTAGTTCCGGCAGCCGCCCCGGCGCAAGCCGTCGCGGCCCGTAACTGTGCGCCCCGTCACGCCGGGGATCGCGCCGCGATCAGCCCGGGTGCCCCATGCGCTGCAGGGCGGCGATGCGCTCGTCCAGCGGCGGGTGGGTCATGAACAGCCGCTTCAGCCCCGCCGCGCGATGGCCGGAGATGCCGAAGGCCGATAGCTGGTCCGGCAGGGCCGCGTTGTGCCCCTGCTTGAGCCGGTCGAGCGCCGCGATCATGTTCTGGCGCCCGGCCAGGCGCGCCCCGCCGGCGTCGGCCCGGAACTCGCGCTGGCGCGAGAACCACATGACGATCATGCTGGCGAGGATGCCGAGAAAGACCTGGGCGACGATGGTCACGATCCAGAAACCCGGGCCGTGGCCGCGCTCGTTCCGAAACACGAGCCGGTCGACGAGGTGGCCGATGACGCGCGAGAAGAAGATCACGAAGGTGTTCACCACGCCCTGGATCAGGGTCAGCGTGACCATGTCGCCGTTGGCGACGTGGCTGACCTCGTGGGCGAGCACGGCCTCGACTTCCTCGCGGCGCATGCCGTTGAGCAGCCCGGTGCTCACGGCGACCAGGGCGTTGTCGCGCCGCGCGCCGGTGGCGAAGGCATTGGGCTCCGGCGCCGCGTAGATCGCGACCTCGGGCATGCCGATGCCGGCTTCCCGGGCCTGGCGCCGGACGGTTTCGACCAGCCAGGTCTCGACCGGGCCGGACGGCTCGGTGATCACCTTGGCGCCGGTCATGCGCTTGGCGCTCCACTTGGAGATCGCCAGCGAGATGAACGAGCCGCCGAAGCCGAAAATGGCTGCGAAGATGAGCAGCTGGCCGAGATCGAGATCGACGCCCTGCTCGTCGAGGATACCCTCGAAACCGATCAGGCTGAGCACGACCGACATCACCAGCAACACTGCGATATTGGTGGCCAGGAACAGGAAGATGCGCTTCATCACTACTCTCCTCATGCGCCAGCGGGGCGCCCCGACGATCTGGAGACGTTGGCCGCCAGACCGAGACTTTTAACAGACCTTCTGGCGGCTGGCGAGGTTCCCCCGCCTCAGTCGCCGCCGGCGCTCGCGACCGCGCCCTTGTTCACGCCCTCGTAAGCACGGACGCGGAATGCCGTGCCCGGACTGAGCCGGGCCAGTTCGGCAGCGATATGATCCGCCAGGCATTCTACGGTCGTATCCGCCGGCACCTGCTCACAGCGCTCCGCCCACAGCTCCAGCTCGAACTCGCCCTGGCCCGACCGGTAGGCGAAGCGCCAGGCCGGCCGGTCCCCGAGGGTCGTCTCCGCGACCAGGTCCTCCTCGGACGCCAGGTAGACGTCGCGCCAGCGGTCGGCCCAGTAGCGTTCCCAGTGATCGTTGCGCAACCCGTCGGCGTAAACCTCGAGCCGCGACCGATGGCCATGGGCGATGCGCTGGCAGTTGCCGGCGTGGCGCTTCAGGCCGTGACTGTAGTGATAGTAAGCGCCGGGCGCCTCCTCCTCGCGCAACGCGATCCGCACCGCGCTCACGTTCGGCGGCATCAGCGCGGCCACGCAGTCTTCGAGGCAGCGCCGCAGCACGGGCATGGTGACGGCCCGGGCCTCGAGACGGCACACCGCCTCGCCCGGCGAGCGCAGTCGCAGGCCCGCGGCCGGCGCCTCGATCCGCACCTCGCCGCTGCCCCGGGCAACCTCGATCTCCAGCCAGCCGCAGTCGCCGGGCACCAGCAGCTTGTGGTCGGCGAACTCCTCAACCGCGTCGCGGGCGACCCGCTTGACCTCGCCGAAGTCGAGCACCATGGACTGCGGATCGAGTTCGCCTTCCAGCTCGAGATCCACGATCCAGCTCTCGCCCACGAGTCCGCGCTCGCGGTCGAGGCGCGAGAAATCGAGCACCGTCAGCTGTTCGACGAAGAGGCAGGCCATGGGCGCCGATTGTACCGCGCCCCTGTTACGCGCCGGCGTCCCGTGCGACGCTATAGCCTTGCCAACCCGTCGCCGGCGAGGAGGATGTCGTGACGCCGCGCAAGCCCAGGTCCCCGCGCAGCCGGCCCGGCACGGCGCCCGGCCACGCCATCGAGTCGGTCGCCGCCGACAGCGGCGGCGTCACCGTGCACTGGCAGCGCTACAGCGACACGGTGTTCGAGGAGCAGCCCGCCGCCGGGCTCGACGCGGCGCTGACCGGCATGCGCCCGGACACCGTGGACTGGCTGCACTTCGCCAGCGTGCCTGACGCTACCGCCCTGCGCTGGCTCCAGGAGCGGCTCGGGCTCGACCCGCTGGCCCTGGAGGACGTCCACAATGGCCAGCAACGCAGCAAGCTGGAGTTCTACGAAGGGCACAGCTTCATGGTGGTCTCCGTCCCGGTGCCTTCGGCCGAAGGCCTGGGCCTGGAGCAGCTGAGCCTGTTTCTCGGGCCGCACTGGGTGATCAGTTTCTGGGGCGGCGATCCCGCCCTGCTCGAACCGGTGCGCCAGCGGCTGCGCAAGAGCGTCAGCGGACGGATCCGCAAGCGTGGCGCCGACTACCTGTTCTACTGCCTGGTGGACGTGGCGATCGACAGCTGCTTCCCGGTGCTCGAGGCCATCCGCGAGGGGATCGAGGACCTCGAGGAACGGCTGCTGGAGAAGCCGGGCGGGGTCGAGGCGACGGAGATCCACGGCGTGCGCCGCCAGCTCTCCGGGCTGCGCCGGCTCGTGCTGCCCGGCCTGACCGCCCTGCAGCAGCTGTTGCACGACGAAGAGTCGCCGCTGCACCCGAGCACGCGCCGCTACGTGCGCGACGTGCTCGACCACCAGGCACGGATCGGCGACCAGGTCGACAACCTCAGCGAGCTCACGGCCAGCCTGCACGAGATGCACCTCAGCGCGATCAGCCAGCGGATGAACGACGTGATGCGGCTGCTGACCGTGATCGCGACGATCTTCATTCCCCTGACCTTCATCACCAGCCTGTACGGCATGAATTTCGACACCACGGTCAGCCGCTGGAACATGCCCGAACTCGGCTTCCGCTTCGGCTACCCGCTGGTCCTGCTGGTGTGCCTGGGGGTCGCCGGCCTCATGGTCTGGCTGTTCCGGCGCCGGGACTGGCTCTGAGCAATGCCCGGCGCTGCAGCCTTGACGGTGCTCGGCTGGCGCGAATGGGTCGCGCTGCCCGAACTTGGCATCGCCCGCATCAAGGCCAAGGTGGACACCGGCGCGCGCACCTCGGCGCTGCACGCCTTCGAGCTGGAGGCTTTCGAGCGCCACGCCACGCGCTGGGTGCGCTTCGCCGTGCACCCGGACCAGTACGATCGCAGCCGGGTCATCCGCTGCGAGGCCCCGGTCATCGACCGCCGCCTGGTCGCGGACTCGGGCGGCCATCGCGAGCAGCGCTGGGTGATCGCCAGCACCGTGCATCTCGGCGGCCTGGCCTGGCCGATCGAGATGACCCTGACCGACCGGGACACCATGCGCTTTCGCATGCTGCTGGGGCGCACCGCGCTGCGCGGGCGCTTCGTCGTCGATCCCGCCCGTTCCTACTGCCTGGGCAAGGCGCCCGCCGCGCCGGCCCGGCCGCCGGAGGTTTCCTGATGCATATCGCCATCCTGTCGCGCAACCGGGCGCTGTACTCGACCCGCCGGCTGATCGAAGCCGCGCGCCTGCGCGGCCACGAGGTCAGCGTGATCGACCCGCTGAAGTGCGTGATGGACGTCACCTCGCGCCGCCCGTCGGTCCATTACCGCGGCGAGACGCTGCCGCGCTTCGACGCCGTGATCCCGCGCATCGGCGCCTCGATCACCTTCTACGCGCTCGCTGTCCTGCGGCAGTTCGAAGTCATGGGGGTCTACCCGGCCAACGAGTCGGTGGCCATCGGGCGCAGCCGCGACAAGCTGCGCTCCCTGCAGCTGCTCGCCCGGGCCGGGATCGGCATGCCGGTGACCGCGTTCGCCCACTCGCCGGTCGACACCCAGACCCTGGTGAAGCTGGTGGGCGGCGCGCCGCTGGTGCTGAAGCTGCTGGAAGGCACGCAGGGCCGCGGGGTCGTGCTGGCCGAGACCAACAAGGCGGCAGAGAGCGTGATCGACGCGTTCCGCGAACTCGATGCCAACTTCCTCGTACAGCAGTTCATCCGCGAGGCCGGCGGCGCCGACATCCGCGCTTTCGTAGTCGGCGACCGCGTCGTGGCGGCCATGCTGCGCCAGGCGAAAGAAGGCGAGTTCCGCTCCAATCTCCATCGTGGCGGCTCGGCTTCGGTGGTCAAGCTCAGCCCGGAGGAGCGCCGCACCGCCGTGCTTGCGGCGAGGACCGTGGGGCTCAACGTGGCCGGCGTGGACATCGTGCGCGGCAACGACGGGCCCCTGGTGCTGGAAGTTAACTCCTCGCCGGGCCTCGAGGGCATCGAACAGGCGACCGGCAGGGACGTGGCGGGGACGGTGATCGGCTTCATCGAAAAAAAGGCGCAGCCGGGCCGCACCCGCACGCGCGGCAAGGGCTGACGCCATGCCGCCGGCCGCCGCACCGCTGCAGATCGGGGGCGTCACCGTGGCGCCGGGCGAACGCCGCGGTATCGCCCTGCCAGTCGGCATGCTCCATACCCATGTCCCCGTGGAAATGCCGGTCTGGGTGATCCACGGGCGCCGGCCCGGCCCGCGCCTGTTCATCAGCGCCGCGATCCATGGCGACGAACTCAACGGCATCGAGATCATCCGGCGCATCCGCGCGCGGCCGCTCCGCGGCCTGCGCGGCACGCTCCTGCTGGTGCCGGTGGTGAACGTGTTCGGCCTGCTGCAACACACCCGCTACCTGCCCGACCGCCGCGACCTCAACCGCAGCTTCCCCGGCTCCGAGCGCGGCTCGCTCGCCGCCCGGCTGGCCCATTTGTTCATGCGCGAGATCGTGGCCCGGTGCACGCACGGCATCGACCTGCATACCGGGGCGGTCCATCGCAGCAACCTGCCGCAGGTCCGCGCCCAGCTCGACGACCCCGCCACGCGGGAACTCGCCCTCGCTTTCGGCGCGCCGGTGGTGCTCGACTCCCGCCTGCGGGACGGGTCCCTGCGCGAGGCCGCGGCGGAAAAAGGCATTCCCACCCTGATCTACGAGGCCGGCGAAGCGCTGCGCTTCGACGAGATGTCGATCCGGGTCGGCGCGGCCGGGATCATCGAGGTGATGCGGCGGCTCGACATGCTCCGCCCGCGGCCGGAGGGACGCGCCCGCCCGGTCCGGCCCGTCATCGCCGACAGCAGCCACTGGGTGCGGGCGCCGGCCGGCGGCATCCTCCGCACCGCCATCCGCCTGGGCCAGCGGGTCAAGCCGGGCGAGCTGCTCGGCCGCATCTCGGATCCCGCCGGCGACCGGGACTTGCGCGTGGACGCGCCGCACGAGGGCATCGTCATCGGGCGCAACAGCCTGCCGCTGGTGAACGAAGGCGACGGCCTGTTCCACGTCGCCCGCATGGCCCGTCCGGGGGAGGCGCTGGCGGCCGTGGAGGCGATTTCCGGCGCCTTCGGCGAGCCGGGCGCAGTCATCTCGCCGTAGCCGTTCCGTCACGCTGCGGTAGCGCAGCGGCGCCATGCTCTGCAACCGGTGAAGTCACCGGTACACGACATGGCAACCGCGACCAGCTGGCTGGCTCGACTCGAGAATGCCGAGGTGCGTTTCTGCCAGCGGGTGAACCGCGGCTGCGAGCGCCCCATGGTGCTGTGGCCGTTCGCCGCGGTCAGCCGCCTCGGCGACGGCATGTTCTGGTACGGGCTGATGCTGGCCCTGCCGTTCTGGTACGGCAGCGCCGGGATCGCCGTGGCGCTGCAGATGGCGGGCGTGGGACTTGCCGGCCTGATGCTGTACCGGATACTCAAGGAGCGGCTGGTACGGGAGCGGCCCTGCAACCTGCATCCGCACATCCGCGCCGGCGCCCGGGCGCTCGACCGCTACAGCTTCCCTTCCGGGCACACGCTGCACGCGGTCTCCTTCACCCTGGTAGCCACCAGCAGCTTTCCCGAGCTCGGCTGGCTGCTGGTGCCGTTCGCGGTGCTGGTGGCGATGTCGCGGGTCGTCCTCGGCCTGCACTACCCCAGCGACGTGGCGGCGGGCGCCCTGCTCGGCGCCCTGCTGGCGCAGGTCGCGCTCGGCTTCGGCAGCTGAGGGCGCGCCGGCAGGCTCAGCCGGCCGGCGCCACGAGGGCCGCGCCCTGCCGCCGCGGATCGGCCGCGGCCACCAGTTCGCCATCGGGTTGGCGCAGCACCGCGCCGGCGCCGCCGAAGAACATCGACAGCGCCTCGAAGGCTCGTACCGGCAGGGCGATGCCCTCCAGCGGCAGTCCCGGCTCGACCGCCGCCTGCCAGCCAGCCGCCGCACGCTCCACGTGGAGCCGGGGCGCGGCCAGCGCCTCCTCCAGGCTGTGGCCGACCCGCATGAAATTCAGCAGCACCTGCAGCAGCGCCGTCGTGATCCGCTCGGCGCCGGGGCTGCCCAGCGACAGCATCGCGCCGCCGGGACCGCAGGCGACGACCGGCGACATGTTCGAACCCATGCGTGTGCCAGGCGCCAGGGCATGGAAACCCTGCGGGTTGAGCTCCAGCTCGCCGAGGCAGTTGTTGAGCCAGATGCCGGTGCCGGGCACCAGCACGCCGGAGCCGTACCCGGACGAGGCCGTGACGGCACAGGCGAGTCCAGCCGCGTCCAGCGCGGAAACATGCACCGTCGAGGGCGACGCGCGGCCGGTGACGCCGGCCGCCCCGTCCCGCGCCCAGTCCAGCAGCGCCGCCAAGAACACGTCCGCCGCCGGGCCGTCGTGCCCGGCGAGGTCACGCAGGCGGGCGAAGACTTCCCGCTGGACAGCAGCCAGCCTGCCGACCGCCGACGCATCCCAGCCGGCCACCGGCACCGGTCCCATGCGCAGCAGCATCGCCGCGAGCGCTGCCCCGCCGATGGCCGGCGGCGGCGGAACCGCCACTTCCCAGTCGTCGATGACGCAGTGCAGGGGTTCGCGCCGCACGGCCCGGTAAGCCTGCCGGTCCGCCAGGCTCATCAATCCGCCGCCTGTGTCCACGCAGCCGGCGATGGCCGCGCCGAGGCGCCCCGTGTAAAAACTCTCCGGGCCGTCCTGCGCGAGCGTGGCGAGTGTCGCCGGCAGGCCCGGCACATGCAGCGTGGCGCCCGGGGGAAGCAACTCGCCATGCCGGTCGTGGAGGACGGCGGCGCTCTCCGGCTGCCAGCCGAAGATCTCGCGGTGGCTGTACTGGAGCCATGTGCTGGACGCCGCGCCCAGCGGGAAGCCCGCGCGGGCTCGAGCCGCCGCCGGCGCAACGAGATCGGGCCATGCCAGCCGGCCCCAACCGCGCGAGGCCTCGCCCAAGGCAGCGACCGCACCACCCACGCCGACTGCGCCGTGGCCGACAATGGTCTGCATCCCGCCGCCGTAATCCAGCGCCACCGGCCGGCCGGCCGCGCCGAAACGCGCGGCGTCGCGGCCGAGGCCGGGCATCCCGATCCCGCCGTCGATCACGCAGGGTGGCTCGCCGGGACGCCAGATGGTGATGAAGGCGCCGGCGTCCAGGCCGACGATCCCGACTTCCGTGGCCATCGCGGCCAGCGTGGTGGCGATCGCCGCGTCGACCGCGTTACCGCCCGCTTCCGTGACCTCGGCCCCCGCGCGGACGGCGATCTCCGACGGGCCCGCGACACCGACCGCCGTCGTCAATCGTCCGGTCCGCCGGCAAGGTAATCCAGGCAGCCGGAGAGCGTGGCCAGCCGCTCCCGGTCGCCGGCGGGGATATCCAGCCCGGTCTCCCGGGCCAGGGCCCGGTAGAACTTCTCGTGGTCCAGGTCGAACTGCTCGGCCAGCGGCACCTCGGGCTCGATCGGGCGGTCGCCGATCTCGCCCGCCGCCTGGGCCAGGGCCCTGAGCACGGCGGTCTCCAGGTCGCGTTCGTTCATCTCGCTCTCCCTCGGGCAGGCTCCGGCTGGATGAGCCCAGAAGGGCTATCCTTCCAGAGTGGCCCCCGCCAGCGCAACGACGGCTGATACAGGTCAATGCCGCCGGCGTCCATGCGGGCGATAAAGGACATGGCCACGGGCTTGAATATTAGCAATCCCTAAACTAATATTCGCCATCATCAGGGCGGTCCCGCCGGACGCGCCCCCGCCAGATGGAGATCCATCCGTGAAACAGGCCCTGTTGGAATTCGCCCTGCAACGTCCGCGCACGGTGTACCTCGTGACGCTGCTGCTCGCGCTGGTACTAGGGCTGCAGATCCCCCGGATCCAGGTGGACACCGATCCGGAGAACATGCTGCCCGAAACCCAGGCCGACCGGGTGTTCCACAACGAGGTCAAGGAAGAGATGGCCCTGCACGACGCGATCGTGGTCGGGCTGGTGGCCACCGATCATGCGGACGGCATCTACAACCCGGCCTCGCTCGGCGCGCTCCACCGCGCCACCGAGGAGATCATCGAGCTTGAGGGCGTCGTCGCGCGCGACCTGATGGCGCTCCCGGTGGCCGACAACATCGACCAGGCCGGGCCCGGCACCGTGCGCTTCGAGTGGCTCATGCCGGAACCGCCCGCGAGCCGCGAGGAGGCGCTGGCGATCAGGGAAGCCGTCGAGCGGCTGCCCCTGCTCAAGGACACCCTCGCCTCGGGCGACGGCAAGGCGGCCGCCATCTACGTGCCGATCCGCGACAAGGACGAGAGCCACCGGCTGGCGCGGGAAATCGCCGCCATCACGGCGGCCGCCTCGGCCGAGTACGGCGCCCCGGGGGAATGGCACGTCACCGGCCTGCCGGTGGCGGAAGACACCTTCGGCTACGAGATGTTCGTGCAGATGGGCATCTCGGCCCCGCTGGCCGGCCTCGCGATCTTCCTGCTGCTGTGGTTCTTCTTCCGCAGCATCCCACTGATCGTGGCGCCGATGATCGTAGCGATGGTGACCGTGATCGCCACCATGGGCCTGCTGATCGGCATGGGCTTCACGGTCCACATCATGAGTTCCATGATTCCCATCTTCCTGATGCCCATCGCCGTGGTGGACTCGGTGCACATCATGTCCGAGTTCGCGGATCGCTACCGGCCAGGCCGCGATCGGAACGAGACCATCCGCGAGGTGGTCGGGCACCTGTTCAGGCCCATGCTCTTTACCTCCGTCACCTCCTCCGTCGGTTTCGCCTCGCTCGCCCTGACGCCCATCCCCCCGGTGCAGGTCTTCGGCGCCTACGTGGCCTTCGGCATCATGCTCGCCTTCCTGCTGACCATCGTCTTCATCCCCGCCTGGATCTCCCGCATGAAGCCGGAGAAGCTGGCCAGGATGCAGGCGGCGATCCATAGCGGCGAAGGCGACTCGCTGCTGGCGCGGCTTCTGCGCAGCACCGGTCGCGGCGCCCTGCGGCACGGCAAGCTGGTGCTGCTGGGCTTCGCCGTCGTATTCGCGCTCAGCGTGGCCGGCATCACCCAGATCCAGATCAACGACAACCCGACCCGCTGGTTCAAGTCCGACCACCGGATCCGCGTCGCGGACGAGGTGCTCAATCGCCATTTCGCCGGCACCTACGACGCCTGGATAGTGCTGGACCATGTCGACCGTCCCGACGGGGCCCTGCTGGCGGAACGCGTCCAGCCGGCGCTGGCGGCGGCACCGGCCGGCGTGCGCGAGTTCTGGGGCGAGCTGGCGCCGGCCACGGACGAGACCCTGGGCGGCGAGCGGCTGACCGGCCTGATCTCGGCCCTGGAAGACCGCCTGTTCGACGCGGACGGCGCAGCGGCGGAGGCGCTGGAAGCGCTGTTGCGCGCGGTCGAGTCGGTGGCCAGCGAGGCGAAGTACTTCCAGCAGCCCGAGGTGCTGCGCTGGATCGCGGCGCTGCAGGCCGACCTGGAGGCCAGCGGCCTGGCGGGCAAGAGCAACGGCTTGCCCGACCTGGTGAAGACCGTGAACCGCGAGCTGCGCAGCGGCGCGCCGGAGGACTACCGGATCCCCGAGCGCAGTGCCGGCGTCGCCCAGGCACTGCTGCAGTTCCAGTCCTCGCATCGCCCGCAGGATCTCTGGCACATGGTGACCCCGGACTTCAGCCGGGCCGTGGTCTGGCTGCAGCTCCCGAGCGGCGACAACCAGGACATGACCGCCGTCATCGAGCACGTCGACGCCTACCTGGAACAGCACCCGCTGCCCGCCGGCATGGACCTGCAGTGGGCGGGCAAGACCTACCTCAACGTCGTCTGGCAGGAGGCCATGGTGAAGGGCATGGTCGGCAGCCTGGCCAGCGCCTTCCTGGCCGTCCTGATCATGATGACCATCCTGTTCCGGTCCTTCGGCTACGGCCTGCTGGCGATGTTGCCGCTGACCATCACCATCACCTTCATCTACGGCCTGATCGGCTGGATCGGCAAGGACTACGACATGCCCATCGCGGTGCTCTCGGCGCTCACGCTGGGCCTGTCGATCGACTTTGCCATTCACTTCATCGAGCGGTCGCGCGAGGCACTGGCGGAACTCGGCGACTTCCGGGCCGCCATGGCGGCAGTGTTCGAGGAACCCGCCCGCGCCATCAGCCGCAACGCCATCGTCATCGCGGTCGGCTTCACCCCGCTGCTGCTCGCGCCGTTGGTACCCTATATCACGGTCGGCGTCTTCCTGGCCTCGATCATGGCGGTATCGGCGCTCGTCACGCTGGTGCTGCTGCCGGCGGCGATGCAGCCGTTCCTCGCCGACCGCAAGCGCGCCGCCTGATGCCGGCGCAAGGAGAAACCCAGATGAAATACCTGCAGCTCATCGGCCTTTCGATCTTCGCCCTGGCCCTGTCGCCGGGCGCACGCGCGGAGCCGCTGACCGACGCCAAGGAGATCGTCGCGCGCGCGAATCTCGCCTCCTACTACAACGGCGACGACGGCCGCAGCGAAGCCCGCATGGCGATCGAGGACGCCCAGGGACGGCGCCAGCTGCGCCAGTTCACCATTCTCCGCCGCGACCATGCCGACGGCGGCGACCAGGACTTCATGGTGTTCTTCTCGCGGCCCTCGGACGTGCGCGGCACCGTGTTCCTGGTGGCCAAGCACGTCGATCGCGACGACGACCGCTGGCTCTACCTGCCGGGCCTCGACCTGGTGCGGCGGATCAGCGCGGGCGACAAGCGCACCAGCTTCGTCGGCTCGAACTTCTTCTACGAGGACGTCTCCGGCCGCCACCCGGAAGCGGACGAGCATACGCTGGTCGAAACCACCGCCGAGCACTACGTGCTGGAGAGCCGGCCGAAGGACCCGGGCGCGGTGGAGTTCGACCGCTACGTGACGCGCATCGATCGCAACACCTTCCTGCCGATGCGGACCGAGTATTACGACGACCGTGACCGGGTCTACCGCCTGATGGAGGTGCTGGCCGTGGAGGAGATCGGCGGCTACCCGACGGTCACGCGCTCCCGGATGTCGGCGCCCCTCGACGGCGGCAATACGCTGATGGAGTTCCGCTACATCGAGTACGACGTAGGGCTGCCGGCCGACATCTTCTCGGAGCGCTACCTGCGTAGTCCGCCGGTGGACTGGCTGCGGCGCAGCGGGGAATAGGCGATGGCCGGGTCGCGCCGCGTCATCGCGCTGGTGCTGCTGGGCCTGGCGGCCGGCCCCGGGGCGTCCTGGGCCCAGGCGCAGACGCCGCCGGAGGACGACCCCTTCGCCGGCTTCGACGAGGAGTGGGACGATCCCTGGGCCACCGAGGACCAGGGCCTGCGCTGGACGGGGTTCGTCGAAGGCGGCCTCGGCGCGCGCAACAGCGACGTCGCCGGGCTGGACCGCCTTACGCTGGGCGAGCTGCGCGTGCGTGCCGAGACGCGCTACGACCATGCCGACTTCCAGGTCGAGTTCAAGGGCGACCTGGTGTGGGACGAGGTCATCGATTCGCTCGAGACCGAGTTGCGCGAGCTGTCGGTAGCCTTCCGCCCGCTGGCGAGCGTGGACGCCAAGGTCGGCCGCCAGGTGCTCACCTGGGGCACCGGCGACCTGCTGTTCCTCAATGACCTGTTCCCGAAGGACTTCATCTCCTTCTTCGCCGGCCGCGACGAGGACTACCTCAAGCTGCCGTCGGATGCAGCGCGGGTCAGCGTGTTTACCGACCTGGTGAACCTCGACCTGGCCTGGATGCCGCGCTTCGAACCGGACGGTTACCTTTACGGCGAGCGCTTCGCCTTCTGGAACCCCGCGGCCGGCGCGGTCGTAGCGCCCCAGCCGCCCCGGCGCGCCGACACCCCCGACACCTATGAGCTGGCGCTGCGGCTGTTCCGCACCGTGGGGCCGATCGAATATGCCGCCTATGGCTACACCGGGCGCTGGAAGCAGCCGGTCGGCCTGGACGCCCAGGGCCTGCCCCGCTTCCCCCGGCTGCGCACCTTCGGCGCCAGCGTGCGCCGGCCCCTGTATCGCGGCCTGTTCAACGCTGAATTCGCCTGGTACGACTCCCGCGACGACCGCGACGGCACCGACCCGGCGACGCCCAACTCGGAGCTGCGCCTGCTGGCCGGCTACGAGCAGGAACTGGTGCGCAATCTCACCGCCGGAACCCAGTTCTACGTCGAGCGGATCCAGCACCACGACCGGCTGCTGGCCAACTCGCCCGATCCGGCCCGGGAGCGCGAGCGGTGGCGGACGGTGGTGACCCTGCGCCTCACGCACCGCGCGCTGCAGGAGAAGCTGACGAGCTCGTTGTTCGTCTTCGCCTCGCCGACCGAGAGCGACTACTACCTGCGGCCTTCGGTCGCCTGGCGCCGCGACGACCGGTGGCTGTTCACCGGCGGCTTCAACGTCTTCGGCGGCAGCGAGGAGCACACCTTCTTCGGCCAGCTGGAGGACAACAGCAACGCCTGGCTGCGGGTGCGTTATCACTACTGAGCCCGACATGGTGCGCGGCCTGCGGGCACCGCAGGCCTACCCCGGTGCCGTCACCGAGGTCGAGCTGGCGGAAACGCACATTTCCTGGGTCTTCCTCGCCGGCGACTATGCCTACAAGTTCAAGAAGCCCCTCGACCTGGGCTTCCTGGACTTCCGCGAGCCGGCGCGGCGGCTGCATTTCTGCCGCGAGGAACTGCGGCTTAACGGGCGGCTGGCGCCGGAGATCTACCTCGACCTCGCCGGCGCAACCCGGACCCCGGCCGGCTGGCGCGTCGGGCCGTGGCGCGAAGGCGCCGAGCCCGCCGTGCGCATGCGCCGTTTCCCGGCCGCGGCCCGGCTCGATCGCCGGCTCGAGGCCGGCCGGTTGCCGGCCGCTGCGCTGGAGCGCTTCGCCCGCGCGCTGGCCGGGTTCCAGCAGGGCCTGCCCCCGGCCGGCACCGACCAGGCACTGGGCAGTGCCGCCCAGGTCGTGCGGCCGGCGCTGGCGAATTTCGACATGCTCCGCGATGCGCCGCTGGATAGCGGGACCACCGCGCGCCTGGACGCGCTTGCGACCTGGACGCGGAACGCGGCGGACGAACTGGCGCCCGTGTTCGACGCGCGGCTGGCGACCGGCCGCGTGCGCGAGGGGCATGGCGATCTCCACCTCGGCAACCTGGTCATGCTGGCCGACCGGATCGTGGCCTTCGACGGCATCGAGTTCGACCCGGCGCTGCGCTGGATCGACCTGCAGAGCGAGGTCGCGTTCCTGCTCATGGACCTCGAGTCGCGCGGGTACGCGGCGCTCGGCTGGCGCTGGTACAACGCCTGGCTGCAGGCGAGCGGCGACTACGAAGGCTTGCGCGTGTTGCGCTGGTACCTGGTGTACCGCCACCTGGTAAGAGCGAAGATCGCGGCCATCCGGCATTCGCAGGGGACGCTCGAGGCGGACGAAGCCGCCGCGCTGGCGCGCGAACTGGCGCGGCACGTCGAGCTGGCCGCGGCCCACGCTGCGCCCGCGCCGCCTCGCCTGCTGCTGATGTCCGGCTATTCCGGTTCCGGCAAGAGCCGCCTGGCGCAGCGCCTGGCCCCGGAGCTGCCCGCCGTGATGGTGCGCTCCGACGTGGAACGCAAGCGCCTGCACGGCATCGACCCGGCCCGCCCGGCAGCGGCGGCGGTGGGCCATGGCCTGTACGACGCCGCCGCGAGCGAGCGGACCTATGCGCGTCTGGCCGAGATCGCCCGGCTCGGGCTGGGCGCCGGCTGGAGCATGGTGGTGGACGCGGCTTTCCTCGAGAGCAGCCGGCGCGAAGCCTTCCTGCAGCTTGGCCTGGACGCGGGCGCCCGGCCTGCGGTCCTGCGCTGCGAAGCGCCGGCCGCGCTGTTGCGGGCGCGCGTGGCGAACCGCAGCGGTGATCCATCCGACGCCGGGCTCGACGTGCTGGAGGCGCAGCTCGCGCGCCCGCCGGAGTCCGGACCGCTGGAGCGGCAATATGCCGTCGCGGTGGACACCAGCGACGACCCCGAGCTCAGCGGCCTGCTGCGAAGGCTGCCGTGAGGCGATAGCCGGCCCGCCGCCAGGCGACAGCGGTAAGCCCGAAATAGCCGTGCATCAGCAGGGCGAAATTCCAGGCCACCATGTTGTCCACCGGCCACTCCGGGAAAAAGTTCTTCGCCGGCACGTTGACCAGGCCGAACAGCAGCATGGCGCCGCAGAACCCGACCTTGGCTCGTACCAGCCCGGTGCCGACCGCGGCCTCCAGGCCGGCTGGCAGGCGCCGCAGGCGATAGGCCAGGAGCAGCTGTGCCAGCGCCGTGAACGCGAAGTACACGGTGACGCCGTAGCGGCGCATGAACTCATAGGCGTCGCCTTCGGTGCCGAGGAAGACCACGTAGAAAACGAGGAATAGCGCGCCGATGACGCCGAGGCCTGTGATCCAGTCGCGGCCGCGCCCGCGGTCGCCGAGGTGTCCCAGCCAGTGGCGTACCAGGATCCAGTAGGCGGCGATCACGGTGGCCGTGGGCAGCATCATGCCGCGGAACACGTGGATCGAGGGATCGCGCCGCGCCGCGCCGCTGATCGAGGTGCAGCCTTCGAGGAAGGGGAAACAGGTCGGGACCTGGCCGGTGGCGGCGGAAATCGTGTAGGTGATGACGACGGCCAGCGTCGGCATAACCCAGCACAGCAGCGCCAGCCAGTGAACGCGCATCAGTGGGCCGCGTAGCGGCGCCCCGCCGCTGTCAGCATCCATGCGCTGCCTCGCACTGCCGGCCCGCAGGCGCTCTCGACCGGGCAGCCCGCGCAGGCATCGCCGCAATCGCCGACGCGCTCCAGCAGCCCGCGCTGCTCCAGCTCCCCCACCATCGCCTCGACCATGGCGGGCGAAGTGCCGAGGGCTGCGGCCAGCTCCTGGGTGTTGCCGACGCGGCCTGACGCGATGGTGACCAGCACCTGCTTAAGCACCTGCGCCTCCCAGGCCGAACAGCAGCGCCAGCCGGTAGACCAGCAGCCCGAACAGCAGCGCGGACGCCAGCATCAGGCCGGCGCTCGCCAACGTCCAGCCCCAGCTCCGGGTCTCGGCCCGGATCGCCGCCACGGTCGCCACACAGGGCACGAAGAGCATGTTCACCACCAGGAAGGACAGCGCCGCTGCCGGCGTGATGACCATGGCCAGCGTCTGGCCCAGGCTCTCGCCCTCGCTGCCGAAGATGATGCCCAGCGCGGCGATGGAGTTCTCCTTGGCCACGAAGGACGACAGCGTGGCGACGATCAGCCGCCAGTCGAGGCCGAGCAGGCTGCCGACCGGCTCCAGCGACCGGCCGAACATGGCGAGGTAGCTGTCGTCCACGCCGGCGCCCGGATACGACACCAGCACCCAGATGACCATCGACACCACCACGATGATGGTGGCGGCGCGCTTGATGAAGGTCCACACGTTGGTGGCCGCGTAGACCAGGATGGTGCGCGGGTTCGGCAGGTGGTAGAGCGGCATCTCCATCACGAAGGCCAGCCGCTCGCGCCGGAACACGAAGCGGTCCAGCAGCACGCCGATCAGCACCAGCACCAGCAGGTTGGCGACCACCAGGCTCCAGGCAACCAGCGTGGGGAAGGCCGGGAAGAACAGCGGTACCAGGAAGGCCAGCACCAGGAGGCGCGCACTGCAGGGAACGAAGGGCGCCAGCATGATGGTGAGCAGCCGTGCCGGGCGGGACTCGATCACCCGGCTCCCCATCACCGCGGGGACGTTGCAGCCGAAGCCGAGGAAAAGCGGCAGGAAGCTCTTGCCGTGCAGGCCGATGCCGTGCATGAAGCGGTCCATCACGTAGGCCATGCGGCTCTGGTAGCCGGTGTCCTCGAGGAACCCCAGCGCGAGATAGAACACGAACAGGATCGGCACGAAGGTCACCACGATGCCCGCGCCGGCCAGCAGGCCGTCGATCACCAGCCCCTGGACCCAGGCCGGCGCGCCGCCCAGCAGGGCGCCGAGCCCTGTCGCAACGCGCGCCACCACGCCTTCCTCGAGCCAGCCCTGCACGGGCCCGGCGACCGAGAAGGTCACCCAGAACACCAGGGCGAAGACGCCGAGCAGGAGCGCCAGGCCCCAGCCGGGATGGGTGGCGATCCGGTCGAACCGGTCGGTGAAACTGACCTGGCCGAGCTTCGGCCGCCGCACCGCGGCGCGCACCATGCGGCCGATCCACTCGTAACGCGCGCCGGCCACGTCGAGCACTGCGTCCTCGTGCTCGCGCAGCAGCGCCTGCACGCGCGCCCGCGGCTCCGGCGCCAGCCATTCAGCGGCGCGCTCCGTGACTTCCCGGTCGCCCTCCAGCAGCTTGAGCGCCACCCAGCTGTCGGGCACGCCCTCGGGCACTGCGCCCGCCACCAGCGTACAGACCTCCTCGTAAACCTCCCGGTGGGCCGCGGCAATCTCGGGCCGGTCGGGCGCATAGTCGCGCTGGCCGTCGGCCACCGCCGCCGCAGCCTGCAACAGCTCGGCAACGCCCTCGTTGCGGCTGGCCACCATCGGCACCACCGGCAGCCCCAGCGCGGCCTCCAGCACGTGGGCATCGAACTCCACGCCCTCGCGCCGCGCGACATCCACCATGTTGACGCCCAGCACTACGGGGATGGGCAGCAGGAGCAGCTCGGCGAGCAGGTAGAGGTTGCGCTCCAGCGCCGCCGCGTCCGCCAGCATGATGATGACGTCGGGCCGCTCGCGGAGTATGAACTCGCGCGCGATCCGCTCCTCCTCCGAGTTGGAGGTCAGGCTGTAGGTCCCGGGGAGATCGACCACGTGAAACTCGCGCCCGCCGATGCGGGCCGAGCCTTCCCGCCGCTCGATGGTGCGCCCGGGCCAGTTGCCGACCTCGGCCGTGAGCCCGGTCAGGATGCTGAAGACCGTGGACTTGCCGACGTTCGGCTGCCCGGCGAGGCCGATGACCAGCGGGCGCGGCACGGCGCTCGCGGCGGGGCCGGCACCGAGCTCAATTGGCTGCGGTCGGGCACTCATACACGGTCACCAGCCCGGCCTGGCTGCGCCCGAGGGCGATACGCGTGTCCCGCACGCAGGCGAGCATCGGGCCGAAGCCGCGATTCTGCAGCACGACGATCTGGGTCCCGGCCGTCAGCCCCATGGCCGCGAGGCGCGCCGCGAGGTCGCGGCCGCCGGTGACGCGGGCAACGATGCCGCGGAATCCATCCGGCAGGTCGCTGAGGATGAATTCATTGGCGCTGGTCATGATGAATTCCTGTCGTTAACCTTTGGGGTCTTCCGGCGCT
Source organism: Thioalkalivibrio sp. XN8 (assembly GCF_011058255.1). GTDB lineage: Bacteria > Pseudomonadota > Gammaproteobacteria > Steroidobacterales > XN24 > XN24. The sequence continues at coordinate 149,666 of NZ_JAALFH010000066.1, read as the reverse complement.
GCCGCCGCCCCCGCGAACTGGTTCCAGTATAGGTGCGGCGCAGCAGCCGAGTGGATAAGTAATTGCCCTAAATGATTCTCAGTTAGACCGGACCCCGGGTCCGGGTTCCGTCCGAGGAGAGCTCCATGCAGGCCGCTTTGTTCCGCATCTCGTGGGTGTTCGTCGCCATCACCCTCCTCGCCGCCGGACCCGTGCGCGGCGACGGGCCGGAAGGCCTGGCCGCGCTGATGCATGCCCTCCAGACCCACGCCCACAAGCTGCAGCTCTCGGTGGCCGCGCGCAATCGCGAGCTGGCGTATTTCTACGTCCACGAGCTCGAGGAAACCACCGTGGCGATCGCCATCGGGATCGAGGAATACGACGGTTACCCGGTCGGGGCACTGACCCGCGAGATGCTGCTGCCCGCGGTGGAAGCGCTGGAAGCGTCGATCAAGGCGGGGGACTGGGAAACCAGCGATGCCCGCTTTGCCAAGCTGCTGAAATCCTGTAATGCCTGCCACCTGGTGGCTGGCCATGGTTTCATCCGCATCGCGCCGGCGGAGGGCAATCCCTTCGCCCAGGACTTCAGCGCCCGCGACTGACACGGGACCCCGGGGGCGCGCATCCGGCCCCCGGGGTTTTTCCGGGTGCCCTTATTGACCGGTCGGCCAGTTAATACTATTGTTCGAACCATGAACAGCCCCACGGGTACCCGGGACCCAGACCAGACCCGGGAACGCATCCTCGACGCCGCGTACAAGCTCTTCGTCGACAAGGGTTTCGCCGCCGTCAGCATGCGGGACCTGGCGGAAGAGTCCGGTGTCACCAAGAGCCTGATCCATCACCATTTCGGCAGCAAGGAAGCGCTGTGGGAGCTGGTGAAGGAGCGCGCCATCGAGGCCTACGCCAAGGGCCAGGTCGCCGAGCTGGAGGCCGCCGAGGAGCCGGGCCCGCAGCTCCTGCACGACTCCATTGAGCGCTACTTCCGTTTTCTCCAGGAACACCCGGAAGTGGCGCGATTGTTTGCCTGGACCCACCTGGACGCGGACCAGAGCTGCGGCAAGCTGGACGCCGAGCTGGTCCGCCTGGGCGCCGAGCGGATTCGCCAGGCCCAGGGCCGTGGCCTGCTCCGGGCCGACGTCAACCCGGCCAACGTCGTGACCCTGTTCGTCGGCTGCTGCACCCACTGGTTCCAGGCCCGGGCGCACCATGCGCACTGGCCCGGCGTAGGCGACGACGAGGAATTCCTCGACGACTTCCTGAAGATCGTCATGGGGGGCCTGCTGCCGCGCGACGGGAAGGAGGGCTCATGAACGCGAGGGTTCCGTCCCGCGGCTGGTGGGCGACGCCGGCCCTGCTGGTGCTTGCCGCCCTGGCGGCGGGCTGCAATGGCGACAACGGGCAGCCCGCGCCCGAAGAGCCCGGCGCACACCTGAGCCCGGTGCGCGTCGCCGCGGTCGAACTGGTCCGTGACGAACAGAGCCTGCGGCTTCCCGGCATGTTGCGCGCCAAGCGACGCGCCCAGCCTGCCTTCCTGCAACCCGGCTACCTGGCCGAGCGCCTGGTGGCGCGCGGCGACCAGGTGGCAGCCGGCCAGGCGCTGGCGATCCTCGCCAACCCGGCGCTGGCCCCCACCCTGGACGCGGCCCGCGCCCGGGTCCGCGAGCTGGACGAACGGCTGGTGCAACTGGAGGCGGACTACGAGCGCGCCGTGAAGCTCCACCAGCGCGGCCTCGTGCCGACCGACGAGCTGGACCGGGCACTGGCCGCGCGCAACGCTACCCGCGCGGCACGCGAGCAGGCGGTGGCGGGGGCAGCGGAAGCGCGCGAACAGGTGGCCGAGGCGACCCTGCGCGCGCCCTTCGACGCCGTGGTCGGCGACCTGCTGGCCGAACCCGGGGATTTCGTTGCGGCGGGCCAGCCGGTGCTGGTCCTGTCCGGCACCGGCGCACTGGAAATCGAAATCAGCCTGCCGGAAGGGCTGTCCGGGCGGCTGAGTACCGGCCTGCCGGTGGAGGTTCGCAGCCTGGCGTCCGGCCAGGTCCTGCCGGGCGTGATCCGGGAGTTCGGAGTCGCTCGCGCCGGCCGGCTGGCGCCCGCCATCGTCGAACTGGCAGAACCGGCAATTGCGGCGGCAGGCTGGCAGCCCGGCCTGTCGGTCCAGGTGACCGTGGCGCAGGGTCCGGTCGAAGCCCTCGCCGTGCCGCTCGCCGCAGTGGTGGATCCCGGCACCGGCCGTACGCGCGTCTACAAGGTGGTGGACGGCCGCGCGCAGCAGACACAGGTGGAGGTCGGCAGGCCGCTGGGCAACCGGGTCGAAGTGCGGGGCGCGCTGGCGGCCGGCGACCAGGTGGTCGTCGCCGGCCATCACCACCTCCTCGATGGTGACCGGCTGAGGGTCCTGCCCTGAACCTGATCATCGCCAGCATCGAGCGGCGGCGGCTGGTCCTCGCCCTCGTGCTCACGCTCTCCCTGATCGGGCTGGCGTCCTGGCTGGGCATGAACCGCCAGGAGGATCCATTCTTTCCCTATCGCTTCGGCCAGGTGCACGTCAGCTGGCCGGGTGCCGACGCCGAGCAGGTCGAGCGCCTGCTGCTCAACCCGCTGCAGGAAGAGATCGCGCAGGTCGACGAGGTCAACGAGCTGCGCGGGATCGCGCGGCTCGGCTTCGCCCAGATCGTGGTCGGCATGCACGACCATGTCTACGACACCGAGGAGGTCTGGCAGCGGGTCCGCGTCGCCATCGAGCGGGCCGAGCGCGACTTCCCGCCAGGCGCCGGCCGGCCGGAGCTGTTCGACCGCATGATGGACACCGAGGGCATCGTGCTGGTCGTGACCGGCAGCGACGACCTCATGGCGCTCACCGAGGCGGCGCGCGCGCTGCGGCGGGACCTCTTTCGCGTGCCCGACATCGCGCGTATCGAGCTGCTGGCCGATCCCGGCGAGCAACTGGTCGTCAGCATCGACCCGGCGGCCGCGGAAACCCGGGGGCTGGATGCCGGGACCCTCGGCACCCAGCTGGCCGCGCGCAACGTCACCATGCCCGGCGGCCTGCTGAGCCGGGACGGGCGCTCGGTGGTGCTGCGGCCGCGCGCCGATTTCGCCAGCCTGGAAGAACTCGCGGGGACGCCGGTCCGGCTGCCCTCCGGCGACCTCGTGCCGCTGGGCGACGTGGCGGCGCTGTATCTTGAGCCCGACGATCCTCCGACCGAGCGGATGTGGTTCAACGGCCGGCCCGCGGTCGGGCTCGGCATCGTGATCCCGGAGAACCGCCTCAATGCCGTGCGCTTCGGCGAACGCGTGCGCGCGGTGGTGGACGAGGTGCGGCCCGGTTACGCCCCGCTGGAAATCCACGAAATGTTCTACCAGCCGCGGTGGGTCGAGGACCGGCTGGCCGAGCTGGCCCGCTCGCTGCTGCTCGGCATGGCGGTCGTGATCCTGGTGCTGCTGCTGTTCATGGGCCCGAGGCTGGGCCTGACAGTGGCCGCCGTGCTGCCGCTGGTGACCTTGTCCTCGCTGGCGATCTACGCCATGGGCGGCGGCGTGATGCACCAGATCGCCGTGGCCGGGCTGGTCATCGCCCTCGGCATGCTGGTCGACAACGCCATCGTCATGGTCGAGAACCTGCAGTGGCACCTCGACCAGGGCCGCGGCAAGCGCGAGGCGGCGATGCTCTCGGTGCGGGAACTGGCCGGACCGCTGGCCGCCGCCACCGGCACCACCCTTGCGGCCTTCATGCCCCTGCTGCTCTCGCAGGGCAATACCGCCGACTTCACGCGCGGCATCCCGATCCTGGTGATGCTGACCCTCGTGGTGAGCTACCTCTACGCCGTGTTCGCCACGCCGGTCATGGCGACGGTCATCCTCCAGCCGCGCAGTGGCGGCTCCGGGCTGCGCACCCAGGCGCTCGGCGCCTTCCTCGGCCGCGTGGCGGTGCGCCGGCCCGGCTGGACGCTCGCCATCGCGGCGCTCCTGGTGGCCGGGGGCGTGTTGCTCAGCGACCAGCTGCAGCGCGACTTCTTTCCCAGCACCGACCGCAACCAGCTCATCATCGACCTGCGCTTCCCCGAGGGGACCGAACTGGAGTACACGGCGCTGCAGGCCAACCTCATGGCCGACGAACTGGCGCGCCGCCCGGAGGTCAGCGACGCCCACGTCTTCGCCGGCTCCAGCGGTCCGCGCTTCTACTACAACCTGATGAAGATCCCGAACTCGCCGCACCTCGGCCGGATCGTGGCGATCACCGGCAGCGACGAAGACCTCCCGGCGCTGATGCACTGGGTGCGGAGCTACGCCCGGGCCCGCGTGCCGGACGCGCATGTGACGGCCAGCCGGCTGGGCCAGGGCCCGCCGGTGGATGCCCCGGTTGAAATCCGGGTCTTCGCCGAAGAGCCCGCCCAGCTGGTGGAGGCCACCGAAAAGGTGATGCGCCAGTTGAGGGAAACACCCGGCGCCATCGACGTGCGGCACACGCTCGGCACCGGGCTGGCCACCCTCCGGCTCGATATCGACGATGCCGCGGCCGCCCGCCTCGGCCTGTCCCGCACCGACGTGGCGGCAGCCCTGGCCACCGCCACGCTGGGCCGCGAGTTCTCGACCTGGCGGGTGCAGCGGGAACCGCTGCCGATGATCATCCGCGCGCCCGAGGGCCGCAATTTCCCGCTCGAAGGGCTGGCCGGCCTGCCGCTGGTGCTGCCGGACGGCGGCACCGTGCCGCTGGGGCAGGTGACCCGGACCAGCCTGGAATGGAAGCCGGCGGTGATTCGCCAGTGGGACCTGCGCCGCATGACCTCGGTGCTGGCGGAAACCGCCGACGGCTACACCTACGACGAGGTGATCTCGCTGTTGTCGCCGCGACTCGAGGCGCTCGGCCTGCCGCCGGAGGTCCGCCTGGTGTTCGGGGGCGCCGCGGAGGAAGCCGGCGAGGCCAATTCAGCACTGTTCCAGACGCTGCCGATCGGCGTGCTGATGCTGCTCGCCTTCCTGCTCTACCAGTTCAACTCCTTCCGCCTGATGGCCATCGTGCTGGTGACCGTGCCGCTGGCGGTGGTGGGCGTCACGCCGGGGCTGCTGCTGACGGGCCAGCCGTTCAGCTTCACGGCCATGCTCGGCATGGTGGCGCTGGTCGGCATCGTGGTGAACAACGCCATCGTGCTGATCGACCTGGTGCGGCGCCTCGAGCGGGAATACGCGGACCGGGCCGAGGCGATCGTCGCCGCGGTGGCCCGGCGCACGCGGCCGATCCTGATGACGACCGCAACCACCATCGCCGGCCTGCTGCCCCTGACACTGACCCAGTCCACGCTGTGGCCGCCGCTGGCCTGGGCGATCATTTCCGGCCTGCTGGCTTCCACGCTGCTGACGCTGGTGGTGATCCCGGCGCTGTACCGGCTGCTGATGGGCGGGGCGCGCCCGGCGCCGGCGGCTCAGGACAGCGTGTAACCCTGTTCGCGGAACAGGCGGAGACAGGCGGCCACCACCGCCGGGTCATACCGCGTCCCGGCGCCGGAAGCGATCTCCGCCAGCGCGTCCTCCAGGGCCCGCGGCGGCCGGTGGGGCCGATGGCTGCCCATGGCCTCGACCACGTCCGCCACCGCGATGATCCGCGCCTCCAGCATGATGGCGTCGCCGCGCAGCCCGTCCGGGTAGCCCGAGCCGTCCAGCCGCTCATGGTGCTGCAGCACGATGTCCGCCAGCGGCCAGGAGAAATGGCTCTTGCGCAGGATCTCGCTGCCCTGGCGGCTGTGCGTCTTGACGATCTCCATTTCCATCGGCGTCAGCCGCCCCGGCTTGGCCAGCACCTCGGCGGGCAGCGCGAGCTTGCCGACATCGTGCACCAGCGCCGCGACGCGCACGCGGTCCTGCAGCTCCTCGCCCAGTCCCATCTCGGCGGCGATCGCCCGCGCCAAGTGCGAAACCCGGCGCTCGTGGCCGGCGGTGTAGGGGTCGCGCATCGAGACGATGGTGTTCACCACCTCGATGGTCGCCAGCATGTTGTCTTCCAGGAACCTGAGGTGCCGGGCCTCGCGCTCCTCGTGCGCCTTGCGGCGGAGCAGCCCCCAGGCGCTCTCCGCCAGCAGGCGGACCTCCTCCACGTCCCGGTCGCCGTAGGGCGTCGGCTTGTTGCCCACCCCAAGCACCATCACCGGCCGGCCCTGCTCGAGTACGGGCACCGCGAGGTGCCGCTGCAGCGGCGTGTGCCCCGCCGGCAGGCCGCGCCGGTAATCCTCGGCGCGCAGCTCGTTGTGGACCACCGGCTCGCCGCGGCGGACGCAATCGGCCCAGATCCCGGCGTGCTCGAGGGAATAGTGGCTCTCGGCCTGCATGCCGCAGGACGCCAGGGTGCGCCCGGTCCAGGCCGCGAGCCGGATGCCGCCGCCCTCCTCCACCACGTGCAGGTAACCGGCCTGGCTTTCGGTGAGCTCCTCCGCCAGCTCGGCAGCCCGCAGGCCGACGTTGAACTCGTCGAGCTCGGGCGCTTCTTCATGCAGGATCAGCAGCGCGCTGATCAGGGCGTAGCGGTCAGGAGGGGACAGGCTGGGATCGAGCATCGTGTGTGGTCCGCCTTGGAAGCACCGCTCACCCGTCGTGGCGGGTGATGGTGGCTACGGGTGGGCTCGAACCACCGACCTCAGCATTATGAGTGCCGCGCTCTGACCGACTGAGCTACGTAGCCCCTGAATTCGCGCCCGCCGGCGCAGGTCCCGGGAGGGCCGGAAATTCTCCCCGCGCGCCGGAAGCGTGTCAAGGCGCGGCAAGCGGCGGGCGGTGGCGCGCCGGTGTGAGCTTTGCGCAAGCCTTTTGGTTCACATAGCATACATCAATGGCGCGGTGACCGCGCCGTTGGAGATTCGCGCCATGCGACTGACTTACTTCAGCGATTATGCATTTCGCGTCCTGATTTACCTGGCCCTGAACCCGGACCGGCGTTGCACCATCAAGGAGATCTCGACCGCCTACGGCATCTCGCGGGCCCACCTCATGAAGGTCGTCAACACCCTGGCGCGGGCGGAACTGGTGGTCGCCCAGCGCGGACCTACCGGCGGCCTGACGCTGGCGGTGCCGCCGGAAGAGATCCGGCTGGGCCAGGTCGTGCGTCAGACTGAGGAAGATCTCGCCCTGGTCGAGTGCTTCCGGCCCGACAACGCCTGTCGCCTGACGCCCAGCTGCGCGCTCGCCGGCGCCATCAGCCGGGGCCTGAAGGCCTTCATCGCAGAACTGGACCAGCAGACCCTGGCGGACATCGTGCGGGGCCAGGAAGCGCAGATGCGATCGCTGCTGGTGCAACCGGCGCAAACGCGCCGCTAGACGTTGAAGCGGAAGTGCATCACGTCGCCGTCCTGGACGACGTAGTCCTTGCCCTCGACGCGCATCTTGCCGGTTTCCTTCGCCTTCGCCTCGCCGCCGCAGGCCACGTAGTCCGTGAAGCTGATGGTCTCGGCGCGGATGAAGCCGCGCTGGAAATCGGTATGGATCTCGCCTGCGGCTTCCGGCGCGGTCGAACCGATCGGCACGGTCCAGGCGCGGACCTCCTTCGGGCCGGCGGTGAAGAAAGTCTGCAGCCCGAGCAGCTTGTAGCCGGCGCGGATGACGCGGTCCAGGCCGGGCTCCGCCAGGCCGAGCTCGGCGAGGAACTCGCCCTTGTCGGCCTCGTCCAGCTGGGCGATCTCGGCCTCGATGGCCGCACACACCGCCACCACCTCCGCGCCTTCGAGGGCGGCGATCGCGCGCACGGCTTCGAGCTGCGGGTTGTCCCGGAAGCCGTCCTCCAGCACGTTCGCGATGTACAGCGTGGGCTTGGCGGTCAGCAGGTGCAGCTCGCGGAGCATGGCGCGTGCCTCGGCCCGCAGGTCCAGCGACCGCACGGGCTGGCCGTGGTCGAGATGCTCGGCGACGCGCGCCAGCAGGTCGCGGCGGGCCAGGTCCTCTTTCTTGCCGGTCTTGGCCGCCTTCACCGCGCGCTCGAGGTGGCGGGTGACGGTCTCGAAATCGGCCAGCACCAGCTCGAGGTTGATCACCTCGATGTCGCCGACCGGGTCCACGCGGCCTTCCACGTGCACGACGTCGGGATCCTCGAAACAGCGCACCACGTGGGCGATGGCGTCGGTCTCGCGGATGTTGGCCAGGAACTGGTTGCCGAGCCCCTCGCCCTTGGAAGCGCCCCGCACCAGCCCGGCGATGTCCACAAACTCGATGGTGGTCGGCAGGACCTTCTGCGGCTTGGCGATCGCCGCGAGTTCCTGCAAGCGCGGGTCCGGGACCGGCACCACGCCGACGTTCGGATCGATGGTGCAAAACGGATAGTTCTCGGCCGCAATCCCGGCGCGGGTCAGGGCGTTGAACAGGGTGGACTTGCCGACGTTCGGCAGGCCGACGATTCCGATACGGATGCCCATGGGCCTACTCCGGGGCCTCGGGCCCTGGTTGGGGTTCGGCACGCGGCGCGCGCGTGTGCAGACGATGCATGGCCGGCTGCTCGCCGCGGCCGAGCAGGATGGGGATGACGTCCGCCGCCTCGGTCACGGCCTCGCGGATCGACGCCTCTTCCTCGCGGGCCGGGCGCCGCAGCACGTAGTCGATGACCTCGGCGCGATCGCCGGGATGACCGATGCCGAGCCGCAAGCGCCAGAAGCCCGGGCCGAGATGGGCGACCAGGTCCCTCAGCCCGTTGTGGCCGCCATGGCCGCCGCCGAGCTTGAGACGTGCCGTGCCCGGCGGCAGGTCGAGGTCGTCGTGCGCAACCAATACCTGCTCGACGGGGATCTTGAGGTAGGCCGACGCCGCCTGCACGGCCTGGCCGCTGCGATTCATGAAGGTCTGGGGCTTGAGCAGCAGCACGTCGGCGCCGCCGACGCGACAGGCGGCTACCTCGGCCGCGAACTTGCGCTCGGCCCGGAAGTTGCCGCCGTGGCGCTGCGCCAGCAGGTCCACCAGCCAGAAACCGGCATTGTGGCGCGTGTCGGCATAGTCCGGCCCCGGATTGCCGAGGCCGACGATCATGCGGATCGGGGCGCGGGTGCTCATCGCCTGCTGTCCTCAGCGTGGCCGGGCGGGTCCCGGGCCGCCCGCAGGCGGCCCGGAAAGCCCGGGAACGGCCGTCGCGGAGGTCAGTCCTCCTCGGGCTCGCCCGTAGTCGTGGGCACTTCGCCTGGCGGCGTCTCGCCCTCGCCTTCGCCCTCGCCCTCGATCTCTTCCTCGCGCCGCGGGCGATGGATGATGAAGACCGGCTGCTCGAGCATTTCCTCGCCGCCGTAGATCGACACGCCCTCGGGCAGCGCGACCTCGCCCAGCGTCAGGGCGACTTCGAGCTCGAGCTTCGACACGTCGACGTCGATGTACTCGGGCAGGTGCTTCGGCAGGCAGGTGATCTCCAGCTCGGTCATGACGCGCGAGACCACGCCGCCGCCCTTGACGCCCGGCGCAGTGTCCTCGCCGAGGAAATGGAAGGGCACCGTGACCCGGATTTCCTCGTCCTCCAGCACGCGCTGCAGATCGACATGGAGGACCTGGTTCTTGTAGGGATGGCGCTGCACGTCCTTGAGGATGCACGGCTGGGACTTGTCGCCGGTCGTGACCGTCAGGATGCTGGAAAAGAAGGCTTCGTTCTCCAGTTGGTGCAGCAGGGCGTTGTGATCCAGCGCCAGGGCGCGGGGATCACGGTGGGCGCCATACAGGATGGCAGGCACCTTGCCGGTCCGACGCAGGCGGCGGCTCGCACCCTTGCCCTGGTCTGGCCGGTCTTCGGCAAACAGCTCGAATTTCTGGCTCATTGGTTTTCTCCAAGTAACAACACACACGGCGGCGCGGGCCCGCGACCAGGCTGGCGCGCATACCGACCCGGCGTTCCGACCCCGGAACGCCGCTTCCGGGCTGCTCAGTCCACGTAGAGCGAGCTGACGGATTCCTCGTCGCTGATCCGGCGCATGGTCTCGGCCAGCATTTCCGCCACGCTCAGCTGGCGGATCTTGCTGCTGGCCCGCGCCGCCTCGGACAGCGGGATGGTGTCGGTAACCACCAGGCCGTCGAGGAGCGAGTCATTGATACGCTGCACCGCGGGGCCCGAGAGCACCGGGTGCGTGATATAGGCGTAGACCCTGGCGGCGCCCTGCTTTTTCAGCGCGGCCACGCCCTGGCACAGCGTGCCGGCAGTGTCGATCATGTCGTCCACCAGCAGGCAGGTCTTGTCGCGCACGTCGCCGATGATGTGCATCACCTGGGCCTCGTTGGCCCGCGGCCGGCGCTTGTCGATGATGGCCAGGTCCGCGTCGTCCAGCCGCTTCGCCAGCGCGCGGGCGCGGACCACGCCGCCGACGTCCGGGGACACCACGATCATGTTCTCGTAGCGCTGCTTCCAGGCATCGTGCAGCAGCACCGGCGAGGCGTAGACGTTGTCGACCGGGATGTCGAAGAAGCCCTGGATCTGGTCCGCATGCAGGTCCACCGTCAGCACGCGATCGACCCCGGCGTGGGTGATCATGTTGGCGACCAGCTTGGCCGAGACCGCCACGCGCTGGGCCCGCGGGCGCCGGTCCTGGCGCGCGTAGCCGTAATAGGGAATGACTGCCGTGATGCGGGCGGCCGAGGCACGCCGCAGCGCGTCGACCATCACCAGCAGCTCGAGGATGTTGTCGTTCACCGGCGGGCAGGTCGGCTGGACGATGAACACGTCCCGGCCGCGCACGTTCTCCAGCACCTCGACGGACACTTCGCCGTCGCTGAAGCGGCCCGCCTGCAGCTTGCCGAGCGCGAAGCCCAGGTGGCGCGCAATGCTCTCGGCCAGTTCCCGGTTGGCATTCCCCGAGAACACCGCCATGTGACCTACTTCGTTAACCACGCCTGCCTCCCATGGGGCCGCACCTGAATGGTTCCGGCGCCGACCCTGCGCGCCGCGAGATTGGCTGGGGTGGGAGGATTCGAACCTCCGCATGACGGGATCAAAACCCGTTGCCTTACCACTTGGCTACACCCCAGTCGCCTGTCCAAACCCGGGGCCGGCCTCGCCTGGCTTCAGCCGGCGCCCACCCGGGCCAGCAACGGGCTCGCCGCCACGCCACGCGCCACGAAACCCGTCCAGCCATCCGGCAGCTGCGCCAGCACCCCCTCGGCCGCCGCTGCCGTCTCGAACCGCGCAAACACGCAACCGCCGGTCCCGGTCAGGCGCGCCCCGTCGGGGGACCGCGCCGCCAGCCAGTCCAGCGCCGTCCCTACCTCCGGGTACAGGCGCCGCACCACGGCTTCGCAATCGTTGCGTCCACCGCTCGAAACAAAGCCCTTAATTGTCGTTTCCGGGGTATCACGTGTCAATTCAGGGTGCGCAAACACGGCCGCAGTGGAAACCGCGCAGCCGGGGCAGACCACCAGGTAGCAGGCCGGCGGCAATTCGACCAGGGTCAGGTCCTCGCCCACCCCCTCGGCCCAGGCGGAGCGCCCGTGGACGAACACCGGCACGTCGGCGCCGAGCTCCAGCCCCAGGGCCGCCAGCCGGTCGGCAGGCCAGTCCAGCCCCCACAGGCGGTTCAGCGCGACCAGGACCGTGGCGGCGTCCGAACTGCCCCCGCCGAGACCGCCGCCTGCCGGGATGCGCTTGTGGACGCGGATGTCCGCCCCGAGCGCGACGCCGGCCGCCGCCTGCAGCCGCCGCGCGGCCCGCACGGCCAGGTCGGCCTCCGGCGGCACCTCCGCCAGCCCCGCCGAGCGCGAGATCACCCCGTCGGCGCGCGGCTCCAGGACGATCTCGTCCGCGTAGTCGAGCAGCTGGAAGACGGTCTGCAGGCGATGGTAGCCGTCGGGCCGCCGCCCGGTGACGTGGAGGAACAGGTTCAGCTTGGCCGGCGCCGGCCACGCCGGGCTCATCGCCGCGCCGTGGCGCCGCCGCCCGGGATGTCCCAGCGGTCCGTCATGACGCGGATCCGGACCTGGCCGCGTTCCATGTCGAAGCGGCGCGGCAGGATCAGCCCCTCGCTCTCGCCGAAGCTGTCGTAGCGCACCAGCCAGCCGGCCTGCTCCATGCTCTCCAGCAGGCCGTCCGCGCCCGGCACCTCGGTCGCCGGCAGCGCGGGGTCGGACACGCCGAGAATCCAGTAGCGCATGCTGTGGACCGGCAGGCTCCAGCCGAACCGCTCCGTCATTTCCTGTTCCGGGTCGCGCAGCAGGAACTCGTCGCCGGAGGTCGTCTTGACGCGCAGCTGGTCCAGGTCGCCGTGGATCCGGAAACCGCCGAAGCCGAAGGGTCCCCGGAAGCGGAAATCGACGATGTCGTCGTTCTGCTCCCACGATACCGTGCCGCTGTAGCCGCGGCTGCCGGTATTGAGCGCCAGGCGCCCTTCCATGCGGAATTCCTCGATGTCGCGCAGCATGTCCCGTCGTTCCAACCAATTCACTCCCGGCGCCGGCGCCCGGTCCGGCGGCCCTGCACAAGCCGCGGCCAGCGCGGCGAGGACCGAGATTATAAGAAACCGCGCGCCGCCGGCGGCAACGCCGCGCCAGTGTACTGCAAGCCGCAGCATGATCAGGGGTCCAGCCGGCCCATGGTATCGCGCAGGATGCCGCTGTCCGGGAACTCGACCAGCGCCGCCAGCCAGACCTCGCGCGCCTCGTCGATGCGCCCGAGGCTCCACAGGACCTCGCCCAGGTGGGCCGCGATCTCGGGGTCATGCTGCAGCTCGAGCGCGCGCTCGAGGTACGGCAGCGCCTCCTGCGCGCGCCCGAGGCGGAACAGCACCCAGCCCTTGCTGTCGAGGATGGCCGGGCTGTCGGGCTCGAGCTCCAGCGCCCGGCCGATCAGCGCCAACGCTTCGTCGAGCCGCCCGGTCCGGTCCGCCAGCGTGTAGCCAAGGGCGTTCAGCGCGGTCGGGTCGTCGGGCCGCAGGCCGACGATATGAGTGAAGTCCTCGACCGCGTCCTCGATCCGGTCGAGCTCGACCAGCAGCAGGCCGCGGGCGTAGCGCAGCCCGACGTCATCCGGTTCCCGCGCGAGGAGCTCGTCGTAGACCGGCACTGCGTCTTCCGGGCGGCCCAGGCGCGCCAGCAGTTCCGCCCGCGCCACGCCGAGCTGCGCCGCGGTGCCGGGGTTGCGCTCGGCGAAGCGCTCGAGGTGCTCCAGCGCCAGCTCGGGGCGTCCCATCTGCACCATCAGCAGCGCCAGCCTGACCTGTGCGGTCAGCAGGTGCTCGCCGCCGTCCATGCGAGCGTACAACTGGGCCGCCTGCTCGGTCTGGCCTTCCTGCTCCAGCAACCCGCCGAGATAAAACAGTGCTTCGTTGCGATACTGGCCATGCGCCAGCAGGGTCATGAAGGCGGCCTGGGCGGCGTCGGCATTGCCGGCGTGGAATTCCAGGAAGCCGAGCGCCCGCAGCGCTTCCGGGTCAGCCGGGAACTCCTCCAGCAGCGCCTCGAGCAGCACGCGCGCCTCCGCGGCGCGGTCCGCGTTGATCAGGATGGTCGCGCGTTCGAGGCGGTACTCGCGGTCGCCGGCGGCCGGGTGCGCCGCGAGCCATTCCAGCGCCGGCTCGACGTCCCCGGCCGTGGCCAGGACCCGGGCATACAGCAGCCCCGCCTCGGCCCAGTCGGGATCCAGCTCCAGGGCCCGCTCGGCCGCGGTTCGCGCCCGGTCCAGTGCCCCGGCACGCAGGGCCAGGTATGCCTCGGCATAGGCGCCGCTCGGATCGGCGGGATAGCCCGCAGCCGCCGTCGCCATCGCTGCCAGGGCGACCTCCGGGTCGGATCCCTCGCCCATCAGCGGCAGCAGCGCCAGGAAGGCGCGCCCGCCCTCGCCGCCGGCAGCCCGCAACCGCGCCAGGCCCGCCGCGGCAGCTCCGGCCTCGCCCAGCGCCAGCCGGGCGCGCACCAGCAGCCTGACCGGATGCAGCGAATCCGGAGCCAGCGCCGCCCAGCGCTCGGCTGCCTCGGCGGCCTCGGCCGGCGTCCCGTAGGCGCCCGTGTAGCGGGCCGCCCGCTCCGCCAGCTCCGGGTCGTCGCTGACCCGGGCAGCGCGCAGGAACTCCGTGGCGGCCAGGGCGGGACGCTCCCGCTGCAGCGCCAGTTCGCCCATGAAGACGTGGTACTCCGGCTCCCCGGGCGAGCCGAAATCCGGCGCCTGGTCGACCGCCGGCGGCGGGTCCGGGACGGGGGCGGCACAACCGGCCGCAAGCAGCAGGAGGAACGGGATCAGTAGTCTCATGGCCTGGGGGGCGGGCTATCGGAAAGCCACTATACCGCAGTAAAACCCGGCTCCGTGAACATGCGCAGCTTGTCACCACAGGGCCGCTTGCCAGACAATTACCAGTCATTTCATCCGGGCGACCACGCGACCCAAGCAGATGTCCCTTAAAGTCCTCGGCGTCAATCATCGCTCGGCCCCGGTCGAGATTCGGGAGAAGCTCGCCTTCAACCCGGACCTCCTGCCGTCGGCGCTGCAGGAACTGGTACAGCTGCCGCAGGTCGACGAGATGCTGATCGTCTCGACCTGCAACCGGACCGAGTTCTACGGCCGCTGCGCCGACAAGGGACTCGCGCACGTGCGCGACTGGCTCAACGACTACCATCACCTCGGCGACCGCGCGAACGGCTGCCTCTACCAGCTGGACAACCAGCTGGCCGTCAGCCACACCTTCACGGTGGCCTGCGGGCTGGACTCGGCGGTGCTGGGCGAGCCGCAGATCCTCGGCCAGATGAAGGAGGCGTACCGCATCGCGACCGAGGCGGGCAGCGCCGGGCCGATGCTGCACTCCCTGTTCCAGCAGGCCTTCTCCGTCGCCAAGATGATCCGCACGGACACGGAGATCGGGAGCTCGGCGGTCTCCGTGGCCTATGCGGCCGTCAACCTGGCGCGGCAGATCTTCGCCGATTTCTCGCCGCACACGGCGCTGCTGGTGGGCGCCGGCGAGACCATCGAGCTGGTAGCCCAGCATCTCTCCGGGCGCGGCATCGGGCGGATCGTGATCGCCAATCGCAGCATCGAACGGGCCCGCAAGCTGGCGCAGGAACACAAGGGCTTCGCCATCGAGCTGGCCGAGATCCCCGACCACCTGCCGGCGGCCGACATAGTGATCTGCTCCACCGCCAGCCCCGACCCGCTGATCGACAAGGCGATGGTCCAGGCCGCGCTCAAGGCGCGCAAGCGCAAGCCGATCTTCATGGTCGACCTCGCCGTGCCGCGCGACGTGGAACCGGAGGTGGCCGAACTCCAGGACGTCTACCTGTACACGGTGGACGACCTGCAGGGCGTCATCGACGAGAACATCAAGGCGCGGGAGGAAGCGGCCGCGCACGCCCGGCGGCTGATCGACGTCGAGGTGCTGCGCTTCGCCCAGACCCTGAAGACCCGGGACGCCGCGCCCACCATCCGCTCCGTGCGCAGCCGGGCCGAGGAGATCCGCACCGCCGTCAACGCCCAGGCCGTGCGGATGCTGGAGTCCGGCCGCTCCCCGGCCGAGGTCATGGACTTCCTCTCGAAGACGCTGACCAACAAGCTGATGCACCTGCCCAGCGTCAGCCTGCGCCGGGCCGGCGAGGAAGGCGACCAGGAACTGCTGAGCGCCGCGCGCCGCCTGTTCGGCCTCGAAGCCGAGGACTGATGAAAGACTCCCTGGTCGCCAAGCTGGCGGGCCTGGTGGACCGCCACGAGGAGGTCGCCGCCCTGCTCGCCGATCCCGGCACCATCGCCGACCAGGACCGGTTCCGCGAGCTGTCGCGCGAATACGCCCGGCTGGAGCCGGTGGTGCGCGACTATCGCGCCTGGCGCCGGGCCCGCGCCGAGGCCGACGCCGCGCGCGAGATGGCGGGCGATCGCGACGCCGAGCTGCGCGCCATGGCGGAGGAGGAACTGGCGGGGCTGGAGGCGCGCCTGGAGCGCCTGGAAGTGGCGCTGAAAAAGCACCTGGTGCCGCGCGACCCGCTGGACGAGGCCAACATCTTCCTGGAAATCCGGGCCGGGACCGGCGGCGACGAGGCCGCGATCTTCGCCGGCGACCTGTTCCGCATGTACAGCCGCTACGCCGAGCGCATGGGCTGGAGCATCGAGATCCTCTCGGCCAGCGAGGGCGAGCACGGCGGCTATCGCGAGATCATCAGCCGGGTGGCGGGCCACGGCGTCTATTCGCGGCTCAAGTTCGAATCGGGCGCGCACCGCGTCCAGCGCGTGCCCGAAACCGAGTCCCAGGGCCGCATCCATACCTCGGCCTGCACCGTGGCGGTGCTGCCCGAGCCCGAGGAGATGGAGGAGATCGAGGTCAACCCGACGGAGCTCAGGATCGACACCTACCGCGCCTCCGGCGCCGGCGGCCAGCACGTCAACAAGACCGACTCGGCGGTGCGCATCACCCACCTGCCGACGGGTATCGTGGTGGAATGCCAGGACGAGCGCTCGCAGCACAAGAACCGGGCCCGGGCCCTGTCGCTGCTGCAGGCCCGCCTGATGGACGCCGAGCGCGGGCGGCGCGTGGCCGCCCAGGCGCAGAGCCGGCGCCTGCAGGTCGGCTCCGGCGACCGCTCGGAGCGCATCCGGACCTACAATTACCCCCAGGGCCGCATCACCGACCACCGGGTCAACCTCACGCTCTACCGGCTCGAGGACGTGCTCGCGGGCGACCTCGACCAGGTGATCGGGCCGCTGGCCGACGAATACCAGGCGGACCAGCTGGCCGCCCTGACCGACTGACCCACGGGAGGCGAGTGCCATGGGAGTGCTGCCCACTGTCCTCGACGCCATCGGCAATACGCCGCTGATCCGACTGCGCGGGCCGTCCGAGGAAACCGGCTGCGAGATTCTCGGCAAGGCGGAGTTCATGAACCCCGGCGGCTCGGTCAAGGACCGGGCGGCGCTCGGGATCGTGCGCGACGCCGAGACCCGCGGCCAGCTGCGGCCCGGCGGCGTGATCGTCGAGGGCACGGCCGGCAATACCGGCATCGGGCTGGCGCTGGTCGGTAACGCGCGCGGCTACCGCACGGTGATCGTGATGCCCGAGACCCAGAGCCAGGAGAAGATCGACACCCTGCGCGCCTATGGCGCCGAGGTCCGGCTGGTGCCTGCGGTGCCCTACAAGAACCCGGACAATTACGTCCACGTCTCCGGCCGGCTGGCGGAGGCGCTGGCCGCCAGCGAGCCCGCCGGCGCCCTCTGGGCCAACCAGTTCGACAACACCGCCAACTACGCCTTCCACCTCACCACGACGGGCCCGGAAATCTGGGCGCAGACCGGCGGCAAGATCGACGGCTTCATCTGCTCGGTGGGCACTGGCGGCACCCTGGCGGGTGTCGGCCGGGCGCTCAAGGCGCGCGACATGCGGGTGCAGGTCGGCCTCGCCGACCCGGCGGGCTCGGCCCTCTATAACCATTTCGCCCACGGCGAGCTGAAATCCGAGGGGAACTCCATCACCGAGGGCATCGGCAACGGGCGGGTGACGAAGAACCTGGCCGAGGCCGTGGTGGACCACGCCTTCCAGGTCCCCGACAGCGAGTCAATCCCGCTGGTGTTCCGGCTGCTGCAGGAAGAGGGCCTGCTGCTCGGCGGCTCGAGCGGCGTGAATGTCGCCGGGGCGATCCGGCTGGCGCGGCAGCTCGGGCCCGGCCACACCATCGTGACCATCCTGTGCGACTCCGGCCTGCGCTATCGCCAGCGCCTGTTCAATCCCGAGTTCCTGGCCGCCAAGGGCCTGCCGGTGCCGGACTTCCTCAGGCGCTGACCAGCGCCTGTTCCAGGTCCGCGACCAGGTCGTCGCCGTCCTCGATACCCACGGACAGCCGGATCAGCGCGTCGCTGATGCCCAGGCGGGCGCGGGTTTCGGCCGGCACCGAGGCGTGGGTCATGATCGCCGGGTGATTGACCAGGCTCTCCACGCCACCGAGGCTCTCCGCCAGCGTGAACAGCCGGGTGCGCTCGAGGAAACGACGGGCCGCGTCCAGCCCGCCGCGGATGACGAAGCTCACGATCCCGCCACCGCCCGCCATCTGGCGCCGCGCCAGCTCGTGCTGCGGATGCGACTCCAGCCAGGGATAGATCACCCGCTCCACCTCGGGGCGGGTTTCCAGCCAGCGCGCGATCGCCAGCCCGGTGGCGCTGTGACGTTCCATCCGCAGGGCCAGGGTCTTCACGCCCCGCAGCGCGAGGAAACTGTCGAACGGCCCGGCCACGGCGCCGATCGAGTTCTGCAGGAAGGCGAGCTGCTCGGCCAGGCCCGCGTCCCGCACCGCCACGACCCCGCCGACCACGTCGGAATGGCCGTTCAGGTACTTGGTGGCCGAGTGCATCACGATGTCGGCCCCCAGCTCCAGTGGCCGCTGGCTCCAGGGGCTGGCGAAGGTGTTGTCCACCACCACCAGCGCGCCGCGCGCCTTCGCCGCCGCGCTGACCGCGGCCAGGTCCACCAGCTTGAGCATCGGATTGGTGGGGGACTCGATCCACACCAGCCGCGTGTCCGGCTCCAGCGCGGCTTCGAGGGCGGCCGGATCGGAGAGGTCGGCGTAGGTGAACCGCAGGCCCGCCGTGCGCGCCCGTACCCGGTTGAACAACCGGCCGGTGCCGCCGTAGAGGTCGTCCATCGCCACCACGTGGCTGCCGGCATCCAGGAGTTCCAGCAAGGTCGCCGTCGCCGCCATGCCGGAGGCGAAGGCGAAGCCGTGGGTGCCGCTTTCCAGGTCCGCCAGGCACCGCTCCCAGGCCATCCGGGTCGGGTTCTGGGTACGCGAGTACTCGTAGCCCTGGTGCATGCCCGGGCTCGACTGGGCATAGGTCGAGGTCGCGTAGATGGGCTGCATTACGGCGCCCGTGGCCGGGTCCGGCGCCTGGCCGGCATGGATGGTCCGGGTCGCGAAACCCAGGCGGTCAGTCTTGCTGCTCATGGGTGTCATCCTGGTGGAGCCGGCGCAGGTAATTGAGGACGTCCGAACGCGTGATCAGCCCGAGGAAGCGTTCGCCGCGGTCCTCGGTGACGGCGGCATAGGAGTCGCCGTGCAGCAGGGCGACCAGGTTGTCCACCGAGGTGTCCTTGTCGACCTTGAGGAAGCTGGTGCGCATGGCGCTGCGCACCTTCTCGCCCATCCGCGCGGGGCGGCCGAAGGTGTAGCGGATGATGTCGTCCTCGGTGATGACACCGGCCAGCCGCTCCCCCTCCATCACCGGCAACTGCGAAAACCCGGCATTGCGGAGGCGGTTGTGGGCGGTGGTGATGATGTCGTCCGCGCCGACCGTGATGGTGGCGCGGTGCTCGTGGGGCCGGCCAATCAGGTCCCGCAGGTCGCCGTGCTGCGGCCGCTTGATGAAGCCCTGGTCTTCCATCCAGAAGTCGTTATAGAGCTTGGACAGGTACTTGTTGCCGGTGTCGCAGGCGAAGGCCACCACGCGCTTCGGTCCGGTCTGCTCGCGGCAGTAACGCAGCGCCGCGGCCAGCAGGGTGCCGGAGGAGGAGCCGGCGAGGATGCCTTCCGCGCGCAGCAGCTCGCGCGCCGCGGAGAAGGATTCGGCGTCGGTGATGGTATAGGCCTTGCCGACCATCGACAGGTCGCAGATGTCGGGCAGGAAATCCTCGCCGATCCCTTCGACCAGCCACGGGCTGCCGGGCACGATCTCGCCGGTCTCGATGTAGTGCGCGAGAATGGAGCCCTGCGGGTCGGCCAGCACGAACTCGAGCTCGGGCGCAGCCTCGCGAAAGAACTGCGTCATGCCCGAAATGGTGCCGCTCGAGCCGACGCCCAACACAATGGCGTCGACGTCATGTTCCATCTGCTGCCAGATCTCCGGCGCCGTGGTCAGCTCGTGGGCGCGCGGGTTGTCGGGGTTGCCGAACTGGTTGATGTAATAGCCGCCCCGCTCGCGGGCGATGCTCTGGGCCAGGTCCTGGTAGTACTCCGGGTGGCCCCGGCCGACGTCGGACCGCGTCAGCACGATCTCCGCCCCCATGGCCCGCAGGTTGAAGATCTTCTCCTGGCTCATCTTGTCGGGCAGCACCAGCAGCAGCCGGTAACCTTTCTGCGCCGCCGCCAGCGCCAGGCCGATGCCGGTATTGCCGGCGGTCGCCTCCACCAGCAGGTCGCCCGCCTTGATGTCACCGCGGCGCTCCGCTTCCTCGATCATGGAGACGCCGATACGGTCCTTGATGGAGCCGCCGGGGTTCATCAGCTCCAGCTTCAGGAACAGCCGGCACGGCCCGGTATCGATCCGGGTGACCTCCAGCATGGGCGTCGCGCCCACCATGTCCAGCACGTTGCGGTAGATCTTCATCGCCCCTCTCCAGCCCCGGGCCGGACGCGCGGGTGTCGCGCATCCGGCAAGCTGCGCGTATTCTACACGCCCCTATCGGGGCCACCGGGCCGGGCATGACGGAAATCGATTACGACCTGTCGATCAGGCAATACCTCGACGACGGCGCCGCAATCCTGAGCGGCGTCAGCGACAGCCCGCGCCTCGATGCGGAGCTGCTCATGGGCATGGTGCTGCGGCGCCCGCGCAGCTTCCTGCATGCCTGGCCGGAGCGCGTCCTCGACCGCGAGGAAGCGCAGCAGTACGAGCAATTGCTGCGGCGCCGTTTCTCCGGCGAGCCCATCGCCTACATGACGGGCGTTCGCGAGTTCTGGTCGATGCCGCTGCGCGTCGGCCCGGCGGTGCTGATCCCGCGGCCCGACACCGAGCTGCTGGTGGAACTGGCCCTGCGGCGGCTGCCGGAGGACCAGGACCTGCGGGTCCTGGACCTGGGCACCGGCTCCGGCGCGGTAGCGCTGGCCATTGCCCGCGAGCGCCCGCGGGCCGCGGTCATCGGCCTGGACATCTCCCAGG
The DNA here is from genome assembly GCF_011058255.1 of Thioalkalivibrio sp. XN8. GTDB lineage: Bacteria > Pseudomonadota > Gammaproteobacteria > Steroidobacterales > XN24 > XN24. Next base: position 128,920 of record NZ_JAALFH010000066.1, on the reverse strand, counting down.
CCGCGCTCGAGCTGGCCCGGGACAATGCCCGCCTGCTGAAAATCGGCAACGTGGAATTCCGGGAGAGCGACTGGTTCGACGCCGTGCGCGGGGAGAAATTCGACGTGGTGGCCGGCAACCCGCCCTACGTGGCCGAGGACGACCCGCACCTGGGCCGCGGCGACGCGCGCTTCGAACCGCGTCTCGCCCTGGACGCCGGCGCCGGCGGCATGAACTGCTTTCGCGCCATCATGGAGCGCGCCCACAACTACATCGTGCGCCAGGGCTGGCTGCTGCTGGAACACGGGCCGGCGCAGCACATGCCCCTGCGGCGGCTGATGGAGGCACAGCATTACCACGACATCACCCTGCACAAGGACGCGGCCGGGCGCGACCGCGTCACCGAGTGCCGCTTCGTGGAGTGAAGCCATGAGCGTCGACCGCTATGCCCGCCATCTCGCCCTGGCCGGCTTCGGCGCGGCCGAGCAGGCGCGCCTGCGCGCCGCGACCGCCCTGGTCATCGGCGCCGGCGGGCTCGGTTCCCCTGCCCTGCTCTACCTCGCGGCAGCCGGCATCGGCGAGCTGGTAGTCAGCGACTTCGACACCGTCGACGTCACCAACCTGCAGCGCCAGGTGCTGTTCACGGTGGCCGACGTCGGCCGCCCCAAGGCGGAGGCCGCGGCCGGACACTTGCGGGAACTCAATCCCGACACCACGGTCACTCCAGTAGGCAGCCGGCTGCTGGACGCTGAACTCCTGGCGGCCGTGCGGCAGGCCGACGTGGTGCTCGACTGCACCGACAATTTCGGCACGCGCTTCGCTCTCAACCAGGCCTGCGTGCAGGCGCGCAAGCCGCTGGTCTCCGGCGCGGCGATTCGCTACGAGGGCCAGCTGGCGGTGTTCCGCCTCGACCGGCCGGGCGGGCCGTGCTACCGCTGCCTGTGGCAGGAAGAGGCCGAGGAGCTGGAGAGCTGCCGCGGCAACGGCGTGCTGGGGCCTGTCCCCGGGGTGATCGGCAGCCTGATGGCGGTCGAGGCGCTGAAGATCGCCAGCGGCTGCGCGCCGTCGGCGGACGGCAAGCTGGTGTTGTACGACGCCGTCGAGAACGACTGGCGACAATTGAAACTGGAACGCGATCCCGCGTGTCCGGCTTGTGGAGCGGAGCAATGATGAGAACGAGTCTGCTGGCGCTGGCCGGCGCCCTGGTGATCGCAGGAAACACAATGGCTGCAGAAGACGATCCCTTCCTGTGGCTCGAGGCAGTGGAGGGCGAAGAAGCTCTGGACTGGGCTCGCGCCCAGAACGAGCGCTCGCTGGGCCGCCTCGAGGCGCACCCCGAGTTCGCGGCGATCCACGCCCGGAACCTGGAGATCCTGACCTCCGACGACCGCATTGCCTATCCGGCGCTGCGCGGCGGCCAGGTCTACAACTTCTGGCGCGACGCCGAGCATGTGCGCGGCATCTGGCGCCGCACCACCCTGGCCAGCTACGGCCAGGACGAGCCGGAGTGGCAGCTGCTGCTCGACGTGGACCGGCTGGCCGAAGCCGAGGACCGGAACTGGGTCTGGGCGGGCGCCAGCTGCCGCTATCCCGAGTACGACCGCTGCCTGGTCGGGCTCTCGATCGGCGGCGCCGACGCGGCCGTCCGGCGCGAGTTCGACCTGGCGACGCGCGAGTTCGTCGCCGACGGTTTCCAGCTCCCCGAGTCGAAGAGCAGCCTTGGCTGGCGCGACCGGGACTCGGTGTTTCTAGGGCCGGTCTTCAGCGATGACCAGGTCACGGACTCCGGGTATCCGCGCCTGGTGCAGATCTGGCAGCGCGGCACGCCGAAGGAAGAGGCCCGCACCATCTTCACCGGCGAGCGCACCGACGTCGCCAGCTTCGGCTCCCGCCAGTGGGACGGCGAGGATTACTACGACCTGATTGTCCGCGTGCCCGACTTCTTCTCCCGGATCTACTACCTGTACCGGGACGACGAGGTAATGGAACTGAACGTGCCCCGAGACGCGGAGCTCGCCGGGATCCTCGACGGGCAGGTAGCCATCCAGCTCAAGTCCGACTGGCAGGTCGGCGAGCAGACCTTCCCGCAGGGCGCGCTGGTGGCGGGACCGGTGGAGAGCTTCCTGATGGAGACCCCGCAGCTGTCGCTGCTGGTGGCCCCGGACGAACGCTCCTCCATCACCGCCGTCAGCACGACCGAGGGCGTGCTGCTGGTTTCGCTGCTGGACAACGTGGTGGGCAAGCTGCTGCGTTTCAGCCATGACGACAAGGGCTGGCACCGCGCCGAGGTCGAGGTCCCGCCGCTGGGTACCGTCAGCGTGGTGTCCACCGACGACCGCTCGGACAGGCTCTTCTTCACGTACACGGGCTTCCTGACGCCGACCTCGCTGTACCGGGCGGACGCCGCCACCGGCAAGAGCGAACTGGTCCGCAGCGAGCCCGCCTGGTTCGACTCGGCCGGCATGACGGTCGCACAGTACGAGGCGATGTCCGCCGACGGCGAGCGCATCCCCTATTTCGTGGTGATGCCGCCGGGCTTCGAGGCCGACGGCCAGAACCCGACCGTGATCTTCGCCTACGGCGGCTTCGAGGTGCCCTACCTGCCGAGCTACTCGGGCATCACCGGCTCTGCCTGGCTGGAGCGCGGCGGCGTGTACGTGCTGGCCAACATCCGCGGCGGCGGCGAATTCGGCCCCCGCTGGCACCAGGCGGCGCTCAAGGAGAACCGACAGCGGGCTTTCGACGACCTGATCGCAGTCGCCGAGGACCTGGTGGAGCGCAACATCACCTCGCCCGAGCACCTCGGCATCCGCGGCGGCAGCAACGGCGGCCTGCTGGTCGGCGCAGTGATGGTCCAGCGCCCGGACCTCTTCAATGCCGTGGTGTCGCAGGTGCCGCTGCTGGACATGAAGCGCTTTCACCTGCTGCTGGCCGGCGCCAGCTGGATGGCCGAGTACGGCAACCCCGACGATCCCGAGCAGTGGGCCTACATCAGCAAGTATTCGCCCTACCAGAACGTGTCTGCCGACGCCGAGTACCCGGTGGCCTTCTTCGCCACCTCGACGCGGGACGACCGGGTCCATCCGGGCCACGCCCGCAAGATGGTGGCGAAGATGCTCGACCAGGGGCACGAGGTGCTCTACTACGAGAACATCGAGGGCGGCCACGGCGGCGCGGCCAACCTGAAGCAGAGCGCTTATCTCAACGCCCTGGTGTTCGCCTACCTGCTGGAGCGACTCGCGCCGGCGCCGGTGGCGGAGTAGCTTTCCGGGGCGCGCGGCCGGAGGGCCGCGCGCCTAGGACGCTTCCGCCACGGCCCAGTCGTGCAGCAGGTCCTCGATGCGGGCGAAGACCTCGCCGATGACCGCCGGCTCGGGCAGCGTGGTGATGCGGAAGTGGTCGTTGTAGGGCGTGTTGAAACTGACGCCGGGCGCCACCAGCACGTGCTTGTGTTCGAGCAGCTCGTAGGCGAAGCGCTCGTCGTCGAAGTCCGGCAGCTCGTCGGTGCGCACGCGCGGAAAGGCGTACATGGCGCCCTCGGGCGTCACCAGGTCGATGAACTTGCTGCCGGCCGCGCCGTCGATCACGGCCTGGCGTGATTCGTACAGCCGGCCGCCCGGGCTGACCAGGTCCCGGATGCTCTGGTAGCCGCCGATGGCCGTCTGCACCGCCCATTGCCCGGGCACGTTCGCGCACAGCCGCAGGGCGGACAGCAGCTCGACCGACTCGAGGTAGCGGTCAGCGGTGTCGCGGGAGCCCGAGAAGACCACCCACCCCACCCGGTAACCGCAGGCACGATAGACCTTGGACAGCCCCGAAAAGGTGCCGCACAGCGTGTCCTGGACGATGGTCGCCATGGGGACATGCTCGGCCCCGTCATAGGTCATGGAGTCGTAGATCTCGTCGCTGAAGACCACCAGGCGGTGCCGCTCGGCCAGCCGCGCCAGCGACTCGAGCAGCTCGCGCGGGTAGACGCGGCCGGTCGGGTTGTTCGGGTTGATCACCACCAGCGCCCGGGTACGCGGCGTAACGAGCCGCTCGACTTCCTCCGGATCGGGCAGGAAGCCGTTCTCCGGCCGGCAGGGATAGTGCACGGCGCGGGCGCCGTTGAGCACCGTGGCGGCGGTCCACAGCGGGTAATCCGGACTCGGCACCAGCACCTCGTCGCCGTCGTTGACCAGCGCGCGCAGGGTCAGGTCGATCAGCTCGCTGACGCCGTTGCCGATGAACACGTCGTCGGCCGTGACGCCGACGACGCCGCGGGTCTGCTGTTGCATCACCACGGCCTCGCGCGCCGGGAAGATGCCTTTCTGGTGGCAATAGGGTTCGCTGCCCTGCAGGTTCTCGATCATCGCCAGCCGCATCGTTTCCGGCGTCCGGAAGCCGTACAGGCCCGGGTTGCCGATATTGAGGGCGATGATCTCGTAGCCCATGCGCTCGAGCTCGAGCGCGCGGCGGGCGAGGCGGCCGCGGATTTCGTACTTGACGCCGGTGAGCGCCCGGCTGGGCTCGACGATTTCGGGGGTCATGCGCGCATTAAATCATGCGGCGGAACGCGTGTAACCCAGTATCGGCGCCAGCCAGCGCTCCGCCTCTGCCAAGCTCCAGCCCTTGCGCGCCGCGTAGTCCTCGACCTGGTCGCGATCGATGCGGCCGACCTGGAAATAGCGCGCCCCGGGGTGGGCAAAGTACCACCCGCTCACCGAGGCCGCGGGCATCATCGCGTAGTGCTCGGTCAGGCGCATGCCGATGCGCTCCTCGACGCCCAGGAGCGCCCACAGCGCGCCCTTCTCGGTGTGGTCGGGACAGGCCGGGTAACCGGGCGCAGGGCGGATGCCGCGGTAGTCCTCGGCAATCAGGGCCTGGTTGCCGAGCTGCTCCTCCGGGGCATAGCCCCAGAGTTCCCGGCGCACGCGTTGGTGCAGGCATTCGGCGAAAGCTTCGGCCAGCCGGTCCGCCAGGGCCTTGAGCAGGATGGCCCGGTAATCGTCATGCTCGGCCTCGAAGCGCGCCACGTGGGCCTCGATGCCCTCGCCCGCCGTGACGGCGAAGGCCCCGACCCAGTCCCGCCGGCCGCTGCCGGCCGGCGCCACGAAGTCCGCCAGGCAGAGGTTGGGCTGGCCGGCCGCCTTGCGCTTCTGTTCGCGCAGCTGGTGCAGGGTGAGCAGCACCCCCTCGCGCTCCTCCCCGGCGTAGACCCGGATGTCTTCGCCGTCACTCTGCGCGGGGAACAGCCCCACCATGCCGCGGGCGGTCAGCCAGCGCTCGCGCACGAGCTGGTCCAGCATTTCCTGGGCGTCGGCAAACAGCGCACGGGCGACCTCCCCACGCTCGGGGTCGTCCAGGATGGCCGGGAAGCGGCCCGAGAACTCCCAGGCGTTGAAGAAGGGCATCCAGTCGATGTAGCCGACAAGCTCCTCCAGCGGGAAATCGTCCAGCACCTGGATGCCGGGCTGCCGCGGCGCCGGCGGCTGGTAATCCTGCCAGCCGCCGTCGAAGCGGTTGGCGCGCGCCTCCGCCAGGCTCAGCTGCGGCCCCTTGCTGCGCGGGCGCCGATGCTGCGCGCGGCGCTGCTCGTGCTCCTGCTCGATTTTCTCGCGGTAGCCGGCGCCCTGCTCCGCGCTGATCAGCTTCTGCACCACGCCGACGGCGCGGGAGGCGTCCTTGACGTAGACCACCGTGCCCTCGTAGGCCGGGTCGATCTTCACAGAGGTGTGCGCCGGCGAGGTCGTGGCGCCGCCGATCAGCAGCGGCTGCGCCATCCCGAGACGCTGCATCTCGGCCGCCACGTGGATCATTTCGTCCAGCGAGGGCGTGATCAGGCCGGACAGGCCGATGATGTCTGCCTCTTCCTTGCGCGCCGTCTCGAGGATGCGGTCGCAGGGCACCATCACGCCGAGGTCCACCACCTCGAAGCCGTTGCACTGGAGCACCACGCCGACGATGTTCTTGCCGATGTCGTGCACGTCGCCCTTCACCGTCGCCATGACGATGCGGGCGCGCGGCTGGCGGTCGGCTTCCTTCTCCTGCTCCAGGAACGGCACGAGGTGCGCCACCGCCTTCTTCATCACTCGCGCCGACTTCACCACCTGCGGCAGGAACATCTTGCCCTCGCCGAACAGGTCGCCGACCACGTTCATGCCGGCCATCAGCGGGCCCTCGATCACGTCCAGCGGGCGGCCCAGCTCGACCCGCGCCGCCTCGGTGTCCGCGACGATGAACTCGTCGATACCCTTGACCAGGGCATGTTCGAGGCGCTGGACGAGCGGCAGTTCGCGCCAGGCGCGGTCCTCGGTCTCGCGCTTCGCCCCGGGCCCGCCGCGGAACTCCTCGGCCAGGGTGAGCAGCCGCTCGGTGGCGTCCGGCCGCCGCGCCAGGATCACGTCCTCCACCGCCTCGCGCAGCCGCGCGGGGATGTCCTCGTAGATCGCCAGCTGGCCGGCATTGACGATGCCCATGGTCATGCCGGCGCGGATCGCGTGGTACAGGAACACGGAATGCATGGCCTCGCGCACGCGGTCGTTGCCGCGGAAAGCGAAGGACACGTTCGACACGCCGCCGCTGACCAGCGCGCCGAGTTCCTGCCGGATCGCGGCCGTAGCCTCGATGAAATCCAGGGCGTAGCGGTCGTGCGCTTCGATGCCGGTGGCGACGGCGAAGATGTTGGGGTCGAAGATGATGTCCTCGCCGGGGAAGCCGATGGTCTCGGTGAGCAGGCGCCAGGAGCGGCGGCAGATCTCCAGCCGGCGCTCGCAGGTTTCGGCCTGGCCGTGCTCGTCGAAGGCCATCACGATCACGGCCGCCCCGTGCCGGCGGATCTCCCGCGCCTGGCGCAGGAACTCCTCTTCGCCCTCCTTGAGGCTGATGGAGTTGACTACCGGCTTGCCCTGGAGGCACTTCAGGCCGGTCTCCAGCACGGACCACTTCGAGGAGTCGATCATCACCGGCACGCGGACGATGTCGGGCTCGCCGGCCAGCAGGTCGAGGAAGGTCTGCATGGCGGCCTCGGAGTCCAGCATGCCCTCGTCCATGTTGATGTCGATGACCTGGGCGCCGTTTTCCACCTGCTGCCGCGCGACTTCGAGCGCGCCCGGGTAGTCGTCCGCCTCGATCAGCTTGCGGAAGCGGGCCGAGCCGGTGACGTTGGTCCGCTCGCCGATGTTGACGAACAGCGAGTCGCCGTCGATGTTCAGCGCCTCGAGGCCGCTCAGCCGGCAGGCGGGCGGGCGCTGCGGCACGACCCGCGGGGCCTTGCCGCGGACGGCCCGCGCGAGCGCGGCGATGTGCTCCGGAGCGGTGCCGCAGCAGCCGCCGACCAGGTTGACGAGGCCGCTGTCCGCGAACTCCTCGATCAGCGCGGCCATGGTGGCGGCGTCCTGGTCGTAGCCGCCGAAGGCGTTCGGCAGGCCGGCGTTGGGATGGACGCTGACGAAGGTGTCGGCCAGCCCGGCCAGCTCCGCGATGTGCGGCCGGAGCTGCTCGGCGCCGAGGGCGCAGTTGAAGCCCACCACCAGCGGCCGGGCATGCCGGATGGAATTCCAGAAACCTTCGACGGTCTGGCCGGACAGCGTGCGGCCCGAAGCGTCCGTGATGGTGCCGGACACCATTACGGGCAGGCGGAAACCCTCCTCCTCGAACAGGGCATCGAGCGCGTACAACGCCGCGCGCGCATTGAGCGTGTCGAACACGGTCTCGACCATGATCAGGTCGGAGCCGCCGTCCGCCAGCGCCAGCGCGGCCTCACGATAGGCGGCTACCAGCTGGTCGAAGCGCACGTTGCGCTTGCCCGGGTCGGTGACGTCGGGGGAGATCGAGGCCGTGCGGTTGGTCGGGCCGAGCACGCCGGCGACGAAGCGCGGGCGCCCGTCGGCCGCCGCTGCGTCCGCGCATGCGCGCGCGATCCGCGCGGCGGCGTAGTTCATTTCCGCGACTGCCGACTCCAGCCCGTAATCGGCCTGCGCGATCGAGGTGGCGCTGAAGGTGTTGGTCTCGATGATGTCCGCGCCGGCCTCGAGGTAGGCGTGATGGACGTCGGCCACGATGTCGGGCCGCACGATGCAGAGGAGGTCGAAATTGCCCTTCAGGTCGGCCGGGTGGTCGGCGAAGCGCTCGCCGCGGAAGTCCGCCTCGACCAGCTTGCGGGCCTGCATCAGGGTGCCGGTGGCACCGTCCAGCAGCAGGATGCGCCGGCGCAGCAGCTCCGCCAGCGCCGCACTCCGGTCGGGCTGGCGGTGGATGGGGCGATCTTCAGGCATAGGCCACCTGCGGCGCCGGCCCGTGCAGCAGGCAATGGCAAATGGCATAGACCAGCTCGGCCCGGTTGAGCGTGTAGAAGTGGAAGTCGCTGACGCCGTGGCGACGCAGCGTTTCCACCATGTCGATCGCGACGCTGGCCGAGATCAGCGCCCGGGTCTCGGCATCGTCCTCGAGCCCGGCGAAGCGCTCGCTGAGCCAGTCCGGGATGCCGGCCCCGCAGGCCGCCGCGAACTTCGTGATCTGCGGAAAGCGGGTGATGGGCAGGATGCCAGGCACGATCGGCACGTCGATCCCCGCCGCGGCCGCCGCGTCGCGAAAACGCAGGAACGCCGCGGGGTCGAAGAAGAACTGGGTGATGGCGCGGGCCGCGCCCGCGTCCACCTTGCGCTTCAGGTTCTCCAGGTCGGCCGCGGCGCTGGCAGCCTCCGGATGCACCTCGGGATAGGCCGCCACCGAGATCTCGAAATCGCCGATGCGGCGCAGCCCGGCCACCAGGTCCGCGGCATAGGCGAAGCCGCCCGGATGCGGCACGTAGCGGGTGCTGCCTTGCGGCGGATCGCCGCGCAAGGCGACGATCTGGCGGATGCCGGCGTCCCAGTAGCGTTGCGCGATCTCCAGCACTTCCTCGCGGGTGGCGCCGACGCAGGTAAGGTGCGGCGCGCTCACCAGCCCGGTCTCGGCGTGAATGCGGGTGACAATGTCGTGGGTACGCTCACGGGTCGAGCCGTCGGCGCCATAGGTCACGGAGACGAAGGACGGGTTCAGCGGCGCCAGCTTGGCCACGGTCTGCCACAGGCGCGCCTCCATCGCGGCGTCCCGCGGCGGGAAGAACTCGAAGGAGAAACGGATCGGTCGGGTCATGCAGTTCGGTATCCCTGTATCAGGCGGTATCAGGCGGCGGCGCGGTCGGCATGGGGACGGCGGGCCACCGAGACCACCACCGGCCAGGGCCGCGCCGGCAACTGGTCGAGCGCCTCGCGGCGCAGCCCGGCCTCGGCGCACCAGTGCGCGAGCTGGTCGAGGCTGATGGCGGCGGCGCCCGGCGGGGAGCGCCCGGCCGGGTCGGCGGCGCTCAGGTATTCCACCAGCAGCAGCCGGCCGCCCGGGCGCAGTACGCGCGCGGCCTCGCGCAGCACCTCGGCCGGCTGCTCGGCCTGGTGGAGCACTTGGTCGATGGTGACGGTGTCGAAACTGCCGTCGGCAAATCGCAGCTGGTACATGTTCCCCTGCCGCACCGACAGGTGATCCAGGCCGGCGGCGTGCAGGTTGGCCCGGGCGAGCACCAGCATTTCCCGCGAGATGTCGATGCCGACGGCGGAGCTGGCGTCGACGCCCAGGAGCCGCAGCATGCGGCCGGTGCCGGTGCCGATGTCGAGCAGCTCGCCCAGCGCCTCGCCCGCCATCAGGTCGATGATGCGCGCATCCACGCCGGCGGGCGTGGGCACGCCCGGGTCGAGCGCCTGGCCGCGCAGCTGGGCGGCGCGGCGGGCCAGCACCCGTTCCAGCCGCTCCCGGTCCAGCCGCAGGACCGGGTCGTCGGCGCGCACCAGGCGCAGCAGCCCGCGCGCCAGCTCGGCGCCGCGGCCGCCCAGCGGAATCCGGTAGTAGACCCAGTTCTGCTCCCGGAAGCGGTCCAGCAGCCCGGCCGCGCACAACAGCTTGAGGTTGCGCGAGACGCGGGGCTGGCTCTGGCCGACCACTTCGGTAAGCTCGGTCACGGTCAGCTCGCCGCGCGCGCAGAGGGCGAGCAGGCGCAGCCGGCTCGGGTCGGCGACGGCCTTGAAGGCCTCGAGCACGGGCTGGATAGATGTCTGGGTGGTCGAGATCATGCCGTGCGCATATAAACATATTGTTATATGGGCTTCAAGACGTCGTGATCGCGGGCCCTGGCGCGCCGGTCGCAGCGCATTTCAGCGGGCGCTTCGTCGCGCGGCAGTCCGCGCCGGCCTAGTGCAGCCGGTCCGACTCCGGCGGCCGGGCGCCTTCTTCCACCAGCAGCCGCTCCACGTCCACCCGGTCGAGCTCGTAGGCCGCGTTGCAGAACTCGCAGCGCACCTCGATCCGCTCCTCGACCGCCAGCAGGTCGTCGAGCTCGCTCCGGCCCAGCAGGCGCAGCGCCGACTCCACGCGCTCGCGGTTGCAGCTGCAATGGAAATTGACCGCGCGTTCCTCGGCCAGGCGCAGGTCTTCCTCGTGGAACAGCCGGCGCAGCAGCTCCCGCGGCTCGAGACCCAGCAGCTCCTCCGGCGTCAGCGTTGCGGCCAGCAGGCCCGCGCGGCGCCAGCCGTCCTCGTCGGGTTGCGCCTCAGTCGCGCCGGCCGGCAGCTGCTGCAACAACATCCCCGCAGCCCCGGCGCCGTCGGCAGCCAGCCACAGCCTCGTCGGCAGCTGCTCTGACCGGGCGAAATAACCCTCGAGGCAGCCAGCCAGCGTGTCGGTGTCGGCCAGCACGATGCCCTGGTAGCGCTCCCGGCCCTTGCTGCGCTCGATGGTGATGGCCAGCCGGCCGTGGCCGGTGAGTTCCGCCAGCGTGCCCTGCGGGTCGTCGCCGCGCCATTTCGCCAGGCCGCGCACCGTCAGGTCGCTGCCGCACTGGACCACCAGCAGGCTGAGCTCGCCTTCGCCCTGGATCTGCAGGGTCATCTGGCCGTCGAACTTGAGGGTCGAAGCCAGCAGCACGCAGGCGGCCATGGCCTCGCCCAACAGGCTGCGCACCGCCGGCGGGTAGTCCTGGCGCGCCAGCATCTCCTGCCAGCTCCGCTCCAGCCGCACCAGCTGCCCGCGGACCGGGAAGTCCTCGAACATGAAGCGCCGCAGCGCGTCTGCGCCGCTCATCAACCGGCCAGCAACTTCTTCAGCAGCTCGTTCACCAGCGCAGGATTGGCCTTGCCGCCGGTCGCCTTCATCACCTGCCCGACGAAGAAGCCGAACAGCTTGTCCTTGCCCGCACGGTACTGCTCGAGCTGGTTCGGGTTGCCGGCGATGACCTCGCGGATCACGTCCTCGAGGGCGCCCGTGTCGGTGATCTGCTTCAGGCCGCGCGCCTCGATCACGGCGTCGGCATCGCCCTCGCCGGCCCACATTGCCTCGAACACTTCCTTGGCGATCTTGCCCGAGATGGTCTGGTCCTCGATCCGGTGCAGGAGGCCCAGCAGCCCGTGCGCGTCCACGGGGCTGGCGGCGATGTCCAGGCCGGCCTTGTTGAGGGCGCCCGCCAGCTCGCCCATCACCCAGTTGGCGGCCAGCTTCTTGTCCGCCACACCCGCCGCGACGGTCTCGAAATAATCGGCCACCGCCCGCGCCGAGCTCAGCACGCCGGCGTCGTAGTCCGACAGTCCGTACTCGGCCATGAAACGATCGCGCTTCTGCCACGGCAGCTCCGGCAGCGCGGCGCGCACCGCTTCGACCTGCTCGGGGCCGATTTCCAGCGGCAGCAGGTCAGGGTCGGGGAAGTAACGATAGTCGTTAGCCTCTTCCTTGCTGCGCATCGGCCGCGTCTCGTCCTTGTCCGGGTCGTACAGGCGCGTCTCCTGCACCACCTTGCCGCCCGACTCGAGGATGTCGATCTGCCGCTCGACCTCGAACAGGATGGCGCGCTCCACGAAGCGGAAGGAGTTGAGGTTCTTGATCTCCGCGCGGGTGCCGAACTCGTGGCGCCCGACGGGACGCACCGAAATATTGGCGTCGCAGCGGAAGGAGCCTTCCTGCATGTTGCCGTCGCAGATGCCGAGGTAGCGCACCAGCTGGTGGATCGCCTTCATGTAAGCCACAGCTTCCTTCGCCGAACGCAGGTCCGGCTCGGACACGATCTCGAGCAGCGGCGTGCCGGCGCGGTTCAGGTCGATGCCGGACTGGCCGTGGAAGTCCTCGTGCAACGACTTGCCGGCGTCCTCCTCGAGGTGGGCACGGGTGATGCCCACGGTCTTGCGGCTGCCGTCGTCGAGCCGGATCTCGATGCGGCCGTCATGCACCACCGGCAGCTCGTACTGGCTGATCTGGTAGCCCTTCGGCAGGTCGGGGTAGAAGTAGTTCTTGCGCGCGAACACCGAGCGCGCGGCCACGGTCGACTCGGTGGCGAGACCGAAGGCGATGGCCATGCGCACCACCCCGGCGTTGAGCACCGGCAGGACGCCCGGGTAGCCGAGGTCCACCAGGCAGGCCTGGCTGTTGGGCGCCGCGCCGTAGGCGGTGGCCGCGCCGGAGAAGATCTTGCTGCGGGTCGCGAGCTGGGCGTGGATCTCCAGGCCGATGACGGTTTCCCATTCCATGTGCTCGTTCCTCAGGCGAAGGCGCCGCCGGGCGCCTGCGCATGCCAGTCGGTGGCCTGCTGGTAGCGGTGGGCGACATTGAGGATCCGTCCCTCGTCGAAAGCCCGCCCGACGAGCTGCAGGCCGACCGGCAGCCCGTCGACGAAGCCGCAGGGCGCGGACAGCCCCGGCAGCCCGGCCAGGTTCACGCCGATGGTGTAGATGTCGTTCAGGTACATGGTGACGGGGTCGTCCACCTTGGCGCCCAGCTCGAAGGCCGGGGTCGGCGAGGTCGGCCCGACGATGACGTCGACCTCCTCGAAGGCGCGCCGGAAATCGGCGGCGATCAGCTGCCGCACGCGCTGCGCCTTGAGGTAGTAGGCGTCGTAGTAGCCGGCCGACAGCACATAGGTGCCGGTCATGATCCGGCGCTTGACCTCGGCGCCGAAGCCCTCGCCCCGGCTGCGCTTGTAAAGGTCCTCCAGGTCGCGCGGCTCAGCGGTGCGGTAGCCGAAGCGCACGCCGTCGAAGCGGGACAGGTTCGACGAGCACTCCGCCGGCGCCACCACGTAGTAGGCCGGCACGGACAGCCCGATGTTCGGCAGGCTGATCCGGCGCACCGTGGCGCCGAGGCCCTCGAGCACCTTCAGTGCCGCCTCGATCGCGGCCGCGTTCTCGGGCTGCAGCCCCTCGTCCATGAACTGCTCGACCAGGCCGATTTTCAGCCCCTCGAGGGGCGCGTCGAGCCCGGCGGTGTAGTCCGGCACCGGCGCGTCCACCGAGGTGGAATCACGCGGGTCGTGGCCGGCCATGGCGCCGAGCAGCAAGGCCGCGTCCTCGGCCGTCTGGGTCAGCAGCCCGGCCTGGTCCAGGCTGGAGGCGAAAGCGATCATGCCGTAGCGCGACACCCGCCCGTAGGTCGGCTTGATGCCGGTGATTCCGGTCAGCGCGGCCGGCTGGCGAATGGAGCCGCCGGTGTCCGTGCCGGTCGCGGCCGGCACCAGCCGCGCCGCCACCGCCGCGGCGGAGCCGCCCGACGAGCCGCCGGGGACCCGCGAGGTATCCCAGGGGTTGCGGACCGGGCCATAGAAACTCGTCTCGTTCGACGAGCCCATGGCGAACTCGTCCATGTTGGTCTTGCCGAGCATGACCACGCCGGCGGCGCGCAGTCGCTCGACCACGGTGGCGTCGTAGGGCGAGACGAAGTTGTCCAGCATGCGCGAGCCACAGCTGGTCTTCACGCCGGCCGTGCAGAAAATATCCTTGTGGGCGATGGGCAGCCCCGCGAGCGGCCCGATCGTGCCCGCGGCACGGGCGGCGTCGGCCGCCTGCGCAGCCTCCAGCGCAGCGTCGCCGGTCACGGTGACGAAGGCGTTGAGCTCGCCGTCGAGCCGGCCGATACGGTCCAGCAGGTGGCGCACCAGCTCCGCGCTGCTGAACTCTCCAGCCGCGAGGCCACGCGCCATCTGCGCCAGGGTCATGGCATGCATGTTCGCGCTCCTCCGCTACTCGATCACCCGGGGGACCAGGTACAGCCCGGCCTCCACGGCAGTGGCGTTCTGCTGGTAGAGGTCGCGCTGGTCGGGCTCGGTGACCCGGTCCTCGCGCAGGGGCTGGGTCATGTTGAGCGGGTGGGCCATCGGCGTGACACCCTCGGTGTCGGCCCGTTCCAGCTGCTGGACGAAATCGATGATCCGGGACAGGTTGTCAGCCAGCGGCGGAATCTCGTCGCCGGAGATCCCCAGCCGGGCCAGGTGCGCGATAGACTCGACCTCGTCACGGGTCAACTTCATTCGTTCCTCCTGAAAACCGCGCCAAGTGCATGGAACTGGAGGCAGAATGATACCGTTGCGCTTGCCCGAAGTCGCCCCCGTTGCTAGATTTAGATGCTTGTGCGCCCCGTCTCCACGGGACGCCGCGCCCCGCCCCCAAGGCGTCCCTGGTACCTGCTCGGTCAACCTATGTTCAAGAACCTCCGCGGCTACTTCTCCAACGACCTGTCCATCGACCTGGGCACGGCCAATACCCTGATCTACGTCCGCGGCCGGGGCATCGTGCTGGACGAGCCGTCCGTGGTCGCGATCCGGGAAGAGACGGCGCGGGGCGGCCGCACCGTACAGGCCGTTGGCGCCGAGGCCAAGATGATGCTGGGGCGCACCCCCGGCAACATCACCGCTATCCGGCCCCTGAAGGACGGCGTCATCGCCGACTTCACGGTGACTGAGAAAATGCTCCAGCATTTCATCAAGAAGGCCCACGGCAGCCGGTATTTCCGGCCCAGCCCGCGGGTGCTGGTGTGCGTGCCCTACGGCTCCACCCAGGTCGAGCGGCGCGCGATCCGCGAATCGGCCGAAGGCGCGGGGGCCCGCAAGGTGTACCTGGTCGAGGAACCGATGGCGGCGGCGATCGGCGCCGGCATGCCGGTCCAGGAGGCGCGCGGTTCCATGGTGCTGGACATCGGCGGCGGCACCTCCGAAGTCGCGGTGATCTCCCTCAACGGCATCGTCTACGCCGCCTCGGTGCGCATCGGCGGCGACCGCTTCGACGAGGCCATCATGAGCTACGTGCGGCGCAACTACGGCATCCTCATCGGCGAGGCGACCGCCGAGCGCATCAAGCACGAGATCGGCGCGGCCTACCCGGGCCAGGAAGTGCGCGAGATCTCGGTGCGCGGCCGCAACCTCTCCGAGGGCGTGCCCCGCAGCTTCACCCTGAATTCCAACGAGATCCTCGAGGCCCTGCAGGAGCCGTTGCAGGGCATCGTCGGCGCGGTCAAGGCGGCGCTGGAGCAGACCCCGCCGGAACTGGGCGCCGACGTCGCCGACCGCGGCATCGTGCTCACCGGCGGCGGCGCGTTGCTGCGCGACCTGGACAAGCTGCTGATGGAGGAGACCGGCCTGCCGGTGGTGATCGCCGACGACCCGCTGACCTGCGTGGCGCTCGGCGGCGGGAAGGTGCTGGAGTTGCTGGACCAGCACGGCCCCGGCCTGTTCGGCATCGAGTGAGGCGCTGGCCAGAGGCCCACGCTCCAGTCCACAATAGGCCGCGGTTAGCCCAGAGCCTGCCGTGAGCCCCCTGAACCCGTCCGACAACAAGCCGCTGTTCGACCGCGGACCCTCGCTCGGCACCCGCGCGGTGCTGCTGGCCGTGCTATCGGCTGCCCTGATGTTTCTTGACCATCGCGAGGGCCACATGGACGCCGTCCGCGGCGGCCTGGCGGTCGCCGTCTACCCGATCCGCGTGCTGGTGGACATGCCCTCGGCGGTGTTCCTGTGGGGCCGCGAGTCGCTGGCGGAGCGCGCCCGCCTGGTGGCCGCGAACGAGGCCCTGCGCGCCGAAAGCCTGCGCCAGCAGGTCCACCTGCAGCAGATGGCGGTGCTGGAGGCCGAGAACGCGCGCCTGCGGGCCTTGATGGACTCGCCCGCCAAGCTGGCGGACCGCGTCCAGGTGGCCGAGATCCTGGCGGTCGACCTGGACCCCTACCGTCACCGCATCGCGCTGAACCGCGGCTCGCACGCCGGCGTCTTCGAGGGCCAGGCCCTGGTGGACGCCGACGGCATCGTCGGCCAGGTCATCCGGGTCGATCCGCTCGGGGCCGAGGCGATCCTCATCAGCGACCCCAGCCACGCGACCCCGGTGGAAGTGGTCCGCAGCGGGCTGCGGACGGTGGCCATCGGCGTCGGCGACGTGAGCCGGATGGACCTGCCCTTCCTGCCCAACAGCGCCGACGTGCGGATCGGCGACCTGTTGGTCTCCTCCGGCCTCGGCGACGCCTTTCCGCACGGCTACCCCGTCGCTCGCATCAGCCGGGTGGACCGCCGGCCGGGCGAGCCCTTCGCACAGGTGGAAGCCGAGCCGACCGCGGCGCTGAACCGCAGCCGCCAGGTCCTGTTGCTGTGGGAGGGCGGCGAAGCCGAGATGCTGCCGGCGGCGACCCCCGCGGAGCCACCTGCAGGCGGCGGCAAGGCCGCCGATGAACCCGCGGGAGGGGACCCGTGAGCGCCCGCCACTGGCCGATGCTGGTCTCGCTGCTGGCAGCCCTGTCACTGGAGGTGGCGCCGCTGCCGCCCGAACTCTCCGCCTGGCGGCCGCCCTGGGTGGCGCTGGTGGCGGTCTACTGGGCCCTGTCCTATCCGCGGCGTTACGGGCTGGCGATGGCCTGGGCGGTGGGCCTGGTGCTGGACGTGCTCAAGGGCAGCGTGCTTGGCCAGCACGCCCTCGCCATGACCGTCACCATCTGGATCGCGCTGTATTTCCACCTGCGGTTGCGCGTCTTCCCGCCCTGGCAGCAGACCATGGCCGTGGTCGGGATGGTCTTCGTGCACCAGTTCCTCGTCTTCTGGGTCGACGGCGTGACCAGCGCAGCGACGCTGGACTGGCGCCGCCTGGCGCCAGTGGCCGCGGCGGCCCTGGCCTGGCCGGTCCTGGCGGCGCTGCTCGACCATCTCCGCGTCCGGCTGCGCATGCAGACATGAGCATCCACCGGCTGAAGGACCACTGGCGCGAGCAGCGCATGTTCCTCGGCCGGGTCGTCGCGGCGGCGATCGTGGTGACCCTGCTGGCCGGGCTGCTGATGTACCGGCTGGTCGACCTGCAGGTAGTCCATTTCGAGCACTTCAGCCGGCTGTCGCAGGGCAACCGCGTGCGGCTCGAGCCGGTGCCGCCGGTGCGCGGCCTGCTGTTCGACCGCGCCGGGCGCGCGCTGGCGGAGAACCGCCCCGTGTACCAGCTCGAGCTGATTCCCGAGCAGGTCAAGGACCTGGAGCAAACGCTGGCCGACCTGCAGGCGCTCGGCCTGGTGCGGGCCGAGGACCTGCCCCGGATCCAGGGCCAGATCCGGAGCCAGCGGCGCTTCGAGCCGACTGTGCTGCGCGCCCGCCTGAGCGACGAGGAAGCCGGCCGCTTCGCCGTGCACCGCCCCCGCTTTCCGGGGGTGGACATCCAGGCCCGCCTGGCGCGCCAGTACCCGCTGGGGCCGGCGGCGGCCCATGCCATCGGCTATGTGGGGGCCGTGAGCGAGGCCGACCTGCAGCGCCTCGAAGGGGCCAACTATGCCGGCACCGCGCAGACCGGGAAGATCGGCGCCGAGCGCGCGTGGGAGGACCTGCTCCACGGCACCACGGGCTTCCGCCAGCTGCTGGTGAATGCCCAGGGCCGGACGCTGCAGGAACTGGAGCGCAACGATGCGGTGCCGGGCCGCAACGTCTATCTCACGCTGGACCTGGAACTGCAGGCCCTGGCGGAAGCACAGCTCGGTGAGCGGCGGGGGTCGGTGGTGGCGCTGGACCCGCGCAACGGCCAGGTGCTGGCGCTGGCGAGCATGCCCGCTTTCGACCCCAACCTGTTCAGCATGGGCCTCTCCAGCGCGCGCTACCGCGAGCTGCAGGAGGACCGGGACCAGCCGCTGTTCAACCGTGCCCTGCGCGGCCAGTACCCGCCAGGCTCGACCATCAAGCCGATGCTCGGACTGGCCGGCCTGCACTACGGCGTGACCGTGCCGCAGGACACCGTGTACTGTCCGGGCTGGTTCAGCCTGCCGAACCATTCGCACCGCTATCGGGACTGGAAGCGCGAGGGCCATGGCACGGTCGACCTGGAGCAGTCCGT
Organism: Thioalkalivibrio sp. XN8; assembly: GCF_011058255.1. Taxonomy (GTDB): domain Bacteria; phylum Pseudomonadota; class Gammaproteobacteria; order Steroidobacterales; family XN24; genus XN24. Next base: position 110,831 of record NZ_JAALFH010000066.1, on the reverse strand, counting down.
GGCCCAGTCCTGCGACGTCTACTTCTACCGCCTCGCCGTGACGCTGGGCATCGACCGGATGCACGACTTTCTCGCCCTGTTCGGCCTCGGCGCCCCCACCGGCATCGACATCCCGGGCGAGCTCGACGGGCTGTTGCCCTCGCGCGACTGGAAACGCACCGCGTTCCGCCGGCCGCAGGACCAGGTCTGGTTCCCGGGCGAAACCGTGATCACCGGCATCGGCCAGGGCTACATGCTGGCCACGCCCCTGCAGCTGGCGCACGCGACGGCGATCCTGGCCAACCGGGGGCGCGGTTTCGTGCCGACACTGCTGGCCGGGGTAGAGAACCCCGTCACCGGCCAGCTCGAACCAGCGGCGTCCCGGCCGCTGCCGGCCCTGGCGCTGGATCCCGCCCAGGTCGAGGAAGCGATCGATTCCATGGTCGCCGTGGTGCATGGCGAACGTGGCACGGCCCGCGCCATCGGCCTCGACTCGCCGTGGACCATCGCCGGCAAGACCGGCACGGCCCAGGTGGTCGGGATCGCCCAGGGCGAGGAGTACGACGAGGAAACCACCGACGAGCGGCATCGTCCCCATGCCCTGTTCATCGCCTTCGCACCGGCGGAGAATCCCCGCATTGCGATCGCGGTGCTGGTGGAGAACGGCGCCAGCGGCAGCGCCGCGGCCGCGCCGGTGGCGCGGGCACTGATCGATAACTGGCTGGCGCGCGAGGCAGACTGACATGGCCGTGTCCTCATCGGTGTTCGGCGAACGCCACAGCCTGGGCCTCGGGGCCCGCCTGCTGGCCGCCCTGAAGCTCGACGCCCCGCTGCTGCTGGGGCTGGCGGCCATCGCCGCCTTCGGCCTGGTGGTGCTATGGAGCGCCGGTGGCCAGGAGCCGGGGCTGCTCGTACGCCAGCTGGTGCGCCTCGGCGTCGCCTTCGGCGTGATGCTGGTGGTGGCCCAGGTGCCGCCGAAAATGCTGCGCCTCTGGTCGCCGTGGCTGTTCGCGCTCGGCCTGGCCCTGCTGGTCGCCGTGCTGCTGGTCGGCGACGTCGGCAAGGGGGCGCAGCGCTGGCTCGACCTCGGCGTGGTGCGGTTCCAGCCCTCGGAGCTGATGAAGCTCGCGGTCCCGATGATGGCCGCCTGGTACCTGCACGACCGGCCCCTGCCGCCGCGGCTGGGCGAACTGGCGCTGGTGGTGGTAGTGGTGGCGGTGCCCGCCGTCCTGATCGCCCGCCAGCCCGACCTGGGCACCGCCCTGCTGGTCGCCAGCGCCGGAATCCTGGTGGTGCTGCTCGGCGGCCTGCGGGTCCGCATGATCCTGCTGCTCGGCGCGGTCGCCGCGGTGCTGGCACCGGTGCTCTGGCACTTCATGCACGACTACCAGCGCCGCCGCGTGCTGACTTTCCTGCAGCCGGAATCGGATCCGCTGGGCTCCGGCTACCACATCATCCAGTCGAAGATCGCCATCGGCTCGGGCGGGCTGTTCGGCAAGGGCTGGGGCAACGGCAGCCAGGCGCAGCTGGAGTTCCTGCCGGAGCGCTCCACCGACTTCATTTTCGCGGTGCTCGGCGAAGAGTTCGGGCTGCTCGGCCTTGGCCTGCTGCTGGTCGGCTACCTGGTAGTGGTGGGTCGCGGCCTGTTCATCGCCCTGCAGGCCCAGGACACCTTCAGCCGGCTGCTGGCGGGCAGCATCAGCCTGACTTTCTTCGTCTACGTCTTCGTCAACACCGGCATGGTCACGGGCCTGCTGCCGGTGGTCGGCGTGCCGCTGCCGCTGGTCAGCTACGGCGGCACCTCGATGGTGACCCTCATGGCGGGTTTCGGTATGCTCATGTCCATTCACGGCCATCGGAACTTGCTCGCCAGGTGAACCGCTTACTGCCCCTGCTTTGCTGCATCGGCCTGACGGCGGCGCCCGTCTTGGCCAACGACGCCGGCCGCCCGCTCGACCCGGACCGCGAGGACGTGCGCGCTTTCATCGCCGGCGTGCAGGAACGCCACGGGCTGGCCGCCGAGGACGTCCGGGCCGTGCTGCTCGAGGCTCGCGTCCAGCAGTCCATCATCGACGCCATCAGCCGCCCGGCCGAGCGCGTCAAGCCCTGGTACGAGTACCGCCGCATCTTCCTGACGGAGGAGCGCATCGCCGCCGGCGCCGCCTTCTGGCAAGAACACCGCGAGCGGATCGACCGCATCGCGGCCGAGTCCGGGGTGCCGGCGGAGCTGATGCTGGGGATCATCGGGGTCGAGACCTACTACGGCCGCATCATCGGCCGCCACCGGGTGCTCGATGCGCTGGCCACGCTGGCCTTCGAATACCCGCCGCGCAGCGCCTTCTTCAGCCGCGAGCTGGAAGAGTTCCTGGTGCTGGCCGGGGAGCAGGGCTTTGCCACCGACGGCCCCGTCGGCTCCTATGCCGGGGCCATGGGGCTGCCCCAGTTCATCCCCTCCAGCTACCGCGCCTATGCCGTGGACGGCGATGCGGACGGCCGGATCGACCTGTGGGAGAGCAAGGAAGACATCCTGGCCAGCGTCGCCAATTACCTGCGCGTCCACGGCTGGCGTCCCGGGGAGCCGGTGGTCGCGCCCGTGGTGACGGGCGGCAGCGACCCCGCCGCCCTCGCCGACCGGGGCCTGGCGCCGAAGACCACCGTCGGCGAACTCTGGCAGGCAGGCCTCGGCCTGGCCGGCCCGGCGCCGGCCGATCCCGCCGCGCCCGCCGGACTGTTCGCCCTGGAGCAGGAATCCGGCCCGGCCTACTGGGCCGGCTTCCACAATTTCTACGTCATCACGCGTTACAACCGCAGCGTGATGTACGCCCTCGCAGTGTACGAGCTCGGGCAGGCCGTGCGCGCCGCCGCGGAGGGCGCGGATGGGGCCTGAGCGGCGCCGGTGGCTGCTCGCCCTGGCGCCGTTACTCCTCTTCGCGGGCTGCGCCACGCCGCCCGGCGACCAGGACTCGGCGCCGGCGCGCCCCCGCGACGTGAGCAATATCCCCGACGCCGTGCCGCAGGCGGAGCCCCGCAGCAGGCGCGGCAACCCGCCGGTCTACGAAGTCATGGGGCGGCGCTACTACGTGATGAACGACGCCGCCGGCTACCGCGAGCGGGGCGTCGCCAGCTGGTACGGCACCAAGTTCCACGGCCGCCTCACCTCGAGCGGCGAGCCCTACGACATGTACGCCATGACCGCGGCCCACAAGACCCTGCCGCTGCCGAGCTACGTGCGGGTCACCCACCTCGGCAACGGGCGCAGCGTCATCGTGCGGGTCAACGACCGCGGGCCCTTCATCGGCGAGCGGATCATCGACCTGTCCTACGCCGCCGCCGTGCGGCTCGGGATGCAGGAGGAAGGCACGGCGCTGGTCGACGTTGAAATCGTCGGGCCGGGGACCACGGCGGCGACCGCGCCGGCCGGGAAGCCGGCCGCCACCGCGACGGCCGTGGCCGGCCCGGTCTGGCTGCAGGTCGGGGCCTTCAGCGACGCCGACAACGCGGCGCGCCTCGAGGCCCGGCTGGCCGAGCACGGGATCGGCGAGGTCGTGACCCGGCAGGAGCGGCGGCGCCTGCAGACCATCTATCGCGTGCGCATCGGCCCGCTGGCCAGCGTCGACGAAATCGAGGGCATGCTGGCCCGGGTGCGCGCGCTCGGCTTCGACGACGCCCATCTCGCCGCCGACTGACCCCCGGCGCCTGACGGTGTAACATTCCGGGCTGTTGTCCACAGCCCGCCGGCTCGACGCCGCCCAAGGAATCCATGCGCCTGATAATCGCTCTCGGTCTCGCCTTTGCCTGCCTCCAGATCTCCCAGCCAGCCGCGGCGCAGGATGCCGCGCTGCCCCCGGTGCCCGCCGCGCCGGCCGTGGGTGCGGCGGCCCACATCCTGGTCGATTTCAACTCGGGCGCCGTGCTCTCGGAGGACGACGCGGACGCACGGCTGGACCCGGCGAGCATCACCAAGCTGATGACGGCGTACGCCGTGTTCTCGGAGCTGCGCAAGGGCCAGATGGCGCTGGACGACATGGTGACGGTGAGCGAGCGCGCCTGGCGCACCGGCGGCTCCCGCATGTTCATCGAGGTGGGCACGCGGGTCAGCATCGGCGACCTGATCCGCGGCATGATCATCCAGTCGGGCAACGACGCCTCGGTGGCGCTGGCGGAGTTCACCGCCGGTTCAGAGGCCGCCTTTGCCGAGCTGATGAACGAGTACGCCCGGCGGCTCGGCATGCAGAACACCAACTTCCGCAACGCCACGGGCCTGCCGGCCGAGGATCACTACAGCTCCGCGCGCGACATCGCGCTGCTGGCCGCGGCGATCATCCGCGAGTTCCCGGAATTCTATTCGCTCTACTCCGAGCGCGAGTTCACCTTCAACGAGATCACCCAGCGCAACCGCAACAAGATGCTGTGGCGGGACCCCACGGTCGACGGCATCAAGACCGGCATGACCGATGCCGCGGGCTATTGCCTGGTGTCCTCGGCCAGGCGCGGCGACATGCGGCTGATCTCGGTCCTGCTGGGCACCAACAGCGACAAGGCCCGCGCGGACGCCACCCAGGCGCTGCTGAACTGGGGGTTCCGCTTCTACGAAAGCCACCGCATCTACGCGGCCGGCCAGCCCGTCACCACCACCCGGCTGTGGAAGGGCGAGCTCGACGAGCTGGGGCTCGGCCTCACGGAGGATCTCTGGGTCACCCTGCCGCGCGGCCGCTACGAGCTGCTGGAAGCGTCCCTGGAACTGCAGTCCCCGCTGCTCGCCCCGGTGGCGCCGGAGACCTCCGTCGGCCGGCTGCGTCTCAGCCTGGAAGGCGAGCCGCTCGTCGAGCGCCCGCTCTATCCGCTCGCCAGCGTGGCCGAAGCCGGCCTGCTGACGCGCGCCCTCCATTCGATCCAGCTGTGGCTCGAATGAGCGAGGACACCCTGCTGGAATTCCCCTGCGACTTTCCCGTCAAGGTGATGGGGCGCGAGGCGGAGGATTTCCAGGCCCTCGTGCTCGAGCTGCTGGCCCCGCATACCGGGCCGGTTCCCGCCGAACGCGTCGGCCGGCGGCTCAGCCGGGACGGGAATTTCGTCGCCCTGACGGTCATGCTGCGCGCCGAGAGCAAGGCCCAGCTCGACGCCGTCTACGAAACGCTGAGCGCGCACGAGCGCGTCCTGATGGTGCTCTGATGCAGGGTCCCGTGGTCCGCCGCCTCGGCCTGGTCGAGTATGAGCCGACCTGGCGCCGCATGCAGGCGCTGGCGGAAAACCGCGGCCCCGAGCAGGCAGACGAAATCTGGATCCTGCAGCATCCGCCGGTGTTTACCCTGGGCCTGAACGGCAGTCGCGAGCACCTGCTGGCGCCCGGCGACATTCCCGTGGTGCAGGTCGATCGCGGCGGCCAGGTGACTTACCACGGGCCGGGCCAACTCGTGGTCTACCCGCTGCTGGACCTCGGTCGCAGCGGGCTCGGCGTCCGGGCCCTGGTCTGCGTGCTGGAGCGGGCGGTCATCCGCTGCCTGGCGAGCTACGGCATCGAGGCCGTCGGCGACCGGAATGCTCCCGGCGTCTACGTCGAGGGACGGAAAGTGGCCAGCATCGGCCTGCGGGTGCGGCGCAACTGCACCTACCACGGCCTGGCGCTGAACGTGGCCATGGATCTCGAGCCGTTCGGGCGCATCAATCCCTGCGGCTACCGCGGCCTCGAGGTCACCCAGCTGGCCGAGCTCGGGGTCGAGCGGCCGCTGGCAGCGGTGGCCGCGGACCTCGAAAGCGCGCTGCTGGACGAGCTGGCTCAGGCTTCTCCCAGCCTGGCCTGCAGCGCGTAGAGCCGTTCCGGCGTCCCGACGTCGAGCCAGGTACCGCTGTGCAGCACGCCGCCGACCTTCCCCTGCCGCGCGGCCGCGACCAGCAGCGGCGCCAGGGGAAACCGCCCGGGGCGGCAGCCGGCGAACAGGGCGGGGTCCAGCAGCGCGATGCCGCTGTAGGTGTAGCGTTCCGGGGCATCCGGCCGCACCAGGCCGCCAGCGAGGCCGAAATCACCCGCCGGATGATGCGGTGGGTTAGGCACCAGCAGGAGTTGCGCCAGCATCCCGGACGCCAGCGCCAGCTCACCCGGCGACCACTCGCAGTACACGTCGCCGTTCACCAGCAGGAACGGGTCCGGCCCGAGCAACGGGAGCGCATGGCAGACGCCGCCGCCAGTCTCGAGCGCCGGCCACGGCTCCGGGGAATAGCGGATGCAGACGCCCCAGCGGCTTCCGTCCCCGAGTTCGGCCTGCAGCGCCTCGGCCTGCCACGCACAATTCATGACGATGTCGCGGCAGCCCGCCGCGGCGAGAATCTGCAACTGGTAAGCGACGAGCGGCTGGCCGCCGACCGGCAGCAGCGGCTTCGGCATGCGGTCAGTCAGCGGGCGCATGCGCTCGCCGCGCCCGGCCGCCAGCACCATCGCTTTCAAGAAGTAGCCCCCATCGGCAAAATTGCAGCTTGCGCGGCCAGTATGCCATGTTAGCGAGTCACTCCCGGAAAGCCTGATGCCCCGTCTTCTGGCCCTCATCGTCGCCCTGCTCGCTGCCGCCCCGCTGGGCGCGGCGCCGGTCTGCCCGGTGCCGGAGCCGGTCGACTTCGAGCCGCTCGACGAGGGCGGACCGATCGAGGTGTCGGCGGACCGCGCCGACCTCACGGCCGACGGCGACTCGGTGTTCTCGGGCGGCGTGGTGCTCCGCCGTGGCAACCAGCGCCTCGAGACCGAAGGTGCGACCTGGGACCGGGCAGCGGGCCGCATCCTGGCCGTCGAAGGCGCCCGTTTCACCCAGCCCGGCATCGAGATCGAGAGCGACCGCCTGGAATTCCTGCCGGCGGAAGGTACGGCGGTGCTCACCGGCAACCGTTACCGCCTGCCGGCGCAGCCGGCGAGCGGCGGCGCCGAGACCATCCGGGCGCGCCGCAACGGCCGGGTCCGCATGCAGGACGTGACCTACACCACCTGTCCCGGGGACGAACCCGACTGGCTGCTGGAGATCGACACGCTGCGCGTCGACACGGGCGACGAAATCGGCGAAGCGACCGGCGTCAAGCTGCGCTTCTTCGACACCCCGGTGATCTACCTGCCCTATCTCGCCTTCCCGCTGTCCGACCGCCGCAAGAGCGGCTTCCTCACGCCCGAGTTCGGCCAGTCCACCCGCAGCGGACTGGAGATCAGGGCGCCTTACTACTTCAACCTGGCGCCGAACTACGACCACCTGCTGACGCCCACGCTGATGTCCGACCGGGGCCTCAAGCTCGGCAACGAGTTTCGTTATCTCACCCCCGAGAGCGGCGGCTCGATCCGGCTGGACTACCTGCACCGGGACAATGCCACGGCCGCCTCCGATTCGCGTACCTGGTTCCACCTCTCGCACCTGACCCGGCTGGACAACGGCTGGCGGTTACGGGCAGAGATCGAGGACGTCTCGGACACCGACTATTTCCAGGACCTGGGCCAGAGCCCGCAGGTCACCAGCCGCACGCATGTCGAGCGGCTGGTGCAGGCCGACTATGCCGGCGAAATCTGGCGCGTGACAGCGCGGGCCCAGAACTTCCGCACCCTCGATCTCGACATCCCCGAGGCGGAACGGCCGTATGCCCGGCTGCCCCAGATCGTCGCCGAAGGCCTCTGGCTGGACGGGCCGATGGGACTGGACTGGCGCCTGCAGACCGAGGCGGCCAGTTTCATCCGCGATGTCGGGCCCGAGGGCGCCCGCGCGGTGCTCGAGCCGGAACTGAGCCTGCCGCTCGAGGCGCCGGGCTTTTTCCTGCGACCGTCGGCGCGGCTGCGGATGGTGCAGTACTACCTCACCGCCCCCGACCCCGGCCAGGACGAATCCCTCGGTTATGCCGCGCCGATCCTGAGCGTGGACTCCGGGTTCCGCTTCGAGCGCTCGGCATCCTCCGGGCGCATCGTGCAGACACTCGAGCCGCGGGTGCTCTACGCCTATATCCCCTTCCGGGACCAGGACGGATTGCCGCTGTTCGACAGCAGCCGCCCCGACTTCAACTACGTGCAGCTGTTCCGCCCGAATCGCTACCTCGGCGCCGACCGGCTCGGCGACACCAACCAGCTGAGCGTCGGCGTCACCACGCGCCTGCTCGAGTCGGCCTCCGGCCGCGAGTTCCTCACCGCCGCCATCGGCAAGGCCTGGTACTTCGATGACCCTCAGGTCACGCTGCCCGGCGAAAGCCTGGAGACGGCCGAAAGCTCGCCGATCGTGCTGGAACTGGGTCTCGAGCTGTTCAACGACTGGAACGCGGACGTCGCCTACCAGTGGGACAACGTCTCGGACACGACGCGGCTGGCGCAATTCCGGGTCCAGTACCAGCCCGCGCCGAACCGCGTCGTCAACCTCGCCTACCGCTACCGGCCGGACCTGCTCGAGGACCTGGCGTTTTCCGCGGGCTGGCCCTTGTCCGACCGCTGGAGCTTCGTCTCGGCGCTGGAGTACTCGCTCCGCGACAAGACCGCGGTCGACAGCGTCCTCGGCGTCCAGTACGAGAGCTGCTGCTGGGCCATCCGCCTCTCCGCTTCGGAGCAGGTCAGCCGGCGTGACGGCAGCACGGACTCGGCCATCAGGCTCCAGGTGGAGTTCAAGGGCCTGGGCGGACAGAGTGCAAGGCGCCGTTACGAGAGTGATATCCTAGGTTATTCCGCCATCGACTGACCCCCATCCCATGCGACTGAAATCACTGCTCATTGCGCTCGCGCTGGCATGCCTGCCGAGCTTTACGCCCGCCGAAGCCACCCTCAGCGACACCGGCCAGCTGCTGGACCGCATCATTGCCGTAGTAGACGACGGCGTGGTGCTGCAGTCGCAGCTGGAGGGCCAGGTCGAGCGGGTCACGCGCCAGCTGGCGCAGCAGGGCACCCGGATGCCGCCCCAGCAGGTGCTGCGCGAACAGATCCTCGAGAACCTGATCGTGCAGGAAGTGCAGATGCAGCGCGCCGAACGGCTGGGCATCCGCATCAGCGAGGAGCAGCTGAATACGGCGCTGACCCGGATCGCCGCCGGTAATAACATTCCCTTTGCCGAGCTGCCGGCGGCGCTCGCCCGCGACGGCATCGACTACGGCGAGTTCCGCGCGCAGCTGCGCCGCGAGATGACGATCGACGCCCTGCGGCAACGGGACGTCATGGCCCGCATCGCGGTCTCGGAACGCGAAATCGACCGCTGGCTGGAGCAGTACGAGGCCAACATGGGCCGGGAGATCGATTACGACATCTCCCAGATCCTCGTTGCGCTGCCGGCCGATGCGACCGAGGCACAGGTCGCCGCAGCCGCCGGCCGGGCCGGGCAGATCCGCGCCCGGCTGCTCGAGGGCGCCGACTTCGCCGCCCTGGCGGTCGCCGAATCGGCAGGCCAGCAGGCGCTCTCCGGCGGCCGGCTGGGCTGGCGGAAAGGCTCGCAGCTGCCGCCCCAGTTCGCCGACGTCATCCAGTCGCTGGCGCCCGGCGAGACCAGCGAGCCGGTGCGCAGCAGCAGCGGTTTCCACATTTTCCGCATCAACGATACCCGCGGCGGCGAAGACCGCGTGGTCCAGGTCCAGACGCGCGCCCGGCACGTTCTCATGGCGACCAACGAAGTGGTCGACGACGCGACGGTGCGCAGACGCCTGGAAGAGATCCGGGCCCGCGTCCAGGCGGGCGAGTCTTTCGAGGACATCGCCATGCTGGAGTCCGAAGACCCCGGCTCGGCCAGTCGCGGCGGCGACCTCGGCTGGAATCCGCCTGGAACCTTCGTGCCCGAGTTCGAGGCGGTGTTGGCGGAACTGGAGCCGGGCGAGCTCAGCGAGCCGTTCCAGTCGCCCTTCGGCTGGCACATCATCCTGCTGGAAGACCGCCAGGAGCGCGACACCACCGACGAGGTCAAGCGCCGGCAGGCGATCCAGGCGATCCGCGCCAGCAAGCTGGAGCAGGAGACCGAGCTCTGGCTGCGCAAGCTGCGCGACGAGGCCTGGGTCGAGATCCGCGGCGGCTAGGCCGGAGGACACGCATGACACTGCCGGCCATCGCCCTCACCACCGGCGAGCCGGCCGGAATCGGGCCGGAGCTCTGCCTGGCCGTGGCGCAGCGACCCTGGCCCGCGCGGCTCGCGGCCGTGGGTCCTGCTGCTCACCTCGAGCAGCTCGCCGCGCGCCTCTATCCCGGCCTGGGCGTACGCCGCGTCCTTGTCCCGGAGCCTCACGAGGCAGGGGTGCTGCAGGTCATCGACATGCCGCTGGCGGCCCCGGTCACGCCCGGCCAGCCCGACCATGCCAATGCCGCGGCGGTGCTCGCCATGCTGCGCCGGGCCGCGGAAGGCTGCGTGGGCGGTGAGTTCGACGCCATGGTCACGGCGCCGGTGCACAAGGGCGTGATCAACGAGACCGGCATCGCCTTCTCCGGCCATACCGAATTCCTGGCCGGGATCAGCGGCGGCAGCCCGGTCATGCTGCTGGTGGCCGGCAAGCTCCGGGTCGCGCTCGCCACCACCCACCTGCCGCTGGCCGAAGTGCCGCGAGCGATCACCGCCGAGCGCCTGCAGCGCGTGCTGCGCGTGCTGGACCACGACCTGCGCACCCGCTTCGGCATTGCAGAGCCGCGCATCCTGGTGGCCGGCCTGAACCCGCATGCCGGCGAGGGCGGTTACCTGGGCCGCGAGGAGATCGACATCATCGAGCCGGCGCTGGGACGGCTGCGCCGGGAGGGCCTGGAACTCGCAGGACCGCTGCCGGCCGACACCCTGTTCACGCCGCGCCGGCTGGCAGGCGCCGATGCCGTACTCGCGATGTACCACGACCAGGGCCTGCCGGTGCTGAAATACGCCGGTTTCGGCCGCGCCGTGAACATCACCCTCGGCCTGCCGATCGTGCGCACCTCGGTGGACCATGGCACGGCGCTGGAGCTGGCCGGCACCGGCGAGGCGGATTCCGGCAGCCTGGTCGCCGCCATCGAGGCTGCGCTCGAAATCGCCGCCCGCAGCGCCGGCGACTGATGGCGCACCAGCCGCGCAAGCGCTTCGGCCAGCACTTCCTGCACGACCCGACGGTGATCGAGCGGATCGTGCGGGCGATCGGCCCGGTGCCCGGCGAGCGGCTGGTGGAGATCGGGCCCGGCGAAGGCGCCCTGACCCTGCCGCTCCTCGCCCGCGGCGCCAAGCTGACGGTGATCGAGCTGGACCGCGACCTGGCGGCGCGGCTGGCGGCCCGCCCGGAGGCCGGCGCGGCGCTGACCGTGGTCCAGGCCGACGCGCTGAAGATCGAGCTGGCCGAACTGGCCGCGCCCGGGGAGCGGCTGCGGCTGGTCGGCAACCTGCCCTACAACGTCTCCACGCCGCTGCTGTTTCGGTTCATCCAGCAGCTGGCGGTGATCCGGGACATGCATTTCATGCTGCAGCGGGAAGTGGTCGAGCGCATGGCGGCCGGCCCCGGGACGAAGGCCTACGGCCGGCTCAGCGTGATGCTCGCCGTGGCCTGCCGGGTCGAGTCCCTGTTCGACATCGGACCGGGCGCCTTCCGGCCGCCGCCGAAGGTATGGTCTTCGGTAGTCCGGCTCGAGCCCTGGGCCGCGCCGCCCTTCCCCGTCAAGGACCCGGCCCGCTTCGCCGAAGTGGTGCGGCGCGCCTTCGGCCAGCGCCGCAAGACCCTGCGCAACGCGCTGTCCGGCCTGGTCGGCGAGGACGCGATCCGGGCCGCCGGCTGCGACCCGGGTGCGCGGGCCGAGACCCTGCCGCCTGCAGCCTTCGCGCGGCTGGCGGCGGCGCACTGCTAGACTATGGTTACGGCAGGCGGGGACTGTCCCCGCGCAGCGGAGGGACGGCAGATGGATTACCAGCGCATCCTGGCGGCGATGGACCTCGGCGAACACAGCAAGCTCGTGGCGTCACGGGCGAAGGCCGTGGCCGGCGCGACCGGCGCAGAGCTGAAGCTGCTGCACGTCGTCGAGTACGTGCCGGTCGAGCCCATGGGCGAGGCGCTGCTGCCCGCGGTCAGCATCGAGGAAGAACTGGTCACCGGCGCCCGCAAGCGACTGGCCGAGCTGGCCCGCGAGGCCGGCCTGGAAGGCGCCGAGCAGCAGGTCATCCCGGGCACCATCAAGAGCGAAGTCCTCCGGGAGGCCAACGAGTGGGAGGCCGACCTCGTGGTCCTGGGCAGCCGGGAACGCCACGGCCTCGCGCTGATCATTAACCTGACCGAGGACGCGGTGCTGCATGCCGCGCCCTGCGACGTGCTGGCGGTGCGCCTGCCGGGCTAGGCCTGCGGCTGGTGTAAAATTCCGGCTTTCCCTGGACGGAGAGCCCCCATGGCCGATTGCCCGATCCGGATCGAGGTGGAGACCGCCTACCTGGATCACCAGAGCGAGCCCGACGAGGACCGCTACGCCTTCGCCTACAGCATCACCATTCGGAACCAGGGCGCCGTGGCCGCCAAGCTGCTGTCCCGCCACTGGATCATCACGGATGCGGACGGCGGCGTGCAGGAAGTCCGCGGCGAGGGCGTGGTGGGCGAGCAGCCCCTGATCCGCCCGGGCGAGCACTTCCAGTACACGAGCGGCGCGATCCTGCCCACGCCGGTCGGCTCGATGCGGGGCGCCTACACCATGATCGACGCCTCCGGGCACGAATTCGAGGCGCCCATAGACGCTTTCACGCTGGCGCGGCCCGGCGCCCTGCACTGATGCCGGTTTACGCCATCGGCGACCTCCAGGGCTGCCTGGACCCGCTCAGGCGACTCCTAGACAAGCTCCGCTTCGACCCCGCGGCCGACGGGCTCTGGTTCACCGGCGACCTGGTCAACCGCGGCCCGGCCTCGCTGGCCACGCTGCGTTTCGTCCGTAACCTCGGGCCGCAGGCGGTGACGGTGCTGGGCAATCACGACCTTCACCTGCTCGCCGCGGCCTGGGCGGAGAACCGCCCCCTGAAGAAACGCGACACCCTGGCGGACATCCTCGAGGCCCCCGACCGCGAGGAACTGCTGGAGTGGCTCCGGCGCCAACCGCTCCTCCACTACGACCCGGCGCTGGACTTCGCCATGGTCCATGCCGGGCTGCCGCCGCAATGGGACCTGGCGGACGCGCGGGCCGCGGCGGCGGAACTCGAAACCGTGCTGCGCGGCGACCGCTTCGTCGATTTCCTGCGGCAGATGTACGGCAACCAGCCGGACCGCTGGGACCCCGCCCTGGCCGGCATCGAGCGGCTGCGCTTCAGCATCAACGCGCTCACCCGGCTGCGCTACCTGCGGCGCGACGGCAGTCTCGACTTCGACAACCAGGGACCGCTCAGCAAGGCGGGCGAGGAACTCGTTCCGTGGTTCGATTTCCCGGGCCGGCGCAGCGCCGGGGCCCGGATCGTATTCGGGCACTGGTCGACGCTCGGCTACCATGCCCAGGGCGGCGTGTTCGGCATCGACACCGGCTGTGTCTGGGGCGGCCGCCTCACCGCACTGCAGCTCGACGGCGAGGAGCCCCACCACGTGGAATGCGGCCCGGGGCTGAGACCCGGCTGATCCGACTCTCGAGGAATCACCATGTCACGCGAACAAGCCGCCGCCCTCGACCGCCAGGATCCGCTCGCGGGGCATCGGGAGCGCTATCACCTGCCGCTGCACGACGGCCGCGAGTGCGCCTACTTCCTCGGCAACTCCCTCGGCCTGCAGCCGAAGAAAGCGGCCGACTACGTCGAGGAAGAACTCGCGACCTGGCGTACCCATGCCATCGGCGGCCACTTCATCGGTCCGCGGCCCTGGAAGGATTACGCGGTGAACTTCATCCCGCCGCTGGCCGCGCTGGTCGGCGCCGAAGAAGACGAAGTGGTGTGCATGAACGCGCTCACCGTGAACCTGCACCTGCTGATGGTCAGCTTCTACCGTCCCACCGCGCAGCGCTACAAGATACTGATGGAGCGGCCGGCCTTCCCGTCCGACCGCTATGCGATCGTGTCCCAGTTGCAGCATCACGGCCTCGACCCGGCCGACGCACTCATCGAGGTCGGCCCGCCCGAGGGCGAGTACCTGCTGCGGCGCGAGGACCTGGTGGCGGCCATGCGCGAGGCCGGCGATACCCTTGCGCTGGTGCTGCTGCCGGGCGTGCAGTACCTCTCCGGCGAAGTGCTGGACATCGAGGGCCTGACCGCCGAGGCGCACGCGGTCGGCGCGGTGGCCGGCTGGGACCTGGCGCATGCGGCAGGGAACATCCCGCTCCAACTGCACGACTGGAACGTCGATTTCGCCGCCTGGTGCAGCTACAAGTACCTCAACGGCGGCCCCGGCGCGACCGCCGGCGCCTTCGTCCACCGCCGCCACGGCCACGACCCCTCCTTGCCCCGTTTCGCCGGCTGGTGGGGCCAGGACAAGCCGACGCGCTTCCTGATGGGCCCGGACTTCAAGCCGGTGCCCGGGGCCGAAGGCTGGCACATCTCCAACTCGCCGGTGCTGAGCACCTGCACCCTGCGCGCCTCGCTCGCGGACTTCATGGACGCCGGCCTGGACCGGCTGCGCGCGAAGTCGATCGCCCTGACGGGCTACCTCGAGCGCCGGCTGGACGAGACCGTCGCCGGCCGGATCGAGATCGTGACGCCGCGCGACCCGGCGCGGCGCGGCTGCCAGCTGTCCATGCGGCTGCGCTCCGGGGTAGAGTCGGGCCGGGCCGTGTTCGACCGGCTCGGCGAGCTGGGCATGGTCTGCGACTGGCGCGAGCCGGACATCATCCGCGCCGCGCCGGCGCCGCTGTACAACACCTTCGGCGAGGTGGAGCAGCTGGTCGAGGCGCTGGACGCGGCGACGCGGGAGGCACTCTCCTAGCGTCTATCGACCTGCCGCGCCTCAAATTCCACCCGCATCCGTCCCAGCTCGGCGTTGAGGCGCGCCAGGATCTCCTGGAAGCGCGGGTCGTCCCGCACGATATCCCACTCCGGCTGCCGTGCCATCGAAGCCACCGATGGCCAATAGCCGGCCTCGATCGCGCGCTCGAGCAAGTCGAGCGCAGACTCCGGCTCCCCGCGCAGGAGCGCAATCCGTGACCGGGTGAAAAGACTGCCACCCTCGCTACCTCTCGGCACCGGGCGTTCGAGCTGTGCCTCCACTGCGCGCAGGAATTCTTCTGCCGCCTCTCGCTCTCCATTGAGCGCAGTCACAACCGCGCCGCGCATCGCCGCACGCGCCAGGAAGAATGCGCTGCGGCGCTCGACGATCTCACGCGCTGCCGGCAGGTCACGTTGGGACAGGTGGAAATTGAGCGCGCAGCTGCTGGCGAAGGGTGAATGGGACTCCAGCTCGAGGAAGCGGGCCATGTGCGCCCGGGCGCGCTCGACGTTGTTCTCCAGCAAGGCGATGCCCATCAGCATGCAGTTGAGCCGCGCCTCGTGGGGCGTCAGTTTCTCCCATGCCATACGGTAGGCCTGGCGTGCCGCCTCGTATTCACCGAGTTCCTCGTAGAACCCTGCCGCAGCATCCCAGGCATTGGAATCCTCCGGCTCGAGCTGCGTCGCCCTTTCGGCCCGCTCCAGCGCCGCGACCAGCTGGCCGCGGCCGGCCAGGAGGCTGCCCTGCGCCAACAATACCTGGGGCGAATCCGGCTCGATTTCCGCCGCCAGCTGCAACTGCTCCAGTGCCGCCTCCGTCAGCCCGCGCATCCAGTAAGCCTGCCCTAACGCCACGTAACCCGCCGCGGAATCCGGCGCCAGGCGGATCGCGCGACGCGCCGCTTCCGTCGCCTCATTCCAGGCCGCCAGGGCGGCTGTCTCATCCTCGTCGATATTCGCCTTGCTTCGATTCACGCCGGCGATCCCGGCCCAGGCGTCGGCATAGTTTTCATCAAGCGCAATGGCTGCGCGGAAATGCTTCTCGGCCTCGTCGATGATCGCAAGGATTTCATCGAAGGAGCTGTACGAGCCCCGCGCGATGGCGCGCCCACGCAGCACCTGCTCATAGGCTTCCGGATTGGTCGTGCCCTGGCGCGCCAGCGCCTGCCGATCGCGCTCAGTGAGCTGGAGCTCGAGCTGATCGACGATCCGACCCGCGATCTCCGTCTGCACGCTGAAGATATCGGCCAGGTCCCGGTCGAAACTGTCGGCCCAAAGGTGGGCATCGTCGGCCGCCCGGATCAGCTGGCCCGTAATCCGGACCCGATCGCCGGCGCGTCTTACGCTACCCTCCAGCACATGACTGACACCGAGCTGTGCGGCAATTTCCGGCAGGCTCAGCTCGGTGTTCTTGTAACGCATCACCGAGGTACGGCTGATCACCCGCAGCCCGCTGACGCCGGCGAGCCGCGTCAGGATGTCCTCCGTCATGCCGTCGGCGAAGAACTCCTGCTCCGAGTCGGTGGAGAGGTTGGCAAACGGCAGCACGGCGACCGAAGGCCGCGGATCGCGGGCGGGCTCGGAAATCCGGACCGCAACAGGCTCTCCAGCAGAGACCGGAGCGGCGGGAACCGACGGCGCGGCAACCGGCGTAGTCACAGCCGATGGCTCCGTACCCGGCTCACGGGGCGCGAAACGATCGTAGGCCAGGAAGCTGATAGCAAGGACAGCAACGACCAGCGTCGCCCAGTTCAGCCGGTGCCCCGTGGCCGAGGAATACTCGGGGTTGTCCGTGACGCCGGTGTCGCGCTTCAGACCTTCCGGCGTCAGCTCGTAGATCCAGGCGAAGCCCAGTGCGGGCACCAGGCCGATCACCAGCAGCACCACCAGGCCGCGCAGGACGCCGTCCGGGACCTCGAAGATCGGCAGCACGGTCTCGGCCACCTCGATGACCAGCCACGCTGCCACCACGTAGAGCATGGCAACGCGGAAGACGTTGCGGCGCTTGAGCTCTCCCAGCAGGTTCACTCGTTGCTCCCCGTGCAATCCAGCCGATCGCCGTCGGCGTCGCTCATCCTCGCGCAGCCGTCAGGATAGCCGCGCGCCTCCCACAGCTCGACCAGGCCCATGTCACCCGCCGCCCTGAAGAACCGCGGGTCCTCGCGTACTGCCTTGAATGTCGGTATCCACGCCATGCGCAACCAGCCGGTCTGGTTCGACACGGGCCCGGCAGCGGCGGTAGCGGCCAGCAGGTCGAGATACTCGCCCGTGCGCTCGATGGCCAGCAGTTCCTCCGGAGGTCGCGCGGAATCTACCTGTAGCTTGGCACCGGCTGCACTCGGATTAGCGATGGCGGCAATCAGGGCGACCCTGAAAGGCTCGAACTGGCTGGCACCATCGGACAGTCCGCGCAGCACCGCGAGGGCCTGGTCGCGCTCACCGCGCGCCGCCAGTTCAATAGCGTAGACCCACATCGCGGCTCCCCAGCCGAGCTCCGCGGCACGTCGCGCCAATGATACGGCCGCCTGCTCGCGCCCGGTCGCGAGGTACACGATAGCCAGGTAACCGTGGTTGATCCCGACCAGCGGGTCCATCTCGACCGCGCGCTCGAAGGCACCTACGGATTCTTCTACATAGCCGGCAACGTACAAGGTCAGGCCCAACCAGAGCTCCGGGGTCGAGTCCTGCGACCGCATTCCTGAGGCCTGGCGCACCAGGTCCAAAGCCGTGACCTGGTCACCCTCTTCGGCGCGCAACATCGCATCGATGGCGAGGACCATCGGGTCTTCCGGCCGCAGAGTACGGGCGCGCTCGATCGCGCGACGGGCGGCCGGGAGCATCTTGGCGGGATCGAAAGCGCCGTCTTCGTAATAGCCCGGTGCGACGGAGTTTGCCGCTGCGAGGTAGATCCACGCCTCGCCGAACGAGGGATCCTGCGCGACGGCCAACTCGAGGTCCGCGATGGCCTCGGCAAACTCCCGACGCTGGTGGAATCGCGCCCGGCCACGGAGGAAGCGCTCGTAGGCGTCGAGGTCCGAGGTCGATGCCGTCACGGAGACCTGGCGCGTGCCGAGCACCTCGCCCAGCGCATCGGTAATGGACTGCGCGATCTCCTCCTGCACATCGAAGATGTCCACCAGCTCGCGGTCGAAAGTATCCGACCAGACATGGCCGTCCGTATCGGCGCGGATCAGCTGCGCAGTGATCCGCACGCGGTTGCCCTGCTTGCGCACCGAGCCCTCCAGCACGTGTGCGACATCCAGGGCCTGGGCGATGTCCGGAATCGGGGTCTTGGTGCCGCGGAAGGAGAAGGCCGACGTGCGCGAGGCGACGTGCAGCCCGTCGATGTCGGCGAGGATGTTGAGGATCTCCTCGGAAATACCCTCCGCGAAATAGGCGTTCTCAGGATCGGGACTCATGTTCTCGAAGGCCAGCACGGCGATCGAGCTGGCATCCCGATCTTCAGGAGCATCGGTCGGGGCAGCCACCGTCGTCTCCGGTCCCCGATCTGCAGGCCCCACGCCAAAGCGATCGACCACGAAGATGCCGATCACCACGAGGATGCCGAGCGCAATGACCCAGTCCAGCGGCCCCGCGCCCGGCCGCCGCTGGGGAACGTCATCGACACTGACCGTACGCTGCACTCCCTCCGGGGTCAGCTCGAAGGCCCAGGACAGGACGATAGCCAGCGGGAAGCCCAGCCCCAGCAGCACGAACAGCATCGGCATGAACCAGCCCGGGAAGCCGAGGTTATCGGCGGCCAGGTCGCCCACCTGCAGCACGAGCCACGCCACGACCACGTAGGCCGCAGCCACGCGGAACACGTTGCGGCGCTTGAGCTCGCTGAACAGGCCGGGGCGATTGCGGTCAGACACGGCTCAGCACGATATCAAACTTCCCTTGCTGCGCATCGCCAGAGGCCGTCGAACTAAACTCCACGACGAGCATGTCGCGGCCCGACTCCGACAGCGACTGCAGCAGCAGGTCGCGCTCGTTGAGCGGGTCGCCGGCGAAATACATCTGCGTGGTCAGCTCGTGATAACCGCGCCGCGCCACCTTGAAGTGGATGTGCGGCGGACGGCTCCAGTCAGGCCGTACCGGATACGCGCCCGGCTTGATGGTATGGATGCGATAGCGGCCTTCCGCGTCGGTCATCAGCCGCGCCCAGCCCTGGAAGTGCTCGTCCAGCGGCGCCGGGTTGCGATCGCGCTCGTGGGCGTAGCGGCCATGGGAATTGGCCTGCCAGACATCGACCAGCGCGTCCGCTATGGGATTCCCTTCCTCGTCCAGCACGCGCCCCGACACTTCGACGACCTCGCCCACGGCTCGCGCGGCATGCCCCTCGATGTGCGTCATGTCGGCGTCAGTGTCGCGCTGCTCATGTACCGGATAGAACGGGCCTTCTGACTGTCTCGGCGTGGTGGCTGCAACCAGCGGCGCGCTGGCCGCCAAGGCGGCGGTTCCGAAGGAGCCACGCAAGAGCCTGCGGCGGGTTTCGTTGGTCGTATCGCTCACGTATGACTCCTCAATCGCAGGCGAACTCGTCGCCGTCCAGCGGCCGGCACTGCGGCGGAAAACCATGCTCGCGCCAGTAGTCGAACACGCCGGTCTGGCGTACGTATTCCTGGAACTGCGGCGAACGACGGTAGCGTGCGTATTCCGGGTTCCAGGCCAGGAAAAAGAGCGGCATCGCGTCATGATCCCCGAGCGGCACCAACAGGGCCACGGCGTAAGAAGACGGATCCGGCGGCCTGGCGCCCATGAACGCCTTCAACTCCGCCAGCAGTTCGGTGTGGCCGGCCTCCAGGTTTCGGAAGGCTTCGTACAGGTCCTCGTGGCGATGCCAGCCCGGCAGCCACTTGGACTGGTTGGCCAGCAGCATGAAGGCCGTCTTTTCCTCGAAGTGGGCCAACAGGGCGAAATTGGCGTATTCCGACACCACCGCGCCGGCATCCAGCGCTGCCTGCATTGCGGCGTACGCCTCCTCTGGTTGGCCTGCTGCCCACAAGCTGTCGTAGTGATTCTCGCGACAGGGACCAAACCGGGGCGCCACCTCGATACAGCGGGCGAGAGTTCGCAGCGCATCCTCGGATCGACCGACGAAGGCGAACGTCATGCCCAGCCAGTTAAGCGCCGAGCTGTTATGCGGATCGAGCTCGATGGCCCGCTCGAGGTCGCGGATGATGCCATCGAAGTCATGCCGCTCCACCAAGGTCGCCGTTGCCGTGATCCTCATGTTCGCCAGTGTCGCCAGGGCCATGGCGCTGTCCGGTTCCAGGGCCAGCGCCCGTTCGGCGAACTCAACGCCACGCCGCCTATGCTCCTCCGTGGGCAGGTCCGAATAACCGTACTCGACGATCACAGTCTGCACCGCCGCGCGCAGCTCCCAGGCACTGACGAAATTGGGGTCCTGCTCCAGGGCCTGGCGCAAGAGTTCGTCGGCCTCGTCCAGGCCGGTGCGGCCCTGGAACAGCGCACGGGCCCGCAGGTACATATCGTAAGCGGTGAGGTTCTCTGTGGCGTGGGCCAGCCGCACCTCGTCCTCAATCTCGATACCCAGCGAATCGACCAAGGCGACCACGATGGCCGAGGCAATCTCTTCCTGGATGGCAAAGACGTTCTCCGCGGTGAGCGGGCGATCGAAGGTATCCGACCACAGGTGCCGGTCCACCTGGGCGTCGATCAGCTGCGCGGTGATGCGCAGGTTGTCGCCGGCACGGCGCACGCTGCCTTCCAGCACGTGACGCACCGAAAGCCGCTCGGCGATCACTGGCAAACCGAGGCTCTCCTGGCCCTTGAAACCAAACGAAGAGGTGCGCGATGCCACCTCCAGGCCCTGCACCCGCACCAGCGCGTTGAGGATTTCCTCGGACATCCCGTCGGCAAAATATTCCTGGTCGCCGCCCGGCGAGAGGTCGGCGAAGGGCAGCACCGCGATCGAGGCATCCTTGGCCGCGGAGGCCTGCCGAGTCGCAGCGGGCGCTGCCTCCTGCTCCGCGGCTGCGCCAATCGCCTCCGCTTCGACCGTTGTAACCGGCGCCTCGGGCGTCAGCCGGTCGTAGACGAGCAGCCCGATCGCCGCGACCGCGACAACCAGGGTGGCCCAGTTGAGCTTGTGGCTCGTGGCGGCCGCCGGCTCCGGGGACGCGCCGGCGTCTCGCTTGATCCCTTCCGGTGTGAGTTCGTAGATCCACGACAGCCCCAGCGCCGGGACCAGCCCGATCACCAGCAGCACCACCAGGCCGCGCAGCACGCCGTCCGGCACATCGAAGATCGGCAGCACGGTCTCGGCCACTTCGATCACCAGCCACGCGGTGACCACGTAGAAGATGGCCACGCGGAAGACGTTGCGGCGCTTGAGTTCGGCGAACAGGCCCGGCCGCTCGCTCACGGCACCACCACCTGGATATCGAGACCGGGCGCGCGGGCCAGTTTCGCGTCGCGCGTGACCAGGGTGGCGTCCAGCAGGCTCGCGAGTGCCACGTATGCCGCGTCGTATGCGGTCATGTTCTTGCGCAAGGACCAGATGGCGTCGCGCAGACTGGAGTGCCGGTAGCGGCGGATGCGCAGTGCCCGCAACAGCTCGACCACGTCCGCACGGCTCGGCGGAATGGCCCCGTCTTTGTCCAGCCGGCGCAGGATCTGCAGCACCTCGACATCGAGCAGCTCAGGCGCGGCCAGGACGCTGTCCTTTGCCCACAGCAACGCTTCGATCGGCTGCGGCCGGAACCGCCCGATCAGGTCGACCACGACCGAGGCATCGACGACCAGGACTCGGCTCATGCGGCGTCACGCTCCCGGCGAATCAGCGCAGCGGACGACTTCTTCATGGCGAAAGGCTCGGCCTGCTCCAGTCGTTCATGCAGTTCCTGTTCGGAGGGCAGCGCCAGCATCGCCTGCAGCTCCTCCAGGATCATTTCGCTCATGCTCTTGCCGGCCAGCGCCGCGCGCGCCTTCAGCGCCCGGTGCACTTCCACCGGGACATTCCGGATTTGAATCATGCTTGACATGCCGTCATCCTCGTTTCATGTGTGCTACATGTTACCATGTCAATCACATACAAAGTCCTCCGCCCCCACCGGTCGGCACAGCGGCGGGAAGCGATGCTCGCGCCAGTACGCCAACACCCCGGCGTCGCGGATGATCTGCTTGAACGTTTCCGTCTACGGTGCCTATCCGCAGCGATAGTCGCCATCGGCGTCCTTGCGGCATCGCTCCGGCGCGCCGAAGCGATCCCAGTAATCGGCGATGCCGGTCTTGCGCAGGAACGCCGGGAACGCCGGCGAAGCCCAGGCATTCGGGTAAAAGTGGGTGCCCAGCACTTCGCCCAGGAACATGGAGTCGTTGTTCGACGGGTAGTCCGCAAACACTTCGAGTCCACGCTCGGCCTCGCCCATGGCCACCAGGATCACGGGAACCAGCGAATTGATACGCATCGGCGATGCGGCGAGATAGTCATCGATAATGGCGAGCGCACGCGCTCTTGCTTGTTGATCTCCGACGCGCACTGCCGCAAAGGCTGCCGGCGCCTCGGGCGTGAGGTCGGAACCGAAGATGCGGTAGAACTCCTCGAAGTAGGCCTGCGCCGCCTCGCGATCCCCTCGTTCGAGCGCAACGTACGCCCAGGCGATCTCCGCCCAGCTCAGCCCTGCTCCACGGGCGCGATCGACCATCTCCTGCGCCGTCGCCAGATCGCCAGAGGAAGCGTACAGGCGGGCGCGCCAGCCCAGTGCATTGGGCATCAGCGGGTCGAGCGCCAGGACGTCGTCGAGTTCACGCTCGCAAAGGCCGATCGCGCCGACCATGCATTGACGAATTGCGGCCCAGAACACAGCAGTCGAATCATTAGGATCGGCCGCTAGCGCACGCTGGATGGCCTCGGTGGCGTCAACAAAGCGCCGGTTCGCCCAATGAAGCACCGCCAACGCGGCGTGCGGCTCGGCCAGCCCGGGATCCAGGTCCAGGGCGGATCTCGCGTGGCTGCTTGCCTCGGCCATCAAGGAGTCGAAGCGGTCCGACGCAACGATATTGGCCCACAAGAAGTAGAGCGTGGCGAGGCGCGAATGTGCGCGAGCATAGCCGGGATCGAGACGTAGCGCCTGCTGGGCCGACGCGATGCCCTCTTCGTAGCGCCCCGTTTCGCGACGGTTGAACACCTCGGTCGCACGCAGATACTGTGCATAGGCATCGGGATTCGTGGTACCCGCGTTGACCAGCCGCTGGTCCTCGCCGGCGCCCAAGGCCACCTTCAGCTCGCGAGTGACCTCGCGCGCGATGCGCTCCTGCAGGGCAAAAATGTCGGCGTCCGTGCCGTCGTAGGTCTCCGACCACAGGTGGAAACCGTCCTCGCTGCGGACCAGCTGCGCCGTGATGCGCAACCGCTCGCCCTGCTTGCGCACGGAGCCCTCCAGGATGTGGGCCACGCCCAGCGTCGCACCGATAGTGCGCAGGTCCTCGTTGCGGCCCTTGAAGTGGAAGGACGAGGTGCGCCCGGCCACACGCAGCCCAGGCAGGCGCACCAGCGCATTCAGGATTTCCTCGGCGATGCCGTCACCGAAGTACTCCTGGTCTCCGGCCGGACTGAGGTCGGCAAACGCCAGCACTGCAATCGATTGCGACTCAGCGGAAGCCACCGGCGCGGTATCTTCGGTGACTTGCGCCGCCGGCGACGTTGAGATGCCAAGCAGCCGCTCATAAGCGAACAACGAAATCGCCAGCAGCAGCAGCGCGATCACCGCAATGTTCAGCCGCCGCGCTCCTTGTTCGCGCAATGCGTCGGACAGGGCCGGATCGCTCTCGCGCTTGAGCCCTTGGGGCGTGAGCTCGTAGATCCAGGCAGACACCATTACTGGCACGAAACCCAGAGCGAGCAGGATGACTAATCCGCGCAACACGCCGTCAGGCACGTCGAACAGCGGCAGCACCGTCTCCGCGACCTGCAACAGGACCCACGCGGAAACAACGTAAAACAACGCCACGCGGATGACGTTGCGGCGCTTGAGTTCCGCCCATAAGGATTGCTTTGCGCTCACTGCCCCGCCTCCGCGGTACCGGCCGAGGCAGACCGCCCCAGCCCAGCCGCAATCATCGCATTCATTTCCGCGGCGATGCCCTCGGCTTCGACCCGGGCACGCTGGACCGCCTGGGCGTCAGCCATTTGCGCAACGATGTCCTGGAAGCGGGGATCATCGCGCAGCGTGGCGAAGCGCCGGTCAACGGCAAGCAGGTCGGGGACATAAAAGCCCGCATCGAAACTGCGCTGCAGCCATTGCAGCGACTCCTCGGGCCGCCCAAGCAGCGCGTGGATCGCGGCAGACTGCAGCCAGCGATCCGGCCAGCCGCGACCCTCGTCGAACATCTCCTCATGTATCCGCAGGGTTTCCTCGAACAGGGCGGTGGCGCGCGCGACCTCCCCCTCGTCCAGCAGCACCTGGGCGAACACGCTGCGCGGGGCCCCGAAAACATACAAGCGCGCTGCCGGCGCGATCTCGGCCTGGCGCTCGATGAAGCTGCGCACGTCCTGGTAATCCCCGAGGAAGACCTGTATGGCGGCGGACAAGCGCTCGAATTCCTCGTTGCCGTCCCAGCGTTCGCGGCCCGCGCGCAGGAGTTCGAGGGCCTCCCCCGAGCGCCCCTGCCGCGCCAGCAGCCAGGCACGCTCCATGTCCAGCCGACCCAGCTCCAGGCCTTCGGCGGCGGCCAGGTCGAGCCAGTTCTCCAGTCGCTGCTCGTCGCCCAGCCTCATTAGGACATTCGCAGCATGCCAGCGCGTGTTGGGCACGTTCCGGGACAGGCGCACGGCGCGAGTGATCTGCGCCAGCGCGACCGCCGACCTGCCGGTCAGCGCATTGTTGTAGCTCAGGTCCGTTAGCGTGAAGTGGTCCGGGTCCAGCGCGATAGCTTGCTCGAAAGACGCGATATTCTCCTCGATCTCTTCGGAGACGCTGTAGGCACTGCCGAGAGCGAAGTGGGCGAAGGGCGACTCGGGATCGACGTCCAGTGCCCGCCGGGCCGTCGTGAAGGCCTCCTCGACGGCATCGAGGTCGCCGAGCCGGGCCGCCCAGGTGTAGCGCCACGAGAGGCGCGCCCAGGCGTCGCTGAAGCCCGGATCCAGCGCGACGGCCTGGCGCAGCAGCTCGATGCCCGTGCGATTGGTCGCAATGCCCACGGACGAGAACTCCCGGCTGCGCAGGTAGAGCTGGTAGGCCGCGACATTGTCCGTGGGCGGGGTTTCGATGCGCGCCTGCTCGCCCGGACTGAGTTCCGCCTGCAGCGCCGCGGCGATCGCCAGCGCCACATCGCGCTGGATCCCGAACACGTCGGCCAGCTCCCGGTCGAAGTCGGTGCTCCAGAGATGCTGGCCGCTCGTCGCGTCCACCAGCTGCGTGGTGATCCGGACCATGTCGCCGGACTTGCGCACGCTGCCCTCGAGCACCGCGCCGACGCCCAGCGTCGCGGCAATCTCCGCCAAGGAAAGCCGGCTTTCGAGCGCGCGGCTGACCGCCGTACGGCTGATCACGTGCAGCGCCGAGACGCGCGACAGCTGGCTGGTGATCTCCTCAGTCATGCCGCTGGCAAAATAGGCATCGGCGGGATCAGGTGAATAGTTGTCGAACGGCAGCACGGCGATGAACACGCCCTCCTCGGCTGCACGCTGGGCCTGCGGGGCTGTTCCGGGCTGCGGGGCCGTCTCCGAGATCTTCGCCGGGGCGTCGCCCAGTTCCGTGGTGGCCGGCGCCCAGACGCGATCCGCGACCATCACCACGATCACCACCGCGATGCCGGCGAGTATCAGCCAGTCGATCGGCTTACCCGCCTGCGATCCAGACGTTGCCGCGGCAACGTCCGCGGCGCGCTTCACGCCCACGGGGGTCAGCTCATAGGCCCAGGAGAGAAGCAACGCCAGCGGGAAGCCAAGCACCAGCAGCGCCACGAAAGACTTGAACACCCACTCCGGCGCGCCAAAATTGCCGAGCAGTATGTCGCAGACCTGTATCAGGAGCCACGCCACCACCACGTAGGCCGCGCCCACGCGGAACACGTTGCGGCGCTTGAGTTCGGCAAGCAGGCTCATGCCTCCGGATCCCGCGGCGGGCAGGCAAAGGGTAAGGGCACCAACGGCGGGCGCTGTACCTGCTCGCGCTCGAGGATGCGCATCAGCGAGGGGAATGGGCTCGGATCGAAATGCGGATATGTCAGGAAGCTAGCCAGCGCATAGGTCCGCCCTTCACGCTCGAGTTCCATCAACAACTCGGTGGCAGCTTCCATTTCGCCAAGCACCATCAATATTTGCCAGCGCAGTGACACGTTTTCAGGATCGAGGCTGGCGAGATGCTGCTCGGCGTCGGCGCGCCGGCCCTCAGCGCAGGCCTGGCGCGCCAGTGGCACGATTGCCCAGGGCTCATCCCCCTGGGCGACGCGTGTCATGCGTTCCAGCAACTCCCCTGCGGCGGCCACGCGCTCGTCCCATAGCAGGGTCCGATGCGCCTGGTAAAGAATGTTGAAACCGTCCGGCCACCGCTCCAGCAGGACGAGAGACTGATCCGCAGCACGTGCGTAATCACCTGAACGATACGCATAGTTGATATGCCAAAGCGCCACTTCGTAGCGCAGCTGTGACTCCGCCCAGGTGACCTCGAGCGTGCGCTCCAGCAATTCCTTCCTACCGGCGCGCATGGCGACGCTAAGAAGCTCTCCTATTGCAAGCGCATCGCCTGGCCGCTCTGCCAGGTAGGCCTGGTAGAGCTCGATGGCCCGGCGCCAGCGCGACTCCAGCACGGCCTCGCTCGCCTCATAGCCTGCGCGCTCCGCGGCGGTGGTGGCAGTCTCGATAGCCCGCCGAATCCGCCGCTTGAACTCGGCTTCGATCTGCGCCGGCGGGAGATCGAAAGTTCCGGTGTTTGCCCTGTTGATGTTGAGTTCCGATAGCCAGACTTGCGCAGCGTGCGCATGCGCTGCCGCAAAGCTGGGATCGAGAGTACGCGCGTGCTCGAAGAGTTCGTAGGCTTCCCGGATCGATCCGCCAGATCCCCTGCCGCCAGACCAGGTGGCTATGCCCCTGATATAGGCTTGATAAGCCTCCACGGAACGGGTTCCGACGTTCGCCATATCGGACAAGGCTTCCGGATCCATGGTGGTTTCCATGGCGAGGGCGATGTTGCGGGCGAGGTCTTCCTGGATCTCGATCATATCGGCCGGGTCGCGATCATAAGTCTGCGACCAGACATGAAAACCATCCGCGGCACGGATCAGTTGCGCCGTGACCCGGATACGCTGCGGCGTGCTGCGAATCGAGCCTTCCAGCACATGTGACACGCCCAGCTCCGCCGCGATCTGCGGAATGTCCAGTGTGCTCCCCTTGTAGCGGAACGACGAGGTGCGCGCCGTCACCAGCAGATCCGGAGTCCGCGCCAGTGCGTTGAGGATCTCCTCGGTCAGACCGTCGGCAAACCACTCGTGGTCGCTCGCGGGGCTGAAATCGGCGAATGGCAGCACGGCGATGGTCTTGTCGGTGACGGCCGGCCCGGTCGCATCGGACTCAGCGGCTGAATCCCTTGCCGGCGCACCTTCGGGGGCGCCCAATGGACGCAGGAACCAGCCGGCACCCAGCCCGATGCCGAGGACAACCAGCAGTCCGGCGACCAGAACAGTGCGCTTGCCGAGCAATGCGGGCGTGGCGCCAGCGGCATCGCCCTGTTCAGGTTCGAGTTCCGCAACGGCCTCGGTGCGCCGGATGCCGTCCGGCGTGAGCTCCAGCGCCCAGCCCAGCACCAGCGCAATGGGGAACCCCAGCACGATCATCGCCACGACCAGATTCATCACCCAGTCCGGCACGCCCATCCGCGGCAACAGCAGGTCGGCCGCCTCCAGCACCGCGAACGCCGTGGCGGCATAGACCACCGCGACGCGCACCACCTTGCGGCGCTTGAGTTCGGCGAACAGACTCACTGCGCCATCTCCTCGCAATCGAGACGGCGCCCCGCCGAGTCATCGATCGGCCGACAACCGCGCGGGTAGCCGTAGTTGTCCCAGTACTCCACCCGACCGCGCCTCTCCATCGACTCGAAATAGCGCGGGTCCTCGCGCAGCCATTGCATCGCGGGCAGCCATGCCGACATCAGGATTGCCCACGGCCTGTTCACCTGGGTCTGCGCTACCCCGAACGCGCGCTCGCCACGCTCAAACATCAATGACGCAGCGAAAAAGTCCCCGTCCTCTCCCTCTCCGTCCCAGTTCCGGGTTTCCATTGAATGAAGGTGGGCCATGCGGACCGATGGATCCTGCAGTGCCTGCAGGAGCGCCGCTGCGACGTGTGATTCGGACTCGAATCCGTCTTCCAACCGGCTCAGCATGGCCGCGACCAGTTCAGTGGCGCCGGCGAGGTCCCCGTCATGGAGTCGGTCTGTCGCCAGCAAGTTGCCCCAGAAGTCGAGGCCGTCGAGCGCCACTGCTTCCAGGGCCAGTCGCTCGCCTTCGGCGCGCCGACCCTCGATGGCGTGGGCGATCCCGAGCACACCGCTGTTGATGCCGACCAGCGGATCAGATTGCCGGGCACTCTGCAGCAAGGGCAGCGCGCGCTCTGCGTACCCGAGCTCCAGCCAGAGCAGCGCCAGCCACAACCGCGGCGTGGTGTCTGGTGCGGGCAGGGCCGCTGCACGCTCGAGCAGTCGAATGCCTTCGGCGACGGCCCCGGGGGTCCCCGAGTCGGTGACGATCTGGCCTTTCACCGCCACGCCGATCGGAATCCCGGCGTTCAGCGCCATCGCACGGTCGGCTGCCAGGCCGGCCAGCCGAGCCATCTCTGCTCGGTCGTTGTCGGTCGGATAACCGGCGCTACCCTGCATCCAGTAGGTGGCGGCCAGGAAAGCCCAGGCTTCGGCGAAGTCCGGATCGCGATCGACCGCGAAACGAAAATCCTCGATCGCCTGGTCCAGCTCGGCACGCTGATAGAAACGCGAGCGGCCATGCAGATAGCGCTGGTACGCATTAAGGTTCCTGGTCGGCGCCTCGACGGCGACCCGGCGTGTACCGAGGATATCCTCCAGCGCCACTGTGATTGCCTGCGCGATGTCTTCCTGGACCTGGAAAATATCGTCGAGGTCGCGATCGTAGCGCTCCGACCACAGGTGGGCGTCGTCGCCGGCTTCGATCAGCTGTGCCGTGATGCGCACCCGGTTGCCCTGCTTGCGCACCGAGCCCTCGAGCACGTGGCGGACGCCGAGCTGCCGCGCGATCTCGGGGATCGGCCTGTTGCTGCCCTTGAACGAGAAGGCCGAGGTGCGCGACGCGACCTTCAGCCCCTCGATGCCGGCCAGGATGTTCAACAGCTCTTCCGAAATTCCGTCCGCGAAGTAGGCGTTTTCGGGGTCGGGGCTCATGTTGACGAAGGGCAACACGGCGATTGATTCGATTTCAGCCGGATTCCTCGTCTCGGGCGGCTGCTGAGCATCGGCCTGGGCAGGCACCCCGACGTCGCCCGACCCTGCCACCTCAGCGGGTTCGACCCGCTCCTGGGTATTGGACTTGAGCAACCAGCCGGCCGACAGGCCGATCCCGACGGCCACCAGCAAGGCGCTGGCGAGGACCGTGCGCTTACCGAGCAGCGGTGGTGTCGTGCCCGGCTCAACGTGCTCCGGCGCCGCCTCGGTGCGCCTGATCCCGTCCGGCGTGAGCTCCAGCGCCCAGCCCAGCACCAGCGCAATCGGGAAGCCGAGCACGATCATCGCTACGACCAGGTTCATCACCCAGTCCGGCAGGCCCATGCGCGGCAACAGCAGGTCGGCCGCCTCCAGCACGGCGAAACCCGTGGCCGCGTACACGACCGCGACGCGCACCACCTTGCGGCGCTTGAGCTCGGCGAAGAAACTCATCGACCCCACTCCGCCCGCAGCCGCGCCATGTAGTCGCGATACGCGGCCGCGTCGCCGTACAACGCATCGTAATAAGGCTCCAGGCCGAGCAGGAGACCGTCCGGAAGCCAAAAAGGGTCCCCCAGGTAAGGCTCCAGCAACGTCCAGGCAGCATCCGGATCACCCCGCCAGCGCCGGCTGTCGGCAAGCGTAAAATCCCGTTGCACGCGTTCGAACACGACGAGTTCCGCCATGTCCAGGGCCCGGACCTCCCAGCGCAGGGCCGCTTCACGCTCGCCAGCGAGGGCCGCCATCCAGGATGCCGAGGCCAGCCATGCGGCGTCGTAGCCACCGGGCAGCGGGCGGCGGCTTTCGAGCCACGCTTCCATGGCCTCGAAGGCGCGCCGCGCAGGAGCTTCGGCTTCAGCATCACGTCCCGCCAGCCGCAGGTATTCGGCCTCGGTCGCGTCGAGCACCGCGATCTCGAGTCCGCTGGCCCGGCCACGCCGCTGGGCGACCATCTCGAGCGCCCCATCCAGGTCGCCCTCGGCAAAGCGGGTCCGCTCGAGAGTGTCTGGCCATATTGTCGAAAAGCCCAGGCCATGCGTGCGGCCGTAGTCCAGCATGGCCCCCCGGTCCGCCTTGAACGAGAGCTTGCTGTACGCGAGCACCCATGGATAGTTGGGATCATCCGGGAACTGCGTCATCGCCTGTTCGGCCATGGCGATCGCCTCCTCCCCATGGCCGTTCTGCAACAGCGCAATCAGCATCTCGCTCCAGTCAGAACTGTTCTCCGGGTCCAGCGCCCGCACCCGCCGGGCCATCTCAAGAAACTCTTCGCGGCGGCCAAGCCACTTCAGCGCCGTCCTCACATTGCGCATCAGCTCGATGTCGTTGGGCTGCTCCGCCAGCAACGCCTGGAACTCGGCCAGCGCCAGCTCGAAGTTACGCTCGATGAGACGATGGTAGTGCGCCAACGCGATACGGCTCTCGGCCCGCTCCGGCCACCGCCGGCGCAGTTCCGTAACCAGCGCCAGCGCCTTGCGCTCATAATTGCCGTCGAGTTCGGCCCCCAGGCGATACAGCTGGCCGTACGCATAGGTGAGCTGAGCTTTCGCGGCCAGGAAATCCGGATCCCGCTCGATCGCCTGTTCGAGCAACGGGGCTGCATCGCGAAAACCCTCGGCGGCGCGCCAGACTCTTAGCTTCTCGCGCGCGCGGAGATAAAGGTCGTAAGCGGCCGGGTTGTCCGTCGGCCGTGCCTCGATGCTGGCGCGCAGCTTCGGATCCAGGCTCGCCTGGAGTTGCGCCGCGATCGCCAGCGCGATCTCGGACTGGATGGTAAAGGTGTCGTCGATGGTGCGGTCGAAGTTTTCGGCCCAGATGTGCTGGTCGCTGGCGGCCTCGATCAGCTGCACGGTCACGCGGACCCGCTCGCCAGAGCGTCGCACACTGCCCTCGAGCACGTGGCTGACGCCGAGCCGCCGGCCGATCTCCGACACCTCCAGCCCATCGCCGGCGATCGTTTCCATCGAAGTGCGCGAGATGACCCGGAGTTCCGGGATCAGTGACAACCGGGTGAGCACTTCCTCGTGCACGCCACTGGCGAAGAAGGCATTGTCCGGGTCGGGGCTGAGATTCGTGAACGGCAGCACGCCCACACCACGTGCGGGGGCCGGCTCAGCAGTCGCGGCGACGCCGGCAACATCGGGGCTTCCGAGTCCCGTGCTCGTCGCTGCCTGTTCCCGCTCCGGAGCGCCGGGCTTCAACAGCCAGCCGGCGGAGAGGCCAATGCCGAGCACCAGCAGGAGCCCCGCCACGACCATCGTGCGCTTGCCCAGCAGCGCCGGTGCGCGTTGATCGCTCGTATCTGCGTGCGCGGCCTCCGTACGCTTGATGCCTTCCGGGGTCAGCTCCAGCGCCCAGCCCAGCACCAGCGCAATGGGGAACCCCAGCACGATGAGCGCCACCACCAGGCTCAGGCCCCACTCCGGCACACCCATCTGCGGCAGCATGATGTCCGCCGCCTGCAGCACGGCAAATGCAGTCGCGGCATAGACCACGGCAACGCGGATGACCTTACGTCGCTTGAGCTCGGCGATGAGGCTCACGTCCCATCCTCCGAGTCGAGTCCAGCCATGTGCGCCTGGTAGGCCGCGGACTGGCCGAATCGTGCCTCGTGCAGGGGCCGAAGGGCGCGCAGCAGGCCCGGCGTCATCATCATTACGTGGAACTTTCCGGCGTCGGTGTAGTGTGCCCAGGCAGCGTCATGATCGCCGAGAAGGCTTGCGGCGCGAGCCAGCTCAGCCAGCCGGCTACGGTCCTCAGTCGTGTCCAGCCTTGGCTCGGACTGCGCGCGCCGCGACCATTCGGCGGCCGACTGACGCTCGCCGGCGGCAGCAGCCACGGCAGCGGCCAGGGCATAGGCCGCCCCGCGCCCGCGCGGCGGCAGCGCGGCGAACTCGGTTTCCCCGCGATCCTCGAGGTAGTCGTAGGCGCGACGCGCGTGAGACCGGGCCTCTTCGCCACGCTCTGCGTAAATCAGGAGCTCGGCACGCAACAGGTCATCGTGAACGGCCTCGAGATCGTAACCGCCCGCCGCGGGCGCCAGCACCGTGAGCGCCCGCTCGACATCGCCGCTGGCGAACAAGACTTCGGCAATAAAAGAATTCGTAATTTCATTAGCTCGACCGGCCAAAGCCAGGATCGATTGAATGTCGCCACGAAACGCCAAGACATAGAACGCCCGCCAGAAATCGAAGAACGGTTGCTCGGGAAACAGTGCGCGGGCGCGCTCGACCGCTTCGATCGCTTCCTCACCGCGTCCGAGCTGCGCCAGCGCATTCGAAACCTCGAACCAGGCGCCGCCGTTCTCCGGATCGATCTCGACCCAGCGCCGCGCGGCGACCAGGTTCTCCTCACGTTGGTTCAGTCGCTTGTGGCTGGCAGCGATACAGGAATGGACCCAGGCGTCGTTGGGTCGCAGTGACAACACGTCCTGGCAAACTTCGAGTGCCGCGGCATAGTCGCTTTCGACCAGGTAGAGATATATCGCCTGTGCCAGCCGAGCCTCTGGCCGATCGGGCCAGCGGCGCGAAATCTCCTCGACCAGTTCGCGCGTGCGCGCGACGTGCGAGCCCGCCGTATCCTCGCCGTCCCAGAAGATACGGCCATGGGCCTCGGCCAGCATCAGCCGCGCCTGCAGGAAATCCGGATCGAGGACAAGCGCCTGCTCCAACAGGGCAATCTGCGCACGCCAATCGTCGAAACCCCGTCTGCGATCGAGTGCGCGCAAGTACAGGTCGTGAGCCTGGGAATTCTCCGTCGGCCGCTCAGCCAGCGCCTCGGCCTCGCGCGGGCTCAGCTCGATGCGCAGCTGCTCGGCGATGGCGCGGGCGATGTCGCTCTGGATGGCGAAGATGTCATCGAGCTCCCGGTCGTAGTTCTCGGCCCACAGGTGTTCGTCGCGCGCCGCATCGATCAGCTGCACGGTGACCCGCACGCGGTTGCCCGCGCGCCGCACGCTGCCCTCCAGCACATGCGAAACGCCGAGGCGCTGCGCCATGGCCGGCACGTCCAGCTGGCTTTCGGCGATGCGCAGCATCGAGGTGCGCGAGATCACGCGCAGGTCGGCGATCAGCGACAGGCTGGTCAGCACTTCCTCGTGGACGCCGCCGGCGAAAAAGGCATTGGCCGGATCCTCCGACAGGTTCTCGAAGGGCAGCACCGCGACGCCGCGTGCCAGCGGCTCGGCCGCGAGCTCCGGCACGGGTTGGTTTTCCGTCGCGGCTGCGTTTTCTGCCTGGGGTACGGTTGCCCGCGCGGGCGCCGCGCGCTCCGCCACCGCCGGCGGGTCTGACGGCGGGTCGGCCGGCGGCACGGGCGGTCTCAGGAACCAGCCGGCGCCCAGGCCGATGCCCAGCAGCAGCAGGCCTGCCGCCACCGCCAGGGTGCGCTTGCCCAGCAGCGCCGGCGTGGATGCGCTGTCGGCCGACGCTTCAGGCGCGGCGGTCGGCGTCACGCGCAGGCCCTCCGGCGTAAGCTCCAAGGCCCATGCCAGGACTAGCGCGATTGGGAAACCCAGCACGGTCAACGCGACCACCAGGTTCATGCCCCAGTCCGGCACGCCCATGCGCGGCAGCATGATATCCGCGCCCTGCAGCACGGCGAACGCCGTCGCTGCATACACCACCGCGACCCGCACGACCTTGCGGCGCTTGAGCTCGGCGATGAGGCTCATGGCGCGTACTCGCTGCAATCGAGCCGTCGACCCTCCGGATCATCCACCGGGCGACAGCCGCCCGGGTAACCCTCGGCTTCCCAGTAAGCCACCGCGCCACTGTCAGCCATGAACTCGTAGAAACGCGGATCCTCCCTGAGCCAGCCGAGCGACGGCAGCCAGGCGGCGAAGCGCATGTAATTCTGGCCACTGCGGTCGGCGGCCGCGACCGCGTCGAACAACCGGTTGGTATCGCGAAACACCAGTGACAGGACGACCCGGGCCCCGTTCAAGAATCTTGGTGACGCGTCAGGCGGCAGCGCCGCAAACGCCGCGGCCTGTTGGCCGGGGTCGGCCAGGGCGGCCAGTACCGCCCGATCGATTTCACCGTCATCCAGCATTCGCCAGAGCTCAGCAAACCGCGCCGTATCGCCTTGGTGAACGGCCTCGAAGGCCAGCAGCTGCGTCCAGTACGGGGAGTTTGGATTCAACTCCAGGCCCCGCTGGACGAGCTGCGCGGCCTCCTCTTCGCGGCCGAAAACGGCATGGGCGTAACCGAGATAACCGTGATTGATCGGCACCAGCGGGTCCTGGGCATGCGCGCTCTGGAACCAGGGCAGCGCAAGATCCACGCGCCCGACCTCCGAAAGCGAAAGACCTAGCCAGAGCCGAGGAGAGGTGTCCGGGTCGACCTGGCGGGCGGCTTCCTCGAGCTTGGCAAGGCCTTCCACCACGTTGCCTTGTGCCACCAGGCTCATGCCCATCCCGGCCAGCAGGATGGGAATGTCGGGATCCAGCGCCAGCGCCCGTGCCTGGGCTTCGTCGCTGCGCTCGTTGAGATCCGCGGCGTCCAGCTCCGTCGGATAACCGCCGCCGGCTACGACACCGGTGGCCGCGGCAAGGAATGCCCAGGCCTCGGCGAATTGCGGATCACGATCGACGGCGGCCTGCAGGTCCTCGATCGCCTGGTCCAACTCGAAGCGCTGGTAAAAGCGTGAGCGGCCACGCAGGAAGTCCTGGTAGGCGTCGAGGTCGCGGGTGGGCGTATCGACCGAAACCTCCGGCGTGCCGAGGATGTCCTCGAGCGCGGCCGTGATCGCCAGCGCGATCTCCTCCTGCACGCGAAAGATATCCACCAGCTCGCGCTCGTAGGTCTCCGACCACAGGTGGGCATCGCTGCCGGCATCGATCAGCTGGGCGGTGATGCGCACGCGCTGCCCCTGCTTGCGCACCGAGCCCTCGAGTACGTGTTGCACGTCCAGCAGGCGGGCGATCTCGGTGATCGGCGTGTCCTTGCCCTTGAAAGAAAACGCCGAGGTGCGCGAGGCGACCTTCAGTCCCTCGATGCCGGCGAGAATGTTCAGCAGCTCCTCCGAGATGCCGTCGGCGAAATAGGCGTTCTCGGGATCCGGACTCATGTTGACGAAGGGCAACACGGCGATGCCGCTGGCTTCCGGCTGTTCCGCGGCAACGGAGAGGGCGCCGACCGGCTGCCCGCCTGAAGCATCGTCAAGCGATGGGCTTTGCGCGCCAGCCTCACCAGCCGCTCCCGCCGATACTGGTGTCGTGTCTTCCCGCTCGGCCACGCCTGCCGTCTCGACAGGCAGGTCACGCGCGCCCTGCCCGCTCTCCTTGAACAGGAAGCGGTCCGCCACGATCACGGCCACCACCACCACCATGCCGACGAGGATCAGCTTGTCGATAGCCCGACCAGTCTGCGGCGTCACCGAGGCATCTTGCTCGACCTCCTCGGTCCGCTTCACCCCTTCCGGCGTCAGCTCGAAAGCCCAGGCGAGAAACAGCGCCAGCGGCAGGCCGATCAGCAGCAAGGCGATGACGAAAGTCACCGTCCATTCGGGCAGGCCGAGGCGCGGGAAAATCGTGTCGCTGATCTCCACCAGCAGCCAGGCCACCACCAGGTAGGCCGCGCCCACGCGAAACACGTTGCGGCGCTTGAGTTCGTCGAACAATCCCGGCGCCGAACTCATGATGCACCGCCTATGACCGAGCTGTGGTAAACCGGTGCGGGGAGCGGTCCCATGCCGAGCTTGTCGCGCTCGATGTTGATAAGGTCGATCATGCGGCTGACCTGTGCCTGGAAGGCCGGATCGTCGTGCAACTGCACAAACGCCGGGTCCCGGCCCAGCAGCGGATTGCGGGTGCCCCGGTCGATGGCCACGGCCAGCGCCGCGAGCGCCGCGGCGCGTTCGCCGGCCAGCGCCAGGTAGCGGGCTTCGGTGATCAGGAAGCTGGCACTTGCAAAGCCTTGTCCACGCAGAAAATCCAAGTGCTCGCCCCATCGTGCCAGCGTCTCGGCCAGCGCCTCATGCCGGCCCAGCGCATGCTGCGCGGCGGCGATCGGCGCCAGCAGTTGCAACACTCCCGTGCCGCCGAAACCCGCGTCTATCCCGTCGAGGTCACCCCAGCGCTCGCGATACAAGGCCAGCGCCTCTTCATGCCGACCGGTCTGCGACAAGGTGTACAACAGGTCTGTGGTAGTAACGTGATCACCCGGTGCCGCCGCCGCGCGGCCGCGGGCCAAGGCCACGGCCTCGCCATCCAGGCCCTTTGCCACCAGTGCCCGCGCGTGCAAACCCGTATCCGGCAGTGACAGGACCCGTTCCAGATCGCCGAGTGTGATGTAGAGCCAGGCGTTCATCCTCTGCGCGAAGGCGTCTTTCGACGCCAGCTCCAGCGCCCGCGCCACGGCCGCCTGGGCCTCCGCCAGGCTGCCCGAGGCATATAGCACCACGGCTTCGCGCGTGAAGCCCTGCGGATTGTCCGGAAAGGCGCGCTGCATGCGCACCGCCGTCGCCTGTGCTTCAGCCAGCTCGCCGCTAGCCAGCAGGGCCCCGGACATAGTGGCCAGATTGGCCACGTACAGCGGGTCGAGATCGGCCAGGCGGCGCTGGGCGGCCAGCTGCTCGCGCAGGCGCCCAGCGCCGCCAAGGAGTTCCGCCTGCCAGTGCAGCACATCCGACTGGCCGGGGTTCAGCGCCAGCGCCCGCGCCAGCGCCGGTTCAGCACGCGCAGGGTCCCGCTGCATAAGGAACAGCAAACCCTGCACCGCATGCGCCTCGGCGAGGTCGGGATCGAGCGCCAGCGCCCGGTCCAACAGCGGTTGCGCGAGGGCCATTGCCTCGTCCAACGGGATGTCGCCGTAACCGCGCCACACTTCATTGTTCAGGAGCAGCAACACCTGCGCCGCCGCCGCCTGCGCCGGGGCATAGTCGGGATCCAGCGCGAGCGCCTCGTCGAGCAATTCGCGTGCAGCCCCCAGGCCGCTGCGCGTACGGCCCTGGATCAGCCGCCGGGCCTGGAGGTACAGATCGTAGGCCGGCAGCGAAGCGGCCGCCTGGGCCACCGGCGCGGCCTGCTCCGGTCCCGCCAGGCTCACGCGCAGTGCCTCGGCAATGGCGCCGGCAATCTCGGTCTGGATGGCAAACACGTTCTCCAGCCGCCGGTCGTAGCTTTGCGACCACAGGTGCGAGCCATCGTCGGCCTGGATCAGCTGTGCGGTGATCCGCAGGTCGTCACCGGCCTTGCGCACGCTGCCTTCCAGCAGGTAAGCCACGCCCAGGGTGCTGCCGATGGTGCGCAGGTCCTCGTTACGCCCCTTGAAGGCGAACGAGGACGTGCGACCGATCACCTTCAGGTCGCGGATCTGCGCCAGCAGGTTGAGGATTTCTTCGGACAGGCCGTCGGAGAAATACTCCTGGTCGCTGTTCGGGCTCATGTCCGCGAACGGCAGCACGGCGATGGATCTTTCCCGCGCAATTTGGGCGACCGATTCCTCAGCCAGCGCCTCAGCCGGCGCCTCGGCCGACGCCGCGCCAGGATCGCTCACGGGCCGCAGGAACCAGCCGGCGCCGATGCCGAGACCCAGCACCACGAGCAGTGCGCTGGCAAACACCGTGCGCTTGCCCAGCAGGGCAGGCATATTCGGATCGGCCGTCTCGGACGGAATCGCCTCGGTGCGCTTGAGTCCGTCCGGCGTCAGCTCCAGCGCCCAGCCGAGCACCAGTGCGATCGGGAAGCCCAGCACGATCAGCGCCACGACCAGGTTCATGCCCCAGTCCGGCACGCCCATGCGCGGCAGCATGATGTCCGCGCCCTGCAGCACGGCGAAGGCGGTCGCGGCGTAGACCACGGCGACGCGGACGACCTTGCGGCGCTTGAGCTCGGCGATCAGACCGGGCGCGTTGCTCATGTTTCGGTCCCAAGCGACTGAAGAAAAGGATTGCGGACCCTGAGCCCGGCAATGCTCCGGCCATGGCTGAAATCCTCGCTGTAGAGCACGTCGCAACGGCTGCGGACCGCGGCCTCCGCGATCAGCGCATCAAACCAGGACAGCTGCTCGCGCTCCGCAAGCGCGTGCGTGCTGATCACGATCTCGTCCCCTTCGGCCACGCTACGCAACCAGTCTCGGATGAACGCCGACTTATCAGGGTCGCGCCGGTCCAGCCGGTACGCCCAATGATTCATGTCGACAAATACGCGCATCACTCAACCCGCTCCACGCTTATGCAGCGAATCGCGCGACCAGGACCCGCGACTGGCAGAGCCTGTGCGGTCAGTGAGCGCATCGAGCGCATCGAGCGCTTCCATGCGCCGGCTGCGGGCATCGACATACCGTTCCAGGTATTCCCTTACCAGTACATTGACTGAGGTGTGATCACGCAGCGCGGCCTCGCGCGCCTTCTGCAGCAACTCGTCGTCCAGGCTCAGGGTCAGATTGGCCATGGTTCTCTCCGGTCGCGGATCCCGTGTAATACGGGATCAGTGTCGCACGGGGTTCCGGTGCTGGCTTTCGCGATGAATCTCATGGTTGCCGCGCCCTGCAATCCAGCCGCCGGCCCGCCGGTTCGTTCCAGAGGCTCACGGCGCGCACTCGTAACCGTCTTCGCCCACCGGCCGGCACTGCGGCGGGTAGCCGTGCTCGCGCCAGTAGTCGGGGGTGCCCTGCCGCTCGATGATGCTACGGAAGGCTGGAGAATCACGGAACGCCGCGTGCAGCGGATCCCACTGCGCGACCATGGTGGTGAGCCGCGCAGAGGATTCAGCGGCGCGATCGTAGTCGTGCAGGACGAAGTGCCAGTTGGGCGTATCGAAGCGCGGATTGCGCGCCATCAGCCCGTCCATGTCCGCGGGAGTCTCCCCCTGCTCGACCGCTGCGAGGACCGCGTGCTGCAGCTCCAGCGACATGCCCAGGTCGCGCATCATCAGCA
Source organism: Thioalkalivibrio sp. XN8 (assembly GCF_011058255.1). Classification (GTDB taxonomy): domain Bacteria; phylum Pseudomonadota; class Gammaproteobacteria; order Steroidobacterales; family XN24; genus XN24. The sequence goes on along the minus strand of NZ_JAALFH010000066.1, from coordinate 71,764 downwards.
GGGCCGGCAGTCGACCCCCGCGCGCCACGAGCCGGAACAGGAAGGTATCGCCACGATTGTGCGTGAAGCCCGCCAGCACGCCCTGCTCGTACAGCGCCAGGGCTTGGTCGTCGTCACCAGCAAAGGCGAGCGCAAGCGCCTTCCAGCGCACGCAGTTGCCGTAGGCGGGATCGATGGCCAGGCAGGCCTCGAGGTCGGCAAGCGCCCGATCCATGAAGCCGAGATTGACCCAGGTGATGGCGCGCCAGAGATAGACCGAGGCCAGCATCGGGTCTGCATTGAGCGCCCGGTCGAACAGCGCCAGGGTCTCGGCAAAGGGAATCGGCAAGCGGTACTGCATCAGCAGTGCGCGCACGGCCCAGGGCATGGCGAGCGTCGAATCGAGGGCCAATGCCCGCTCTGCGGCCATGAGCGCCCGGGCATCCATCGCCGCGACATCCGTATCCGGGTACACCGCCTCCCAGTCGATGATCACCGCGGCGGTCGCTGCGAGACCCTCCCAGCCGCGCGCGAAGCCGGGATCGAGCGCCACCACTTCCTCGAACAAGCGCACCGACTCGTCGAGCTCGGTGCGCGTCAGGAACAACTCACGCGCCTTGAGGTAAAGCTGGTACGCGTCGAGGTTGCCGGTGTCCGCGCGCACGGTCACCGCGCGCTCGGCCTCGCCCGTGCCCAGCGTACCGCGCAACGCCGCCACGATGGCGTTGGCGATCTCGTCCTGGATCGCAAAGATGTCCGTCAGCTCGCGATCGTAGGTCTCCGACCAGAGGTGGCGGTCGTTCACCGCGTCGATCAGCTGCGCCGTGATGCGCACGCGGTTGCCCGACTTGCGCACGCTGCCCTCGAGGATGTGGTTGACGTTCAGCTGGTCGGCGATGACCGCGGCGCCGAGCTCGCGACCCTTGTAGGCGAACGACGAAGTGCGCGAGGCCACGCCGATGTCGTCGACCTTGACCAGCACGTTGAGCAATTCTTCCGAGATGCCGTCGGCGAAAAACGCGTTTTCCGGGTCGGCGCTCATGTTGACGAAAGGCAGCACCGCAATGGATTTGCCGGCACGAGCTTCCGCCAAGCGGGTAGACGATGCAGAAGACTCGGCCGCGGACGGCGGGGCGCTGGGGGCACCCCGCGCATTATTCGCGGCGGCCGCTGGTGTGTTCGCGACGCCCGGCGGAGTAATCGCCGCGGCCGGCGGCGATGCTGCGGGATTCCCAGCGGCCTGGGCCGGCGATTGCTCGGTCGGCGTCGCCGGCCACAAGGTCCAGGCCAGCGCACCCGCCGTGATCAGCGCAACGATGGCATAGAACCGCTTGCTGCCCGTGCGGCCTTCGGTGACGTGCATGCCCTCGGGCGTGACCTCGAAGATCCAGGCCAGGATCAACGCCAGCGGGAAGCCCAGGATCACCAGCAGCGTCACCATGCGCGCGGTCCACTCGGGCAGGTTCAGGTTCGGGGCGACCGTGCTGGCCACCTCGATCACGACCCAGCCCACCACCAGGTAGGCGGCGGCCACGCGGATCACCTTGCGGCGCTTCAGCTCCTCGAAGAAGCTCATGGGCCGTACCCGCTGCAATCCAGCCGGCGGCCGGCTGGGTCATCGACCGGCCGGCAGCCAGGCGGGAAACCGTCCAGCTCCCAGAAACCCACGGTGCCGATGCGGTCCATGTACGCATAAAGGGCGGGGTCCTCCCGCAGCCACCCCAGCGATGGCAACCACGCGCCGATCGTCAGCATCAGCTGGCTGACTCTCAAGTCCCCCATGCTGATAGCACGCGCACCATTACGGAACATGAGGTCCTTGACCACGGCCCGGAAACGGTCGACCCCGTCTGCGCCAGGCTCGCCGGACACAAACACCGAGTCGCGCTGCGCGGGATCTGAGATTGCGAGCTGCAGCTCGGTAAAGAACTGCCGGTCAACAGGGTTGAGGTCGTCAGCGGCCAGCATGGCGCCGAGCAACTCGTAAGCACGCGCCTCGGCACCGGAGTTCACCAGCTCGATGAGCATCTGGAAAGACCAGAAAACACTGCCGGTGAGTTCCTGGGAGCGCAGGCCGAGAAGAATCGCTTCCTCGGCTCGCCCAGCGGTGACATAGGCAATGCCAAGATAGCCCTGGTTGATCCCCACCAGCGGGTCCAGCGCGTTGGCCTTCTCGAGATGCGGCAGGGCGCGATCGACACGCCCGAGCTCCAGCAGGGACAAGCCGAGCCAGAGCGGCGCAGAGGAATCGGCGGTCACCCGACTGGCAGCGCGCTCAAGCAGCTGCAAGCCTTCCACGATTTGGGCCGGGTCCCTGTTAAGCGTCAGCAGCTGGCCCTTGACCGCCATTGCGGTGGCGAGCTCCGGATCCAGGACAAGGGCGCGCTCCACAGCGAGCCGGGCCTCGTCCATGAGGCGCGCGCGATCGAGCTCGGTGGGATAACCGCCGTTGCCGACCACGAAGCTGGCCGCACCGAGAAACGCCCAGGCCTCCGCGAAATCCGGGTCGCGCTCGACCGCGGACTGCAGGTCGGCAATGGCCTCATCCAGGCCGAAACGCTGGTAGAAACGCGTGCGGCCGCGCAGGAAAAGCTCGTATGCCGTGAGGTCGGTCGTCGTCGCAGCCACAGAAACCTGGCGCACCCCGAGCACGTCTTTCAGCGCCAGGGTGATCGCCTGGGCGATTTCCTCCTGCACGCGGAAGATATCCACCAGGTCGCGCTCGAAAGTCTCCGACCAGAGATGCGTGTCGCTGTCCGTTTCGATGAGCTGGGCGGTGATCCGCACGCGATCGCCCTGGCGGCGCACCGAACCCTCGAGGATATGGCGGACGCCCAGTTCGCGGGCGATTTCCGGGATCGGTGTGTCCTTGCCGCGGAACGAGAAGGCCGAGGTACGCGAAGCGACCTTGAGCCCGTCCACGCCGGCGAGGATGTTCAGCAACTCTTCCGCAATGCCTTCGGCGAAGAACACGTTCTCCGGGTTGGCGCTCATGTTCACGAACGGCAGCACCGCGATGGTGTTCTTGTCCGGCTGGTCCGCCTTGTCTGCCGCTGCTGTCGTCGTGGCCGGTGGCGCCGCGTCGTCAGCCGCGGTCGTGGCGGCAGTCGGGAACGGCGCCTCGCCCGGCTCCTCCCCGGCCGGCTTCAGGAACCAGCCGGCGCCCAACCCGACGCCAACGGCCACCAGCAAGGCCGCAAGGAACACGGTGCGCTTGCCCAGCAGCGCCGGCGCTGCCTCGGGCGCCGTCGGCTCCGGCAGCTCATCCGTCCGCTTCACGCCCTCCGGCGTAAGCTCCAGTGCCCAGCCCATGATGAGCGCGATCGGGAAGCCGAGTATCACCAGGCCCACGATCAGGTTCATCGACCAGTCCGGCACGCCGAGGCGCGGCAGCATCAGGTCCGCCGCCTCCAGCAGCGCGAAGGACGTCGCGGCATACACCACCGCAACCCGCACCACCTTGCGGCGCTTGAGCTCGGCCCAGAGGCTCATGACCCCGATCCCTTGCGCGAGTACTTCGCCGCCAGCGCCTGGAAGGCCGGATGATCGCGGTGACGCTTGAGCACGGGATGCAGCATCAGCCCGTCGAAATACCAGTACTTCATTTCGAGCTGGAGGTACTCGTCCATCGCAGTGGCGACGTGCTCCGGCGGATCGATCAATGCCTGTACAAGCAATTTCCTGGCGAGCAGCTCGGAACGTATGATCACGTCGCGACTCGGCACGTGCTGCGCGAAGGCCTGGTCGAGTGCTTCCCGCGCGGCCTCCGTCTCGCCGAGAAGAGCCAGCGACTCGGCCCGCGAGGTCAACGCCCGGTAATCCGCTGGATACTGCGCCAGAAACTCATCGACGAGCGCGAGCGCGGCACGCGCGTGGAGTTCCACTTTCGCTAAGTCGTCCTGCGCCCAGGCCACCCGGGCGCGCAGCAATTCGATCGGGAGCAACTCGAACTGGTCCTCGACAATCTCAGCCGATGCCTCATCGAGTTTCTGCGCCAACGTCGGAAACTTTCCGGCCAGGTAGAGCGCATTGAAGCCTGCTGCCGCAGACCCGGTCCTGGCGTCGACGGCCGCACCGAACTGGCGCTGCAGGAATGCCGACAAGGCTTCAGCATCGCCAAGGACTCGCATCCGTGCCTCCGGGTAGTTGCTCAGCGCAATTGGCGGCACATCAGGCAGGGCCTCGAGGCGTCGGTACCAGCTCTGCGCATCCTCGATATCACCGACCAGCCAGGCGTTCTCTACCGCGACCTGCAGCAGCGGGAAATAACGGGGTGCCAACAGTATCGCGGACCTTATCGCTTCGGCCATCTCCCGCGCGCGGCCTGCGCGGCGCAGGATGTAGCCGCGCAGTTCGACGGTTTCGGCGCTGCCCGGCAGGCCCTGGGCCGCGCGGTCCAGCTCCTCGAGCGCAGCGTCGTAATCGAGGTGCGCGCGATACAGGAACTCGGCATGCGCCAGCCGGATGCTGGGATTTTCGGGTTCCAGCGCCAGGGCGCGCCCGATCCAGCGTCCGCCTTCCTCACGGTCCTCGTCCCGGCGGCTGATGAACCAGAAAAGATTGGTGTACTCGCGACCCAGTTCCGCCATTGCCAAGGCGAACTGCTCGTCGCGGGCCAGTGCCTGCTGGTAAAGCAGGATCCGGTCCCGAATCTGGGCCTCGGTCGCCACGTCCCGGTTAGCGCGCGCCTTGAGGAACAAGTCGTAGGCTTCACCATCGGAGGTGGGGACGGACGGCGCGGCGCTAGGCGCTCCCACCCCCAGCGCGCTCCCCAGCGCCGCCGCGATGGCCGCGGCGATGTCGGACTGGATCTCGAACACGTTCTCCGGCGTCAGCTCCCGGTCGAACGTTTCCGCCCACAGGTGCGCGTCGGTCTGCGTGTCGATCAGCTGCGCGTTGATGCGCACGCGCTGTCCCGCGCGCTGCACCGCCCCCTCGAGAATGGTGGCGACGCCGAGCTCCTCGCCGATCTGGCGCACGTTCTTGGTCGTGTCGCGGTACTCCATCATCGAGGTGCGCGAGATGACCCTCAGGTCACCATTGCGCGCCAGCTGCGTGAGCAGGTCGTCATGCACGCCGTCGACGAAATAGGCGGTGTCCGGCTCGGCGCTGCGGTTGGTGAAGGGCAAGACTGCGATCGAGCCCGGCAGCGGCTCGAAGGGCGGCGGCTCCAGGCGCGGCCGCCTCGCCTGCTCAGGCGCGGGTTGCGCCGGCACGGCCGCCGCGGGAGGCGCATCACCTGCGCTGTTAGCCTGCGGCTGCGGCCCCTGCAGCGCCGAGCCGAGGTGCTGCCAGGCCAGCAGGATCACCACCAGCACTACGGCCGAAAGCGTGATCACGTCCAGCCGCCGGGCCTGCGGGCTGGCGTCGCGGGCATTCCTGCCGTCGTCGCGGCGGATGCCCTCCGGGCTCACCTCGAACACCCAGGCAATAGCCAGCACCGGCACGAAGCCCAGCAGCAGCAGCGCAATCAGCGCCTTGCCCACCCAGTCGGGCGCGCCGATGAAACCGAGCACGATCTCGGCCACCTGGAGAATCAACCAGCCGACGACGATATAGGCCGCGGCCACGCGGAAGATGTTGCGGCGCTTGAGTTCGTTGTAAAGGCTCATCGCTCGCACTCCAGGCGCACCGGCGCCACGCCGATCCGGCGGCAATAGTCCGGGTCGCCGTAGCGGTCCCAGAACTCCAGCAGGCCGTCGCGCTGGGCCAGCTCGGCGAAGCGCGGATGCTCACGGAAAGCGCGATCCACCCCCGACCAGGTCATCAGCAGGAGGATCTGCCCGGCATCCGGCTTGCTGCGCAGCGCCTCGCGAATGGCCTCGTCGGGCAGTCCCAGCATCAGGTAGAGCTGGCTCCATTCGCGCTCCGGCCAGGTCTCGATCGCCGCGGCCACCGCGGCGCCAGCGGCGGGCCGCAGCGCCGGATCCGCCATCGCCGGCGCAATCTCTTCATAAACGGAGCGGTGTTCCGGCGCGATGCGCCCGTCATCCTGCAGCCACTGGCGGAAGCGCCGCTCCGCCTCGGGGCCGTGACCGTCCGCCAGCGCCAGCTTCAGGAGCCAGGCGCTCGCGGAGCCGCGCCAGCCGAGTTCATGGGCGCGCCGCAGGCTGGTCTCCGCCGCCTCGGCCTCGCCTTCGATCACCTGCGTGGCGCCGATCCAGCCGAAGTGGATGCCGCTCAGGGGGTCGAGCCGGTTGGCCTGCTCGAATGCTGCGCGCGCCGCCTGCACATGCCCGGCTTCCAGCAGGTTCAGGCCGTGCCACATCCAGCTGTTGGCGTTGTTCGGGTCCCGCGCCAGGGCGCGCTCCACCAGCTGGACGGCGGCAAGGCGCTCGCCCCGCTCGGCCGCCAGGCGGGCGCTGACCGCCAGCGCCTCGGGCAGGTCCGGCACCAGCGCCAGCGCCCGGCTCGCCGCGGAGCGTGCCTGCTCGGCCGCCTCGTCGGAGGGCACGTCGGCAAAGTAGGACGGCATCACCAGCAGCACGCCGCCCAGTGCCGCCCAGGCCTCGGCGAAGCGCGGGTCGCGGTCGACGGCCTGCTCCAGCAGCCCGCGCGCCGGCGGCAGGTTGGCGCCGCGCTGGGCGAACAATTGCCGGCCGCGCAGGTAGAGCTCGTAGGCCTGCAAGTCGCCGGTCGGCTGGCGCACCCGGACCTCGCGCACGCCCAGGGTGTCGGCCAGCGCGTCCGTGATGGCCTGGGCGATCTCCTCCTGCAGCGTGAAGATGTCGGTGAGGCGGCGATCGAAGCTGCCCGACCAGAGCTGGCGATCCGAGGCGGCCTCGACCAGCTGGGCCGTGATGCGCAGCTCGTCCCCCTGGCGCCGCACCGAGCCGTCGAGGACATGGGCGACGCCGAGTTCCTGGCCGATCTCGCGCACGCCCAGCCGCTGGTCCCGCAGGCCGAACGACGAGGTCCGCGAGGCGACCCGCAACCCCTCGACCCGCGCGAGCACGTTCAGGATCTCCTCCGCCATCCCGTCGGCCAGGTAGGCGTTCTCCGGGTCCGGGCTGAGGTTGGCGAAAGGCAGCACCGCGATAGAGCGTGGATCGACCGCCGCCAGGGGCGCCGGCGCGACGGTCTCGGCAGGTTGCGGCTGCTCCGCCTGGGCGCCACTCTCCGCCGGCGCTTCGACCCGCTCCGGCAGGACGAACTGCCGAAAACCCGACAGGGCGATGGCCATCAACAGCAGCACGATGGTGACCTGGTCGATCCGCCGCGCCGTGTGCTCGTTCTCCGGGTTGATGCTGCCCGGCCCCGGGTCGAGCCGGAGGCCCTCGGGCGTCATCTCCACCAACCAGGCGAAGCACATCACCGGCACCAGCAGCAGGCCGAGCACGATGATCAGCCAGCGGATCACCACGTCGCCGAAGCCGAGCAGGGGCAGCAGCAGGTCAGCCAGCGCGATCAGGAACCAGGACAGCGCCAGCCAGGCGAGCCCGGCGCGCCAGACATTGCGCCGCTTGAACTCGGCCAGCATGCCGGCGGACGTCACGGGCGGACCTCCAGGCCTGCCAGCCTGGCGCGCTCGGATGCCGAGTGTTCTTTCACGGCAGCCACCAGCGCGATGAACTCCCGATCCTCGCGCCAGGTGGCGAAGACGGCGTCGTGCTCCAGGAACCAGGGCGGCAGCCAGCGGTTGGCCTCGGCGATCTGCAATTCCAGCAGCGCCGTGTCGCGATCACCCCGAATCGCAGCCACCCGGGCGGCGTCATAGGCGAGCGTCGTGGCGCCCCAGTTGATATACGCACCGCCCTGAGCACGCAGTTCAGCGATCAGCTTCTCGACACTGGCGGCGCGCCCGTCCCAGCCTTCCAGGCCGAGCTGTCGTTCCACCCAGGCAAGCTCCAGCAGTGCGCCCATGTGTATGAGGCGCGCGCCCTGCACGGCATCGTAGCTGGAGAGCTGCAGCGACTCGAGCAGCAAGCGCCGCGCCTCATGCCACGCGCCGGCCCGCGCGGCGGCAACCCCGCGCAGGTAAGCGCCCGCCGGGCCACCTCTCACAGCGCCGGTTTCAGCTAGCTGCGCCCAGTCCCCCTCGGCCACTGCCAGCCTGTCCCGTGCGAAGAGTTCCCAGCGGTTGTTCTCGCCTCTCCGGCGCGCCGCTTCGATCCAGGCCTCGGCGAGCGCGCGGTCATCGAGATGGACTGCGACCATCGCGATCTGTGCCGCCGAATAGGGGTCGCCCGGCCTGGCGAAATGCACGAAGCGAAACTCGCTGATCGCATCGGCGAAGCGGCCCTGCTGGCGCGCCAGGTTACCGAGCTCTTCTTTCGCATAGTCGTTGTCGGGGTACTCCGACAGGACTTCGTCCAGCAAGGCGCGCGATTCCTCGTACTTGCCGACATCCAGCAACTTCGAGGCGAGGCGCGTGCGCATGAATACCGAGAGCGGATCGAGTTCGACCGCCTTGCGGTGCACCTCGATCATGCGCTCCAGGTTCCCGATGTCGCGCAGGACATCGCCGTAGATGTTGTAGGCGGTGACGTAGTTCGGGTTCAGCTCCAGCGTGCGCTCGAAATAGCGGCTGGCGCCGACCGCGTCGCTGTAGTACCGGTCGCGCACGAAAGCCATCGCGGCATGCGCCTCGGCCGACTGGGGATCCAGCGCCAGCGCGCGCCGTGCCGCCTGCTCGGCCTGCGGGAAGGCCTCGGCCGAAGGGATGCCGCCGTAGTCCTCGAGCCAGGTCCAGGCTTCGGCGATCCCGCTGTAGGCGCCGGCGAAGCGCGGGTCGAGCGTGAGGGCCTCCTCGTACATCTCGATGGCCTGCAGCAGGCCGGCGCGGGTAGGCTCGCGGGCCAGCTGGCGGCCCCGCAGGTACAAGTCATAGGCCTGCACGTTTTGCGTGCGGCCGGCCGTCTCGACGCCGACGTCCAGCTCGAGTTGCAGGGCGCGGACGATGGCCGAGGCGATCTCGTCCTGGACCGCGAAGATGTTCTCGAGGCGGCGGTCGTAGGTGTCCGACCAGATGTGGAAACCGCTGCCGACCTCGATCAGCTGGGCCGTGATGCGCACCTGGTCGCCGGCCTTGCGGACCGAGCCTTCCAGCACGGTCTCCACGTTCAGCGCCGCGCCGATCTCGCCGATGTCAGCATCGCTGCCCTTGAACTTGAACGACGAGGTCCGGGCGGCGACGCGAAAGCCCTCGCTGCGCGCCAGCAGGTTCAGCAGCTCCTCGGAAATCCCCTCGGCAAAATACCCCTGGTCGCCTTCGGGGCTCAGGTCCTCGAAGGCCAGCACGGCGATGGAGCGCGCGGGGTCGGCCGCGGCCGGCTCATTCGCCGGGTCCGCAGGCGTGGCCGCCGGGGCCGTCGCCGGCGCTTCGGCGGGGCTGCCGCGGCCGGCAAACCAGATCCGCTCGGTCGCCATGACCACGATGATCAGGAGGGCGCCGATGAGAATGACGCGGTTCGTCAGCCGCCCGCGGCGCGCCATGCCGCCGTCGGCGGGCGCGCCGGGATCCGCGGGCGCGACATCGGGCGTGCGCTGCAGCCCGCCGGGCGTCAGGTCGAAGACCCAGGCCATCACGACCGCCAGCGGGAAGCCCAGCACCAGCAGCACGGTAAAGGACTTGAACACCCATTCCGGGGCGCCGAAGTTGTCGAGGAGGATGTCGGCGACCTGCAGGACCAGCCACGCTACGACCGCATACGCGGCGGCGACGCGGAAAACCTTGCGGCGCCTCAGCTCCCCGAACAACGTCACGGGCGCCGGTCCCCGGGGGAAGACAGGGGATGTGCGGCAAAATTGCCTACGCCGGAGCCACGCAAGCCGCTAAACGGCCCCGGCATGTTGCCACAGCATCAAACACACCCCCGATTGTTCGCACCAGCGCCCGATTCTACGCATATTCCCTTACTATTTGGGGCACGCGGCGACTTTTTCGGCGCTTGCGCCATTATCATGGCGACGAAATTCGACGGGGAGATTGGATGGCCCGCGTACACGAAGTGCTCGTCATCGGCAGCGGATTCGGCGGCAGCGTCGCCGCGGCACGGCTGGCCGAGGCCGGCGTGGACGTCGCGCTGCTGGAGCGGGGACCCTGGCGCGACACGCTGCCCGTGCAGTCCATGGGGATCGGCAACCGGATCCGCTACCCCGCCGGGGCGCAGCTCTACAGCCGTGGCCTGCGGGCGGTGCACGGCCGCTGGCTGCCCCGGCAGGGCCTCGGCCTGTCCCGCTATGGGTTGTTCGAACTCCATGCCGCCGGCGACGTCACGACGCTGTGCGCCTCGAGCGTCGGTGGCGGCAGCCACGTCTATACCGCACTGAACGACCGGCCGCGGGTCCCGGACTACTGGGACGGCCACCACCCGGAGGTCTCGAACGCGGCGCTGGAGCCCCACTACCAGCGCGTCATGGAGGAAATGGGCGGCCGCCCGCCGCGGCTCGAGGACGCCATTCCCAACCTGACGGCACAGCGCTACCGTGAATCCCCGCTGTTCGACGCTACCGAAACCCTGGAGCGGCCCCGGCATGCGGTCCAGTTTCCCGCCACCCCCGGCACCAGCCGCGAGATCGAATGGGGCGAAGGCATCCGCCGCCGCGAGGCGGACTGGAAGGACGGCGGGCTGCTGGGCTCGCGCTTCGGCACCAAGACGACGCTCGATTTCGCCTACCTGGCGCCGGCCATGCGGCGCGGCCTGCGGGTGCTCGACCTGCACGAGGCGATCTCGGTCCATCGCTGCCGCCAGACTCATGCCGCCCGCTATTGCGTCCAGACGCGCAACCTCTACACCGGCCGCATCGAGCCCCTGTACGCGGAACACGTGATGCTGGCGGCCGGCACCATGAACACCCTGCGCCTGCTGCTGTCGAGCCGCGACGAGGCCCGCGGCCTGGACGGCATGCCGGCCCTCGGCCAGCGCTTCGGCACCAACGGCGACGCGGTGGGCTGGTGGTCGATCCAGGATCCGGAGGCCGATTTCAGCCGCGGGCTGCCCTGCCACGGCGTGATGGCGCCGCGCGAGGGCCGGCGCGAGGACGACCCGCTGCTGATCGAGGTCGGCCTGGTCGGGATCGCCGGCATGCCGCTGCCCGCGCCGCTGAAGCGCAAGCTGCGGCGCAGCGTGATGCTGCTGGCCATGGGCGCCGACCGCGCCGACGGCCGGGCCCGCCTGGAGCGGGGCCGCCTCCGGGTGCGCTACGACCGGGACGCCAGCCCGGTCTTCGGTCGCGCCGAAGCGCTGTTTAAGCAGGTGGGCGAGCTTTCCGGCCGCAAGGTCCGGGTCCGCCGCAAGCCCTTCACGGTGCACCCGCTCGGCGGTGCCGTGCTGGGCGCCACCGAGACCGACGGCGTGGTGGACGCCGCCGGCGAAGTTCATGGCTTTCCGGGCCTGTTCGTGGTCGACGCCGCCGCGCTGCCGGCTGCGCCGGGCGGGCCGCCGTCCATGACCATCGCCGCGTGGTCGAGCTGGGTCGCGGCCCGGTTCCTGGAGCGGCGCGCTTGAGACCCGGCGCCGACCTGCATCGCCGGCGCCTCCCGCTGCGCCTGGTGCTCGTCGACGCGGCGGGCGCGGTGCTGGCGGCCGTGGGCATTCTCGACCTGCTGGAGACCGGCCCGGAGCTGCTGCCTGCCGCCTGGCCGCAGCCGCTGGCGGCCGTGAGCCTGCTGGTAATCGGCTGCGTGATGATGGCTGCAGTGCCGGTATGGTTGCTGCGCCACCGCCGGCAGCCGCCGCGACACAGGCCGGGCGCATGAGCCGCAACCGCCGCCGCTATCTCGTCCTGGACGTGTTCACGGACCGGCCCTACGGCGGGAATCCGCTGGCGCTGCTGCCGGAGGCAGAGGGCCTGTCTGCGACCCAGATGCAGCAGATCGCGCGCGAGTTCAACCTGTCGGAAACCGCTTTCATCCGGCCGCCGCGCCACCGCGGCGAGACCCACCGCCTGCGCATTTTCACCCCGACCCAGGAGCTGCCCTTCGCCGGCCATCCCACCATCGGCGCGGCGCTGGCCCTGGCCGACGAGGGCTGGGACCAGGCGGAGCTGGTCTTCGGCCAGGCGATCGGGCCCGTCCGCGTCAGCCTGCGCCAGCAGAAACAGCATCGCAGCGCCTGGCTCTGGGCCGCCATGCTGCCCGAGGTGGGCCCGCCGGCGCCGCCGAGCGCTGCCCTGGCGGCGCTGCTCGGCCTCCGGCCGACCGACATCCTCGCGGGGCAATGGGGACCGGCGGCGGTCTCGGCGGGCATTCCCTACCTGGTCGTTCCCGTCCGCGACACCGAGGCCCTGGCGCGCGCGGAACTGGACCTGCAGCGCTGGAAGGAAATCCTGAAGAACTGGTGGGCGAACCAGGTCTACCTGGTCGCTCCCCTGGACGGTCCCGGCGGCACCCGCTACCGGGCCCGCATGTTCGGTCCCGCCATCGGCATCCCGGAGGATCCCGCCACCGGCTCGGCCGCCACTGCCTTCCCCGGCTGGCTGGCGCCGCGGCTCGGTACCACCGACGGCATCCTGACCATCACCATCGAGCAAGGCGCCGGGCTCGGCCGGCCCAGCACGCTGATGATCGAAGCCGAGCTTGCCGGCGGCGCGCTCACGGCAGTGCGGGTGGGCGGCACGGCGGTCGCCATCGCCGAGGGCACGCTGCGGATTCCAGACTCGAACTCGGAGACATCGGGATGAGCTGTTCCCGCCTCACCACCCTGCTGCTCTGCGCGACCGGCGCGCTGCTGCCCGCTGCGGCTGCCGCGGCAGACACCCGCTTCGTCGGCGACGTGCGGCTCGAGCTGGCGGCCAGCGAGCAGGACACGCGGGAGGGGGAGAGCCTGCCCCGGGAGGAAGAATTGCGCGCGCGGCTGCGGCTCGGCCTGGAAAGCCAGCTCGCCGAGGAGTGGCTCGGCCGGATCCGGCTGGCGGGCCGCTACGGCACCGAGCAGGACCGCTCCCGTTTCTGGCTCAAGGCCTGGGCGCCGACCCCGACCGGCCTGGAGCTGGGGGACACGACCATCGACGAGCTGTACCTCCACTACCACCGGCCGGGCAGCAGCTGGTCGCTCCGCGCCGGGCGCTTCCAGGGCGAGTTCGTGCTCGACGGCGTCGCGGCCAAGAGCCTCGATCGCTACAACAGCCCGGAGACCGAGATCAGCTGGACCGACGGGCTGCATCTGACCTACGGCCTGGACTCGGCCTGGCGCAGCCACCTGGTCCTGCAGTCGAATGCCAGCAGCGGTTCCGGCCAGGCCGCCCGGCCGCCGCTCGCCTTCGACGACGACGCCAGCCAAGTGACGATGTTCGCGGCACTGGAGGCCGCCGAGCCGCTGGGACCGCTGACCCAGCGGGTGTTCGCCGTGACCTGGATGCCCTCGACCCTTGCCGCGGACGGGCTGGCGGCGCCGGCGCGCGACGATTACCTGGCCCTGACGGCGAAACTCTTCGCCGAATGGCCGATTGCCGGAATGCGCGGCGGGGTAGGCATCGAGTACGGCTATGCGCCGACAACCCCGGCGGGTTCCCTGTTCAACCCGGCGGCGACCGGCGACGCCAACGGCGAGGCCTGGCAGGCGACGCTGAGCCTGTGGGACTTCATCCCGGGCCATGCCATCGGCTACGTGCACGGCCGGGTCGACGCCGGCTGGCTGCTGTCGCCGGACTTCGGCAACGGCGAGAAACTGTACGAGATCCGCTACCAGTGGCGCGTCTCGAGCAAGTGGACCATGGAAGCCGCCTTGCGCCAGCGCCAGGAGATCAAGGTACCCGCAGACGCCGAACAGGTCGGCGTGGTGGACGACTTCTACATCCGGTTCACCACGCGCTTCTAGCCGGCGCGGCAGAATTACCGCCAGCCCGGCCGATGCCCGCATAATTGCGCCCCGTGAGCGGAATCGACCCCATCGTGCTGTTCTTCCTGCTGGGCCTGGTGGCGGGCCTGGGCCGCTCCGACCTGCGCCTCCCCGGCTCGATCTACGAGTTCCTCAGCGTCATCCTGCTGCTGGCGATCGGGCTGAAGGGCGGCGCCGAGCTGGCGAAGCAGTCGCTCGGCGACCTGTTGCCGCAGATGCTCGCCGTCATCCTGATGGGCCTGTTGCTGCCGCTGGTGGCCTATCCGCTGCTGCGCCGCCTCGGTCGCCTGCGCCGCGCCGACGCGGCCTCCATTGCCGCGCATTACGGCTCGGTGAGCGTCGGCACCTACGCCGTGGCGGTCGCCTGGCTGGTGGCGCGCGAGATCCCCTACGAGGAATACATGCCGCTGATGCTGGTGCTGCTGGAAATGCCCGCCATCGTGGTCGGCATCCTGCTGGCGCGCGGCGTGTCCGCCGACACCAAGTGGAAGGAGCTGGGGCACGAGGTCTTTCTCGGCAAGAGCATCGTGCTGCTGGTCGGCGGGCTGCTGATCGGCTGGGTCGCGGGACCCGAGGCGCTGGAACCCGTGGGGGGCCTGTTCTTCGGGCTGTTCCATGGCGTGCTCGCCCTGTTCCTGCTGGAAATGGGCCTGGTCGCCGCAGGCCAGGTCGGCAGCCTGCGCCGCCACGGCCTGTTCCTGGTCGCCTTCGGCATTCTGTTCCCGCTCTTCGGCGCCCTGGTCGGCGGCGGTCTCGGCCTGCTCCTGGGCTTCTCCACCGGCGGCATGATGCTGCTCGCCGTGCTGGCGGCCAGCGCCTCCTACATCGCTGTCCCGGCCGCCATGCGGCTCGCCCTGCCCGAAGCCAACCCGACGCTGTCGCTGACGGCGTCGCTCGGGGTGACCTTCCCGTTCAACATCCTGGTCGGCATCCCGCTTTACTACGGGCTTGCCGAGCAGCTGCGTCAGCTGGGAGGATGAGCGTATGCAGGCCGACGATCGCAAGCTGGTCACCATCATCACCGAGGCAGCACTCGAGCGGCGCCTGGCCGAAGACCTCAAGCGCCTCGGCGCGCATGGCTACACCATCAGCGACGCCCGCGGCGAGGGCAGCCGGGGCGTTCGCAGCGCCGGCTGGGACGCCAGCAGCAATATCCGCGTGGAGGTCGTTTGCGATGCGGCGATCGCCGCCAAGATCAGCGCGCACCTGCGCCAGCATTATTACGACCACTACGCCATGATCCTGTTCTTCACCGACGTCGGCGTATTGCGCCCGGAGAAGTTCTGAGCCCCGCCATGCCATCGGAGTCGACCGTGCCAGCCAAGTTCATCGCCCGCTTTCTTCTCGGCCTGTCGGCCCTGGCCATGCTCGCCGCCTGCGCCGCGCCGACGCGCGTCGGCTCGACCTGGCATGCGACCGCCCCGGCCGAGCCGCCCGCCGGCATCCTGGTCGTCGGCGTCGGCCGCGACCTGACCAACCGTCGCACCTTCGAGGACCTGCTCGCCGGGCGGCTGCGCGAGGCCGGCAACGAGGCCTGGGCCAGCAGCCGCCACACCGACAACGCCGTGCCACTGGACCGTGAATCCGTAGCCGCCGCCGTCACGGCAACCGGGGCCCAGCTGGTCGTGGTGGCCCGCCTCGAGCACCAGCAGATCGAACTCACCGAGGCCGTCGGCCGGGACAGCATCAAGGTCGAGCGCCGCCGGGACACGCCGCTCGATTTCTTCCGCTACGACTACAAGGTGCTGGAGGGATCGAGCTACGTATCGACCGAGGCCTCGGTGGCGCTGGCCGCGGACGTTTACGGCGTCGCAGACGCCCGCCTCCTCTACACCATCGACGTCGTCATCCCGCCGCGCGAGACGCGCTACGAAATCATGGACGAGGCTGCCCGGGCGATCGAAAAGCGGTTGCGGCGCGCCGGGCTGGTGCGCTGAGCGCGCCGGGCTCGCCGCGCGGCGCCAGCGACACAGCTACACTGCAGCCCATGCAACGCATCCTGATCGACAAGCCGGGCGGCTACGACGCCCTGCGGCTGGTGGCGGAGCCCGATCCGAAGGCAGGCCCGGGCGAGGTGGTTATCGCCTGCCAGGCCTGCGGCCTGAACTACGCCGACGGCATCATCCGCATGGGCCTGTATGCCTCGGCGAAGCAACTGCATGGCTATCCCATCACGCCCGGCTTCGAGGTCGCGGGCCGGGTCGCGGACGTCGGTCCGGGCGTGTTCGACTGGCACCCCGGCGACGAGGTCATCGGGCTGACGCTGTTCAATGGCTACACCACGCACCTCAGGCTGCCCGAGGACGGCGTGTTCCCCAAGCCGCCGCAGCTCGACTGGGCCCAGGCCGCCACCCTGCCCACCGTGTTCCTGACGGCCTGGTGGATGGTCCATCGCCAGGTGCACCCGGTCCCCGGCGAATGCTGGCTGGTGCACTCCGCCGCCGGCGGCGTCGGCTCGGCGCTGCTGCAGCTGGCGCGGCTCGCCGATGTGCGGGCCATCGGCGTGGTCGGCGCCAGCCACAAGGTCGAGCATGCCCTGGCCATGGGCGCCGACGCGGTCATCGACAAGTCCCGCGAGAATCTTTGGCGGGCCGCGGCGCAGCACGCGCCGGACGGCTTCAACGCGGTGTTCGACGCCAACGGCGTGGCCACCCTGCGCCAGAGCTATGGCCACCTGGCGCCCACCGGCCGGCTGGTGGTCTACGGCTTCCACAGCATGCTGCCGCAGGACGGCCGCCTGAACTGGCTCCGCCTCGCGCGGGACTGGCTGCGCACGCCGCGGTTCAACCCGCTGCGCATGACGCAGGAAAACCGCAGCGTGCTGGCCGCCAACCTCAGCTTCCTGCAGTCGCATGCGCCCAGCCTGCGCGAAGGCATGCTGTGGCTGCTGGAGCGCTTTGGCGACGGCCGGCTGCGGCCGCTGCCGGTGGAGACTTTCGCGCTGGCGGACGCCGCGGCCGCCCAGCAGCGCCTGGAGTCCGGCCAGACCGTCGGCAAGCTCGCGCTGCTGCCCGGCGAGCGCAGTTAGGCGACCGGCAGGGCTTTTGCAATAATCCGCGGCTCGCCTTCCGCCGCGGAGAGCCATCCATGCGCTTCCCTCTCGTCGTTCTCGCCCTGCTCGCCGTCGCCCTGCCCGCCCGGGCCGAGCTGCCGGTACTGCAGCCCGCCGACATCTTCCAGCTGCAGTGGGCCTCGGACCCGCAGGTCGCGCCTGGCGGCGAGCGGGTGGTGTACGTGCGCAACCATGCCGACATCATGGCGGACCGCTATCGCCAGAACCTCTGGCTCGTGGACGTGGACGGCGGGCAGCACCAGCCCCTGACGACCGGCAGCGAGAACCACTCCCAGCCGCGCTGGTCACCGGACGGCAGCCGGATCGCCTACGTGGGCAACCAGGACGGCAAGCCGCAGCTGTACGTCCGCTGGCTCGGCAACGACCGCGAGGCCCGCCTCGCCCAGCTGACCGAGTCGCCCGCCTCGCTCGCCTGGTCGCCCGACGGCAGCCGGATCGCCTTCAGCATGTTCGTCCCGGCGCGCCCGCAGCCCTTCGTGCAGATGCCCCCGGCGCCGCGCGGCGCGCAGTGGGCCGACCGCGCCGCCGTGATCGACCAGCTGGTGTACCGCCGCGACGGGCGCGGCTACCGGCGCCCGGGTCACACCCATGTCTTCGTCGTCCCGGCCGATGGCGGCGCGCCGCTGCAGGTCACGCGAGGCGACTTCGACCACGGCGGCACGGTGTCCTGGACGCCGGACGGGACGGCGCTGGTGTTCGCGGCCAACCGGCGCGCTGACGCCGACTTCGAGCCGCGCCGGGCAACGCTGTACCGCCTCGAGCTGGCGACCGGTGAGCTCACCGCCCTGCTGGAACACGAGGGACCGGTGCTCGGGCCGCAGGTCTCCCCGGACGGCCGCTGGATCGCCTTCCGGGCGTTCACGGACCGCGAACAGGCCCACCAGCAACAGGAACTCTGGCTGGTGAGCAGTAACGGTGGCGAGCCCCGCCGCCTGGCTGACGAGCTGGATCGCTCGATCGGCACGCTCTACTGGGCGGGCGACAGCCGCGGCGTGTATTTCCAGTACGACGATTTCGGCATCACCCGGGTCGGCCTGGCCGACCTGCGGGGCGCCGCGCGCGAAGTGGTCGGCGGCGTCGGCGGGGCTTCCATCGGCCGGCCCTACCCGGGCGCGAGTTTCAGCGTGGCCCGCAATGGCACCGTCGCCTTCACCCAGGCCGGCACCCAGCGCCCGGCCGAGGTGGCCGTGGCCACGCGCCGCGGCAGGGTCACGCGGCTGACGGCGCTGAACGAGAACCTGCTCGGCCAGCGCCGCCTCGGCGCGGTCGAGGAGATCTGGTACGAGTCCTCGGTGGACGGCCGCCGGGTCCAGGGCTGGATCATCAAGCCGCCGGGCTTCGACCCTGGCCGCAAGTACCCGCTGGTGCTGGAAATCCATGGCGGGCCGTTCGCCAATTACGGGCCGCGCTTCAGCTACGAGCTGCAATCCTATGCGGCCGCCGGCTACGTGGTGCTCTACACGAACCCCCGCGGCTCGACCAGCTACGGGGCGGAGTTCGCCGGCCTCATCGACAAGGCCTATCCCGGCCACGACCACGACGACCTGATGGACGGCATCGACGCGGTCATCGCCCAGGGCTATGTCGATCCCGACCGGCTGTACATCACCGGCGGTTCGGGCGGCGGCGTGCTGACCAGCTGGGCGATCGGCATGACCGACCGCTTCCGCGCCGCGGTCGTGCAGAAGCCGGTGATCAACTGGTACAGCTTCGCCTTCGTCACCGACATCCCGATCATCGCGACGCGCTACTGGTTCGGCGCCATGCCCTGGGAGAATCCCGAGGAATACCTCCGGCGCTCGCCGATCTCGCTGGTCGGCAATGTCACCACCCCGACCATGGTGCTGACGGGCGAGGAGGACTGGCGCACGCCGATGTCCGAGTCCGAACAGTACTTCCAGGCCCTCAAGCTCAAGGGTGTCGAGGCGGCGCTGGTGCGGATCCCCGAGGCGCCGCACAGCATCGTGCACCGCCCCAGCAACGCCATCGAGAAGGTGCTGCACGTCATCGGCTGGTTCGACCGCCACCAACCCGAGGCGCCCCAGTGAAGACGCGGGCGCTCTACCTCGACGACGCCTACCAGCGGAGCTGCCAGGCGACCGTGCTGGCCGCGGGACCGGAGGGCGTGACGCTCGACCAGACCGTGTTCTACCCCCTCGGCGGCGGGCAGCCTGGCGACACCGGCGTATTACGCGCGGCCGACGGGCGCCAGTGGCGGGTCCGGGACACGCGCAAGGGCGAGCACGGCGCGATCCTCCACCTGCTCGGGGGCGAGGACCCGCCGCCGGCGCCCGGCGACCGCGTCGAAGCCGGGATCGACTGGGACCGGCGCTATGCCCACATGCGCATGCATACCTGCCTGCACCTGCTCGGTGCGGTGCTGCGTTACGGCGTCACCGGCGGCCAGGTGGGCGCCGGGAAGAGCCGGCTCGACTTCGACACCCAGGACGAAATCGACAAGGCACGCGTTGCCGATGCGGTCAATGCGCTCATCATGGCCAACCAGCCGGTCAGCTCGCGCTGGATCACCGATGCGGAGCTCGAGGCGCAGCCGGAGCTGGTGCGCACGCTCTCGGTGCAGCCGCCCCGCGGCGCCGGCCGGGTCCGGCTGCTCGAGATCAGGGGCGTGGACCTGCAGCCCTGCGGCGGCACGCACGTCGCCGCCACGGGCGAGATCGGCCCGATCGAGGTGCGCAAGGTCGAGAGCAAGGGCAAGCGGAACAAGCGGGTGGTGATCGCGCTGGCCTGAGCGCTCAGGCGACCGGCGCAAACTCCCGGCATACGAGTTCGGCGACTTCCCGCCCCCACTCGGCATAGGCCAGCGGGCCAGGATGATAGCCATCGACCGCGATGTACTTCAGCTCGAGCGGCAGGCGCGGCGTGAGCACTACGCAGCCGGGCTGGTCGGCCGCCACCTCTTCGAGCAGCCGGGTGAAGGCCAGCGCCCGCTGGCCCAGCACCCAGCGCAGCGGCTGCGGCAGCGCCGGGAAGGCGCGCATCGGCGGCAGCCCCGTCAGCACCGTGAGCCGCACGCCGTGGCGTTCCTGCAGCAGCGCCACCAGCGCGCGCTGCTGCGCCACGAAAGCCGCCGAGCGCGTGCCGCCGGTGACGTCGTTGACCCCCAGCGAGGTGACGGCAACATCGAAGGCGCCAGGCGTCCCCGCCTCCAGCCGGCGCAACACCTGCAGGGTGCGCAGCCCGGTCCGCGCCCGGACTTCCCAGCTGACGCGAAAGCGTTCCCGCAAGGCCTCGACGATGGCGCCGGACAGCCCCTCCGCCTGGCTCGGCGCGCCCACGGCTGCGGCCGCCGAATCGCCGGCGACCAGCAGGCGCAGCGGCGGCCCCTCCCCGGCCGTGCCGGCGCGCTTGCCGGGCGGCTCGGGCAGGCGCAGCGCATTGCGTCGCACCCGCAACCCCTGCACGACCAGCAGCGGCGCCAGGGCCATAGCGGCATAGCGGTAGTCCATCGATGATCCCGGCCCGTCCAGGGCCTTGAACTGCGGTCCGTCCAAAGGGTAATGCGCCTTCCCTGCGCATGCTAGATTGTAGGCCCTTGGGCCGCACCGAGGTGCCGGGTATGGATGGCGGGGGCCTGCTGGTCATGCTGCTGGGCTGGTCCATCCCGGTCTATTTTGTACTGCAGTTCATGCTCTGGCGCCGCTGGGACGGGGGCTGGCGACGGCTCGCCCTGGTGCCGCTGTGGGGCACCGTACCGGTCACGGCTTACACCCTGGTCGCCCTGGCCGCCGGATCGAACCTGTGGCCGCTGATCATGCTGTTCACGTTGCCGCTCGCCTTTGTCTACCTGCTCGCGCTGGTTATCCTGAAGCACCTGCGCTGATCCGTCGGAGTCCCGCTCATGTCCACCCCGCGTTTCGAGGACCTCAGCCGCCGCCTGGCGGCGTTCGCCGCCGAGCGCGACTGGGAGCAGTTCCATTCGCCGAAGAACCTGGCGATGGCGCTCGCGGCCGAGACCGGCGAGCTGCTGGAGCATTTCCAGTGGCTCAGCGAGGCCCGGAGCAGCGAACTCCCGCCGGCCGAGCTGGAGGCGGTGGCGCTGGAGCTGGCCGATGTCCAGCTTTACCTGGTGCGCCTGGCGGACCGCCTCGGCATCGACCTGGTGGCCGCCGCGCATCGCAAGATCGGGTTGAATGCGGCCAAGTATCCCGCCGACCAGGCCCGCGGCCACGCCCGCAAGTACGACCAGCTGTAGCGACGGGAATCTCCTGATGACAGACGCCGACGGCAAGCTCCGCCACTTCCATGTTTCCTTTTTCGCCACCGTCATGGGCACGGCGGGCCTGGCGCTGGCCTGGCTGCGCGCTCACGAGGTGCTGGCCATGCCCCGCGCCGCGGGCCTGGCCCTGGCAGGCGTGAGCGCCCTGGTCTTCGTCGCCGTCGCCCTGGCCTACGGCCTCAAGCTGCTGCGCCATCGGGAGGCCGTGCTGGCAGAGCTGCATCACCCCATCAAGCTGAGTTTTTTCCCGGCCTTTTCCATCAGCCTGGTGCTGCTCGCGATGACGGCGCTGAGCGTGTCCATGCCGCTGGCCCGCGTCCTCTGGCTGGCCGGCGCCAGCCTGCATCTCGTGCTCACCCTCTACGTGCTGACGCAGTGGATTTTCCAGCCGCACTTCAACGTCCATCACAGCACGCCCGCCTGGTTCATCCCGGTCGTGGGCAACATCCTGGTGCCGATCGCCGCGGTGCCCCTCGGTTATGTCGAGGCCGGCTGGTTCTTCTTCTCCATCGGCCTGGTGTTCTGGCTGGTGCTGAAGGTGCTGGTGTTCAACCGCTTCATATTCCATGACCCGTTGCCGGCGCGGCTGCTGCCGACCATGTTCATCCTGGTCGCCCCGCCCGCGGTGGGCTTTATCGCCTACCTGCAGCTCAACGGCGGCGAGCTGAACGACTTCGCCCGCGTGCTGTTCTTCATCGCGGCCTTCCTGGTCCTGCTGCTGCTGGCGCAGTTCCGGCGCTTCGCCGGCAGCGCCTTCTTCCTGTCGTGGTGGGCGTACTCCTTTCCGCTGGCCGCCTTCGCCATTGCCGCCCAGGTGTACTACGCCCATACCGGCGGCGGCTTCTTCCTCGCCGTCGCCTGGGCGGCGCTGCTGCTGGCCACCGGCGTCATCGCCGGGCTGGCGCTGAAGACGCTGCAGGTGGTGCTCGACGGCAGCGTGTTCCAGCCCGACTGAGGTGCGATCATGAGCCTGCGCCGCGTCCTCCTCGCCCTGCTGCTCGGCGGCCTCGCCATTCTGCTGGTGGCGCTGGGCGCCGCCTGGGCGCCCGACCGGCCGGTGGAACAGCTGGTCGAGCGCTGGGCCCCGCCGCCGTCCGAGTTCATCCCGCTGCAGGGCATGCAGGTCCACCTGCGCGACGAGGGCCTGGCCGACGACCGGGTGCCGGTGCTGCTGCTGCACGGCACCTCGTCCAGCCTGCACACCTGGGACGGCTGGGTGCCGGCGCTCGGCCGGGCGGAACGCGTCATCCGCGTCGACCTGCCGGGCTTCGGGCTGACCGGCCCGTTCCCGCACGACGATTACGGCATCGAGCGGTACATCGAGTTCATCGCCGCCCTGCTCGACACCCTCGAGCTGGAGCAGGTCGTGATCGGAGGCAACTCCTTCGGCGGCCAGGTCGCCTGGGAAGTCGCGGCAGCCATGCCGGAGCGCATCGCCGGCCTGGTGCTGGTCGACGCCGTCGGCTACCCCTTCGTGCCGGAATCGGTTCCACTCGCTTTCCAGCTCGCCCGCTTCCCGGTGCTGCGGCCGCTCATCCAGCGGCTGCTGCCGCGGCGCGTGATCCGCGACAGCCTGCACGACGTCTACGGCGATCCCAGCCGCGTGGACGAGGCGCTGGTGGACCGCTACTACGAGCTGGCCCTGCGGGCCGGCAACCGCCGCGCCCTGGGCCTGCGCTTCGACCACGTCATGCCGACCGAGGAACGCGCCGCCCGCATCCGGACGCTGAAGCAGCCGACCCTGATCCTCTGGGGCGACCGCGACCGCCTGATTCCCCTCGCCAGCGCCGACCGCTTCGCCGCCGACATCGACGGCAGCCGGACGGTGGTGTTCGCCGGTCTCGGCCATGTGCCGCACGAAGAGGCGCCGGCGGAAACGGTCGTCGTGGTGGAGGAATTCCTGGCCACGCTGCGTTGAAGGGCGCGCGGCGCCCGGTTACCGTAGCGGAATCCGTCGCTGCTGCCCGGCCGAAGCCGTGGTCGGAGGAAACCTCTTGACGCAAGCTGTCCCCAAGCTCATCGCCGGCCTGGTCGCCGCGCTGGTGCCGCTCGCGGCCGCGGCGGCGACGCCGGTGGCCGTGGCGACGCCCACCGTCGGACCGGGGACCCAGACGCTCACCCTCAGCGGCAACCTGACGCCACGCCAGGCCGCCGCGATTTCGCCGCAGGTCGCCGGGCTGGTGGCGACCATGCGGGTGGATGCGGGCGACGTGGTGGCCGCCGGCGACCCGCTGGTGGAGCTCGATGCGCGCATCGCCCGGCTGGAACAGGCCCGCGCGCGCGCCGTCGTCGAAGAGACGCGCACCGCGCTGGCCGAGGCCGAGCGATTGCGGGACGAGGGCCGGCGGCTGCTGGAGCGCCGCGTGCTGCCGGCAAGCGAGGTCGAGGCCCGCGAAGCCGCCGTCCGCCTGGCGGAGGCGGCCGTCACCCGGGCCGGTAGCGAGCTCGACCTGGCGACGGCGCGCCTTGCGCAGCACGTGATTCGCGCGCCTTTCGCCGGCGTGGTCAGCCAGCGGCTGGCCGATGCCGGCGAATGGGTCGGCACCGGCAACCCCGTGCTCGAACTGGTGGCGGTGAACGACCTCTGGCTGGACGTGCGCGTGCCGCAACAGTTCTGGAACCGGCTCGGCCCGCAGCTGCAGCTGGACGCCTACGCCGATGCGCTGCCGGGCCGCGAGCTGGACGCGGAGCTGCATGCGCGGGTGCCGGTCAACGACCCCGCCGCGCGCACTTTCCTGCTGCGCCTTCTGGTGCACGACGAGACGGGCCGGCTGACCCCGGGCATGTCGGCCCGGGTGGAGCTCAAGCTGCCCGGCGAGGGCCCGGTCACCAGCGTGCCGCGCGACGCCATCATCCGTTATCCCGACGGCACGACCACGGTGTGGGTGGTGACGGCGGCCGACGACGGCTGGGTCGCCAACGAGCGCCCCGTCGAGCTGCTGCGGCTGGCGGGCGAGCGCGCCGAGCTGGCCGGCGCGCTCCCGGCCGGCGCCCGGGTCGTGGTCCGCGGCAACGAGGGCCTGGCCGCCGGCGAGCGCGTCACGGTGACCGGGTCGCCATGAACCGGACCGGAGGGGCCGCCTGATGTTCGCCGGCATGGTGCGCCACGGCACGCTGGTCGCCGTGGTCGTGCTCATCATCGCCGTGCTGGGCATCCTGGCGGCCCTGCGGATCCCGGTCCAGATGATCCCGGACCTCGAGGTGCGCGTCATCGGCGTCGACACGCGCTGGCCCGGGGCCACGCCGCAGGACGTCGAGAAGGAGATCCTGGTCGAGCAGGAGCAGTACCTTCGCACCCTGCCCAATCTCAGCCGCATGGTCTCCCGCGCCGGCGACGGCCGCGCCGAGATCGAGCTGGAGTTTCCGTTCGGCACCGACATCAACGAGGCGCTGATCCGCGTCAACAATGCCCTCAGCCAGGTGCCGGCCTACCCGGAGAACGTGGACGAGCCGCGCCTCGAGGCCAGCTCCTTCTCCCAGAACTCCTTCATGTTCTTCCGCATCGCGCCGCTCGCGGGCAATCCCTTCGATCTCGACATGACGCTCATGTACGACTTCATCGACGAGAACGTGCGGCCGCGCATGGAGCGGGTGGAGGGCGTGTCGCGCATCAACATCTGGGGCGGCGCCGACCGCCAGGTGCGGATCCTGGTCGATCCCGCTGCGCTCGCGGAACGCGGCATCACGCTGGACGAGATCCGCGACGCGGTGCGCGCCCGCAATCGCGACGCCTCCGGCGGCGACCTGGAGCTCGGCAAGCGGCGCTACCTGCTGCGCACCATCGGCCGCTTCAACAACCTGGCGGAACTCGAGGACCTCATCCTGGCCCGCCGCGGCGACAGCCTGATCCGCCTGCGCGACGTGGCCGAGGTCGAGCTCTCGCACTACGAATTGCGGCGCGTTTCGTCTTCCGACGGCCTTCCCACCATGAGCATCGCCATCGACCGCGAACCCGGCTCCAATGTCATCGACATCAAGCGGGCGCTATTGCCCGTGGTCGAGGAGATCAACCGCCAGGTGCTCGAGCCGGCCGGGATGGAGATGCGCCTGACCAGCGACGACGTGCGCTATGTCCAGGCCTCCATCGCCAACGTCTGGCAGAACCTCGCGCTCGGCGCCGTGCTCGCCGCGCTCGTGATGTTCGCCTTCCTGCGCTCGGTGCGCGCCACCCTGGTCGGGGTGATCGGCATTCCCATCTGCACCATCGCGGCCTTTCTCGGGCTGCTGCTCGCCGGGCGGACCATCAACGTGATCTCCCTGGCCGGGATCGCCTTCGCCATCGGCATGACGCTCGACAACAGCATCGTGGTGCTGGAAGCGATCGAACGCCGCCGGCGCCAGGGCATCGACCGCGCGGTCGCGGCGCTGGAGGGCGTGCAGCAGGTCTGGCCGGCGGTGCTCGCTTCGACCATGACCACCGTGCTGGTGTTCGCGCCGATCTTTTTCATCGAGCAGGAGGCGGGGCAGCTGTATTCGGACGTGGCCATCGCCATCTCCGCCTCCATCCTGGCCAGCATGCTGGTGGCCGTCTCGGTGGTGCCGAGCCTGAGCGCCCGGCTGGACTTCGGCCTGCGCCATGCCCCGGTGGCAGCCGGCCAGGGCCTGCGCGAGCGGCTGGTGGCGGGCGTGGGCTGGTTGATCGCGACCGGGCGGCGGCGCGCCGTGACCCTGGCGGCGACCGTGGGCGGCGTGCTCGCCATCATCCTGCTGCTGACCCCGCCGGCCGAGTACCTGCCGGAGGGCGAGGAGCCCAAGACCTTCGCCCGCATGCTGGCGCCGCCGGGCTACAACCTCAGCGAGATGCGCGCCGTGGCCGCCCAGGTCGAGGACTTCCTGCTGCCCTACGTCGGCGACGACCCCGAGCGTTTCGCCCGCGGCGAGGCGCCGGTGCCGGCCCTGAGTTACATCAACCTGGCGGTGGGCGCCGACAACTTGCGGGTGCTCGCCGAGACGGTCGACCCCGGCCAGATCGACGCGCTGATGACCGTGCTGGACGAGCATTTCCGCAGCTATCCCGGCATGCGCGCCTTTTCCAGCCGCGGCTCGATCATCTCCAGCAACGACGGCGGCACCCGCAGCGTGAACCTGGACATCACGGGCCGCGACCTGGCCGAGATCTATGGCGTGGCGCAGCTCGCCTACGACCGCGCCCGCGCCGTGTTCGACAACCCGCGCATCGGCTCCTCGCCCTCCTCGCTGTCGCTGGACCAGCCGCTGGTCGAGATCCGCCCGCGCTGGGAGCGCGCCGCCGAGATGGGGCTCGACGCGCGCCAGCTCGGGTTCGCCGTGGCGGCGCTCACCGACGGCGCCTTCGTCGACGAGTACTTCCGCGGCGACGACAAGATCGACATCTTCCTGTTCAGCCAGGCGGGCAGCGAGCAGCAGCTGTCGCGCCTCGAAGACCTGCCCATCTACGCGCCGAATGCCGGCGTGGTGCCGCTGTCGGCGGTGGCCGAGATCGTCGAGACGGTGAACACCGATTCGATCCGGCGGCTCAACGGGCGGCGCGCCGTCACCCTGAACATCATCCCTCCGCGCTCGGTACCGCTGGAGGCCGCGCTGGGCGAGGTGCAGACCGAGGTGGTCGACTGGCTGCGCCGCGAGGGCCACCTGCCGCCCGACGTCAGCCTCGACATTTCCGGTGCTTCCGACCAGCTGATGGAGACCCGCGCGGCCCTGGCCGACAACTACGTGGTCTCGATCGTGCTGTGCCTCCTGGTGCTGGTGGCGATCTTCCGGCACTGGGGCTGGCCGCTGGTCATCCTGACCTCGGTGCCGCTGGGCATTGCCGGCGGGATCGGCGGCCTGGCGCTCCTGAACGCCATCGGCGCGCGGCTGCCGGCCTTCGGCCTGGAGGCCATCCACCAGCCCTTCGACATGATCACCATGCTGGGTTTCCTGATCCTGCTCGGCGTGGTGGTCAACAACCCGATCCTGATCGTCGATCGGACCCTGGCCCGGTTGCGGGAAGGCGAACGCGACCCCGTGGAGGCGGTGCGCGACGCGGTCTCGACGCGGGTGCGGCCGATCATGATGTCCATGATCACGACCCTGTTCGGGCTGGCCCCGCTGGTGTTCATCCCCGGCGAGGGCACGGAGCTGTACCGCGGCGTCGGCGTAGTGGTGCTGAGCGGGCTGCTGTTCGCGACGCTGGTGACGCTCACCTTCCTGCCCGCGCTGCTGGTCACCATCCTCAGCGTGACGCAGCGCCTGCGCGGCGCACCGGCCGGTACTGAGCCCGGGCCTCAGGCCGTGCGCAGCACGTAGAAGCTGTAGCCGTAGTAGTCGCTGTAGCGGCGAAACAGGTCAATCTCCATGGTTGTCTCCTCGATCACGGCGGCCATCGCCGGGGTCCGCTCGACCTGCCCCATGCGGGCTTCGAGGGGGCCGTAGTAGTTGCGCCACCAGGCCTCGGCCGGCAGCCGCCGGATGTCGAGCACCTCGAAACCGGTCCGGCGCGCATGCGCCGCGTTCTCGGTCTCGCTGGCCATGCCGGGATAAGCCACCTGCCAGTACTCCACGGCCGCGGCCGGCCGCTCCTCGGCGAACCAGGACATTTCGGAGATGACCGCCAGCCCGCCCGGCGCCAGCAACGGGCGCCACCGGGTGAGCGCTCGCTCGAAGCCAAGGTTGTAGGCCGCGCCCTCCGACCAGATGAGATCCAGCGAGGCCGGCGGCCAGTCCAGCGCGCCCATGTCGGCGCAGATCGCCTCGACATGCCCGGCGAGCCCGGCCGCGGCGGCGTCGCACCGGAGATCCTCGACGAACGCCTCGCAGAGGTCCACGGCCTTGACCACGCCGCCGAAGTGCTCCGCCAGCAGGAGCGTGGCGACACCGCTGCCGCAGCCCAGGTCGGCAACGCGCGGATCGGGCGGCAGCCCGGGCAGGCCGGCCATGAGCGCGCGGCTGTAGTCCTTGTCGCCCGGGCCCTTGAACTCCACACCGGCATGAAGCTCGATCAGCGCGGCGAGATAAGCGCCTTCGTTGAAGGGTTCCGTCATGGCTCGGTGCTCGCGGCAGGGGCGGTGGCGAAAGTCTGCCGGATCGAGCAGCCTGTGACCACAGCCGCCCGAGGGCGAGGCGCGCTGGCGAACTGGCGGCATGCCGTGCCCGACTGCTGCGCCTGCGGCAGGACTGAGGCGTCGGCTACAATGCCCGCCACGATTGCCGAACACCCGGAGCACGCCAGACCATGAGCGCCGTCATGCCCGAGCCGCGTTTCAAGTCCTTCGCCGAGTTCTATCCCTATTACCTGCAGGAGCACCGCAACCCGGCCTGCCGGCGGCTGCACTACGTCGGCAGCCTGCTGGTGCTCGCCTTGCTCGGATACACGCTGTTCACCCAGCAGTGGCTCCTGCTGCTGGCGCTCCCGGTGGTCGGTTACGGCTTTGCCTGGCTCGGGCATTTCGGGTTCGAAAAGAACCGCCCGGCGACCTTCAAGTACCCGCTCTACAGCTTCATGGGCGACTGGGTGATGCTGAAGGACGGCCTGACGGGCCGCATCCCTTTCTAGGCAATGCCCGCATGAGCGCGGTACCGAGCTACCCCATCCGCTACGTCGAACCCGTCTTCCGGCCGCCGAGCGAGGCCCGCTCGCTGATCCTGCCGGTCACGGACGGCTGTTCCTGGAACAAGTGCACCTTCTGCGAGATGTACACCGCCCCGCAGAAGAAGTTCCGGGCCCGGGACGAGGCGGAGGTGGTCGAAAGCATCCGGCGCTCGGGCGAGCTGCTGGGCGGCCAGGTCCGGCGCGTGTTCTTGGCCGACGGCGATGCGCTGGTGCTGCCGACCCGGCGGCTGCTGGCGGTCCTGGCGACCATTCGCGAGCACCTGCCCGGCGTCGAGCGCGTGTCGAGCTACTGCCTGCCGCGCAATCTCCGCCGCAAGTCGGTCGCCGAGCTGGCCGAGCTGCGAGCGGCCGGGCTGGGCATGGCCTACGTCGGCGCCGAGTCGGGCGACGACACGGTGCTGGCCCGCGTGAACAAGGGCGAGACCTTCGACTCCACGCGCGCGGCCCTGGACAAGCTCGGCGAGGCCGGCATCACGCGCTCGGTCATGATTCTCAACGGCCTCGGCGGCGAGGCGCTCTGGGAGCAGCACGCCGAGAACTCCGCCCGCCTGGCGAACGCCACCCAGCCCGAGTACCTGGCCATGCTGGTGGTGAGCTTTCCCCTGGGCGAGGCGCGTTTTCGCGCCGGCTTCCCCGAGTGGGAGCCGCTGGCGCTGCCGGGCCTGCTGCGCGAGATGGAACGGCTGCTGGAGCGGCTCGAACTGGAGCGCACGGTATTCCGCTCGGACCACGCCTCGAACTGGCTGGTGCTCCGGGGCACGCTCGGCGCCGACAAGCCGCGGCTGCTGCAGCAGGTGCGCGCTGCCATTGCCGCGCCGGAAAATGCGCCCCTCCGCCCGGCCTGGGCCCGCGGCCTCTGAGTCGCAGCCCGCTTCAGCGCAGGAACAGCCGGTAGGCGGGGTTGTCGCTCTCTTCCCAGAAGCGGTAGCCGATGGCCCGCAGGTCCGCGAGCAGCCGCTCCCGGTCCTCTGGTGCCGCTTCGAACCCCACCAGCACCCGGCCCCACGCGGCACCGTGGTTGCGGTAGTGAAACAGCGTGATGTTCCAGTCCGCGCCCAGCCCGGTGAGGAAATTGAGCAGCGCGCCGGGACGCTCGGGGAACTCGAAACGGAACAGCAGCTCGGCCTTGTCGCCCGGCGGGCGCCCGCCCACCATGTGGCGCACGTGCAGCTTGGCCGCCTCGTTCTCCGTCATGTCCTCGACGGCATAGCCCGCCTCGCCGAGCTTGCGGATAACGTCAGGCCGGTCCCGCGGCGCGCCGAGCTGCAGTCCGACATAGACGTGCGCCTGCGCGGAATCGGCATAGCGGTAATTGAACTCGCTCACCGAGCGCTTGCCGAGCGCGGCGCAGAAGCGGCGGAAGCTGCCGCGCTGCTCCGGGATGGTCACCCCCAGGATGGCCTCGCGCTGCTCGCCGAGCTCCGCACGCTCCGAGATGTGGCGCAGCCGGTCGAAGTTGACGTTGGCGCCGCTGACGATGGCGACCAGGCTCGCGGCCGGGCTGCACTCGCCCGTTTCGAGCCCCCGCACCGCGTACTTCTTCAGCCCGGCCACGGCCAGCGCGCCGGCCGGCTCGGCGATCGAGCGCGTGTCCTCGAACAAGTCCTTGATGGCCGCGCAGATCTCGTCGGTGTTCACCACGATGACCTCGTCGACCCAGCGCTTCGCCACCTTGAAGGGCTCCCGGCCCACCTGCGCCACCGAGACGCCGTCGGCGAACAGGTCCAGGCTCTCGTAGGGCAAGCGGACGCGCCGCCCGGCCTGCAGGGCCGCGGCCAGGCAGGCGGAGCCTTCCGGCTCGACGCCGACGATGCGCACTTCCGGGGCCAGGTACTTGATGTACGCGGCGACGCCGGCGATCAGGCCGCCGCCCCCCACCGGCAGGAAGATCGCGGTCGGCGGGCCCGCGTGCTGTTTCATGATCTCCATGCCGACCGTGCCCTGCCCCGCGATCACGTCGAGGTCGTCGTAGGGCGGGATATAGGTCAGGCCCTGGCGCTCGCACAGCTCGGCGGTATGGGCCGCGGCATCGTCGTAGGTATCGCCATGCAGCACCACCCTGGCCCCGAGCGCGCGCACCGCGTCCACCTTGATGCTGGGCGTATTGCGGCCCATGACGATGGTCGCCTTGAGCCCGAGCTCGCGCGCCGCCAGCGCGACGCCCTGGGCATGGTTGCCGGCCGAGGCCGTGATCACGCCCCGTGCGCGTGCCTCCTCGGGCAGCTGCGCGATCTTGTTATAGGCGCCGCGGATCTTGAAGGAGAAGACCGGCTGCAGGTCCTCCCGCTTCAGCCACACCCGGCAGGCCGCCCGCCGGGAAAGGTTCGGCGCCGCCTGCAGCGGTGTCTCCACGGCGACGTCGTAGACGCGCGAGGAGAGGATCTTCTTGACATAGCGCTGCAGCATGCTCAGCGGCGGGCGCCATCCTCCGGGTCTTGTTCCTCGCCCTGTTCCTCCGCCTCATCCTCGAGGACCCGGAACTCCCCGAGCGTCGCGCCGGCGCCGGCGAGGTCCTTCATCAGCTGGGTCTCGAAGCGCACGATGCGCTCGAAATCCCATTTGGCCGGATCGTAGAACTCGTCGCCGCGCCGCGACACGCCGCTGCCGTCGTACACGCGAAGCGAGGACAGCGCCGCCCGGCTGCCCGTCCGCGTCCCGGTCGCACGGCGCAGTTCGCGCTCCATCCGGCGCGCCGTGGCCGGCACCCGGGTGGCGTCGCCATAGTCGGGCAGCAACTCTTCGCGGAAAATTCGCTCGCCTTGCCGACGCTGTTCCTCGTCGAGCATTTCGTACAGGTCGTCGGCGGCCCGGACCATGTCGGGGTAGCCGCGCTCGGCGGCCAGCTCGAGCCAGGCCCAGCCGCGCACCGCGTCGAACTCGACGCCCTCGCCGCGCAGGTACATCACGCCGATGTTGTACTGGGCGAACTTGTCGGCCCACACAGCGGCATTCGTGTAGTGCCAGAACGCGCCCATGTAGTTGCCCGACTGGTAGTCCCGGCGCCCCTGGCGCATCTCCCAGGCGCTGGGCACGTGCTCCCCGTAGCCCAGTCCCAGCCCCGGCTCGCGCTGCGGCGCTTCCTCGGCCCCGGCCGGCGCGAACGCGACGAATGCGGCCAGCGCCATGCCGCGGGCCCAGGACAACCCGCCTCCAGTTCGCTGCATTTCGCTCAATGTTCTCCTCCTCGTCCCTCGACTGGCCGGCACGAGTTTCACACGGCCTCACCCACGACCGCCAGCGTGACCATGGCCTTGGCCACCAGCTTCTCGTCCTCGCCCGCGCGGCAGCGGATCTCCGCCTCGGCCACGACCAGGGTGCGGCCGGCCTTGATGACCCGCGCCGTACACAGCAGCGCCTCGCCCCGGGCGGCGCGCAGCAGGTTGATCTTGTACTCCGCACCGAGGATCCGCTGTCCCGGCGGCACCAGCGACGCCGCCGCCGCGCCGGCCGTGTGGTCGGCCATCGCGCCCTGCACCCCGGCGTGCACGAAGCCGTCCTGCTGCAGGTGGCGTTCGGCCAGCACCAGGCGGCTGCGGCATTCCCCCTGGGTCACCGCCACCAGCTCCAGGCCCAGCTCGCGGATGAAGGGCGCGCTGCTGAACAACCGCTCCACTTCGCCCATGTTGATCTCGCTCATGAATTCGCTCCCGCCGCCTGGCGCGTTGCCGCGGCAAGCCCCGCGGGACTCAGAATTCCCAGCTGAAGGTCAGCACGACCCGTCCGTCGGCCCACTTCTCCGGCCCGAGGAAGTCCTGCACGTCCTCGTCGAAACCCGAGGTGTCATAGTAGGACAGATCAGCCGTGATGGCGTCCCAGCTGCGGCTGACGCCGACCTGGTAATCCCAGTAGTCGCTGCCGGTGACGTTGGAGATGTCGTTGAAGCCGGCCGCCGCCGCGAGCGTGTACTCGGTGTCGCCCAGCGGGAACTCGGCGCCGAAGTTGTAGTACAGGGCGCTCTCGTCGCTGCGCAGGTAGTCGTTCGTGTACGCCACGGTCGCCGTGTAGTTGCGGAAGCCGTAGGCGGCGATGAACTCGTTGTAGTTGATGCCGAACCCCGGGTTGGCGCCGGGGTAGAGGTAGCGCACGAGCTGCAGGTCGAGCCAGGTCTCGTTGGCGAACTCCAGCGTCCAGCCGACATAGATGTCGACCTCGAGGTCGATACCGTCCGGCGCGTCGAAGTCGACGTTGGAGGCCCACACCCCCGCGTAGACGCCGTTGGCGAGCCCGACGTCGAGGCTGCCCTGCAGGGCGGGGCCCTCGTCCGTCTGGGTCACGCCGCGGAACACGTAGTCGCTGGTCAGCGCGAGGGACCCGCCGTACCAGAAACCTTCTTCCTCCGCCTGGACCCCGCTGCAAGCCAGGCCCGCCAGCAGTCCGGCCCACAGCGCCGGCGCGATCTTCTTCGTCATTTCAGCTTTTCCTTCCGTTGTCGGGCCTCTGCCCTACTCGCCCTGGTTCAACCGTCGCGCCGAAACCCGCCGCGACACCCTTTGGTTCAGCGCTTGCCCCGCTGTTGTGCCCGGCGCCGTCGTTCACCCCGCGCCATCACCCGCCAGGCGAAGATCGCCGCCAGCGAGACGGCGACGATCCAGATCGTCGCCAGCGCGTTGATCTTCGGGCTGACGCCCATCCGCACCGAGGAGAATACCTTCATCGGCAACGTGGTCGAGGCCGGGCCCGACACGAAGCTGGCGATCACCAGGTCGTCCAGCGACAGGGTGAAGGCCAGCAGCCAGCCGGCCGCCAGCGCCGGCAGGATCAGCGGCAGGGTGATGACGAAAAAGACTTTCACCCGGTTGGCGCCCAGGTCCATCGCCGCCTCTTCCAGGGAGCGGTCCATCTCGGTCAGGCGCGAGGCGACCACCACGGTCACGAAGGCCGTGGCGAACGTCGTGTGCGCGATCCAGATGGTGCCCATGCCGCGCATGATCGGCGTGCCGAGCAGGTCCCCGATATGGACGAACAGCAACAGCAGCGACAGGCCGGTGATCACTTCCGGCATCACCAGCGGCGCAGTGATCATGGCGCCGAACAGCGTCTTGCCGCGAAAGCGGCGGAACCGGACCAGCAGCATCGCGGCCAGGGTCCCGAGAATCACCGCGCTCCAGGCCGTATTGAAGGCGACCTGCAGGCTGACCCAGGCCGCGTCCATCAGCTGGCGGTCGGCGAACAGCTCGCGGTACCACTTGGTCGAGAAGCCGCCCCAGACGGTGACCAGGCGAGACTCGTTGAAGGAATAGACGACCAGGCTCAGGATCGGCACGTACAGGAACAGGTAGCCCAGCCCCAGCAGGGTCAGGCTGAAGGCGGAGTTGCTGCCGGCCCGCCTCATGCCAGCTCCTTCTCCAGTTCACGCGACTGGTAGTTGTGGAAGATGGTGATGGGGATCACCAGCAGCAACAGCATGATGATCGCGACCGCCGAGGCCACCGGCCAGTCGCGATTGTTGAAGAACTCCTCCCACAACACCTTGCCGATCATCAGCGTGTCCGGCCCGCCCAGCAGCTCGGGGATCACGAACTCGCCGATGACCGGGATCATCACCAGCATTGAGCCGGCCACGATGCCGGCCACGGTGCGCGGCAGGGTGATGCGCAAGAATACCTGCCAGGGCCTCGCGCCGAGGTCGAAGGCCGCCTCCTCGAGCCGCGGGTCCAGCCGGACCAGGTTGGCGTAGAGCGGCAGGATCATGAACGGCAGGTAGGTGTATACAACCCCGACGTAGACCGCGATCGGGGTGTGCAGCAGCTGCAGCGGCTCGCCGATCAACCCGGCCCACTGCAGGAAATTGTTGAGCAGGCCGTTGTTCTTGAGAATCCCGATCCAGGCGTAGATGCGGATCAGGAAGGCGGTCCACGACGGCAGGATCACCAGCAGGAGAGCGA
Source organism: Thioalkalivibrio sp. XN8 (assembly GCF_011058255.1). Taxonomy (GTDB): domain Bacteria; phylum Pseudomonadota; class Gammaproteobacteria; order Steroidobacterales; family XN24; genus XN24. Next base: position 37,239 of record NZ_JAALFH010000066.1, on the reverse strand, counting down.
CGTTGCGGGCCGCCGGTTCGAGCCTGGAGATGGCGTAGGCCATGGGATAGCCGATCAGCAGGCACAGGAAAGTCGCAATGATCGCGATCTTCAGCGACCCCAGGTAGGCCGAGACGTAGAGGCTGTCCTGCACCATGTACAGGTAGTTGCGGAAATTCAGGCTGATGGTGATGCCGTGCTCGGTGCGCGTCAGCAGTTCGCTGTAGGGCGGCATGGCGATCTGCGCGTCGGCGAAGGAAATCTTCAGCACGATGGCGAACGGCACCGCGAAGAACAGCAGCATCCACAGGAACGGCAGCGCGATCACCAGCCAGCGCGCGCCCGGCAGGCGCGCCCGGAGCCGCCTGGCGAAGGCCACCGTCACGACGACAGCACCACCCCGGCCATCTCGTCCCAGCTCGCCCACACTTCGTCTTCCCAGGTGAAGTCCTCGCTGGCCCAGCGACGCGCGTTAGGCACGTGGGCGAGCAGCTTCAGGCCGCTGGGCAGGCGGATGTGCATCACCGAATGGCTGCCGAAATAGGCGATCTCCTCGATCTTGCCGCGGTAGCGGTTGTGCGGCTGGTCGGGCATCTCCTTGCTGACCACCACTTTCTCCGGGCGCAGCGCGAAGATCACGTCCATCTCCTCGTAGCCGGTGTGGCCGTGGCCGATATAGACCGGCTCCGGCAGCCCGGACGCGCGGATGGTGATGTGGTCCGGCGCGTCTTCCTCGATCTTCCCCTCGACCAGGTTGACCGAGCCGACGAACGTGGCGGTGAAGCGGTTGGCCGGCTGCTCGTAGATCTCGTCCGGCGTGCCGACCTGGACGATCTGGCCCTGGTCCATGATGGCGATCCGGTGCGCCATGGTCATGGCCTCTTCCTGGTCGTGGGTGACCATCACGCAGGTCACGCCGAGCTGCTCGATGATGTTGACCACCTCGAGCTGCATCTCCGAGCGCAGCTTCTTGTCTAGCGCGCCCATCGGCTCGTCGAGCAGCAGCAGCTTCGGCCGCTTGGCCAGCGACCGGGCCAGCGCCACGCGCTGTTGCTGGCCGCCCGAGAGCTGGTGCGGCTTGCGGCGCGCCATCGATTCCATCTTCACCAGCGCCAGCATCTCCTCCACCCGGCGCTCACGCTCCGCGCGCGCCAGCCGGTCGTGCTTCAGCCCGAAGGCAATGTTGTCCGCCACCGTCATGTGGGGGAACAGGGCGTAGGACTGGAACATCATGTTGACCGGGCGCCGATACGGCGGCAGCCCGGCGAGATCCTGGCCATCCAGCTCGATGCGCCCCGCCGACGGCTGCTCGAAGCCGGCCAGCAGCCGCAGCAGCGTGGACTTGCCGCAACCGGAGGCGCCCAGCAGGGCGAAGATCTCGCGCTGGCGGATGGTCAACGACACGCTGTCGACGGCGAGAAAGTCCTCGAAGCTCTTCGAGACCGCTTCGATCTTCAGGTAAGCCTGGCGGCCGAGCGCGTCCGCGCGCGCGGGCGAGACTGCCGCGCGGGCCGCCGCGGGCTTCGCGCCGTTGTTCACTGCCGGGGCCCGAACGGTCGGGCGACGCCGCGGCGGCCCGTCAACTCACCTTCCGGTGCGGACCCGCGTCCAGGTCCGCGTGTATACCCGGTCCACCTCGCGCGGCAGGGTCTTGAGGCCGAACAGGCGCTCCATGACCTCGGGCGGCGGGAAGATGTTGGGATCGTTGCGGATCTCCTCGTCGAGGAATTCCAGCGACGCCGGGTTGGGGTTGGCGTAGGCCACGTAGTTGGTGATCTCGGCGATCACCTCCGGACGCAGCAGGTAGTTGATGAACAGGTGGGCATTGCCCGGGTTGCGCGCGTCGGCCGGGATCGCCAGCGTGTCGAACCAGATCGGCGCGCCCTCCTGCGGGATCGTGTAGGCGACTTCCACGCCGGCTTCCGCTTCCTCGGCCCGGTAGGCGGCCTGCGCCACGTCCCCCGACCAGCCCACCGCAACGCAGATGTCGCCGTTCGCCAGGTCGTTGATGTACTGCGAGGAATGGAAGTACGTGACGTAAGGCCGGACTGCCAGCAGCACCTCCCCCGCCCTTGCAATCACTTCGGGGTCGAAGCTGTTCGGATCCTCGCCGAGGTAGTGCAGCGCCAGCGGGATCATCTCGGAGGCGGCGTCCAGCATGGCGAAGCCGCACTCGGAGATCTTCGCCGCAAACTCCGGGTTGAAGACCAGGTCCCAGGAGTCGACCTCGAAATCCTCGCCGAAGATCTCCGCGATCTTCCGGACGTTGTAGCCGATGCCGGTGGTGCCCCAGAGATAGGGCACGGCATGGCGATTGCCCGGGTCATTGACCTCGATCCGCGCCAGCAGGCCCGGGTCCAGGTTGTCGTAGTTGCTCAGCTTGGAGCGGTCCAGCGGCATGAATACGCCGGCCGGGACCTGGCGGCCGAGGAAGGCGGCCGAAGGCACGACCAGGTCGTAGCCGGTACTGCCGGCCAGCAGCTTGGCCTCGAGCACCTCGTTGCTGTCGAACACGTCGTAAGTGACCTTGATGCCGGTCTCCGCCTCGAAATTCGAGATGGTGTCCTCGGCGATGTAGTCGGACCAGTTGTAGATGAACAGCTCGCCGCCGGTTTCCTGCGCACTCGGGGCGAGCGGCGCAACGAACAAGCCGGTGACGAAGCCGATCGAGAGCACGGCCAGGCGCTTGCAAGATTTCATAGCGGATCTCCCCACCCGAGAGGGGCGCAGTATAAACCCTCGCTTCCCGCGGCGTACGCGCCCGCGGCCGAAAAAAGCCTAGCTCGGCGCCGCCCGGCCGCGGTAATTGAAGGCGGCGGGGCCCCAGCCGGGCAGGTAGCGGGCGTCGAGCTCCCGGATCCGGAATCCACCCGCCTCCAGCAGCTCCGGGATGCGCCGGTTCAGGTTGCAGCCGCCGCCCACCCGCCGCCACAGCGGGTTCAGCACGTCCTGCTGGCGCTGCGCCCAGCGACCCGGCGCGCGGCCGTGCTCGCAGAACAGCAGCTCGCCGCCCGGCTTCAGCACCCGGCGCACCTCGGCCAGCGCGGCTGCCGTATCCGGAATGGTGCAGAAGGTGTAGGTGCTCAGCACCGTGTCGACGCTGGCGTCCTCGAGCGGGATGCGGTCGGCGGGCGCTTCGATCAGTTCCACGGCGAACGGCGCCGCCGCGACGGCCCCGGCTGCCTTGGCGTGCATCTCGGCGGCGGGGTCGAGGCCCAGCACCGCGTCGACCCGCGCGGGATCATAGTGCGGCAGGTTCAGGCCCGAACCGAAGCCGATGTCCAGTACGCGGCCATGGGCGCGCGGCACGATCTCCGCCCGCTGCCGCATGGCGGGCCGGCTGCTGCATGCGAGGTGCACCAGGTGCGGCAGGATGTGGCGATCGTAGAAGCCCACGGGCGCTTCAGTCGACCTGCTGCAGGCCGTGGAACTCCAGGTAGCGATCGCGCAGCAGGCTCTGGCGGCTCTCCATCGGGATCGCCCGGCCCTTGATGAACACCGCGTCGGGATAGCTGGTGACGTCCAGCGGGTCGCCGTCCCAGATCACCACGTCGGCCTCGAAGCCCGGCTGCAGCTGGCCCACGCCCTCCAGCCCGAAGATCCGGGCCGGCGCGGCGGTCAGCGCGGCGAGGCCGGCCGGCCAAGGCAAGCCATGCGCCACGGCCACACCAGCTGCCTGCGACAGGTTGCGCGCATTGTGGGACTCGCCGCTCAGCGAGGCGAAGGCGATCTCCACGCCGGCGGCCGCGAGTTGCACCGCGTTGTCGATCCTGGCGCCGCGCATCTCGAAGCGGTCCGGCAGGTTGGCCAGCGGATCCAGCACCACGGGCACGCCGGCCGCCGCCAGGCGGTCGGCGACCAGCCAGGCTTCGGCTCCGCCGACGATGACCAGCCGCACCTCGTAGGCCGCGGCAAGGTCGAGCAGCGCCGCGATGTCGCTCGCCTGGTGCGCCAGCACCGCCAGCGGCGCCTCGCCCCGGAGCACCGGCTGGAGCGCCTCAAGGTCATAGTGGTTGAGGCGGTAGTCGCGCCTGCCTGCCCGCTCCCAGGCCGCCTTGTTCCGGCCGTAGTCGCGCGCCTCGTCCAGCGCCTCGCGCAGCTGGGCCAGCGCGGCAGTGCGCGCGCCGCCGGCCTGCGACGCGCCGGCCTCGCCGAACAGCGCGTAGACGGCCACGTGGCGCCGGTCGACCGGCTGGCTGGCGTCGCCGAGATTAACCGCCGCGGCCCGGCCGCTGATGACGCTGCCGCTGACCCTGGCAGGAAACACGACGGCGCGCGTGATGCCCTCGACCCGGTTCACCGGCACCAGCACCGAGCGCGGGTTGAAGGCGTCCGCGGCGTCGAGCGCCGCGGAAAAGCGGTCGTTGTCCACCGTGGTGTCGACGCTGTCCGGCTCCAGGCTCACCTCGGCCAGGCCGATGCTCGAGTGGGGGTCGAACAGGCCGGGGGTGACGACCTTGCCCCGGGCATCGACACGCTGCGCGTCGGCCGGAATCGCGACCGTCGCACCGACCGCCACGATGCGGCCGTCGCGGATCAGGACCGTAGCCTCCGGGATGGACCCGGCAGCGGCCGCCGTCTCGACCCTGCCGCCGGTGATGGCGATCACCTGGGCCTGCGCAGCGGCAGCGGCCAGCAGCAGCGCGGCGCCGCCAAACAGATGCCGGTGGTTCATTGGCCTGCCCCCGTTTCGATCATGCCCAGCTCGAAGTCGCTCTGCGACGGGAATGCCGGGTTGCCGTGTTCGTGTACCAGCGCGCCGTCGACATAGACCCGCTCGGCGCGCGCATAGACGCTGAAAGGGTTGTCGTTCCACACCACGAGATCCGCCATCTTGCCCGGCGCCAGCGTGCCTGCCTGGTCGGCGATGCCGAGCGAGTGCGCGGCGTTCAAGGTCAGCCAGCGGATCGCGTGTTCCGGGCTGATCTCCATCCCGGCGCGGCGCGCGGCGGCCATGACCTTGGCCGCCTCCTGGTTGAGACGCTGGATCTCCACCTCCGAATCGGAATGGACGATGGCGCAGGCGCCGACGGCATCGACGATCGCGATGTTCTCGCGGATGGCGTCCCAGGCCTCGAGCTTGAAGCCCCACCAGTCGGCCCACATCGCCGCGCAGCTGCCGCTCTCCTTCAGCAGGTCGGCGATCTTGTAGGCCTCCGTGGCGTGGTGAAAGGTGCCGGGGTGGTAGCCGAACTCGCGGCCCAGGTCGATCATCAGTGCCATTTCGTCGGCGCGATAGCAGTGGTTATGGATGAGGATCTCGCCCTTGAGCACGCCCGCCAGCGTCTCCAGGGCCAGGTCCCGGGTCGGCGGCTCGCCCTCGCCGGCAGCAGCCTGCTCCTGCTGCTCGAGGTATTCCCGCGCCTCGATCCACGCCGTGCGGTAGCCCGCCACGTTACCCATGCGGGTCATCGGCGTCGCCTGGCGCTCCCCGTAGACCCGCTTGGGATTCTCCCCGCAGGCCATCTTCAGGCCGTGCGGTGCGCCCGGGAACTTCATCTCCTGCACCGTCCGCGCCGGCACGTTCTTCAGCGTCACGGTGCGGCCGCCGAACAGGTTGGCCGAGCCCGGCAGCACCTGCAGCGATGTGACGCCGGCGGCCCGCGCGGTGTTGAAGCCCGGGTCCTGCGGCCACACCGAGTGTTCCGCCCAGACGCCGGCGGTGTTGGGCGAAGTCATCTCGTTGCCGTCCTGGTGCGCCTTCGCGCTGGGGACCGGGTAGTTGCCGAGGTGCGAGTGGACGTCGATGATCCCGGGGGTAATCCAGCGGCCGCGCGCATCGATGCGCTGCACCCCAGCCGGCACCTCGAAATCGGCCCCGACCGCCTGGACGACCCCGTCGGCCACATAGACCGAGGCGTTCTCCAGCCGGCCGCCGTCGCCGGTCAGCACGGTGGCGCCCTCGAGCACGAACGGGGCCGCGGGCGACGGGACATAGGCGGAAGCAAACGGCGCGGCCGGGGCAGCCGCCGGCGGTTCGTCCCGCGGGGCCTGGCTGGCGCAGGCAGCCAGGGTGGTGGCGGCAAGCACGACTGCGGCCGCGCGCCGGGGCTGGCGGGGACTGGGCGGGCTCATGCGATCTCCGGGCTGGTCTATGCGAGCGTCCTCATATATCACAACGATCGCCCGCCGGGACAGATTTACTAGAATCCGGGGGTGATGCCCGGCCGGGAGGGAGTGGCCATGTCGCAGCGAATCGAGCGCATCGAGTTATGGCACGTCAACGTGCCCTTGCCCGCCCCCTTCTGGCCCTCCTGGATCCCGGGCTACCCCCAGACCCACGTGGCGCAGACGGTGGCGCGCGTCTACGCCGGGGACGGGCTGGTCGGGGAAACCGGCGGACCGGCCTTCACCACCGAACGGCGCGGCCTGGGCGACCTGCTCGGGGGCTTCCTGCTGGGCCTGCCCGCCGATGACATCGGGGTGTTGCGCCAGCGCCTGCGGGAGGCCTCGTACCTTGGCTGGCGCAACTGGTGGCTCGAGGCCGCATGGTGGGACCTGGCCGGCAAGCTCGCCGGCAAGCCCGTCTACCAGCTGCTGCAACGCGAGCCCGCGACCGTGCTGAAGGCGCCGGTGTATGCCTCGAGCGGTTCGCTCAAGCCGCTCGAAGAGCGGCGCCGCTACCTGGACGAGATTCGCGCCATGGGCTTCGGGGCCGTGAAGGTCCGGGTCAAGTACCCCACCGTGGCAGAAGATCTCGCCCTGGTGCGTGGCGTGCGCGCACACCTCGGCGACGATTTCGTGATCGGCGTGGACGCCAACCAGGGCTGGCCGGTATCGCTGTTCGGCGCCAACCCTGCCTGGGACCTCGAGCGCGCCACGGCTTTCGCCCGCGGCTGCGACGAGCTGGGGGTCGCCTGGCTCGAGGAGCCGCTCGACATGCACGACTGGCGCGGCATGGCGGCGCTGCGTGAGCGGGTCCGCACGCCCATTGCCGGCGGCGAGCTCCACGGCGCCTGGCACGAGCTCGCGCCGCTGTTCGAGCATGGCAGCCTCGACAAGTACCAGCCCGACGCCATGTTTTCCGGCCTGACGGTAGCGCGGCAGGTGATGGACGAGTGCCGCCGCCGCGACCTGGATTTCACCCCTCACACCTGGTCCAACGGCTTCAACATGGTCGTCAACCTGCACGCCTTCGCGGCCTGGGAGCGGCGCAAGCTGCTGGAATATCCCTACGAGCCGCCCGGCTTCGTGCCGGCAGCGCGCGAAGGCATCATGCCGGCGATCCCGGTCAATGCCGACGGCACGATCGACGTCCCGCAGGCGCCGGGCCTCGGGCTGCAGCTCGACGAGCGCCTGCTGCGCCGGCATGGCAAGCGGTTCCACGTCGCCACGCCGGCGCGCGTGGCGGTGCGCGCGATCCGCGAAAAAGGGCTGCGGGCCGCACTGCTGCTCAAGCGGGCGAAGGAGCAGGCCGGCGGTTAGCCGGGTTTCAGGGTTCGCGGGGCGCCTGCAACAGCCCGAAGTACTGGCGGTCAGCGCCCAGCAGGTGGCGCGCCACCACGTCGTAGGCGAGGAATTCGAACAACTCGCCCGTCGAGAGCTTGCCGGCCCTGAAGGTGTCCGCCATCTCGAGCGCCCTGGCCAACAGCGAAGCATGCTCCTTGCCGTGCGCTTCACAAGCGGCGAAACCCAGCTCCGCCAGGATCCGTTCCTCGTCGCGGAAGTGCTTGCGGATATCCTCGATCAGGCGATCGATCAGCTCGCCGATCTCGTCCCGGGGCCGCCCCGAGAGCATCGCCTCCAGCAGCTGGTTGGCGTCCTCGAACAGGGCGCGGTGCTGGGCATCGATCAGCGCATGGCCGGAGGCAAAGCGCGGCTTCCACACCAGTCGCACGAAATTGCCCTCGAGGTGCTCGGCCGGGGCCTCGCTGGCGGTGCTGAGGTCGGCCTCGACGAGGTTCCGGCCACGCTTCTTGGCGCGATAGAGGGCATCGTCGGCACGTCGCAGCCAGTCCCGCGGGCTCTCGGCCGGCGCGAACTCCGCCACCCCGATGCTCGCGGTCAGCCCGCCGACGACCTGGAACTGGCACTGCTCGATGCGCTCCCGCAGCCGCTCCGCGGACCGCTGCGCGGCCGGCAGCGGCGTGTTCGGCATCAGGATGATGAACTCCTCGCCGCCCCAACGGGTCAGGGAATCGGAGCGCCGCATCCCGTCGCGCAGGCAGTCGGCGAATTCCGCCAGCACGCGATCGCCGGTCGGATGACCGAAATTGTCGTTGACCCCCTTGAAATGGTCGATGTCGATCAGCGCCAGGGAGAGGGGATGGCCGAAGCGGACGGCGCGATGCGTTTCGCTGGCCAGCGCCTCCTCGAAACGCCGCCGGTTCCAGGCGCCGGTGAGCCCGTCGGTGCTGGCAAGCTCCTGCAGTGACCGGACGGCGGACTCGAGCTGGGCGTTGACCTGCTCCGCGGAACGCAACGCCGCCCTGGTGGCATCGGGCACCTGCCGGCTGCCGGTGGCCAGCCCGACCACGCCGACCGCCACGAGTTCACCGGCGTCGTCCCGCACCGGGAAGTGGGTGACCAGGAAGCAGGTCGCCTGGTCGGCGGCGTCGGCAGACTCGTGCTCGACGAGGATCGCGCGCTGCTCCTGCTGGACGGCGTGCTGGGCGGCATCGAAGGCGGCAGCAGCGGGCTGCGGCAACAGGTCGACGTCCTGCTGGCCCGGCACTGTCCTCGCATCCTCGACACCGAGGACGCGCGCGTAGCCCGGGTTGGCATAGACATAGCGCCCGTCGAGGGCCTTGACGGCCAGGCCGACGTCTTCAGTGCGCAGCAGGAGCGCAAACAGCTCCGGAACTTCGAGTCGGTACATCGCGAGGACGGCCGCCGAGCCTGCAAAAAGCGGCTTTATACGCCAGCCGCCACGCCATGGCGGTGACCGGGATCACGAACTGCGAGAATTACCTAGCGCATGCGTTCCAGGGTGACGAAGCTGAGGTCGTGCGGGTTGCGCTCGTCCGCCGGCCGCTCGCGACACGCCACCTGCTCCCATGCCTCGTCGTCGATCTCCGGGAAGTGCGTGTCGCCGTCCGGCTCGGCGTGAATGCGCGTCAGGTAGATGCGGCGGGCGCGCGGCAGCGCGAGACGGTATACCGCCGCGCCGCCGATCACCATGAGCTCCGCGGCGCCGTCGGCCTCGGCCCGCGCCACGGCCTCGTCCAGCGACGCCACGCGCTCCGCCCCCTCGGCCTGCCACTCGGGATCCGAGGTCAGTACCAGGTTGCGCCGCCCGGGCAGCGGCTTGCCGATGGAGTCCCAGGTGAGCCGGCCCATCAGCACCGGCTTGCCATAGGTGAGTTGCTTGAAGTGATGCAGGTCGGCCGGGAGGTGCCACGGCATGCCGCCGCGGGCGCCGATCACGCCGTTTTCCGCCACCGCCACGACCAGGGTGATTTCAGGTCTCATGCCCTGATCATAGTCCCTGTGCCGCCGCCCCGTTGACTTGCATATAAGATTTCCCTAATATTTAGCCGACACTCAACCTGGCAGAGAAGTTGCAATGAACATCGACCGCTTTGTCTTCGCCTTTGCCGGCGTCATGATCCTCGCCGGGCTGGTGCTGTCCCAGGCCTTCTCGCCCTGGTGGCTGCTGCTGCCTGCCTTCGTCGGCCTCAACATGTTCCAGGCCGCGTTCACGGGCTTCTGCCCGCTGGCGATGATTCTCAAGAAGGCGGGCGTGCAGCCGGGCTGCGCGTTCCAGTAAAGAGTTCCCTCCAAGCGGCGCCAGGGACGGCGCCCGTCCCCTCCCCACGACGTCGACGTCCCGTGCCGGAATCCCGGCACGGGACTCAGACGGAAACGGGCGCCGGGATGTGGGGCTGGGCCTCGTAGCCGACGACCTCGAAATCCTCGTAGCGATACTCGAAGATGCTGGGCGGCCGCCGCCGGATGCGGAGCTGCGGCAGCGGCCCGGGGGTCCGCGTCAGCTGCAGGTCGGCCTGCTCGAGATGGTTCAGGTAGAGGTGGACGTCGCCACCGGTCCACACGAAGTCGCCGGGCTCGAGGTCGCACTGCTGCGCCATCATGTGGGTCAGCAGCGCGTAGGACGCGATGTTGAACGGCACGCCGAGGAAGATGTCGCAACTGCGCTGGTACAGCTGGCAGGAGAGCCGGCCGTCCCCGACCCAGAACTGGATCAGGCAATGGCAGGGGGCGAGCGCCATCCGGCCCGCGCGCACGTTGTCCTGCGGCGACATCGTTTCGTCCGGCAGCTCGGCGGGATTCCACGCCACCACCAGGATGCGCCGGGAATCCGGCCGTGTCCGGATGGTCTCGACGGCCTCGGCAATCTGGTCGATGGCGCCGCCGGCCGAAGTCGGCCAGGCGCGCCACTGGCGGCCGTAGACCGGTCCGAGTTCGCCCTCCTCCGTCGCCCACTCGTCCCAGATGCGGACCTTGTGGTCTTTCAGGTAGCCGATGTTGGTCTCGCCGGAGAGGAACCACAGCAGCTCATGCACGATGGAACGGATATGCAGCTTCTTGGTCGTCAACAGCGGGAAGCCGGCGCCGAGGTCGAAGCGCAGCTGGTGGCCGAAGATCGACAGCGTGCCGGTGCCGGTGCGGTCGGCCTTCTCCAGGCCGTGCTCGCGAATCTGGCGCAGGAGGTCGAGATACTGCTGCATGTCAGGCGCTCCGCGGCGCGCGCCGGTAAGCCAGCCACAGCAGGACGCCGCCGAAGACGATCAGGGGCAGGGACAGGAGCTGCCCCATGGTAAGCCAGCCCCAGGCCAGGTAGCCGATGTGGGCGTCGGGCAGGCGCACGAACTCGACCGCGAAGCGGAACACCCCGTAGCCGAGCAGGAACATGCCCGAGACGGCCTTCTCGGGGGGACGGCGCGCCGAGTACAGCCACAGGATCACGAACAGCGTCACGCCCTCGAGGCCGGCCTGGTAGAGCTGGGAGGCATGGCGCGTGGTGCCGTCGACCACGAAACCCCACGGCACGTCGGTGGGCTTGCCCCACAGCTCGCCGTTGATGAAGTTGCCGAGCCGGCCGCAGGCGAGCCCGAGCGGCGCGAGCGGGGCGACGAAGTCACCCATCGCGAAGAAACTCTTGCCCAGCTTGCGGCCGTACAGCCAGAGCGCGAGCACCACGCCGAGCAGGCCGCCATGAAAGGACATGCCGCCCTCCCAGATGCGGAACAGGACCAGCGGATCCCGCAGCCAGCTGTCGAAATTGTAGAACACGATGGAGCCGATTCGCCCGCCGATGATCACCCCGAGGGCGCTATAAAAGATCAGGTCGTCCACCTGCTCCGGGGTCCAGCCGGAGCCGGGCTGCCTGGCCCGGTGCCGCGCCAGCGCCCAGGCGATGGCAAAGCCGACGATGTACATCAGCCCATACCAGCGAATGGCCAGCGGTCCGAGCTGGAGCGCCACCGGGTCGATATTCGGATAGGGGATCATGGCGCGCTAGTTTACTGCAGAACGTCGGGTCCCAGGTCCGTTATAGTTGCACGCCATCCCGATCCCATCCTGCCGGAAGCCTCATGAACGAGATTCGCAACCGCCTTGCCGACGAGACCAGTCCCTACCTCCTGCAGCACGCGGACAACCCGGTGCACTGGCAGCCCTGGGACGAGGCGGCGCTGGCCCAGGCGCGACGCGAGAACAAGCCGATCCTGCTCTCGATCGGCTATTCCGCCTGCCACTGGTGCCACGTGATGGCCCACGAGTGCTTCGCCGACCCGGCCATCGCGGCGCAGATGAACGAGCTGTTCGTGAACATCAAGGTCGATCGCGAGGAGCGGCCGGATCTCGACCGCATTTACCAGCTCGCGCACCAGATGATCACCCAGCGCAACGGCGGCTGGCCGCTCACCATGTTCCTCTCGCCGGACGACCAGGCGCCCTTCTTCGGCGGCACCTACTTCCCGGCCGAACCGCGCCACGGCTTGCCGGGCTTCCCCGAGCTGATGACGCGGGTGGCCGGTTACTGGCGCGAGCACCGGGACGAGATCCGCGCACACGCCGGCGCGGTGCAGGAAGCCTTCGCCGAGGTCTGGCGCGCCCCGGCCGGCGACGACCCGGCCGGCCAGGCGCTCGACCGTGCCCCGCTCGAGCAGGCGCGTCGCGCCCTGGGCGAGAGCTTCGACCAGGAACACGGCGGCTTCGGGGAAGCGCCGAAGTTCCCGCACCCGCCGAACCTGGTGCGGCTGCTGCGGCACTGGCGCGGCACCGCGCTCGGTGACTCGCCCGACCTCGAGGCGCTCTACATGGTCACGGCCACGCTCAAGGAGATGGCCGAGGGCGGCCTCTGCGACCAGCTGGCCGGCGGCTTCTTCCGCTACTCGGTCGACGGCCACTGGATGATTCCGCACTTCGAGAAAATGCTCTACGACAACGCCCAGCTGCTGCCCCTCTACGCCCAGGCCCACTCGGTCACCAACGAAGGCCTGTTCCGGCGGGCGGCCCAGGCCACGGCCGGCTGGGCGCAGCGCGAGATGCAATCGCCGGCAGGCGGCTTTTACGCGGCGCTCGACGCCGACTCCGAGGGCGAGGAAGGCCGCTACTACGCCTGGCGGCGGGAAGAGGTGCAGAAGCTGCTCGAGCCGAGCGAGCTCACCGCCGTCACCGCCGTGTACGGCTTCGACCGGCCCGCGAATTTCGAGGGACGCTGGCACCTGCACACCTTCGTGACGCCGGAGCAGTTCGCCGCCCACAGCGGGCTGGACGGCGCGGAGGTGTCCGCCCTGCTGGCGACCGCCCGGGCGAAACTGCTCGCGGCCCGCGAGCAGCGCGTCCGGCCGGGCCGCGACGACAAGGTGCTCGCCGCCTGGAACGGGCTGATGATCCGCGGCCTGTGCCTCGCCGCGCGCGTGCTCGGCGATGCGGAGATGGCCGCCTCGGCCCAGCGCGCGATGGATTTCGTCCGCGGCGAGATGTTCATCGACGGCCGCCTGTTCGCGACCTGGAAAGACGGGCGCGCCCGGTTCCCGGCCTACCTGGACGATCACGCCTTCCTGCTCGACGCCGCGCTGGAGCTGTTGCAGCTGCGCTGGGATCCGGCCCTGCTGCAGTTCGCCGTGGGCCTGGCCGACCTGCTGCTGGCCCGCTTCGAAGACCGCGCCGCGGGCGGCTTCCTGTTCACGGCCGACGACCACGAGGCCCTGCTGGAGCGCCCCCGGCCGCTGGCGGACGATGCCATGCCGGCCGGCAACGGGATCGCGGCGCTGGCGCTCAACCGCCTGGGCTGCCTGCTGGGCGAGACACGCTATCTCGAGGCCGCGGAACGCGCCGTGCGCTCGGCGATGCCGGCCCTGCAGCGGGCCCCGTGGCTGCACTGCGCCCTGCTCGACGCCCTGGAGGAACAGCTCACGCCGCCGGAAGTCGTGATCGTGCGCGGCTCCGGGCGCCGTCCGGCGGAATGGGCCCGGACCGCCCGCCTGGTCTACGCGCCGCGCCGGCTGGTGTTCGAAATTCCGCCGGACGCCGCCGGGCTGCCGCCGGCCCTGGCGGAAAAGACGCCGCCGGAATCGGGCGCTCGGGCCTGGATCTGCCGCGGCACGACCTGCCTGCCCCCGGCCGACACCCTGGCGGGCTTCACCGCGGCCCTGAAGGGCTAGGGGCCGATCCGGCGCCAGCCGTCCGGGCCGCGGCGCAGTTCGTAGGTCGGCCAGTAGCGCAGGTCGAGCTTCAGCGTCACGACTTCGACCTGCCCGTTCCAGTTCACGACCGTGAGCCGGACCGCTTCGCCATGCTGTTGCGTCGCGACCGCGGCGAGAAAGGCATCGAGGTCCGGCGTCGGCACCCCGTCGACCGCCACAATGCGCCGCCCGCCGCCGAGCCCGTTGCGACTGGCCGGCGAGCCGAAAGCATGGAAGGCTACCAGCACGCCGGTCGGCTCGATGCTGCGCTGGGCCGCCAGCGCGCGGTGGGGCGCCTGCAGCACGGCGCCGGCCCAGGACACCACGCGATCCACGCCGCCGCTGCCCAGCGCCACGGTCGGCACGGACAAGGTGAGGGCCTGGTCGTGGCGCCACACCTCGACGGTCACCACCTCGGGCTGGCTCAGCCGTTCCATCGCGTCGAAGCGGTTCACCAGCTGGCCGTCGATGGACAGCAGCAGGTCCCCCGGGCGCAGCAGCTCGGCGGCCGGCGTCGCCGCCACGGTCCGCGCCACCTGCAGCACCTGGCGCCGCTCCGGGTCGTGCGCCTCCAGCCGCGCCACCAGCTCGTCCGGCAGGCCCAGCCGCCGGGCGGCGGCCAGCGGAATCTGCACGAACTCCGCTTCCAGCGAGCGCAGCGTCCGCGCTTCGCGGGCCAGGGCGAGGACCTCCGCCACCAGCGCGGCGGAAACGCCCTTGTTGGACTGCTCCACCGTCCGGCCGGCGTCGAAGGCGAAACTCGACCACATGCCGAGCACCCGGCCGCGGGCGTCGGCGAGGACGCCGTCGAAGTCGCTCGGGCCGCTCAGGAGCTGGATGGTCTCCAGGTTGGCGTCGCGAAAACGCAGCGTGCGCGACAGCGGCAGGACGAGCGCGTCCATCGAGGACACCTCCGTCTCCTGCGAGGCCAGCCGCTGGTCACTCCGCAGGCCGACCACCCAGATCTCCTCGCCCGCTTCCAGGGGGCGCGGCGCCAGCGTCGCCGACTTGACCGGGGTCGAGCCGATCAGTGCCGGGTCGTACCGCACGACCGCCAGGTTGTGCAGCGGATGCATGTACTCGACGCGGCCGGGGATCTCCAGCGAGCCGGCAAAGGTCAGGGTGACGTCGCCCAGTGTCTCGGGGACCGTGTTGCGGTCCACGACCACCAGGCCGGCTTCCGCGTCGACTACCAGGCCGGTGCCGAAATAGAAGCGGTCCGACACGCCCGAGATCGGGTACGGCATTTCGAAGTTGACCATCACCAGCGAGGGCTGCAGCACCTTCATCGGCCGCTCGCTCTCCGGCGGGAAACTGGTCGATGCCGGCTCGGGGCGGGCGGGCGGCCCGGGTTCGGCCAGGGTCTCACAGGGCCAGTCGCCGAGCGCGTCGCTGCGCCGGCAATGGGCGGCCGGGAACCAGCGCCGGTCCACGCGAACGGTGCGCAGCTGGGTCCCGCGCGGATTGTCGAATTCGAAGTAGCGCATGGTGACGCGGGCGCCGTCCGGCAGCGGCTCAAGGATGGCGCGCAACGCGGCCAGGTCCGGCGTCGGCTGCCCGTCCATCTCCACGATCACCGCGCCGCGCGGCACCGCCGAGGCCATGAACATGTAGCCGGGGTTGGCCACATAGACTCCGTGCAGCGGCGCATGGAGGTGCCGCGCCTGCTGGTAGGACAGGTTGTTGAGCACGGCGTCGCCGATCTGCAGGAACTCGTCCGGGCTGACGGCGTGCAGGTCCGTGACCTCGACCTCGACCTGCAGGTCCGTCTCGCCCCGGCGCAGGGACAGGACGAGGCTCGCGCCGACGTTGTTGTCCAGGGCCTCCGCCAGGGCCACGAAGGTCGCCAGCGGGCGGCCGTCGATCGCCAGCAGGATGTCGCCGGGCTGCAGGGTGCCGTCGCCCGGAGCGCCGGGGACGATCTCGCGGACCACCAGCAGGCCCTTCTGCTGCGGGAACAGGGCCCGGTAGCGCGTCTCGGCGGCGGGATCCAGGCCCAGCCGGCCGAGCTCGTCGTAGGGCACGTGGACGAACGTCGTCAGCAGGGTGCCGCGGGGCACGGGCTCGCCGTTGCGAATGTGCTCCAGGGCGCGCGTGACGCGATCGAGCGGCAGGAAGAAGCTCGAGGCGGCCTGCGTGTTGGCCCCGGCATTGAGCGCCACCACGCGCCCGCGGATGTCGATCACCGGCGAGCCGGAGGAGCCGCCGGAGGTGCCGGAAGCGGCCTGGATGTAGAAGGTGTTGAAGTCGTTGTACTGGCCGCGCCCGTAGAATGGCGCCTCGCGATCGAGCCGGGCCAGGGTGCCGGCCAGGATCGAGATCTGCTCGCCCGCATCGTTGCCCACCACGCGGATCTCGCGGCCCGCCTCCACGCCCTCGGGCGCCAGCGGCAGCGACTCGGGCTGGATATGGCGCAGCTGCGCGGGGTCGTAACGGAAGAAGCCGAAATCATGCACCGGGTCGCGGTAGACGGCCGTCAACTCGACCACCTCGTGGTTCAGGAATACCGCTTCGGCCACCACCGGGCCCGCCGTGACGACGTGGCGGTTGGTGAGGATCAGGCCGCGCTCGGCGTCGACCACGAAGCCCGTCGCCTGGGTGGACATGTTCCAGTGGGTGTCGAAGGCGCGCGGCGCGTCGACCCGGATGGTCACCACGCTGGGGGCAATGCGCTCGAGGGTGCGGCGCCAGTCGGCAGGCTCGGCCGCCACCCCGGCGCCCGGCAGGGCGTCGGCCTGGGCGATGCCCGCCCCGGCGAGGAGCAGGGCGGCGCAGCACAGGGCGCGCCAGCTAGATGCGAAGGCCATGCTGGTAGCCGAAACTGGCGCTGAAGCGCGCAGCAAAGCTCTCCGGGTCGAGGGCGTGGTTCTGCGTCCCGGCGGACTCGACCTTGATCGCGCCCAGCAGCGAGGCGATGCGGCCGGCGGTTTCCCAGTCCGCCTCGCGCAGCAGGCCGAACACCAGCCCCGCGCGGTAGGCGTCGCCGCAGCCGGTCGGGTCGATGACCGCTTCGGGCGCCGCCGCCGGGATCTCGTAGCGGCGGCCGCCGGCGAGGATGACCGAGCCCTCGGCCCCGCGGGTGATGACATAGGCCCGCACCCGTTCGGCGATGCCGGCCTCGTCGAGCCCGGTGCGCTGGCTCAGCATCTTCCCTTCGTAGTCGTTCACCGCCACCACGTCGGCCAGCTCGACGAAGCGGGCCAGCTCCTCGGCGCCGAACATCGGCAGGCCCTGGCCGGGGTCGAAGACGAAGGGAATGCCGGCCGCGGCGAACTGCTCGGCGTGCTCGATCATGCCCTGCCGTCCGTCCGGCGAGACCATGCCCCAGCGGATGCCGGCGTCGGCCGGCACGGCGTTGAGATGAGCGTGCTGCATGGCGCCCGGGTGGAAGGCGGTGATCTGGTTGTCGGCGAGGTCAGTGGTGATATAGGCCACTGCGGTCCAGCTGTCCGGCACTTCGCGGACGTAGTCCAGGGGCACGCCCCGGCCCTGCAGCCAGTCGCGGTACGGGCCGAAATCGTGGCCGACCGTGGCCATCGGGTATCCGGTCTCGCCCAGCAGCCGCAGGTTGTAGGCGATGTTCGCCGCGCAGCCGCCGAACTCGCGCCGCAGGGCGGGCACGAGGAAGGATACGTTCAGCACATGGATCTGGTCCGGCAGGATCTGGTCCTGGAACCGGCCCTGGAAAACCATGATGTTGTCGTAGGCGATGGACCCGGTGATCAGTGCGCTCATGCGGCGTCCGGCTTCCAGGCCACGTCCAGCTGCCGCGCCGCGCGCACGTCGTCGAGCCGCCGCACCGGCGTGGTGTAGGGCGCGCCCTTCAGCTTCTCCGGCTCGGTCCTGGCTTCCTCGAGGATCGCCGCCATGGCGTCGACAAAGGCGTCGAGCGCCTCTTTCGACTCGGTCTCGGTCGGCTCGATCAGCAGGCACTCCGGCACCAGCAGCGGGAAATAGGTGGTCGGCGCGTGGAACTCGAAATCGAGCAGGCGCTTGGCGACGTCCATCGCCGTGACGCCCAGTTCTTTGGCCTCGCGCTTGAGCGTGACGATGAACTCGTGGCTCGCGCGGCGCTCCGCGTAGGCGAGCGTGAACCCCTTGTCGCGCAGCCGGGCCATCAGGTAATTGGCGTTGAGGGTGGCGAACTCGGCCACGCGCGGCATGCCCTCGCGGCCCAGCATGCGGGCGTAGACGTAGGCGCGCAGCAGCACGCCGGCGTTGCCCATGAAGGCCGAGAGGCGGCCGATGGACTGCGGGCGCTCCTCCTCGCTGACCCAGCGGAAGCGCTCACCGGCCTTCTCCACGAAGGGCACCGGCAGGAACGGCACCAGCCGCTCGCTGACGCCCACGGCGCCGGACCCCGGGCCGCCGCCGCCGTGCGGCGTGGAGAAGGTCTTGTGCAGGTTCATGTGGATGACGTCGAAGCCCATGTCGCCCGGGCGCACCTTGCCGAGGATGGCGTTGAGGTTGGCGCCGTCGTAGTACAGCAGCCCGCCGGCCGCGTGCACCACCTTCGACATTTCCAGGATCTTGCGGTCGAAGACTCCGACGGTGGAGGGGTTGGTCAGCATGATGCCGGCCGTATTCGGCCCCACCGCCGCCTTCAGCGCGTCCAGGTCGACGTCGCCGTCGGCCGAGGTCGGGATCTCGATCACCTTGCAGCCGCACATCGTCGCGGTGGCCGGGTTGGTGCCGTGGGCGGCGTCCGGGACGATGATCTCGTCGCGATGCGACTCGCCGCGCGCCACGTGGTACGCCCGGATCATCGCCACGCCCGCAAACTCGCCCTGGGCGCCCGCCATCGGCGTCAGCGATACGGCCTTCATGCCGGTCACTTCGCGCAGGATCTCCTGCAGCTCCCACATGCAGGCCAGGAAGCCCTGGCCGGTAGACTCCGGCGCCAGCGGGTGGCGGCCGGTGAACCCCGGCAGCAAAGCCAGCGTATTACAGGCCCGCGGGTTGTACTTCATGGTGCACGAACCCAGCGGGTAGAAGTTCGTGTCGATGGAGAAGTTCAGCCGCGACAGGCGCGTGTAGTGCCGCACCGCGCCCAGCTCGGAAACCTCCGGCAGGCGCGGCCGCTCCCGGCGGCGGAAGGCGACCGGGATATCCGCCTGGGCCTCGGCCGCGGGAGCCTGCGCAGTGGCGCGGCGCCCGGGGCGCGAATGGTCGAAGATCAGCGGCTCGGTCATCTCAGCCGAGCGCCTTCAGCGCTGCCTCGTAGTCGGGTTCATTGGCAATCTCCGGCACCAGCTCGGCATGCACCACGGTATCGTTCTCGTCCAGCACCACCACGGCACGGGCCGTGAGGCCGGCGAACGGGCTGTCGGCGATCAGCACGCCGTAGGAGCGCGCGAAATCGGCCGCGCGCATGGTCGAGAGGGTCACCACGTTCTCCAGGCCTTCGTCCCCGCAGAAGCGCTTGTGGGCGAAGGGCAGGTCGGGCGAGATCATCAGCATCACGGTGTCGTCGTGCTCGCGCGCATAGTCGTTGAACTTCTTGGTCGACAGCGCGCAGACCGGGGTGTCGATGCTGGGGAAGATCGACAGCACTTTCTTCTTGCCCATCCAGCGCGACAGCGACACGTCATTGAGCGCGCTGTCGGTGAGGGTGAAGTCGGGCGCCTTGCCGCCTACGCGCGGAAACTCGCCGGTGGTGTGGATCTCGTTGCCCTGCAGGGTGATGGTTGCCATGAATAACTCCGGTTTGGAATGCAATTGCGGCGGCCCTCAGGCCACCTGCGCCTGGCGCAGCACGTCGCTGAGCGCCTGGAAGTAGGTCTCGATGTCGCTCGCGGTGCGAGTCTCGGTAGCACAGACCAGCAAGGCGTGCCCGAGTTCAGGATAGTCATGCGACAGGTCGTAGCCGCCGAGGATGCCGCGCCCGGCCAGCGCCTCGAGCAACGGTCCCACCGGCTGCTCCAGCCGCAGCACCGACTCGTGGAAGAAGTGCCCGGGGAAGGCCCGCTGCACGCCTTCCAGCGATTCCAGCTGGCCCACCAGTTCCGCGGTGTTGCGCACGCAGGCGGCCGCCACGCGCGCCAGGCCCTCGGCGCCCAGCAGGCTCATGTAAATGGTGGCGGCGGTGACCATCAGGCCCTGGTTGGTGCAGATGTTCGAGGTCGCCTTGGAGCGGCGGATGTGCTGCTCGCGCGCCTGCAGGGTCAGGGCGAAGCCTGCGCGCCCGTCGAGGTCCACCGTCTTGCCCACGATCCGGCCGGGCATCTGGCGCACCAGCGCCTGGCGGCAGGCCAGGAAGCCGAAATACGGCCCGCCCGAGGACAAGGGCACGCCGAGCGGCTGGCCCTCGCCGCAGGCGATGTCGGCGCCGGCCTCGCCCCATTCACCCGGCGGCGCCAGCAGCGCCAGGCTGGTCGGATTGACGACCGCGATCACCAGGGCGCCCCGGGCATGGGCCCAGTCGGTCAGCGCCGCGACGTCCTCGTAACCGCCGAAGAAGTTGGGCTGCTGGAGCACCAGCGCCGTAACATCCTCCTCCGCCCAGGGCTGCAGGGCCTCCGCCAGGGTGGTCCCGCTCTCCTGGTCATAGGGCACGGTCTCGAAGTTCAACCCCTGCCCGCCGGCGATGGCATGCGCCACGCGGCGGTAGGCCGGGTTGACCGTGGCCGGCACCAGGATGCGGGCCGACTTCGAGCCCCGGTTGGCCCGCACCGCCATCAGGGCGGCCTCCGCCATGGCGGAAGCGCCGTCGTACAGCGAGGCATTGGAGACGTCCATCCCCGTCAGCGCCGCCATCATCGACTGGTACTCGTAGATGAGCTGCAGCGTGCCCTGGCTGGCCTCCGCCTGGTAGGGCGTGTAGGCGCTGTAGAACTCGCCCCGGGTCGTGATCTCCCACACCGCGGCGGGGATATGGTGCTCGTAGGCGCCGGCGCCGATGAAGTTCAGGTGGCCGGCGTCGCGCGTGGCGCGCTCGCGCATCAGCCGCTGGATCTCCATCTCGCCCAGCGCCGGGGGCACGCCCGGCAGGGCGTCGACCTTCAGGCCGGCGGGAATCTCGTCGAACAGCTGCTCGATCTCGCTGACGCCGATGGCGGCGAGCATTTCGCGGATGTCGGCGTCGGTATGGGGAATAAAGGGCATGGCTTGCTCCGGGGGGTGACGCGTGGCGTCCCGGGGTCACTCTTCCAGCGTGCTCGCGTAGGTATTCGCGTCGAGCAGCGTGGGGGTTTCGGCTGAGGCGGCCGGCCGGACCTTCATGATCCAGCCCTCGCCATAGGGGTCGGTGTTGAGCAGCTCGGGCTGGCCGGCCAGGGCCTCGTTGCCGGCGACGACTTCGCCGTCGACCGGGCTGTAGACGTCGGACGCGGCCTTCACCGACTCCACCACGGCGCAGGCTTCGCCCGCCTTGACGCTGCGGCCGGCCTCGGGGGTCTCGACGAAGACGAGGTCGCCGAGCGCGTCCTGGGCATGATCGGTGATGCCGACAGTGACGGTCCCGTCATCCTCTTGCCGCAGCCACTCGTGGGAACGGGTGTACTTCAGATCTGAGGGTATGTTGCTCATCGCGGGCCTCTCGCAGGGGTTCGGTAGGAGGGTTCAGTCGAGCTGGATGCGCGGCTTGCCGTTGCGCACGAAGGGCGGGCGCACCACCCGGGCCGCCAGCAGGCGACCGCGGATGTCGACCTGGACTTGCTCGCCGGCGCCGGCCGGCACGCGCGCGAAGCCGATCGAGCGAGCGAGCGTGGGGGCGAAGCTGCCGCTGGTCACCTCGCCGTCCCCGGCCGGGGTCACCACCCGCTGGTGGCCGCGCAACACCCCGCGGTCCTCCAGCAGCAGGCCCACCAGCTTGCGGGGGGCGCCGGCATCGCGTTGCGCCTGCAAGGCGGCGCGGCCGATGAAGTCGCGCGCGGCAGGTTCCCAGGCGACGGTCCAGCCCAGCCCCGACTCCAGCGGCGTGGTGGTCTCGTCCATGTCCTGCCCGTACAGGTTCATGCCCGCTTCCAGGCGCAGGGTGTCCCGTGCGCCGAGACCGCAGGGCTTCACGCCGGCGGCCAGCAGCGCCTGCCAGGCCTCCGCCGCGCGCTCGCCCGGCAGGATGATCTCCCAGCCGTCCTCGCCGGTATAGCCGGTCCGGGCCACGAACAGCTCGCCGCACTGGGCCGCCGTGAAAGGCGTCAGCGCCAGGGCGGTTGCGCGGTGCTCTTCGGCCAGCAGGCGGGCGGCGCGCTCGCGCGCGGACGGCCCCTGCACGGCGATCATGGCGAGTTCGGGGCGCTCCTCGACCACCACCTCCGCGCCCTCGGCGTGGCGCTGCAGCCAGGCCAGGTCCTTGGCCCGGGTCGCGGCGTTGACCACCAGCCGGTAGTCGCCGGGGCCGAGGTAATAGGCGATCAGGTCGTCGATGACGCCGCCGTCGTCATTGAGCATGCAGGTGTAGAGCGCCTTGCCGGGGGCCTGCAGGCGCGCCACGTCGTTGGCCAGCAGGCGGCGCAGCCAGGGGCCGGCGCCGGGCCCGGCAACGTCCACCACGGTCATGTGGGAGACGTCGAACATGCCGGCCTCGCGCCGGACGACGTGGTGCTCGTCGACCTGCGAGCCGTAATGCAACGGCATGTCCCAGCCGCCGAAATCGACGAGCCGGGCGCCGAGGCGCTCGTGTTCGGAATACAGTGGTGTCTGTTCGCCCATTGCGCTCGATCTCTCCTCACCCAACAGCATGACGGCTGGCGCCGCCCGCCGCCCCTCTGTCCGGTTACCTGAGAGATTCAGTGCCGCGCAGCCGCGGCACCCCTCACCTTCGGTGGGCCCATGCCGGGCCGCTCTCCAGAGCCAACTCGTCCCCCGCGTCCTTTTGCCTGAGCGTTTCCGGGCGGTAATTGCGCCTTCGGCGCCCCGGGCCACTCGGGCCGGGGTCTCTCCACCGGGGACTGGTACGTTGAGGGGCGGATGATACCCGAGGCGGGGCCTCCCTTGCGAGTGCGCGGCGAGGCGGGGATCATTGCCTCCCCGGAACCCTCTCCTCGGAGCCCGCTGGCATGAATCCCGTTCAGAGGCGCAAGAGCCTCCAGGTCCTGGTCGATCACGTTCGGGTGGGTGGCGATGCCCCGATCGTGGTGCAGTCGATGACCAATACCGACACCGCGGACGTCGACGGCACCGTCCGCCAGGTGGCCGAGCTGGCGCGGGCCGGCTCGGAGGTGGTGCGCGTGACGGTGAACACCCGCGAGGCGGCGGCGGCCGTGCCGGCGATCCGCGAGCGGCTGTACGCCATGGGGCTGAACGTCCCGCTGGTCGGGGACTTCCACTTCAACGGCCACAAGCTGCTGGCCGAGGTGCCGGAGTGCGGCGTGGCGCTGTCCAAGTACCGCATCAATCCCGGCAATGTCGGCCGCGGCTCCAAGCGCGACCCGCAGTTCGCCGCCATGATCGAGACGGCCTGCCGCAACGACCGGCCGATCCGCATCGGGGTCAACTGGGGCAGCCTGGACCAGGACCTGCTGACCCGGCTGATGGACGATAACTCCCGGCTGCCCGAGCCGCTGGACGCGGCGGCGGTCACTAAGGAGGCCCTGATCCGCTCGGCGCTCGACAGCGCGGAGCGGGCCGTGGAGCTGGGCCTGCCGCGCAACCGCATCGTCCTCTCCTGCAAGGTCAGCGGCGTGCAGGACCTGATCGCGGTCTATCGCGACCTCGCCGCCCGCTGCGATTACCCGCTGCACCTCGGCCTGACCGAGGCGGGCATGGGCAGCAAGGGCATCGTCGCCTCCACGGCCGCCATGGCGGTGCTGTTGCAGGAAGGCATCGGCGACACCATCCGGGTCTCGCTCACGCCCGAGCCCGGCGGCGACCGCACCCAGGAGGTGATCGTGGCCCAGGAAATCCTGCAGAGCATGGGCCTGCGCGCCTTCACCCCGATGGTCGTCGCCTGCCCCGGCTGCGGCCGCACCACCAGCACCTTCTTCCAGGAGCTGGCGCAGCAGATCCAGTCGCACCTGCGCCACCGCATGCCGGAATGGAAGAAGCGCTACCAGGGGGTCGAGGAAATGACCGTGGCGGTAATGGGCTGCGTGGTCAACGGCCCGGGCGAGAGCAAGCACGCCAACATCGGCATCAGCCTGCCGGGCACCGGCGAGCGGCCGGTCGCCCCGGTCTACGTGGACGGCGCCAAGGACGTGACGCTGAAGGGCGACGACATCGCGGCGGAGTTCCAGGCGCTGGTGGACGCCTACGTCGAGCGGAGTTACCCGCCCCGCACGGGTTGACGCGCCGCCGCATGATGCGGCCCGGGACGCGCCGGTAGAATAGGGCGCAACTGAAGCCACGGAGACGGTGATGGGCAAGGGCACGAAATACGTGGCCAAGGTCCCCGACGCGAACGGCTACATCCACTACAGCGATGACGAGCACCAGGTCTGGCACGAGCTGATCACCCGGCAGAAGCGTGTGCTCCCGGGGCGCGCCTGCGCCGAGTACATCGCTGCGCTGGACAAGCTGGAGCTGCCCGAGGACCGCGTGCCGCAGTGCGCCGACGTGAGCCGCGTGCTGCGCGAGTGCACCGGCTGGGAAGTCGCGCCGGTGCCCGCGCTGATCAACTTCACCGACTTTTTCAACCTGCTGGCCAACAAGCGCTTCCCCGCGGCGAGCTTCATCCGCACCCGCGAGGAGATGGAGTACCTGCAGGAGCCGGACATCTTCCACGAGATCTTCGGCCACACGCCGCTGCTGACCGACCCGCGCTTCGCCGCCTTCACCCACGCCTATGGCAAGGCGGGCGCGGCGGCGCGCAAGGAAGACCGGCCGATGCTGGCGCGGCTGTACTGGTTCACCGTGGAGTTCGGCCTGATCCACCGGCCGGAGGAAGGCCTGCGCGCCTACGGCGCCGGCATCGTCTCCTCCATCGGCGAGACCAGCTATGCCCTGGAGAGCCCCGACCCGCAACGCAAGCCTTTCGACCCGCTGGACGCGCTGCGCACCCCGTACCGTATCGATATCTTCCAGCCGATCTATTTCATCATCGAAAGCTTCGACACCCTGTTCGAGGTCGCCCAGATGGACCTGCTGGGCCTGATCGAGCAGGCCAGGAAGCTGGGGATGCATCCGCCGGCCTTCCCGCCGAAAGAAGCCGCCAGCGCCTGAGCGCCACCCGACCACCGAGGAGACACCCCGTGAGCGATCTCACTGCCAAGCACTGTGTGCCCTGCGAAGGGGGCCTGCAGCCCATGTCGCCGCCCGAGGCGAAGCAGTTCCTGGCCCGGCTGCACGCCGACTGGGTCCTGAACGACGACGCCACCGAGATCCGGCGCGACTTCCGTTTCAAGGGCTTCAACCGGACCATGGGCTTCGTCAACGCCGTGGCCTGGATCGCCAACAACGAGAACCACCATCCCGACCTCGAGGTCGGCTGGGGTCACTGCCTGGTGCGCTTCTCCACGCACGCCATCAAGGGCCTGTCGGAGAACGATTTCATCTGCGCCGCGAAGGTGGACGCGCTACTCGACCAGTAGCCGCGCATCGTCGGGCTCGATGGCGCCGAGCTGGTCGATGCGCGTGGCCGCGAAGGCCAGCGCGGCGGCGCGCGCCCGCCCGTCCTGCTCGTGTTCCAGCGACCACCGGGCGTGCTCGCACAGCAGCGCCAGCGCCGTGGCGCGCCCCAGCGTCAGCGCGAAGCCGCGGGCCTGGGCCTGCAGGGCATCGGGCCCGGCCCCGGCGGCCTGCCGGTACCAGTCCAGCGCCCGGTCCGCGGCCGCCGTGGCGATGCTGCCCGCCGCCGCCAGCCGGTCGTCACAGTCCCCCACGCCGCGCGCCAGCCGCTGGCGCAGCACGCGCAGGGGCCCGCCGTCGCCGCAGGCCTTGAGCAGCTCCAGCGACAACACGTTGGTGGTGCCTTCCCAGATCGGCAGCACCTGCGCGTCGCGCACGATCACCGGCAGCCCGGTGTCTTCCACATAGCCCGCGCCGCCAAAGCACTCGATGGCCTCGGTCGATACCGCCACCGCCTGCTTGCCGGTGGTGAGCTTGGTCAGCGCCGTCATCAGCCGGAGCAGCGCACGCTCGTCCTCGTCGCCCGCGCCGTGTTCGGCGCGGCCGAGCAGGTGCACCAGCTCGAAGCACAGGTGAAAGGCCGCCTCGTACTCGGCCTGCAGCGCCGCCAGCGTCTGGCGGTGCAGCGGCTGGTGCGCCAGCGGCCGGCCGAAAGCCTCCCGGCGGCGCGCGTAGTCCTGCGCCAGCGCCACGCCGCGGCGCATGAAGGAGGCGGCACAGATGCTGTTCCAGGTCCGGGTCAGCGTCAGCATCGGCACGATGTTGCGCACGCCGTCGCGCGCCCCGGCCACCGCGACCGCGGGCGTGCCGTTGAGCAGCAGCTCGGCGGTCGGCACCTTGCGCGTGCCCAGCTTGTCCTTCAGCCGCAGTACCTCGATGCGATCCAGCCGGCCGTCGGCGTCGCGCGTCTCGACGTAGAACAGCGCCAGGCCGCGGCCGCCGGCCGGGTTGCCCTCGGGGCGCGCCAGCGTCAGCGCGATCTGCGAGGTCGCCGCCGAGGTGAACCACTTGCGGCCCCACAGCCGCCAGCCCTCGCCGTCGCGCTCCGCCACGGTTTCCGAGGCGCCGACGTCGGAGCCGCCGGTCGACTCGGTCATCCATTGGCCGCTGGTCCAGAACCGGGCGGGATCGCGGCTGGTGAGATGCGGCACGGCCCGCTCGATCAGCGCGGCATTGCCCGAATCGAGCAGCGTGCGGGCCGCGCCGTCGGTCATCGCCAGCGGGCAGCTGTACACGTCCGTCGAAGGATGGAACAGGTGCACCAGCGCGAACTGCAAGGTGCGCGCGAGCGGCCCGTGCTCGGCCTCGTAGCCGGTCGCCACCAGGCCGAACTCTGCCGCCAGCCGCTCCGCGCGCCGCCACAGCGGCGACAGCTCGATGGCATCGACGCGGTTGCCCCAGGCGTCCCACTGGACCAGCTGCGGCTCGTTGAGCCGGTCGTCGAGCTGGGCCTGGTAGAGCTCGCCGCCGGCCAGTTCGCCCATTTCGCGCAGCGCGGCGAGCGCCGCCGGCGGCACGGGCCCGCCGAAACGGCGCGCCAGCAGCGACCGCAGCACACGGTCGTCGTCGTACTGGTTGCCCAGCCGGGGGGCGGGCTGGTTGAACGGGCTGACTTGCACCGGCCCTAGATGCCCATCTTGTTCAGGCTGTCGAGGATCCGGCCGAGCACCATCGTGAGCGTGGGGTGGCTGCGCTGGAACTCGTCGATCTGTTCCCGGACCTGCTCGCGCAGGGTCTCCTCCGGCGGCACCTCGGTGGCGGCCAGCCGCTCCTCGATCTGCTCGCGCAGCGCTTCCATGCGGGCCCGCTGGCCGGGCGTGAGCTCACGCGAACCCGCCACCTGCTTGCGCAGCTCGGCCAGCAACTGTTCCATTTCCTGCCTCGGCATGTGATGACCTCCGTCCGAATGCGGCCTAAGCCTCTGCCAGCCCGCCGCGCGCCGCCGCCGGCAGGTCCCCTTCCAGTCCCATGGCGCGGCGGATGAACACGCCTTTCAGCGGCGCCAGCCGGTCCACCATGGTGAGCCCGGCGCGACGCAGCGCGCCGAGCGCCGGATTGTCGTTGCTGAACAGGCGGTTGATGCCGTCGAAGGCGCGCATCGACAGCAGGTTCTCCGGCTTGCGCCAGCGCTCGTAGCGGCGCAGCAGGGCCGGATCGCCGGGATCGCGCCCCGCCGCCAGCCCGGCCCCGACCACCTGCGCGAGCGCCGCGGCGTCGAGCAAGCCCAGGTTGACGCCCTGCCCCGCCAGCGGATGCACGGTGTGCGCCGCGTCGCCGACCAGGGCATAGCGGGCGCGGGTGTAGACCGGGGCGTGGCGCATGCGCAGCGGGAACGCCGCCCTGGGCCCGGCCTCGAGCACCTCGCCCAGGCAGCCGTCGCCGGCCTCGGCCACGGCTGCGCGGAAGCGCTCGTCGTCGAGCTCGAGGAGCTGCGCCGCGCGCTCCGGGCTGGTGGACCAGACGATCGAGACGCGCCCGTCGGCCAGGGGCAGGAAGGCGATCGGGCCCTCGGGCAGGAAGCGCTGCCACGCAGTCTCCCCGTGAGGCAGCTGGCAACGCAGGTTGCAGACCACGGCGCGCTGCTCGTAGTCATGGCCGTGGACCTCCAGTCCGGCCAGCGCCCGCGACGCCGAGCCGGCGCCGTCGGCGCCGACCACCAGGCGGCTGCGCAGGCGCCGCCCGTCCTCCAGGCCCAGCTCGGCCTGCTCGCCGTCCAGCGCCAGGCTCGCCAGGCGTGCGCCGTCCAGCAGGCGCACGTTGGGCAGCCGCTGCAGGGCGTTGCGGAGCGCCAGCCGCACCAGCTCGTTCTCGACGATGTGGCCAAGCACGGGCTGCGCCACGTCGGCGGCGTCGAAGCGAATCGCGCCGGGGCCGCCGGCCGGCACCTCGCCGTCCCAGACCCGCATCGACCGATAGGGGCTGATGCGCGCTGCGGCGATCTCGTCCCAGGCCCCGCAGGACTCCAGCACCCGGCGGCTGGCCTCCGACAGGGCCGACACCCGCAGCCCCGGCTCGTCCTGCGCATGCCAGCGGGGCGGCGGCTCGGCATCGAGGACCACCACGTTGCATTCCGGCGCCGCGCGGGCCAGCAGGGCCGCCGTGGCAGCGCCGACCATCCCGGCGCCGACGACGACGATGTCTTCGCCGCCGCGCTTCACGGGCCCAGGCCTTGGCCCAGCGCCAGCCGCGGCAATCGCCCGGCCAGCCCCATGCCCCGGCGGGCGACCAGCGCCCGCGCCGGCGGCAACAGGTCCATCCCGACCAGCCCGAGCCGCCGGCCGGCGCGCAAGGTCGGCAGCTCGCTGGTGAAAACCTGCACCAGGCTGTCCGTGTCGCGGACGGTGCGGGCCCGGTCGGCCTCGCGCCATTCGGCATACTCCTCGAGCAGGGCCGGATGGCCCGGGTCCCCGGGCCGGCGCGCGACCAGCTCGGCGAGCGCGGCGGCGTCGCGCAGGCCGAGATTGAAGCCCTGTCCGGCCACCGGATGGATGCCGTGCGCCGCATTGCCGGCCAGTGCCACGCGCCCCAGGTGCCAGTCCACGGCCTGCACCAGGGCCAGCGGGTAGCTGGCGCGGCGGCCCACTTTGCGGAACAGCCCGAGCCGGTAGCCGAAAGCGACCTGGAACTCTGCGAGAAAGGCCGCATCGTCCAGCGCCATGACGGCAGCTGCCCGGTCGGGGGCGAGCGTCCACACGATGGTCGTCCGGCCGCGGGTCAGGGGCAGGACTGCGAGCGGGCCGCTCGGCGTGAAGCGCTCGAACGCGGTGCCGTCGTGGTCGACGGCGGGTGTCAGGTTGGCGATCACCGCCACCTGCCCGTAGTCGCGCGTTGCTGCGGCGATCCCGGCCAGGGCGCGGGTCGGCGAGCGCGCGCCGTCGGCGGCCACCAGCAGGCGGGCCGCCACCACTGCCTCCCCGCCCTCGCCCCGGTCCACCCGCACCGTGATGCCGTCCTGGTCCTGCGTGACCGCGGTCACTTTCGCGGGCACCCAGGTGGTCACTCCGGGTTCGGCCTGCAGGCGCTGCCACAGCACTTCCCCGAGCGCGCGGTTCTCGACCACGCAGCCGAAACTCGCGAGCCCGTGCTCCGCAGCGCGCAGCCGCGTGACGCCGAAGGCGCCGCGCTCGGAGACGTGGATCGAGCGGATCGGCGCAGCGGCCGGCGCCAGCGCATCCCAGCAGCCGATGCCCTGCAGGATGCGCCGGCTGCTCTCGGAGATCGCCGTGGCGCGATCGTCGTAACTGGGCTGGGCGGCGTCGGCGGGCGGCGTGGCCTCGACCACCAGGACGCGCAGCGGCAGGCTCGCCAGCGCAGCCCCGAGCGAGGCGCCGACCATGCCTCCGCCCGCGATCACGATGTCGAACTGTGCTGGCGCGTTCATGTCTTTCAAGCCGCCTGCATCAGGCGCTCGATCTCGTCCGGGTCCTTGGGCGCGCCGGCCGAGAGCACATCGGGATCCTCGGGGGTCACCAGCACGTCGTCCTCGATGCGAATCCCCGTGCCCCACCACTTCTTCGCCACGCCCTTGCTGCCGGGAGCGATATACAGCCCCGGCTCGATGGTCATCACCATGCCCGGCTCCAGCAGCCGCCAGACCTCGCCCACCTTGTAGTCGCCGACGTCATGGACGTCGAGCCCGAGCCAGTGGCCGGTGCGGTGCATGTAGAAGCGCCGGTAGGCCCCCTCCTTGATCAGCGTCGGGACGCGCCCCTTGAGCAGGCCGAGCTTCACCAGGCCGCGCGTCAGCACCCGCACCGCGGCGTCGTGGGGGTCGTCCCAATGGTTGCCCGGCCGCGCCTGGTCGATCGCCGCCAGCTGCGCCTCCAGCACGACCTCGTACAGGGCGCGCTGCTCGGGGCTGAAGCGGCCGGAGACCGGGAAGGTCCGCGTGATGTCCGAGGCGTAGCACTCGACCTCGCAGCCGGCGTCGATCAGCAGCAGCTCGCCTTCCTTGAGCTGGTCCTTGTTCTCGACGTAATGCAGGATGCAGCCGTTGGCGCCGCCGCCGACGATGGGCTGGTACGAAGTCGTGGCGTTGTGCCGGCGGAACTCGTGCAGGAACTCCGCCTCGATCTCGTATTCCCACAGCCCCGGGCGGCAGGCCTGCATGGCCCGCCGGTGCGCCGCGGCGGCGATGCGGGCCGCCTTGCGCATCACGGCGATCTCGGCCCGGCTCTTGAACAGCCGCATGTCGTGCAGCAGGTGATCGAGATCGACGAACTCCGTCGGGCTGGTGACGCCGGCCTTGGCCGCCGCCCGCAGCTGGTTGACCCAGCCGAGCAGCCGCTGGTCGAACTCCGCGTTCAGCCCCATGGTGTAGTAGACCCGCTCGCTGTGCTCGAGCATGCCCGGAAGGATGTCGTCGATGTCCGAGATCGGGAACGCGTCGTCCGCGCCGTAGTCCCGCACCGCGCCCTCGGGACCGGCGCGATAGCCGTCCCAGGTCTCGCGCTCCGGGTCGCGGTCGCGGCAGAACAGTACGTATTCGCCATGGGGACGCCCGGGCATCAGCACCGCCACCGCCTCGGGCTCGGGGAAACTGGTCAGGTAATGGAAGTCGCTGTCCTGGCGGTAGGCGTATTCGGTGTCGCGGTTGCGCACGCGCGTGGGCGCGGCCGGCAGGATGGCGATGCCGCCCTTGCCGATCATGCGCATGAGCTGGCGGCGCCGGCGGGCGAAGTCCTTGGTGTTCATCGGCGATGAAATCCCGGTGCTGGTACGTGTTCCACCATGATAACCGCAGCGCCGCCCGGCGCGGCCGGCCTCAGTGCAGCTGCGGGTCGGCGGCGGCCTGGCGCGGGGCCCGGCATTCGTCGAACACGATCTGCACGCCGACGCGCACGTATTCGAGCAGCTCGGCATAGGCGCTTTCGCCGACTTCCTCGGCCTCTTCCTCCGCCACCCCGGCGCGGCCGATCTCGGAGAAATCGGCCAGGATCTCGCGCAGCTCGTCGGGCAACTCCTCCATCGGGCGCAGACCGCGCATGGCCAGGCCGTAAAGGAAGGCGTTGCACCAGGCCGCGAGCGCCGCCGCCCGGGCCTCCAGCGCCGTGGTGTCGTCCGGCAGCAGCAGTTCGAAGGCCATCTGGCCGTCCTCCAGCGCCGCCGCCGCGGCGGCGTGGAGCGCCTCCAGCAGGCCGCGTGCGTCCTGGGGACCGCCGAAACTGTAGTCCTCGACGTCCGCCAGGGTATTGCGGATCCAGGCCTCGGGCATGTCCTCCGCGCCGGCGCACAACAGGCCGCAGAGGGTGCCGTGCGCTTCGGCGGCGAGGCTGCCGGCGGCCGGGGCGCCCAGCGCCTGCTGCAGCTCGTCGTAATGAGGAATCGTCATGGCCCTGTCGCCTCGCGCCGGCGGCCGCGCCGGCCGCGGCCTCGTGCCCCGATGCTACCACCGCCCGGGCACGGGCCGCATCGCGGCGCAGGCTGATTGACCACCCCGGGGGGCCTCACTATAGTTGCGGCCATGGACGAAGGTACCGCCCAGGCAGTGGACGTAGAGCTGAAGCGGCTCGAGCACCGGCTAGAAGAGCTGGTCGCCGTGTGCCGGCAGCTGAAGGAGGAAAACCGTTCCCTGCGGCAGCGCCAGGAGAACCTGATGCTGGAACGGGCGGCGCTGTTACAGAAGAACGAGCAGGTCAGGACCCGCGTAGAAGCGATGATCGGCCGGCTCAAGGCCATGGAGCACAGCTCGTGAGCGGCGACACCGCTCGCGTGTCGGTCAGGATCCTGGAAAAGGAATACCAGTTCGCCTGCCCGGCCAGCGAGCAGAACGACCTGATCCGCTCGGCCGAGTTCCTCAACGCCCGCATGAAGCAGATTCGCGACACGGGCAGCGTGGTCGGCACGGACCGGATCGCCGTGATGGCCGCGCTCAATCTTGCCAATGACCTGCTGAAAGACCGCAACCGGGACTCTTCCCACGAATCGCGGTTCGGCACGCGGCTGAAAGTGCTGCGCGAGCGCGTCGAGTCAGCGCTCGAGGATGGCAAGCAGCTGGAACTGTAACGGCCTGCGGCAAGTCCAACAGTTTTGGCGCCTCCTGCGGTGTTCGATATGGGCCGGGTTCCTCTCGACCCTAATTAACCACCCAGGGGCCGGGACCAGTCGACGCCAGTGCGCAAGTCCGCGTCGAGCGGAAAGCCTTAGGCACGACTGCCGGCCCCACCTATTGCTCCGGTTCGAGAGCAATGGTCTGTAACGGCACAGGCGGGAGGCGCCACCCTATTCCCAGCAACACGCCCAGCGCGCAAGAACGCCAGGCCCTGCGCCTTGAACTCCGGCTCCGGCGACGGAGCCTGCGGGGCAGCCGCCGCGTGCTGGCGACCCGCGCGATCGTGGCCCAGTTGCGCCGGCTGCCTGCCTTTCGCGCGGCGCGCAGTATCGCCTTGTACTGGCCGGCCGACGGTGAGCCCGACCTGCGCACGCTCGCGCCTGCGGCGCGGGCGCGCGGCAAGCGACTCTACCTGCCGGTGGTGGGCCATCGCGGGGTCATGTCGTTCGCGCCCTGGGACGAGCCGGCCTCGTTGCGATGCAATCGCTACGGTATTCCGGAACCGGTCGGCCGCCGCCGGCTGCAGGCGACGCAACTGGATCTCGTGATCCTGCCGCTGGTCGCCTTCGACGCCCGCTGCCACCGCCTCGGCATGGGCGGAGGCTATTATGACCGCGCCCTGCAGCGTCGCGGCCGGCGGCCGGTGCTGATCGGCGCGGCCTTCGCGCTGCAGGAAGTGCCGGCAGTGCCGCAACAACCATGGGACGTGCCGCTGGATCTCGTCGTCACCGAGCGAGGCCGGCGCAAGAAAGGAGCGAGAGCATGAACTACTGGCTGATGAAGTCCGAACCCGAGGCGTTCTCCATCGACGAGCTGGCGCGCGCGCCAGGCAAGACGACGTGCTGGGACGGCGTGCGCAATTACCAGGCCAGGAACATGCTCCGGGACGAGATGAAGAAAGGCGACCTCGCCTTCTTCTATCACTCCAACTGCGAAGTCCCCGGCATCGTCGGCACGGTCGAGATCGTGCGCGAAGGCTACCCCGATCACACGGCTTTCGATCCCGACGATCATCACTTCGATCCGAAAAGCGATCCCGACAATCCGCGCTGGTTCATGGTCGACGTGAAGCTGAAGAAGAAGTTTCCGCGCGTCGTAAGTCTGCGCGAACTGAAGAGCTACGCCGACCGCGAGCTGCGTGACTTCCGCTTGCTTGCCAAGGGCAACCGTCTCTCGGTGATGCCAGTGACCAAGTCGCAGTGGCGTTTCATCGAATCGCTTTCGCAAGGCAAATAGCAGGCGAAATCGATACGCCGCAAAGCGGCTTCGCGTCGAGCCGCGCGCTCGTCGAAGCTGCGCGCCGTTCCTGGCCGTCTTCTGCGACGAAAGAATGCGTTGATATGTTTGCTGGAAGTTTCGCGTTGTTGTATATACAGCAGCGCGAACCCACTACACGGAGATGATCATGGCTGTTGCATCGAAGAAGAAGCCTGCCAGCAAAAAGAAACCTGCTGCCAGGAAGAAGGCGGTGACCAAGAAGAAGCCGGTGGCGAAGAAGAAGGCGGTAGCGAAGAAGAGGCCGGCGGCGAAGAAGCGTCCGGCGGCGAAGAAGAAGCCCGCCGCGAAGAAGAAGCCGGCGGCGAAGAAGAAGCCCGCCGCGAAGAAGAAGCCAGCTGCCAAGAAGAAGCCGGCTGCCAAGAAGAAGCCCGCCGCGAAGAAGAAGCCAGCTGCCAAGAAGAAGCCGGCTGCCAAGAAGAAGCCCGCCGCGAAGAAGAAGCCGGCTTCGAAGAAGAAGGCTGCTTCCAAGAAGAAGTAGGCATCGCCGACTCGCGGTTCCGGCTCCTTCCGGAGCTGCAGCGAGTTTCGAGGGCCGGGTCCGCGTGAGCGGCTCGGCCCTCGCTCTTTCAAGAACCCATGTTTGTACGGAGGGCCAGTTCATGGACCAGGCCAGCAAGAAGATCGCAGTCGGCCGCGCCGCTGCCGCCGAGGTGGCGGAAGGTTGCCGTCTCGGGATCGGCACCGGCTCGACGGTCAATTGTTTTATCGACGCGCTCGCGGAGCGCGGCATCGAACTCGCCTGCGTGGTCTCGAGCTCGACAGCGACAACGGACCGGCTCAGGGATCACGGCATCGCGGTCAGCGAGCTGAACACCACCGGTGATCTCGATCTCTACATCGATGGGGCCGACGAGGTAGACGGGGCCGGTCACATGATCAAGGGCGGCGGCGGCGCGCTGACTCGCGAGAAGATCGTGGCTGCCGCGTCGCGGCGCTTCATCTGCATCGTCGACGACAGCAAGATCGTGCGCGTGCTCGGCGAATTTCCCGTGCCGGTGGAGGTGATCCCGATGGCACGCTCCTTCGTCGCCCGGCAGATGGTCAAGCTCGGCGGCCTGCCGGAGTACCGCGAAGGCTTTGTCACCGACAACGGCAACGTGATTCTCGACGTACGCCATCTCGACATCGTCGATCCCGTCAGCCTGGAGGACCGCATCAACAGCATTCCCGGCGTCGTGACGGTGGGCATCTTCGGCCGCCAGAAGGCCCAGCTGACGCTGGCTGCGACCGACGAGGGCGTGCGGCGGATCGATTACTAAGAGACCAGGATGACCGGCGCCGCTGCGCGGCACCGTTTCCTGGTCCCCCAGCCAAAAAAATGGGCCCCTGTCGGGGCCCAGATCTCGGACCAGGATTCGAACCTGGGTTGACGGAGTCAGAGTCCGTAGTCCTACCGCTAGACGATCCCCCAATTCGGGAAACGCGATCCGCGGATCAGCGCTTCGAGTACTGGGTGGCGCGACGCGCCTTGCGCAGGCCGACCTTCTTCCGCTCGACCTCGCGAGCATCGCGAGTGACGAACCCGGCCTGGCGCAGCGGCCCCTTCAGCGCGGGGTCGTAGTCTACCAAAGCACGGGTCAGGCCGTGGCGGATAGCGCCGGCCTGGCCGGTGGTGCCGCCGCCGTGGACCGTGACTTCGACATCGAAACGATCCTCCATCCGGATCAGCTCCAGCGGCTGGCGAACGATCATGCGGGCCGTGCGCCGGCCGAAGAACTCGTCCAGCGGCTTGCTGTTGACCGTGATCGTGCCTTTGCCCGGGCGAAGGTAGACCCGCGCGGAGGAAGTCTTGCGACGGCCGGTGCCGTAATTCATGTCGGTGCTCATAGCTTTACCTGGGGGCTTCAGATCTCCAGCGCCTGCGGCTGCTGGGCCTGGTGAGTGTGCTCGGGACCGGCGAAAATGCGGAGCTTCTTCAGCATCTGGCGGCCCAGCGGGTTCTTCGGCAGCATGCCCTTCACAGCTTCCTCGAGCACCTGCTCGGGCGCGCGCTGCAGGCGCTTCTCCAGGGTCTCGGACTTCATGTGCCCGATGTATCCCGTATGGCGGTAATAGACCTTGTCGGCCAGCTTGTTGCCGGTGACGCGCACTTTCTCGGCATTGACCACCACGATGTAGTCACCCGTGTCCACATGCGGCGTGAACTCCGGCTTGTGTTTGCCACGCAGGCGGCGCGCCAGCTCGGTGGCGAGCCGGCCGAGCGTCTTGCCCGAAGCGTCGACCACGAACCAGTCGCGGCGCACGGCTTCCGGCTTGGCGGAAAAAGTCTTCATGTCCCAGCTCCAAAAAGGATGAGCGGCAGGCGAAAAGCAGGGAAATATAATCCACGGCCCTGCCCCATGCAAGCGCCGGGGGCGTCAGCCCCCGCCGCCCGGCGGCTCCGAGGGCAGCTGCAGCCGCTTCACCACGCGGCCGTTCACCACATGCTCCTGGATGATTTCCTCCAGGTCCTCCTGGTCGACGTAGGTATACCAGACGCCTTCCGGGTAGACCACGACCACCGGGCCCTCCGCGCAGCGGTCGAGGCAGCCGGCATTGTTCACCCGCACCTTGCCCGGCCCGGCCAGCCCCAGTTCCTTCACCCGGGCCTTGGTCCAGGCGCGCGCCTCGCCGGCCCCGGCCTCCTGGCAGCAGGCGCGACCGCCTTCCCGGCGGTTGGTGCAGAAGAACAGGTGGTGCCGGTACCAGGCCATGGCTCAGAACTGGTACTCGAGGCCGATCGTCGTGAGGAAATCGCTGTTCCTGGTCCCCGCCGGAACGTCCGTGTTATGCCGGACGCGGTAGCTGAACCGGGCGTTCAGGTTGCCGACGATGGTGGTCGTCAGCCCGGTTTCGCTCTCGACGAAGGTATTGTCGGACGCCCACTGCACCTGTACGTTCTGGAAGAAATCAGCGTTCTCGGACACGTTCCAGACATAGCGCAGGCCGGTGCTCACCAGCGCGCCCTCCTCGTCCGTGCCGTCCGACAGCGTCGCGAAGCGATAGCCCACGCCGACCTCGCCGTTCAGCTTGTGCTTCTCGGTGTCGATCAGCACGCGACCATAGCCCACGCTGGGGATGAACACTTCCTCGACGCCGCCGAACTTGTCCTGGCGCCATTCCAGGCGGCCGAAGAAATAGTCTTCGGGGCGCCAGAAATAATTGGCCGTGGCGCGGACGTCGTAGCGCTCCTCGGTCCGGTTGTCGTTCTCCTCGCGGGTGACGAAGCCCAGCTGGGCGTCGTAGACCCAGTTGTTCCCGGGCCGGTACTCGAGCGCGGCGTCGCCGGTGACCGCCTGCGTGTCCGTATTGCCGCGCGCCTGCGCGAAACTGAAGGCCACGGCGCCGCTCAGCCCCTGGGGGGGTTCCTCCGCGCCCGCCGGCGCCAGCGCCATGAGGCCCGCCATCGCGCCCGTGGCGCCCCACACAGTCCATGCCGACTTCATCACTCGCAATCTCCCTGCAGGGCCCCATGCCCCCTGGCCAAAGCCGGATAGAATACCAGCTCAGCCAGCCTGCCTGCAGCCCAATGCCCACCACGCCGCCATCCGCCTTCCCGCTCGACCTGGCCGACCGCTGCGTCAAGTGCGGGCTGTGCCTGCCCCACTGCCCGACCTATGTCGACGCCGGCGTCGAGGGCGAGTCGCCGCGGGGCCGGATCGCGCTGATGCAGGGGCTGGCCACCGGCCGGCTGGAGCCGGCGCCCGGGCTGGTGGCTCATCTCGAGCATTGCCTCGGCTGTCGGGCCTGTGAGAGCGCCTGTCCTGCCGCCGTGCCTTACGGCGAACTGATCGATGCCGGCCGGGCCATGCTCGCGCAGCAGGGCGCCGGCCCCGGCCCCGCGCGGCGGGCGCT
>NZ_JAALFH010000007.1 GCF_011058255.1 Thioalkalivibrio sp. XN8 | reverse complement strand
GTGGCCGTCCAGCTGATCGCCAGGTCGGTGCCGTCATCGACAACGCCGGTGATCTGCCAGTCGATCTTGTCGCCTTCGACCACGGAGGTGTCGACGCCATCGAAGATGATGCCGCCGCGGCCGGTGGTCGCGCCGTTGTGGAACTCGGCCACGGTGGCGCGCGCCAGCGAGCCGTCATGACAAACGGTGCAGTCGGCCGTCAGCGGATCGGCGATACCCAGGTGGATATTGCCCGCCTCGAAGTCGAAGCTCTCGAAGCTGCCGTGGCAGCTGAAGCAGCCCGGACCCGTGACCGGCATGGCGTTCGCGGCC
>NZ_JAALFH010000065.1:19734-201097 GCF_011058255.1 Thioalkalivibrio sp. XN8 | reverse complement strand
TCATTGCCCGGCCGGTTCCCAGGCCGCGCGCGCGTCGACCGGGTAGGGCGGCGGCTCGCCCCCCTCGCCCTGCAGGTAATGGTCCATCCACCGCATCAGCCGCAGCGTATAGTCCCAGCGGCTGGCGGCGCGCTGGTTGCCGTGGCCCTCGCCCGGATACAGGACCAGCCGGACCGGCGCCTGGCCGAGCAGCTTGAGATAGCGGTACAGGATCATGCTCTGGCTGCGATCCACGCGCGGGTCGGCTTCGCCATGCAGGATCAGGGTCGGCGTGCGGCTGTTGGCGGCATGGAAGATCGGGCTCGCCTCGCGGTACAGCGCCCAGTTCTCCCATGGCCAGGTGAGGTAGTGCACCCGGTAGAGCTCGGTCGGGATGTCGCTGGTGCCGAGCATGCTGATCTTGTCGCTGAGGCCCACGAACATCACCGAGGCGGCGAACCGCTCGCTGTAGCGCGTCGCACCCCAGGCCGAGGCATAGCCGCCGTACGAGCCGCCGGTGATGCCGACCCGGTCCCGGTCCACCAGCCCGATCGACACCAGGTGGTCGACGCCGTCGACCAGGTCGTCGAACTCCTCGGCGGCGGGCCGTCCGTGGTTGAGCTTGGAGAAGGCGACGCCGCGGCCGGTGCTGGCGCGGTAGTTGGGATAGAACACGGCATAGCCGCGGGCCGCCGCCGCCTGTCCCGGCTGGCTGTAGCTGCTGAGCCAGCCGTTGCTGTAGTGCGCCTCCGGGCCGCCGTGCACGGCGAGGATCAGCGGCACGCGTCCCTCACCCGCGCGCTGCAGCGGATGGATCAAAAGGCCCTCGATCTCCAGGCCGTCGCGCGCCCGGTAACGCACCACTTCCTGGCGCGCCAGCTCCACGTCGGCCAGCCAGGGATTGCTGACCGTGAGCTGCTGCGGCCGGTCCCGGCCCTCGAGGCGGAATGCCTCCGGGGGGTGCGCCGGCGTGTCGGCGCTCAGCGCCACGACCTTGCCGTCGGCGGACACGCTCAGGCTGCGCCAGATGGGGCCCTCGTCGACGATGGTCCGGTCGCGCCGGCCGTCGCGGCCGATCTCGCCGAGCCGGGCCTGCACGCCCTCGTAACTGAGGTACAGGATGCGGTCCCGGTCGCGCCAGGCGACGTGCCAGACGTGCCCCTCGAGGCCCGGCAGCAGGTCGCGCGGCTCGCCCCCGTCCCGGCCGACCACGGCGAGCCGGCCCTCGCGGGGGTCGCTGCCGTCCGCGCCCATCACGAGGGCGAGGTGCCCGCCGTCCGGCGCCCAGGCCATCCGGCCCAGCTTGCCGGGCGTGCGGACCACGCCCAGCGTCTCGCCCGCCGCGACGTCCACGAGGTGGATGCGCGAGTTCATCAGCACGTCGTCCACCAGCTCGCGCGGGCTGACCTTGACTGCCAGCCGGTCACCGGCCGGGCTCCACTGCACTTCCTGGGCCGACCCCTCCAGCGGCAGCTCCCGGGGCTCGCCGTCGGCCCCCAGGTCGGCCACGTAGAGCCGGAACGGCCGCACGTCCTCCTCGTAGACGCGCTGGGTGAAGCCGTGCTTGCGCGCTTCCTTGTCCGCTTCCGTTTCCGCCGTCCGGGCGATGAATGCCGCCTGGCGGCCGTCCGGCGCGAGGCTGTAGTCCTTCAGGGCGGTGGCGTGCGCCAGCAGGCGCCGGGCTTCGCCGCCGCCCACGTCGATACCGTAGAGCCCGCGCACCTCGTCGTCGCCCCGCTTGGCGAGGAAGGTCACGGTGGCGCTGTCGGGCGTCCAGCCGATCGCGCGCACGTTCACCTGGCCGCTCACATAGGCGCGGCTCACGCCGTTCGCGTCGGCGATGTGCAGCTCGGTCCAGGCCGGGCCGTCGTCTTCGACGAACAGCTCGCGCGGGACAGCCAGGGTATAGGCGACCCAGCGGCCGTCGGGGCTGGCGACGACCTCGCCGACCTGACGGAGCTCGTGCAGCTGGCGCAGGTCGAGGCCGGCGCCGAGCGCGGCGGCGGGCAGCATGAGCAGGGAGAAGAGCAGCGCGGCCATGGCGCGGGCTTGGCGGTAGCGGATCGGCATGACGGGTTCTACTCCTCGTTCAGGGCAGCCGGTCGTCGTAGACCTGCAATGTCTCCGGCTCGCCCTCTGTCAGCGGCGGGAACAGGGTGAGCGTGACGACGGCGCCGCCGGTCAGGTCGACTGGCACCGGGCCGACGAGCACCGGGTCCGTCTCGTTCGCCGGGTCGTCCACCGGCCGGGTGGTGATGCTCAGAAAATATTCGCCCGGCTCGACCGAAAAGTGTGTGCTGATGAGCCCCGGCGGCCAGTTGAACAGCACGCGCGTGTCGGCGGACAGGGGCTCGTCCTCGGCGGCGGCCAGGTGCACCGAGACCAGGTCACCGTCGGCGGACAGGTGTGCCAGCCGCAGGCGGGCCTCGGTCACGACGCTGCGCAGCCGGCTTTGCTCGAACAGGATCGAGCCGCCGGTGTCGGAGTCGATCAGGGCCGCGAGGTACTCCGTGCCGCGCACGGGCGCCCCGATGGCGGAGGCGATCGGTTCCTCGGGCGCGGCGACCGCGCGGAAGGCGAAGACCGCCTCGCCCTCGGGAGCCGGGACCAGCGGCGAGCGCTGCCCGAAGCCCAGGTCGTCCACGAGCACCTGGACGGGTTCGGTCAACACCTCGAAATCGGCCAGGTCCACGGCTGCGGCGCCGTGGATGGCGCGGATCAGCGGCACCGTGCCGACATCGAAAATGGTCACCGAGCTGCGCCCGCTGCTGCCGAGGAGGAATACCGGCGACGCCCCGGCGGCCACGCTGGGCGCTACGGCGAACAGCCATTCGGCGCCGGGCCCGGTGGCCAGCGTGCTCTCGGCGAAATCGAGCTCGCCGGAGTCCAGCACCACGTCGAGGGTGCCGGCGCGGGCCAGCCGGATGCGCGTGGCGCCGAAGGGCACTTCGAGGGACTCGGAATGAGCGAGGGGCGCGACGGTCGCGAGCGGCGCGGTCGAAGCCAGGTCGGTGTCGGGCGTGGTGACGTAGACGTCCAGCGCGTCCTGGCCGGGATCCGCATGGGCGAACTGGAAATACAGCCGGTCGAGCGGGCGGTCGCGCCGGGGAGTGACCACGAACATCGGTTCCGGCGCGTCGAAACTGCCGGTCAGGATGAGGGTCGAGATGGAGTCCGCGGCGACCGGGGCGTCGAGTTCCAGCAAGGTGCCGGCTGCGGCGCCGTCCCAGTCGAAGTACTCCACGGTCACGCGGGTGCTGGCCCCGGTATCGTCCAGCAGCGACTCGCCGCGCTCGCCGGTCACCGTGCCGAAGAAGATGTTCTCGCGGAAGACGAAGTCGGCGAAGCTCACGCGCAGCGCGGGCGCGTCGGGGACCGCGTGCAGTGCACGCAGCCAGGTATAGGTGGGGCCGTCGCCGCCGCCACAGGAAGCCAGGCCGGCCAGCAATCCCACGAGGGCAATCCGGGCAAGAAATCTGCGCATGGTCACTCCGGGCAGTGCATCGGGTGCCGCGGCCGAGCCGGCGGCGGGGAGCTATTGTAACCGCGCGGGAGCCCTCGCAGCGCCGCCGCCGCTGGCGGCGGCTGCAGGCCGGCTGCTTGGCGTATAATTCCGGCGCACGAAAAGAACACGGGGCGGCGCAGCCGGCAGGCCGGCGCCGGGGGATTCCTCCAGCCAGAAGTCAAGCATGCAGATCAGGATTCGCCGCGGCCTTGATCTCCCGCTCAAGGGCGCGCCGCAGCAGCGCATCGAGCCCGCCCGGCCGGTCGGTGCGGTCGCCGTGCTCGGCCGGGACTATCTCGAGCTCAAGCCCACCATGCACGTGCAGGAAGGCGACCAGGTCCGGCTCGGCCAGCCCCTGTTCTCCGACAAGCGGCACCCGGACGTCGTGGTGACTGCGCCGGGCGCGGGTGTAGTCACCACCGTGCGCCGCGGTGCGCGCCGCGTCCTGCAGGCGGTGGTCATCCGCCTCGAGGGCGAGGCGGAGGAGACTTTCCGGTCCTGGCCCCGCGCGGAGCTGGCCGGCCTGGACCGCGAGCTGGTGGTGGCGAACCTGACCCGCTCCGGCTTGTGGTGCGCGCTGCGCACGCGGCCATGGAGCAAGATTCCGGATCCCGAGACCACGCCGCACGCGGTGTTCGTGAATGCCATGGATACCAATCCGCTGGCAGCCGATCCCGCGGTCGTGGTCGCCGAGGCCCCGGAGGACTTCAGCGCCGGGCTCGCGGTGCTGTCGCGCCTGACGACCGGATCGCTGTTCCTCAGCATGGCCGAGGGCGCCGGGCTGCCGACCCCGTCCGGGGTGGAGAACCTGCAGGTGGCGGAATTCTCCGGGCCGCATCCGGCGGGCCTGGTCGGCACCCAGATTCATTTCCTCTACCCGGTCAACGCCGAGCGCGTGGTCTGGCACCTGGGCTACCAGGACGTCATCGCCATCGGGCGGCTGTTCACCACCGGGCGCCTGGACCCCACGCGCGTCGTGGCGCTGGGCGGGCCGCCGGTGAAAAACCCGCGGCTGCTGCGCACGCGCCTGGGCGCGCATGTAGAGCCGCTCATCACGGGCGAACTGGAGGACCGCATCGAGTGCCGCATCCTGTCCGGCCCCGTGTGGTCGGGCTACCGGGCGGCCGGCTGGGGCGCCTACCTGGGCCGTTACCACCAGCAGGTCACGGTGCTGGCCGAGGGGCGGCAGCGCGAGTTCATCGGCTGGCTGCGGCCCGGCGGGGAGAAGTTCTCGGTGACCCGGGCCTTTTTCTCCGCGCTCAGCCCGCCCACGCGGCGCTTCTCGCTCACCACCACCCAGAACGGCAGCCCCCGCGCCATGGTGCCGATCGGCTCTTACGAGCGGGTGATGCCACTGGACATCCTGCCGACGCAGCTGCTGCGCGCGCTGGTGGTGGGCGACACGGACGAGGCGCAGCGCCTCGGCGCGCTCGAGCTGGACGAGGAGGACCTGGCCCTCTGCACCTTCGTCTGCCCGGGCAAGTACGACTACGGCCCGGTGCTTCGCGAGCGCCTGCAACAGATCGAGAGGGAAGGCTGATGGCCGGCCTGCGCAAGTTCCTCGACCGCGTCGAGCCGATGTTCAGCCCCGGCGGGCGTTTCGCCAAGCTCGGCGCGCTGTACGAGATGATCGACACCTTCCTGTACACGCCCAAGGACGTGACCCGCAGCGCGCCGCATGTGCGCGACGCCATCGACCTGAAGCGGGTGATGACCTACGTCGTCATCGCCGTGCTGCCCTGCGCGCTGTTCGGCATGTACAACATCGGCCTGCAGGCCAACCTGGCCATGGCCGAGATGGGCCTGACGGCGGCCGAGGGCTGGCGGGGCAGCGTCATCGCCGCGCTCGGCATCGGCTACGACCCGACCAGCATCATGGCCTGCTTCTGGCACGGCTTCCTGTACTTCCTGCCGGTCTACATCGTGACCCTGGCGGCCGGGGGGTTCTGGGAGGTGGTGTTCGCCATCGTGCGCAACCACGAGGTCAACGAGGGCTTCCTCGTCACCTCGATGCTCTACACCCTGATCCTGCCGCCGACCATTCCGCTGTGGCAGGTGGCGCTCGGCATCAGCTTCGCCGTGGTGATCGGCAAGGAAGTATTCGGCGGCACCGGCAAGAACTTCCTCAACCCGGCGCTGACGGGGCGGGCGTTCCTTTATTTCGCCTACCCGGCCCAGAACTCGGGCAACGATGTCTGGGTGACGGTCGACGGCTTCAGCGGGGCCACGCCGCTGGCGCTGGCGCCGGTGGGCGGGGTGGAGGCGATCGAGGCTGCCGGCTACACGCTGTACGACGTCTTCATGGGCTTCCTGCCCGGCACCATCGGCGCCGAGTCGACCTTCGCCTGCCTGATCGGCGCGGCGTTCCTTCTTTATACGCGGGTGGCGTCGTGGCGCATCATGCTGGGCGTACTGCTCGGCCTGCTGGGCACCGTGTGGCTGTTCAACGGCCTCGCCGGGCCGGACAGTAACCCCTACATGCACCTGCCGGTCACCTGGCACCTGGTCGCCGGCGGCTTCGCCTTCGGCCTGGTGTTCATGGCCACGGATCCGGTGAGCGCCTCGATGACCGCCACCGGCAAGCTGGTCTACGGCGCGCTGATCGGCGTGCTGACGGCGCTGATCCGGGTCATCAACCCGGCGTTCCCCGAGGGCATCATGCTGGCCATCCTGCTGGCCA
This sequence comes from Thioalkalivibrio sp. XN8, assembly GCF_011058255.1. Lineage (GTDB taxonomy): Bacteria > Pseudomonadota > Gammaproteobacteria > Steroidobacterales > XN24 > XN24. The sequence continues at coordinate 194,933 of NZ_JAALFH010000065.1, read as the reverse complement.
ACGTGTTCGCGCCGCTGATCGACTACTTCGTGGTGCAGGCCAACGTGCGACGGAGGATGCGCAAGTATGTCTGAGTCGAACGCGAAGGCGCCCACCGGCCTGTTCGGCCGCTTGCTGGCGCTGCCGAACGACAGCGTCGCCAAGATGCTGCTGGTCACCATCGTGCTGTCGCTGGTGTGCTCGGTGCTGGTGTCCTCGGCGGCCGTGCTGCTCAAGCCGATGCAGGAGCGCAACGTCGAGCTGGCGCGCAAGGCGCGCATTCTCGAGGTGGCCGGACTGATGGAGCCCGGCCGCCCGGTGGAGGAGCTGTTCCAGGGCGTCGAGACGCGGCTGGTGGAGCTGGAGACGGGCGAGTTCAGCGATGAACACGATCCGAACACCTTCGACGCGCAGGTGGCGGCGCGCAATCCGGAAATGGGCGTGGCGATCCCGCCCTGGGACGACGTCGCCGGCATTTCGCGTCGTGCGCGTTACGCCCAGGTGTACCTGGTGCGCGACGACGCCGGCGCACTCGACATGGTGATCCTGCCGGTGCACGGCTACGGCCTGTGGTCGACGATGTACGGCTTCCTCGCACTGTCGGGTGACGGCCAGGAAGTGCGCGGCCTGACGTTTTACCAGCACGCCGAGACGCCCGGACTCGGCGGCGAGATCGAGAATCCACGCTGGCTCGCCAGGTGGGAGGGTCGCAGGGTTTTCGGCCCGGAGGGCGAGGTGCGCCTGCAGGTGGTGCACGGCACCGTCGATCCGAATTCCGAGTGGGCGGAGTGGTCCGTGGATGGGCTTTCGGGCGCGACCCTGACAGCTGACGGGGTCAGCAACATGGTGCAGTACTGGCTGGGTGAGCAGGGCTTCGGGCCCTTCCTCACGCGGCTGCGGGAGGAGGGCATATGAGCGGCACCGGCAAAATCCTCATCGAACCGGTCATCGACCGGAACCCGATCACGCTGCAGGTGCTGGGCGTCTGCTCGGCCCTGGCGGTGACCACGCAGATGATCCCGGCCCTGATCATGGGCCTGGCGCTGACCTTCGTCATCGCCTGCTCCAGCGCGGCGATCAGTGCCATCCGCAACCACATGCCCGGCAACATCCGCATCATCATCCAGATGACCATCATCGCCTCGCTGGTGATCCTGGTGGACCAGTTCCTCAAGGCCTTCGCCTATGACATCAGCCGCCAGCTGTCAGTGTTCGTCGGCCTGATCATCACCAACTGCATCGTGCTGGGGCGCGCCGAGGCCTACGCCTCGAGCAACCCGGTGGTGCCCAGCGTGCTCGACGGCATCGGCCACGGCCTGGGCTACGGGCTCGTCCTGCTGGTGGTGGCCTTCATGCGCGAGCTGTTCGGTTCCGGCAAGCTGTTCGGCATCGAAATCCTGCCGCTGGTCAGCGAGGGCGGCTGGTACGTGCCCAACGGCCTGATGCTGCTGGCGCCCTCGGCGTTCTTCATCATTGGCCTGATGATCTGGGCCATCCGCGCCTGGAAGCCGGCGCAGGTCGAGAAGCCCGAGTACCAGATCCATGTCGTGCACAGGACGGAGGTCGTGTGATGGAAGGCTTGCTCGGCCTGTTCCTGCGCGCGGTCTTCATCGAGAACCTCGCGCTCGCCTTCTTCCTCGGCATGTGCACCTTCCTCGCCGTGTCGAAGAAGGTGGAGACCGCCATCGGCCTCGGCCTCGCCGTGGTGGTGGTGCAGGCGATCACCGTGCCGGCGAACGCCGTCATCTACCAGTTCATGCTGCGGCCCGGCGCGCTCGACTGGGCCGGCCTGCCGGACGTGGACCTGTCCTTCCTCGGCCTGATCACCTACATCGGCGTCATCGCGGCGATGGTGCAGATCCTGGAGATGACGCTGGACCGGTTCTTCCCCGCGCTGTATTCGGCGCTGGGTATTTTTCTGCCGCTGATCACCGTGAACTGCGCCATCCTCGGCGGCAGCCTGTTCATGGTGGAGCGCAACTACGACCTCGCCCAGAGCGTGACCTACGGCCTCGGCAGCGGCGTGGGCTGGGCGCTCGCCATCATCGCGCTGGCGGGAATCCGCGAGAAGCTCAAGTACAGCGACGTCCCCGCGGGCCTGCAGGGCCTCGGCATCACTTTCATCACCACCGGGCTGATGGCCATGGCGTTCATGGCCTTCTCCGGGATCCAGCTGTAGGAGGACGCCATGCTGGTCATCGGTCTCGGCGTAGTCCTGTTCACCTTCATCGTGATGTCGCTGGTGTTCATCATCCTGGCGGCGCGCTCCCGCCTGGTCGCCACCGGCCAGGTGAACATCGTCATCAATGACGAGAGGACGATTCACGCCCCCGTGGGCACCAAGCTGCTCGGCGCGCTGGCGGACGCCAAGCTGTTTGTCGCCTCGGCCTGCGGCGGCGGCGGCACCTGCGGCCAGTGCAAGGTCAAGGTGCAGGAGGGCGGCGGCGTGATCCTGCCGACCGAGACCTCCCACATCAACAAGCGCGAGGCCGCCGCGGGCGAGCGGCTGTCCTGCCAGGTGATGGTGAAGCAGGACATGCGCATCGAGGTGCCGCGCGAGGTCTTCGGCATCAAGCGCTGGCAGTGTCGCGTGCGCTCCAACCGCAGCGTGGCCACCTTCATCAAGGAACTGGTGCTGGAGCTGCCCGAAGGCGAGGAACTCAACTTCCGCGCCGGCGGCTACATCCAGATCGAGGCGCCGCCGCACCGGCTGGACTACGCCGATTTCGAGATCCCGGACAAGTTCCGTGAGGACTGGGATCGCTTCGACCTGTTCAAGCTGCGCTCCGTGGTCGAGGAGCCGGTGATGCGCGCCTACTCCATGGCCAACTACCCGGAGGAGAAGGGCATGGTGATGCTCAACGTCCGGGTGGCGACGCCCCCGCCGCGCATGCCGGATGTGCCGCCTGGGATCATGTCCTCGTACATTTTCGGCCTCGAGCCCGGCGACGTGGTCACGATCTCCGGGCCCTACGGCGAGTTCTTCGCCAAGAAGACCAACGCCGAGATGTGCTTCATCGGCGGCGGCGCCGGCATGGCCCCGATGCGTGCGCACATCTTCGACCAGCTCAAGCGCCTCAGCAGCAGCCGCAAGATGACGTTCTGGTACGGCGCGCGCAGCAAGCGCGAAATGTTCTACCACGAGGAATTCGAGGAGCTCGAGCGCAAGCACGAGAACTTCAGCTGGCATATCGCGCTGTCCGACCCGCTGCCGGAAGACGAGTGGCAGGGGGACACCGGCTTCATCCACGAGGTGCTGTACGACAAGTACCTCAAGGACCACCCCGCGCCGGAGGACATCGAGTACTACATCTGCGGGCCGCCGATGATGACCCAGGCGGTGTTGAAAATGCTGGCGGACCTCGGGGTCGAGAAGGACAATATCCTCCTCGACGACTTCGGAGGCTGAGCGCATGGCCGTATTCGTGATCGCTTTCCTGCTGTTTCTCACTGCCATCGCCGGCATGGCCATCGGCGTGATGGCTGGGCGCGGGCGCATCGAGGGCAGCTGCGGCGGCCTCAACCGGGTGCCGGGCGTGGACTCCGACTGCGGCGGCGCCTGCCGTCGTCCCTGCGCGCGCCGGCGCGCGGCGCAAGGGCAATGAGGTGAGGGCCATGGGCTTCACGGCACGCGATTACATGTCCCGCAACCTGATCCGGTTCTCCCCCGAGATGGAGGTGCTGGAGGCGGCCGGCATCATGGTCGAGAAGGGCATTTACGGCGGGCCGGTGATCGACCGGCTCGGCAACCTCGTCGGCGTGCTGTCCGAGACCGACTGCCTGGCGGCGGAAATGCAGGCCGGTTACCACGGCTCCCGCGGCGGGCGCGTGCGCGACTTCATGTGCACCGAGTTCGAGACCGTCGACATCGACGACAGCATCATGGACATCGCCAAGCTGCTGCACGGCGGCGGGCAGTTCTACCACCGCGGCCTGCCGGTGCTGAAGAACAGCCGCGTGGTCGGCAACATCAGCCTGCGTGACGTCCTTCACGCGCTGCAGGAAATGGAACAGGAACGGCCCTGAGACGGGAGCCCCGCATGAGATTCAACCAGACCGGCGAAGTCATGTCCTATATCGAAGAGTTCCACGAGGGGCTGGCCGATGCCTACGCGGAGCTGGCCGGGCGCACCGCCAAGGGCCGCTCGCGCATGATGCTGGAGTACATGAGCGAGCGGGAAAAGGAACTGGCCGAAAGCGTCCGCAGCTTCAGCCACCGCGCGGAAGACCCGGCGCTGAAGGAATGGGATCCCTTCACCATCAACGACACGGGGATCCATGCCCGCATCAAGGAAGCGCTGCACGAGAAAGCGGATCCCGACGAGCTGCTCGGCCTCGGGCTGGAAGTGCTGGCGTGGCTGGAGGGCTTGTACCTGCGGCTGGAAGCCAAGAGCGGCACGCCGGAGCAGAAAGAGCTGTTCGCCAGCCTGCGGGCGCGCGCCGAGCGCGAGAAGCACAAGCTGGCGCGAAACTCGAACATGCTGATGGATTTCTAGCGGCCGCCTCGGCCGCCGCCAGGTTTCAGCCCCCCGCGACTGCGGGGATGATCGCCACCACGTCGCCGTCGTCGAGCGGCGTGCTGAGCCCGTCCAGGTGACGGGCATTGCGCGCACCGACGAACACGTTCACGTAGGGTCGAAGTTCCCCTTCGGGCGTCAGCACGCGCGAGATCAGCGCTTCGCGCCCGGCGCCGATGCGCGCCAGCGCCTCGCCCACGGTCGTTGCCTCGATTTCGAGCGCGGCGGCCTGGTCGGCGAAGGGCCGCAGCGGCGGCGGAATCTGTACGGTGACGGTGCTCACTCAGCGGGCTCCGATGACGGCGACCACGGGTTCGGGCCGGTTCAGTCTCATCAACACTACCCGCTCGAAGCGGTCAGTCAACTCCAGCGCGGCCTCGGCAGTGGCCGTCGCCAGCGCGAGCTTCTCCGCGTCGTCCACCATGTTGATCACCGGCACCACCCGGATGTTCCCCGCATCCCTGGCGTCTCCGCAGCCTTTCAGCAGGCCATCCGGGCTCGCCAGCAAGCGTGCCGCGCAGGCCGGGGTGAAAGGTTCGCCGGGCGCGATGCCGACGAGTTCCGCGATTCGCTCGACGCGGTGCGCGATGCGCTCCCCGAGCGGTTCGCCGAGCGCGCGCGCCGACATCACCGGCAGCAGCGTGGTGGTGCCGGGCGGCAGCACCGGCTCGTCCGGCGCCGGGGCCTTGACCCAGCGCATGCGCGCGCCGTCGGCCTTCACCAGCGTGACATCGAAGCCGAGCGCACGGTGCAGCGCCGTGATGCGGGCGCCGGGTACGGCGGCGAGGCGGCCCGGCTTGTCCCCGGCACAGGCATAGGGGACGAAAGGTTGCGGCCCGAGCGCGCGCAGCTCTTCTTCCAGCTGGTCCTCGTTTGCGAGGACGACCTGTCCGCCCAGCGCCTCCGGCGGCGGCAGGGTGCGCACGGTGGTGGTGAAGGCGACGCGCCCGGCATGCCGCGCCGCGATGGCGAACAGCACGCTCTTCTTGCCGCCGGCGCCGGTGGCGCAGACGATGCCCTCGCGCGCGCCCAGCAGTTCCAGCAGGTCGGCACCGCTCATGCCGCGTCGCCCACCGACTGCACCGACAGAATGCGCGGCAGGAAGCCTGCGGCCAGGTGCCAGCTGCGCGCGCCGTCGCGGCTCGCGAACAGGTGCCCGCCCGAGGTGCCGAGATACACGCCGTTTTCGGCGTCGGCATCCATGGCCTCGCGCAGCACCGTGACCCAGGCATGGCTCTGCGGCAGGCCGTTGCTCATGGCAGCCCAGCTGGCGCCGGCGTCGCGGCTGCAGTACACCCGCAGCCGGCCGTCGACCACGGTGCGCATATGCGAGTCGGCCTCCGGCACCTGGTAGAGCGTCTCGGGGTCGCGCGGGTCCACGGCGATGGCGTAGCCGAAGTTGCCCGGCAGGCCGGCGGTGATCTCGACCCAGCTGCGGCCGCCGTCGTCGCTGCGCCAGGTGCCGTGGTAGCACTGCCGATAGAGGCGCTCCGGGCGCCGGGGATGCAGCACCAGCCGGTGGACGTTGTGGCCGGTTTCCGGCAGCGGGTTGGGCAGGTTCTCGGCCCGCACCCCGGCGTTGGCCGGCGTCCAGCTGGCGCCGCCGTCCTCGCTGCGATAAACCCCGCCCGCCGACACCGCGACCCACATCCGGTCCGGGTTGGCCGGGTCGATGCGGATGGAGTGCATCGAGAAGCCGCCACGCGCAGGCTCCCAGGTGTCGCGCGTCGGGTGCTCGTTGAGCGCCGTGACGGGATGCCAGCTGGCGGCGCGGTCGTCGCTGTAGAACAGCCCGGCCGGGTCGATGCCCGCGTACAGCCGCCCCCCGGGGGCCGCGGCCAGGTACCAGATCGACCTCAGTGCCGTATTGTGCAGGCCGGCCGGATGTTGCGGGGCTCCCGGGAGCGACGCCCAGCTGCGCCCGCCGTCCTCGCTGCGGTAGATGTGCGCACCCCAGATCTTGTGGCTTGCCGCAGCGTAGATCACGCCTGGCTCGTGCGGCGGGGCGCAGCAGTGGATGATCTCGTAGCCCGCGATGTGCGGCCCGTCCAGGGTCCAGCCGTCGCCATCGGGCCGGGCGATAAACAGGCCTTTCTGGGTGCCGACCAGCAGCATGCGCTGCGCTTGGCTCATGTCTCCAGCAGCCGCGGCATCAGGTCCACGAGGTTGCAGGGCCGCGTGCGCTTGTCCAGCTGCGCCTCGATGAGCTCGTCCCAGGCCGTGGCGCAGGCGCCCGAGGAGCCTGGCACGCAGAACACGTAAGTGCCGTTGGCCACGCCGGCGACGGCGCGCGACTGGATGGTCGAGGTCTTGATCTGCTGCCAGGAGATCATGCGGAAGATCTCGCCGAAGCCGTCCAGGGTCTTGTCCAGCAGCGGCTGCACGGCTTCCGGGGTGCCGTCACGCCCGGTCACCCCGGTGCCGCCGGTGGTGATGATGGCGTGTACTTGGGGGTCCGCGATCCAGGCCGAGACCAAGGCGCGGATCTGGTAGACGTCGTCGCGCACGATGCGCTTCTCGTGGCAATGGTGCCCGGCCTTGCCGAGACGCTCGACCAGCAGCTTGCCGGACTTGTCCTCGGCCTCGCCGCGGCTGTCGGAAACGGTCAGCACGGCGATGTTGAGCGGGACGAAGCTGCGTTCGGTCATAATTGCGTTCCGGTTGGCCTGGCGGGACGGGCCATTGTAATCGACGCGAACTCGCGGAGGGCCTCTTGGACCGCTTTCGCCTGCGCCCCTGGCTGCTCGTGGTTGCCTGCCTTTTGGCTGGCGCAAGTGGTGTCGTGTCCGCGCAAGACGGCCGCTTCATCGTACTGGCCTCCACGACGTCGACGCAAAACACCGGCCTGTTCTCTCATCTCGTCCCGCTATTCCGCAGCGCTACCGGCATCGACGTCCGCGTGGTGGCGGTGGGCACCGGCCAGGCATTTGCCATCGCCCGCAACGGCGACGCCGATTGCCTGCTGGTCCACGACACGGCTGGCGAGGAGCAGATGGTGGCGGAAGGCTATGCCGCCGAGCGCCGCGACGTGATGTACAATGACTTCGTGGTCATCGGGCCGGCCGGCGATCCCGCCGGCGTCAAGGCCGCCAGCACGGTGGCCGAGGCCTTCCGGATGATCCGCGCCAACGAAGCGATCTTCGCCTCCCGTGGCGACGACAGCGGCACCCACCGCGCAGAACAGCGCATTTGGGAGTCGGCCGGCGGCTTGCCGAAAGCCAGCTGGTATCGCGAGCTCGGCAGCGGCATGGGCGCGACCCTGAACTCCGCCGCGGCAATGGACGCCTACGTGCTGGCCGATCGCGGCACCTGGATCGCCTTTGCCAACCGCCGGGACCTCGAGATCGTGTTCGAGGGCGACCCGGCGCTGTTCAACCAGTACGGCAGCCTGCTGCTCAGCCCCGAGCGGCTGCCCCACCTGAAGCACGACCTGGCGCGGGCCTGGCACGAGTGGCTGGTGTCCGCCGCCGGCCAGTCGGCAATTGCGGATTTCAAAGTGCGCGGCGAGCAACTGTTTTTCCCGAGCGCTCACGCCGAATGACGCGGCGTGTTCTCTCCTGCGCGCTCGGCCCATAGACGGAGCAAGAGGGAATCCCAAGATGAAACAAACAACCTTGCACGTTGCGCTGTGCACGATGCTCGGCGCCGCGCTGGCTTATTACCCGGTCGCTGCTGCTGCGGCCCCCGAGTTCGAGCTACGCGGCCGCCTGCACCTGGATTACGGCATCCACGACAACGACGAACTCGACCTGGATGACGGGTTCAACGTGCGCCGCACCCGCATCGGGATGCAGGGCGTGCTCACGGACGACTGGTCGGCGGTCATCGAATACGACTTCGCCGAGAACGACACCAGCGCGCAGGACGTGGTCCTGCGGCGGAACTGGCGTGGCGGCACGCTGAACATCGGCCACACCAAAGTGCCCCAGGGCATGGAGGAGCTGTCCAGCACCAATACCATGCCCTTCATCGAGCGGCCATCGCCCTCCAACGCCCTGGTGGACGGTTATCGGCTGGGCCTGGGTTACGACTATTTCAGCGGCGCCCTGGGCTTCCAGGGCATGGTCTACGGCCGCGCCATTGGCGATAACGAGCCGGGCGACGATCCCATCGGCATCGGCGCGCGCTTCATGTACGCGCCGCAACTCGATGCGGGCCTGTTACACCTGGGCTTGTCCGTGGCTTACGAGGACGTGCGCGACTACGCCAGCGCGCGTTTCTCCGACCGTCCCGAGGCCCGCGCCGACGGCAACCGGCTGATCGACACGGGCAGCATCAGCGACGTCGAGAGCACCACCAAGTATGGCTTCGAGGCGGCATTCCAGTCCGGGCCGTTGATGGTCCAGGGGGAGTATCTCGGCGTCGGCGTAGGCCGCAGCGCGGGCGCTGAGCCCGATTTCTCAGGCTGGTACGTGCACGGGTCGTGGATGCTCACGGGCGAGACGCGCGGGTATCGTGGCGGCCGCTTCCGTGGCATCACGCCCGGCGACCCGGCACGGGGCGCATGGGAACTGGCGCTGCGCTATAGCAGCATCGACCTGAACGACTCCGGTTTCCAGGGCGGTGAGCAGGACAACATTTCAGTCGGCGTGAATTATTACGCCAACCCGAACGTGCGCTTCATGCTGAACTACATCATGGTGGACGTGCAGGACAGCGATGCCGTAGTGGATGGGCAGGTCGTGGGCGACGAGTCGCCCGACATCCTCATCGGGCGGGCTGCATTTCATTTCTGACTGGTCAAAGGCGCGCAATCCGGCTGGGCCGCGCTCCTTCGGGGCGCGGCTCAGCACAGGCCGGTGAAGGGTTGCACCGTCACTTGCGAGCCTGCGTCCTTGTCGCCGCAATCCTCCGGCAGGACGATGAAGCAGTTGGCGTGCGCCATGGAGCGCAGGATGCCCGACCCCTGCCTGCCCGCCGTCTCGACGCGATAGCTGCCGTCCGCCGCAGTCCGCAGCACCCCGCGCTGGAACTCGCGCCGCCCCGGCTTCTTCTTCAGCCGTGACTCCAGCACCGCGGTGACCAGCGCCGGGGCCTCGGGCGCGGCGACGCCCGAGAGAATGCGCAGCGCCGGCTGCACCAGCTGGTAGAAGGTCACCATCACCGAGACCGGGTTGCCGGGCAGGCCGAAGAACAGCGCGCCCTGGACCCGGCCGAAGGCCACCGGCCGCCCCGGCTTGATGGCCACGGTCCAGAACCCGACGTCGCCGATCTTGTCCAGCGTCTCGGTGACGAAGTCGGCCTCGCCCACGGACACGCCCCCGGAGGTGATGATGGCGTCGGCCTGCGCCGCTGCGAGGTGAAAGGCTTGCTCCAGGTCCTCGCGCGTGTCGCGCACCACGCCGAGGTCGATGACCTCGACCCCGAGGCGGGTCAGCATGCCGAACAGGGTGTAGCGGTTGCTGTCGAAGATCTGGCCCGGGCCGAGCGGCTCGCCGATGGAGGCCAGTTCGTCGCCGGTGGAAAAGAACGCCACGCGCGGGCGGCGGCGCACTTTTACTTCCCCGATGCCCAGCGAGGCGACCAGGCCGAGGTGGGCCGGGCGCAGCAGCACGCCCGGCTCCAGCGCCACGGCCCCGGCCTTCAGGTCCTCGCCCGCCATGCGCACGTTGTCGCCGGGCCGGTGGCCGGCGCCGATGTGCGCATCGTCGCCCTCGCGGCGCACACGTTCCTGCATCACCACCGTGTCGGCGCCGTCGGGCACGGGCGCGCCGGTCATGATGCGCACGCACTCACCGTCGCCGACCGTGCCGGCGAAGGGATGCCCGGCGAACGCGGCGCCGATGACGCGAAAGGCGCGCTCGCCCGCGGTGGGCAGGCCGGCCCCGGCGAGGGCGTAGCCGTCCATGGCGGAGTTGCTGTACGCGGGCACGTCGACGGAGGAATGCACCGGCGCGTAGAGCACGCGGTCCAGGGCGTCGCGCGTGGCTACGCACTCGAAACCCTCCACCGGGCGGATCGCCGCCGTGATCCGCGCCAGTGCCTCATGCAGGGGCTGCGCCGGGTCGTCGTGGCCGCCGCCGCAGCCGGGGTTCTGGTGTTTCATCGCGTGATTCCTGCGGCTGCGAGCTGCGCCTCGACGGCGCGCCGCTCATCCGGGTCGTTGACGTTGACGAAGGTGTCCGGCCGGTCCGAGAAATCCACTTCCGCGAGGCGATGGTGCTCGAACCAGCGGTCGATCTTGCGGCCGCCGCTGGAGAGGTAGGTCTCGAGGCTGTCCCTGAGCTCGCGTTTGACCAGCATGAACACGGGCTGCAGGCGCTCGCCGTCATGCGGCACGGCGATTTCCGCGTCCTCCCGTTCGAGTGCGTCGCGCAGGCGCGGCGCCAGGTCGGGCGGCAGCATCGGGCAGTCGCACGGCGCGGTCATGACCAGCGCCGTGGAGGCCGCGCGCATCCCTGCCGCCAGCCCCGCCAGCGGCCCGAGGAAGCCGGTGTCGTCGTCGCGCACCACGGGCCAGCCGAAGCCGGCGTAGCGATCGAGGTTGCGGTTGGCGTTGACCACCAGCCATTCCACCTGCGGCGCCAGCGCCGCCAGCACATGGGCGATCATGGGCCGCCCGGCGAGCTGCACCAGGCCCTTGTCCTGGCCGCCCATGCGCGTGGCGCGGCCGCCGGCGAGGATCACCGCGGTGATGGGCAGTCGTGTGTCTTGCGCGTCCATGGGGTCTGCATGATAGCGGGCCGGCCGGCAATGTTAAGGATTTTTGGTGCCGGCTGCGTGCCGTCTCAGAGCGGCAGGCCGCCGCCGATGAAGCTGGCGGCGGCCGGCGTCGCGGGGCCGGCGAAGAAGGCATGCGCTGCATCGTGCTCCAGCAGGCGGCCGCGATGCAGGAACATGACCTCGGTGGCAAGTCGCCGCGCCTGGCCGATGTCATGCGTGGTCATGATGATCCGTGTCCCGCGCGCCTCGACGGCGCGCACCAGCGCCTCGATCGCCGCAGTCGCTTCCGGGTCGAGATTCGCAGTGGGCTCGTCCAGCAACAGCACCTCGGGCTCGAGCGCCCAGGCGCGGGCGATCGCAAGACGCTGTTGCTCGCCACCAGACAGGGTCCGGGCGGGCTGCCGCGCCCGGTCTTCCAGGCCGGCCACGGCAAGCGCACGGCGGGCCTGCTCCCTGCGCTGGGCGCGCGGCATGCCATGCACTGCCAGGGCATGCGTCAGGTTGGCCAGGGTCGAGCGTCGCAGCATCACCGGGCGCTGGAAGACCATGCCTTGCCGCCGCCGTGCCCGCGCGGGACTCAACCCGGCCCAGCTGATGCGCCCCGACGCCGGGGCCAGCAGCCCGTGCAGCAGCCGCAGCAGCAGGCTCTTGCCCGAGCCGTTGGGGCCGAGAATGACGGTGCGCGCCCCGCCGCGAATGGTGAAACTGACGTTGTCGATGATCTGCTTGCCGCCGGCGGCAAAGCCGACCCCGTGCACCTCGAGCGGCATGAGGGGATGCGCGGCTGGCGCCTGGTCCGTGCTGGCCGCGCGCCTGTCGTGGGTTGCCCGGACCTCAGCCATGCTGCCGCTCCCCCATGCCGGCCAGGATGCTGGCCGCGGCGTTCACCGCGGCCGCGAGCACGATGAGGATCATGCCGAGCGCCAGGGCCAGGGCCAGGTTGCCCTTGCTGGTCTCCAGCGCGATGGTGGTGGTCATCACGCGCGTGTGATGCAGGATGTTGCCGCCGACGATGAGCACGGCGCCGACCTCGGCGATGGCGCGGCCGAAGCCGGCCAGGACCGCGGTAAGGAGGCGGAAACGCCCGTCCCACAACAGCGTGGCGACGCTGTCGAGCGGCCCGGCGTCGAGCGAGCGCAGGTGCTCGCCGTATTCCTCGTGCAGGTCTTCCACCACCTGGCGGGACAGGGCGCTGACGATCGGCGCCACCAGGATGAACTGCGCGATGATCATCGCGGTCGGCGTGAACAGCAGCCCGAACTCGCCGAGCGGCCCCGCACGCGACAGCAGCATGTACACCACCAGCCCGACCACCACCGGCGGCAGGCCCATCAGTGCGTTCATCATGACGATGACGGCGCGCCGGCCGGGAAAGCGCAGCATGCCGACGGTGGCCCCCAGTGGCAGCCCGAACAGCGCCGCCAGGGCCACCGACGACAGGCTCACATAAAGGGACAGCAGCACGATCTCGACCAGTTCCGGGTCGAGGCTCAAAACCAGCTGGGCCGCCATGGCAAAAGCGGCGGAAAAGTCATTCATCGTGTCGGCGGATATTTCCTGCTGCCGGAGTCAGGCGCGCCGGCTGGCGCGCCCGGGTGGGGCCGGGTACCTGGATCATGCAAAGCCAGTGCCATCAGGGCACTTGCGGTAAGGATCGGTTACCATGGCCGAGCCCAGTCCCTGCATCCAGGGGAAAATCTGACGCAGTGCGACATTTTGCGCCGGCTCTCCGGGCGCCTTGCGCAATTCTGACGCACCAGTTAGCCTTCGCCACCCTCTTGCCAAGGCACCGCCTTCCACGGGAACAACCTTTTGCAACTCGCAGCAGACAACCAGGCCAGTGACCTCAGGGGCGCGTCGGTGCTCATCGTCGGCGGCGGTCCCGATTTCCGCAGCCAGCTGCGCCAGGCCATGCGCCGCCACGTGGCGCTGGTGGATTCCGCCGAGGGCGCGCTGAAGGCCAGCCAGCTGATGGCGCGCTGCCATTTCGGCTTCCTGGTGGTGAATGCCGAGCTGCCGGACGCGGCCGCAGTGGACTGGCTGGACGAACTGGCGCGCGAGGGCGTGCAGGTCCGCGCCGCCGTGCTGGCCGAGCCCGGCCAGGCGCCCGGCCTGCAGCAGGCGCTGGCCGGCCGGACGGCGGCGGTACTGACCCGCCCGCTGGAGCTGGACGCCCTGCTCGAGGCCCTGCGGCGCCTCGGCGTCCAGGCGGCCGAGCCGGCTGCGGCGCCCCGGCTCCAGGCGCGGGACGGCATCGTGCGGGACCGCGACCTGGTTGGGGACAGTCCCCAGATGTGCGAGGTGCGCGACCTGGTCCAGCGCATCGCGCCGCTGCCGGGCACGGTGCTGATCGAGGGGGAGACCGGCACCGGCAAGGAACTGGTGGCGCGGTGGCTGCACGTGCTGAGCATGCGCCGCGGGCAGTTCGTCGCGGTCAACTGCGGCGCGATCGCGCCGGAGCTGCTGGAGAGCGAACTCTTCGGCCACACCAAGGGCGCTTTCACTAGCGCCCACCAGGAGCGCGAGGGCCTGTTCGTGGCGGCGCGCGGCGGCACGCTGTATCTCGACGAAATCAGCGAGATGCCGTTCTCGCTGCAGGTAAAGCTGCTGCGGGTGCTGGAGGAGGGCGCGCTGCGTCCCGTGGGCGGCGACCGCGAGGTGCCGGTGGACGTGCGCGTGCTGGCCTCGACGCAGCACGAACTGCCGGCCCTGGTGCAGGAGCGACGTTTCCGCGAGGACCTCTATTTCCGGCTCAACGTGGCGCAGGTCAACCTGGCGCCCCTGCGCGACCGGGTCGAGGACATCGCCGTGCTCGCGGCGCATTTCATGGGGCGCCTGTCCGCCACGCTCGGCGTGGCGCCGCTGCCGCTGACGCCCGAGGCCATGCAGCGCCTGCAGCGTTACCGCTGGCCCGGCAACGTCCGCGAGCTGAAGAACTTCATCGAGCGCAGCCTGATGCTCGGCGGGCTGGCCCTGGACCAGCTCCGCATCCTGCCGGAGCCCGACCCGGTCGACAGCGGGGCGTATCCGCTCGACTGGACCCTGGAGCAGGTCAAGCAGCATCACATGGCGCGGGTGCTGCGCGCCGTCGGCGGCAACAAGTCCGCGGCCGCACGCCGGCTCGGCGTATCCCGCAAAACGCTCGAACGCCGCCTGCCCGGCGGCGGTCACGACAACGACACGGCCTGAGCCGGCCGGCTCAGCGCCCGCATCCGACCACGAACCCAACCTGAAGGAGTACAGCCATGAGCGCATTGAACGAGGACAAGTTCAACCTCGAGATCCGCAAGTTCCTGAAAGTCGTCGGTATCACCTCCCAACGGGAAATCGAGCAGGCGGTCCGCGCGGCGGTCGAAGCGGGCCAGCTCGGCGCCGGCGACAGCGTCGCGGCGAAAGTCACGCTCGAGCTGCCCGGGCTCGGCGTGCACCAGGTGATCGACGGAAAGCTCGAGCTCGCCTGACTTGCGGGCCATGGCGCCCGCCGCAGGGCGGGCGCCGTGGCAGCTACACCGGCCAGACCAGGTTGCCGGTCTCGCTGAAGTCGTAGCCGCCGAATTTCTGGGCCAGCCGGTGGCACTCCGAGCCGCGCAGGTAATCCACCATCTTCTGGAACAGGGTGCGGAAGAACATGCGCCGGTGCATGGCGAAGTCGAAGGCTTCCCAGCCGATGGGCATGAAGTCCAGCCCGAACTCGGTGGCGGCAGCGCGGACGCCGATGCCGACGTCCGCGTAGCCCATCGCGATGGCGGAGGCGGCGTCACGCTCCGAGTAAGCGCGCGTCGAGCCCCGGCGCGAGGCCGGGTCGAGGCCGTGGCGGGCGATCAGTTCCTGCAGGAAGCGCCGCGATCCGGCGCCCTCCTGGCGCATTACCCATTGCTTGTCGCGGGAGAACAGTTCCTCGGGGTCGCTGCCCGCCAGGGCCGGGGCAACCATCAGGCCCTGCTCGCGCAGGAAGCCCCGCACCAGCACCCAGTCGTGATGCTGGGGGTACTGGCGCAGGAGGGCGGGATGGCGCTGGCGGCTCTCCTCGGCCGGTCCCCAGTGAATTCCGCAGATGTCCGCCCGGCGCCGCGCCAGCAGCGACAGGCCGAGCTGGGTCCCGGTGGACGTGTAACTGATCAGCGCCTTGGCCTGGACCTCGTTGGCAATCTGCATGATGACCCGGTAGATCAGCGGGTCGTCGCTGCCGGCCAGCAGCATGCGGTCCGCCAGCAGGCCGCCATGGCTCGATTCCAGCAGCCACTGGTCCACCAGGTCCCGGGGAAACAGCCATTTGCCCGTAACCTTGCTGGCCGGGATGATACCGTCGGCCACCAGGGCATAGATCTTTTTCTCGTTGACCTGCAGGTAGCGCGCCACCTGCCGCACGCTCATGAAACGCGGCAGCTCCTCGTCCGGCCGGCGACCGGCGGCGGCTTCGGCTGCGACGTCTTCCAGCCGGTCTTCGAATGTCGCCATCTCCATCCCTCCGGGGGTTGCCGGCGGGGGCCTCGCGAGCGCGCCCCGGTGCTTGAGTCATGCAAGAAACATTCCGTATCCTTCTGCGGTCCGGACCTGGTCCGCTGCCGGCCGAGCGGGTCGCGGGGCAAGCTGGTACCCTTGCCGGTCCGGCCCCCTGCATTGTCCGGCCCCCGAGTTCAGCGGATTCTTATGCGACCTACACCACAGCTCAGCATTCCCGTCGGCGTCGTGCTGGCGCGCAAGCTTATCCAGCGTTCGGGCTGGAACCTGGTCAACTGGGAAGGCGTGGCCGTGCTGGTGGGCGAGCGTTTCGCCGCCGGCGAGGCACGGCGGGTCCCGCTGCGCGACAGCGAGGATGCGACCCAGTACCTGTGGGACGGCCTGCGCCTGGAGCTCTATCGGGACGCCGCCGAAACCTACTGGTTCAACCTGACGGGGGCCCGCCCGTCGCTGTTCATCGTCTGCAGCGAGGACGAGAACGGCGAGCTCGAACCGATCGACGTCACCGCCGACCATGCCGAATCGACCAGTGCGGTCGAGGCGGACTACAAGGTCTTCTCCGTGCCGATCCCGCCCGAGGTTGTCGGGCAGCTCGAGGAGTTCGTCATGACCCACTTCAAGCCGCGGCCGAAACGCAAGCGCAAGCGCGAAGACTGGACCGGCGACAGCCCGCAGTGACCCTATGAACGAGAAACCCTTCTGGACGCCTCCGGAGCCCGAGCCGGCGCCGGAGGAGAAGCCCGCCGACGAAGCCTTCCTGAACCGCTGGTCGCGGCTCAAGGCGGACGAGGCCGCGCGCCGCCGGGAAGCCCCGGCGCAAGAGCCCGCGCCCGCACCCGAGGAGACCGCGCCGCCGGCCGGGACGGACGAGGCCGCAGCGGAGCCGCCGGGCGAGGAAGCGTTGCCGCCGCTCGAGGCGCTGGACGAGAACTCGGACTACAGCGGCTTCATGTCGCCGAAGGTCAGCGGTGCGCTGCGCAAGCAGGCGCTGCGCAAGCTGTTCCGCAGCCAGAAGTTCAACTATATCTGCGAGCTCGACGACTACATCGACGACTACACCAGCTTCCCCGTGCTCGGCGACATCATTACTGCCGATATGAAGCATGCCGCGGAGCAGTTGTTGAAGAAGCAGCTTGAGGCGGCCGAGGGCGAAGCTGCGGCAGTGGCTGCCGCGACGGACGACTCCGGGGACACGGAGGCCGCGGCGCCGCCCGACGAGCCTGCCGAGGGGGCGGGCGAGGAGCCTGCCGCAGGACCAGACACCAGCGAGGATAAGCAACGTGACGCTTGAGCTTCCTGCCACGACCGAGGCCGGGCGCGCCCGCGCCCAGGTGCTGGCGCAGCCCGCCCTGATCGAGGGCGCGCCGACTTCGATCGTGACCTACCAGTCCAGCGGCCGCCTCGTCATTATCGGCGAAGAAGAGGCGGCGCTGGCGGCGGCGCGGCGCCTGGGCGCCGCGGTGCCCAGCACCCTCCTGGTCCCCGGGGACACGGCGCCGGAGCCGTCCAAGGTGGACGAGTTCGTGGTCGTGCGCGGCGGCCGGCCCTCGGTCGAGGGCCGCCTGGGCCGGTTCCTCGTCAATCTCGCCACCGGCGATGACACCGTCTCGCTGGCCGAAGCCGCCGGGGCGGCCACGCCCCATTTCGACCTGGTGCTCGACCTGTGCGATCCGCCGCTGTTGCCGCACGAGGTGCCGCCCGTGGGCTACTACGCCGGCGGGGGCAGCGAGGGCGCGCTGGAGCGGGCGCTGGCCGAGATCCCGGAAATGCGCGGCGAGTTCGAAAAGCCGAAGTACTTCAACTATGACCCTTCGATTTGCGCCCATGGCAACAGCGGCCTGAAGGGCTGCACCCGTTGCATCGACGCCTGCCCGACCATCGCCATCACCTCGATCGGCGAGAAGGTGAGCGTGGACCCCTACCTCTGCCAGGGCGCCGGCAGCTGCGTCGCGGCCTGCCCGAGCGGGGCGATGAGCTATGCCTTCCCGGCGGTCAACGACCTCCTGGGCCACCTCAAGCAGTTGCTGGCGGGTTTTGCCGCCGCGGGCGGCAGCGACCCGGTGCTACTGCTGCACGACGCCTGGTCGCGCGACGCGCTGGAGAACCGGCTCGGCCCGGCGATGCCGGAGAACATCCTGCCCGTCGAGATCGAGGAGATCGGCTCGCTCGGGCTGGACGCCTGGCTGGCCACGCTGGCCTACGGGGCCCGCGCCGTCGTGATCGCCGTGACCCGGGGCGCTCCGGCCCGCATGGTCGGCGAGTTGCGGACCCAGGTCGGCTTCGGTCGCGCCCTGCTGGAAGGGATGGGCTATGCGCCCGCCAGCCTGACGGTGATCGACACCGCGGCGGCGGAGGCGGATCCGGAGGCCTGGTGGCAGGCCCTGCCGGAGCGCGCCGTGTGCAAGCCGGCCAAGTTCGCCTGCCCCGACGACAAGCGGGGCATCCTGCGGCTGGTGATCGAGCATCTCTACCGCCACGCCCCGTCGCCGCGCAAGACCGTGGACCTGCCGGCCGGGGCGCCTTTCGGCGAGATCCGGGTGGACCGGGACGCCTGTACGTTGTGCATGAGCTGCGCCAGTGTCTGCCCGGTGGCGGCCATCAACGCCGGCGGCGACCTGCCGCAGCTGAAGTTCACGGAATGGAACTGCGTCCAGTGCGGCCTGTGCGAGAAGGCCTGCCCCGAGGATGCGATCACCCTGAAACCGCGCTTCCTGTTCGACGCCGAGCTGCGCCAGCAGCCCCGCGTGCTGCATGAAGAGCAGCCGTTCTGTTGCATCTCCTGCGGCAAGCCTTTCGCCACCCAGTCGATCCTCGACAACATGCTGAAAAAGCTGGAGGGGCACTGGATGTTCCAGGACGAGGCCTCGAAGCGGCGCCTGCAGATGTGCGATCACTGCCGGGTGAAAGACATGTTCAAGTCCGGCCGGCAGGGCGGCGGCCCGCCGATGGCTTGAGGCCAAGCCTGGTACAAAAATAACCTATTGGGGTGACAAAAAGTCTCACTCGATGAGAGAGGCGCGGCGAGAGCTCTGCGTATTAGTCCTTCCTGGCGCCGATTTTCCAATAAACACTGGCCTGATAGTTGCAAATGAATGACCATAGTGAAAACCAAGAGCACACGATGACCGAGGCCAGCGCGGAGCTGGGGATGGACGCAGCGCAGGGCGGGACGGCACCGGCCGTGACTGCCGAGGACCAGCTGCGCGCCAACACCTGGAGCCTGCTGGCCCAGCTGCTCGGGCGGTCCCCGGACGAGCGGCTCCTCAGCGTTCTCGGCGAGATCAACGCCGAGGGGGCGGAGAGCGACGACCTGGTCGGCGCTGCCTGGCGGATGCTCGCCCAGGCCTCCGGCCGCAGCTCGCCGGCGGAGCTTGCCGACGAGTACCAGGACCTGTTCATCGGCGTCGGCCGGGGCGAACTGGTGCCCTACGGCTCGTGGTACCTCACTGGATTCCTGATGGAAAAGCCCCTGGCGCGGCTTCGCGACGAGCTGCGCTTCCTCGGTTTCGAGCGCCAGGACGGCGTGAGCGAGCCCGAGGATCACGCCGCCGCCCTGTGCGACGTGATGGCCATGATCATCACCGGCGAAGAGCCCGCGACCCTCGAGTCGCAGGCCGGCTTCTTCGACCGACACATTTCGCCCTGGATGGGCCGGTTCTTCCGCGATATGCAGCAGGCCCCGTCGGCGCGGTTCTACCGTGCGGTGGGCCAGCTCGGGGAACAGTTCATCCAGGTAGAGAAACGGTATCTCAGCGAATTCCTGGCGACGCCGACGGCGAAGCCGAGCGTGAGCTGAGTTGGATCAGTTCGATTGGAGCGGACTCAAGTGGAGAGCACAATGAGCCTGAAAGCAAAAGCGGAAACTAACGGCAGGCGCCGGTTCCTGAAGGGTATTGCGATGGCGGGCGGCGC
This sequence comes from Thioalkalivibrio sp. XN8, assembly GCF_011058255.1. Lineage (GTDB taxonomy): Bacteria > Pseudomonadota > Gammaproteobacteria > Steroidobacterales > XN24 > XN24. The sequence goes on along the minus strand of NZ_JAALFH010000065.1, from coordinate 175,401 downwards.
CACCGCAGTCGCCATGGCTACCGGTAACGCGGTCGCGGCCCCCGTCGTGGAGGCCCCGGTGTCCAAGCCCGAGCCAAGCAAGGGCTACCACGAGACGCCGCACATCCGGACCTACTACCAGAGGGCCCGTATCTGATCCCCCGGGATTGGATGCGTACCCCCACCGGTCACAAAGCGGAGAATCGGCGATGAAGCTGACCAAGAAATCCAACCATTCCTCGAATACGACAGGCGCCCTGAGCGGCGTGCTCGGTCGCGCGGTCGATCGTCGCGCCTTCCTGCGCAGCACCGGCCTGGCGCTCGGCGCCGGCGCGATCGCGACCGCCCTGCCGCCGGCCATGATGAAGCGCTCCCAGGCCAACGCCGTCGAGCGCAAGTTCGTCAGCGGCCCGGTCGAAGTCAAGCGCTCGATCTGCACCCACTGCTCGGTGGGCTGCGGCGTGATTGCAGAAGTGCAGAACGGCGTCTGGTCCGGCCAGGAGCCGGACTTCGACTCCCCGCTGAACCTCGGCGCGCACTGCGCCAAGGGCGCCTCGGTGCGTGAGCACGGTCACGGGGAGCGCCGCCTGAAGTACCCGATGAAGATGGTCAACGGCAAGTGGGAACGCCTGACGTGGGACCAGGCCATCGACGAGATCGGCGACCGCCTGACGGGTATTCGCGAGCAGTACGGCCCCGACTCCGTGATGTGGGTCGGCTCGGCGAAGTTCAGCAACGAGGGCGCGTACCTGTATCGCAAGATGGCGGCCATGTGGGGCACGAACAACGTCGACCACCAGGCCCGCATCTGTCACTCGACGACCGTCGCCGGTGTGGCCAACACCTGGGGCTACGGCGCGATGACGAACTCCTACAACGACATGCACAACTCCAAGTGCATCTTCTTCATCGGCAGTAACGCCGCCGAGGCCCACCCGGTGTCGATGCAGCACGTGCTGCGCGGCAAGGAGAACGGGGCCCGGGTCATCGTGGCCGACCCGCGCTTCACGCGCACCGCCGCCCACGCCGACCAGTTCCTGCGCCTGCGGCCGGGCACCGACGTGCCGCTGATCTACGGCCTGCTCTGGCACATCTTCGAGAACGGCTGGGAGGACAAGGAGTACATCCAGCAGCGCGTGGCCTTCATGGACGAGATCCGCGCCGAGGCCGCCAAGTGGACCCCGGACGTGGTCGAGAACGTCACCGGCATCCCCGGCGACGAGGTCAAGAAGGCCGCCCAGACCATGGCCGAGCATCGCCCCGGCACCATCGTGTGGTGCATGGGCGGCACCCAGCACACCGTCGGCAACAACAACACGCGCCTCTACAGCGTGCTGCAGCTGGCGCTGGGTAACGTCGGCAAGTCGGGTGGCGGCGCCAACATCTTCCGCGGCCACGACAACGTGCAGGGCGCCACCGACCTGGGCGTGCTGGCCGACACCCTGCCGGGCTACTACGGCCTGGCCGAGGGTTCGTGGAAGCACTGGGCGCGGGTCTGGGGCCTCGACTTCGAGTGGATCAAGTCCCGCTTCGACCAGGCGAGCTACGCCGACGGCAACAAGATGGTGCCGGCCATGAACCTGAAGGGCATCACGGTGTCCCGCTGGTTCGACGGCGCCAACGAGACGGACGAGAACGTGTCCCAGAAGTCGGCGCTGAAGGCCCTCTTCATGTGGGGCCATGCCCCGAACAGCCAGGTTCGCGGCGCCGAGCAGAAGAAGGCGCTCGAGAACCTCGATCTGGTGGTGGTGGTCGATCCCTATCCGACCCACACCGCCGTGCTGCCCGACCGGAAGAAGGAAGGCATGTACCTCCTGCCGGCCTGCACGCAGTTCGAGACCTACGGCTCGCGTACGGCGTCCAACCGTTCGCTGCAGTGGGGCGAGAAGATCATCGAGCCGCTGTTCGAGTCGAAGCCCGACCACACCATCATGTACATGCTGGCGAAGAAGCTCGGGTTCCACGAGCAGATGTTCAAGAACATCCAGGTCAACGGCAACGAGCCGCTGGTCGAGGATGTCACCCGCGAGATCAATCGCGGCATGTGGACCATCGGTTACACCGGCCAGAGCCCGGAGCGGCTGAAGCTGCACCTCGAGAACAAGCACACCTTCAACCCGACCACGCTGAAGGCCGAGGGCGGCCCCTGCGACGGCGACACCTACGGCCTGCCGTGGCCGTGCTGGGGCACGCCGGAGTTCAAGCATCCGGGCACCCATGTGCTGTACGACACCAGCAAGCATGTGAAGGAAGGCGGCCTGAACTTCCGCGCCCGGTTCGGCGTGGAGTACGAGGGTGTCAACCTGCTGGCCGAGGACTCCTACAGCAAGGGTGCGGAAATCCAGGATGGGTATCCGGAATTCACCGCCGACATGCTGAAGCAGCTCGGCTGGTGGGACGACCTGACCGAGGAAGAGAAGGTCGCCGCCGAGGGCAAGAACTGGAAGACCGACCTCTCGGGCGGTATTCAGCGCGTCGCCATCGAGCATGGCTGCGCCCCGTTCGGCAATGCCAAGGCCCGCTGCAAGGTCTGGAACTTCCCGGATCCGATCCCGGTCCACCGCGAGCCGCTCTACGCGTCGCGGCGCGACCTGGTCGAGCAGTACCCGACCTACCCGGATCGGAAGGCCTTCTGGCGCCTCCCGGCACGGTACGCCTCGATCCAGTCCCAGGACTTCTCCAAGGACTTCCCGCTGATCCACACCAGCGGTCGCCTGGTGGAGTACGAGGGCGGCGGCGAGGAGACCCGCTCCAACCCGTGGCTGGCCGAGCTGCAGCAGGACATGTTCGTCGAGATCCACCCGGCGGACGCGAACGACCGCGGCATCAAGGACGGCCAGTGGGTCTGGATGGACGGCCCGGAGGGCGGCAAGATCAAGCTCAAGGCCATGATCACCGAACGCGTGGGCCGCGGCGTGGTGTTCACGCCGTTCCACTTCGGCGGCTGGTTCGAAGGCAAGGACCTGCTCTCCAAGTATCCGGAAGGGACGCACCCGTACGTGCGTGGGTCGGCGTGTAACGACGCCTTCACCTATGGCTACGACTCGGTCACCAATATGCAGGAGACCAAGACGTCCCTCTGCCAGATTCGCCCGGCGTAAGGAGTTAACTCACCATGGCGAAAATGAAGTTTCTTTGTGATTCCGAGCGCTGCATCGAGTGCAACGGCTGTGTGACCGCCTGCAAGAACGAGCACGAGGTGCCCTGGGGCGTAAACCGTCGACGCGTGGTTACGCTCGACGACGGCGCGCCGGGCGAGAGCTCGATCTCCGTGGCCTGCATGCACTGCTCCGACGCGCCCTGCGCTGCGGTCTGCCCGGTGGACTGCTTCTACACCACCGACGACGGCATCGTGCTGCACGACAAGGACCTCTGCATCGGCTGCGGCTACTGCTTCTACGCCTGCCCCTTCGGCGCGCCGCAGTACCCGCAGAAAGAGGCCTTCGGTATTCGCGGCAAGATGGACAAGTGCACCTTCTGCGCCGGCGGCCCCGAGTCCGACAACTCCGAGACGGAGTACGAGAAGTACGGGCGCAACCGCATCGCCGAGGGCAAGCTGCCGCTGTGCGCCGAGATGTGCGCGACCAAGGCGCTGCTGGCGGGTGATGGCGACATGGTCGCCGACATCTATCGTGAGCGCGTGCTGAAGCGCGGCGGCCGCCCGCAGACCTGGGGCTGGGAGACGGCTTACAAGCAGGCCTGAGCGCGCTGCACCAAGGGGCGGGGCGGCTCCGGCCGCCCCGCGCCGAAGCTGGAGAACAACGATGAAATCACTCACACTGGCTCTTTCGGCGGCTGCCCTGCTGGCGCTCGCCGGCTGCTCCGACGTCACTGTGTACGAGCCGGGTGTCTACAAGGGTGCCAGCGATCCGCTGGTCGAGGACCTCAGGTCGGAAGAACTGAGGGCGGAACTCGACAAGCGCATGGAAAAGCAACGCGACCGCTAGCCAGCTAGCCTACACGACGGGAGGAATCCACGTGACGGTCGAAAGAACTCAACCGGGTACCGAGGGAAGGAAGCAGCGCAAGCTCCGGCGCGCGTTGTGGACGGTGGCTCTCGTCCTCGGGTTATCAATGGTCCTGCCCCTCACCGGCATGTTGCTGACCAGCGACACGACCGGCCAGGCCCTCGCCCAGCAGCAACAGGCCCAGGAGGAGGCGGCTGCGGTGGCGAAGGAAGAGCAGCAGCGCAGGGACTTCTGGCGCGCGGCGCGCGAGGGCACTGCGGGCTACACCGCGGTCTCGGGACAGGAAACCAACGTCCTTATCCAGAGCGAAGGGGAGGTCTGGCGCGCCGTCCGCGAAGGCCCGATCATGCGCTATGGCGGCATCGGGCTGTTGGCCGTGCTCGGCGCCATCATCCTGTTCCACCTCATCGCGGGCACGGTAAAGCTGGAGCAGCGCTCCGGCCGCACCATCACCCGCTGGACGCTGTTCGAGCGGGTCATCCACTGGTACACCGCCATCCTGTTCATCATCCTGGGCATCACCGGCCTGAGCCTGTTGTTCGGGCGCACGGTGATGATGCCGTGGATGGGCAAGGAAGCGTTTGCCGCCTTTGCGAACGTCGCCAAGCCGGTCCATGACTGGCTCGCCGTGCCCTTCGCCGTCGGCCTGGTGCTGATGATGGTGCCGTGGATCAAGGAGAGCCTGCCCAAGGCCTACGATTTCGCCTGGCTGAAGATGGGCGGCGGTTACTTCGATCGCAGCAAGCATCCGCCGGCCGGGTTCGTCAACGCGGGCGAGAAGATCTGGTACTGGCTGCTGTTCTTCGGCGGCATCGTGCTGCTGGTCTCCGGCTTCTTCCTGCTGTTCCCGAACTTCGGCTGGGAACGCGGCACCATGCAGCTGGCGCACATCGCGCACGCCGTGAGCGGGGTCGCCCTGATCGCCTTCTCCCTCGGCCACATGTATCTCGGTACCCTGGGTAACCAGGGCACGCTGGAGGGCATGATCAGCGGCGAGGTGGACGAGCTCTGGGCGAAAGCCCACCACAACCTGTGGTACGAAGAGGTCATGAAGCACGGCAACCCCAAGGAAGCTTCCAGGGGCGCCGGCGCGGGCCAGCCGCTCACGACCTGAGCCCTGCTGTCAGCAACGATCCGAGCGGGGGCGCCTTGGCGCCCCCGCTCATTTTCCGGACTGGCCTTTTCATTTCTTTCGAGGCATCTTTGCCGTGATGAGCGCGATTGCAACGATCCGATCAGCCACCCGGCCGGTGGCGCTCCTGCTGGCCCTGGGGGGCATCGCGGCCGCGCTCCCGGCCGAGGCGGTGGACCCGCGCGGCTGGGACGGCCGCCTCGAGACCATGCATGATTACGCGGCGCCCGCGAGCGAGGGCAAGACCGGGCTGATGCACGCCGCGGGCGACGGCGACCTCGCACTGGCGCGGCAGTTGCTGGCGGCCGGGGCCGGGGTGGACGACCGCAACGCCAACGGGGGCACGGCGCTGATGTACGCGGTATCGGCGGGTGACGTCGCCATGGCGCGACTCCTGCTGGAGGCCGGCGCCGACCCGAACGCCCGGGCGCGCATCGGCTGGACGCCGCTACTCGTCGGCGCGGCGAAGGGGCGCGCGGATGCGATCAAGCTGCTGCTCGATGCCGGGGCCGATGCGGCCGATGCCGACGCTTACGGCTGGACGCCGCTGATGCGCGCAGTGTCCGCCGGCCATGTGGCGGCGGTGGATGCACTGCTCGGTTCGGAGCGCGCCAATCTCGAGGCCCGGGAAGAGTCCGGCGCGACGGCCCTGCACATCGCGGCCGGGCGGGGCTATACCGAGATCGTGCGGCGGCTGCTGGATGCCGGCGCGGAAGCGTCGGCGGCCGACGGCGCCGGCAGGACGCCGGCGGACGTGGCGCGCCTGCAAGGGCATGGCGAAGCCGCGGCGCTGCTCACCGGGCGGGTACACCGTCCCGGTTGACCCGGGCGCTCAGCAGACGTTGGTGTTGAGGCTGTAGGTACCGAGGGGCAGCACCTCGGTGTCGGGACCGACCGGCGCGCGGATGTCCCTGACCTGGTGCTGCAGTTCGAGCTGGAAAGCGAACTTCTCGAAGAAACGCTCGAACATGTCGCCGCCGTACATGCCGAGCGCGCGGATCTCGCCGGTGGCCTCGTCCAGGCCGAGATCGACCGCGGCCAGCGGTTGCGGTGCCGGGCCGCCGAGCACGCGGCAACCCTCCGCCGGGTCGTACACGCTGCCCTCGGAACAGCAGTAGATCACCTGTTCGCGGTGCGCCAGCTTGAACTCCTGGTCGGTATAGGTCATCTGCTCGTGGCGATAGTTGATGAAGCTGACCGAGGGTGTGGGGTAGCTCATCCGGTGGGCACAGATCGCCGAGAAGGCGACGATGGAGCGGTCCGGCCCGATGCCCCCGCGCCAGTTGTACTTGCGGCCGTCGTCCATCTCCAGGCCCTCACGGGGCAGGGCGGGCTTGCCGAGGTTCAACAGGAAGCAGGGCGTACTCACATAAGGGTAATGAAAGACGTAGTTCTCCCCCACGACCAGGTCTTCCAGCCGCAACGGCCGGCCGCTGTTGTGCAACAGCCGGGCGGGCGTGTTGTGGCTGCGCTCGGCCGGGGTGCGGGCGAGCAGCGAAGGACTGCTGGCCACCAGTGCGCCGGTGCTGGCGCACAGCTTGAGAAAACCTCGGCGGGAAACGGAGTCTCCGGACATTGATCGAGCCCTGCTGAATCGCTACCGGGAAATGCTAACACCCGGCCGCGACACGGCAACAGGTGGATGGGGCCCGGCGCCCGGACTAGCCGTCCCGGTTGGCAGTTCGGCGTCGCAGCGTCATCGGATGCTCGACCTTGCGCGCCTTGTCGACCAGGTGCATGAGCGAGAGCCAGGGATGGCGCAGCATCATCCGCGGCCCCGCGTAGCGCATGATCTCGCGGGCCAGTTCGCGTTGGGCGCGCTTGTAGCAATGGATCGGGCACCGGGCGCAGGTCGGCTTGTCCTCGCCGTAGGGGCACTTCTCGAGGCGCCGGTGGGCGTACTCGAGGAAATCGTTGCAGTCGGTGCAGATCCCGTGATGATCGATATCCCCGCCATGCTGGTCGCGGCACCAGATTTCCACCATGCGCTGCATGGTCAGGAACTCCCGGCTCAGGCGGCCCGGGAGCGGCGGCAGGTGGGGGCCGGGGATCATGTGCTGGCGCTGCTCATTCATGCGAAAAATACTCATCTATTCCCGCAGCCGGATCAATAGGCGTTGTCCGCAGTCTGCGGCGGCAACCATTCCAGCGGCGGTTCCTGCACCAGCGCGAGCTGCTCGCGCAGCGACAGCACGTGCTCGTCCCAGTAGCGGGGGGTGCCGAACCACGGGAAGGCGATGCGGAAGGCCGGATCCTGCCAGCGGCGGGCGATCCAGGCGGCGTAGTGCATGATCCTGAGGCTGCGCAGCGGCTCCACCAGCCGGAGTTCGGCCAGGTCGAAGCGCCGGAACTCGAGGTAGCCGGCCAGCAGTTCGGCGAGCTGGGGTTCCTGCTCGGCGCGCTCCCCGGAGAGGAACATCCACAGGTCCTGGACGGCGGGACCCGAGACGCAGTCGTCGAGATCGACGATCCGCACCTGGCCGTCGTGGACGAGCACGTTGCCGGGGTGGAAGTCGCCGTGCAGGCGGATTTCCCGGGGCTGCACCAGCGCCCAGGCGTCTTCCACCGCCGCCAGCAGGTCGCGGCACAGGCTCTCGTAAGCGGGCCGCAGCGGCTCCGGCAGGAAGCCGTGCTCGAGCAGGAACCGGCTGGACTCGGTGCCGAGACGCGCCGGCGTGAGGCGAGGCCGGTGGACGAAATCGCGCAGCTCGCCGCAGAGGTGCAGCCGTCCCACCAGGCGCCCGACCTGGCGCAACAGGCCGAGGTCGTCCAGCTCCGGTTCCCGCCCCGCGACGCGTGGCGAGACGCTGAAGCGGAAGGCGGCGTGCCGGTGCAGGCTGCTGCCGGCCCGGCGCAGCGGCGGCACGACAGGCACGTCACGCTCCGCCAGCTCGGCAGCGAAGTCGTGTTCCTCCTGGATCGCGGCATCGCTCCAGCGTCCCGGCCGGTAGAACTTCGCCACCACGGGCGACCCTTCGTCGAGCCCGACCTGGTACACCCGGTTCTCGTAACTGTTCAGCGGCAGCAGGCGGCCGTCGCACCGCAGTTCCAGGCTCTCCACCGCCGCGAGGATGTCGTTTGGCTGCAGGTCCTGGTAAGCGAGGGTATCGTCGCGTGCTTCGTTCATGGCCGTTGTAGGGTGGCGAGCAGGGGAGCAGGACTATAGCAGCCGGCGCGCGGCATGCTGCATCGCGACCAATTCGCATCCCCGCCGCCAAGCGTGTATGTTCGGCGCACCGGGCTCCGGCCCCGCCCCCAGGAGTGTGCAGCGATGGCGTCAGGCCCACGGCAGCGGCAGGCGGGGGCGATGAGCCGTCGCGCCTTCCTCCAGGCTTCGGGCGGCGCAGCCGGCGGCGCCTGGCTCGCCCTCCAGGCGCCCGCGGTACTGGCTGCGGCGCAGGCGGCCGTGGCGGCCAGGGCGGCCGGCCAGCCCTTCCGCCATCTCGGCGCGGCCGAGGCGCGCGGCCTGGAAGCGGTGACGGCGCGCATCATCCCGAGCGACGAGACGCCGGGCGCGCGGGAAATGGAGGTCGTCTATTTCATCGACCAGGCGGTCGGCGGCTTCATGGCGGCGGAGGCAGACACCCTCCGGCAAGGCATGGCGTCGCTCGACGCGCTGGCGGTCGAAACCGGCGGTCGCCCCTTCGCGGACCTGCCGCCGGGGGCGCAGGACGCGCTCCTGCCGCAGGTCGAAGACACCTCCTTCTTCAGCGTGCTGCATTTCCTGACCGTCGCCGGCGCGTTCGCCCTGCCGACCTACGGCGGCAATCGCGATCACCTCGGTTGGCAGCTCATCGGCTTCGAGCACCGCCACGCCTGGGCGCCGCCCTTCGGCCACTATGACGCCGAGGCCATGGGGCAGGAGCTGCCGGCGTCCGGCCATGGCAAGAGCCACGACCATGGCTGAGCAACCGCGTTTCCCGCTGCGCGAGCCGGTGGATTTCGTGATCATCGGGTCGGGTTCCGCCGGCGGCATCCTGGCGCGCGAGCTGTCGGTGGCGGGGTTCACGGTCGTGGTGCTGGAGCAGGGGCGTTACCGGCGTACCCACGAGTTCACGCACGACGAGCTGGCGATCGCTTTCCACGACGAGTACCTCGGCGGCCAGCGGGGCGGCGATCCGCAGAGCTTCCGCCACGACGCCGGCGAGGCAGCGGCGGTGCCGGAGATCCCGCCGGCCTACTACGCCCGCATGGTCGGCGGCAGCAGCGTGCATTTCTCCGCCAACTTCTGGCGGCTGCGGCCCGTGGACTTCAAGGAGCGCAGCCTGCTGGGCGGCATCGAGAATGCCGACCTCGCCGACTGGCCGCTCGACTACGAAGAGCTGGAGCCCTACTACACGCGCGTCGACTGGGAGATCGGCGTGTCCGGCGCGCCCGGGCCCTTCGACCCGCCGCGCTCGCGGCCGTATCCCCTGCCGCCGATGCCGAACAAGTCTTCGGGTGTGCTGCTGGAGAAGGGCGCCCGCGAGCTCGGCCTGCATCCGCAGGTGGCGCCGGTGGCGATCCTGTCGCAGCCGTTCAACAACCGCGCCTCGTGCGTCCACTGCGGCTTCTGCATGGGTTTCGGCTGCGAGATGGGCGCCAAGTCCTCCACCCTGGTGACCATGATCCCGCAGGCGGAAGCGACCGGGCGCTGCGAGATCCGCCCGCAAAGCACCGTGCACCGGATCGAGACCGACGCGCGGGGACGGGCCAGCGAAGTGCTGTACTACGATGCCGGGGGACAGGAGCAGGCACAGCGGGCGAAGGCCGTGATCGTCGCCGCCAACGGCGCGGAGACGCCGCGGCTGTTGCTGATGTCGGCGTCGGGGCGGTTCCCCGACGGGCTGGCCAACGGCAGCGGCCTGGTCGGCCGCAACCTGATGTTCAATGCGCACTCCTCGACCTACGCCTGGTTCGAGCAGCCGCTCAACGACTACAAGAGCGTGCAGTGCAGCCGCATCGTGCATGACTTCTACGAGTCCGACCCGAAGCGCGGCTTCTACGGCGGCGGCGCCATCGATGCCCGGCCTTTCTTGAGCGCCTCGCCGATGCTCTATGCGCTCACCGGCTTGCCGCCGGACACGCCGCGCTGGGGCGCCGGCTTCAAGCGCGACCTGGCCTACGGCTTCACCCGCAGCATGATGCTCGCCGCCAGCACCACTTCGCTGGCCATGGACCGCAACAACATTACGCTGGACCCGGAGCTCAAGGACCGCTACGGCCGGCCCGCCATGCGGGTCACCTACAACGACCACCCGCATGACCTGGCCATGGCGACTTTCCTGCAGGACTGGGCGGAGCGCATCGTGGCGGCCGCCGGCGCCGAGAAGATCTGGCGCAAGCCGGTCGGGCCGGAGACGATCGGGGCGCACCTGCTGGGTACCTGCCGGATGGGCGACGACCCGGCCCGCGCCGTGGTCGACCGCTACCATCGCAGCCACGAGATCCCGAACCTGTTCATCTGCGACGGCTCGAGCATGGTCACCTCGGGCCGCGGACAGCCCACCATGACCATCATGGCGCTGGCTTTCCGGGCCGCGGAGCACATCGGCGAGTTCGCCCGCCGCGGCGAGATCTGAGGCGACACGGAGGCATCGAGGCATGAACGCACGCACCATTTCTTTCCTGGCGGGATTACTGCTCGCCTGCACCGCTGTCGCCGGCGAGGTCGAGTTCCACCCGGCGCCCGGCGACACCGACGGCCGGTGGCCCTTCTCCGAGGCGGTCCGCGCGGGCGACCTGCTGTTCCTGTCCGGCATGCTGGGGAACAGGCCGGGCACCAGCGAGCTGGCCCCGGGGGGCATCCAGCCCGAGACGCGCCAGACGCTGGAGAACATCCGCGCTGCCGTGCTGCGCCATGGCGGCTCGATGGACCGGGTCGTCAAGTGCACGGTCTTTCTCGCCGACATGGGCGAGTGGGCGGCGATGAACGAGGTCTACCGGGAGTTCTTCCCGGTGAATCGGCCGGCCCGCAGCGCGCTGGGCGTCAACGGCCTCGCGCTGGATGCCCGGGTCGAAATCGAGTGCATCGTGGCGCTCGGAAAATAAATCATTGTTTTTGCTCGCGCTGTGCTATAGTGCGCGCACTCCTGATGCACACCGGTCTGCATCCGGCCCTTGCGGCAGCCCCACTGGTCAGCCTCGAGCAACTTGAACATCGAGCCTGGACCGGCCGGAGCTAAGCTTCCGCTGGGCGAAATATACGATCAGGAGATCACGCTTACTTATGTCATTCGATTCTCTCGGCCTCCAGGCCGAGCTTCTTCGTGCAGTCGGCGAAGAAGGTTACACCGCCCCGACTCCCATCCAGTGCCAGGCGATCCCGGTCGTCCTCGAAGGCCGTGACGTGCTTGCGGGCGCCCAGACGGGCACCGGCAAGACCGCCGCCTTCACCCTGCCGATGTTGCAGCGCCTCGCTGCCCAACGGGTCGAGGGCCGCCGCCGGATTCGCGTCCTCGTGCTGGTGCCGACCCGCGAGCTCGCGGCCCAGGTGGCCGGCGATATCGAGACCTATGGCCGCTACCTGCCGCAGCTGAAGGCGGCGGTGATTTTCGGCGGCGTCAGCATCAACCCCCAGATTGCGACCCTGCGCCGCGGCGTGGACATCCTGGTGGCGACACCGGGCCGGTTGCTCGACCACGCGCAGCAGCGCACGGTCGACCTGTCCGCCGTGGAAATTCTCGTACTCGACGAGGCCGACCGCATGCTGGACATGGGCTTCATCCGGGACATCCGCAAGGTGATCGCCCTGTTGCCACGGCAGCGCCAGAACCTGCTGTTCTCCGCCACCTTCTCTGACGAGATCCGCGCCCTTGCGGGTGGCCTGCTCTCCGAGCCGGTGCAGATCGAAGTCGCGCGGCGCAACACGCCGGCCGAGCTGGTCACCCAGGTGGTGCACCCGGTCGATCGCGGCCGCAAGCGCGAGCTGTTGTCCCGCCTGATGCAGGAGGGCGACTGGCGCCAGGTGCTGGTATTCACCCGCACCAAGCATGGCGCCAACCGCCTGGCCCAGCAGCTGGAGCGCGACGGCATCAGCGCGGCGGCGATCCACGGCAACAAGAGCCAGGGCGCCCGCACCAAGGCGCTGGCAGATTTCAAGGCGGGTGCAGTGCGCGCCCTGGTGGCGACCGAGGTCGCCGCGCGCGGGCTGGACATCGACCAGCTGCCGCACGTGGTCAACTTCGAACTGCCTCACGTGCCGGAGGACTATGTGCACCGCATCGGCCGCACGGGTCGCGCCGGCAGCGAAGGCGAGGCTGTTTCGCTGGTATGCGTGGACGAGCACAGGCTGCTGGCCGATATCGAGCGGCTGCTCGGGCGCCGGATTCCGCGCCGCGCCGTCAACGGCTTCGAGCCCGACCCGAGCATCCGGGCCGAGCCCATCGAGCAGGGCCGGCGTGGCGGCGTGGCCGCCAGGCCGCGGGCGCAGGGCGGCCGGGAACGGCACGGCCGGCGCTCACGCGGCGCCGGCGCCGGCAGACAGAGAATTTGCCCCTGAGGGCAACTCGGCAGCGGGCGCTTCGTGCGTCGGGTACCCGCAGCCGCATCATCACGACGACGCACTTTTGTATGGAATGAGCACAAACGTTATGAATATCTATGTTGGAAACCTGGCCTACAGCGTGACTGAAGACGACCTGCGGAATGCATTTTCGGAGTTCGGCACCGTCACTCGCGCCACTGTCATCACCGACAAGTTCTCGGGCCAGTCCAAGGGCTTCGGCTTCGTCGAGATGTCGGACAACTCCGAGGCTGAGGCCGCCATCCGCGGGCTGAACGACAAGCCGCTGAACGGCCGCAACGTCAAGGTCAACCAGGCCAAGCCGCGCGAAGAGCGCCCCGCTCGCAGCGGCGGCGGCGGCGGCGGCGGTCGCTGGTAAGGCGCTGACTACGCATGGGGCTTCGGTCCCGCGCAGGCAAGGGGCCCCGCAAGGGGCCCCTTTTCTTTGGCGCCGCCCGATCCGTTCCACCCGCCGGCCGAACTTGTTAAGGTTCGCACCAACTTCGCTTCCCACAGGACGCAGACATGGCAGAGCAGGACAGCGGCGCCGGCATGAACGCCGCGGATCTTTACAGTGAAGAGATGTTTACCGACCGGCGGGTCGGCACTATCCAGCGGTTGACCCCGGTGACGGCCGCGGGCGAGCCCGACAGCAGCCGGTCAGTGCTGTATGTCGGCCAGGCCCAGGTGATGACCCCGGCCGGCGCCTTGCCGCTGTCCTTCGAGATTCCCGCCGGCTCACTGGCGGAGGCGGTCGAAGGCTTCGGCGCGGCAGCGGAGCAGGCCGTACAGGAAACCATGCAGCGCCTGCAGGAGATGCGCCGCGAGGCGGCGGGCTCCATCATCCTGCCGGAAGCCGGCGGAGCACAGGTCCCTCCGGGCGTGGCGGGCGGCCCCGGCGGCGGCAAGATCCGGATGCCTTGAGCCGCCCAGCATGACCTACTGCGTTGCCCTGGCGGTCGAGCGCGGACTGGTGTTCGCCTCGGACTCGCGTACCAACGCGGGTCCGGACCAGGTCAGCGTGTTCGGCAAGATGCACGTGCTGCTCGAGGCGGCGGACCGGTTCTTCGTGCTGCTGTCGGCCGGCAACCTGGGCACCACCCAGGCCGTCCGGACCCGGATTCGGCACGACCTGGAGTTCGACCGCCGCCCCAACTTGCGCACGGTCCAGAGCATGGCCGAGGCGGCCGAGTATCTGGGCGGCATCAATGCCGAGCAGGGGCGCAAGCATGCCGAGGGCGGTGAGCCGGATACGGCGATGACCGCCACCTTCATCCTCGGCGGCCAGATCCGCGGCCGCGCGCCGGGGATCTTCCTGGTCTATTCGGAAGGCAACTACATCCGCGCCTCGAGCCAGACACCCTTCCTGCAGATCGGTGAGCTGAAATACGGCAAGCCGATCCTCGATCGCCTGGTCAAGCCGGACCTTGAGCTGGATGACGCGGCCCGGGTGATGCTGCTGTCGATGGACGCCACCATGCGCAGCAACGTCACCGTGGGTCCCCCGATCGAGGTGCTGATCTACGACCCGGCGCGCCCGCAGCTGGTGCGCCACATGATCTTCGGCCCCGACGACGACTACCTGCGCGAACTCGGGCGCGCCTGGCAGGGCTACGTGGAGAAGGCCTTCAGCGTGCTGCCGCCGCTGCCGCCGCGTCCGGCCGAGCTGCTGCGAGTCGTTGATGAATGAAGCCCAGCTTGGCGCGCACCGGCGGCGTAATGACGAAGGGATAGGGATCGTCCAGGCCGAGTGAGCGCGCCATCTCGTTCAGGCTCACAGCGCCGGGAATCCACAGCCCCAGCTCCGCTTCCCAGTCGTCCGAGGCCGGCTCGCGGATCAGTCCCGTGGCGCGCGCCGTTTCCAGCGCGTCACTGATGTGCAGGTAATGCGCCCAGGTTTCGGCCCAGTCTTCCATCGGATGGGCGGAGGCATAGGGACTGATGCAGCGGCCGTTCCAGCTCGGGTCGGGACCCTCGGCGTGGTAGCGCGCCAGCGCGGCGTCGTAGTCGAGGCGCTCGTCGCCGAACAGCTCCCGGTAGGCGTCGCGGGCAGATCCCGGCGGCACCAGCATGGGCTCATAATAGTGTCCGCTCTCGTGACGGAAATGTCCCAGCAGCGTGCGGTAGCGCTCGGCCATCTGCTCCCGCACCACGTGGCGCGCCACGTCGTCCGCCTCCAGCAGGTTGATGGTGATGATGCCGGCGCGATGCCCCGTCATGACCAGCGACTCGGCGACGTCCGGGTTGCTCCGCTGGTCCTCGAGGAACTCGAAGCGCAGCGGCGGCCGCCCGTCGCCGGTCTCGCGCGGCAGGCCCAGGTTGATCAGGCTGTAGACGAGCCGGCGCTTGGCCTGCTCGGTCCGGCGCCACAGCCGCAGGTTGTGCTCCGTGCCGAGGTTCGGAATCGTCCGGTTGAGGCGGCAGGCCGCACAGAAGTCGAGCGGGTCGCCGGCCGGCAGCAGCCAGTTGCAGGCGCGGTGCTCGAGGCGGTTGCGGCAGGGCTTCCAGGCGCGGCCGTCCGGGGCGAGAAAAAGCTCCTGCGGCGGCCGCCGCGCCAGAAACACGGCGGGGCCGGGGGCATAGCCCAGCTCCGCCCCGCAGCCGGTACAGCTGTAGTCGTCGAAGAAGACCGTGAGGCCGCAGGCGCAGCGGAAACGTTTCATCCTCAGGCCTCCGGGAGAAACCAGGCGGCCGCCACCTGGGCATGCACGGCCGCGAGCTCCAGCTGCAGGTCGTCCATCAGCTGGTGGAGCAGCGCCTCGTTGAACTCCTCAGGGAGCTGCTCGTTGACGATGCGCTGCAGCCTGAGCAGGGCCCGCAAGGGGGCTTCATGGTTCGGCAGCAGCGCGGTGCTGGCCTCCAGCTCCAGCAGGCAGTGGGCGACGGCGCGGGGGAACAGCGGGTCGTGCAGCAGGAAGCGCACGACGTCCTGGTCGCGGATCCGGCGCCGCACGTACTGGCGGTACATCTGGTAGCCGGAGAGGGACTTGAGCACCGCCATCCAAAGGGTATTGTCGGGCCGCGCCTCGGCCGCATGCGCACCCATCAGCGCGGCGGCGGCGACGTCGATGATCCGGGTCGTCATGTCGGCCCGTTCCAGGTTCCGCCCGAGGCGAATGAAATGGTAGGCGTCGCCGTGGCTCATGGTGCCGGACAGCAGGCCGGTGAGCTGCTGGGCCTGGCGCACGATGCCGGACAGTACCTCGTGCCGCCGGCGCGGCGAGGCCATTTTCGGCAATTCGCGCCGCCCGTAGAGATAGAGCTCGTTCACGGCGCGCCACGCTTCGGTGGGGCAGAGGTCGCGCGTGGTGCGAAAGTTCTCCCGGGCATTTTCCAGCGAGGCGATGATCGAGCTGGGATTGGCCGCGTCAGCCGCCAGGAACCGGAGCGTCTCACGTTCGCCGCCGCCGGCGAAACGCTCGTTGAAGAGCCGGCGGGCCCCGCAGATGTCCACCAGCAGCGGCCAGCCCACGCCGGCCTCGCGCGGCAGGTCCATCAGCGCAGCGTCGTAGACGCGGACCAGGCGGGCCGCATTCTCCGCGCGCTCGACATAGCGGGCGCCCCAGTACATGCGTTCGGCGACGCGCGACAGCATCCTCAGGCCTCCCCGTCCTCGACCACCCAGGTGTCCTTGCTGCCGCCGCCCTGGCTGCTATTGACCACCAGCGAGCCCTTGACCAGGGCCACGCGTGTCAGGCCGCCCGCCGTGACCGCGCTGCGGTCGCCCTGCAGGCTGAAGGGCCGGAGGTCGAGATGGCGCGGCTCGAGGCGGTTCTTGACCAGGGTCGGGGCGGTGGACAGCTGCAGCACCGGCTGGGCGACGTAGTTGCGCGGCTTGCGTTTCACCAGGCGGCGGAACTTCTCGATTTCCTGGCGGCTCGCGGCCGGACCGATCAGCATGCCGTAGCCACCGGATTCGTTGACCGGCTTCACCACCAGTTCCTCCATGTGCTCCAGTACGTACCGGCACTCGTCGGGCCGGACACAGGCGTGGGTCGGCACGTTGGGCAGGATCGGCTCCTCGTCCAGGTAATAGCGGATGATGTCGGGCACGAAGGCGTACACCAGCTTGTCGTCGGCCACGCCTGCCCCCGGGGCGTTCGCGATGGCGACGTTGCCGGCGCGCCAGGCGCGCATCAGCCCCGGCACGCCGAGCATGGAGTCCGGGCGGAACACCTCGGGATCCAGGAAGGTGTCGTTCACGCGCCGGTAGATGACGTCGACGCGCTCCAGGCCGGCGATGGTGCGCATGTAGACGCAGTCGTCTTCCGCCACCACCAGGTCCCCGCCTTCGACCAGCTCGGCGCCCATGGCCTGGGCCAGGTAGGCGTGCTCGAAATAGGCCGAGTTGTAGATTCCCGGCGTGAGCACCACGACCTCCGGGTAGTCGAGGGGGCGCGGCGACAGCGAGGCCAGCGTGTCGAACAGCTGGGAGGGGTAGTCGTCCACCGGCAGGATCCGCTGGTGGGCGAACAGCTCGGGGAACACCTGCTTGGTGACGATGCGGTTCTCCAGCATGTAGGAGACGCCCGACGGGACCCGGAGGTTGTCCTCGAGCACGTAGACCGTGCCGTCCGCGTCCCGCACCAGGTCGCTGCCGCAGACGTGCGCCCACACGCCGTGGGCCGGGCGAAAGCCGCTGCATTCCCGCAGGAAGTTGCTGGAAGTCTCGATGAGCTCGCGCGGGAAGCGGCCGTCGGCGAGGATGCGCTGCTCGTTGTAGATGTCGTCGATGAACAGGTTCAGCGCCGTCAGCCGCTGCTTCAGGCCGGCCTCGATGCCGCGCCATTCGCTGGCGGCGATCACGCGCGGAATGATGTCGAAGGGCCAGGCGCGGTCGATGTTCTGGCCTTCGCTGTAGACCGTGAAGGTGATGCCCATCTCGACGATGGCGCGCTCGGCCGCGGCCTGGCGCAGCCCGAGCTGCTTCGCCGTCAGGGCAGCCAGGTGGCGGGTCAGCCGGCGCGCATGCGGCCGCGGGCGGCCCGGGCCGCTCAGCAGCTCGTCCCAGGCCCCGCCCGGGTCATACTCGCTCCAGCTGATTTTCATCGACGGACTCCGCCTCGGCGCCTCGCGTGCCAAGCATAGCAGGGCCGCGCGAGCCCTCAGCGCGCCCGCTCAGTCCTCCAGCGCGAAGCCGACGTCGGCATGGGCCGGCAGGCGCTCGAGCAGCAGGTCGCCGAAGGCCGTGGCCGGCGTCCATGAGCCGCCGGCTACCGGCAGGTCTTCCAGCGCGAGGCAGATGGCCGCCTCGCCCAGCATCCGCGCGGTGGCGCCGTAGCCGGGGTCGCGCCGGCCCGTTACCCGGGCCACGAGACGGCGGCCGGGCGCCGCGGGATTCCGGCCGACCAGCCGGAGCTCGAAGTTCCCCGCCTCGCGCGCCGCCTCGTCCGGGCCCTCGCCGGGCTGCGGCAGCAGCAGGCGGTTCATGACCGTGCGCGCCGGGCCGATGGAGCCGGCAGCCACGAAGGCGCCAAGCGCGGCCGTGATCGCGGTGGCCCGGGCGAGACCGGGCAGGCCCGGACCCGTGCTGACCGATTCGGCGTAGCGGAAGCGCTTGCCCCAGGGCCAGCCCAGCAGGGCATGAGTCCGCCGCACGATGCGCGTGTTGACCGAGGCCATGACGAACGGCGCGGTCCAGCAGTCCGCGTCGGCGTCCTTCAGCGGCGTGGACTGGTCGCGCCCGTCCGGCCCCTTGCGCTCGCCGGGCGGATTCAGGCCGTAAGGATGGCCCATGGCCTTGCGGTCGGCGGGGTCCTTGCGGGCCGCGTCGAGCGCGTTGAGGATGCTCGCGACCGTGCCGCCGCTGAAGGCGCCCTTCATTCGCGTGACGAACAGCTTGACCGAGCCGCAGGGCTGCCCGTAGCGCGCCAGCGCTTCCCGCTGGAGGAAGAAACAGCCCAGGTCCGAGGGAATGGAGTCGAAGCCGCAGGCATGCACCAGGCGCGCCCCCGTTTCCCGCGCGCGCGCCTCGTGCGCATCGATCATCCGGCGCATCCAGTGCACCTCGCCGGTGAGGTCGCAGTAATGGGTGCCCTGGTCGGCGCAGGCGGCCACCAGCTCGGAGCCGTACAACGCGTAGGGCCCGACCGTGCTGCACACGGCCCGGGTCCGGCGCGCCAGTTCCGCCAGCGCCCGCGGGTCATGGCTGTCGCCCAGCACGATCGGCACCCGGGAGGCGCCGAGCTCGTCGAGGATGGCCGCCAGCTTGCCCGCGTTGCGCCCGGCCACGGCCCAGCGCAGCGGCAGTCCCGCCGCGGTCCGGCGCAGCAGGTGCTCGGCCACCAGCCGGCCGGTGAAGCCGCTGGCGCCCCAGAGAATCAGGTCGAATTCACGCGTTTGCATCAGGCTGGCTGCTCTGGTGGGCGAGGTTTGCGGGGAGGTGCCCAAAGATAACGCAATCCGCCGGGCGTCGGGCGGGTGGCAGGTCCGGTCCCCAAGTTCGATAATCATCCCGGAGCCCGATCGAACCGGAGAGACGAGATGAAAACGCGCGCAGCCGTGGCCTTTGCGGCCGGTCAACCCCTGTCCATCGAGACCGTCGACCTCGATGGCCCGCGCGCGGGCGAGGTGCTGGTGGAGGTCCGCGCCACCGGCATCTGCCATACCGATGCCTTCACGCTGTCCGGCGACGACCCGGAGGGCGCCTTCCCGGCCATTCTCGGCCACGAGGGCGCCGGCGTGGTGGTCGATGTCGGTCCCGGCGTCAGGTCGGTGCAGCCAGGCGACCATGTCATCCCGCTGTACACCCCCGAGTGTCGCGAGTGCGACTTCTGCCTCAACCCCAAGACCAACCTCTGCCAGGCGATCCGCGCCACGCAGGGCCAGGGTGTCATGCCCGACGGCACCAGCCGCTTTTCGCTCGACGGCAAGCCGCTGCTGCACTACATGGGCTGCTCGACCTTCTCCAACTACACCGTGCTGCCGGAAATCGCCGTGGCAAAGATCCGTCCCGACGCACCCTTCGACAAGGTCTGCTACATCGGCTGCGGCGTAACGACCGGGATCGGCGCCGTGGTGTTCACGGCAAAGGTGGAGCCCGGCTCGACGGTCGCGGTGTTCGGCCTCGGCGGCATCGGCCTGAACGTGGTGCAGGGGGCGCGCCTGGTCGGGGCCGATCGCATCATCGGCGTGGACCTGAACCCGGCCAAGGCGGAGCTCGCGCGCAAGTTCGGCATGACCGACTTCGTCAACGCCGCCGAGGTGGACGACATCGTCGGCGAGATCGTGGCGCTGACGGCCGGCGGCGTGGACTACAGCTTCGAGTGCATCGGCAACGTGCAGGTCATGCGCCAGGCCCTGGAGTGCTGCCACAAGGGCTGGGGCACCAGCGTGATCATCGGCGTGGCCGGAGCGGGCCAGGAGATCGCCACGCGGCCCTTCCAGCTGGTGACCGGGCGCAACTGGCGCGGCAGTGCCTTCGGCGGCGCACGCGGCCGGACCGACGTGCCGAAGATCGTCGACTGGTACATGGACGGGAAGATCAACATCGACGACCTGATCACGCACACCATGCCGCTGGAGGAGATCAACACCGCCTTCGACCTGATGCACGAGGGCCGGAGCATCCGTTCCGTGGTGCTTTACTGATGACCGCGCCCCAGCTGTTGTCCGAGCACCGCAGCTTCGGCGGCGCCGTCGGTTATTACCGCCACGCCGCGACGAGCACCGGCTGTGACATGCGCTTCGCCGTCTACACGCCGCCGGCCGCCGCGCACGGCCCGGTCCCGGTGCTCACCTGGCTGTCCGGCCTGACCTGCACCGAGGAGACCTTCATGATCAAGGCGGGCGCCCAGCGGGTCGCCGCCGAGCTGGGGCTGATGCTGGTCGCGCCGGACACCAGCCCGCGCGGCGAGGGCGTGCCCGACGCGGCTGACGGGGCCTGGGACCTCGGGCAGGGGGCCGGCTTCTACCTCGACGCCACGGAGGCGCCGTGGTCGCGGCACTACCGCATGCACGAGTACGTCACGGCCGAGCTGCCCGCGCTCCTCGCCGAGCACTTCCCCGCCGACCTGTCGCGCCGGGGCATTTTCGGCCATTCCATGGGCGGGCACGGGGCGCTGGTGCTCGGGCTGCGTCATCCCGCGACTTACGCCTCGATCTCCGCCTTTGCCCCGATCGCCGCCCCGATGCGCTGCCCCTGGGGCCAGAAAGCGTTCAATGCCTATCTCGGCGCCGACACCGCGAGCTGGGGCCTGTGGGACGCGACCCGCTTGCTCGAGGCCGGCGGCAGCCGGGCGGACCGGCCCCCGATCCTGGTCGACCAGGGGATGGACGACCAGTTCCTGGCCGAGCAGCTCTACCCCGAGGCGCTGGAGGCGGCCTGCCGGAAAGCGGGCCAGGCGCTCGAGCTGCGCCGGCACGAGGGCTACGACCACGGCTATTTCTTCATTGCCACCTTCATCGAGGACCACCTGCGCCATCACGCCGCGGTCCTGGGGGCCGCATGAGTGTCTCCGACCGCGAGCGCTGGGAGGCCCGCTACGGCCGCGAGGGGCTGGTGATGGGTGAGCGCGTCAAGCCGCTGGTGTGCGAACTCGAGCCGGTCCTGCCGCGCCGCGGGCGCGCCCTGGACATCGCTTGCGGCGAGGGCCAGCTGGCGGTCTGGCTGGCCCGGCGCGGCCTGGAGGTGACGGCCGTCGATATTTCGCCTTCGGGCCTGGCGAAGCTGCGGGCCCAGGCCGAGGCGGCCGAAGTCGCCGACCGCGTCACCGGCATCGAGGCCGACCTGGACCGGGGCCTGCCGGCGCTCGCGCCCGGCTTCGACCTGGTCACCTGCATCGACTTCTACTCGCCGGCGGTCATCGCGCAGGCGCGCGAGCTGCTCGCGCCGGGCGGGTTGCTGCTGGTGCAGGTGGTGCTCGAACGCACCGAGGCTGAGGCGCGCTGCAAGGCGCAACGTTTCGCCGGCGCTGGTGGGGACTGTCCCGGGGACAGTCCCCATCGGGCCGCGTCAGGCGAAGCACTGGGTTTCGCGGCCGGGCTGCGGCTGCAGTTCTGGCGCGAGGGCATGATCGGCGGCCGCGCCCTGGCCCAGCTGCTGGCGCAGCGGGAACCGGCGGGCCGCCTCGCTTTCAGCGCTTGAGCGTCAGCGTGTAACGATCAGCGGGTCAGGACCAGCTTGCCGTCGCTGGTGAGTTTCAGCAGGTACTCGTCAGCGCCGTGCACTATCACGACCTGGTGGTCCCCGCCGAGGACGACCCTGCTCGGGATGCGGGCCGGGCGGGCGGAAAGGCGATTGACCACGCCCTGGGCTGCCGCAGCGCGGGGCTCGGGTGATTGCTTGTTCATCAGGTAGCACCTGCGGCCCGATTCTCTGGTCGTTCACTTTGGCGGTCCGCAGGGAGACCGGCAATCGGGGATTGCCGCAGGGGGCGCGCTCCCGGTCAGGGCGTGGCCGCAACCGCGGCGGTCAGCGAGTTCCACTGGGCCCGCAGGGCGCGGTGCAGCGCCAGCTGGCCGCGGGCCCGGGCCAGGTTGTGCTCGCCCCGGGCCGGGAACCGCGCCGGGTTCCAGCCGAAATAGGACTCGTTGAGGCTGTCCGCGCAAAAACGGGCCGCCAGCTCGACCTGGATCGCGGCCGTCGCCGGCAGCACGGCGTCGCGCTCGGCCCCGGTCCACCAGCCCGCGGCCTCTGCCGCATAGCCCGCGAACGCGGCCCCAAACCGCGCGGCACAGAACTGCCCCTCGGGCTCGTCTTCGCCGCTGACGCTGCACCAGGACCGCATCGCGTCACCCAGCTCGAAGGGCAGCGGCATCGCGCCGAGGGTGTCCAGGTCGAGCATGCACAGGGCCTCTGGCCGGTCGGTCGCGAATACCACGTTGCTGATCTTCGGGTCGCCATGGACGATCCGCGCGGGGGTCGGGGGCAGGGCGGGCAGCGCATCCGCCGCGGCGAAGATCTGCGCCGCGAGCGTGCGGGCCGCATCGTACAGCCGGTGCTCCGGGTGGGCGGCCAGCGCCGCGGCCAGTGCAGCCAGGTGGCGTGCCGGCTCGTGCACGGGCGGACGCCGGTGGCGGAAGTCGTGCTCCAGGTCGTCCAGGGCCCGGTGAAAGCGGGCCAGCAGCCGGCCTGCGCTGGCCGCCTCGGCCGGGGACCCGACGGCGTCGAGCACACGGCCGGGAATGTAGGTCATGGCGCGCCAGCCGCCGCCGGCGCCGGGCACCGACAGCCGGCCGTCCCGGGTCCGCAGCAGGCGTGGCGTGAGCAGCCCGCGTGCGGCCAGGTGGGCCGTCACCGCTTCGATGTCCTCGTTGACCGTGTCCGGGAACATGGGATTGAGCTGCTGCAGCACCCGCGGAGTGCCATCCGCCGTCCGGGCCAGGAAGGTCCGGTTGATCAGCCCCGTGCCGAGCGGGCGCAACGTGGCCGGGTCCAGGGCCCAGGCGGCCGGGACGGCGGGATCGATGTCGGTCAGCGGGTCCACGCCGCCATCGTCCGCGTCCGGCCACGTCCGGGCAAGCCCCTGCCTCGTTGCGGCGCAACACCGCCTGTCGTAGTCTCGCTCAGGTCATGAGCACTCACGTCAGCGCGGTCCACAAGTTCGGCGGCACCAGTCTCGCCGGCGTGCCGGAGTTCCGGCGCGTGGGGGCCATCCTGGCCGGGCTCGAGACCAACCCCGCGGTCGCGGTGGTATCCGCCCCGGCCGGCGTGACCGACGCCCTGCACGCCCTGGTGCAGGCCGCCGAGCAGCGTGACGACTGGCCGGTCGCGCTGGCGTCGATCATGGCGCGCTGCGCCGGTCTGGCGACTGCGCTCCTGAGCGGCGAGCGGCAGGCCGAATGCCTGGCGGCGCTGGAGCGGGACCGGACGGACCTGCACGACGTGCTCAAGGCCACCGCCCTGATCGGGCGCGCGCCGCCCGAGGTATACGCGCTGGTGGCCGGCCACGGCGAGCTCTGGTCCGCCCGGCTGCTCGCCGCCACCCTGGCCGAGCAGGGCGTGGAGGCGGACTGGTTCGATGCCCGCGACGCGCTCACCGTGGTCGATAGCGAGCTGGGCCCGACCGTGTCCTGGGAACCCACGCGCGCCCGTTTCGACGCCGCCTGGACGCCGCCGCCGGCGGTGCGCGTGGTGACGGGCTACATCGCCCGCGATCCGCACGGGGCGCCGACCACCCTCGGGCGCAATGGCAGCGACTTCACGGCCTCGATTTTCGCCGCCCTGGTGGACGCCGAGGAGGTGGTGATCTGGACCGACGTGGACGGAGTGATGAGCGGTGACCCGCGCCGGATCCCGGACGTGGCGGTGATCCCGGAGCTGTCCTGGCACGAGGCGATGGAACTGGCGTATTTCGGGGCCAAGGTGCTGCACCCGCGGACCATGGCGCCGCTGGTCGCGCGCGAGATCCCGGTCTGGATCCGCAACACGGCGCACCCGGACGGCCTCGGCACGCGCATCGGCGAAGTGGGCGAGGACGGGGGCGTCAAGGGCGTCACCACCATCGAGGGGATGGCGCTGCTGAATCTCGAGGGCGCGGGCCTCATCGGCGTGCCGGGCACGGCCAGCCGCCTGTTCGAGTCGCTGCGCGGCGCGGGCATCTCGGTGGTGCTGATCTCCCAGGGCAGCTCCGAGCATTCCATCTGCTGCGCCGTGCCGCAGGCCGACGCGCTCCGCGCGCGCGCCGCGGTGGCCCAGGCCTTCGCCGCCGAGATGCGCGCTGGCCAGGTCGAGGGGGTGGAGCTGGTGCACGACTGCAGCATCCTTGCGGTGGTGGGCGAGGGCATGCGCGGGCTGCCCGGCGTGGCGGCGAAGCTGTTCGGCGCGCTGGGCCGGACCGGCGTGAACGTGCGCGCCATCGCGCAGGGCGCCTCGGAAAGAAATATCTCGGCCGTGATCCCGAGCGACGACGCCGACCGGGCGCTGCGCGCGGTGCACGCGGCCTTCTATCTTTCGCCGCAGGCCGTCTCCATCGGCGTGGTCGGGCCGGGCGGCGTCGGCGCCCACCTGCTGGACCAGCTCGCCGGCGAGATTCCGCGCCTCGCCGCCGAGTCGCGCCTCGACCTGCGGGTACGGGCCATCGCTGCCTCCCGGCGGATGGTGCTGGCGCCGCGGGCCGTGGCGCTCGATAGCTGGCGCGAGGCGCTGGCCGGCGGCGTCGAAACCGAGCTCGACGCCTTCACCCGGCACGTCCAGGCGGAGCACCTGCCGCACGCCGTGATCATCGACTGCAGCGGCCACGCGGCCGTGGCGGCCCGTTACGCGGACTGGCTGGCCCGCGGCATCCACATCATCACCCCCAGCAAGCTGGCGGCTTCGGGCCCGCTGGCGGACTGGCGCCGGCTGCAGGAAGTGCGCCGGGCGGCGGGCGTGCGCTATCTCGGCGAGACCACCGTCGGTGCCGGCCTGCCGATCATCCAGACGCTGCGCGACCTGCGCCAGACCGGCGACGAGATCATCGCCATCGAGGGCATCCTGTCCGGCACCCTGGCCTTCCTGTTCAACGGCTACGACGGCAGCCGGCCGTTCTCGGCCATCGTGCGCGAGGCCAACGAGCTCGGCTTCACCGAGCCGGACCCGCGCGACGACCTGTCGGGCAGGGACGTGGCCCGCAAGCTGGTCATCCTGGCGCGCGAGATGGGCCTGGAGATCGGCCTGGAGCAGGTCGAGGTGGAGAGCCTGGTGCCGGCGGAGCTGCGAGACGTCAGCATCGAGGACTTCCTGTCCCGCCTGGCCGAGTGGGACGACCGGATGCTGGCCCGGCTCGAGGCGGCCCGGGCGCGGGGGCGGGTGCTGCGGCACGTGGCGCGGCTGGACGGTGCGACGGGACGGGCCTCCGTCGGGCTGGAGGAGTTCCCGGCCGACCATGCTTTCGCCCACGCGCGGCTGACCGACAACATCATCCAGTTCGTCACCCGGCGCTATCGCGACAACCCGCTGGTGGTCCAGGGTCCCGGCGCCGGGCCGGCGGTCACCGCGGCCGGCGTGTTCGCCGACCTGCTGCGCCTGTCGTCCTATCTCGGCGCCGACGTCTGATGCAGTACTTCAGCACGCGCGGGAAGGCGCCGCCCGTTGGAGCCGGGACCGCCATGCTGGCAGGCCTCGCCCCGGACGGCGGCCTGTACGTGCCGGAGCGTTTCCCCGTGCTGGCGCCGGACGCCTTCCAGCCGGATGCCGCGTTCGCGGCGACCGCCGCCACCCTGCTGGCGCCGTTCTTCGCGGACGACCTGCTGGCCGGCGCGCTCGAGGCGGTCTGCGCCGAGGCGCTGGACTTCCCGCTGCCGCTGGCTGCTGCCGATGGTTTCCGGGTGCTGGAGCTCTTCCACGGTCCGACCGCCGCTTTCAAGGACGTCGGGGCGCGGTTCCTGGCCGCCTGCCTGGCGCGATTGCCGCGCGAGGGGGAGCGCACCGTGCTGGTGGCCACGTCCGGCGACACCGGCGGCGCCGTGGCGGCGGCCTTCGACGGGCGCCCCGGCTTCCGGGTGGTGCTGCTGTATCCCCGCGGCCGGGTTTCGGCCCGGCAGGAAGCGCAACTGACGTGCTGGGGCCACAACGTGCTCAGCCTGCGCGTCGACGGCGACTTCGACGACTGCCAGCGCATGGTGAAGGAAGCGTTTGCGGACCCCGCCCTGCGCGCCCGGGCCGGGCTTACCTCCGCCAACAGCATCAGCATCGGGCGGCTCCTGCCGCAGGCGGCGTACTACGCCTGGGCCGGCCTCCGCCTTTGGCGCGAGACCGGCATGGCGCCGGGATTCGTTATTCCCAGCGGCAATCTCGGCAACTCGCTCGCCTGCCTCTGGGCGCGGCGCTGCGGCCTGCCGATCGGCCCCGTGGTGCTGGCCACCAACGCCAACGAGACCGTCGGCGAGTTCTTCGCCGGCGGGCCGTGGACCCCGCGCGCGACCGTGCACACGCTGGCCAGCGCCATGGATGTCGGCAACCCGAGCAACATGGAGCGGCTGCTGCACATGACGGGCTCGCCCGAGGCGGCGCGCGGCGAGGCGAGTGCGGTCCGGGTGAGCGACGAGGAGATCCGGGCGGCGATCCGGCGCGGGCCGGAGCGCTACGGCCAGGCCTGGTGCCCGCACACCGCCACGGCCGTCCATGCCTGGGAGTCGCTGGGCGCAGCGGCGGCCGAGCGGCCATGGGTCGTGGTGGCGACGGCCCACCCGGCCAAGTTCGAGGACGTCGTGGAACCGCTGGTCGGCGCCCAGGTGCCGATGCCGCCGGCGCTCGCCGGGCTCATGGCCAGGCCGCGGCACTGCGTCGATATCGGGCCGCAGGCACACGAGCTCGCCGGGCTGCTGGCCGGAGTCTCCGCCTGACGCTCGATGGTGTACACTGGCAGCCCAATAATTCGATTTTACTGGAAATATGGAAACGACCAACGCAGTGCAAATACTCGGGGCGCTGGCGCACGAGCATCGCCTCGGTGTCTTCCGCCTGCTGGTGGCGGCGGGCGGCGAAGGCGCGAATGCCGGCGAGATCGCCCAGGCGCTCGGACTGCCGCCCTCGAGCCTGTCCTTTCACCTCGCGGCGCTGGAGGCCGCCGGGCTGGTGCGCGCCACGCGTGACGGCCGCTTCATTCGCTACTGCGTCGAGCCGGCCACCGTCAGGGACCTGCTCGGCTACCTGACCGAAGAATGCTGCGCCGGGCGGCCCGAGCTGTGCGGGCTCGCCGGCGCCAGGCGGCCGGTGGCCGAGCAGGAGGCGCAGGCATGACCGAGCACGTGGCGCGCCGGATGTCGCTGCTGGACCGCTTCCTGACGGTGTGGATTTTCGCCGCCATGGCCGCGGGCGTCGCGCTGGGCTCGGCATGGCCCGGCGTCCAGGGGCTGCTGGACCGGCTCAGTGTCGGCACGACCAGCATCCCCATCGCGATCGGCCTGATCCTGATGATGTACCCGCCGCTGGCGAAGGTGCGCTACGAGGAGATGGGACGGGTCTTCCGCGACTGGAAGGTGCTGGCGCTGTCGCTGGTGCAGAACTGGCTGGTGGGGCCGGTGCTGATGTTCCTGCTGGCGGTGCTGTTTCTTTCGGGTTACCCGGAGCTGATGGTCGGGCTGATCCTGGTCGGCATCGCGCGCTGCATCGCCATGGTGCTGGTGTGGAACCAGCTGGCCCACGGCAGCAGCGAATACGCCGCCGGCCTGGTCGCGCTCAACAGCGTGTTCCAGGTCCTGACCTTCGGCTTCATGGCCTGGCTGTTCATCACCGTCATGCCGGGCTGGCTCGGCCTCGACCTGTCCGGGGTGACCGGCGCGGGCGGCAAGACGGTCGCGGACATCACCATCGGCGAAATCTTCCGCAGCGTCATGATCTATCTCGGCATTCCGTTTGCCGCCGGCATCCTCAGCCGCGTGATCCTGCTTCCTCTCAAGGGACGCGAGTGGTACGAGCAGGTCTTCATCCCGCGCATCTCCCCGCTCACGCTGGTGGCCCTGCTGTTCACCATCGTGGTGATGTTCAGCCTCAAGGGCGACCAGATCCTGCAGTTCCCGGCCAAGGTGCTGCTGGTGGCCCTGCCGCTGACGATCTACTTCGTGCTGATGTTCCTGGTCAGCTTCTTCATGGCGAAACGGATCGGCGCCGACTACAGCCGCAGCGCGACGCTCGCGTTCACCGCCTCGGGCAACAACTTCGAGCTGGCCATCGCCGTGGCCATCGCGATCTTCGGCATCGCCTCCGACGTCGCTTTCGCGACCGTGATCGGGCCGCTGGTCGAGGTGCCCGTGCTCATCGGGCTGGTGCACGTCTCGCTGTGGCTGCGCCGCAAGTTCTTCGCCGCAGCCGGGGCGGCAGCGGGCTGACCGCCCGGCCCTAGATCGAGAGGGATCCTTCGCGGAAGTCGGTCTCCGCCAGGTGGACGTTGACCAGCACCGGCGTGCCGCCGGCCGCCAGCTCGCGGGCGCGCGCCAGCGTCGGCGCCACGTCCTCGTCGCGGGTGATGACCAGGCCGGCGGCGCCGAGACCCTCGGCCGCGCGGTGGTAGTCGGTGCGCGCCAGGCGCACGCCGACATCGTCTTTCAGCATCTTCACCTGCTCGCGCGCGATCTGCGCCCAGCAGGCGTCGTTGCCGACGATGGCGATCGGCGCCAGGCCGTGGCGCACGTAGCTGTCGAACTCGATCAGGCTGTACCCCAGCGAGCCGTCGCCGTAGAGAATCCAGATCTCGCTCGACGGCCGGGCCCGCGCTGCGCCGATGGCGAAGCCGCCACCCACGCCGAGCGTGCCGAAGGCGCCGGGGTCCAGCCAGCGCAGCGGGCCGCGCGGCCGCACCGTGTAGGAGGCCGTGCCGACGAAATCACCGCCGTCGGCGACCAGCACGCTGTCGTCGGGCAGCACCGCATCGATCTCGCGGCACAGCCGGAGCGGGTTGACGCCCGCCCCGGACACGCCGGCTTTCCGGTCGATGTCGGCCTCCCGCGCGGCGTCGCGCTCGCGCAGCTCCGCGAGCCAGGCTTCACGCGCGGGGGGCGGCCCGTCCATCGCCTCGGCCAGCTGGCGCAGGCAGATGCCCGGGTCGGCGAGCAGGCCGTCGTCGGGCTGACGGTTGAGCCGGAGGTCGCGGCGGCTGAGGTTGAAGGACACCAGCCGGGCGCTGCGGCGGACCTGCTTGCCGTAGTCGAGACGGAAATCGCAGGGCACGCCGGCCAGGATCACCAGGTCGGCGCCCTTGATGGCGTCGCGGCGGCGGTGGCGGAACAGCAAGGGATGCTCCTTGCCCAGCAGGCCGCGGGACATGCCGGAGAGGTAGACGGGGACGCCGAGCTGCTCGATGGCGTTGCGCACCTGCTCGGCTTCCTGGGGCCGGTTCATGGCCTGGCTGCCGCAGACCATCACCGGCCGTTCGGCCTGCGCCAGGCGGGCCGCGATCTCGCGGATGCCCTCTGGCCGCGGCATCACCGGGGCTGCCGGCTCGGCGGGGCGCGGCAGCTTGTCGCCGCCGCTGAACAGGCGGTCGGTATGCCAGCTCAAATAGGTCCGGATGGCCTTCTCGGCCAGGCTGTTGCCGCGTGGCATGCTGTCCGCATACCAGCCGCGAATGGTCTCCTCGTCGTACAGCAGGTCCACGGGGCACTCGATGAAGGCCGGCCCGGGGACGCCGGACCCGGCGGCCTCGAGCGCTTCGACCACCGCCGGCGCCAGGTCCTTCAGGCGGCGCACGGCGCGGGCATATTTCACATGCGGGGCCATCAGCGGCATCTGCTCGATGTCCTGCAGCGCGCCGCGCTTTTTCAGCGCCGTCGCCGTGGCCCCGCCGAACACGAGTACGGGCGATTGGGCCAGCTGGGCGTTCTTCAGCGGCGTGATGGTGTTGGTCAGGCCCGGACCGGCGGTGACGGCCGCCACGCCGGGGGTGCCGGTGAGCCGCGCGTGGGCGTCGGCGGCGAATACCGCGGTGGCCTCGTCGCGCACGTCCGTGATTCGGATGCCGATGCGCTTGGCCTCGACCAGGATGGGGGAAATATGGCCCCCGCACAGGGTGAAAATCTCCCGCACGCCCCGATCGTGCAGCACCCGCGCGATTCTTGCGCCACCGTTCATCTGCTTTTCCCCCTCAGCCCCCGGCGCCCGTGCCCCATGTGAGCCGGTAGTTCTCTCCAGTCAGCACCGACGCCGGCGCAACCTGCGGACCGTCCTCGGGCAAGGCAAAACGGAGCCCGCAATGCGGGCGAATGTCCCGCTCCACGTCCAGGCCGGGCATGACGATCTCCAGCACCAGCCCGTCGGCGCCGAGCCGGAAGGCGCCCACGGTGGTCACGTACCAGACCTGCTTGCCGGCCTTGAGCGCCTCGCGGCCGCTGAAGGTGACTTCGGACACCGTGTCGACGAGCTTCGGCCGGCCGGCCTGCTGCAGCACCATGCGGCCGTCCTCGAGCGCCCACTTCGCACCCTGCATGAAGGTGCCGACGAACAGGCAGGTCCGGGCGCTGGCCGTGATGCTGGGCAGGCCGCCGGGCCCGACGTAGTCCATGAAGCGCGGTCCCCGGCGCGACACGTTGACGTTGCCGGTGGCGTCGACCTCGAGGAAGCCGAGTACCGTCGCGTCGAGATGGTCCTGGTAGTGGCGGAAGACCCAGGCCGAGCTCTCCAGCCGCTCGGGGTGCACCGCGGCGCCGAAGTAGATGCCGGGCGCCGGCAGGCCGCCGTAGACGCCGGTCTCGGTAGTGAAGGTCAGGTCGGGCCGGAGCGGGCTCTGGTAGAGCTCGCGACAGACCTCCTCGCCGAAGCCGACGCCGATGTTGACGCCGGCGGGGGGCTGTACCGCCTGCGCGAACACGTGCGCGCCGAGCCGGGCCAGCGCGCATTCGATCGGGCCGCGCACCGGGGTCAGCTTGAGGAAGCGGTTGATGAAGCGCAGCTTCTCGATCGCGGCCGCGTCGTCGCCGTCGCCGTCCGGCGTGAACAGCGGCAGGAAGCCTTGCTGCGGCGAAAGGATGGTCTGCTCCTGGCGGGGATTGACGGCGATCGCGTCCACCAGTTCGGCCGGCAGGCTGATGCGCGCCGGGTCTGCGGGAATGATGCCGGCCACCGTGACCAGCACGCGCCCGCCGTTGGCGCGCGCCGCCCGCGCCGCCTCCCGCATCTCCGTGATGGTGGCGGCATCGTGGAAGTAGACGTTCCCCTCGGCATCGGCCCAGGGCGCGGCCAGCACGGCCACCTGCAGCTTCGGCAGCCGGTAGCGCAGTTTGTCGCCCGCCGGCTCGATCAGCTGCAGCTGCGCGCCCGGCGTGACCGGCGAGCCGCGCCCGCAGCGCGGATCGAGGAAAGTGCCGACGCCGGTGCGGCTCTCGATCGCGTCGCCGCCCTGGCCCTGCGCCTCGAGCGCGAAGCACATTTCTCCCTGCGGCATCACGTGCAGCTCGAGCCGGCCGGCGTCGGCCATGGCCAGCATCGCCTTGGTGGTTTCGACATGGCCGGAGACGAAGCGCTCGAGCAGGCCCGGCAGGCCCACTTCCTCCACCGAGCCCGGCGCCCGCCCGCGCCCCCCCTGGCCGCCGACCGCGATCCAGGTCAGGCCGCGGGGATGGCCCTCGCGCTCGAAGCGCTCGCGGATCGCCCACAGCAGCGTGGAGCAGCGTGCGTTGCCGGCCATGCCCGATGACAGGCAGCAGGCGCCGTCCGGCACCAGGGCCGCCGCCTCCCGGGCGGTCATGAAGCGCGGGTCGAGCGTACCCGGCGGACGGTAATCGAGGTCCCGCCGCTCCCAGTTCAGCCGCCACCAGAGGATGCGGCCGACCAGCCCGATACGTTCGCTGACGCGCATAAACCCGGATAATGCCTCACGCCGGCAGGCTGGGCTATGCTGGCGAACCACGATATCGGGGAGGGCAGGGGCTTTGGACGATCCGCAGGCCACGCTGGCCCGGCTTCGGGCCGAACTGGACGGCATCGACGGCGAGCTGATCGACATGGCGGCGCGGCGCCAGGAGATCGTGGCGGAGATCGGTCGCCTGAAGCGACGCTCGCGCCAGCCGACGCGCGATTTCACCCGCGAGCACGAGGTGCGCCAGCAGGCGCGCGCCCGAGCCGCCGGCCGCGGGCTGGACCCGGACCTGGGGGAACGCCTGGTGGGCGCCATGATCGAAGCCTCGCTCACCACCCAGGAGCGGGACCGGCTGGTCGCGCTGGGCGCCGGCGCCGGGCGCAGCGCGCTGGTCATCGGCGGCGCCGGCCGCATGGGACGCTGGTTCACTTCCTTCCTCGCCACGCAGGGCTGGGACGTAGGCGTGTCCGACCCCGCGGGCGAGGTCGCGGGACTTCCCTGGCACGAAGACTGGCGCGGGCCCGCGCGCACTGCCGAACTGGTGGTCGTCGCGGCGCCGCTGGCGGCCACGGCCGCCATCCTGGAGGAGCTCGCGGTGCTGCAGCCGAGCGGCCTGGTCATCGAGATCGGCTCCATCAAGGCGCCGGTGGCCGCGGCCCTGCACCGCCTGCGCGAGGCCGGGATCGCCGTCGCCTCGATCCACCCGATGTTCGGGCCCGACGTCCGGCTGCTCGCCGGGCGGCACGTGATCCTGGTCGACATCGGCGCGCCCGCGGCGCTCGGCCAGGCGCGGGCCCTGTTCGAACAGACCTCGGCGAGCCTGGCCGAGATGACGCTAGAGCAGCACGACCGGCTGGTGGCCTGGGTGCTCGGCCTGTCGCACGCGGCGAACATCGCCTTCTTCACCGCCCTGGCGGCCAGCGGGCGGCCGATCGACGAGCTGGCGGGCTTCGCCAGCACGACCTTCGGCGCGCAGCTCAAGGTGGCTACGCGGGTGGCGGCGGAAAACCCGGAGCTCTACTTCGAAATCCAGTCGCTCAATCCCCACGGCCACGAGCCGGTGGCGGCCCTGGCGGCGGCGGCGGCCCGGGTGGAGCAGGCCGTGGCCGCGGGTGACGCGGCCGGCTTCACGGCCCTGATGCGGACGGGCGCATGTTACCTGGCCGAGGGGTCCGGGTGAGGCGAGCGGAACTCGCCGGCTCACTGTACGACCTCGTCACCGGCGACGAGGACGCACGGGTCTGCCGGGACATCCCGGACGCGGCCTGCAACGACCAGCCGGTGAATTTTTTCCTGCAGCTCGGCGCCTACGTGTGCAACAAGATCGGCGACGAGCTGGCGAGCGCCAAGCTGGTATTGCCCTGGTTGCTGGCGGCGGCGGGCGCACCGGCGTTCTTTATCGGCCTGCTGGTGCCGCTGCGCGAGTCGCTGGTGTTGTTGCCGCAGCTGTTCGTGGCGGCGGCGATCCGCGCCCGCGCGGTGCGCAAGTGGTTCTGGGTCGGCGGCGCGGTGGCGCAGGCCCTGTGCGTCGCCGCGATGGCGGCAGCCGCGCTGCTGCTCGAAGGTGCTGCGGCCGGCTGGGCGGTGGTCGGCCTGCTGGCGGTGTTCAGCCTGGCGCGCGGCGTCGGCTCCGTCGCGGCCAAGGACGTGATGGGCAAGACGGTGTCGAAAACGCGCCGGGGCACGCTCACGGGCTACGCCACCGCGGCGGCCGGCCTCGTCACGGTGGCGGTGGGCGCCTGGCTGCAGTGGCGGGGCGGCGCCGGCGGCGCGGCCGGGGCGGCCGGGCTGCTGCTGCTCGCCGCCGGCCTCTGGCTGCTGGCGGCTGCCTTCTTTGCCGGCCTGCGGGAGGCGCCCGGCGCTACCGCCGGCGGCGGGAACGCCGGGCGCGATGCCCTGCGCAGCCTGGCGATCCTGCGCACGGACGCGCCGTTCCGGCGTTTCGTCATCACCCGGGCCCTGCTGGTGTCCACCGCCCTGCTGGTGCCGTTCTACGCCGCCCTGGCCCGCGAAGCGTCCGATACGGGCCTCGGCGGGCTGGGCGCCCTGCTGGTCGCCGCGGGGGTCGCGGCCACGGTCAGCTCCGGGTTCTGGGGCCGGATGGCCGACCGCTCGAGCCGCGACGTGCTGCGCCTCGCCGCCGTGTTCGCCGGCGTGCTGAGCCTGGCGGTGGCGGGTTGGCACATGGCCGGGGCCCCCATCCTGCCCGCCGGCATCGTCGTGGTCGGGGCCTTTTTCCTGATCGGCATCGCGCACGCCGGCGTGCGCATCGGCCGCAAGACCTACCTGGTGGACATGGCGACGATGGAGACCCGGGCCACCTACGTGGCGGTGAGCAACACGGCCATCGGCGCGGTGCTGCTGGCCGGCGGCGTGTTCGGTATCGTTGCCGGCGTGATCGGCATCGCCCCGACCATCGGCCTGCTGGGCCTGGTTGCCCTGGCCGGCGCCGCGGGCGCCGGCCGCCTGGATGAAGTGACGCGAGAGGAGCCAGCGAGTTGACTATCGAGCACATCCTGATCGGGGGCGGCGGCGGCACGCAGGTCGCGCTGGACCCCCGTTACGCGAACCGCCACGGCCTGATCGCCGGCGCCACCGGCACCGGCAAGACGGTTTCCCTCCAGGTGCTGGCCGAGGCCTTCTCGGCCCGCGGCGTGCCGGTGTTCCTGGCCGACGTCAAGGGCGACCTGGCGGGACTGTCGCAGGCCGGCAAGCCGCACCCGAAAATCGACGAGCGCGTGGCGACCATCGGCATGGCGCCGCCGGTGCTGGCCGCCTCGCCGGTCGTGTTCTGGGACGTGTTCGGCAAGGGCGGCCATCACCTGCGCACCACCGTCTCCGAGATGGGGCCGATGCTGCTGGGCCGTCTGCTGGAGCTGAACGACACCCAGGAGGGCGTGTTGCAGGTGGTGTTCCGCCTGGCGGACGAGGAGGGGCTGCTGCTGCTCGACATCCCGGACCTGCGCGCGCTGCTGAATTACGCGGCCGAACACCAGAAAGAAATCTCGACGCGCTTTGGCCGTATCACCGGTGCGTCCATCGGCGCCATCCAGCGCCGCCTGCTGGCGCTGGAGTCCCAGGGCGGCGACGCCTTCTTCGGCGAGCCGGCGCTCAAGCTCGAGGACCTGATGCGGACCGACCTGTCGGGCCGGGGGATCATCAACGTGCTGGACGCGCGCGAGCTGTTCCACTCGCCGCGGGTCTACGCCACCTGCCTGCTGTGGCTGCTGGCCGAGCTGTTCGAGCAGCTGCCGGAGGTGGGCGACCCGCCGCTGCCGAAGCTGGTGTTCTTCTTCGACGAGGCCCACCTGCTGTTCGATCACGCGCCGCCGGCCCTGGTCGACAAGGTCGAGCAGGTGGTGCGGCTGGTCCGCTCCAAGGGCGTCGGGGTCTGGTTCGTCACCCAGAGCCCGCTCGACCTGCCCGACCCGGTGCTGGGCCAGCTGGGTAATCGCGTCCAGCATGCCCTGCGCGCCTTTACGCCGCGCGACCAGAAGGCGGTGCGCGCGGCGGCAACGACTTTCCGCCAGAACCCGGCGCTGGATACTGAGACGGCCATCACCCAGCTGGGCGTGGGCGAGGCGCTGGTCTCGGTGCTGGAAGCGAAGGGCGTGCCGGGCGTGGTCCAGCGCTGCCTGGTCCGTCCGCCCTGCTCCCGCATCGGGCCGATCACCGAGGAGGAGCGGGCGGTGGTCCGCAGCCGGAGCCCGGTCGGCGGGCTCTATGACCAGGCGGTGAATCGCGAGTCGGCCTACGAGATCCTGTCGGCGCGGGCCGAGCAGGCAGCGGCGGCAGCGGAGCAGGCGGCCGCCGAGCGGGCCGCGGCCGAGGCCGCGGCGAAGGCGGAAAAGGCCCGGCAGCCCCGGCGGAGCAGCCGCCAGGGTTACGTGGAAGCGGCGACCAAGAGTGCGGTGCGCAGCATGAGCAGCCAGCTGGGCCGCAGCCTCGGCCGCTCGCTGCTGCGGGGGCTGCTCGGCTCGCTCAGCAAGGGCCGCTGAGGGCTCCGGCTCAGGCGCTCTGCCCGACGTACTCGCCGGGGAGGCTGTTGAGCGCGACGCGCTCGCCCCACAATGCGTTCAGCGGTGCGGCCAGGTGTTCGGCGTCGCCGCTGGTCCAGAACTCGACGCCGCCGGCCCGGTCGCCGGCCCCCTCCAGGCAGCCGGCCACCAGCCGCACCTGGCGCGCCACGGCGGCGCCGGTGTCGATCACCGTGACCTCCGGCCCGGCCACGGCCTCGATCAGGGGCCGGAGGAAGACGAAGTGCGTGCAGCCGAGCACCAGCGTGTCGATGCCGGCCCGCAGCAGGGGCGCGGTGTACTGCTCCACCAGCGCGCGGGTGCGCGGCGTGTCCAGCGCGGCGGCCTCGACCTGCTCGACCAGCCCGGGGCAGGCCCGGGTGAGCACCTCGATATTGCTGCTGAACTGGTCGAGCAGGGCCGCGAAGCGGGCGCTCTGCAGCGTCCCGACGGTGGCCAGCACGCCGACCCGGCCGTTCCGGGAGGCGGCCGTGGCCGGTTTGACCGCGGGCTCCATGCCGACGATGGGCAGGCCGAGCGACTGCCGCAACAACGGCACCGCAGCCGCCGTCGCCGTGTTGCAGGCCACCACGACGACGTCGGCGCCGTGCTCGACGAGGAACCCCGCCAGCGCCAGGGAGCGGCGCTGGATGAACGCCTCGCCGCGCGGGCCGTAGGGGACCCAGGCCGAGTCGGCGACGTAATGAAGCGAGGCGGCGGGCATTTCACGCCGGATCTCGCGCAACACCGACAGCCCGCCGAGGCCGGAATCGAAGACGCCGATCCGCAAGATGACCTCCCGCCGAAACACTCAAAGTTACCCTTCGCGTCGAGGCCGGGCAACCTCGGGCAGGCGCCGGCAAGGGGCCTGCGGGCCGGCGGCCTCCGTGTCTATAATGGGCGAGTCAAACGGCCGTATGACTCCATGGGTCTGCGGCTCAGCCCATCGCCCAGTCGCCTGCGGCGCGATCCCGAGGTCGCGTGCGTCGGCGCCCACCACACGGGACAGCGAGTCATGACCGACGCCTACATCCTCGACCACGTGCGCACGCCGCGCGGCCGCGGCAAGCCCAGCGGCGCCCTGCACGGGATCACGCCGATCGAATTGCTCACCCAGGTCCTGCAGGCCCTGCGGGACCGCAACCAGCTCGACACCGCCTTCGTCGAGGACGTCATCATGGGCTGCGTCGCCCCGGTCGGCGAGCAGGGCGCAAACATCGCCCGCGTGGCGGCGCTCAACGCCGGCTACGACGAGGGCGTGCCGGGCAAGCAGATCAACCGCTTCTGCGCCTCGGGGCTGGAGGCCGTGAACACCGCGGCCGCGCTGGTCATGTCGGGCCAGGCCGACCTGGTGGTCGCCGGCGGCGTGGAGTCGATGTCGCGCATCCCGATGGGCTCGGACGGCGGCGCCATGGCCACCGACCCGCAGGTGGCGTGGCATACCCACTTCGTGCCGCAGGGCATCAGCGCCGACCTGATCGCCACGCGCTACGGCATCAGCCGCGAGGATTGCGACGCCTACGCGCTGGAGAGCCAGCGCCGGGCCGCCGCGGCCTGGCAGGGCGGCCGCTTCGCCCAGTCCGTCATGCCGGTGCGCGATCGCCTCGGCCAGGTGGTGCTGGACCACGACGAGCACATGCGGCCCGACACCACGCTCGAGGGCCTGGCCGGGCTGAAGGCTGCCTTCGAGATTCCCGGCCAGCAGGCCGGCTTCGACGCCGTGGCGCTGCAGCGCTACCCGGACGTGGAGCGGATCAATCATGTGCACACCGGCGGCAACTCCAGCGGCATCGTGGACGGCGCCGCCGCCGTGCTGGTCGCCAGCAAGCCGATGGCCGAGCACCTCGGCCTGGAGCCGCGCGCCCGGGTGCGGGCCTTCGCCTCGGTGGGCAGCGAGCCGACCATCATGCTGACGGGTCCGGCGCCCTCGGCGCTGAAGGCGCTGGAGCGGGCGAAGATGAAGCGCAGCGACATCGACCTGTTCGAGCTGAACGAGGCCTTCGCCTCCGTGGTGCTGCGCTACATGCAGCAGCTCGAGGTGCCGCACGAGCAGATCAACGTCAACGGGGGCGCGATCGCACTCGGCCATCCGCTCGGGGCCACCGGCGCGATGGTGATGGGCACGCTGCTCGACGAGATGGAGCGGCGCGACCTGGCGACCGGGCTGGTGAACCTCTGCGTAGGCGCCGGCATGGGCACCGCCACGATTCTCGAGCGCGACTGAGGGGACGCCGACCATGACTGACACCATCAAGTATTCCGTGGACCAGGACGGCGTCGCGCTGCTGGTCATCGACATCCCCGGCCGGCCGATGAACGTGCTGACGCCGGAGTTCATGCAGGAGCTCGAGCAGACCGTCGACGCGCTGGCGGCCGACGACAAGGTCAAGGGCGCGGTCATCACCTCGGGCAAGGACAGCTTCATCGCCGGCGCCGACCTCAAGGACCTGGTCGGCGTGTTCGAGCGGATGCGGGACCCGGCCGAGATCTACGGCTTCGCCCGCAGCTTCAGCCTGCTGTTCCGCAAGCTCGAGACCTGCGGCAAGCCGCTGGTCGCCGCGATCAACGGCACCGCGCTCGGCGGCGGGCTCGAGCTCTGCCTGGCCTGCCACCACCGGGTCGCGCTGAAGAACCCGAAGGCCAAGATCGGGCTGCCGGAAGTGCAGGTGGGCCTGCTGCCCGGCGCCGGCGGCACCCAGCGGCTGCCGCGCATGATCGGCAGCGAGAAGGCGCTGATGCTGATGGTCGAGGGCACGCACCTCGACCCGGTCAAGGCGCACGAG
Source organism: Thioalkalivibrio sp. XN8 (assembly GCF_011058255.1). Lineage (GTDB taxonomy): Bacteria > Pseudomonadota > Gammaproteobacteria > Steroidobacterales > XN24 > XN24. The sequence continues at coordinate 136,829 of NZ_JAALFH010000065.1, read as the reverse complement.
ACCGGATTCATCGAGGAACTGGCCGACACGCCGGAGGAGATGATCGCGCAGGCGCGCGCCTGGATCCTCGAGCACGGCGACCCCGTGCAGCCGTGGGACAAGAAGGGCTTCAAGTTCCCCGGCGGCGCCGGCGCCAGCCGCCCCGGCACGGCCCAGACCTTCATGGTGGGCACGGCGTTGGTGGCGCAGAAGACCCAGCGCAACTACCCGGCGCCGCTGGCGATCCTGTCCTGCGTCTACGAGGGCAGCATCGTCCCGATCGACAAGGGCCTCGAGATCGAGTCGCAGTATTTCACCGAGCTTTTGACCGGCCCGGTGGCGCGCAACATGATCCGCACCCTGTTCCTCGACAAGGGCGCGGCCGACAAGCTGGTGCGCCGGCCCAAGGGCGTCGACAAGATCCCGGTACAGAAGCTCGGCATCCTCGGCGCCGGCATGATGGGCGCGGGCATCGCCTACGTCTCGGCCTTCGCCGGCATGGAAGTGGTGCTGCTCGACACGGAGCTGGCGAGCGCGGAGAAGGGCAAGGGTTACTCCAAGGGGCTGCTGGAGAAGCGCGTGTCGCGCGGCAAGATGGCCGCGGACAAGGCCGCAGACGTGCTGGCGCGCATCAAGCCGACCACCGACTATGCCGATCTCGCCGGTTGCGACCTGGTCATCGAGGCGGTGTTCGAGGACCGCGACATCAAGCGCAAGGTGACCGAGGCGACCGAGGCCGTGATCCCCGCGGGCTCGATCTTCGCCTCCAACACCTCCACGCTGCCCATCACGGGCCTGGCCGAGGCCTCGCAGCGGCCCGAGCAGTTCATCGGCATCCATTTCTTCTCGCCGGTGGACAAGATGCCCCTGGTCGAGATCATCGTCGGCGGGAAGACCGGCGACGTGGCGGTGGCGCGCGCGCTCGACTACGTGCAGCAGATCCGCAAGACGCCGATCGTGGTCAACGACAGCCGCGGCTTCTACACCAGCCGGGTGTTCAGCACCTACGTCAAGGAAGGCCTGGCCATGCTGGCCGAGGGCGTGAAGCCGGCGCTGATCGAGAACGCGGCGAAGATGGCCGGCATGCCGGTCGGCCCGCTGGCGGTGTCCGACGAGGTCACGCTGGACCTGCAGTACAAGATCATGAAGCAGACCCGGAAGGACCTCGGGGACGATTACCGCGAGCACCCGGCGGACGCGGTGATCATCAAGTTCCACGACGAGCTGAAGCGGCTCGGCAAGCGCTACGGCGCCGGCTTCTACGAGTACCCGGAGGGCGGCAAGAAGTATCTCTGGCCGGGCCTGGCCGAGGTCTATCCGGTGGCGGCGGAGCAGCCCGACGTGGGGGCGGTCAAGCGGCGGCTGTTGTACATCCAGTCGCTGGAGACGGCGCGCTGCCTGGAGGAGGGCGTGGTCACCGACCCGGCGGACGCCGACGTCGGCTCCATCTTCGGCTGGGGCTTCCCGCCGTGGACCGGCGGTACCGCCAGCTACATCGACACCGTGGGCATGCGTGACTTCCTCGCTGCCTGCGACCGGATGGCGGATGAGGTCGGCGAGCACTACCGGCCCTCGGAGTGGCTGCGCGGCCGCGAGCGGATGCGCTGATGGCGGCCGGAGAGGAAGGCGGCGGGACCGTGCAGTACGAGCAGCGCGGCCGCGTCGCGATCGTCACGCTCAACCGGCCCGAGGTCCTCAACGCCTTCAACCGCCAGCTGGCCCACGACCTGCGCGACGCCCTGATGCGCGCGGCCGCGGACAAGTCGGTGCGGGCCGTGGTGCTGCGCGGCGCAGAGGGCAAGTTCAGCGCCGGCGCGGACCTCAAGCAGGGCTTCCCCACCGACCGGCGGGTCGAGGACCTGCTCAACACCGACTTCCGGCCCGTGCTGGACATGATCGCGGGCATGGAGAAGCCGGTGCTGGCCGCGGTGGCGGGCCCGGCGGCGGGGATCGGGCTGTCTTTCGCGCTGGCCTGCGACCTGGTGATGATGGCCGAGGACGCGTATTTCCTCTCGCCCTTCGCCGCCATCGGGCTGATCCCTGACGGCGGGGCCACCTGGCTGCTGGCGCGGACGCTGGGCTATCACCGCGCTTACCAGCTGTGCGTGGAATGCGAGCGCGTCCCGGCGGCGCGCTGCCTCGAGCTGGGGCTGGCCAACCGCGTGGTGCCGGCCGCGGCCCTGGAGGCGGAAAGCCTGGCCTGGGTGGAGAGCCTGGCGGAGCGGGCGCCGCTCGCCCTGGCGCGCACCAAGCTCGCCATGCGGGCGGCCATGACGCTCAGCTTCAGCGAGGCCGTGGCTTACGAGGCGCAGCTGCAGAACGTGTGCGTTGAGAGCGAGGACGCGAAGGAGGGCGTGGCAGCCTTTCTCGCCAAGCGCAAGGCGGAGTTCAAGGGGAAGTGACTATGCACCGCAATATTTTCGAGGAAGACCACGAGATCTTTCGGGACTCCGTGACGAAATTCCTGCAGGCCGAGGTGCAGCCGCACCTCGACCGCTGGCTGGAAGCCGGCATCATCGACCGCGAGTTGTTCCAGAAGGCCGGCGAGCAGGGCTACTGCCTGATGTGGGCCGACGAGGCCTACGGCGGCATGGGCGTGCACGACTTCCGCTTCGAGCAGATCCTGATCGAGGAGAACGCGTTCCATGGCGACGCCGGCTTCGGCCTGTCGCTGCACAGCCGCCTGTGCGCACCCTACATCGGCCAGCTCGGCAGCGAGGAGCAGAAGCAGCGCTTCCTGCCGGGCTGCATCAGCGGCGAAACCATCCTCGGCATCGCCATGACGGAGCCGGGCGCCGGCAGCGACGTCGCCGGCATCCGCACCATGGCCGTGGAGCAGGACGACCACTGGGTGCTGAACGGCTCCAAGATCTACATCTCCAACGGCATCAACGGCGACGTGTTCATCGTTGCCGCGCGCACCGTGCCGGACCATCCGCACGGCGTCGGCCTGTTCCTGGTCGAGCGCGGCATGGCGGGCTTCACCCGCGGCCGCAACCTGAAGAAGCTGGGCCTCAAGGCGCAGGACACCGCCGAGCTGTTCTTCGACAGCGTCAAGGTGCCGAAGGCCAATGTGCTCGGCGACCCGCGCAAGGGCTTCTACTACCTGATGCAGTTCCTCGCCGAGGAGCGGCTGATCGTGGCCTGCGGCTGCGTCGCCGCGGCCGAGGCGGCGCTGCGGATCACCATCGACTACGTCAAGGAGCGCCGCGCCTTCGGCAAGGCGATCGCGGAGTTCCAGAACACGCGCTTCAAGCTGGCCGAGATGCGCACCAGGATCGACGCGGCCCAGGCCTTCGTCGATCGCTGCGTCATGGACCACAACGAGGGCAAGCTCACCGCCGAGGTGGCGGCCGAGGCGAAGCTGTTCACCAGCGAACTGGAGGGCTGGGTCACCGACGAGTGCCTGCAGCTGCACGGCGGCGCCGGCTACATGGACGAGTACCCCATCTCCCGCCTGTACGCCAACGCCCGCGTGTCGCGCATCTATGCCGGCAGCAGCGAGATCATGAAAGAAATCGTCGCCCGCTCCATGGGCCTGGATCCGCGCCGTGGCTCTGCCTGAGTCCTTCCGCGGCCGCATCGCGGTGCCGGCGGTGGCGGCGCCGATGTTCCTGGTCTCCGGGCCGGAGCTGATCATCGAGACCTGCAAGGCGGGCATCCCGGCGGCCTTCCCGGCGCTCAACCAGCGCAGCACGGCGGAGTTCGTCGAGTGGCTGGACGCGGTCGGCGGGGCGCTGGACGCGACCCATGCGCCCTGGGGCGTGAACCTGATCGTGCACCGCTCCAACCCGCGCCTCGAGGCCGACCTCGCCGCCTGCGTCGAGCACCAGGTGCCGTTCATCGTCACCTCGCTGGGCGCGGTGCCGGACCTGGTCAAGGCCGTGCACGGCTACGGCGGCGTGGTGTTCCACGACGTGATCTCCATCCGTCACGCCCACAAGGCCGCGGAGGCCGGCGTGGACGGGTTGATCGCGGTGTGCGCCGGGGCCGGCGGCCATTCCGGCGCCACCAGTCCGTTCGCTCTCACCAGCGAGATCCGGCAGTTCTTCGACGGCACGCTGCTGCTCGCCGGCGCGATCAACGATGGCCGCCAGGTGGCGGCCGCGCTGATGATGGGCGCCGACCTGGCGTGGATGGGCAGCCGCTTCATCGCGACCCGCGAGAGCCTGGCGCCGGAGGAATACAAGCAGATGATGCTGCGCGCCTCGGCCAAGGACATCGTCTACACCGATGCGGTCTCCGGCGTGCCGGCCAACTTCCTGCGCGAAAGCCTCGAGGCCAACGACTTCGACGTGGTCGAGCTGCTCAGGCGCGGCCTCGGCAGCGGCAAGCTCAAGGACCTCGGCGACGAGGCCAAGGCCTGGAAGACCATCTGGTCGGCGGGGCAGGGCGTGGGCGGGGTGCAGGACGTGCCAGGCGCCGCCGAGTTGTGCGCGCGCCTGAAGAGCGAGTTCGACGCGGCCTGTGCCGCCGGGGTGCCCTGGCCGGAGCGCGGCTGATGGCGGGACCGCTGGCCGGCCTGAAGATCATCGAGGTCGCCGGGCTCGGCGCCGCGCCCTACTGCGGCATGATGCTGGCGGACATGGGCGCCGAGGTGATCCGCGTCGAGCGCATGCCGCCGCCGCCGCGCATCCCGGATCCGCTGGCGCGCAGCCGGCGCTCGATTGCGCTGGACCTGAAGCAGCCGGAGGGCCTCTCGGCCCTGCTGCGGCTGGTCGAAGACGCGGACGCGCTGTTCGAGGGCTTCCGGCCCGGCGTGGCCGAACGGCTCGGCTTCGGCCCGGAGACCTGCCTGGAGCGCAACCCGCGGCTGGTCTACGGCCGCATGACGGGCTGGGGCCAGGACGGGCCGCTGGCGCCGCGCGCCGGCCACGACCTGAACTACATCGCGCTCTCCGGCGCCCTGCACAGCATCGGCGTCAAGGGCGGCAAGCCGGTGCCGCCGCTGAACCTGGTGGGCGACTTCGGCGGCGGGGGCCTGCTGCTGGCTTTCGGGATGGTGTGCGCGCTGCTGGAGCGCGAGCGCTCCGGGCAGGGCCAGGTGGTGGACGCGGCGATGCTCGACGGGGCGGTGTCGATGCTGGCCATGTTCTGCGGCTTCCGTGCCATGGGGCTGTTCGAGGACGACCCCGGCACCAACCTGCTGGGCGGCGCCGCGCACTTCTACGACACCTACGAGACCGCGGACGGACGCTTCCTTGCGGTCGCGCCCATCGAGCCCGAGTTCTACGCGGAGTTCCTCGACAAGCTGGGTGTTGATCGCGAGCGTTTCCTGCCGCACGGGTTCAGGCTGGGGCGCATGGACACCTCGCAGTGGGTCGCGCTCAAGCAGGAACTCGCGCACGTGTTCCGGACCCGCACGCGCGAGGAGTGGACCGGGGTGTTCGCCGACAGCGACGCCTGCGTGACCCCGGTGCTGGGGTTGTCCGAGGCGCCGCAGCACCCCCACAATGTCGCCCGCGGCGCCTTCCTGGAGGTCGGCGGCGTGATGCAGAATGCGCCGGCGCCGCGCTTCAGCCGCAGCGCCGCGGACCAGCCGGCGGCGCCGCCACGCCCGGGCGCGGATACCCGGGCCGTGCTGGCCGCGGCAGGCTACGATGCGCCGGCGTTGGCGGCGCTGGCCCGGGCGGGCGTTATCCCGGCCCTGGAGGATTCGCCCAAGGAGAATCAGTCATGACCGCAACACGTGTGAACATCGAGCGCCGCGGCCACGTGGCCGTGGTGACCCTGGCCCGGCCCGACAAGCGCAATGCGCTGGACATCGCCATGTTCGAGGCGCTGGACGATGCGGCGAAGCGCCTGTCGGCCGACCCGGAGCTGCGGGCGGTGGTGCTGGCGGGCGAGGGCAAGAGCTTCTGTGCCGGGCTCGACCTGGCCGCCTTCGCCAGCGGCGCCAGCGAGATGCAGAAGCTGCTGGACCGGCCGGAAGGCGAGGCGGGCAACCTGGCGCAACGGGTCGCCTGGGGCTGGCGCCAGTGCCCGGTGCCGGTGATCGCAGCGCTGCACGGCGAGGTCTTCGGCGGCGGCCTGCAGGTCGCGCTGGGCGCCGACCTGCGCATCGCCGCCCCGGATACGCGCCTGTCGGTGATGGAGGTGCGCTGGGGACTGATCCCGGACATGTCGGGCAGCCAGACCTTGCGCCACCTGCTGCGGCGCGACGTGGCGCTGGAGCTGGCCTGGACCGGCCGGGTGGTGCCGGGCGAGGAGGCCGCCGCGCTGGGGCTGGTGACGCGCCTGGCGGAGGACCCGCTGGCCGAGGCCCTGGCGCTGGCCGGGACCATTGCCGGCCATTCGCCGGACGCCGTGCGCGGGGTCAAGCGCCTGTTCAACCAGGCGTGGCAGGCGCCGGAAGAAGCGGCGCTGCGGCTCGAAGAGTCGCTCCAGCTGCAGATCATCGGCCGGCCCAACCAGATGGAGGCCGTGCGGGCCGGGATGGCGGGCGAGGCCCCGCGGTTCGGGCCGGCGCGCGAGCTGGCATGAGCGAGTCCGCGGCGCCTCTCCAGCCGGCCCGGCCCGACGGCGGCCGTGGCGGTAAGCGCATTGCGCTGGTGCTGGGCAGCGGCGGCGCGCGGGGCCTGGCGCACATCGGCGTGATCCAGCGCCTGGAGGAGCTCGGCCACGAGGTGGTGTACATCTCGGGCTGCTCCATGGGCGCGCTGGTAGGCGGCATCTACGCCGCCGGCCAGCTGCCCGCCTATGCCGAGTGGGCGCGCAAGCTGGAGCGGCGCGACATGTTCAGCCTGCTGGACCTGGCCTTCGGCTGGAAGGGCCTGTTCAAGGGCGACCGCCTGATGGGCGTGCTCAAGGAGCTGGTCGGCGACCACGTCATCGAGGACCTGCCGATCGGCTTCACCGCGGTGGCCACCGACCTGAACGAGCAGCGGGAGATCTGGCTCAACCGGGGGCCGCTGTTCGACGCCATCCGCGCCTCCATCGCCATTCCCACGGTTTTCACACCGCATCCCTACCAGGGCCGCATCCTGGTGGACGGCGGCCTGCTGAACCCGATCCCGATCGCGCCGGCCCTGAACCAGGACGCGGACATGATCGTCGCCGTCAACCTGAACGCGCACTCCCGGCAGTCGCGCCAGCGGGCGGCGGAGCTGGGCGCCACGCCGGCCCGGGAACCGTCGGGCAAGGACGGGGACAAGGCGGCGTCCGAAGGGGCCGCCGAAGTCCCGGGCATCCTGGACGTGGTCACCATGTCCCTGGACGTGATGCAGAACTCCATCGCCCGGATGAAGCTGGCCTCCTACACGCCGGACATCGTCATCGACGTGCCGCGGGACGCCTGCCTCTTTTACGAGTTCTACCGGGCGGAGGAAATGATCGCTCTCGGCTACGAGCGCGCCGACGAAGCCATGGGCCGTAAGCGCGCCTGAGGCGCGCTTACGGAGTTCAGCCCTTGGCCTGGTTCGCGACCGCCTCGGCCGCGCGCTTCGCCGCCTCCGGGTCCCCGAGGTAGCGGCTGCTGACGGCCGCGAGCTCTTCGTCCAGCTCGTAGACCAGCGGGATGCCGGTCGGGATGTTGAGCTTGAGCACTTCGTCCTCGTCGAGGCCGTCGAGCATCTTCACCAGGGCCCGCAGGCTGTTGCCGTGCGCGGCGATGATGACCCGGCGGCCCGCCCGGATCAGCGGCGCGATGCGCTCTTCCCAGTAGGGCCGGACCCGGGCCAGCGTGTCCTTGAGCGATTCCGCGACCGGCAGGAGCCCGGGATCGACATCGGCATAACGGGGATCGAGACGTGGATGGCCCGGGTCGTCCTCCGGCATGGGGGGCGGCGGGACATCGTAGCTCCGGCGCCAGATCAAGACCTGCTCCTCGCCGTGACGCCGGACCGTCTCGGCCTTGTCCAGGCCCTGCAGGGCGCCGTAATGGCGCTCGTTCAGCTCCCAGGCCCGGGTCACCGGCACCCACATCCGGTCCGTCTCGTCCATCACGATCCACAGCGTGCGGATCGCGCGCTTCAGCTTGGAGGTGAAGGCCAGGTCGAAGTCCAGGCCCTCGGCCTTGATCAGCCGTGCGGCTTCCCTGGCTTCGGCCAGGCCCTGCTCGGTCAGGTCCACGTCCACCCAGCCGGTGAACAGGTTCTTCAGGTTCCACTCGCTCTGGCCGTGGCGCAGGAGGATCAGCGTATGTCCCATGTTTCAGGCTCCGGAAGTGTGGCGGTCCGGCACCGGCTCAGCCGGCCGCGCTCACCAGGTAATTGCCGCGGGTTTCGTCGAACTCGAGCCGGATCAGCCCCCGTGACTCGGCGTCCTTGAGCAGGTCCGAGAAGCTCTTGTAGCCGTAATAACTCTCGCTGAAGCCGGGATGAACGCGCTTGATGGTCTGCTTTACCATCGAGCCCCAGAGCTGGTCGTAGTCGGTATCCAGCGAATCCACGATTTCGACCAGCCGGTCCATCGCCTCGGTCTTCTTGTCGGGCTTGTCGGCCTTGACCCGGGTGCGCTTGGGCTTGGCGGCGGCGCGCGCCAGGTCGTCGTAGTAAATGAACTCGTCGCAGCCGTGGATCAGCAGGTCGGAAGTGGAGCTCTTCACGCCGCAGCCGATGACGCGCTTGTTGTTCTCTTTCAGCTTCGAGACCAGCGGCGAGAAGTCGCTGTCGCCGGAGAGCAGGGCGAAGATGTCGATGTGCTGCTTGGCGTAACAGAGGTCGAGGGCGTCCACCACCATGTGGATGTCGGCGCTGTTCTTGCCGCTGTGGCGGCTCTGCGGGATGTCGACCATCTCGATGCCGTTGGCGTGGAACTCGCGGGTGTATTCCCGGTAGCCGCTCCAGTCGCAGTAGGCGCGCTTGAACACCAGTCGCCCTTTCTCGAGCAGGCGCTTGATCACCAGCTCGACGTGAAACTTGTTGTCGCCCTTCATGTCGCGCACGCCGAGCGCGAGGTTCTCGAAATCGATGAAGACCGCGATCAGCGGTTCTGTGGCCATGGGTCCGTTCCTCCAGGGGGCTGGTGCGGGCTCAGTCCTGCGCCAGGCGCCGGATTTCCTGCAGCGCAACAGAGAGAGTAGCAAAATCTATCTGCGCTGCGTCACGCATCTCGGTCAGAATCTGGCCGAAGTGCGCCGTGCGCTCGGCGGCGCCCTCCATCCAGGCCGCTACGGCGGCCTCTGCGTCCTGGCCGGAGGCCCCGCAGCGGATGATGTTGGCGCACAGCGTGCGGTGCAGGGAGAAGAGGTTGTCGCGCAGGCTGCCGCGCGCCTTGGACTGCCACAGGCCCTCGACGCGCAGGTTCTCGACCTGGTCGGCGACCCAGTCCAGCTGGAGGCCGTCGCCGACGCGGCAGTACACGTCCGCTGCGTGCCGCACGCCCACGCCGCAGTTCTCGGCCAGCGCGACGATGTCGAGCGCGGTGTGCAGGGGCGCGAGCGCCGCGATCCTGCGCGCCAGCGCAGCCGGCAGCCCTGTCTCCGAGTACAGCTGCACGGCGCCCTCGTAGCGCTCGAGGCGGCTGCCGCGCAGCACCTCGGGGAAGCAGTCCGCCAGCTCGCGGATGCCCGGGTTGAGGCGGGCCACGGCCGCGGCGATGTCCGGCAGCTCGTCGCGCCGGTCCAGCAGCCAGCGCGTGGCCTGCATCAGCAGGGCCTGGCTGGAGCGGAGCATGCCGTACTGGACCTTGGCTGCCACCTGGTTGTCGAGCGCCTCGATGGCCTCCCAGGTATTGCGGATCTCGAATACCTCGCGGGCGATGGTGAAGGCCCGGGCCACCGCGGCGATGTCGGCGCCGGTCTCGTCCTGCATGCGGAAGGCGAACACCGAGCCCATGCGGTTCACCAGGCTGTTGGTGATCATGGTGGCGATGATCTCGCGCGCCAGCGGATGTTCGCGCAGGTAGGTGTCGTAGCGTTTCTGCAGCGGCCCGGGGAAATACCGCCCGAGCTCCTTCGACAGGTACTCGTCCTCGGGCACGTTCGACTGGACCATCTCCGAGTACAGGGCCATCTTGGCGTAGCTCGTCACCACGGCGAGTTCCGGGCGCGTCAGGCCCTTGCCCGTCTTGCGGCGCTGCTCGATGCCTTCCTCGTCCGGCAGGAACTCGAGCGAACGGTTCAGGCCGGCGCGCTTCTCCAGCTGGCGGATGAACCAGGCGTGCTCGTTGATCCGCTCTGCCGCCGTGGCCTCGGCGATGGAGATCGCCTGGGTCTGCAGGTAGTTGTTCCGCAGCACCAGGCCGGCGACCTCCTCGGTCATGCCGGCGAGCAGTTTGGCCCGGCGGGCGGGCGTGAGCGCCCGGTGGCGGTTGGCGACGCTGATCAGGATCTTGATGTTGACCTCGTGGTCGGAGCAGTCGACGCCGCCGGAATTGTCGATGAAGTCGGTGTTGATCCGGCCGCCCTGGAGCGCGTACTCGACCCGGCCGAGCTGGGTGCAGCCGAGGTTGCCGCCTTCGCCCACCACCCGGCAACGGAGTTCGCCGCCGTTGATGCGGACGGCATCGTTGGCGCGGTCGCCGACCTCGGCGTGGGACTCCGTCGTGGCCTTGACGTAGGTGCCGATGCCGCCGTTCCACAACAGGTCGACCCGCATGCGCAGGATGGCCCGGATCAGTTCGTCGGGTGTCACGCCCGCCTGGTCGAGATCGAGCAGGGCGCGGGCTTCCGTGCTCAGCTGGATCAGCTTCTCCGAGCGCGACCAGACGCCCCCGCCGGCCGAGATGCAGGCCGGGTCATAGTCGCTCCAGCTCGACCGGGGCAGGCCGAAGAGGCGCTCGCGCTCGGCATAGGCCCGGGCCGGGTCGGGATCGGGATCGAGGAAGATGTGCTGGTGGTTGAAGGCGGCCACCAGGCGCATGCTTGGGGACAGCAGCATGCCGTTGCCGAAGACATCGCCGCTCATGTCGCCGATCCCGGCGGCGGTGAAAGCGTCGCTCTGGCAGTCGATGCCGACCTCGCGGAAATGGCGCTTCACGGCCTCCCAGCCGCCGCGCGCCGTGATCCCCATCTTCTTGTGGTCGTAGCCCATCGAGCCGCCGGAAGCGAAGGCGTCGCCCAGCCAGAAGCCGTGCTCCTCCGCCACGCCGTTGGCGAGGTCGGAGAAGGTGGCGGTGCCCTTGTCGGCCGCGACCACCAGGTAGCTGTCGTCGCCGTCGTGTCGGACCACGTCGCGGGGCGGCACCAGCATGCCGTCGGCGAGGTTGTCCGTAAGGTCCAGCAGGCCGTTGATGAAGGTCTTGTAGCAGCTCACGACTTCGCGCATCACCGTTTCGCGATCGCCCGCGGGCAGCCGCTTGGGCACGAAGCCGCCCTTGGCGCCGACCGGCACGATGAGCACGTTCTTGACCGCCTGGGCTTTCATCAGGCCGAGGATCTCGGTGCGGAAGTCCTCGCGCCGGTCCGACCAGCGCAGGCCGCCGCGGGCCACCAGCCCGCCGCGCAGGTGCACGCCCTCCACCCGGGGCGAGTAGACGAAAATCTCGAACATCGGCCGCGGCAGGGGCAGGTCGGGGATGCGCCGCGGATCGAATTTCAGCGCCAGGTAGGGCTTCGGGCGGCCGTGCTCCTCGAACTGGAAGTAGTTGGTGCGCAGGGTGGCGGTGATCAATGCCCGGAACGCGTTCAGCATGCGGTCGGCGTCGAGGCTCGCGACCTCGTCCAGCGCATGGCCGATGGCCTGGTTGACCGTCAGGGCGACCCGCTCGCGGCGCTTCTCCGGCAGCTCCGGGTTGTTGTAGCCCTCGAAGAGCTCGACCAGCATCTGGGCCACCAGGGCGTGTTCCGCCAGGACCTGCTCCATGTAGGCCTGGGAATAGGGCAGGCCGGTCTGCAGCAGGTAGCGGCACAGGGCGCGCAGCAGCGCCGCCTGGCGCCAGCTCAGGCCGGCCTTAAGGATCAGGCGGTTGAAACCGTCGTTCTCGACCCGCTGCAGCCACACCTGCTCGAAAGCTTCCTGGAACAGGTCCTTGACCTTGCCGGGGCTGATGGCCGCCCCGTCGGCCGTCCGCATCTCGAAGTCCTGGATCCAGACGCCCGCTTTCTCCTCTTCGCCGCGCAACCGGTAGGGCCGCTCGCTGATGACCTTCAGGCCCATGTTCTCGAGCATCGGCAGCACGTCCGACAGCGGCAGCGGTGCGCCGACGCGGAACAGCTTGAAGCGGACCTGGTCGGCGGCGAAGCCATCGGGACGATACAGGCTCATCTGCAGCCGGCGCGGCGCGGCCTTGGTCGCCTCCAGCCGCTCGATGTCGAAGGTGGCCTCCCGCGGCTTCACGTCCTCGACGTAGGCCGCCGGGAAGACCTCCGCATATTCCTGCAGCAGCGCCAGGCCTTCCTCTTCGCCGAAGCGCTCCACCAGCTCGTCGCGCAGGTGGTCGCCCCAGGTGCGCACCGATTCGGCGATGCGTCGCTCGACGGCCCCGACCTGGACCCTGGGCACCGTCCCCTGCGGCGTGCGGACGATGAAGTGCACCCGGGCGAGCTTGGATTCCGACATCTCCACCGAGGACTCGATGCCGACGCCGTTGAAGGCCTCCAGCAGGATGTCCTGGATGCGCTCGCGGACCTGCGTGTTGTAGCGGTCGCGCGGCACGAACACCAGGCAGGAGAAAAAGCGGCGGAAGGCGTCGCGGCGGACGAACAGCTTGGTGCGCTGGCGCTCCTGCAGGGAGTAGATGCCGGTACTGATGCGGATCAGTTCCTCGAGCGAGCTCTGGAACAGTTCGTCGCGCGGGTAGGTGTCGAGGATGTGCACCAGCGCCTTGCCGCCATGGCTGTCCGGCCGCAGGCCGGAGTTGGCGAGCACCCGCCGCAGCTTGTCCCGCAGCAACGGGATCTCGCGCGGGTTGCGGCTGTAGGCCGCCGAGGTCCACAGGCCCAGGAAGCGGCGCTCGCCGGTGACGTGGCCGCCGGCGTCGAAGCACTTCACGCTGACATAGTCGAGGTAACTGTTGCGATGGACCGTCGCGCGCGAGTTGGCCTTGGTGATGACCAGCAGGTCCCTGGAGCGGGCCTGGCGGCGAATCTCGCGGCCGACCAGGGTGGTGCACTCGCCGTCGTCTTTCGGCGGCGGGCGGCGCAGGATGCCGAGGGCCGTGTGCGGGAGCGGGCGCAGCTGGTCCGCCTCCTCGCCCTGGACCAGCTCGTACTCACGGTAGCCGAGGAAGGTGAAGTGGTCGTCCGCCATCCATTCGAGCAGCTCCCGGCTCTCCCGCACGATATCCCGGTCCAGCGGTGGCGGATCGGTCTCGAGTTCGGCGCAGATCTCGCGCGCCCGGGCGCGCATCGCGCCCCAGTCCAGGCAGGCCGCGCGCACGTCGCCGAGGGCGCGCTCCAGCTCGGCGCTGATCTCCGCCAGCACGTCCGGTGCCGTGACGCGATCGATCTCCAGGTGCATGAAGGACTCGAGTCGCGCTGCCGGGCCCGCGTGGTCCGGCGGCGGCACTTCGAGCAGGCGGCCGTGGTCGTCGCGCCGGACCTGCAGCACGGGGTGGACCGTAAGATGGATGTAACTCCCGTGGCGGTTGAGCACCATGCTGGTGGAGTCGACCAGGAAGGGCATGTCGTCGTTCACGACCTGGACGATGGTGTGCGGCGACGTCCAGCCGTCGCGGTCCGCAGTGGGGTTGCAGACCCGGATGCGGGGCCTGCCGGGCTCGCGGCGCTGGCCGAGCCGGAGGTGGGCCAGAGCGGCGCCGGCCAGGTCCTCGACCGCCCGGTCCTTCAGGTCGTCGAGGGCGGTGTTGCGGTAGTACTGCCCGATGTAGGCCTCGAGATCGAGGTCGAATTCCTTGCCGCCCGCTGCCGCAGCACACTCCGCCACCCTGGCCAGGAAGCGAACTCGGGCGTCGGCGGTGCGTGGGTGCATGCGGGCAATCCGTCAGTCGTGGCGTTGCAGGTCCTTGATGACCGCCGCGAGGAAGCGGCAGGCCTCGCCGCCGGTGACGCAGCGGTGGTCGAAGGTCAGCGACAGCGGGATCCGCCGGTGCGTCTCGATGCCGCCCATCACCGGCACGACGTCGTGCCGCAAACCCCCGGCGCCGAGGATGGCGATGGTCGGCGGCACGATGACCGGCGTGGCGTAGCGGCCCGCCATCATGCCGAAATTGGACAGCGTGATGGTGAAGTCGCGCATGTCCTCCGGCTTCACGCTGCGGTCCCGCGTGGCCTGCTTGATGGCGTTGAGGCCGTCCCGCAGCTCGCGCGCCGACTTGCGGCCCACGTCGCGGATCACCGGCACGATGAGGCCCTCGGGCGTGTCCACCGCGATGGCCACGTCGACGCGCTCCTCGAGCTGGCGGCTCATGCTGCCGCCGTCGAAGAAGCCGTTCAGCGCCGGCTCGGCCTGGCAGCCCGCGGCGATGGACCGCAGCAGGCGGGCCGTGATGTCCTGGCCGGGCACCCAGTAGTGGATGTCGGCGTCGTCGAACAGGGTGCACTGGGAGACATGGTCGCGCGAGGCGCTCATGCTCTGCGCCATGGCCCGGCGCGGCCCGCGCAGCGGCTCCGGCTGTCCCGGCGGCAGCTGCAGGCGCGGCGTATGGCGGGCGCTCGCGGTCGCCCGGCTGCCGGCCGCGGCGCGCACGTCGTCGGCCACGATCCGGCCATGACGACCCGTCGCCCGGCAGTCCTCGAGGGCCACGTCGAGTTCCTTCGCGAGCGCGCGCACGGCGGGCGCGGCCTTGATCTTGCCGGCCTTGCGCCGGCGGCTCCGCCCGGCGATGTCGGCGTCCTGCAGCACCTCGTCGCTGCTCATCATCTTGCCGACGACCGTGCCGGAGTCTTCGCGCGCGCCTTCTTCGGCCGCGGCTTCGGCCGCGGCCCCGGACGCGGCGCCTGCCGCCCCGCCCGCGGTGTCGATATCCACCAGCGGCGAATGCGTCGGCAGGATCGTGCCGTCCGGCGCGTGGATCCTGCTGATGCGCCCGGCATAGGGCGCCGGCACCTCGACCACGGCCTTGGCCGTCTCCACCGACAGCATCGGCTGGTCGACTTCGACCATGTCGCCCTCGGCCACCAGCCAGTTGACGATCTCGGCCTCCGGCAGTCCCTCGCCGAGGTCGGGCAGGTTGAAGGTCTTGACGGTCATTCGGCTAGTCCTCGAAGGTCTTCTTCACGCCGTCGATGATGCGCGCGACGCTGGGCAGGTACTCGTACTCGAGCCGGAACAGGGGCATCACCGTATCGTAGCCGGTCACGCGCACGATCGGCGCCTTCAGGTCCCAGATGCCCTTTTCCGCAACGCCGGCCGCCACCTCGGCGCCGACCCCGCAACTCCGCGCCGCTTCGTGCACGATCACCAGCCGGCCGGTCTTCTCCACCGACTCGAGGATGGTGTCCAGGTCCAGCGGGCTGATGGTGGCGAGATCGATCACCTCGGCGTCGATGCCTTCCTTCTGCAGTTCCTCGGCCGCCTTCAAGGTCTCGAAGGTCATGGCGCCCCAGGTCACGATGGTGACGTCGTCGCCCTCGCGCAGGATGTAGCAGGTGTCGAGCGGCAGGGCCTCGCCGTTGTCCTCCACTTCCTGCTTCTGCAGCCGGTAGATGCGCTTCGGCTCGAGAAACACCACCGGGTCCGGGTCGCGAATGGCGGCGAGCAGCAGGCCGTAGGCGCGCCGGGGCGAGGAGGGGATGACGACGCGCACGCCGGGCATGTGGGCGAAGAGCGCTTCCGTGCTCTCGGAGTGGTGCTCGGGGGCGTGGATGCCGCCGCCGAAGGGCGCGCGCAGCACCATCGGCACCTGCAGGCGCCCGCGGGTGCGGTTCCTGAGCCGGCCGGCATGATTGATCATCTGGTCGACGGTCGGGTAGATGAACCCCATGAACTGGATTTCCGCGACCGGCTTCATGCCCTGCGCGGCCATGCCGATGGACATGCCGGCGATCATCGATTCCGCCAGCGGAGTATCCATGACGCGGTCCGGCCCGAAGCGCTGCTGCAGGCCGGCGGTGGCGCGGAACACGCCCCCATTCACGCCGACGTCCTCGCCCAGCACGATGACGCTGTCGTCCTGCTCCATCTCCCAGGCCAGCGCCATGGTGACCGCCTCGATCAGGGTGATGCGCGGCATCAGTGGTGCCCCCCCGAGTTGCGGAAGCGGACCGCGGTCTCGCGCTGCTCCTCCATGGCCTCGGGCAGCCGGGCGAACATGGTGTCGAACATCGACTGCACCGGCTGCACCTCGGTGTCGAGGTAGGCGGCCACCGCCGCGTCGACCTGCTGCGCGCAGTCGGCCTTGAGCGCCTCCTCGTCGGCCTCGCTCCAGGCGCCGGTGTCCATCAGGTACTTGCGGATGCGGATCATCGGCTCGATCTGCCAGGCGTCCTCCACCTCGCTCTTGTCGCGGTAACGGCTGGCGTCGTCGGCGGTGGTGTGATCGGACAGCCGGTAGGTGACGGCCTCGATCAGCGTCGGGCCTTCGCCCGCGCGCGCCCGCTCCAGCGCCTCCTCCATGGTCTGGCGCACGGCAATGACGTCGTTGCCATCGACCTGGATGCCCGGCATGCCCGCTGCGATGGCCTTCTGGGCCAGCGTGCGCGACGCGGTCTGCAGCGCCAGCGGCACGCTGATCGCCCACTTGTTGTTCACCACCACGAACACCACCGGCAGGTCGCGCACCGCCGCCAGGTTCAGCGCCTCGTAGAAATCGCCCTGCGAGGTGCCGCCGTCACCGATCACGCTGACCGCGCAACGCGGCTCGTTGCGCAGCTTGAAGGCCAGCGCGGCGCCGGCCGCGTGCAGGTACTGGGTGGCGATGGGCACGCACCAGGGGAAATCATGGCGCGGGCCGGCGAAATCATTGCCGCGCTCGTCACCGCCCCAGTAGAGCAGCACCTCCTCCATCCGCACGCCGCGCCAGAACTGGGCGCCGTACTCGCGGTACATCGGCGCAAAGCAGTCTTCCGGCCGCATGGCGGCGCCGACGCCCACGTGCGCCGCCTCGTGGCCCAGGCTCGACGCGTACGTGCCGAGCTTGCCGGTGCGCTGCAGGTTGACGGCCTTGGTGTCGAAACTGCGGGTCAGCGCCATGAGGCGGTATAGCCGCAGCAACTGTTCCGGGTCCTTGGCGAATTCAGGCAGCTCGGCCACGAGCTTGCCCGCGGGATCCAGCACCTGGCGGTACGGGATCCGGAATTCGGCGATGGTCTTCACCAGGTGATCCTCCTGATATTCTGGTCGCGGGCCGGACGGCCGCGCCCTAAATAGCGGCGCATTATACACTGCCGCTGCGGCCGCCTACGGGCGTGTCCCCACCAGTCGATGCTGCGCCGCCGCAGCGGGAGAAACGAATGGCGAAGAGGGAAATGGAGGCCGGGATTCACCGCGACCTGCGCGACCGGCTGACCTACTCGGGCTACCTCGGGCTCGACCAGGTGCTGGCCGCGCAGCATCCCCTGTCGGAGCCGCCGCACCACGACGAAATGCTGTTCATCGTGCAGCACCAGGTCACCGAGCTGTGGCTGAAACTGATCATCCACGAACTCGAGGCCGCCATCGCCTCGATCCGGGCCGACCAGCTCGAGCCCTGCTTCAAGGTGCTGGCGCGCGTGAAACAGGTGCAGCAGCAGATGTTTCACCAGTGGGGCGTGCTGGAGACGCTCACGCCCGCGGAGTACGCCCGCTTCCGCCACGTCTTCGGCCAGGCCTCGGGCTTCCAGTCGGTGCAGTTCCGGCTGCTCGAGTTCCTGCTCGGCAACAAGGAGTCGAGCTACCTGGCGGTATTCGCCCACGACGAGGCGGCGACGGCGCGGCTGCGCGCGGCCCTGGAGGCGCCCTCGATCTATGACGAGTTCCTGCGCCTGCTCGCCCGGCGGGGAATGCCGGTGCCGGCGGAGCGGGTCGAGCGTGACTGGGTCCAGGGCTGCGAGTCGCACCCCGGCGTCGTGGCGGTGTTCAAGACCATCTACGAGGATCCCCGCGGACACTGGGACGCCTACGACATGTGCGAGAAGCTGGTGGACCTGGAGACCAACTTCCAGCTGTGGCGGTTCCGCCACCTGAAAACCGTGGAGCGCATCATCGGCTTCAAGCGCGGCACCGGCGGCTCCTCGGGCGTCAAGTTCCTGCGCGAGGCTATCGACATCCGCCTGTTCCCCGAGCTGATCGACGTCCGCACCGAGATCGAGTAGCCGGACGGCGGCGCTCAGTCGATCACCGGCGCGGCGAGCTCGCCGGCGCGCCGTTCGAGCCGGCCCAGCAGCACGTCCAGCGCGCGGCGCTCGCGGGCGCCCAGTGCGGCCAGCAGTTCCGCCTCGTAGCGGCGCAGCGCCGGCGTGACCCGCTGGTAGATCCGACGGCCCTCGGCCGTGAGTTCGAGGATGCTGCGGCGCCGGTCGCCGGCCGCGGTGCGGCGGGACAGCCGGCCCGTCTGCGCCAGGCGGCGGACGGCCCGGCTCACTGCGACCTTGTCCATCGCCGTGCGCTCCGCCACCTCCGCGGCGGAGGCGCCGGGGGCGACGGCGAGCACCGCGATCACGCGCCACTCCGGGATGGAGAGCCCGTAGCGGCGGGAATAGGCCTGGGCGATCGCCGCGCTCAGGCGGTTGGACAGGACCGACAGCCGGTAGGGCAGGAACTCGTCGAGGATCAGGGGCTGGTCGTTCATGATGCATTGCAGCTTGTTGGCCGGCGCTGCCCCGGACTATAATAGTTTCAGTTGTAACTATTCAACCCGCCCTCCAGTTGCTTGTTCCGGAGAAAGACATGACCGAAGTTCAGGACAATCCCCTGGGCATCGACGGCTTCGAATTCGTCGAATTCGCAGCGCCCGACGCAGCGTTGCTGCACAGCCTGTTCCGCCACATGGGCTTCACCGCCATCGGCCGCCACCGCCAGCGCAAGGTCACGCTGTACCGCCAGGGAGACGTCAATTTCCTGGTCAACGAGGAGCCCGACAGCTTCGCCGCCGACTTCGCCCGGGCCCACGGGCCGAGCGCCTGCGGTTTCGCCATCCGCGTGGCGGACGCCGCACAGGCGCGCGCCTGCGCCATCGACCGCGGCGCCGCCGCGATCACCAACAAGCCGGGTACCCTGGCGGTCCGCGCCCCCGTGATCGAGGGCATCGGCGGCGCGGCGCTGTACCTGGTCGACCGCTACGGCGACCACGGCTCGAGCTACGATCCCGACTTCGAGTACTTCGACGGCGTCGACCGTCATCCCGCCGGCTTTGGCCTGACCTTCATCGACCACCTGACCCACAACGTCTACCAGGGCAACATGGACAAGTGGGCCGGCTTCTACGAGCGGATCTTCAATTTCCGCGAGATCAGGTATTTCGACATCAAGGGGCGGCAGACCGGCCTGGTCTCGCGCGCCATGACGGCTCCCGACGGCATGGTGCGGATCCCGATCAACGAGGCCACCGACGACAAGTCGCAGATCGCCGAATACCTCGAGCAGTACAACGGCGAGGGCATCCAGCACATCGCGCTCTTTACCGACGACATTTATGGCTCGGTCGAGGCGCTGCGGGGCGAGGGCATCGAGTTCCTCGACGTGCCCGACACCTATTACGAGATGGTGGAGGGCCGGGTCCCGGAGCACGGCGAGGACCTCGAGCGCATGTGCCGGAACCGCATCCTCATCGATGCCGACCGGGAGAGCGGCAAGCGCCTGCTGCTGCAGATCTTCACCCAGACCAATATCGGCCCGATCTTCTTCGAGATCATCCAGCGCAAGGGCAACGAGGGCTTCGGCGAGGGCAACTTCCAGGCCCTGTTCGAGTCCATCGAGCGGGACCAGATGCGGCGGGGCGTGATCTGAGGCACGGAGCGCACAGATGAAGAAGTGGATTTCGTTCCCGCGCGTCGAGGGGACCGCCTCGCGGCAGGCGCATGCGGACCTGCCGCCCGGCACTTACGAGCGCGAGCTGGGCAAGGAGGGCTTCTTCGGGCCCGCCACCCACATGTACCACCGGCGGCCGCCGACCGGCTGGACGCGTTTCGAGGGCCCGCTGCAGCCGCGGGCTTTCGATACCACCCGGCTGGGGGTCGCCGCCGACTCGCCCTGGCAGGCCTCGCTGCTGCTGCATAACGCCGCCGTGAAGTTCCGGCACTGGCGGCTGGAGCGCAGCATGCCCGCGCTGGCCCGCAACTCGGATGGCGACGAGCTGCTGTTCCTGCACCAGGGCGACGCCGTCCTGTTCTGCGACTACGGCCGGCTGGAACTGGTCGAGGGCGATTACCTGCTGCTGCCGCGCGGCACCATGTGGCGCCTGGAACTCGAGCAGCCGGTCGAGGCCCTGCTGATCGAGGCCACCAACGACAGCTTCCGGCTGCCCGACAAGGGCATGCTCGGGCCGCATGCCATTTTCGACGAGGCCATGCTCGACACCCCGGCCATCGACGAGGCGTTCCGCGCCCAGCAGGACGAGCGCGAGTGGCGGGTCGAGGTGAAGCGCCGCGACCAGGTCTCCGTGATCACTTATCCCTACAGCCCGCTGGACGCTGTCGGCTGGAAGGGCGACCTGGCGCCGGTGCGCATCAACTGGCGCGCCATCCGGCCGCTGATGTCGCACCGGTACCACTTGCCGCCCTCGGTGCACACCACTTTCATCGCCGGCCGCTTCGTGGTCTGCACCTTCGTGCCGCGCCCCTTCGAGAGTGATCCAGGCGCCCTGAAGGTGCCTTTTTTCCACAACAACGACGACTTCGACGAGGTCATCTTCTACCATGCCGGCGAGTTCTTCTCGCGCGACAACATTCATCCCGGGATGGTCACCATGCATCCCTGCGGCTTCACCCACGGGCCGCACCCGAAAGCACTGAAGAACATGTTGGAGCAGAAGGCGCCCGGCACCAACGAAGTGGCGGTGATGCTCGACACGCGCGATGCCCTGGAAGTCGCCGCGGCGGCGAGCGACGTCGAGTGGGACGGCTACGTCGACAGCTGGCAGGGAGGCGGCGCATGAAGCTGGCCACGCTGAAGCAGGGCGGGCGCGACGGCACCCTGGTGGTCGCCAGCCGCGACCTGGCGCGCGCCGTCCCGGCGGCCGCGGTCGCGCCGACGCTGCAGGCGGCCCTGGACGACTGGCAGCGCTGTCGCCCGCTGCTCGAAGGCCTGGCCGCGGAGCTGGAGCGCGGCGCGGCGCAGGACGCTTTCGACCTGGCCGTCGGCGACCTGGCGGCGCCCCTGCCGCGGGCCTACCAGTTTCTCGACGGCAGCGCCTACCTGGCGCACGTGGAACGCGTGCGCCGCGCCCGCGGCGCCGAGATGCCGCCGAGCTTCCTGACCGACCCGCTGATGTACCAGGCGGTCTCCGACGGATTCCTGCCGCCGGTGGGCGCGATCCCGGTGCCCAGCGAGGACTACGGCATCGACTTCGAGTCCGAGGTCTGCGTGGTCACCTCCGACGTCCCGATGGGCGTCAGCGCTGCCGAGGCCGCCGACTACGTGCAGCTGGTCTGCCTGGTCAACGACGTCTCGCTGCGCAACCTGATCCCGGCCGAGCTGGCCAAGGGCTTCGGCTTCCTGCAGAGCAAGCCGCGCTCCGCCCTGTCGCCGGTGATGGTGACGCCGGCAGAGCTGGGCGAGGCCTGGCGCGACGGCAAGGTCCACCTGCCGCTCGTCACCACCCTCGACGGGGAGCAGTTCGGCGCACCGGAAGCCGGCGTGGACATGCAGTTCTCCTTCTTCGAGCTCATCGCTCATGCCGCGCGGACCCGCCCGCTGGCCGCCGGCACCATCGTCGGCTCCGGCACGGTGGCGAACCAGGACGAATCGCTCGGCGCTTCCTGCATGGCGGAAAAGCGCATGCTGGAGATCATCCGCGACGGCAAGCCCTCGACCCCCTTCCTGTCTTTCGGCGCGCGGGTGCGGGTCGAGATGTTCGATCGCGCGGGGCACTCCATTTTCGGCGCCATCGAGCATGTCTACGAACGCTACCAGCGCTGAGCCGGTCCGGCTGTACGGCTACTGGCGCAGCACGGCGGCCTGGCGCGTCCGCCTCGCGCTCGGCCTGAAAGGCCTCGCGTGGCAGTACTGCCCGGTGCACCTGCTCCGCGACGGCGGCGAGCAGCGCCAGCCGGAGTTCCTCCGCCTCAACCCCCAGGGACTGGTGCCGGCGCTGGCCATCGACGGGCGGGTGCTCACGCAGTCGCTCGCCATCATCGAGTACCTGGAGGAGACCCGGCCGCAGCCGGCGCTGCTGCCCCGCGATCCGGCCGGCCGGGCGCGGGTGCGCAGCCTCGCCCAGCTGGTCGCCAGCGACTTGCATCCTCTCAACAACCTGCGGGTGCTGCAGTACCTCGGCGGCCCGCTGCAGCTCGGCGAGGAGCAGCGCAATGCCTGGTATCGCCACTGGGTGGCGACCGGCCTGGCGGCGCTGGAGGCCCGGCTGGCCGGCGAGCCGGACACGGGGCGGTTCTGCCACGGCAATGCGCCGGGGCTGGCCGACTGCTGCCTGGTGCCGCAGCTCTACAACGCCCGGCGCTACGACTGCCGGCTCGACGACTTTCCGACCCTGCTGCGCATCGAGTCCGCCTGCCTGGCGCTGGACGCCTTCGCGGCGTCGAGCCCCGAGCGCCAGCCCGACGCCGGGCCGGCCCGCTGACTGCGTTCGATCCGGATGCCGCCGCCGCCGGGCGGACTAGAATAGGGGCAGGCACACCGGGAAGAGAGAACCATGAGCCGCTTCAGCCTGAACAAGTTCCCTGACGGACCGGGCGTCTACGCGCTCTACGAGCACGGCCGGGCACTGGCCGTGGGCGCCGCCCCCAACCTGAGGCAGCTGGCGGAAGAGCACCTGTTCGCCGCCGATGGCCCCAGCGCGGATCTGCAGGAGTTCGTCCCCCATCCCGAGCGCGTCACCGAGATCTCCTGGTGGCAGCACCCCGCCTTCGCGGACGAGGGCCAGCGCCAGGCAGCCCGCTGGGTTGCTATCGAGGTGCTGTCGCCCCACGTCCGGCCGCGCTTCAGCCTCTCGAAAGTGGGCGAGGCCGCGTTGCAGGACCCCGAGTTCGTGAAGTCGATGAACCAGCTGTTCCACGGGCCGCCGGCGGCCAGCTTCGTGCCGCAGACGCTCGACGCGCTGGCCCGGAGCGTCTACGAGCTCAAGGAGAAGGTCGCCGAGCTGGAACGGCGGCTCGCCACCAAGGACTGAACGGCGCCGCCCCGCGGCCTCAGGCCTGGGCGCTGGGACGCGCCGAGACGGTGGCGTGCCAGCGCAGGAAGTCGGGGATGCCTTCGGGCACGGTCAGCTTCAGCGCCCGGGCAAAGTCCGCGATGCACAGCAGCGTGATGTCGGCCAGCGAGAACGTCGGGCCGGCCACGAACTCGGAGTCGCGCAGCCGGGCGTCGATCACGGTGAAGAACTCTCCCAGCCGTGCCCGGCCGCGCTCCACCAGCGCCGGGATCGCCGCGACCCCGCTGCGCCCCGGCACGGCACGGTCCGCATAGGGCGGGTAACTGTTGCGGAAGGCGTCCACCAGCGGCTGGCCGCCGTCGAACTCGATCCGCCGGTTCCAGCACTCGATCAGCGCGATGTCCAGGGGCGTGGTGCCCAGCAGCGGCGGGTCGGGCTGCAGCGCTTCGAAGTAGCGGCAGATGGCGGTCGACTCGTCGATGACCGTGCCGTCGTCGAGTTGCAGCGTCGGCAGGACGCCGCGCGGGTTGACGGCGAGAAAGCCGGGTTCCAGGTTCTCCCCGGCGCGGATGTTGATTTCCACCCTGGGCACCTCGATGCCTTTTTCCGCGAGAAAGATGCGCACCCGGCGCGGATTGGGTGCGACGCGCATGTCGTACAGCTTCACGGACGGTCTCCTTCGCCTGGCTCGCGGCCAAGCATAGCGCACCCGCTCACTCGGGCTGCAGGCCCAGGTACCGGCTGCGGTTCACATCGAGCATGTTGTCCTGCCAGCCGGTGACGCGGGGGCTCACCAGGTTGCGCGACACGTGGTGATACAGCGGAATGAGCGCCTGTTCGCGCACCGCGATGGCCTCGGCCGCCCGCAGCCGCTCCGCCCGTGCCGCGGGATCCGTCGCCCGCGCGGCGGCGGCCGTCAGCCGGTCGTATTCCGGGTCGGAGTAGCCGCCGAGGTTGTTCGGGCCGCTGTCGGTTTCGAGCAGCAGCGTGAAAGTCTGGGCATCGTCGTAGACCGCCAGCCAGCTGGCCAGGCCGAGATCGAAGTCACCTTGCTGGAGCGCCGCGTAGTGGATCGCCGTTTCGGCGCGCTGCAGCTCGACGCCGACGCCGATGGCCCGCCACATCGACTGCAGGGCGATGGCCACGCGGCGCTCGTTCTCGGATTGCGGGTAGCGGAGCCGGAGCTCCAGCGCCTGTCCCGGGCCGAAGCCCGCCTCCTGCATGAGCTCGCGGGCGCGGGCCCGGCGTTGTGCCATGGGCTGGTCGCGCCAGTCGGCCTGCGCCGGTTCCGGGTAAGCGGCCGTGCCGGGCGGGACCAGGCTCCAGGCCGGGCGCTCGCCGCTGCCGAGCACCTTGTCGGTGATCGTCCGCCGGTCGATCGCCAGGGCCAGCGCCCGGCGCACGCGGGCGTCCTGCAGCGCCGCCTGCTGGTGGTTCACGGCGAGGAAGGACAGGCCCAGGTACGGCGCCGTATGCACGGCCCGGGGCATTTCCTCGCGCAGCCAGGCCGTGCGGCTGGCCGGGAAGTCGCGCAGGACATCGAGCTCGCCGGCGCGAAAGCGCAGCAGCGCGGCGTCCCGGTCCTCCAGCCCGGCATAGCGCACGCCGTCCAGGCGGACGGCCGCGGCGTCCCAGAAGCGCGGATTCTTTGCCAGCCGGACGTGATCGTTGGGGACCCGCGCAGCGAGGCGGAAGGCGCCGTTGGCGGGCATCAGCCCCGGCCTGGTCCAGTCTTCGCCGTGGGCTTCGACGGCGTGGCGCGGCACCGGGAAAGCCGCGAAATGCATCAGCAGCCCGAGAAAATACGGCGTCGGGCGCGCCAGGCGGATCTCGAGCCGGTCCGGCGCCGGGGCGGTCACGCCGAGGGCCGCAGGCGGCAGCTCGCCGGCCGTCACCGCGCGGCCGTTCTCGATCACCCAGAAGAACTGGGCGTAGGGCGAGGTGGTCCGGCCGGACATCATGCGGCGGAAGGCGTAGACGAAGTCGTCGGCCGTCACCGGCTCGCCGTCGGACCAGTCGTGCGCGCGGAGCCGGAAGACGTAGCGGAGGCCGTCCGCGGAAACGGTCCAGGACTCGGCCGCGCCCGGGACGACCGAGCCGTCGGGCCCTTCGGTGGTGAGGCCGATGAGCATGTCGCCGACGATCCGGTTCTCCCAGACGCCGGTGATGCGATGAGGGTCGAGCGAGGCGGGGTGGCCGGGATTGGCGACGCGCAGGATGTCGGCGGCGATCGCCGTGGCGGGGCTGCCGGCCAGCAGCAGGACGAGCGGGATCAGGCTCCGGGGCATCAACGCCTCCCTTCGATCGGTTCAGGGCCTAGAATAACGGCCTGGGCCAAATCCGGCAGGAAGGAGCGGCGCGTGGACATCGGAGACCTGAGAAGCGAGTACAGCGGGGAGCCGTTCCGGCGCCGTGATCTCGACCCCGACCCGGTCCGGCAGTTCGCGCACTGGTTCGACCAGGCGCGCGAGGTCCGGCAGCCCGAGGTCAACGCCGGCACCCTGGCGACGGCCGGCATCGACGGGCGCCCGAGCGCGCGCACGGTGCTGCTGAAGTATTTCGATACCGACGGCTTCGTATTCTTCACCAACACCCAGAGCCGCAAGGCCAGGGAGATCGAGGAAAACAGCGCCGTGGCGCTGCTGTTCTTCTGGCAGACCCTGGAGCGCCAGGTCGGCATCCGGGGCCGGGCGGAAAAGATCAGCACCACCGAGGCGCTGCGCTACTTCGCGCGGCGGCCGCGCGGCAGCCAGCTCGGCGCCTGGGTCTCGGAGCAGAGCAGCGTCATTACCAACCGCTCCGTGCTGGAGATGAAGCTGGACGAGATGAAGCGGAAGTTCTCCTCCGGCGACGTCCCGCTGCCGTCCTTCTGGGGCGGCTACCGGATCCGCCCCGACGAGATCGAGTTCTGGCAGGGGCGGCCGTCGCGCCTGCACGACCGCCTGCGCTACCGGCGCATCGACGAGGCCTGGGTCGTCGAGCGCCTGGCGCCCTGAGCCGGGCCGCTACGCCGGCGCCGCAAAGCGGGCCGGGTCGATTTCGATCCAGGTGGCCCGGGCCCGCGCGCAGACCGTGCCGTCCGCCGTCCAGATCGCGGTGCCGGACTCGTGCTTGCGGCCCTCGCGCCCCAGCTGCCAGCCGCCCACGATGTGCGGCCGGCCGGCCAGCACCGGGCACTCCAGCGACGCGGTGAGGCGCCCGAGGACCAACGGGCGGTCCAGCTCCGCCAGCCAGGCCCAGGCGCCCGGACAGTCCAGCGCGGCCCAGACGAACTCGGGCCGGACCCGGCCGTCAGCGTCCGCCAGTTCCAGGCCCGGCTTCCACGGCGCAGCCACCATGCCCGCCTCCCCGGTGTCGCCGGCGAAAATCCGGAGGCCGTCGCCCGGCGCCCGGCCGGTGCCGCAGACGAAGCAGCTCGGGAAGGCGTGCGCCTCGAGCCCGTGATAGCGGGCGGCGGCCTCGGCGGCGACGGCAAGGCCGGGACATGGCGGCGGTTCGAGCGACAGCTGCGCGCGGCGCCCCTCGGCGATGGTGGCTTCCCCGTCCAGCAGCGCGACGCCCTCCGGCGTGCGGACGAGCTGCAACTCGGTGTCGAGCGGCGGCGGCCGGCGCAATGTGACGGCGACGATGCCGGGCAGCGCCGCCGCAACCAGGCCGCAGGTGTAGCCCCCGTTGCCGGATTCCGGCGGGCCGCAAAAACGACGCGCGATGCTGACCTGCCGTGGCTGGGTCCCGGCCGGGTTCAAGACCCGTCTCCCGGCAGCACCGCGTCGAGGCGGGCACGCAGGCGGGCCACTTCCGTCTCGAGCGCGGCGAGACGCGCTTCCAGGCCGGTCTCGCCGCGGTCGGGCGCTCGCACGGCTGGCTCTTCCCGGGGCGGTTCCGTCGCCCCGGTGAACAGTTGCTGCCAGCGATGCTCACGCTTGCCGGGCTGGCGGGGCAGCGAGGCGACCAGCGGCTCCTCGCGCGCCGCCAGGTGTTCCAGCGCGGTCTCGACCTCCGCAACGTCGCGCAGGGGCGCCAGGCGCGCGCCGCGGGTGCGCAGCTCGCCGGGCGTCTGCGGGCCGCGCAGCAGCAGCTCGCACACGATGGCGACCTCGGCGGGGCTGAGCTGCAGTTGGCCGAAATGGGAGTTGCAGAAACGCTGCCGGTAACGCGTGACCCGGCCGCCCATGCCGCCGCTGCGATCTGTTACCAGGTGTTTTTTCATCAGGCCGTCCACCACGTCCTGGACGGTGGCGGCGTCGAGTTCCAGCACGGGATCGCGATTGCTCTTCTGGTTGCAGGCGGCGAGAAGGGCATTCAGCGTCAGGGGGTACTGGTCCGGGGTGGTGATCTCCTTTTCGATCAGGCACCCGATGACTCGCGCTTCCAGCGGCGTAAGCTCTGTTCTCACGATTCGGCTCCAAGGTCTGTGGCGGTCGGCGCCGGGTACCGGCGGCGCCATTCCCAGCGGTGGCCGGCAGCCCGGCACGTTAGAATACACGGTCCGTTCCGCTACATCCGTGTGCCGTCCCGATGCTCCTTCGCTTCGACCAGCTCTCGCTCCGCTTCGGCGACCAGGTGATCCTGGCCGGCGCCGATTTCGTGATCGAGCCAGGCGAGCGAGTCTGCCTGATCGGGCGCAACGGCGCCGGCAAGACTTCCCTGCTGAAGCTGGTTTCGGGCGCCCTGCAGCCTGACGAGGGCGAGATCCTGGCGCGCTCGGACCTGCGCGTCAGCCGCCTGGAGCAGGCCCTGCCGGACGAGCTCCACCTGACGGTCCGCGAAGCGGTGACGGCGGGACTGGCCACGGTGCGCGCGCTGGTGGAGGAATACCAGCGCCTGGCGGCGGCCGAACTCGACCCCCACGGCCTGCAGGCTTTGGAAACCCTGCATCGGCGCATCGACGCCATCGACGGCTGGCACCTGGAGCGGCGCGTGGACACGGTGCTCAGCGACCTGCAGCTGCCGGGCGAGCAGCGGCTCGGCGAGCTGTCCGGCGGCTGGCGCCGGCGGGTGTCGCTGGCCCGGGCCCTGGTCAGCAACCCAGAGCTGCTGCTGCTCGACGAGCCCACCAATCATCTCGACCTCTCGTCGATCCAGTGGCTGGAGCAGCGCATCGCCAGCTGGCCCGGCGCCGTGCTGTTCATCACCCACGATCGCGCTTTCCTGCAGCGCCTCGCCACCCGCATCGTCGAGATCGACCGGGGCAAGCTGGTGAGCTGGCCGGGAGACTACCGCCAGTACCTGCGGCGCAAGGCCGAGGCGATCGAGGAGGAGGACCGGCGCAACAGCGAGTTCGACAAGAAGCTGGCCGAGGAGGAGGCCTGGATCCGCCAGGGCATCAAGGCCCGGCGCACCCGCAACGAGGGCCGGGTCCGCGCGCTCGAGTCCATGCGGGAGGTGGCGGGGCAGCGCATCCGGCGGCCCGGCACGGCCCGCATCAGCATCGGCGAGGCCGAGCTCTCGGGCCGCAAGGTCGTCCAGGCGAAGAACCTGTGTTTCGGCTTCGGCCCGACGCCCATCATCGAGGGCCTGGACCTGAAGATCATGCGCGGCGAGCGCATCGGCCTGGTCGGCAACAACGGCGTCGGCAAGAGCACACTGCTGCGGCTCCTGCTGGGCGAGCTGGAGCCGCAGGCGGGGACGGTGAAACACGGCACCAACCTCGAGCTGGCCTGGTTCGACCAGATGCGCGGCGTGCTGGACCCGGCCAGGAGCGTGGCCGAGAACGTCGGCGACGGCCGCGATTACGTGACCATCAACGGCAAGTCCCAGCACGTCGTCGGCTACCTGCGCGGCTTCCTGTTCACCGCCAAGCGCGCGCTGACGCCGGTCGCCTCGCTCTCCGGCGGCGAGCGCAACCGCGTGGTGCTGGCGAAACTGTTCACCCGGCCCAGCAACCTGCTGGTGCTGGACGAGCCCACCAACGATCTCGACGTGGAGACGCTGGAGGTGCTGGAGGACCGTCTGGCGCAGTACCGCGGCACCCTGATCGTGGTCAGCCACGACCGCGAGTTCCTCGACAACGTGGTGGACAAGATCCTGGTGTTCGAGCCGGGCGGGCGGATCGTAGAGTATGCGGGCGGGTACAGCGACTGGCTGCGCCGCGGGCGCGAGCTGGCGCAGATGGATGCGCCGAAGGCGGCCCGGGCCGCCGGCGACGCGCCGCCCGCTGCCGCGAGAATGGAGCCGCGGGCGCGCAAGCTGAGCTACAAGGACCAGCGCGAACTCGACGGCCTGCCGGACCGCATCGAGACGCTGGAGGCGGAGATCGCCGCCCTCGAAGCGGCGCTGGCGGCGCCGGACTTCTATGCCCAGGCCTGGGAGCGGACCCAGCCGGTGCTCGACCGGCTGGCCGAGCGCCAGGCGGAACACGACCGGCTGGCCGAGCGCTGGCTGGAACTGGAGGCGCTCCAGGAGCAGCTGGCCGGCGGGCAGGCGCAGCAGGCTCAGTAGTGCGGCGGCGTCTCGTCTTCTGAGGCGTAGTCGCGCGGCCGCTGCTCGAGGGCCTCGAGCCGGTCGGCCAGGCGCGCGAGCCGGGACTGCAAGCGGTCGATGACCTGTTGCTGCGCGTACATCACGTCGCTGAGTTCCTGGTTGCTGCGCTCCAGGTAGGCGAGCTTGAGTTCGATGTCCTCGAGGCGCGCGGCGTGGCGGTCGCTGTCCTGCATGGGCTGAAGCTCCGGCAAAGTGGCCGCCAGCGTACCGCAGCCGCAAAAAGAAAGGGGCCGGCAGACCGACCCCTTTCGCTCGCGGTGTGCGGTCCCCATGCAGCACACCTGGATACCTTGTCGCGGACTGTTCCGCGGTGCGCCAGAGGCCGCTTCGCGGCTTTCCTCGGCGCGGTTCCGGGCGCATGGCCGTGCACCGTTGCCGCGGACGAGCCGGCGCTGGGCGCCCCAGGTCTTCCATGCGCGACGGGTTCGACTGGAACCTTGCTGCCGGCGCCTTGCCGGGCTGCGCACTGCCTTCGGGCTCGTCCGTGTGCAGCCTCAAGATAGGTCCTGCCGGCGCCCTTGTCGCTAGGGAGTTTCCGCAGGTCCGGGCCGCGTGCGGCAGCGCTATTGCGCCAGCCGCGCCCGCACGATTGCCAGCAGCGCCTGCACCAGTTCCGGGCGGTCCGTATCGATGTGCCCGCCCGCGGTCCAGAGCAGCTCCTTGGGCTGGCCGGCGGCCTCATAGAGAGCCTGCACTTTGTGTTCGGGCAGCAGCTCGTCGTCGCGCGCGCCGATGACGACTACCGGCCGCGGCGCAATGCGCGCCACCCACTCCTCGGTCTCGAAGGAGCTGCCGTAGACCAGCAGGTGCACCAGCGTCGCGCTCACGCTTCCCAGCCACGCAGGCTCGATGCGCCGGCGGAGGTTGTGCTCGATCCAGCCGCGGTTGTTGGCGCCGCCATGGATCAGCCAGACGCGGCGGAATCGCGGGTCCAGCCCCCCGGCGACCGCCGCGAACGGCACCCCGAAGCTGACCCCGACGAGCTCCGCGCGGCCGGTGTCCGCCCACGCCGTGTCGGCCAGCCAGTCGAGCACCAGGGACGCGGCCGGCGGCGTGTCGAGCAGCGCCCGCTGCACGTCCTCGAGGCTGCCCAGGAAGCTTGCGACCGACCGGACCGGGTTGGGCCCGCGATAGGGGTAATCGAGCGCCACCATCACCGCGTCGCCCGGGTCACCCAGGACCCGGACGGCATCGCGGCCGGTGCGGTGCCCGCCCAGCAGCACGAGCACCGGCAGCGGCCCTGGCGCCGTTGCCGGCCGCAACACGCGGATATCCACCGCCAGGCCGGAATCGGCGCGCAGCGTGTAACCCTGGCTGAGGTACCCGCCGGGATGCATTTCCGCCGGCTCGCTCACGGCCGAGACCAGGGTGCCGCGGCGCTCCACGAAGGCCTCGTGGCGGGGACGCGAGAGGTCGGCGACCCACCACGCGCCACCCGCGGCAAGCAGTGCTGTTGCGACCAGGGCCAGGACCAGGATGCGCTTCGCCATGCCGCGATTATGGCATCAGGCGCCGCGCCGGCCGATTGCGCCCCGGCGACCTGTCTTTTTGGTGCCGGAGGGTCCAAGCTTGGGATGAGCCCTCTACACCGGAGGTGTGCCGTGAGACTCCCCATCCCGGATCGCAGGACCGCCGGTCGCGCGCTGGCCGCGCTGCTGGTGGACGAATACCAGGGTCGCGACGTCATCGTGCTGGGCCTGCCGCGGGGCGGCGTGCCGGTCGCCGCCGAGATCGCCCGGGCGCTCGAGGCGCCGCTGGACGTGCTCAACATTCGCAAGCTGGGCGTGCCGTTCAATCCCGAGCTGGCCATGGGTGCGATCGCCAGCGGCGGCATCCGCGTGCTGAACCCCGACGTGCTGCGCCGCGCGGCGATCGGGCGTGACGCGCTGGAGGAAGTGGTGTCGATGGCAACCAGGGAACTGGAGCGCCGCGAGCGGCTGTATCGCGGTGACCGCGCCCGCCCCTCCCTGGCGCACCGCACCGTGGTGCTGGTCGATGACGGTGTCGCCACGGGCGCCAGCATGGAAGCGGCCATCGAAGCGGTCCGGCAGCTGGGCCCGGAGCGAGTGGTGGCTGCGATAGCCGTCGCGCCGCCGGAAGTCGTCGAGCGGCTCGAGGCTGCCGCCGACGAGGTCGTCTGCCTGGCGACCCCGGAGCCCTTCTTCGCCGTCGGCGCCTGGTACCAGGACTTCGGCGAGGTCTCGGACGAGGAGGTCCGCCGCCAGCTGCGCGGGGTGGCCGAGCCGGCCTGACCGCGGCGGTCAGGTCCTGCCGCCTGCTGCCGATATAATCCCCGGGGCCGGGCGCCCCGGGGATGAATCCCCGTGTGCCCGCCAAACGAACCAAAATGGACGCGCCCGTGTCTCATTCCCGCAGGGCGAGGCGCGCAGCAAGAGGTGAGACTGGATGACTGAGGCGACGATGTTCCGTTCCCGAGGGCGCCTGGCGGCGCGACTGGCGGCCCTGGCCGCGGCCCTGGTGCTGGCGGCTTGCGGCGGCGGCGGTGGCGGCGGCAGCAGCAGCACGCCGGTACTCCAGCTTGTTGCGGACGGCAGTAGCAGCAACACCGGCGTCGTCGGCCAGCCGGTCGGGCAGGTCCCCGGTGTCAGAGTCGTCGACGGCAACGGCGCGGGCGCGGCCGGCGTCAGCGTCAGTTTCCAGCCGGAGCAGGCCGGCGCCTCGGTGTCGCCCGCCACGGTGACCACCGGCGCGGACGGCCGGGCACGCCCGAATTCCTGGGTGCTGGGCACGCAGGCCGGCCAGTATTCGCTCGTCGCCACCGCGCAGGGCGCCTCCGGGGAGGTGCGTTTCACCGCCACCGCGGCGGCAGGTCCCGCCGCGGCGCTCGCTCCGGCGAGCGTGCAGCAGCAGGCCGGCGACGCCGGCCTGCCGGTGACCCAGCCGCCCGCCGTGCTGGTCACCGACAGCTTCGACAACCCGGTGGCAGGGGCTACGGTCGAGTTCTCGGTCGTGCAGGGCGGCGGCTCCGTCACCGGCGGCTTCGCCACCAGCGGTGCCAACGGCATCGCCCAGCTGGACGCCTGGACCCTCGGCGACCAGGAGGGCCTGAACGAGGTCCGCGCCAGCCTGGCCGGGGTCGGGACCGTGAGCTTCTCGGCCGAGGCGCTCCCGGCGCTCGAGCTGTCGATCGAGAGCGTGCAGCTCAACCAGGCCAGCCAGACGGAAGCGGGCGATATTCCTGCGGTGGCCGGCCGGGAAGGCCTGTTGCGGGTCATCGTGACCGCCTCGCGGACCAACACGCTGACACCCGATGTCCGCGTGCGGCTGTTCCGGGACGGCACGCAGCTGTGGGAGCGGACCTTGCCGGCCCGCACGGGCAGCGTGCCCCTGGAGCCCTTCCTGTCGGCGCAGAACTTCACCTGGAACATCGAGCTGACGCCCGACGAGGTCCAGCCGGGCCTGGCCGTGGAGGCCCTGGTCGACCCGGACGGCGAGCTCAACCTGGCCTCGCGCGAGAACACCCGCTTCCCCCGCGATTCGGGCCAGGCGCCCATCGCGGTCGAGGCACTGGCGCCGCTGCGGGTCCTGTTCATCCCGGTGCAGGCGACCCGCCACAGCGCGACCGGGCAGATCTTCCCGGACAACATCGACGATTTCCTGGCCAACACGCGGTTGTGGCTGCCGGTGAACACCATCGAGCGGGAGTTGCGCGACACGCCTTTCGTCACCGACCGTGACCTGAGCGACATCGACGACATCGAGGGACTGCTGAGCGACCTGCAGGCCGTTCGCACCGCGGAGAACGCCGGCGACCGCTACTATCACGGCATCGTGCCGGACGTGCCGGGCATCCCCGTGGCCGGCATCGCCTACCGGCCGAATTCGCCGTCCAGCTCGTTCCGCACGGGCCTGTCCTACGACAACCTGCCGCGGGCCTCGGAAACCGTGGCCCACGAGCTGGCGCACAACCTCGGCCGCAGCCACAGTCCCTGCGGCGACGACATCACCGGCGTGGACGCGTCCTATCCCTATGCCGACGGCGGTGTCGGCGAGGCGGGCTACCACATCGACGACGATTCGCTGCGCGGCCCGTCCGGCTACTTCGATTACATGGGTTACTGTCGCCCGCGCTGGACCAGCGA
The DNA here is from genome assembly GCF_011058255.1 of Thioalkalivibrio sp. XN8. Classification (GTDB taxonomy): domain Bacteria; phylum Pseudomonadota; class Gammaproteobacteria; order Steroidobacterales; family XN24; genus XN24. The sequence continues at coordinate 103,239 of NZ_JAALFH010000065.1, read as the reverse complement.
TTACACCTATCGCGGCATCCTCGAATGGCGCCGCAACGATCCGCTCGCCGTCGGCGGCGACGGCGGGGAGACCCTGGCGGACCGCGGCACGGAGACCGCCGGCCTGCTGGTGTGGGGGCGGATCGACAGCCAGGGCGTCGAGCTGAATCCCGCTTTCCAGCTGGAGGCGCGGCCGGTGCTGCCGGCAGCCGGCGGCCCGAACCGGCTCCGCGGCGTAACAGCAGACGGCGAGGCGCTGTTCGACCTGTCCTTCGACGGCGATGCCGTGCCCCACGCGGCCGACCCGGCCGAGCGCCAGTTCGCCTGGTTCGTGCCCCTGTCGCCCGCGCAGGCGGCGACCCTGGACCGCATCGAGCTGATCACGCCGCAGGGCGTGGCGCTGCAAGGCGCGCGCGGGGGGCTGCCGGCAGGCGAGCCCGGCCTGGCGGCAGAAGCCCCGGGCAGCCGGGCCGGCGGCGAGCGCCTGCCGGGCGGCGGCCTGCGCCTGAGCTGGGACGTGGCGAGCAGCCCGGTGGCGCTGGTGCGCGATCGCCGCTCCGGCCAGGTCGTGGGCATCGGGCGCAGCGGCGAGCTGCGCTTCGATGCCGCCACGGCGGCCGCTATCGAGCCGGAGCTGGTGCTGTCCGACGGTCTGCGTACGCGGCTCCAGGTTTTCGAGGAGGTCCGATGAGACGCGGGGCCCGGAGGCTGGGCGCAGGCCTGGCCGCGGTGCTGGCGATGGTTGCCTGCGCCCCGCAGCCGACGCCCGACGGTCCGGGGCCGACGGTCCAGGTCGTCCACCAGGAGACGGTGCTCGTCGGTGGCTGGTTCAGCGATGCGGACGCGGCGCTGGAGGCGGTCTTGCCGGGGGCGGGAGCCGCCGCCGGCGGCCACGGGGAGCCCGCCCAGTACCGGTTGCGCGGCCTGGACGACAATGGCCAGCCGCTCTTCGAGCTGGGGTTCGGCGAGGCGTCGCTCGCGGCCGTCCCGGGCCAGCCGCTGCGACGTTTCCTGCTCCCGGTCTCTGCCGGCAGCGCCGGTGCCGCCGGCCTGGCGGCCCTGGAACTCGATGGCGGCGACGGCCTGATGGTCACGCGCGCGGCGACCATCTCGAAGGCGGACCTGCTCGCGGCGCTGACCGGTGGCGAGGCGGTCCGGATCGCCGCCATGCCGGGTGAGCGCGTCAGGGTCCGCTGGGATGTCGGCCCGATCGTCGTGCTGCGGTTGCGCGACCCGGCGACGGGTTCGGTGCTGGCCCTCGACCGCGACGGCGAAGTGATCGTGGCGGCGCCCGGGGGCAAGCTCGAGGTCGCGATTTCCGATGGCGTCCGCAGCGCGGCCGGGTTGTTCGAGCTGCCCTGAACCCGCCCTCGCGCTCCTGGCATCCGGGGGCTTTTGACCGCGCTCCCTGCCTCCGCTATGTTCAGCGGCTCGGCGGGAACCCTTTCTCGCCGCGTTGCAACAAATATTAGAAGAGGCGTCGTTTCATGAACTCACCTAACTCGCGCACTCCTGCGCGTCGTCGCGTCCGTTTGCTCGGCATGGCGCACCTGGCAGCTGCTGCGCTGCTGGTCGCCGGCTGCGACGGCGTGGATATCCCCAGGGATCCGACCGTCAACCTGAACCCGCCGCCGGACCGCGTCAATGCCGGCCCCGACGGCCCGGTGGCCACGATTCGCCGGACCACCAACGGGGTGGCGCACATTCGGGCCGAGAACCTCGAGTCGGCCGCCTTCGGCAGCGGCTACGCGCAGGCGCAGGACCTGGTCTGCTACCTGGCCGACGCCTTCGTCAAGGCGCGCAGCGAGCGGGCCAAGTACTTCGGCCCGGGCCCCGGCAACCTGCACATCATCAACGACTTCAGCTACCTGGCGCAGCGCATCCGCAGCGGCGCCGCCGAGGAATTCGCCGCGATGTCGGACGAGGCGCGGGCGATGGTGCTGGGGTTCACCGCCGGCTACAACAAGTACGTGCGCGAGACCGATCCCGCCGACCTGCCCCCCGAGTGCCGCAACGGGCCGTGGGTGCAGGAGATCGAGCCGGAGGACCTGGTGGCGCACTATCGCATCGTGGCGCAGTTCGCCAGCGGCGACCTCTTCGCCACCGGCGCGGTCTTCATCGCCGTGCCGCCGGGCGAGGACCCGACGCCGGTCCCGGTCGCCGCCGTCCAGGACCCGGCCGTGATGGACATCTTCGAGCAGACCCCGCTGCTGGCCCGCCGGCATGCGGGCGCGCGGGAAGACTATGTCGACACCGGCCTGGCCAGTAACGCCTGGGGCGTCGGCGCGGAGCTGAGCGAGAACGGGCGCGGGGCCCTGCTGGGCAACCCGCACTTCCCCTACACCGGCGTGCGGCGTTTCTGGGAGAGCCAGATCACCGTGCCGGATTACCTCAACTACCGCGGCGCCGGCCTGCATGCGACGCCGATCCCGCTGATCGGCTTCAACGAGAACCTCGGCTGGTCCCACACCGTCAGCACCAGCCGCCGCTTCACGCTCTACGAGCTCACCCTGAAGGACGGCGACCCGCTGACCTACATCAAGGGCGGCGAGGAGAAGCCCATCACCGCCGAGACCTTCGAGATCGAGGTGAACGTGGGCGCGCCCGACCCGATCCGGGTGGCGCGGACCATGTACTTCTCCGAGTACGGCCCGATGCTGGCGGCCGACGCCGTCACCCAGGGCGGCCTGGCGCCCTGGGGCGGCCCCGGTTCCCTGGGGCAGCCGGCGGCCTACACCTACCGCGACGCCAACGCCGACACCAACGGCCTGCTCGACACCTGGCTGCGCATGGGCCAGGCGCGCGACCTCGCCGAGTTCGAGCAGGTCTTCCGCGAGTGCCGCGGCACGCTGTGGGTCAACACGACCTACGCCGACGACCAGGGCAACGCCTACTACACCGACAGCAGCTCGGTGCCCAACCTGTCGCCGATCGCGCTGGGCGTGATCGAAGCCAAGCGGGCGGCCAGCCCGGCCTTCAACGCCCTGTTCGAAGCCGGCCTGACCTTGCTGGACGGCAACAGCGTGCGCGACGACTGGATCCCCGGTCCCGGCCGCTGCAAGGGCCTGGTGCCCTACGACGACCGGCCCAAGCTGGTGCGCAGCGACTTCACCCAGAACTCCAACGACAGCTTCTGGTCCACCAATGTGAATGCGCCGCTGGAAGGCTTCTCGCCGCTGTTCGGCCCGGAGCGGACCGCGCTCAACCCGCGTACCCGCATCGGCACCTACATGCTGCTGAACCCGACCGACCCCGGCTTCGCCGACAGCCCGCCGGCGGGCCAGGACGGGCTGTTCGGGGCGGAAGACCTGATCAGCGTCATCCACAACAACCGCAGCTGGTACGCCGAGGAGTTCCTCGACGAGCTGCGGGCGCGCTGCGCGGCCGTGGGCGCCGATCCGGTCAACCTCAGCGCGGGCGGCAGCCGCAGCGTGGCTCCGGCCTGTACCGTGCTGGCCAACTGGGACGGCGTGTACGAGCAGGACAGCGTCGGCGCGCACGTGTTCCGCGTGTTCATCGTCGACTACCGCAGCAAGTTCGGCAGCCACCTGACCGCGCCCTTCGACCCGGCCGACCCGGTCGCCACGCCGGGCGTACCGGCGCCGGCCGATCCCGTCGACCTGGCGAACGACCCGATGCTGGTGTCGCTGGCCGACGGGCTGGAGCGCCTGGACCAGGGCGGCATCGCCTACGACGCTCCGCTGGGCACGGTCCAGTACTACCAGCCCTCCGGCGGGGTGCCGCCGGGCGGCACGCCGGTGAACCTGGGGCCGTCGTTCCCCTGGCATGGCGGGGACGGCAGCCTCGACGGCGCCTTCAACGCCATCGGCGTGGTGACTTCGCCGGTGGCCGAGGACACGCTGCTGCCGCGCATCCCGTCGGTCACCATCCCGCAGACGGCCGGCCTGTCGGCCACGCCGGGCGGCGGGTGGAACATGGCCCGCGGCACCAGCTGGCACTTCGGCCTGGAGTTCACGGACACGGGTCCGCGCGGCTTCGGCCTCGTGAGCTACTCGCAGTCGGTGGACCCCGACTCGCCGTACTTCAACGACCAGAACCTGCGGTACTCCAACAAGGATTTCCGCCAGCTCTGGTTCACCGAGGCCGACATCGCGGCCAACCTGGTGGAGGAAATCACCATCACCGAGTAAGCCAGGAGGCTTGCAACTGCGCGGGGTCGGGCTCTGGCATCATGCAAAGATGCCGGACCCGACCCCGAGTTTTTTCCTCGCCCTGGACCAGGGCAGTCATGCCAGCAAGGCGCTGCTGTTCGACGCCGGGGGGGAACTGGCTGCGAACGCCGAGGCGCCGCTGGACACGCGCGAGCCGCGGCCGGGCTGGGTGGAGCACGATGCCGAGGCGCTGGTCGAGTCGGTTTGCACTGCCGTGGACGAGGTCGTCGCCGCGGCCGGCGTGCGGGCCGCCGACGGCGTCGTCGCGGGCCTGGCGGTGCAGCGCTCCAGCATTGCCTGCTGGGACCGGGCGAGCGGGGCGGCCCTGGCGCCGGTGCTGTCCTGGCGCGACCGGCGCCATGCCGGCTGGCTGCAAGGACTCGGCCTGGAGCCCGCGCGCGTCCACCGGCTCACCGGGCTAGTGATCTCGCCGCATTACGGCGCCAGCAAGCTGCGCTGGTGCCTGGACAACCTCCCGGCCGTGGCGACGGCCGCGCGCGAGGGACGGCTGTGCTGCGGGCCGCTGGCGAGCTTCCTGGCCTGCCGGCTGCTGGAGGAGGGCCCCTGTGTCGTGGACCCGGCCAACGCCGCTCGCACCCTGCTGTACGACCTGGAGGGCGGTGACTGGTCGGAGGAACTGCTCGCCGCCTTCGGGGTGCCGCGCGCCTGCCTGCCGCGCGTCGTGCCGGGGCGCGGCCGCTTCGGCGCATTGCGGCGGGGCCAGCTGCGCGCCGAGCTGCAGGTGCTGGCGGGCGACCAGCCCGCGGCGCTGTTCGCCCATGACGAACCCGGTCCCGGCACGCTGTTCGTGAACCTCGGCACCGGCGCCTTCGTGCAGCGCATCGTGGCCGATCCGGCGGCGGCTGACCCGCGCCTGCTGCGCGGCATCGCCTGGGCCGAGCCGGGGCGCGAGTTGCGCGTGCTCGAAGGCACGGTGAACGGCGCGGGGTCAGCGCTGCAATGGCTGGCCGACGCGCGCGCCACTTCCGTGGAGTCGCTGCTGCAGGGATTGCCGCGCTGGCTGGCCGAGGCGCCGACGCCGCCGCTGTTCGTCAATGGCGTCGGCGGGCTGGGCTCGCCTTTCTGGCGGCCGGACTGCCCGGTGCGGTTCAGCGCCGAGGCGGGACTCGAGGACGAGGCGGTGGCGGTGATCGAGAGCATCGTCTTCCTGCTGCAGGCGAACCTCGAGGCCATGCTGGCGGCTGACGGAGAATCGCGGCCGCAGCAGATCCGGGCGAGCGGGGGCCTGTCGCAGCTGGACGGCCTGTGCCAGCGCCTGGCCAATCTCTCCGGCCTGCCCGTGGTCCGGCCGCAGGATAACCAGGAGGCCACCGCGTCGGGCGTGGCGCGGCTCCTCGGCGCGCCGCGGCCGCGACGGTCAGCTGATGCGCGCTTCCAGCCGCAGCCGGCCGCCGCGTTCGAAGCGCGATACGCTGCCTGGCGCCGCCTGCTGGGTTAGCTGTGCCCGCCATTGCCGGCTAAAATCGACGGTTTACCGGACCCAAGGATGACGAATCCATGAGCCGAGCCAGAACCCTGTTCGTGCTGGCGGGATGTGCGCTGCTTGCCGGCCTGCCCGCTGCGGCGCAGACCCCCTATCCCGGCCTGGCGCCGTCGCCGCTGCCCGGCCTTGAATACGGCCGCGACATCTACCCGGCCGGCGCCGACCATGACCCGGCCGTGCCCTCGCCGGACGAGCTGCTCGGCTTTCCCGTGGGGCAGCGCACGGCCACGTCGGAGCAGGTGGTGGCCTATGCGCGGGCGGTGGCGGACGCCTCGCCGCGGGTCGAGCTGGTCGAATACGGCCGCAGCTACGGGGACCGGCCGCTCCTTTACCTCGTCATCTCGACGCCGGCCAACCTGGCCCGGGCGCAGGAGGTCCAGGCCGGCATGCAGGCGCTGGCCGACCCGCGCAACACCAGCGCCGCCGAGCGCGCGCGGCTGATCGACAGCCTGCCCGGCGTGGCCTGGCTCGCCTATTCCATCCACGGCAACGAGAGCTCCGGCTCGGACGCCGCGCTGGCCGTGATCCACCATCTCGCGGCGGACCGCTCGGCAGCGACTCGGGAGCTGCTGGAAGAGTTGGTGGTCATCGTCGACCCGAACATGAACCCGGACGGTCGCGCCCGCTTCATCAAGGGCCTGGCCGAGTCGCGCGGCACCCAGCCAAATGTCGACGACCAGTCGGTGCTGCACACCGGCTACTGGCCCTTCGGCCGCGGCAACCATTACCTGTTCGACCTGAACCGCGACTGGATTTACGCGCGCCATCCCGAGACCCGCGGCCGCATCCCCGAGATCGCCAAGTGGCGGCCGCTGCTGTTGGTCGATGCCCACGAAATGGGCGCGCAGGATACCTACCTGTTCTCGCCGGCGCGCGAACCGCACAACCCGCACCTGCCGCCGTATCGGCGTCCCATGGGCCAGGTCTTTGCCGCGGACCAGGCGCGGGCTTTCGACCGCTACGGCTATCCCTATTACACCGGCGAGTGGCACGAGGACTGGTACCCGGGCTACACCGACGCGTGGGCCGCCCTGCGCGGCTCGCAGGGCATCCTGTATGAACAGGCGCGCCTGGCCGAGGACGGCGTGCAGCGGCACTCGCTGCTGATCAGTTACCGGCAGTCTGTCCACCACCAGGTGATCTCGACCTTCGCCAACCTCGAGACCCTGCGCCGCGAGCGCGGGAACCTGCTCGAGGCCTTCGCCACGGACCGTGCCGAGGTCAGCTCGGCCCGCGGTCCTTACGGCAGCCGCAGCTTCGTCATCCTGCCGACCGATAACCAGGGCCGGCTCGACAACCTGCTCGACCTGGCCCGCATCCAGGGGTTCGAAGTGCACCGGCTGACGCGCCAGCTCCGGGTCGGCAGCGCCACCGACCAGCTCGGGCGGGAGCTGCGCGGCGTGGACCTGCCGGCCGGCAGCCTGGTGCTGCGTAACCGCCAGCCCGAGGGGCGGCTGCTGGCCGCGATGTTCGAGTTCGATCCGCGCATGTCCGATACCGCGCTGGCCAACGAGCGCGAGCGCGTGCTCAAGCAAGGGCGCAGCACCATCTACGACACGACCGGCTGGAACATCACCATGATGTTCGGGCTGGAGGCGCTGACCGTGCCGCAGCACCTCGACAGCGGCCTGGAGCCGGTCGAGCTGGCCGCGCCGGTAGCCACACCTGCTGCGCCGGCCATGGGCCCGGCGACCATCGCGGTGGCGGTGTCCGGCGCCGACGATCGCTCGCTGGCCTTCGCCGGCCGCATGATGGAGCGCGGTTATTTCGTGCGCGCGAGCCGCAAGGCCTCGCAGCTCGACGGCCAGCCGCTCCCGCTCGGGTCCATCGCCGTGACGCTGGACGACAACCGCGACCGGCCCGACTGGCAGGCCGACGCCCACACCGTCGCAGCCGAGCTCGGCCTGCCGCTGCTGGCGCTCGGCCACGGCCTGGCGCCCGGCGACCTGGCCGACCTCGGCGGACGCGAATGGGAGCTGCTGGTCAAGCCCAACATCGCGCTGGTGTCGCGCGGCATGACCAACATGCTGGACTTCGGCGCCACCTGGTATGCGCTCGACCATCGCCTCGGCATCCGCCACAGCCATCTCGACGAGAGCCGTATCGGCGCCTTCGACCTGCGCCGCTACAACGTCATCTACCTGCCGGAGCGCTGGGGCCGCAGCGCCCTGCCGGCCGGGCTGAGTGCCGCGCTGGAGGACTGGGTGCGGGCCGGCGGGACGCTGGTGGCGGTCGGCAACTCGGCGCGGGCGCTGATGGACGGCGACGACCCGCTGGTCGAAACGCGCCCGCTCGAGGCGGTGATCGACGAGGAGCTGGCGGAGTACCAGGACACCCTGCACCGCGAGTGGCTGGCAGCCCAGCCGGTGCCCGACGGGCCCGCGACCTGGGGCCATGCAGCCACGGCGGAACTCGACTACCCGTGGCTCGAGGCCGGGGAGCTGCCCGAGCCCGAAGCCCGCAAGCGCAACGACGAGTGGCAGTCGATGCTGATGCCCTCGGGGGCGATCGTGGCCACGCGCGTGGACACGAAGCACTGGCTGGCGGCCGGCACGGGCGAAGTGCTGCCCGTGCTGTTCTCCAGGTCACCGGTGCTGATGGCGGCGTTCCCGGTGGATGCCCCGTTCCGCATCGGCGTCTATAACCCGGCCGACACCGAGGCGGCCACGCTGAACTGGGCGCCGGTGCCGGCGGGACAGGAGCTCAGGGTCCGCATGTCGGGCCTGCTGTGGCCGGAGGCCCGGACCCGGATCTCCTCCTCGGCCTGGGTGACGCGCGAGCGTATCGGCCGCGGCCAGGTGATCCTGTTCGCCCATGCGCCGGCTTTCCGCGCCGCGCAGCTGGGCGCCATGCGGGTGCTCGAGAATGCGCTGGTGCTGGGCCCGGGCATGGGTACGAGCCAGCCGATTCCGCTGCCCTGAGCCAGGGCGGCGCCATGCTCGCTGACGCGGCGGCCGTGCTCGCCGGCGGCGCGCTCGGCGGCATGGCGCGGTTCTGGCTGGCCGAGCGGATTGGCCGGCTCCGCGGCACCTCGCCCGCCGCGGGCATCCTGGCCGTGAACGTCAGCGGCGCCCTCGTCGCCGGCCTGGCGGCCGGGCTGGCGACCGGGACCGGCGCGGGCTCCATGGCCTGGCAGCTGGCGGTGGTCGGGTTTCTCGGCAGCTACACCACCGTGTCGTCGTTCAGCCTGCAGACGCTCGCCTTGCTGCACGACGGCCGGGCCGGCCGGGCCGCGGCGGAGACGACCATCTCCCTGCTTGGCACTCTCGGCGGCGCCGGCCTCGGCTGGACCCTGGCGCGCGGCCTTGCCGGGGGGCTGGCATGACCGGCGCCGGCCTGCGTCGGACGGAGCTCTATGCCCTTGTTGCCGCGGGCAGCGCCCTGGGCGCGCTGGCGCGCTGGGCCGTGATGCTGGCGGCGGGTGACGGCGGCGCGGCCGCCTGGCCATGGGGGACCTTCGTCGCCAACGTCGCGGGCTCCGCCCTGGTTGGCTGGCTGGCGGGCCTGGTGGCGCGCCGGCGCGGTCCGCTGGCGGGCCTGCCCGGCCAGTTGCTGCTGATGACCGGTTTCTGCGGTGGCTTCACCACGTTTTCGGCCTTCGCCCTCGAGGTCCTGGCGCAGCTGCAGGCCGGCCGCGTCGGGCTCGCCCTGGCCTATGTCGCCACCTCGGTCCCGTTGTGGCTGGCTGCGGCCTGGGCGGGTTACCGCCTCGGCGCTCAGGGCCGGTGGGGCAGCGCCAGGTAGGCGGTCGAGCGCATTTCCTCGAGGCGACTGACGGCCCGGCGAAACTCGAACTCCAGCCGCCGGCCGCGATAAAGCCCGGCGGGGGGCACGGCGGCGGCCAGAACCAGCTTCACGCTGCGGTCGTAGAACTCGTCCACCAGGGCGATGAAGCGGCGCGCCTCGTTCTCCAGCTCCGGGGTGAACTGCGGCACGTCGCTGACCAGCACGGTGTGGAAGCTGCGGGCGATCTCGATGTAGTCGGCCTGGCTGCGCGGGCCGCCGCAGAGGTCGCCGAAGTCGAACCACGCCACGCCGTCGGCGCGGCAGCGCACCGGGATCTCGCGCCCGAGGATGCGCAACGGGCCCCGGTTGCGGGTGTCGACCGGCGCGGCGTCCGCGAAAAACGCCTGCAGCGCGGCCTCGGCCGCCGCGTCGCTGGGCACGTGATAGGTCCCGGCCCGCTCGAGCAGGCGGAAGCGGTAGTCCGTCCCGCCCGCCAGGTGGACGATCTCGGTATGGCGCTCCAGTTCCTCGATTGCCGGCAGGAAGCGGGCCCGCTGCAGGCCGTCGCGATAGAGGTCGTGCGGGGGCACGTTCGAGGTGGCGACCAGGGTGACGCCGCGCGCGAACAGCTGCGTGAACAGGGTGCCGAGGATCATGGCGTCGGCAATGTCCGAGACGAAGAACTCGTCGAAGCAGATCACGCGGGCCCGGGCCGCCAGGTCGTCGGCGACGCGTGCCAGCGGGTCGGGCTGGTCGCGATACTCCCCGAGCGCCTCGTGCACGTCGGCCATGAAGCGGTGGAAGTGGCGCCGCGTTTTCTCGCGGAAGGGCAGGCACTGGTAGAAGAGGTCGACCAGCCAGGTCTTGCCGCGGCCCGTGTCGCCCCACAGGTAGAGGCCGCGCACGGGCTCGACCGCCGGCGCCCGCCCGAACAGGCGCCGCCGCGGGGCGCGCCAGGCCACGAGTTCCGCGTGCAGCCGGTCGAGGCGTGCCGCGATCGCTTCCTGGGCCGGGTCCTGCGCCCAGCCGAGCCGCGCGACTTCACTCCGGTAACGCTTCAGCGGCGTCTGCGCGGCGGGCAAGTCCCCGGCCGTACCCATCAGTCCCCGGCCAGCTCGGGCCGGTCCCGGAACTCCTCCAGCGCCTGCGGGTTGGCCAGCGCGTCCGTGTTCTTCACCGGCCGGCCGTGGACCACGTTGCGCACGGCAAGCTCCACGATCTTGCCGCTGAGAGTGCGGGGAATATCGTGCACCTGGAGGATCTTCGCCGGCACGTGGCGGGGCGTCGTGCTGGCGCGGATCACCTGGCGTATCTTCGCCGCCAGGTCCTCGTCGAGGGACAGTCCCTCGCGCAGCCGCACGAACAGGACGATGCGCTGGTCGCCGCCCCAGTCCTGGCCGATGGCCAGCGACTCGACGATCTCATCGAGCTTTTCCACCTGGCGATAGATCTCGGCCGTGCCGATGCGCACGCCGCCGGGGTTCAGCACTGCGTCGCTGCGCCCGTAGATCAACAACCCGCCGTGCGGCGTCAGCCGCGCCCAGTCGCCGTGATGCCAGACGCCGGGAAAGCGTTCGAAATAGGCGGCCCGGTACTTGCTGCCGTCGGGGTCGTTCCAGAACCCGACCGGCATGGACGGGAAGGGCCGGGTGCACACCAGTTCGCCGGGCTCGTCGGTGTGCGACCGGCCCGTGTCGTCGAAAATCTCCACCGCCATGCCGAGGCCGCGGCACTGCAGTTCGCCGCGATGGACGGGCAGGACCGGGCAGCCGAGAGCGAAGCAGCTGACGATGTCGGTGCCGCCGGAGATGGAGGCGAGCTGCACGTCCGCCTTGACAGCGCGGTAAACGAAGTCGAAGGAGGCCGGCATCAGCGGCGAGCCGGTCGACAGCACCGCGCGCAGGGACTCCAAGGCGAAATGCTCGCGCGGGGCGAAGCCGGCTTTCTCCACCGCGGCGAGGTACTTGGCGCTGGTGCCGAAGACGGTGATGCCTTCTTCCTCGGCCATGCGCCACAGCGCCTCGGGCCCGGGATGGAAGGGGTTGCCGTCGTAGAGCACTAAGGTGGCGCCTGTAGCCAGCCCGGACACCAGCCAGTTCCACATCATCCAGCCGCAGGTGGTGAAGTAGAACAGCGTGTCCTCGGGCCCGATGTCGGTGTGCAGCCGGTGTTCCTTGAGGTGCTGCAGCAGCGTGCCGCCGGCGCCGTGCACGATGCATTTCGGCACGCCGGTGGTGCCGGAGGAGTAGAGGATGTAGAGCGGATGGTCGAAGGGTAGCTGGGCGAACTCGAGCTCCGACTGGTCCGACAGGAAGTCCTGCCACGATACGGCGTGCGGTAGCGCAGCCACGTCGGGGTCGGCATCCAGGAACGGCACCAGCACGACGCGCTCCACGCCCTCCAGTTCCTGCAGCACCCCGCGGATGCGCTCGACGGAATCAATGCGCTTGCCGTTGTAGCGGTAGCCGTCGGCCGTGAACAGCACCTTCGGCCGGATCTGGCCGAAGCGGTCGAGTACACCCTGGATGCCGAAGTCTGGCGAGCAGGAGGACCAGGTCGCGCCGAGACTGGCTGCGGCCAGCATGGCGATCACCGCTTCGGGGCAGTTCGGCAGGAAGCCGGCGACGCGGTCGCCGGGATCGACCCCGAGCCGCTTCAGCGCGCCGGCGAGGCGGGCCGCCTCATGATAAAGCTCCGCCCGGGTGAAGACGCGCCGGGCACCGTCCTCGTCGCGCCAAACCAGGGCAGGCCGTTCAGGTTCATCCTGCCGCAGCAGGTTCTCGGCGAAGTTCAGCCGCGCACCGCGAAACCAGTTCGCGCCCGGCATCCGGTCGCCGTGCTCGAGCACGTTATCCCAGCGGCGCGACGCCTTGACGCCGCAGAAGTCCCAGACGGCCGGCCAGAATTGCTCGGGATGTTCGATGCTCCAGCGCCACAGCGTGGCGTAGTCCGCCATGGGATGGCCGGCCCGGTCGCTGGCGGACCGCATGAAGGCGGTCAGCTGCGCCCGCTCGACCTGTCCCGGCGCGGGGCGCCACAGGACATCGCCGCTCTGGTCAGGCGCCGCCATGCCGCACTCAGCCCGCCGCGTCGAGCGCCTTCTCCAGCTCCGGCAGGAGCGTGAACAAATCCCCCACCAGCCCGAAGTCCGCGGCCTCGAAAATCGGCGCGTCGCCGTCCTTGTTGATGGCCACGATGCAGCCGGCGTCCTTGATGCCGGTCATGTGCTGGATGGCGCCGGAGATGCCGATCGCGATGTACAGGTCCGGGGCGATGATCTTCCCGGTCTGGCCGACCTGCATGTCGTTCGGCACGTAGCCGGCGTCCACCGCCGCGCGGCTGGCGCCTACCGCGGCGCCGATCCTGTCGGCCAGCTTGAAGATGATCTCGAAGTTCTCCTTGCTCCCCACGCCTCGGCCCCCGGCGACCACGCGCGGCGCACTCTGCAGGTCGGGACGGTCGCTGCCGCCGGACTCCGCGAGGCCCAGGTAGCGGCTGTGCGTCGGCAGCTCTGCCTCGGCCTGCGCCGCGACGATGGGCGCCTCGCCGGCTTCGCCGACCGCCTGGAAGGAGGCGATGCGCACGGTCGCCAGGACCGGGATGCCTTCCGGCACCTTGACCGTGGTGATGACGTTGCCGGCGTAGATGGGCCGCTTGAAGGTGCGCGCGTCGATCACCTCCATCAGGTCGGATACCTGCGGCACGCCGAGCAGCGCCGCCACGCGCGGCAGCACGTCCTTGCCGAAGGTGGTGGAGGGCGCGAGCACGTAGTCATAGCCGCCCTCGTGCTCGGCGGCCAGCCTGGCGATCTGCGGCGCCAGCACCGCGGCCAGCGGCGCCCCGTTGGCCTCGTGGCGGACAGACAGCACGCGCGACACGCCGTCGAGCTTGGCGGCGGCAGCGCAGGGCGCGTCGCCGTCGGGCGCATGGAACACGGCCACGTGCACGTTGCCCAGCTGGCGCGCGCAGGCCACCGTGCGGGCGATGCCGGTGTTCAGGGTCTTGCCGTCGTGGTCGGCGATCAACAGTACACGGCTCATCACAGTACCCCCTTGTCCTTGAGCGCCTGGACCAGCGCTGCTACCGACTCGACCTTGGTCCCGCCCTGCCGTTTCGGCGGCGGCTCGTGCGCGCCCACTTCCAGTTGCGGCGGCATCTCCACGCCCAGCTCGGCGAACGGCTTGATGTCCAGCGGCTTGCGCTTGGCCTTCATGATGTCGGGCATCTTGACGAAGCGCGGCTCATTGAGGCGCAGGTCGACGGTCACTACGGCGGGCAGGTCGACCTCGATGTTCTCCAGGCCGGCGTCGACCTCGCGCATGGCCTTGAGCGTGTCGCCGCTGCGTTCGAGCTTGGAAACGAAAGTCGCCTGCGGCCGGTCCCACAGCGCCGCCAGCATCTGGCCCACCTGGTTGGCGTCGTCGTCGATGGCCTGCTTGCCGAGCAGCACCAGTCCGGCATCCTCGGCCTGCACGATCTGCAGCAGGGCGCGCGCGGCGGCCAGCGGCTGGATCTCTTCCTCGGCCTGGTAGAGCACCGCGCGGTCGGCGCCCATGGCGAGCGCGGTGCGCAACTGCTGCTGCGCGGCCTCCGGGCCGACGGACACCACGACCACTTCCTCGGCTTCGCCGCGCTCCTTCATGCGCAAGGCTTCCTCGACGGCGATTTCGTCGAAGGGGTTGATGCTCATCTTGACGCCGTCCTTGACCACGCCGGTGCCCTCGCGGTTCACCTGCACGCGCACGTTGTAGTCGATGACGCGCTTGATGCCGACCAGGATTTTCATGGCTTCTCCTTGAGGTGCTGCGCCGTCCCCGGCGCGGCGATCACATTGTCTGGTAGTTCGGTCCGCTGCCGCCTTCCGGCGTCACCCAGTCGATCACCTGGTAGGGGTCCTTGATATCGCAGGCCTTGCAGTGCACGCAGTTCGAGGCGTTGATCTGCAGCTGCCGCCCGCCCTGGCCGTCGTCGACCATCTCGTAGACGCCGACGGGGCAGAAGCGGGTGCAGGGGTTGCCGTATTCCTCGGCACAGCGGGTGGCGCAGATGGAGGTGTCGGCCACGCGCAGGTGCACCGGCTGGGCTTCCTCGTGCGCGGTGTTGGCGAAATACACGCTGGCGAGGCGGTCGCGCGGCGGCAGGCTGCGCTCGGCTTCCCAGTTCGCGGCCATCGCCGCCTGGCCGTCGTGCGCCCGCGCGGCAGCGAGCGAGTTGAGGCTGTCCCAGTCGGAGTGCGTCTTCAGCGTCCAGGGGCTGCGGCCGCCCAGCACGGTCTCCAGCGCGGCGTTGGCCATGCCGAACCACAGGCCGCGGTTGAAGCCGGGCCGGATATTGCGCACCTTGCGCAGTTCCTCTCCCGCCGCCGAGGCGCGAAAGGCGGCGTCGTAGCCTGCGGGCTCACCGGCCGCCGCGAGGTGGTCGGCAGCGAGCATCCCCGAGCGGATGGCCTGGTGCACGCCCTTGATCTTCGGCACGTTGAGCGTGCCGGCGCCGTCGCCGATGAGCAGCGCGCCGGGCATGTCCATCTTCGGCAGCGCCTGCCAGCCGCCCTCGATGATGGTGCGGGCGCCGGTGGCGATGATCTCGCCGCCCGCCAGCAGGGCGCGCATGTCGGGATGGTGCTTGAACTGCTGGAAAGCCTCGAAGGGCGAGAAGCGCGGGTCGGCGTAGTCGAGGCCGACCACGTAGCCGACATACACGCGATCCTGGTCGAGGTGGTAGACGAAACTGCCGCCGTAGGTGGCATTGTCCAGGGGCCAGCCCACGCTGTGCTGGATCAGCCCCGGCGTCGTGCGTCCCTCCGGGAGCTGCCACAGTTCCTTGAAGCCGAGGCCGTAGGTCTGCGGCATGGCGTCGCGGTCGAGCTCGAAGCGCCTGATGAGCTGCTTGGAGAGGCTGCCGCGGCAGCCTTCGGCGAACAGGGTGACGTTCGCGTGGATGTCGACGCCGGGGGCGAAGTTGTCGCCGGGACGGCCGTCGGGCGTGCCGTCCGCTTCGCGGCCCATGTCGCCGCAGCGCACGCCGATCACGCGCGCCGCGTCACCCTCGCCGTCAATGAGGGGATGCCGGCCCGGGAAGCCGGGGAAGACCTCCACGCCGAGCGACTCGGCCTGGGCCGCCATCTGCTTGCACAGTTCGCCCAGCGAGACGATGAAGTTGCCCGCGTTGTGCATCTGTGGCGGCGTCGGCAGCTTGTAGGAGCGCTGGCGGGTGTAGAAACGGAACTCGTCCGTGCCGGCCGGGACGCAGATGGCCGGCGGGTTGTCGCGCCAGGACGGCATCAGCTCGTCCAGCGGCCCCGGCTCCATGACGCAGCCGGAAAGGATGTGGGCGCCGATCTCCGAGCCCTTTTCCAGCAGGCAGATGTTCGCCTCCGGGAGTTTCGCCTTCAGGCGGATCGCGCAGGCGAGACCGGCCGGCCCGCCGCCGACGATCGCGTAGTCGTATTCCATGACATCGCGCTCGATGCCTTCGTCATGTGCGCTCATCGGCGACTCGTCCTGGTGCGCGGCTGAACCCGTGATTTTACCCGAGGCATGCCGCTATTTGGGCTGCATGCGGATGGCGCCGTCGAGCCGGATGGTCTCGGCGTTGAGCATGCTGTTGGTGCAGATGTAGGCCACCAGGTCGGCAAATTCGTCGGGGCGGCCGAGCCGCGAGGGGAAGGGGACCTGGGCGGCCAGCGACTGCTGGATATGCTCGGGCATGCCTTCCATCATGGGCGTCAGGAAAATCCCCGGCGCAATGGTGTTGACCCGGATGCCGAGGCGCGCAAACTCGCGCGCCAGCGGCAGCGCCATGGCGGCCACGCCGCCCTTGGAGGCGGAGTAGGCGGCCTGGCCGACCTGGCCTTCGAAGGCCGCGACCGAGGCCGTGTTGACGATTACGCCGCGCTCGCCTTCCACGTTGGGCTCGTTGGCCTGCATCTTCGCCGCCGCCGCCTTGGCCAGCAGGAAGGTGCCGACCAGGTTCACCGTGATCACCTTGGCGAAATAGTCGCCGGCCATCGGCCCGTCGCGCCCGAGCACGCGGCCGGCGCCGAGGATGCCGGCGCAGCTGACCGCCAGGTTGATCCCGCCGAAGGCCTCGGCCGCCGCGTCCACGGCGGCGTTGACCTCGCCTTCGTTGCTCACGTCGGTGCGCACGAACATGGCCTGGCTGCCGAGCGCCTGGGCGGCCTCCCGGCCCTGGCTCTCGTTGACGTCGAGGATGGCGACCCGGCCGCCCTCGCTGGCGATGCGCCTGGCGACGGCGTGGCCCAGGCCGGAGGCGCCGCCGGTGACGACGGCCTTGAGTTGTGACAGTTGCATACTTCGTTCCTTGGTCCTTGCTTGCGGCAGATGGCCCGCGCCGGGCGCGGGATGATGCTAGTCGTCCTGGTATTCGGGCAGCAGCGCCAGCCGGCTGCGCGGCTCGCGGCCGAGCCGGGCGCAGATCCAGCGCCCGGCCGCAACCAGTCGCGGCAGGTCGACGCCGGTCTCGATGCCGAGGCCCTGCAGCAGGTACGCCAGGTCTTCCGTGGCGACATTGCCCGAAGCGCCCCGGGCGTAGGGGCAGCCCCCGAGGCCGGCCACCGAGGCGTCCACCGTGGTCACGCCGGCCTCGAGGCAGGCGAAGATGTTAGCGAGCGCCTGGCCGCGGGTGTCGTGAAAATGCACCGCCAGCCGTTCCATGCCGCACTCGCCCGCGACGGCCCAGAGCATGCGGCGGGCGGCGACCGGCGTGCCGACGCCGATGGTGTCGCCCAGGGATACCTCGTAGCAGCCGAGCCCGAACAGGGCCGCGGCGACTGCCACCACTTTCTCCTCCCGCACCGGTCCCTCGTAGGGACAGCCGAGGACGCAGGAGATGTAGCCGCGGATGCGCAGGCCGCGCTCCAGCGCCGGATCGGCCAGCCGGCGGATGCGGTCCAGGCTCTCGCTGATGGAGGCGTTGATGTTCTTCTGGTTGAAGGCCTCGGAAGCGGCGGTGAAGACCGCGATCTCCTCGGCGCCGGCCGCCATGGCGCGCTCCAGTCCCTGCAGGTTGGGCACCAGCACCGGATACGCCACGCCGGGCCGGCGCTCGAGGCCGCGGTACACCTCCTCGGCATCGGCGAGCTGCGGGATCCAGCGCGGGCTGACGAAGCTGGTCGCCTCCACGGCCGGCAGCCCGGCGGCCGCCAGCCGCTGGATGAATTCGATCTTCACGGCGGCAGGGACGGTCGCCGGCTCGTTCTGCAGCCCGTCGCGCGGGCCGACCTCGACGATGCGAACGCGGGTGGGCAGGGACACCTCAGTCGTCCTCCGGCCGGATGTCGACCAGCACCGTCTCGGCCTCGACGGTGTCGCCTGCCGCGCACAGCACGCGCTCGACGATGCCGGCGACGGGCGCCGCCAGGGTGAGCTCCATCTTCATGCCCTCCATGATGAGGAGCGCCTGGCCTGCTTCGACGCGATCGCCGGCTGCCACCTTCACGGCCACGATGGTGCCGGGCATGGGCGCCACCGGATGCGTGTCCTGTTCGGCGAGCGCGCTGTCCCCCGCGTACAGCGGCTCGACCACGAAATCCCAGCCATGGTCGCCGAGGCCCACGTAGACCCGGTCGCCGTCGGTCACGACCAGCGCCTCCTCGTCGAGCCCCTGGCAGCGGACGTGCAGCCGGTCCGGCCCGATTTCCTGCAGCTCGGCCTCGAGATGATGCGAGCCGGCGTGCACGCGCACGCCCTCCGGCCGGAGTTCCAGCCGCAGCTCGTGGCGCCGGCCGGCGGCGTCGAGCAGGCGGAGCGGGAGACCGCCGCTGCCGCCGGCGCGCCACCCGTCACCGGCGGCCCAGGGCGACCAGGGATCGTCGGCCGGTGCCGGCCGCTCGAGCTCGCCGGCGAGCCGCCAGGCGGCAGCAGCCAGCGCGGTCAGCGGCGG
Organism: Thioalkalivibrio sp. XN8; assembly: GCF_011058255.1. Taxonomy (GTDB): domain Bacteria; phylum Pseudomonadota; class Gammaproteobacteria; order Steroidobacterales; family XN24; genus XN24. Next base: position 84,957 of record NZ_JAALFH010000065.1, on the reverse strand, counting down.
CGTCGGGACATCCCACAGCACTTCCTCCAGGGCGCGGTCGAGGAAGCCGGTGTCGACCTCGCCCGCCGCGAACAGGGGATGGGCCGCCATGGCGCGCAGCAGCGGCAGGTTGGTGGCGACCCCTGCCACGGCGGTGTGCGCCAGCGCCTGGCGCAGGCGCGAGATGCATTCCGCGCGGTCGATACCATGTACCACCAGCTTGGCCAGCATCGGGTCGTAGTGGTGACTGACCACGTCGTCCTCGTCCACCCCCGAGTCGAGCCGCACGGCCGGGTGCCGGTCGGGCGCCCGCAGGCAGCGGATTCGCCCGGTCGAGGGCATGAAGCTGGCCGCCGGGTTCTCGGCGTAGATGCGCGCCTCGACGGCGTGGCCGCGCTGCGGGATCTCGGCCTGGGCCAGCGGCAGCGGCTCGCCCATGGCGACGCGCAGCTGCCACTCCACCAGGTCGAGGCCGGTGACCATCTCGGTCACGGGGTGCTCGACCTGCAGGCGCGTGTTCATTTCCATGAACCAGAACTCGCGCTCCGGGCTGACGATGAACTCCACCGTGCCGGCGTTCAGGTAGTCGACCGCCCGCGCAGCCTCGACCGCCGCCGCGGCCATGCGCTGGCGCGTGGCGTCGTCGAGCAGCGGCGAGGGGCTTTCCTCGATGACCTTCTGGTAGCGGCGCTGGGTCGAGCACTCGCGCTCCCAGAGATGGACCACGTTGCCGTGGCGGTCGCCGAAGACCTGGAACTCGATATGGCGCGGCCGCTCGAGGTAGCGCTCGAGGATCACCCGGTCGTCGCCGAAGGCCTTCTGCGCTTCGCGCCGGGCCGCGGCCAGCGCGTCGGCGAACTCGGCCGCCGAGCGGACCACGCGCATCCCCTTGCCGCCGCCGCCAGCCGAGGCCTTGATCAGCAGCGGATAACCGACCTGGCCGGCCTGGCGTTCAAGCGTGTCATCGGACTGGTCCGCGCCGTGGTAGCCGGGTACGACGGGGACGCCGGCATCCTCCATGATCGCCTTGGCCTCGCTCTTCGAGCCCATGCGGCGGATGGTCTCGGCCTTCGGCCCGACGAACACCAGCCCGGCGGCGCCGCAGGCGCGCGCGAAGTCCTCGTTCTCCGACAGGAAGCCGTAGCCGGGGTGGACCGCATCGACCCCCGCCGCCAGCGCCGCGTCGATGATGCGCGCGCCGTCCAGGTAACTCTCGGCCGGCGCCGCCCCGCCGATGGCCACGGCCGTGTCCGCCTCGCGGACGTGGCGGGCGCGCGCGTCCGCGCTGGAGTGAACGGCGACCGTCTCGATGCCGAGCCGGCGGCAGGTCCGGATCACCCGGCAGGCGATCTCCCCGCGGTTGGCGATCAGCAGCCGCCGGATGGGGAACGATTCCCTCACGCCTCTCCCCCGGCGTCTCCGCCGGCCGGCTGCCCGATCCAGGCAGGCTCGCGCTTCTCGAGGAAGGCGGCCAGCCCTTCCTGCCCCTCGGCCGAGCCGCGGAGCTGCGCGATGATCTCCGCCGTGCGGCGCTTGAGCGCGTCGTCGGCCGACAGCTGGTGGCCGGTGACCGTGGCGATCAGCTGCTTGCTCTCGCGCAGCGCCACCGGGCCGCCCCTGAGCAGCATGCCGAGCTGGTCCTCGAGCGCGGCGTCGAGCCGGTTCGGCTTGGCGATCTCGTGCACCAGCCCCACCCGACGGGCCAGCTTGGCGTTCATGGCCTCGCCGCTGAGGAACAGGCGGCGGGCATTGCGCTCGCCGATGGCGGCGATGACGTAGGGACTGATGACCGCGGGCACCAGGCCGAGGCGAACCTCCGACAGGGCGAACCTCGCTTCGTTGCTGGCCAGGACCAGGTCGCAACAGGCCAGCAGGCCGACGCCGCCGCCGTAGGCATGGCCGTTCACCCGCGCCACCGTGGGCAGGGGCATGGAGTTCAGCAGCGCCATGAGGTCGGCCAGCTGCAGCGCGTCCTCGAAATTCTCCTCCTCGGTGCAGGCGGCCATCGCGCGCATCCAGTTCAGGTCCGCGCCGGCGGAGAAGGAGCGGCCGGCGCCCGTCAGGACGACGGCGCGCGCAGCGCCGCGTTCCTTGACCGCCACCAGCAGCTCGGTCAGTCGCTGCACCAGGGCGGCATCGAAGGCGTTATGCACCTCGGGCCGGTTGAGGGTCAGGGTCGCGATGCCGCGACGGTCCAGTTCCAGCAAGACGTTGTCGGCCATGAGCCTGCCTCTACATCCGGAAAATGCCGTAGGGCGCCTCGGCGGCAGGCGGGGCGTTGCGCGCCGCCGACAAGGCGAGACTGAGGACCCGGCGGGTATCGGCCGGGTCGATGACGCCATCGTCCCACAGTCGCGCGGTCGCGTAATAGGGATGGCCCTGGGTCTCGTACTGCGCGCGGATGCCGGCGCGGAAGGCTTCCTCCTCGTCCCCCGGCCAGTCCTCGCCACGGGCCGCCAGGCCGTCGCGCCGCACCGTCGCCAGCACGCTGGCGGCCTGCTCGCCGCCCATCACCGAGATGCGGGCATTGGGCCAGGTCCACAGGAAGCGCCCGCCGTAGGCCCGGCCGCACATGGCGTAGTTGCCGGCGCCGAAGGATCCGCCCACCACCACGGTGAACTTCGGCACGGTGGCGGTGGCGACCGCGTTGACCATCTTGGCGCCGTCCTTGGCGATGCCGGCCTGCTCGTACTTCTTGCCGACCATGAAGCCGGTGATGTTCTGCAGGAACAGCAGCGGGATGCCGCGCCGGTTGCACAGCTGGATGAAGTGCGCGCCCTTGAGCGCGGACTCGGAGAACAGGATGCCGTTGTTGGCCAGGACGCCGACGGGATAGCCGTTGATGCGCGCCGTGCCGCAGACCAGGGTCTTGCCGTAGAGCGGCTTGAACTCGGTCAGCCGGGAGCCGTCGACCAGGCGCGCGATGATCTCGCGCACGTCATAGGGGAAGCGGGTATCCGGCGGCACGACGCCGTAGAGCTCCTCGGCGGCATAAAGCGGGTCTTCCGGCTCGGCCACGGGACCGTGGCCGTGGCGGCGGCGGTGCCAGCCCGCCGCCAGCTCGCGGGCGATGGCCAGCGCGTGGGCGTCGTCGTTGGCGAGATGGTCGGTGACGCCGGAGATGCGGCTGTGCACCTCGCCGCCGCCGAGCGTCTCGGCGTCGACTTCCTCGCCGGTGGCCGCTTTCACCAGCGGCGGGCCGCCGAGGAAGATCGTGCCCTGGTTGCGGACGATGACGGCCTCGTCGCACATCGCCGGCACGTAGGCGCCGCCGGCGGTGCAGGACCCCATCACCACCGCCAGCTGGGGGATGTTCGCCGCCGACAGCTGTGCCTGGTGGTAGAAGATGCGCCCGAAATGGTCGCGGTCCGGGAACACCTCGTCCTGCAGCGGCAGGAAGGCGCCGCCGGAGTCCACCAGGTAGACGCAGGGCAGGTGGTTGTCCAGCGCCACTTCCTGGGCGCGGAGATGCTTTTTTACCGTCACGGGGAAATAGGTGCCGCCCTTGACCGTGGCGTCGTTCGCCACCACCACGACTTCCTGGCCGGCGACGCGGCCGATGCCGGTGATGATGCCGGCGCTCGGCGCCTGGCCGTCGTACAGGCCGTGGGCCGCCAGCGGCGACAGCTCCAGGAAGGGACTGCCCGGGTCGAGCAGTGCGTCGATGCGGTCACGAGGGAGCAGCTTGCCGCGGTCGGTGTGGCGGTCGCGGGCCCGCTCGCCGCCGCCGAGGGCCGCCTGCGCGGCCTGGGCGCGCAGGTCCTCGACCAGCGCCTCCATGTGGCTGCGGTTGGCGCGGAAAGACTCGTCGTCGGGGCGCAGGCTGCTCTGGATGACCGGCATTCAGAGCGTCTCGACGGCGACCGCGGTGGCTTCGCCGCCGCCGATGCACAGCGAAGCCACGCCCCGGCTGAGGCCGCGCTGCCGCAGCGCGTGCACCAGCGTGACCAGGATCCGGGCGCCGGTGGCGCCGATCGGGTGGCCCAGGGCGCAGGCGCCGCCGTTGACGTTCACTTTCGCCGGGTCCAGGCCCAGGTCGTGGATGGCGGCCATGGTGACCACCGCGAAGGCCTCGTTGATTTCGTAGAGGTCGACGTCGTCCGCACCCCAGCCGAGGCGCGCCATCAGGTGGCGCATGGCGGCGACCGGCGCCGTCGTGAACCGCTCCGGCGCCTGGGCGAACCCGCCGTGCCCGACGATGCGCGCCAGCGGCGCCAGGCCGCGCCGCTCGGCTTCCGCCGCCGTGGTGAGTACCAGGGCGGCGGCGCCGTCGGAAATCGAGGACGAGGAAGCGGCGGTCACGGTGCCGTCCTTGGCGAAGGCCGGACGCATGGAGGGGATCTTGTCGAGGTCGCAGCGGCCGGGTTCCTCGTCGCCGCCGACCACGGTTTCGCCGCGCCGCGTCTTGACGGTCACGGGCACGAGCTCGGCCGCGAAGGCGTCGTCCGCGGCCGCCAGGGCCCGCTGGACGCTCTCGATGGCGAAGGCGTCCTGCGCCTCGCGGCTGAAGCCGTATTCCCGGGCCGTCGCCTCCGCGAAGTGCCCCATCATGTGGCCGTCGTAGGGGTTCTGCAGCCCGTCGTAGAACATATGGTCCAGCACCTGCTGGTGCCCCATGCGGTAGCCCGCCCGGGCCTTGGGCAGCAGGTAGGGCGCGTTGCTCATCGACTCCATGCCGCCGGCCAGCACGATCGAGGCCGAGCCGGCGCGCAGCAGGTCGTGACCGAACATGGCGGCTTTCATGCCGGAGCCGCACACCTTGTTGAGCGTGGTGCAGCCGACGGCCTGCGGCAGTCCCGCGGCCAGCGCGGCCTGGCGCGCCGGGGCCTGGCCGAGGCCGGCGGGCAGCACGCAGCCGAAAATGACTTCCGAGACGTCGTCCGGCTCGACGCCGGCATCCCCGAGCGCCGCCTGCATGGCGGCGGCGGCCAGTTCGGGCGCGGGTACGGCGGAGAGGGTGCCCTGGAAGGAACCGATGGGGGTGCGCCGGGCGGCGGCGATGACGATCGGTGACTGGCTCATGGCGGACTCCTGGGTCTAGTTGGCGCTGCCGGAGGCGCGGAACAGCTCCCGGCCGATCAGCATGCGGCGGATCTCGTTGGTGCCGGCGCCGATCTCGTACAGCTTGGCGTCGCGCAGCAGCCGGCCGGCGGGGTAGTCGTTGATATAGCCGTTGCCGCCCAGCGCCTGGATGGCCTCGAGGGCGACCGCCACGGCGGCGCCGGAGGCCTGCAGCAGGCAGGCCGCCGCGTCGAAACGTGTCGGCTCCCCGCGGTCGAACTGGCCGGCGACGCGGTAGGTGAAGGCGCGCGAGGACTGCAGGGCGGTGTACATGTCGGCGATCTTGGCCTGCATGATGCCGAAGCTGCCGATGGGCTCGCCGAACTGCTTGCGCTCGTGCAGGTAGGGCAGCACCACGTCCATGCAGGCCTGCATGATCCCGATCGGCCCGCCCGAGAGCACCAGGCGCTCGGAGTCCAGGCCGCGCATCAGGATGTAGGCGCCGCCGTTGACTTCGCCGAGCACGTTTTCCGCCGGGATCTCGCAATCCTCGAACACCAGCTCGCAGGTGTTGGAGCCGCGCATGCCCAGCTTGTCGAGCTTCTGCGCCGTGCGGAAGCCCGGCATGCCTTGTTCGACCAGGAAGGCGGTGACGCTCTTCGAGCCGAGCCCCGGATCGGCGGTGCGCATGTAGACCAGGTGGACCGAGGCCTCCGGGCCGTTGGTGATCCACATCTTCGACCCGTTCGCGACCCACACGTCGCCGCGCTGTTCGGCGCGGCAGCTCATCGACCCGATGACGTCCGAGCCGGCGCCGGGCTCGGACATGGCCAGCGCCCCCACCCACTCGCCTGAACACAGCTTCGGCAGGTATTTCTGCTTCTGGGCCTCGTTCCCGTTCAGCCAGATGTTGTTCAGGCAGAGGTTCGAGTGGGCGCCGTAGGACAGGCCGACCGAGGCCGAGGCACGGGAGATTTCCTCCATTGCCACGCAGTGCGCGAGATAGCCCAGTCCCGAGCCGCCGTAGTCCTCGCCCACGGTCAGCCCGAGCAGGCCCATCTCGCCGAGGGCCGGCCAGAGCGCCTGCGGGAACTCGTTGCTGCGGTCGATCTCCTCGGCCAGCGGCGCGATCCGCTCGGCAGCGAACCTTCGCACCGAGTCCCGCAGCAGGTCGAGGTCCTCGCCCAGCCCGGTGTTGAACAGCTCCATCCCGGCCTCAGCTCATCATTTCGGTGGTATGGCTGCGACGCCCGGAGAGGCGGTCCTTGAAGCGCTTGGAATAGGGGATCTTCACCTTCGAGATCATCGCAATACGCTCCTCCGCCAGGCGGTCGGCCGCCTGCCAGGTCGGAATGCCGTCGCGTTCGGCCAGCTGGAAGATGCGGCCGATGATGTCGCGAATGCTGGAGACCATGCGGTAGGCGCGGTCGCGATCGTAGCCCTGCAGCTCGATGGCGACGTTCATCAGCCCCCCGGCGTTGATGGCGTAGTCGGGCGCGTAGACGATGCCGCGCTCCTCCAGCGCCGTGCCATGCTGGTTGGTCTCGAGCTGGTTGTTGGCGCTGCCGGCGACGATGTCGAACTTCAGCCGCGGCAGGGTGGCGTCGTTGATGACGCCGCCGAGCGCGCAGGGGGCGAACACGTTCGCGTCCACGTCGTAGATCTGCTCGGTGCTCACCGCCTCGGCCCCGAACTCGTCGACGATGTGCTGGACGCGGTCCGCGTTGATGTCGCAGACGAACACCTTGGCCCCGGCCTCGGAGAGGAACTTGGCCAGGTAGTGGCCCACGCTGCCGGCGCCCTGGATGGCGAAGCTCGCCTTGCCCGGGTCGTCGTGGCCGTACTTCTTCTGCAGGCAGGCCTTGATGCCCTGCAGCGTGCCGAAGGCCGTGAAAGGCGAGGGATCGCCGCTGCCGCCGTGGACCCGGTGCACGCCCACCACCCGGTCGGTTTCCTGGTAGATGTAGTCCATGTCGTCGACCGTGGTGCCGACGTCCTCGGCGGTGATGTAGCGGCCGCCGAGCGAGCCGATGAAGCGGCCGAACGCCCGGAACAGCCCCTCGCTCTTGTCCTTGGCGGGGTCCCCGATCAGTACCGCCTTGCCCCCGCCGAGATTCAGCCCGGAGACGGCGGCCTTGTAGGTCATGCCCCGCGACAGGCGGAGCACGTCTTTCACGGCCTCGTCGTCGCTCGCGTAGGGCCACATCCGCAGGCCGCCCAGGGCGGGGCCGAGCGCCGTGTCGTGGATCGCGACGATCGCTTTCAGGCCGCTGTCCTTGTGCTGGAAGAACACGACCTGCTCGTGGCCCATGCCCTCGAGCTGCTGGAACAGATTCATCTGCGGAGACCTCCTGCTTTGGTCCGGTCAGGGCGTCCGCCCTGGTCGTTGTTCTGGCGCGCGACGCCGTGCGGGGCCCGTGCGGGCCGCGCGCGGTCGGTTGCGTTGACGCGGATCGCGCCGCGGGGCCGGGCGGAGAGGCGGGTCTCCGGGTCCCGCCGGGCGGCGAGTCGGGCCGCGCAATTATAGCCAGCGCGGAAAACTCCTGCATTCCCGCCGGCTTGTGCCGCATCGCAGCATCCGGGCGCGTCCCGGCCGGGGGCGGCTTGTCGCTATAATCGGGGACCCTGTGCCCCGGCGGCATGAGCAGGTACGACAGATCGACATGAGCACAGCAGCACGCGCATTGGAGGTCCTGCCGGGCGGCGCCGGGCGGCCGTTGCGCTTCGTCACCGCCGCCTCGCTGTTCGACGGCCACGACGCGGCCATCAACATCATCCGCCGGATTCTCCAGTCGCACGGCGCGGAGGTGGTGCACCTGGGCCACAACCGCAGCGTGGCCGATATCGTGCGGGCGGCCCTGCAGGAAGACGCCGACGGCATCGCGGTCTCCTCCTACCAGGGCGGCCACAACGAGTATTTCCGCTACATGGTCGACATGCTCCGCGAGCATGGGGCGGAGCACATCCGCGTGGTGGTCGGAGGGGGCGGCACGATTTCCCCGGCCGAGCGCCGGGCCCTCGAGGCCTACGGCGTGGAGCGGGTCTACGGCCCCGAGGACGGCATGCAGCTCGGCCTCGACGGGATGATCGACGACGTCTTCAAGCGGGTCCGCGCTGCGCCGCGGCCGGAGCTCGCTCCGGGCGCCGGCGGCCCGCGGGACCACCTGCGCATCGGCCGGACCCTGAGCCTGATCGAGGATGCGGCCGACGAGGCGAGGGAGCCGCGAGGCCCGCGTACGGCGCTGGAGCCCGCCGCCGGCGCGGCAGTGCCGGTCATCGGCATCACCGGCACCGGCGGGGCGGGCAAGTCGAGCCTGACCGACGAGCTGCTGAACCGCTTCCTGCGGGCCTTCCCGGAACTCAGCATCGCCGTCCTGGCCGTCGACCCGACCCGGCGGCGCACGGGCGGCGCGCTGCTCGGCGATCGCATCCGCATGAATTCCCTCGCCGACGAGCGGGTTTTCATGCGCTCCGTGGCGACCCGCCGCCAGCACCTCGCGACCAGCGCGGCGCTGGCGGAGTCGGTCGACTTCCTCAAGTCGGTCGGCTTCGGCCTGGTCATCGTGGAGACCGCCGGCATCGGCCAGAGCGACACGGAGATCGTCGACCTGGTGGACCTGCCGGTCTATGTCATGACCAGCGAGTACGGCGCGGCCAGCCAGCTGGAGAAGATCGACATGCTCGATTTCGCCGAGCTGGTGGTGCTGAACAAGTTCGAGAAGCGCGGCGCCGAGGACGCGCTGCGCGACGTGCGCAAGCAGTGGAAGCGCAACCGCAAGGCCTTCGACCTGCCCGACGAGGAGGTCCCGGTCTACCCGACCATCGCGAGCCAGTTCAACGACCCGGGCGTCAACCGGATGTTCCGGGCGCTGTGCGCGGCCCTGGTGGAACGCTGCGGCCTCGACGAGGCGGACTGGACCCCGCCCGAGCTGCCGGCGGCGTCCGACCACGGGGCCCTGATCCCGCCGCGCCGGGTCCGCTACCTGGCCGAGATCGCTGACGACGGCCGCCGGGCCAACGACGAGGCCGAGGCCGAGGCCCAGTCGGCCGGCACCGCCTGGGCCTGCTGGCGCGCGCTCGAGGGGATCGACCCGGAGCGCCCCGCGGCCCTGGAGCCTTACCCGGACGAGGCCGCGGCCGGCGACGGCGCCCTCGCGACCCTGCGCCGGCGGTATAACGAGGCCCTGGGGGCGCTGGCTGCGGAATCCCTGGCGGCCCTGCGCGAGTGGCCGGCCCGGCGTGCGGCCGTGGAGGCCGGGGAATACAGCTACCGGGTGCGTGACCGGGAGTTGAAGGGCCAGAACTACACCGAGTCCCTCAGCCGGCTGATGCTGCCCAAGCTGGCCCCGCCGCAATACGAGGACTGGGGCCAGCAGCTGCGTTTCCTGCGCCGGGAGAATCTCCCGGGGGCCTATCCCTATACCGGCGGCGTGTATCCCTACCGCCGCGAGGCGGAGGACCCGATCCGCATGTTCGCCGGCGAGGGCATGCCCGAGCGGACCAACCGCCGTTTCCACTACCTGGCCGCCGGCCACGCCGCGACCCGGCTGTCGACCGCCTTCGACTCGGTCACGCTCTACGGCGAGGATCCGGACGAGCGCCCCGACATCTACGGCCGCATCGGCAACTCGGGCGTGTCCATCGCGACGCTGGACGACATGAAGCGCCTCTACGCGGGCTTCGACCTGTGCGACCCGAGCACCTCGGTCTCGATGACCATCAACGGCCCCGCGCCGATGATCCTGGCGATGTTCATGAACACCGCCATCGACCAGCAGGTGGAGAAGCACCTGCGCGCGACCGGCGGCTGGGCGGCGGCGGAGCGGCGCATCGCCGACCTGCTGGCGGGCCGCGAGCGGCCGGTCTATCGTAGCGAACTGCCGGCCGGCCACGACGGCTCCGGCCTGGGCCTGCTGGGGGTGTCCGGGGACCAGGTCGTGGACGCCGAAACCTACGGCCGGATCCGGGAGGAGACGCTCGCCCGGGTACGCGGCACGGTGCAGGCCGACATCCTCAAGGAAGACCAGGCCCAGAACACCTGCATCTTTTCCACCGAGTTCGCCCTGCGCATGATGGGCGACGTCCAGCAGTACTTCACCGACCACAAGATCCGGAATTTCTACTCGGTCTCGATCAGCGGCTACCACATCGCCGAGGCGGGCGCGAACCCGGTCACGCAGCTGGCCTTCACGCTGGCCAACGGCTTCACGATCGTCGAGTACTACCTCGCAAGAGGCATGAAAATCGACGATTTTGCACCGAACTTGTCGTTTTTCTTCTCGAACGGCATGGATCCGGAATACGCCGTCATCGGCCGCGTAGCCCGGCGAATCTGGGCCCGGGCGATGAAACGGCTCTACGGCGGCTCAGCCCGCAGCCAGATGCTGAAGTACCACATCCAGACCTCGGGCCGGAGCCTGCACGCGCAGGAGATGCACTTCAACGACATCCGGACCACGCTGCAGGCCCTCTACGCCCTGTTCGACAACTGCAACAGCCTGCACACCAACGCCTTCGACGAGGCGCTCACCACGCCGACCGAGGCCTCGGTGCGGCGCGCGGTGGCGATCCAGCTCATTATCAACCGGGAGCTGGGCCTGAACCGGAACCAGAACCCGTGGCAGGGCTCCTACGTCATCGACTACCTGACCGACCAGGTGGAGGAGGCGGTCTACGCGGAGTTCGAGCGCATCACCGAGCGCGGCGGGGTGCTCGGGGCCATGGAGTCGATGTACCAGCGCGGCCGGATCCAGGAAGAGAGCCTGTATTACGAGCACAAGAAACACGACGGCAGTCTGCCGATCGTCGGGGTCAACACCTTCCTCGGGCCGGAGGGCCAGGACGACGCCCCGGTGGAAGAGGGCCAGCTGATCCGCTCCAGCGAGGAAGAGAAAGCGGCCCAGGTCGCCGCCACCCGCGCTTTCAATGCCGCTTCGGGCGAGGCCGGCGCCGGCGCGCTGGAGCGCCTGGCGCGGGCTGCGGCCAGTGGCGGCAACGTGTTCGAGGGGCTGATGGAGACGGTCAAGCATTGCTCGCTCGGCCGCATCAGCCGGGCCCTGTATGCCGTTGGCGGGCAATATCGACGTAATATGTAGGCGCGCGGCCGGGGGGGCTGCGCAAGCTTTTCATCAGGGAGTGATTCTGCTAGTTTTCCGTGCTCTCCGCGGGGATGCTCGCGGCCGCATCCCGTACCTGTCTCTGTCATTGTGAAGAGGTTCTCATGGATCAACACAGGAGAAGGCGCCCCGGCGCGTATGTCGCCCTGGCGCTCATGGCGGTACTGCCGCTCGGCCTCGCGGTCGCGCAGGAACGCACCCTGAACACCGCGCTCTCGGAGCAGAAGGCCGGCGTCCAGGATGCCGCCCGCTCCCAGGCCCGCATCGCCCAGCTCGCGGACGAAACGACCGAACTCCTCGGCGAGTACCGCGTCACCATCCAGCGGCTCGACCGGGTGCGTATTTATAATGAGAACCTCCAGTCGCTGGTGAACGACCAGGAAGAGGAAAAGCTCGACATCCAGCGCCAGCTGGAGAGCTTCCAGGAGGTCCAGCAGGACATCATCCCGCTGATGTACCAGATGATCGACGACCTCGAGCGCTTCATCGAGCTCGACATGCCCTTCCAGCTGACCGAGCGCCGCAACCGGGTGCAGATGCTGCGGGACATCATGGAACAGTCGGACGTCACGGTGTCCGAGAAGTACCGCCAGATCATGAACGCCTACCAGATCGAGGCGGACTTCGGCCGCACCACCGAGGCCTATGACGGCCAGCTGGGCGACCGCAAGGTGGACTTCCTGCGGGTCGGCCGCATCCTGCTCGCCTACCAGACGCCGGATCGCGCCGAGACCGGCTTCTGGAACAAGAACACGCGTGAGTGGGAGGTCGCCGAGGAATTCCGCAACGACGTGGTGGAAGGCCTCCGGATCGCCCGCCAGCAGGCGGCGCCGAACCTGTTGCGCCTCCCGATCCCCGCGCCCGAGACGGAGCAGGTGCAATGAAAAAGCTGATCATCGTCACGGCCGCGCTGGCGGCCTCGCTGGCTGCTCCCCAGGCCCTGGCCGTCGACTCGCTCGACCAGCTGCTGCAGGAAGTCCGCAAGTCGCGCTCCGAGCTGAGCGCGGAGAACAAGGAGCGGGAGCAGCGCTTCGTCCAGAACCGCAACGAGCAGGCCCAGCTGCTGGAGCAGGCCCGGCAGGAGCTGGCCGCGGCAGAGCAGCGCAGCGACGCGCTGACGGAGCAGTTCAACGCCAATGAGCTCCAGCTGGCGGAGCTCAACGAGACCCTGCGCCTGCAGCTCGGCAACTTCGGCGAGCTGTTCGGCGTCGTGCGCCAGGTGTCCGGCGACACCGTCGGGCTGATCCGCAGCTCGCTGGTCACGGCCCAGGACAACGGCCGGGAGGAACTGGCCGAGCGCCTGGCGCAGGTGCGCGGCGTGCCGTCCATGGAGGAGCTCAACAACCTCCGTGCCCTGCTGATGGAGGAAATGATCCGCAGCGGCAACATCTCCCGCTTCAACTCGGTCGTGACGCGTCCGGACGGCACCCAGTCCGATGAGGAGCTGGTCCGGATCGGCGTGTTCAACCTGGTCTCCGGCGACCGCTTCTTCAACTACCTGCCCGAGACCAACACCATCCTGGAGCTGGCCCGCCAGCCGCAGGCCCGCTACCGCAGGATGGCGGAAGACGTCTTTACCGCAAGCCCGAACACCACGGTGGCGGCGCCCGTCGACCCGGGCCGCGGCTCGCTGCTGGCGCTGCTGATCCAGGAACCCAGCCTGGGCGAGCGCATCGACCAGGGCGGCCTGGTGGGCTACGTGATCATCGCCCTCGGCATCGTCGGCCTGCTGATCGCGCTGGCCCGCTGGCTCTATCTCGGGGCTGCCGGGACCCGCATCCGCGGCCAGCTCAAGTCGGTGGACCAGCCGAACGAGAAGAACCCGCTGGGCCGGATCCTCAAGGTCTATGACGACAACCGGGACGCCGACACCGAGACGCTCGAGCTGAAGCTCGACGAGGCCATCCTGAAGGAAGTGCCCAAGCTCGAGACCTGGCAGGGCGCCATCAAGGTCATTGCCGCGGTCGCGCCGCTGCTCGGCCTGCTCGGCACCGTGACCGGCATGATCGTCACGTTCCAGGCAATCACCCTGTTCGGCACCGGCGATCCGAAGCTGATGGCGGGCGGCATCTCGCAGGCGCTCGTGACCACGGTGCTCGGCCTGACGGTCGCCATCCCGCTGGTGCTGCTGCACAGCGTGGTGGCCAGCCGCAGCAAGGCGCTGATCGAGGTGCTGGAAGAGCAGAGCGCCGGCATCATCGCCAAGCAGGCGGAAGGCGGCAGATGAACCCCTTCCTCGATGCGTTCATATCGATCCGGGACTTTTTCGAGACCGGCGGGGATGTCCTCTACGGCATCCTCGTCGTCACGATCCTGATGTGGACGTTCATCATCGAGCGCATCTGGTATTTCTATTTCGTGCTGCCCAAGCAGGTCGAGCGGGTCCGCCAGGAGTGGGACGCCCGCCGCGACACGACGTCCTGGGCGGCGAACCAGGTCAGGAATTACCTGATCTCGGAGGTCAACATCGACAGCCGGCGGTACCTGCTGCTGATCAAGACGCTGATGGCGGTCCTGCCGCTGCTCGGCCTGCTCGGCACCGTCACCGGCATGATCGCGGTGTTCGACGTGATGGCCTTCGCCGGCACCGGCAACGCCCGCCTGATGGCCGGCGGCGTGTCCAAGGCGACCATCCCGACGATGGCGGGGCTGGTGGCGGCGCTGTCGGGCCTGTACTTCGCCGCGTGGCTGGAAAAGAAGGCGAGCATCTCCACCGAGCGGCTGGAAGGCCTGCTGGTGCGACACTGAGGACTGAACAGGCATGAGACGCCGTATCGCCAAAGCCGAGGACGAGGCCGAGATCAACATCACGCCGATGTTGGACATCGTCTTCATCATGCTGATCTTCTTCATCGTGACGACTTCCTTCGTGAAGGAGATCGGCATCGAACTGAACCGGCCGTCCAACGAGCCGCAGGAAGAAAAGAAGATCTCCGAGGTGATCGCCATCCGCATCGAGCGAACCGGCCAGATCCAGGTCAACAACCGGCCGGTGGACATTCGCGCGGTGCGCGCCAATGTCGAGGGGGAGCTGGCCACCAAGGGCGCCGACACCGCCGTGGTCGTGATCGCCGACCGCGCCGCCGACTCGGGGCTGATGGTGCGGGTCATCGACCAGGCCCGGATGGCGGGCGCCAAGTCGGTATCGATCGCTGCGATGGCGCGCTAGGCGCGGCGAAACTTTAGCCACAGACCGGGGTCCACTAAGTCATGGCGAAACGGCACGCGGCACGCGAAGAAGAGACGGAGATCAACATCACGCCGATGTTGGACATCGTCTTCATCATGCTGATCTTCTTCATCGTGACCACTTCCTTCATCCGCGAAACCGGCATCGACCCGCAGCGGCCGGAAGCGCTCACGGCGGCCCGCCAGGACCGCGGCAACATCCTGATCGCGATTTCCGCCACCGGCCAGATCTGGATGGACAAGCGCGTGGTCGAGCTGGAGTCCGTGCGCCAGCGCATCGAGCAGGCCCGCAACGAGAGTCCGGAGAGCACGGTCGTGATCATCGCCGACGAGCGCTCCGAAACCGGCATCCTGATCGATCTGATGGACCAGGTGCGCCTCGGCGGGATCCTGAATATTTCCGTGGCGGCGCAGTCGGGAGGTCAATGATGCGGTTCCTGCTGTCCATCGCCGCCGGGGTCTTCGTCGCCCTCCTGCTGTTCCTGCTGATGCATGCCCTGATCGGTGGCCGCGGCGGGTTCGAGCGACCGCCCGACACCGGCCGGGTGATCGAGTTCGTCCGGGTCAAGGCCGACGACATCGTGCAGACCCGCGAGCGCCAGGTGCCGAAGAAGCCGCCGCCGCCGGACAAGCCGCCACCGCCGCCCCAGCTGCAGACGCAGGCGCCGCAGCAGCAGGTGAAGCAGGTGCTGGACATCGAGACGCCGGACATCTCCGTCGGCTTCACCGGCGGGCCGGTGGTGGCCGCGGGCTGGCAGACCGGCGACAACGTGGGTGACGGCGACATCATCCCGATCGTGCGGATCGAGCCCACCTACCCCCGGGATGCGCTGCTGCGCGGCATCGAGGGCTGGGTGCGGGTCCGGTTCACCATCATGCCGGACGGTTCGGTGATGGATCCCCAGGTGATCGCGGCCGAACCGCCCCGGGTGTTCAACCGTGAAGCCACCCGGGCGATCCTGCGCTGGAAGTTCCGGCCGCGCATCGTCGACGGCCAGGCGGTGTCCCGCGAAGCCGAGCAGACCATCGAGTTCAACCTGAACCAGGATTAAGCGCCGATGAAGAATCCCCGCCCGGTATTCGTCCCGTCCCTGCTGATCGCCATGGTCCTGGTGCTGGGATCCGCGCTGGCCCCGGCGCCGGTGGCTGCGCAGGAAGAGCCAAGGCCGGAGATCGAGCGCGAGGAGCCAAGTGTGCTGTTCGGCGAGCGGGCTTACCGCCGCTACGAAGCGATGACCCAGCTCTATGCCGACAGCAAGTACCAGGAGCTCCTGAAGGCGGTGCAGCAGTACCTGGACGGGCCGCTCAACGACTACGAGCGCGCCATGGGCGAGCAGATCTACGGCTTCGTCCTGATCTCCCAGGACCGGGTCGATGACGCCATCAAGCGCTTCGAGCGCGCGGTCGAGCTCGATGCGCTGCCGAACAAGGCCCACTTCAGCATGATGAAGTCCCTGGCGCAGCTGTACGCCTCCCGCGAGGAGTGGCAGCGTTCGATCGACATGATGCGGCAGTACCTGAAGTTCCAGCCCGAGCCGACGCCGGAAGACCGCATCATGATGGGGCAGAACTACGCCCAGATGCAGCGCTACCGCGACGCCCTGCCGTGGGTGACCGGGGCCATCGAGCAGGCCGGGGCCGAGTCCAAGGAGAGCTGGTACCAGCTGGCGCTGGCGATCCATTTCGAGCTCAAGGACTACCGGTCGGCCGTGGGAATCCTGAAGACCATGGTGGCCCGCTGGCCCGACAAACTGAAGTACTGGGAGATGCTGTCCGGCGCGCACCAGGAACTGCAGCAGGACATGGACGCCCTGGCCGCGCTGATGGCGGCCTACAACGGCGGGCTGATCACGGAGGAGGCCAAGCTCCTGACCGTGGCGCGCATGAGCATGTACAACGAGCTGCCGTTCCAGGGCGCCCAGATCCTGACCAGGGGCATGGAGTCCGGCCAGATCGAGGCCAGCGAGCCCAATCTCCGCCTCCTGCTCAGTGCCTGGACGGCCGCCCGCGAGTACCAGCGGGCCGGCAACGTCATCGACCGCCTGGCCCCGATGACGGGCGAGGGCGACCTGCTGATGCAGAAGGCGCGGCTGATGATGGAACAGAACGAATGGCAGCAGACGGTCGACTCCGCGCGGGCCGCGCTCGAGCTCGGCAACGTCAAGAACCCGGGCGGGGCCTGGCTGATGATCGGCATCGCCGCCATGGAGCTGGGCCAACTGCGTGAATCGCGCAACGCCTTCCAGCGTGCGCAGGAGTTCGATGCCAACACGCGGAGCCAGGCGCGCGAGTGGCAGCGCTTCGTCGAGGACCGCATCCAGCTCGCCGAGCTCCGCGCCGCCAACAACTAGGTCGCCGGGCCGCCCCCCGGATCGCCGGCATCGCATTATGTGATGCGGCTCAAATTATGTTAACCGTCCGTGATTCTGTGACTACGGTCGCATCCGGTCCTGCGACCGGGGTTGAGAATCGGGCTTGTGAATTTGCCTGGTTGGGCAATTCAGGGCTGAACAGTGGACGGCATGGCATCTTCGGCGAATAACAGCGCGGGGCGTGACGGGGCACAGGCGGGCCAGCGTCACCTGGAGGCGTCCGAGCAGGCGATCGATCGCTTTCTCGATGCCGCCTGGATGGAGCGTGGCCTGTCCAAGAACACCCTGACCGCCTACCGCACCGACCTGCTGGCCCTGGCGCGCTGGCTGGCGGCGCGCGGGCGGCCGCTGGCGGAGGCCGAGCGCGGCGACATCCTCGGCTTCATCGCCGACCGGGTCGAGGCCGGCGCCCGGCCGCGGTCCTCGGCCCGCCAGCTGTCCAGCTTCCGGCGCTTCTTCCGCTGGCGCTTGCGCGAGCAGGGCGCCGGCACCGACCCGACCGCCGAGATCTCGATGCCGAAGATCGGCCGTCCCCTGCCCAAGTCCCTGACCGAGGACGAGGTGGAGGCGCTGCTCAACGCGCCGGACACGGCCGATGCGCTCGGCCACCGCGATCGCACCATGCTCGAAGTGCTTTACGCCACCGGCCTGCGGGTCACCGAGCTGGTGAACCTCAAGCTCGGTCACGTCAACCTGAACCAGGGCGTGGTGCGCATCGTCGGGAAGGGCGGGCGCGAGCGGTTGATCCCGCTCGGCGAGGAGTCGCTCGAGTGGCTGCAGCAGTTCATCGCCGGGCCCCGGGGCGAGATCCTGCTGGAGAAGCAGACCGATTACCTGTTCCCGACGCGCCGCGGCGACCGGATGACCCGCCAGGCCTTCTGGCACATCATCAAGCGCTATACGCAGCGCGCCGGCATCGACCGGGCGCTGTCGCCGCACGTGCTGCGGCACGCGTTCGCGACCCATCTCCTGAACCACGGCGCCGACCTGCGGGTCGTGCAGATGCTGCTCGGCCACAGCGACCTCTCCACCACCCAGATCTATACCCACGTCGCGCGTGAGCGCCTGCGCGAGCTCCACGCGCGCCACCATCCCCGCGGCTGAGTGCCGCCGGGCGGGCTAACTGCTGCCGACTTCTCCGGCTAGAATATGCGCGCGCCGACCGTCGGCGCCGAAACTTTGCCGGCCCGCGCCGGTCAGAGTCTGCCACCGCCACGCCAAGCCCGGAGCCTGCATGTCCTCTTTCATCGCCACTATCGCGCTCGCCGCCCTGTTGCCCTCGGCCGTTGCCGAGGATGCGTCCACCGAGGAGCGGCTGGCCTCCATGTTTCCCGGCGTGGAAGCCGAGAACATCAGCCCGACGCCTGTCGCGGGCCTGTGGGAAGTCGCGCTGGCCGGCCAGGTGGTCTACCTGAGCGAGGACGGCCGCTACATGGTCCGCGGCGACCTCATCGACATGATGACGGACCGCAACCTCACCGATGACCGGCGCAACGAGTGGACTGCCCAGCAGCTTGCCAGGGTGAGCGACCGCCTGGACGCGTCGCGCATGGTGGTGTTTACGCCCGAGGGCGAAGTCCGCCACACCATCACCGTGCTGACCGACATCGATTGCACTTACTGCCGCCGCCTGCACCGCGAGCTCGAGTCCTATCACGCGCAGGGGATCGAGGTGCGCTACATGTTCTACCCGCTCGGCGGCCAGGGCTCGCCCGGCTGGAACAAGGCGGACACCGTCTGGTGCTCGCCGGACCGGCAGGACGCGCTCACCCGTGCCAAGGCGGGCGAGGACATCAAGGCGAAGAGCTGTCCCGACACGCCGGTGCAGGAGCACTACGACATCGGGCGGGAGCTGGGTATCAGCGGGACGCCGGCGATCCTGACCGATAAGGGCGTGGCGCGTGGTTACGTGCCCGCGGACCGGCTGGCGGCCTGGCTGGACGCGAACTAGGGACCGGTCCTGGGGACAGTCCCCATGGGGACTGTCCCCAGGACCTAGCGCTCCAGGTGCTGGAGCTTGTCGGGCTTGCCGTCCCACTCCTCGGCATCGGCCGGGGGGTCGCCCTTTTCGGTGATCACCGGCCACTGCGCCGAGAGTTCCTTGTTGAGCTCGATGAAGTGCACCTGGCTCGACGGGAGGTCTTCCTCGGAAAAGATCGCCTCGGCCGGGCACTCGGGCTCGCACAGGGTGCAGTCGATGCACTCCTCGGGATCGATGACGAGGAAATTGGGGCCCTCGTGGAAGCAGTCCACGGGGCAGACCTCGACGCAGTCCATGTACTTGCACTTGATGCAGTTCTCGGTGACGACAAAGGTCATGGCGAGCGTGTCTCCGGGTATCTGGCGGCCGGCGCCCGGGCGGGCGCGATCAGCGCCTTATTGTGCCACAGGCATCCCCGGCGGGCTCAAGCGGGACGATTGCGGTCGATGACCGTGGTGTGCAGCCGGCGTAGGCCGGCGGCGCGGTCCTCGAGGAACTTTTCCAGCGCGAAACGCACCGACAGGAAGGCGATATCGTCCCAGGGGATCTCTTCGGGCAGGAACAGCTGCGTCTCGAGGCTCTCGTCCCCCGCGGCGTGCTCGCCGTCCAGCAGCGTGGCCCGGTACATGAGGTGCACCTGCTTCGCGTGGACCACGTCCACCACGGCGAACAGGTCGTGGATGTCCACCCGCGCCCGGGCTTCCTCGAGGGTTTCGCGCATGGCGCCCTCGGCCAGGCTCTCGCCGATCTCCATGAAGCCCGCGGGGATGGTCCAGTAGCCATAGCGCGGCTCGATCGCGCGCTTGCAAAGCAGGATGCGCTCGCCGTGCTCGGGGACGCAGCCGACCACCACGAGCGGGTTGACGTAGTGGACCTTGCCGCAGGCCGTACAGACGTGGCGCGGCAGGCCATCGCCGGCGGGGATGCGGAACTCGAGGGAGCCGCCGCACTCGGTGCAGTATTTCATCGCCGTCCCGGTCTAGAGGGTGGCGCTATTCTGCCTCCCGCGCGCCGGCGCTGCCACCGGGCCTCACTGCAGCGCGCTGCCGCACCACTCGTAGACTTCGGTGGTACCCGCCGGGCAGCGCGTGCACTCCGAGCAGCGCTGGTCGGCGCCCAGCCTGCGGACGCATCCCTTGCGTTCCAGCAGGCTGAGCATGCCCCGCAGGGCGCCGGGGTCGGCTTCGACCCCGAGCGCGATTTCCCGCAGGCTGGCGCGACCACGGTGCGCCAGGTAATCGGTCAGTCGAGACAATAACATCGGCAGCTCCTCAGCGGCTCTCGCCGACCCGCACCGGGGCGCCGAGCGACTGGCGTCCCATGTGTCGCAGCACGAGCACGGTGGCGGTCATGGCAGCGATCACTCCGGCGATCCAGGCCGTGGCATGGGAGGGATCGCGGTAGAAAATCGCGGCCTGGTAGTAGATGGTCGCGAGGCCGTAAGCCATGCCCGTGGTCCAGAACCCGACGAAGCCCGCCCAGCGCGCGCCCGACTCCTGGTAGACCGCCGCGATGGCGGCCGTGCAGGGGAAGTAGAGCAGGATGAACAGCAGGTAGGCGAAGGCGCCGGCGGTGCCGTCGAAGCGCAG
This sequence comes from Thioalkalivibrio sp. XN8, assembly GCF_011058255.1. Lineage (GTDB taxonomy): Bacteria > Pseudomonadota > Gammaproteobacteria > Steroidobacterales > XN24 > XN24. The sequence continues at coordinate 64,730 of NZ_JAALFH010000065.1, read as the reverse complement.
GGCCATGGCGCCGAAGGTGGCGCTGGCCACTTCCTGCTCCGCGGCGACGCTCTCGAGATCGCTGAGATCGCCGACGCCGAGGCCGAGGGGATCGGCCCAGCCGCCCAGCGCATCGACCAGGTTGGCCGGGATCGTGGCCAAGGCTGCAGCCAGGCCGCCGAACAGGTCGAAGGCCTCTTCCTCGCCGGTCACAGCACCCGTGTCCGCGGCGCCCAGGGCCGTGTAGGCCGCGTCCAGGGTGCCCACGACGGCTTCCTTGGCCAGGATGCCGGTGAAGATGCCGACCGCGGCGGGCCAGTTGTCTTCGGTGAGACCCATGGGGGAGAAAGCCGGCGTGATGGTCCGCCCGACCTCGGCCAGCACGGAGCGGTCGCTGTCCTCGTTGCCGAAGCTGCCGTCCGTGCCGATGGAGTTGAGCACGTTCAGCACCAGCACCATGGGCACGATCACCCGGCCGGCCCGCACGATGAAGCTCTTCAGGCGATCCCAGGTGTGGATCATCAGGCCGCGCAGCGTCGGCATGTGATAGCGGGGCAGTTCCATGATGTAGGGCGCGGACTGCCCCTGCAGCAGGGTGTTCTTCAGCGCCAGTCCGGTGGCCACCGCCGCGATCATGCCGATCAGGTACAGCGCGAACACCACGTTCTGCGCGCCATGCGGGAAGAACGCGGCGCCGAACAGCACGTACACCGGCAGCCGGGCGCCACAGGACATGAACGGCGCCATGGCGATGGTGAGCAGCCGGTCGCGCCGCTGTTCCAGGGTGCGGGTGGCCATGATGGACGGCACGTTACAGCCGAAGCCCACGATCAGCGGCACGAAGCTCTTGCCCGGGAGTCCGATCCAGCCCATCAGCCGGTCCATGACGAAGGCGGCCCGCGCCATGTAGCCCGAGTCCTCCAGGATGGAGATGAAGAAGTACAGGAAGGCGATGACCGGGATGAAGGTGGCCACCACCTGCAGGCCGCCGCCGATGCCGTCGGCCAGCAGCACGGTCAGCCAGTCCGGCGATCCCGCCGCGCCCAGCATGGCCGCCAGGCCGTCGATCGCAATCGTGCCGACGAACTGGTCGAAAAAGTCGATGAAGGCGCTGCCGATGTTGATGGTCAGCATGAAGACCAGGTACATCAGCAGCAGGAAGATGGGGATGCCGAGCACGCGGTTCAGCACCACGCGGTCGAGGCGCTCGGTCACGTTCGCGCTGCTGCGCCCGGTCACCTTCACAGCCTCGCTCACCGCGCGGTTGGCAAAGCCGTAGCGCCCGTCCGCGATCATGATGTCCAGGTCGTCCGCCAGCTCGTCGCGCATCCCGGCCGCGGCCGCCGCCAGCTCGGGCCCGGCGCGCTCGAGGGCTTTCGGATCCCCTTCGAGCAGCTGGATCGCGCGCCAGCGCGGCGCGGTCGCGGCGGTCTCGTCGCTGTCGAGCCGTGCCCCGAGGCGCGCCAGGGCCTGCTCGACCGGGGCGGGGTAGGGCACCGCCAGGGCCGAGCGGGGCGGCGCCTCGGCCAGCTCCAGGATCAGCTGTTTCAGCTCGGGAATGCCCTTGCCGGTCGACGAGACGACGCAGGCCACCGGGCACCCGAGCAGGGCGGCCAGGCGCGCCGGGTCGATGTCGAGCCCGGCGGTCTCCGCCACGTCCACCATGTTCAGCACCACCAGCAACGGCACGCCGATCTCGGCCAGCTGGGTGCTGAGATACAGGTTGCGCTCGAGGTTCGAGGCGTCGACCACGTTGATCATCAGGTCGACTTCTTCGCCCTGCACGAAGTCGCGCGCGATCTGCTCATCGAGCGAGATCTCATGGTCCACGACGTCGAGGGAGTAGGTGCCGGGCAGGTCCACGACCGTGAACGGCTGGCCGTTGAAAGCGAACTCGCCCGTCTTGCGTTCCACGGTGACGCCGGGCCAGTTGCCGACCTTCTGCCGGGCGCCGGTCAGGGCGTTGAAGAGGGTGGTCTTGCCGGAGTTGGGGTTGCCTACCAGGCCGAGGGTGAAGTTCGTCTTCATCACACTTTCTCCACGAGCAATGCGGCCGCTTCCGTCTTGCGCAGCGACATGGAGAAGCCGCGCACGCGGACCTCCATCGGGTCGCCCAGCGGCGCCACGCGGGCGACGTGCACGACGGCGCCCGGAGTCAGGCCGAGCGACAGCAGCTTGCGCCGGTAAGACGGGGAGGCGCCGTCGAAGCCGACGATCCGGGCGCGCTCGCCGACCAGCAGTTCATTGAGGGTGGTCATGTCGGTTCTCCTTGCCGCCGCCGCGGCCGGGGCGAAGGTCATGGCGCCTGCTCGGCAGGCGTGTCGAGGAAGCTCCGCATGTAGAGCACCAGCTGCCAGATCTCGGCGTCCGAGAGCTGCTGCCGGTAGCTGGTCATCGCGGTCGGGTTGGCGCGGCGTCCCGGCCGGTCCGGCTGCTGCACCCCCAGGCGCTTGGGCTCGTGGAAGGCGCCGGACCCGTGCTCGACAATCCAGAACAACTGCCCATCCGAGAGGCTCGTCATGGTCGGGGCGCAGGTGAAGTCGCGCGGCGGCGGGACGAGGCCGGCGCCCACCGGGCCGCGCCCGTCGCCGGCGGTCCCGTGGCAGCTGGCGCAGGAGCCGCCGGGACGATCCGCCTCGTACAGGGCCCGGCCCTGCGCCAGGTTTTCCGCGCTGGGCGCGAGCGGGTTGGTCATGGCCTGGTAGGTGTCGGGCGCGCGCTGCGTGTCGCGCGGTTGCGGGCATTCCAGCGCCGCCTGCTGCGGGCCGGGGTCGCTGGTCGGACCGGAGCCCGCGGGGCAGCCGGCGAGCGCCAGGGCGAGGGCCGGCAGGGCGGCGAGTTTGAATGCGGTGGAGGGAATGGGGAATGTCATGGCGGGCACCTCAGAACGTAAGCTGGTAACGCAGGCCGAGCAGCAGAGCGTCGTCCAGCGCCGGATCGGTGGAAGGATTGCTGATGTACTGTGCATTGAGCTGCAGGCTGAACCAAGGCAGCAGCGGCATCCAGTAGGTCAGTTCGACCGCGACTTCGGCGTCTTCGACCGGGGCGCCGGCCTGGGCCTGGGCGTCCTTGAAGTCGTCGCCGTTGAAGGCGGCGGACACGCCCAGTCCCAGCAGGTCCTCGGCGCGATTCGGGAACAGGCCGGTGTAGACCAGTCCGGCTCCCGCATAGCTGCCGATCGGGTTGACGGTCTCGTCGGCGATGCCGATGCGCAGGAAGCCGCTCAGGCCCTCCATGGTCTGGCCGGGCTCCCGGTACAGGTCGCCTTCCAGCAATGCATAGAAGCCCTGGGTCCCGCTCTGCTCGCCGGGCGTGGCGCCCGGCGCCGGCGGCAGCAGTTCTTCGAAATCGGTGGTATACGCCCAGGCGCCGACGGCGGCCCGCAGGAACCGGCCTTCGCCGGCGCCGCGCTGGAACCCGGCCTCGCCGAGGACGAGCAGGCCGTCGTCGCTGTTGAGACTGATCTGCGTGCCATGCGGCTGGTCCGGATCACCGGCCACGCCGTCGAGCACGGCGAACTGGAAATAGCGTGCCTCGTCCGGCTGGTAGCGGGCCCGGACCCCCAGGCAGGTGGTGGGATATACGCAGGGCCCGTTGAGGCCGGTCTCGGACAGGTCCAGGCCGGTACCGAAACCGCCGTTCATGAAGACGCCCGCGGTTTCCTTGACGTCGAATTCGCTGTCGACCCCGTACAGGCCGCCCAGCACTGCGAGCCGCCCGTCCATGAAGTCACGCTCCAGCCACGCTTCCAGCACCTTGCCGGTGGGAATATTGGCAAGGTTGCTCGGCGCGTGCACGGAACCGGCGCCGTCGGCGGGATCACGCCCGAAAGTGCCGATGCCCAGCACGAAGGCGCGCGTGGCCGGCCAGCCCAGCAGTGCCTCGAGGTCGAAGTCGATGCCGACTTCCAGCAGCCCGGCGTAGTAGGTCTCTTCTTCGGCGCCGCCCTCGACGACGGCGAACACGTCGCCGTAATGCTCGATGCCGATCTCGACCCCGCTGACCGCCCATTCCGAGCGCAGCCCGCCCCAGTCCCCGGTCAGGGTGGCGCGGGTGGCCAGGGAATCCCCCTCGGCGGCATGCGCCTGGCCGGCGGCGCCCGCCAGCAGCAGGATTGCTGATCCGGCAACGGCGGCCCAGCGGGCCGGGGCCCTGCGGCCCGGGTGCAACGGAATCTTGCCTGGTGAGTGGGTCGCCGCGCTGGTCATCACTTTGCTCCTGTCGAATACGGGGAAACCGAAATAAGAACCATTCTCATTAAGAAAGATACAGGCACGCGGCAGGAGGGAAAATAAGTAGTTTTCGCAGCGCACAACTTGCGCTGGCGGCAGGGGTCGATCAGCGAGGAGCTGGTGCCCGGGGCGAGAGTCGAACTCGCACGATGTCACCATCGGCGGATTTTGAGTCCGCTGCGTCTACCAGTTCCGCCACCCGGGCGAGGTGCGGGGCGCGGCCCGGCGGGGCGCGCGAGCGCGAAGCTTACCATTCGCGCCGCGGCGCGCGACACTGCGACCCTGCGCGGGGCTGCCGCATCTACAGGGCAAGGGACAGACAAGGGGACTGAACGTGGCGGGATTCGCCGACTGCAACCCTGATCCGGCCATGCTGCGCCGGGCGCGCCGGGGCGACATGAAGGCCCACGAGGTGCTGTACCGCAGCTATGGGCGCCCGGTGTATACCCTGGCGACGCGGCTGCTGGGCGATGCCGCGCTGGCGGACGAGGTGCTCCAGGAAACCAGCATCGAAGTGATCCGCCATCTCCGGAGCTTTCGCGAGGACGCGGCCTTCGGGGGCTGGGTAAAGCGCATCGCCACCAACAAGTGCCTGGCGCTGTTGCGCAGCGCGTGGCATCGCAAGTCCCGCAGCCTCGACGGCCTCGGCCTGTTGGACGAGGACGGCGAGGGCATGGCGGGCCGGGCGAGCCACGAGGACGTGGCCGGCCGGCTGGGGGACCAGCAACGCCTCGAGCGCGCCCTGGCGACGCTCCCGCCGACCACGCGGGCCGTGGTGTGGCTGTACGACGTGGAAGGTTACAGCCACGAGGAGATCGCCCGGATGATGGGCAAGACCCGTAGTTTTTCGAAGTCCCGGCTGTCGCGCGCCCACGAGCAGTTGCGCGCGGTGCTGGGCCAGGACACCGACGAGGTAGAGGCATGCACGCAACAACCGAACAGCTGCTGAGCCTGCGGGACGGCGAGGCCGTTCCTGCCGAGGTGCAGGACCACGTGGCGGGCTGCCGGGAATGCCAGCAGTCCCTGACCGAAACGCTGGGGGTTCGCGCCGGCCTGCGCGAGTTGCCGCCGCTGGAGCCGCCGCGCGACCTGTGGGCGACGATCGCCGTGGACGCCCTGCCGGCCACCGCCCGGGGAACCAGCTGGTGGCCCATGGCGGGCGGGCTGGCGGCCGGCTTCGCCCTCGGACTGGCCCTGATCCTGAACCTGGGCGGGCCGGCAGACGACCAGCCCGCGCCCGGCACGACGACCGACCTCGTGGCGGCGACCCCGGCCCCGGCCAGCTCGGTGCGGGGGGCGAGCCAGGCCGAGCTGGTCGCGACCTCGCAGCAGCTGGAGGCGGCCTTGCGCGCCCTTCCGGCCGCGCCGCGCGTCACCCGGACGAGCACCGCCTACACCATCGACGAGCTGCAGCGGAGCATCGGGGAAGTGGACCTGATGCTGAGCGAGCCGGCGCTGGACACGGCCAGCGAGCGCGACCTCTGGGCGCGGCGCGTGGACCTGATGAACACCCTGATGCAGGTCCGCTACGCAGAACTGCAGGACGGCTACTGAGTCGCCCCGGCCGAGCATCGATCAATAACACGCGGAAGGAAGAGCAGATGAGACAGCGACCCTTGAAAACCTTGTTCGCGACCCTGGCGATGTTGCTGCTGGCCGCCGGTGCTGCCGTAGCGCAGGAAGACCCGCAGGCGGCGGCCGAAGCCGAGCGGGCCCGCGCTGCGGCGGAACGGGCCCAGGCGGAGGCGCGGCTGGAGGAGGCGCGGGCCCGGCTCGAGGCGGCGGCGCGCGAGATCGCGGAGCTGACGGTGGGCGCCATGGGCGATGCCGGCGTCATGATCCGTTCGGAGCTCGAGGGCGTCCGCCGCCCCGCGCCGGTGTTGCTGGGTATCAATATCGCCCCGGTCGGGACGCCGGAGGATCGCGAGGAGGGCGTCCGGGTGCTGGGCGTGACGCCGGGCTCGGCGGCCGACGCGGCCGGTATCCGTAGTGGCGACGTGCTGCTGTCCATCGACGGCAAGCCGCTCGACTGGAGCGGCGACACCCCACCGACCAGGAAGCTGCTGGATCACCTGGCCGCGACCGAGCCCGGGGGGCAGCTGAAAATCGAGCATCGCCGCGACGGCGAGGTGCTCACGGCGGAGGTCGAGGCGCGCCCGCGAGGCGAAGGCTTCGAGTTCGACTTCGACATGGAAGAGTTGCACCGCTCGCTGCCGCCCGGCGGCCAGGCCTTCGTGACGCGTTTCCTGGCTGATCGTTGGGGCGACATGGAGCTGGTGGAACTGACGCCGGGGCTGGGCGAGTATTTCGAAACCGAGGCGGGTGTACTGGTGGTGCGCGCGCCCAGCGACGACACCCTGGGCCTGCAGGACGGCGACGTGATCCTCGACATCGCGGGGCGCACGCCGGCTGATCCCCGCCACGTGGTGCGCATCCTGCGCTCCTACGAGCCCGGTGAGCGGCTGGTGATGACCGTGGTGCGCAAGGGCCGCCGGCAGCAGCTCGAGGCCGACATCCCCGAATAGGCGGCGGCCGGCGGGGCCGGTCCTGGGGACTGTCCCCAGGACCGGCCCCATGGTCTTTACGGCCCCCGCCGAACAGGGGACACTCCCCGCCCCGAGGAGCGTCCCGATGCATCGCCGCGATTTCGCTTACGACCTGCCGGAGGAATTGATCGCCCAGGCGCCGCTGCCCGAGCGCGCGGCCAGCCGCCTGCTGGTCGTCGACGGCGCGGCCGGGACCTGGCATGACGCCATGTTCCGCGACCTGCCGGGGCTGCTGCGCCCCGGCGACCTGCTGGTGCTGAACGACACCCGGGTAATCCCGGCGCGGGCCTTCGGCCGCAAGGAGAGCGGCGGCCGCCTCGAACTGCTGGTCGAGCGACTGGCAGGCGAACGCGGGCTGGTGGGCCAGCTGCGGGTCAGCAAGCCGCCGGCGCCGGGCACCCGCCTGCTGTTCGAGGGCGAGGCGACGGCGACGGTGACGGGCCGGACCGGGCCGGGCGGCGACATGTACCAGCTGCGTTTCGACCAGCCGGTCCTGCCCTGGCTCGAGCGGGCGGGCCACGTGCCGCTGCCGCCCTACATTCGCCGCGCCGACGAGGTGCTGGACCGGGACCGCTACCAGACCGTCTACGGCCGCGCGCCCGGGGCGGTGGCCGCGCCCACCGCGGGGCTGCATTTCGACCAGGCCATGCTGGAGCGCCTTGCCGAGGGCGGCATCAAGACCGCCAGCATCACGCTCCATGTCGGTGCCGGCACTTTCCAGCCGGTCCGGGCGGAAGATCCGCGGGAGCATCGCCTGCATGCGGAATGGATCGAAGTGGGCGAGGCCGCCTGCGAGGCGATCGCCGTGACGCGGGGCGCCGGCGGGCGGGTGGTGGCCGTGGGCACCACGGTGGTGCGCAGCCTGGAGACGGCGGCGCGGGACGGGACCGTCGCGCCCTACCAGGGCGAGACCGAGTTGTTCATCCTGCCGGGCTACCGCTTCCGCGCCATCGACGCCCTGGTGACCAACTTCCACCTGCCCGAGTCGTCGCTGCTGATGCTGGTCTGCGCCTTCGGCGGCCGGGAGGCCGTCCTCGGCGCCTATCGCCACGCCGTGGCGGCGCGCTACCGCTTCTTCAGCTACGGCGACGCCATGTTCATCACGCCCGCCCCGGACGCGCGCGAGCCCGGCGCGCGCGAGCCCGGCGCATGAAGTTCGCGCTGCTGGCCACCGATGGTCGGGCCCGCCGCGGGCGGCTCGAGTTCGTCCGCGGCACGATCGAGACGCCGGCCTTCATGCCCGTGGGCACCTACGGCACGGTCAAGTCGATGACCCCGGAGGAGCTGGAGGGCCTGGGCGCGGAGATCATTCTCGGCAACACTTTCCACCTGATGCTGCGCCCGGGCGAGGACATCGTCCGGGCCCACGGCGGACTGCACGAGTTCATGCACTGGTCGCGCCCGATCCTGACGGACTCCGGCGGCTTCCAGGTCTGGAGCCTGGCCGAGCTGCGCAAGATCAGCGAGGAGGGCGTGCGGTTCGCTTCGCCGGTGGACGGCGCCCCGGTGTTCCTCGGGCCGGAGCGCTCGATGGCAATCCAGCGCGCGCTCGGCGCCGACATCGTCATGGCCTTCGACGAATGCACGCCCTATCCGGCGACGGAAGCCGAGGCGCGGGCCTCGATGGAGTTGTCGCTGCGCTGGGCGGCCCGCTGCCGCGCGGCGCACGAAGACAATCCCGCCGCGCTGTTCGGCATCGTCCAGGGCGGCATGTACGACGCGCTGCGGCGGGAATCGCTGGCGGGCCTGGTGGAGATCGGCTTCGACGGCTATGCGCTGGGCGGGCTGTCCGTCGGCGAGCCGGCGGCGGAGCGGGAGGCGGTGCTCGACGGCGTCGGGCCGCAGCTGCCGGCCGACCGGCCCCGCTACCTCATGGGGGTCGGCACACCGGAGGACCTGGTGGAGTCGGTGGCCCGGGGGATCGACATGTTCGACTGCGTCATGCCCACGCGGCACGCCCGCAACGGTTACCTGTTCACCCGCCACGGCACGGTGCGGATCCGCAACGCCCGCCACCGCGACGACACCGGGCCGCTGGACCCGGAGTGCCCCTGCTACACCTGCCGCAACTACAGCCGCGCCTACCTGCGGCACCTGGAGCGCTGCAACGAGATTCTCGGCGCCCGTCTCAACACCATCCACAATCTCTATTACTACCTGGACCTGATGGCCCAGATGCGCGCGGCCGTCGAAGCCGGCGGGTTCGCCGCCTGGCGGACCGGCTTCTATGCCCTCCGGGACCGGCCGGAATGAGGCACGCCGGGCGCTTCGTGGCATAATAGCCAGCTGTTTTACCCCTGCCCCCACGGAGGGGCGCAACCCAGGGACCCAGACCGATGGACTTCTTCATCTCCAACGCTTATGCGCAAGCCGCGGGCGCCCAGCAGCCGGACATGTTCGTCAGCCTGCTGCCGCTGATTTTCATTTTCGTCATCTTCTACTTCCTGCTGATCCGGCCGCAGACCAAGCGCGCCAAGGAACACCGCAAGATGGTTTCCGAGCTGAAGGTGGGCGACGAGGTCGTCACCGGCGGCGGCATCCTGGGCCGCGTCGAGGAGGCGGGCGAGCAGTTCCTCAAGGTCGAGGTCGCCGACGGCGTGGTGCTGCGGATCCAGCGCCAGACCGTGGTCGCAGTGCTGCCCAAGGGCACGTTCAAGTCCGTCTGATCAGCCTCCTGCCAGGATACGCCCGTGGTCCTCAACCGTTTTCCGCTCTGGAAGAACCTGCTCGTCGTCGCGGTCATCGTGACCGGGCTGATATTCGCCCTGCCGAACATCTACGGCGATGCGCCCGCGGTGCAGGTGTCCGCCGAGATCGGCCAGCCGCTGGACGAGACGGCGCTGCAGCGCGTCACAGGCATCCTCGACGCCCGGGAGATCAGCCATACGCCCGCCTACCTCGAGGAGGGGCGGGTCACGGTCCGGTTCCCGACGGTCGAAGAGCAGCTGCGCTCCGTTGACCTGCTGCGGGAACAGCTGGGCGAGACTTTCGTGGTGGCCCTGACGCTGGCGCCCCGGACGCCCGCCTTCCTGCGCAACCTCGGGCTGCAGCCGATGAGTCTCGGCCTCGACCTGCGCGGCGGGGTGCACTTCATGTACGAAGTCGACATGGAGGCCGCCATCAGCCAGGCGCTGGACCGTTACGAGACCGACTTCCGCACCATGCTCCGCGAGGCCGGCGTCCGCTACAAGACGGTGCAGCGCGATGGCGATGCCGTGCGGGTGGTGCTGGCCAGCGAGGCCGACCGCGAGGCGGCGGCGGAGATCATTTTCGAGACCAATCCCGAGCTGGACATCACCCGGCGGGAGGCCGGCGGCGACTACCTGCTGGTCTACCGGATGACCGAGGAGCAAATCCAGCAGCGGCAGGATTTCGCCATCGAGCAGAACACCGTCACGTTGCGCAACCGCGTCAACGAGCTCGGCGTGGCCGAGCCGGTGGTGCAGCGCCAGGGCGCCGACCGCATCGTGGTGCAGCTCCCGGGCGTCCAGGACCCCGCCCAGGCCGAGCGCGTGCTGGGCGCCACCGCGACGCTGGAATTCCGCCTGGTCGACGAGGCCAACAACGCTTTCGAGGCGGCCGAGCGCGGGCGCGCGCCGATCGGTTCCTCGCTGTATCGCGACCGCTTCGGCCAGCCGGTGCTGCTCCAGCGCGAGGTGATCGCCACCGGCGACCAGCTCACCGACGCCTCGGCGGGCTTCGACGAGGGCCAGCCGGCCGTGTTCGTGAACCTCGACGCCCGCGGCGCCCGCCGCATGGGCGAGGCCACCCGCGCCAACCTGAACAAGCGGATGGCGGTGGTGTTCATCGAGCAGAAGCGCGAGCTGGTGGAGCGTGACGGCGAGACGCGCGAGGTGACCCGCACCGAGGAACGCGTGATCAGCGTGGCGACGATCCGCGGCGTGTTTTCCAACCGCTTCATGATCACCGGCCTCGATCCGCTGGAGGCGCGCGACCTCGCGCTGCTGCTCCGCGCCGGCTCGCTGGCGGCGCCGATCTTCAAGGTCGAGGAGCGCACCATCGGCCCGAGCCTGGGCCAGCAGAACATCGAGCGCGGGCTGCAGGCGGTGGTGATCGGCTTCCTCGCCGTGGTGGTGTTCATGGTCCTGTACTACCGGGTGTTCGGCCTGGTCGCGAACCTGGCGCTGCTGGCCAACCTGGTCCTGGTGATCGCGTTGCTGTCCATGCTGCAGGCGTCCCTGACGCTGCCGGGCATCGCCGGCATCGTGCTGACGGTCGGCATGGCGGTGGATGCCAACGTGCTGATCTTCGAGCGCATCCGCGAGGAGTTGCGCAACGGCAATTCGCCCCAGGCGGCGATCCACGCCGGCTACGAGAAGGCCTTCTCGTCCATTGCCGACGCCAACATCACGACCCTGATCGCGGCCGTCGTGCTGTTCACCTTCGGCACCGGCCCGATTCGCGGCTTCGCCGTCACGCTGTCCCTCGGCATCATCACTTCCATGTTCACGGCCATCGTCGGGACGCGCGCCGTGATCAATGCGCTGTACGGCGGCCGCCGTATCCAGTCGCTGCCCATCTGAGGAGACGGCCGCCATGGACTTCTTCAAGATCGAGTCGCAGATCGACTTCTTCAAGGTGCGCAAGATCGCCTATGCCATCTCGCTCACCCTGATCGTGATCTCCATCGCGTCGCTCGCGACCCGGGGCCTCAACTTCGGCATCGAGTTCCGCGGCGGCGTGGTGGTCGAGGCCGGCTTCCCCGACACGGTCGAGCTCGAGCCGATCCGCACCGCGCTGGAGGCGGCAGGGATCGAGCGCAGCATCGTGCAGCACTTCGGCAGCTCGCGCGAGGTGGCGATCCAGCTGCTGGCGAGCGAGAGCGACGACCTGGCGGCGACCCGCGACAACATCATGCGGATCCTGCGCACCGTGGATGCCGGCGCCGAGCTGCGCCGCGGCGAGTTCGTCAGCGCCCAGGTCGGCCGGGAGCTTGCCGAGGCGGGCGGCATGGCCACCCTGTTCGCGCTGCTGATGATCCTGGCCTACGTGTCCTTCCGCTTCCAGTGGAAGTTCTCCGTCGGCGCGGTGGCGGCCCTGGTGCACGACGTCATCATCACGCTGGGTTTCTTCTCAGTGGTGCAGATGTCCTTCGATCTCGCCGTGCTGGCGGCGGTGCTGGCGGTGATCGGTTACTCGCTCAACGACACCATCGTCATTTTCGACCGCATTCGCGAAAACCTGCTGAAGATGCGGCGCAAGAGCACCGAGGAGGTGGTCAACGCCTCCCTGAACCAGACCCTGTCGCGCACCATCATGACGGGCGTGACGACACTGCTGGTGCTGGTGGCGCTGTACGTGCTGGGCGGCGAGGCCATCGCCGGTTTCTCGGTCGCGCTCATCGTGGGCGTGCTGATCGGCACCTACTCCTCCATCTACATCGCCAGCGAAACGGCGCTGGCGCTGAAGGTGACGCCGAGCGACCTGTTGCCGCCCCAGCCGGACAAGGACGAAGAGTCCGGCGTGATGCCCTAGCGGCACAGCGCCCATGCATGGCGCCACCCTGCTGCTGTTCATTCTTCTCGTCGGGCTGGCGAGCCAGTGGCTGGCCTGGCGCCTGAAACTGCCGAGCATCGTCATCCTCATCACGGCCGGGTTCGTGCTCGGCCCGGTCACCGGCGTGATCGAGCTGGCCATGAGCACGGAGGAGGTCAACGAGCTCATCGGGCTCGGCGTGGCCATCATCCTGTTCGAGGGCGCCATGGAGCTGAAGCTCGGCGAGCTCCGGCGCGTGGGCCACGGCATCGGCCGGCTCACGCTGGCCGGGCCGCCGCTGGCCTGGGCGCTGGGGGCGGCGGCGGCGCATTACGTCGCCGGCCTCAGCTGGCCCGTGGCGTGGGTGCTGGGCGCGATCCTGGTGGTCACCGGGCCGACCGTCATCGGGCCGCTGATCCGGCAGGCCCGGCTGAACAAGGAATCGGCCTCGCTGCTCCGCTGGGAGGGCATCGCCAACGATCCCGTCGGGGTGTTGCTGGCGGTGCTGACCTACCAGTACCTCACGGTGGCCGGGGGCGAGTTCAGCGAGACCCTGCTCAGCCTCGGCACGGCGATCCTCGCGGCCGGGCTGACCGGCGGCGCCGGCGGCTGGGTGGTCGGGCAGCTGTTCCGGCGGGGGCTGGTGCCGGAGCACCTCAAGCCGCCCGTGCTCATGGTGCTGGTGCTCGCCGCCTACAGCGCCACCAACTTCGTGCAGCACGAAGCCGGCCTCCTCAGCGTCACCATCATGGGCGTGGTGATCGGCAATATGCAGCTGGTCGAGCGCGAGGCGCTGCGTCACTTCAAGGAGAACCTGAGCGTCATCCTGCTCTCGGTCCTGTTCATCGTCATCCCGGCGCAGCTCGAGCTCAGCCAGCTCGGGGTGCTGGACTGGCGCCTCGGCCTGTTCGTGGCGGCCGTCCTGTTCCTGGTGCGGCCGCTGACCATCGGCCTGGCGACCATCGGTGCGCCGATGCGCCGCGAAGACAAGCTGCTGCTGGCCTGGATCGCGCCGCGCGGCATCGTCGCCGCGGCAGCGGCCAGTATTTTCGGGCCGTCGCTGGCGGCGAGCGGGTACCCGGACGCCGAGCGGCTCCTGCCGCTGGTGTTCCTGGTGATCGTGGTCACGGCGCTGGCCCACGGCCTCTCGCTGGGACCCGTCACCCGGAAGCTGAAGCTGTCGGCCAAGCGCGCCAACGGGCTGCTCATCGTCGGCGCCACGCCGTGGACGCACGCGCTGGCGCTCGCCCTGAAGAAGCTCGAGATCAGCGTGCTGGTGGCCGACGGCGCCTGGTCGCACCTCAAACCCCTGCGCATGGACGATATCCGCACCTACTACGGCGAGATCCTGTCGGAGCACGCCGAGGAAGAACTGGACCTGCAGCACCTCAGCTACCTGCTGGCCGCCACCGGCAACGACTTCTACAACGCCCTGGTGTGCAAGGCGCGCGGCGGGACGTTCGGCCGGCACCGGACCTTCCAGCTCGCCACGCACCAGGAATCGCGCCAGGAGTCGAAGCGCATGGCGCTGCAGCAGCGCGGCCACACGGCCTTCGACGACGGCGAGGACTTCAATACCCTGCATGAGCGCCTCGACCGGGGCTGGACCATGCAGACCACCCGCCTGACGGAGACCTACCGCCTCGACGACATGCGCGAGCGGCTGGGCGAGCAGGGCGAAGACTGGGTTCTCATCGGCGGGGTGAACGGCGACGGCCTGTTCCAGCTGTTCTCCGAGGAGCAGCCGTTCAAGCCGGAGTCGGGCTGGCGGCTGCTCTACTTCGCGCCGGAGGCGCGCGACGACGCGGGCTGATCAGCCCGGGCCCGGCCGAGCCGCTGCAACCCGGCCGCGGCATACGGCCGGCCCCGACTATCCGCGTGCCTGTCGGTGACGGCGTCGGTGTGCGCCACGGCCGTTGCGCTGGCACCGGTGCAGCGGCCAGGACATGCCAGGGCCCTTCGAGCGGCATAAGAATTCCAAGCGAGGAGGGCCCTGGCATGGGCTGGCTGCGGACAGGTCTTGCGGGCAGCCGGACGGGCGCCGGCGGGTTCAGCGCCGCAGTCCCGCCGTCAGGTGCGGTTCGATCAGCTTCAGCAGGGCATCGTGGATGCGCGGGTTGCCGGCGACGATATTGCCGCTCTGCTGCCAGCCGTCCCGGCCCCCGAGGTCGGTGACGATGCCGCCGCATTCCTGGATCATCAGGGCGCCGGCGGCGATATCCCAGATATTCAGGCCGATCTCCCAGAAACCGTCGAGCCGGCCGGCGGCGACGTAGGCGAGATCCAGCGCCGCAGCGCCCGGGCGGCGGGCCCCGGCGGTCTGGCAGATTACGTCCTTGAGCATCGCCATGTACGGTCCGAGCGACTCCGGGTCGTCCTTGTAGGGGAAGCCGGTGCCGATCAGCGCGGCGGCCAGGTTGCGGGTGTCGCTGACCCGCATCTTGCGCCCGTCGACGGTGGCGCCCGCCCCGCGGCTGCAGGTGAACAGCTCCTGCCGCATCGGGTCGTAGATCACGCCGTGCTCCAGCCGCCCGCGCTGCATCACGGCGATGGACACCGCGAACACCGGGAAGCCGTGCAGGAAGTTGGTGGTGCCGTCCAGCGGGTCGATGATCCAGACGAACTCGGCATCGCCGCTGGCGCCGCTTTCCTCCGCCAGGAAGGCATGGTCCGGGTAGCTGCGGCGCACGGTCTGGATGATGTCGTCTTCCGCCATGCGGTCGACTTCGCTGACGAAGTCGTTGCGCCCCTTGGTGTCGACCTTGATGGCGTCGAGCTGGTTGATGTGCCGGACGATCAGGTCACCGGCGCGGCGCGCGGCGCGGACGCCGATGTTCAACAGGGGGTGCATTGGATACTCTCCGCCAACAGCCGGTTAGAATAGCAATTCGCTTCATTTCCTGCAGGCCTTTTGCATATGAGGATCCCCGTCCGCGTCGTGCTGGTGGGCACCACGCATCCCGGCAACATCGGCGCCGCCGCGCGCGCCATGCGCACCATGGGCCTGGAGCGGCTGAGCCTGGTGGCGCCGCTGGAGTTTCCCAGCCCCCAGGCCACCGCCCGTGCCGCCGGCGCCGACCAGGTGCTGGAGGCCGCGCAGGTGTGCGCGACGCTGGACGAGGCCCTGGCGGGCTGCCGTTTCGTGCTCGGCGCCAGTGCGCGGCTGCGGGCCCTGCAGTGGCCGGTCATGACGCCGCGCGAAGCCGCCCCGCGGCTGCTCGCCGAGAGCGCCGCCGGCGAGGCGGCGGTGGTGTTCGGGCGCGAGAGCAGCGGCCTGACGAACGACGAGCTGGCGCGCTGCCACGCCCTCCTGCACATTCCGACCAACCCGGACTACAGCTCGCTGAACCTCGCCATGGCGGTGCAGGTGGTGGCGTATGAGCTGCGGCTTGCGGCCCTCGAGGAGGACGCGCCGGAGCAGGACCGAAGCGACCCCCTGGCCGCGGCCGAGGAGCTCGAACGTTTCTACGAGCATCTCGAGCGCACCCTGGTGGCGGCCGGCTTTCTGAACCCGGCGAACCCGCGCCACCTCATGCTGCGGCTGCGCCGCCTGTTCAACCGGGCCTTGCCGGAGGAGAACGAAGTCCGCATCCTGAGGGGGATCCTGAGCGCACTGGAGCCGCGATGAACCAGACTGCCAAGGCCATCTACCTGGATTACGCCGCCACCACGCCGGTCGATCCGCGCGTGATCGAGCGCATGGTCGGATGCCTCGGTCCGGACGGCTGCTTCGCCAACCCCGCCTCCAGCTCCCACGCGCCCGGCCGCGAGGCCCGCAACCGGGTGGAGGCCGCGCGCCGCGAGGTGGCCTCGATGCTCGGCGCCCTGCCGCCCGAGATCATCTGGACCTCCGGCGCCACCGAGTCGAACAACCTCGCGATCAAGGGCGCGGCCCGCTTCCATGCCGACCGGGGCCGCCACATCGTCACCAGCCGCACCGAGCACAAGGCGGTGCTGGATACCTGCCGCCAGCTCGAGAAAGAGGGCTGGCAGGTGAGCTACGTGACCCCCGGCCCGGGCGGCGTGGTGGGCGTGGCCGAGATCGAGCCCGTGCTGCGGCCCGACACCGTGCTGGTGTCCGTGATGTTCGTGAACAACGAGATCGGCACGATCAACGACGTGGCCGCCATCGGCAGCCTGTGCCGTGAGCGCGGCGTGCTGTTCCACGTCGACGCCGCGCAGGCCGCCGGCAAGCTGCCGGTCCGGGTCGACGAGGTCCAGGCCGACCTGCTGTCGCTCTCCGGGCACAAGGTCTACGGTCCCAAGGGGATCGGCGCCCTGTACCTGCGCGGCTGCCCCAAGAGCCGGCTGGAGCCCCAGATCCACGGCGGCGGCCACGAGTGGGGCCTGCGCTCGGGCACCCTGGCGACGCACCAGATCGTCGGCATGGCCGAGGCCTGCCGGATCGCGGCCGCGGAGCACGCCAGGGAGGCCGAGCGGCTGGCCGGCCTGCGCCGGCGGCTGTGGGACGGGATCGCCGGGCTGGGCGGAGTGCACCTGAACGGCGACCCGGAGCGGCGCGTGGCAGGGATCCTGAACGTCTGTTTCGAGGGCGTGGAAGGGGAAAGCCTGCTGTTCGCGCTGCGCGAGCTGGCGGTCTCGAGTGGTTCGGCCTGCACTTCGGCCAGCCGCGAGGCGTCCTACGTGCTGCGGGCCCTGGGTCGCGACGACCAGCTGGCCCAGAGTTCGCTCCGTTTCAGCGTCGGCCGCTTCACCACGGCCGAGGACGTGGATCGGGCGGCGGCGATCGTGCGAACCCAGGTGCAGCGGCTGCGGGCGCTGGGGCCCGGCAGCTGCGAAACCAAGGAGGCCGCGATATGAACGCCGACCAGCTCGATTATTCCGCCGAGGTGCGCCAGCGCTTCGAGCGCGCCCCGGGCCACGGCCGGGTCCTGGCGGCTCCGTCCGAGCGCCGGACCGGCGCGGCCGGGAACATTGCCCGGGGTACACGGGTCGAATTCGAGGCGCGCGTGCGCCAGGGCAGGATCCTGGAATGCCGGTTCCGTGCCTATGGCTGCCCGCACGTGATCGCGGCCGCGTCGTGGGTCGCCGAGCACGCGGAGGGGCGCCGCACGACCGAGCTGGACTGGATCGATCCGCGCGCGCTGGCCCGCCGGCTGGAAGCCCCGGCGCACAAGCTCGGCAGCCTGCTGGTGGTCGAGGACGCCTACCGCGCCTGCATGGGCGCCGGCCCCGAGGCATAATCGGGGTCGCGGCCGCCCGGCGGCCGGGCAAGACGAGAGGAGGAGCGAGAACCGATGGCAATCACCCTGACCGAATCCGCCGCCACCCGGGTCAAGGACCACCTGGCACGCCGCGGCAGCGGCCTGGGCATCCGCCTGGGCGTCAAGCGCACCGGCTGCTCGGGTTGGGCCTACGTGGTCGACTACGCCGACGATACCCGCGAGGGCGACGTGGTGTTCGAGGACCAGCAGGTGCGGGTCTACGTCGATCCCCAGCACCTGCGCCTGATCGACGGCACCGAGGTCGATTTCGTCAAGCAGGGCCTCAACGAGGCCTTCCGTTTCCGCAATCCGAACGTCAAGGGCGAATGCGGCTGCGGCGAGAGCTTCAGCGTCTGATTGTGCGCCCGGGTTCCGGGGCTTAAGATATTCCGTTGCGCCTGCACCTGACGCGGGCATGAGGTTGCGGCCGCAGGACGCGGTTTTGCAACGACTTTCAGCCGGAATCAAGACTCAAAGCAAGGGAACCCCATGGCGATCGAACGCACTCTTTCCATCATCAAGCCCGACGGCGTAGAGAAAAACCTGGTTGGCGAGGTCTATCGCCGCTTCGAGGCCGGCGGCCTGCAGATCGTGGCCGCGCGCATGAAGCACCTGTCCCCGGCCGATGCCGGCGCCTTCTATGCGGTGCACCGCGAGCGGCCGTTCTATAACGACCTGGTCGCCTACATGACCTCCGGGCCGGTGATGGTCAGCGTGCTGGAAGGCGAGAACGCCATCCTCAAGCACCGCGAGATCATGGGCGCGACCGATCCGAAGAAGGCCGAGGCCGGCACGATCCGCGCCGACTTCGCCGACAGCATCGAGGAGAACGTGGTGCACGGGTCCGACGGTCCGGACACGGCGCGCCAGGAGATCGCCTTCTTCTTCGCCGGCACGGACATCTGCCCGCGCACCCGCTGAGGCGCGCCGGACCACCATGACTGACGCGCGCATCAACCTGCTGGGACTGTCCCGCACGGGACTGGAAGAGTTTTTCGTCGGCCTCGGCGAGAAACCCTTCCGCGCGCGCCAGCTCATGAGCTGGATGTACCGCTTCGGCATCGACGACTTCGCGCTGATGACCGACATCTCCAAGGCGCTGCGCGAGCAGCTGGCGGAGATCGCCGAAATCCGCCCGCCCGTCATCCGCTCCATGCACCATGCCGCGGACGACACCCGCAAGTGGATGCTGTCGATGGACGGCGGGCAGGCGATCGAGACGGTGTTCATCCCCGAGCCCGCCCGCGGCACGCTGTGCATCTCCAGCCAGGTCGGCTGCGCCATGGACTGCGCTTTCTGCGCGACGGGCAAGCAGGGCTTCAACCGCAACCTCGCCACGGCGGACATCGTCGGGCAGGTGTGGCTGGCCAACCGGGAGCTCGGCTACCAGCCGGACGCCGACCGCATCGTTACCAACGTGGTGTTCATGGGCATGGGCGAACCGCTGGCGAATTACCGCCACGTGGTGCCGGCGATCCAGGTGCTGCTGGACGACTACGGCTTCGCCCTGTCGCGGCGGCGGGTCACCGTCAGCACCTCGGGCCTGGTGCCGCAGATGGAGCGGCTGGGCGAGGAGTGCAACGTGGCCCTGGCTGTTTCGCTGCACGCGGCGGACGACGCGCTGCGCGACGAGCTGGTGCCGATCAACCGGCGCCATCCGATCGAAGAGCTGCTGGAGGCCTGCTGGCGTTATGCCGAGCGGCGCGCCGGCCGCCATATCACGTTCGAATACGTGTTGCTCGACGGGGTCAACGACCGGGAGGCGGACATGCGCCGGCTGGCGAAGCTGCTGTCGCACCGCCCGGGCAAGGTGAACCTCATCCCCTTCAATCCCTTCCCGGGCACGGAATTCCGGCGCTCGCCGGACGCCGTGGTCGAGCGCTGCCGCGACTTCCTGCTGCGCAAGGGCATCCGGACGACGATTCGCCGGACCCGCGGCGACGAGATCGACGCGGCCTGCGGGCAGCTGGCCGGCCAGGTCAACGACCGCATGCGGTATCGGCTGGGGTCGAAACTGGCGAGCGTGACAGCGAGGGCTTCCTGATGGACAAGCGGCTGGCGAGAGTCGGGCTGGTGGCTGCCATGGCGGTGCTGGCCGCCTGCGCCACCACGGACAACTCCAAGGTTTCCGACCACGACGCCGCGCGTTTCAACGTGCAGCTCGGGATCAGTTACCTGCAGCGCGGCGACCTGCAGGAGGCGCGGGAGAAGCTGGAGCGGGCTGCCGAGCAGGATCCTTCCTTCGCCGACGCGCAGGCCGCCCTGGGCATCCTCTACGAGCGGGTCGGCGACCTGGGCCGGGCCGGCCAGCACCTGCGCCGCGCCACCCAGCTGGCGCCCGACGATCCCAGCATTGTCAACAATTACGGCGGCTTCCTGTGTCGCCGCGGCGAGCGTGCCGAGGGGATCGAGTATTTCCGGCGTGCCGCGCAGAACGCCTTTTACCGCACGCCCGAGATTGCCTGGACCAACGCCGGTGTCTGCGCCCGCGGCATCCCTGACCCCGAGCTGGCGGAGCAGTTCCTGCGCCGCGCCCTCGAGGTGAACAGGAACCACGCCGAAGCCCTGCTGCAACTGGCCGACCTCAGCCTCTCCCAGGGGGAGACGCTGAACGCGCGGGCCTTCCTGCAGCGCTACGAGTCGCTCAGGGCGGCGACCCCCTACAGCCTGGAACTGGGCCGCCGCATCGAGCTGGCGGCCGGCGACCACCAGGCGGCCGCGGCGTATACGCGCCGCCTGTTGCAGGACTTTCCCGATTCGGCCGAGGCCGGGAGGCTCGAGCGATGAACGAAGACAACGCAAGCCACCAGGAGCACGCCGCGACGGCGCCTGAAACCGCGGGGCAGCGCCTGCGCGCGGCCCGGGAACGGGCGGGCTGGAACCAGGAGCGGCTCGCGGGCGAGATGTGCCTGCCGCTCCTGCGCCTGCAGGCGCTGGAGGCCGACGCGTACGAGGGTTTCGGCGGCGAGGTGTTCGTCCGCGGTTTCCTGCGCCGCGCTGCAGCCGTGCTCAACCTGCCTGCGGACGAGCTGGTCGACGCTTATGCCACGGCGTCAGGCGCCAGGCACCCGGCGGAAATCCTGCCGGCGCTGCCGCCCGGGCGCTTGCCGCGGACCGGTATGCCGGGATGGGCCGGGCCGGCGACCGGCGCGGTGATGGTCGCCGCGGTGATGGCCCTGGCGTGGTGGACCGTGCGCCCGGCCGGGGAGCCGGCGCCCCTCCCGCTGGCGGAGGAGCCGGCCGGGCTGCCCCAGGGCCTGGCAGAGGCCGAGCAGGCGCCGCCGGTGAGCGCCGCGGAGACGACGGAACTCGTGGTCGCGACGCCGGCGGAAAGCCCGGCGGACGAGCCGCCGGCAGCGACCGGGGCAGCCCTCCCCGGAGCCGTGGCTCAGGCACCTGTCCTTCCGGCAGCCGTGGCAGAGGCGCCGGTGCGGCCGGAAGCCCTGGCCGAGACGCCGGCGCGGCCGGCGCCGGCGCTCGAGCTGCCGGTCATGGCGCAGCTCCGCTTCGAGTTCACCGAGGACTGCTGGGTCGAGGTCACCGACGCCCGGGAGCAGCGCCTGGCTTACCGCCTGTATCGCGCGGGCGATGTGGCGCGATTGAGCGGCGTGCCGCCCCTGGCGGTGTTCCTCGGCAACGCGGAGGGCGTGCGCCTGACGGTAGACGACGAGCCGGTGGCCGTGCGGCAGGCCGCGACGCGCAACGGCACCGCGCGGCTGACCGTCGGCGGCGGCACCGGCTGAAGCGTGATCCGGGCATGAGCAAGGCCGTCCAGCCCATCCGGGGCATGAACGACATCCTGCCCGAGAGCACCGCCACCTGGCAGTGGGTGGAGGCGGCCGCGCGCGCCGTCTTCGCCGCCTACGGCTACCGCGAGCTGCGGGTGCCCCTGGTCGAGCGTACCGAACTTTTCAGCCGCTCCATCGGCGAAGTCACCGACATCGTCGAGAAGGAAATGTACAGCTTCACCGACCGTAACGGCGACCACCTCAGCCTGCGGCCGGAAGCGACCGCGAGCTGCGTGCGCGCGGCCATCAGCAATGGGCTGATCCACAACCAGCAGCAGCGCCTGTGGTACGCGGGCCCGATGTTCCGCTACGAGCGGCCGCAGAAGGGGCGCTACCGACAGTTTCACCAGATCGGCGCCGAGGCGCTCGGCTTCGCCGGGCCGGACATCGACGCCGAGCTGATCCTGATGTCGGCGCGCCTGTGGCGCGTCCTGGGCCTGGAAGGCCTGCAGCTGGAGCTGAACTCGCTCGGGACCACCGAGTCGCGCCGCGCCTACCGCGAGCTGCTGGTCGAATATTTCAATGACCATCGGGCCGCCTTGGACGAGGACAGCCTGCGCCGCCTCGGCCAGAACCCGCTGCGCATCCTCGACAGCAAGAACCCCCAGATGCAGGCCGTGGTGGCGGGCGCCCCCGTGATCACGGACCATCTCGACAGCGAGTCCGCCGAGCACTACGCGCAGCTCCGGGCGGCGCTGGAGGCGGCGGGCGTCGCCTATCGCGTCAACCCGCGGCTGGTGCGGGGACTGGACTATTACAGCCGCACGGTCTTCGAGTGGCTGACGGACCGGCTCGGCGCCCAGGCGGCGGTGTGCAGCGGCGGGCGCTACGACACCCTGGTGGAACAGCTCGGCGGCCGGCCGACGCCGGCGATCGGCTGGGCGCTCGGCATGGAGCGGCTGGTCGAGCTGGTGGCCGGGCTGGCACCGCCACCGGCCGCGCCGCATGCCTATCTCGTGCCGCTGGGGACGGAACCGCATGCGCTCGCTCTCGCCGAGGCGCTGCGCGACCGGGTGCCGGGGCTGCGCCTGCAGGTCCATTGCGGCGGCGGTTCGCTCAAGTCGGCGATGAAGAAGGCGGACCGGAGCGGCGCCGAGCTGGCGCTGATCCTCGGCGCCGAGGAGCTCGCCGCCGACGGCATCGTGGTCAAGCCGCTGCGGAGTGCAGCGGAGCAGGAAGTAGTTACGCGCGGGGTGCTGGTGGAGCGCCTGGCGCAAGGGGTCGCGCCCGGGCGCGGCTGAAGAATCGCAGGGCAGCGCCGGGTGCAGACCGGCGACGGAGAAAGAAGTGGACGAGTTTTTGAGTGAACGCGAACAGGTCGACCGGATCCGCCAGTGGTGGAAGGAGAACGGCGCCTGGATCATCGTCGGCGTCGGCGGCGGGCTGCTGGCCCTGGCCGGCTGGAACTGGTGGCAGGGCTACCAGCTGCAGCGGGCCGAGCAGGCGGCGGCGATCTACTCGGTCGTCTCCGAGGCCGCCATGGAAGAGCGGGCCGACGAGGTGCGCCTCGGGCTGGAGCAGCTCGAGTCGGGCCACTCGGGTTCGCCCTACGTGCAGCATGCGCGCCTGGCGCTGGCCGGCGTGCTGGCCCGGGCCGGCGAGTTCGGTCCGGCCGTCGACCAGCTCCAGCAGGTGCTGGACGAAGCCGATGACCCCCAGCTGCGGCTGGTCGCGCGCCTGCGCATGGCGCGGGCGCTGCTGGCGGCCGGCGAACTCGAGCGGGCGCTCGAGGTGGCGCGCGGGGGGCAGCCCGGCGTATTTGCCGCCGCCCTGCGCGAGATCGAGGGCGACGTGCTCGCCCGCCAGGGCGACACGGCGGGCGCGCGCGCAGCATACGAGGCTGCCCTGGCCGACGCGGCGGAACATCCCGGCGTGATCGACGAGGCGCTGGTGCAGCTCAAGCTGCAGTCGCTCGGCCCCGCTGCGGCCGAGGGGAGCGAGACTTCGTGACGCTGCGTCCCGGCATTGCGCTGGGCTGTCTCGCGCTGCTGTCCTTGGGCGGCTGCGGCATCTTCGGCGGGGACGACGAGCCGATCGAGCCGCCGGCGGAGCTGGTCGAGTTCGAGGCGACCCTGGAGGTCCGCGAGGCGTGGGAATTCCGCGCCGGGTCGGGCGCCGAGCGCCTGGGCCTGGCCTTGCGGCCGGCCGTGGAAGGCGGCCGGGTGTACGTCGCCGGGCGCGACGGCCGCGTGCACGCCCTCGATCTCGAAAGCGGCGACCGGCTCTGGACGACCGAGACCGACGTCGCGCTGGCTGCCGGCCCGGCCGCCGGTTTCGGGCTGGTGGCGGTCGGCGGCAGCGACGGCATGGTCATCGCGCTCGACGCCGGCGACGGTTCGGTCCGCTGGCAGGCGCAGTTGTCGGGCGAGGTGCTGGCCAGCCCGGCGGTGACGGCGCAGGCGGTCGTCGTGCGCAGCGTGGACGGGTACCTGCGGGCGCTGGCGCCGGACACCGGCGAGGAGATCTGGGCGGCCGAGCAGCGCCCGCCGCGCCTGACCCTGCGCGGCACGGGAGCACCCGCCACCGGTGGCGGGCTGGTCGTCAGCGGTTTCGACAACGGCCGCGTCGCGGCTTACGACCTGCGCGACGGCGAGCAGCGCTGGGAGCAGACCATCGCGATCGGGCGCGGGCGCACGGAAATCGAGCGGCTGGCGGACGTCGACGCGACGCCCCAGATCGTCCCGCCGGACGTGTTTGCCGTCGGCTACCAGGGCCGCGTGGTCAGCCTGTCGCTGGAGACCGGCCAGCTGCTGTGGGCCAACGAGATGTCCAGCCACAAGGGGCTGGGCGTGGACTGGACCAGCCTCTACGTTACGACCGACGAGAGCGAAGTGGTCGGCATGAGCCGCGCCAGCGGGGGGGAGCTGTGGCGCCAGGACGCGCTGCGGCTGCGCCGGCTCACGGCGCCGACGCCGCACGGCCAGAGCGTGGTCGTGGGCGACTTCGAGGGCTGGCTGCACTGGCTGGACCCGATCAGCGGCCGCCTGCAGGCGCGCCACCGCGCCGGGGACGCGTCCTTCATCACTGCGCCGGTCAGCGGCGGCGAGCTGCTGATCGCGCAGGACGAAGAAGACCGCGTGTACGCGCTGCGCACGGAGCCGCGGGGCTGAGGCCTCCGGTCCCATGCTTCCCGTCGTCGCGCTGGTGGGCAGGCCGAACGTCGGCAAGTCCACGCTGTTCAACTTCCTCACCCGGACCCGGGATGCGCTGGTCGCCGACCTGCCCGGGCTGACCCGCGACCGCCAGTACGGCTACGGCCGCATCGGGCCGGTGCCCTACATCGTCGTCGACACCGGCGGCCTCAGCGGCGCCGCCGACCAGCTCGACGGCCTGATGGCCCGCCAGACGCTGCGCGCGCTGGACGAGGCCGACGTAGTGCTGTTCATGGTGGACGGCCGCGAAGGCCTGGCGGCGGCGGACGAGCAGGTCGCCGACCTGCTGCGCCGCCGCGGCTGCGCCGTCACGCTGGTGGTGAACAAGGCCGAGGGCCAGGCGCCCGAGGTGATCGGCGCGGAGTTCCATCGGCTCGGGCTGGGGGAGCCTGCGGTCGTCTCCTCAGCGCACGGCGACAACGTCCGGGCGCTGATGGACGAAGTCCTGGCGCCGTTCCCGCCGGAGGAGGAGGCGGACGCGCGCGAGGAAGGCGTCCGGGTGGCGGTTATCGGCCGCCCCAATGTCGGCAAGTCGACCCTGATCAACCGGATGATCGGGCAGGAGCGGCTCGTTGCTTTCGACCAGCCCGGCACTACCCGCGATGCCGTGGAGGTCCCGTTCGAGCGGGACGGCCGCCGGTATCTCCTGGTCGACACGGCCGGCGTGCGCCGCCGTTCGCGGGTCGCCGAGGCCGTCGAGAAGTTCAGCGTCATCAAGACCCTCGGCGCCATCGACGCCGCGGCGGTCGTGATCGCCGTGCTCGATGCGCGCGAGGGCGTCACCGACCAGGACGCCAGCCTGCTGGGCCTCGCGGCCGAGCGCGGCCGGGCGATGGTCATCGCGGTCAACAAGTGGGACGGCCTGTCGCCCGACCAGCGCGACACCGTGCGGCGCCAGCTGGAGCTGAAACTGCCATTCCTCGACTACGCGCCGATTCAGTTCATTTCTGCGCTGCACGGTACCGGGGTCGGCGACCTGTTCGCGCTGGTGGACTCGAGCTACGCGGCCGCGATTCGCGACCTGCCCACGCCGGAGCTGACGCGGGTGCTGCAGGACGCCATCACGGCGCACCAGCCGCCGCTCTCGCGCGGGCGCCGGATCAAGCTGCGTTATGCCCACCAGGGCGGCCGCAACCCGCCGGTGATCGTGATCCACGGCAGCCAGGCGGAGTTGCTGCCGGACAGCTACCGGCGGTACCTTGCCAATGTCTATCGCAAGGCTTTTCACCTGCAGGGCACGCCCGTGCGGATCGAATTGCGCTCCGGCGAGAATCCCTACGCCGGCCGCCGCAACCCGCTGACGCCGCGCCAGCAGCGCAAGCGCCAGCGCATGCTGCGCCACGTGAAGAAAGGCCGCTGAGGAGTCCGGCATGGAACCAGGCAGCAAGATCATCAAGCCCCCCGCCTTCACGCCCACCGAGGCGCGCTCGGCCACCGGCGCGCGCCGCTTCGTGCGCATCGAGCGGCCGTTCCAGATGCACCGGGGCGGCGTGCTGCCGCGCCTGGACGTGGCCTACGAGACCTGGGGCGAGCTGAACGCCGACGCCTCGAACGCCGTGCTGCTGTTCACGGGCCTCTCGCCCTCGGCGCACGCCGCCTCGTCCCCGGCCGACACCTCGCCCGGCTGGTGGGAAGAGATGGTCGGCCTCGGCCGGCCGATCGACACGCGGCACTACTTCGTGATCTGCGTCAACTCGCTGGGCAGCTGCTTCGGCAGCACCGGCCCCGCCTCCATCGACCCGCGTACGGGCGAGCCCTATCGGCTGAGTTTCCCGGTGCTGACGGTCGAGGACATCGCCGCTGCGGGCAGGGAAGTGGTGCGCCACCTCGGCATCAGCAAGCTGCACACGGTGATCGGCCCGTCGCTGGGCGGCATGACGGCGCTGGCTTTCTGCGTGCTGTTCCCGGAGCTGAGCCGCGGGCTGGTGGCGATCTCCTCGGCGGCGCGCGCGCCAGCCTTCGCCATTGCCCTGCGGTCCCTGCAGCGCGAGATCATCCGCTCCGACCCGGACTGGCGCGGCGGTGATTACGCGCCCGACCAGCCGCCGCTCCGGGGCATGCGCCTGGCGCGCAAGCTCGGCATGATCACCTATCGTTCGGCCGAGGAGTGGGACAACCGCTTCGGCCGCGAGCGGGCCGCCGGCGAGCATGAGTCGGGCGACCAGTTCGGCATCGATTTCGAGGTCGAGTCCTACCTCGAGCACCACGCCAACAAGTTCATCGGCCAGTTCGACCCGAACTGCTATCTCTATCTTTCGCGCGCGATGGACCTGTTCGACGTGGCGGAGCACAGCGGCTGCATCGCCACCGAGCTCTCCAAGCCCGGCATCGAGCGCGCGCTGGTGGTCGGCGTCGAGACCGACTTCCTGTTCCCGCTGCACGAGCAGGAGCAGCTGGCAGAATGCCTGGAGCAGCCGGGCCGCGAGGTCGAGTTCGTCGGGCTGCCCTCGCTGCAGGGCCACGACTCGTTCCTGGTGGACATGGACCGCTTCCGGCCGGTGATCGCCCGGTACTTCGACCGCGCCTGACGCTCCGTGCCCCGGCGACCGCTGCGCGCTGCGATGCAGGCCGCAGGGACTCGCGCCAGTCCTCCGCGCGGACGCCGTAAATACGTCCCTGTAGGCTCGCTCGCGCACGTCCTGTGCGCGAGCGCCGCGCGGAGGACCAGCGCGAGCCCCTGCCGCCACTCCGAGTC
Source organism: Thioalkalivibrio sp. XN8 (assembly GCF_011058255.1). Classification (GTDB taxonomy): domain Bacteria; phylum Pseudomonadota; class Gammaproteobacteria; order Steroidobacterales; family XN24; genus XN24. The sequence continues at coordinate 37,617 of NZ_JAALFH010000065.1, read as the reverse complement.
GTTCCCGCTGCGGTCGATGCCCGGGCCGGGTCGGCTCGGCGGCTGCCACCGAAGCTGCGTGATGTGATGCAGGCCGGTTCGGGGCGCTCGCACACAGGGACGTGTGCGAGCGAGCGTACAGGGATGTATTCACAGCGTCTCCGAACCGGCCTGCATCGCCGCGCGCAGCGGTCGGGCTGCTAGTCAGGTCCTGAGTCCGGGTCCCCGTGGGTCGATTTGACCTCCGCCTCGAGTCGACCACGCGCCAGGCGGAGTGCCAGCCGGTCCCCGGGGCCCAGCTGAGCGGCGTCGCGGACGATGCTGCCGTCGCGCGGGTCGGTGGCGATGGCATAGCCGCGCTCCAAGGTCGCCAGCGGGCTGACCGTGTGGAGCGCGTGCCCGGCGGCGTCCAGCCGGGCGCGCAGGGCCTGCAGGCGGTAGCCGGCGGCTGAGCGCAGGCGTCGTTCCAGGCCCGCGGTCCGCTCCCGGGCCGCCTCGAGCCGGCGCGCGGGCGATTGCGCCGCCAGCACGGCGCGGGCATGGGCGAGGCGCCGGCGGCGGTGGTCCACCAGCGCCGCGGTTGCGCGGCGCAGGCGGGTGTCGAGCTCCGCGAGCCGCTGCGCGTGCTGCCGCAGGCGGTTGCCGGGATGCGACACCCCGAGCCGGCGACGCTGCCAGTCCAGCCGCTGGGCGAGGGTGTCGAGCCGGCGCTGCATCGCGTTGCGCAGCCGGCCGGCGTCCTTGTTCAGCCGCCGCAGCCACTCCAGCGAGTCGGGCACGGCGAGCTCGGCGGCGCCCGAGGGCGTGGGGGCGCGCAGGTCGGCGGCGAAATCGGCGATGGTGAAATCCACCTCGTGGCCGACGCCGGAGATGACCGGGATGGCGCTGGCGCGGATGGCGCGGGCCACGACCTCCTCGTTGAAGCTCCAGAGGTCCTCCAGCGAGCCGCCGCCGCGGGCGAGGATCAGCACGTCGCACTCGGCCCGGCTTGAGGCGCGCCCGAGGGCGGCCGCGATCTTCTCCGCCGACCCCTCGCCCTGGACCGGCGTGGGGTAGACGATCACCGGCACGGCCGGGAAGCGGCGCTGGAGGACGTGCAGGATGTCCCGGATCGCCGCGCCGCTGGGCGAGGTCACCACCCCGATGCGGCGGGGGAGTTGCGGGATCGGCCGCTTCTGGGCCTCGTCGAACAGGCCTTCCTCGCGCAGCCGGGCCTTGAGCGCCTCGAAGCGGCGGCGCAGGGCGCCTTCGCCGGCTTCCTCGGCGTACTCGACGACCAGCTGGTACTCGCCGCGGGGCTCGTAGACGCTCAGCCGGGCACGCAGCAAGAGTTGCAGGCCGTTGCGCGGGCTGACCGCGAGCTTGAGGGCGGTCGAGCGCCACATGACGCAGCGCACCTGCGCGGCCTCGTCCTTGAGCGAGAAATACAGGTGGCCGGAGGCCGGGCGGGCCAGGTTCGACACCTCGCCCTCGATCCACAGCGCGGGCAGGCTGGTCTCGAGCAGCAGCCGGACCTCGCGGTTGAGGCGCGACACTGTCCAGACGTCGCGTTCCGGCAGTTCGAAAGGGTCTCCGCTCATGGCGCGCATGATACCCCGAGATTTACCCCTGTCGGGTCGGCGCGTAGAATGGTGGGTTTACACTCCTGCTGCCGCGAGGGACCCATCATGCGCCTGATCCAGGAAGCCCTCACCTTCGACGACGTCCTGCTCGAGCCTGCCTACTCGGACGTGCTGCCCCGGGACGTGAGCCTGGCGACCCGCCTCACCCGTGACATTCAGCTGCAGCTGCCGATCGTGTCGGCGGCCATGGATACGGTGACCGAGGCCCGGCTGGCCATCGCGCTCGCCCAGGAAGGCGGCATCGGCGTGATCCACAAGAACATGACCGCCGAGGGGCAGGCGCGTGAGGTCCGCCGGGTCAAGAAGTACGAGAGCGGCATCATCAACGACCCGATCACCGTCACGCCCGACAAGACCATCCGCGAGGTGATGGAACTGACGCGGGCCAAGGGCATTTCCGGCGTGCCGGTAGTGGACGGCGGCCGCATCGCCGGTATCGTCACCAACCGCGACCTGCGCTTCGAGACCCGGCTCGACCTGCCGGTGTCCGAGGTGATGACGCCGCGCGAGCGGCTGGTCACGGTGCGCGACGGCTCGGCCAAGGACGAGATCCTGCAGCTGCTGCACAAGCACCGCATCGAGAAAGTGCTGATCGTCGACGAGGACGACCGCCTCACCGGGATGATCACCGCCAAGGACTTCCAGAAGGCGACCGATTTCCCGCACGCCTGCAAGGACGAGCGCGGGGCCCTGCGGGTTGCCGCGGCGGTGGGCGGCAGCGCCGACACCGACGAGCGGATCGAGGCGCTGGTCGCGGCCGGGGTCGACGTCATCGTGGTGGACACGGCACACGGGCACTCCCGCGGCGTGATCGACCGGGTGCGCCTGGTGAAGCAGGCCTTTCCGCACATCCAGGTGATCGGCGGCAACATCGTGACGGCCGATGCCGCCACGGCGCTGGTGGAGGCCGGCGCCGACGGCGTGAAGGTTGGGATCGGGCCCGGCAGCATCTGCACCACCCGCGTCGTGGCGGGCGTCGGCGTGCCCCAGGTCACCGCGGTGGCGAACGTGGCGGCGGCGCTGGCGGGCACGGGCGTGCCGCTCATCGCCGACGGCGGCATTCGCTACTCCGGGGATTTCGCCAAGGCCATCGCGGCCGGCGCCCACAGCATCATGGTCGGCAGCCTGTTCGCCGGCACCGAGGAATCGCCCGGCGAGGTCGAGCTCTACCAGGGCCGCTCCTACAAGGCCTACCGCGGCATGGGCTCGCTCAGCGCCATGTCGCAGCGCCACGGTTCCAAGGACCGTTACTTCCAGGACGCCACCGACTCGGTGGAGAAGCTGGTGCCGGAAGGCATCGAGGGCCGCGTGCCCTACAAGGGCAGCCTGATCCAGATCGTGCACCAGCTGGCCGGCGGCCTGCGCGCCGCCATGGGCTACACCGGCTGCCGGACCATCGAAGACATGCGCAGCCGGCCGAAGTTCGTGCGGATCACCAATGCCGGCGTGCGGGAGAGCCATGTGCATGACGTGGCGATCACCAAGGAATCTCCCAACTATCGCGTCGACTGACGAGCCCGGCCATGACCACCGACATCCATGCCCAGCGGATCCTGATCCTCGACTTCGGCTCGCAGTACACGCAGCTGATCGCCCGCCGGGTGCGCGAGGCCGGGGTCTACAGCGAGATCCGCGCCTGGGATTGCCCGGCCGACGACATCCGGGCCTTCGCCCCGTCCGGCATCATCCTCTCCGGCGGCCCGGAGTCGGTGACCATCGACGAAGGGCCGCGCGCCTCCGACACGGTGTTCGACCTGGGCGTGCCGGTGCTGGGCATCTGTTACGGGATGCAGACCATGGCCGCCCAGCTCGGCGGCGAGGTGGCGGGCTCCACCCACCGGGAGTTCGGCTACGCCCGCGTCAAGGTCACGGGCGGCTCCAGCCTGCTGGACGACATCGAGGACCACGAGGACAGCGAGGGCACGCCGCTGCTCGACGTCTGGATGAGCCATGGCGACCGGGTCGAGTCCCTGCCGCCCGGCTTCATCGCCATTGCCGGCACCGACAGCGCCCCGCTGGCGGGCATGGCCGACGACGGCCGCCGTTTCTACGGGCTGCAGTTCCATCCCGAGGTCACGCACACCCGCCAGGGCGCCCGCATCCTGTCGCGCTTCGTGCATGACATCTGCGGCTGCGCCAGCGACTGGAACGCCGGCAACATCGTGGACGACGCCATTGCCCGCGTTCGCGCGCAGGTCGGCGGCTCCAAGGTGCTGCTCGGCCTGTCGGGTGGCGTGGACTCGTCGGTGGTCGCCGCGCTACTGCACCGCGCGATCGGGGACCAGCTGACCTGCGTGTTCGTGGACCACGGCCTGCTGCGCCAGGGCGAGGGCGACCAGGTGATGGCGACCTTCGCCCGGCACATGGGCATCCGCGTCATCCGCGTCGACGCCGAGGACCGGTTCCTCGCCGCGCTCGCCGGGGTCGAGGACCCGGAGGAGAAGCGCAAGATCATCGGCCGGCTGTTCATCGAGGTGTTCGAGGAACAGGCCCAGCAGCTGAAGGACATCGACTGGCTGGCGCAGGGCACGATCTACCCCGACGTGATCGAGTCGGCCGGCGCCAAGACCGGCAAGGCCCACGTCATCAAGTCGCACCACAACGTCGGCGGGCTGCCGGAGCGGATGCGCATGCAGCTGGTCGAGCCGCTGCGCGAGCTGTTCAAGGACGAGGTGCGCAAGATCGGCCTCGAGCTCGGCCTGCCCTGGGACATGGTGTACCGCCATCCCTTCCCCGGCCCCGGCCTCGGCGTGCGCATCCTCGGCGAGGTGAAGAAGGAATACGCCGACCTCCTGCGGCTGGCGGACGACATCTTCATCACCGAGCTGCGCAACCACGACCTGTACGACAAGGTCAGCCAGGCCTTCGCCGTGTTCCTGCCGGTCCGCTCGGTGGGCGTGATGGGCGACGGCCGTACCTACGACTACGTGGTCGCGCTGCGCGCCGTCGAGACGGTGGACTTCATGACTGCCCACTGGGCCCACCTGCCCTACGAGTTCCTGGACCTCGTCAGCCGGCGGATCATCAACGAGATCCCCGGCATCTCCCGCGTCACCTACGACATCTCCGGCAAGCCGCCGGCGACCATCGAGTGGGAATAGGGCCGGGCGTTACGGAGCTCAAGGTGTTGCCATGTCGAAACCCGTCGTAGCCGACAACAAGCCGGCCAAGGTCACACTCGAGAAAGGCAAGGAATACTACTGGTGCCGCTGCGGCCGCTCGAATAACCAGCCCTTCTGCGACGGTTCGCACCGGGGCACCGACTTCACGCCGAGGAAGTTCGTTGCCCAGGAAGCCGGCGACGCCTACCTCTGCGTTTGCAAGCATACGGGCAACCAGCCTTTCTGCGACGGTACGCATAAGAAGTTCTCCGCCGACGACGTCGGCGCGGAAGGCCCCGGCGCCGAGGGCGCGACGACCGACAGCGCGCCGCGGGCGGAGCCGACGCCGGAAGAGCCGACGGTGGTATTCATCCACGAGCTCGCGCGGGACGGTCTCAAGACCTTCGGCCACCACGGGCCGATGACCGCCATGGGCGTGCCGCGGCACGAGCTGCCCCACTGGGACGACCTGCAGATCCTGGTTGCCCAGCTGGCCGAGCAGCCGTTGCAGGAGGACGTCGAGGTCGGCACCGAGCTGGTGATCGGGCCGGAAGCGAAGAAGCCGCTGCACCTGAAGATCCCGCTGTTCGTCTCGGACATGAGCTTCGGCGCGCTGTCGGAGGAAGCGAAGCTCGCGCTGGCCAAGGGCGCGGAGCTGGCCGGCACCGGCATCTGCTCGGGCGAGGGTGGCATGCTGCCGGAGGAGCAGCAGGCCAATTCGCGCTACCTCTACGAGCTGGCCAGCGCCATGTTCGGCTATCGCGAGGAGCTGCTCGAAAAGGTCCAGGCCTTCCACTTCAAGGGCGGGCAGGGCGCCAAGACGGGCACGGGCGGCCACCTGCCGGCGAGCAAGAACATCGGCAAGATCGCCGAGGTCCGCGGGCTCGAGCCCGGGACCCCGGCCGTCTCCCCGCCGACCTTCCGTGACCTGTCCTCGAAGAAGGACTTCCGCAAGTTTGCCGCCCGGGTGCGGGAGATCAGTGGCGGCATCCCGGTCGGCTTCAAGCTCAGCGCCAACCACATCGAGCGCGACGTGCAGTTCGCGCTCGACGTCGGCGCCGACTACATCATTCTCGACGGCCGCGGCGGCGCCACCGGCGCGGCCCCGGAGATGTTCCGCGACCACATCAGCGTGCCGACCATCCCGGCGCTGGCGCGCGCGCGCCGGCTGCTGGACAAGCAGAAGGCCAGCGGCCGGGTGACGCTGATCATCACCGGCGGCCTGCGGGTGCCGATGGATTTCGTCAAGGCGCTGGCGCTCGGCGCCGACGGCATCGCGCTGGCCAACTCCGCCATCCAGGCAGTGGGCTGCGTGGCCGCGCGCATGTGCCACACCAACAACTGCCCCTCCGGCGTCGCCACCCAGAAGCCGGAGCTGCGCAAGCGCATCGACGTCGACCGCTCGGCGCAGCAGTTGTGCAACTTCTTCACGGCATCGGTAGAACTCATGCAGGTGATGGCGCGCGCCTGCGGTCATGACCACCTGAACCAGTTCGACCGCGACGACCTGACGACCTGGCAACGGGACATGGCGCTGCTCTCGGGCGTGCGCTTTGCCGGCGTGCTCGGGCCGCAATGACGCCCGTCCCGGACTCGTCGGCCCTGGACGAGACCTGCATGCGCCGCGCGCTGGAGCTGGCCGCCTGTGCCGAGGCGGAGGGCGAGGTGCCGGTCGGCGCCGTGCTGGTCGGGCCCGACGGCGAGGTGCTGGCCGAGGCCTGGAACCGGCCCATCGCCACCTGCGATCCCACGGGCCACGCCGAGATCCGCGCCCTGCGGGCCGCCGGCGAGGTGATCGGCAATTACCGGCTGCCCGGCACCACGCTCTACGTGACCCTCGAGCCCTGCCCGATGTGCGCCGGCGCCATGGTGCACGCGCGGGTCAGGCGGCTGGTCTACGCCGCCGCCGACCCCAGGGCCGGGGCAGCCGGCAGCGTATTCGACCTGTTGCGCTCGCCCCGGCTGAACCACCAGGTCGAGGTGACCGGCGGCGTGCTCGCCGACGCGAGCGCGGCCCTACTCCGTAGTTTTTTCCGCGCCCGGCGCTGATCGTCCGGCCAGCTGCGGGGCGCGGGGGTCGGCGGTGATCCAGCCCAGGATTTCGTAATAGCGCCGGATATTGTCGACGTAGCGCACCGGCTCCCAGCCGCGCGCGTAGCCGAAACGGGTGCCCTTGTACCAGCGCTCCTGGGTCAGCAGCGGCAGGCTGTCGCGCACGTGGGCCCAGCGGTCGGGATCGAGCCCCCGGCCCTCGGTGATGCGGCGGGCGTCCTCGAGGTGGCCGAAGCCGATGTTGTAGCCGGCGAGCGCCATCCAGGTACGGTCCGGCTCCGGGATGCGTTCCGGGATCTTGCCGATGACCCGCCGCAGGTAGGCTGTGCCCCCGCGGATACTCTGCTCGGGATCGTTGCGGTCCTCGACGCCCATGGCCCCGGCGGTGTCACGGGTCAGCATCATCAGGCCCCGCACGCCGGTGGGAGAGACCGCCGCCGGGTTCCAGTGCGATTCCTGGTAGGCCAGCGCGGCGATCAGGCGCCAGTCGAAACCATGCTCGGCGGCAGCTTCCTGGAACCAGGCCTGGTACCGGGGCAGCCGGTCTTCGACGTGGCGCAGGAAGGTGCGGGTGCCGACATAGTCGAAACGGTCGGTATGGCCATAGTAACGGTCCATGACCTCCGCGATCGTCCCGTCGGCGGAAGCCGCCGCGAAAAACGCCTCGGCGCGCTCGATCAGGCTCCGGTCGTCGCCGCGGCGAAAGGCCCAGGCGATGGGCTGGGGCTCGCTGAGGTCCAGCGCCACGCGGATGTCCGGGTGAAAGTAGCGGTTCACCAGCACCGCGGTCGAATCCGCGATGGTGTAGTCGATGGCCCCGTCGGCCACCTGCGCCAGCAGTTCCTGGGTCTCGGCCGTGGGATGCTCGAGCCAGGTCAGCCCGGGCAGCGTGAGCCGCAGCGCCTCGAGCGTGTCGACATAGCTGCTGCCGGCGACCACTTCCAGCCGGCCCCCGACCACCTGGTCCAGCTCGCGGGGGCGCCAGCTGCCGCGCCGGTAGACCAGCTGCTGGGTGACGCGCCGGTAGACCGGGCCGAACGCCACCTCCTGCTGGCGGGCCGGCGTGACGGTGAGGCCCGCGGCGGCCAGGTGGGCGCGGCCCGAGATCACCTCGGGCAACACCTGCGACAGGCTGTCCACGGTGTAGATCTCGAGCTCCACGCCGAGGAACTCGGCAAAGCCGCGCGCCAGGTCGTACTCGGGGCCGACCGGCCCCTCCGAGCCGATGTAATAGGTGGTCGGTGCATTGCGGGTCACGACCCGCAGCACGCCTTCGCGCTCGACCTGCTCGAGCCGGTTCAGCGGCTGGGTGCAGGTGCCCAGGAGCAGCGCGAGCACCAGGATCGCGACCAGCCTCATGACCGTGCCGCTTCCGTCACAGCGGCCACACCCACAGCAGCATCGGTACCGCGACCAGCACCACCAGGATCTCCAGCGGCAGGCCCAGGCGCCAGTAGTCGCCGAAGCGGAAGCCGCCGGGCCCGAGGATCAGCGTGTTGTTCTGGTGGCCGATCGGCGTGAGGAAAGCGCAGGAGGCGCCGACCGCCACGGCCATCAGGAAAGGATCGGCGTTGACCCCGAGCTGCGCCGACGCGCCGATGGCGATCGGGCACATGATCGCGGCGGTGGCCGCGTTGTTCATCAGGTCGGACAACGTCATGCTGACGACCAGCATGACGACGAGCGCGATCACGGCGTTCCCCTGGGCGACCCCGTCGAGCAGCCCCCGCGCCACCAGGTCCGCCGCGCCCGTGGTCTCCATCGCCGCCGCGACCGGGATCAACGCGCCGAGCAGCACGATCACCGGCCAGTCGATGGATTCGTAGACCTGCCGCAGCGGCAGCGTCCGCAGCGCCATGGTCGCCAGTACCCCGGCGGCGAAAGAAATTGCCGCGGGCAGCAGCCCGAGCGCCGCCCCGCCCACGGCCAGGACCAGGATGCCGGTCGACAACAGCATCTTGCGCCGGTCCGGCAGCCGCAGCGAACGACCGGCGAGCGGCACGCAGCCGGTCTCGTTGGCGAACTCCACGATGACGTCCTCGGGGCCATGCAGCAGCAGCACGTCGCCGGCCTTGAAGCTCATGGTGCGCAGGCGCGCCAGCGAGCGACGGCCGCGGCGCGATACCGCCAGCAGGCTGATGCCGTAGCGGGTGCGCAGCCGCAGCCGGCTGGCCGAGTGGTCCACCAGCGCCGAATCCGGCAGCACCGCAACTTCTACCAGCACGCTGTCCTCGTCGCGGGGCTCGTCGTCCCCGTCCCCGTCCTGCTCTGCTGCTGCGGCCTGCTCGGGCGTGATCGGTTCGCCCGTGGGCCGCGGCTTGTCTTCCTCCAGCTTGAGCCCCAGGCTCGACAGGGCGCTGCCCAGCCCGTCGGGGTCTGCCTCGATCACCAGGATGTCATCGGCCTTGACCACACGATTGCCTTGCGGCGCATTGACCCGCACCTCGTTGCGCACCAGGCTGAGCACCTGGGCCCCGTGCTCCTCGAGCGCGGCTTCGATCTCGGCGAGCCGTTGCCCCGCTGCCTTGCTGTCTTCCTTGACCCTGGCTTCCGTGATGTAAGCGCCGGTCTCGAACTCCTCCACGCCCCCGCGCTCCCGCACGGGCACCAGCAGCCGGCCCAGCAGTATCACCAGCACGACCCCGGCCGCCGCCACCGCGGCGCCGACCGGCGTGAAATCGAACATCGCGAAGCTGGTGCCGGTCGCTTCGGCGCGAAAGCCCGAGACGATCAGGTTGGGCGGAGTGCCGACCATGGTCGTCATGCCGCCGAGAATGGAGCCGAAGGCCAGCGGCATCAATACCTGGCCGGGCGCTAGCTCCTGCCTGGCCGCGATCTGCAGCGCCACCGGCATCAGCAGCGCCAGGGCGCCGACGTTGTTCATGAAGCCCGACAACAGGGCGCCGATGCCGGTCAGCGCGGCGATAGTCAGCAGGGGGCCCGCATTCGACGGCATGAACTTCTCGACCACCAGGTCCACCGCCCCCGAAGCCTGCAGGGCCCGGCTCAGCACCAGCACGCAGGCGACCGTGATGACCGCCGGATGGCCGAAACCGGAGAAGGCCCCGGCGGCCGGCACCAGGCCCAGCAGCACGCACGCCAGCAGGGCCCCCAGCGCCACCATGTCGTGCCGCCAGCGGCCCCACAGGAACAGGGTCACCATGGCGACGAGGATGGCGAGGATCAACCCCTGCTGCAGCTGCATCAGTCTCCCTGGAAACGGCGCCCCGGCCGGCGGGGCCCAGGGGCGTAGTCTGCCTCAGACGGTGCTCGCAGGCGAAACCCGGCGGGATAGTCAGGAACTATGGGCTCAATAGCTTTAATTCATTAGACCAATGGCCTGTCCATCCCTAGACTGGTGTGCACCAACCGTCCAAAGGAGGGGGAACCCCATGTCGAACGAATCCAAGTGCCCGGTAATGCACGGCGCCAACACCACCGCCGGAACATCCAACACGGAATGGTGGCCCAACGCGCTGAACCTGGACATCCTCCACCAGCACGACACCAAGTCCAACCCGATGGGGCCCGATTTCGACTATCGCGAAGAGGTCAAGAAGCTCGACTTCGACGCCGTCAAGAAGGACCTCGAGGCCCTGATGACCGACAGCCAGGACTGGTGGCCGGCCGACTGGGGCCACTACGGCGGCCTGATGATCCGCATGGCCTGGCATGCCGCCGGCACCTACCGGCTGTTCGACGGTCGCGGCGGCGGCGGCACCGGCAACCAGCGCTTCGCGCCGCTGAACTCCTGGCCCGACAACGGCAACCTCGACAAGGCCCGCCGCCTGCTGTGGCCGGTCAAGAAGAAGTACGGCAACAGGCTCAGCTGGGCGGACCTGATGATCCTGGCCGGCAACGTGGCCTACGAGTCCATGGGTCTCGAGACCTTCGGCTTCGGCTTCGGCCGCGCGGACATCTGGGAGCCCGAGCAGGACGTCTACTGGGGTTCGGAGAAAGAGTGGCTGGCCGAGAGCGTCCTCCGGTACGCCAACGAAGAGGACCCGGAGTCCCTGGAAGAGCCGCTCGGCGCGGTCCACATGGGCCTGATCTACGTCAACCCGGAAGGCCGCGACGGCAAGCCGGACCCGCTGAAGTCGGCGCATGACGTGCGGGTCACATTCGCTCGCATGGCGATGAACGACGAGGAGACCGCAGCGCTCACCGCCGGCGGCCATACCGTCGGCAAGGCCCACGGCAACGGCTCCGAGGCCAAGCTCGGCCCCGCCCCCGAAGCGGCCGAGGTGGAGAACCAGGGCCTGGGCTGGATGAATCCGGACATGGGCGGCCGCGCCAGCAAGGCCGTCACCTCCGGCATCGAGGGCGCCTGGACCAAGGAGCCCACGAAGTTCGACATGGGCTATTTCGACATGCTGCTCGACCACGAGTGGGAGTTGAAGAAGAGTCCCGCCGGGCACTGGCAATGGGAGCCGGTCGACATCAAGGAAGAGGACAAGCCGGTCGACGCCAGCGATCCTTCAGTCCGCCATAACCCGATCATGACCGACGCCGACATGGCCATGAAGATGGATCCGGCTTACCGCGAAATCATGGAGCGGTTCCGCAACGATCCGGAATATTTCAAGGACACCTTCGCGCGAGCCTGGTTCAAGCTGACCCACCGGGACATGGGCCCGAAGGCGCGCTACATCGGCCCCGAGGTGCCGGCGGAAGACCTGCTGTGGCAGGACCCGGTGCCCGCCGGGAGCACCGACTACGACATCGACGCCGTGAAGGCGAAGATCGCCGCCAGCGGGCTCTCGATCGCCGAACTGGTGGCGACGGCCTGGGACAGCGCCCGCACCTACCGCGGCTCGGACATGCGCGGCGGGGCCAACGGTGCCCGCATCCGCCTCGCGCCGCAGAAGGACTGGAAGGGCAACGAGCCCGAGCGGCTGCAGAAGGTGCTCGACGTGCTGGAGCCGATTGCGGCGGAGACCGGGGCGAGCATCGCGGACGTGATCGTGCTGGCCGGCAACGTGGGCCTCGAGCAGGCCATCAAGGCTGCCGGCTTCGACGTGGCCGTGCCCTTCGCGCCCGGCCGCGGCGACGCCACCGACGAGACGACCGACGCGGAGTCCTTCCGGGTCCTCGAGCCGATCGCCGACGGCTTCCGCAACTGGTTCGACTCGGCCTACGACGTGGCGCCCGAGGAGCTGCTGCTCGACCGCACGCAGCTGATGGGGCTGACCGGCCCGGAGATGACGGTGCTGCTGGGCGGCCTGCGGGTGCTGGGCGCCAACCACGGCGGCAGCAAGCACGGCGTGTTCACTGACCGCGTCGGCGCGTTGACGAACGACTTCTTCGTCCACCTCACCGACATGGCGTACACGTGGAAGCCGGCAGGCAAGAACCTCTACGAGATCCGCGACCGCAAGAGCGGCGAGGTGAAGTGGACGGCGACCCGCGTGGACCTGGTGTTCGGCTCGAACTCCATCCTGCGCGCTTACGCCGAGGTCTACGCCCAGGACGACAACCAGGAGAAGTTCGTCAAGGACTTCGTCGCGGCCTGGACCAAGGTCATGAACGCGGACCGTTTCGACCTGGCCTGAGTCCCCTGACCGCTGCTGTTCCCCCGGCAGCGTCCCCCTGGTGCCCGGCCCCGCGTTGCGGGGTCGGGCATCATTTCGACACTAGCGTCGGACGCTAAAGTGGGCGCCATGCGAATCATGCGCGGGCCGACCTGGCCATCGAGGCCAGCCCATGACCCCTCGCCGCACCGGGCGTCAGAAGGTCTGCCCGAGGTACAGGAAAGCGGAACGACGGTCGTCCTCCCCTATGCCGTAGCCGAGATAGAAGGGCCCGACCAGCGTGTCCAGGACGACGAACAGGCTGCCGGCGGTGAGGGTGTTGCTGAGCGTTATCGCCTCGCGACTTTCCCAGGCATTACCTGCTTCCAGCGAGAACCCCACGTAGAACTGGTTATCGAGGCCTGAAACGGGGTCGTGGCCGAGCCGGCGATAATAGAGCAGCCGGCCTATGCCGCGGTGCTTGCCGCGCAGTTCGCCGATCGCGTAGCCGGACAGGCTGAAGGGGCCCCCGAGCGTGAACGGCTGTATCCCCGCCGTGTCGTCACGCAGCGTGGCGTCCAGGTTCCACCAGTGCAGCAGCGTGTTACGGCCCCAGGTCATAGGTTTCAGCAGAAAGAGACTCCCGACGTCGAAGTCGCCGTCCGAGCCGATGTTGCGGCGCGAGCCATTCCATGCCACGGCTGCCAGCGTACCGTGCAGCGGGATGTCCACCTGGTCGATCGTGTCGTAGGCCAACTGCGCAAGCCAGGCCCCGAGATTGCCTTCTTCGCCCTCCAGCCCCGGTTCCCCGATGAGGAGGGACTGGTCGCTGCGGAGGCGCAGCAGCCCAACCCGGAACTCACCCCAGTGCCCGAGCTGGCGTCCACCTTCCAGCGACACGCTGCCCTGGCTGGAGCTGAGCTGGGCCAGCTGGATGCCGTCATCGAAAATCCCCTCGCTGGTGCGGCGCAGCTCGAGCTTCGGGTTGATGAACCATCGCGAGCGGTAGTCCAGCGGCTGGAAGAGTTCCCCGAACAGGCGCGGCGACTCGCCTATTTGCAGTTCCGTGCGGAACTCCCCGCCGAGGGGGTTGATTTCGGTCATGGTGAGGCGGGCCGCGACGTTGTAGTTGCTGCCGCCCTGGAAGTCGTCCTCGAGGTTGATGCCGAAGCGGATGTAGTTGGGTCCCCACTGTCTCGCCGTGCTCTTGATCTCCAGCGTGTTGAGGCCGTCTTCCTGGCGCACGTCGTAGGTCACGGACTCGAAGGTGTCCAGTGCGTAGATGTCGGCGATGTTGCGCTCCAGCGCGTCGAGCTGCAGCGGTTTGCCGGTAAACGGCTGCAACCGCGCTTCGATGGCCTTGGGCGACAGGCCGGAATCGTTCACCACCCGGACATCGTCGACGACCGGCGGCGCCCCGCGGCGCCTCGAGATGTCCTCGCGGTAAGCGCGATACGCCTCGTCCGGGATGGAGAGACGAGCCAGGGCCTGCGCATGTCTGGCGGCATCGCGACGACCGATTTCCATGGCTTCCGCCAGCCGGTCGAACTCCTGGCTGCCGAGCGCGCCGAGATCCGGTGCGATATGGATATCGTCTTCTTCAAGGAACCGAAGCTGGTCCTGGGCCCGGCTGTTGATGAGTATGGTGAGCATCTGGCTGGTGATCGCCAGGGCGGAGCCGAGTTTCTCTTGCGGCTGGAGAGGGAAACCCAGGTCCACGGCAATGATGATGTCGGCGCCCATGTCGCGCATGATCTCGATCGGCAGGTTGCTCGATATGCCGCCGTCGACCAGCAGCCGGCCATCGACCCGTTCGGGCTTGAAGACGCCCGGGACCGCCATGCTCGCGTGCATCGCGGTCACCAGGTCGCCGGAATCGAACACCACCATCTCGCCGTTGCCGATATCCGTCGCCACGGACCGGAAGGGGATGGGGAGCTGATCGAAATCTTCGATGGCCATGACCGGAAGGGTGAGACGGCGCAGTGCAAGGTCCATGTTCTGGCCCTGCACCAACCCGCCGGGCAGCAACAGTCCCGTGCTGTCGACCCCGAGGTCGAAATCCACCAGGAAGCTGAGGTCGTCGGACTTGCGGCGGAAGGACCGTTGCGAACGTGGGGGGCGGTCGCTGAGCAGCAGGTTCCAGTCGGAAGTCCTGACGACTTCCTCGAGTTCGTCGGCAGTGAGGCCGGCGGCATAGAGTCCGCCCACCACGGCGCCCATGCTGGTACCGGCGATGTAATCCACCGGCACGTTCAGGTCTTCCAGGACGCGAATGACGCCGACATGCGCGCCGCCGCGCGCGCCGCCGCCGCTGAGCACCAGGCCGACCGTCGGGCGTGCACCGGCCTCGTGCGCGGCGAACACCGCCAGGATGCCGAGAATGAACAGCGCTGCATGGCGGCGCCATCCACACTGCTTGACCACGCTCGCCCGCACGCCGGTCACGCCGGGACTACAGTGTGTTCCGCCCGCCGCCTGCTGAACATGACGTCACGGTGCGCCCAGACCAGCGCTACGGCGAGCGCGACGTTGAGGTAGTTCTCCCAGGGCTGTGCTTCCGGCCAGAACGCCACGTTGAGCTGCCAGTGGATCACGATCGGCAGCAGCAGGTTGCCGCGGGTGCGGTTGTAGACCACCGCCATGACCACGCCTACCGCCGTGACGCCGATGACAAACGGCGCCAGGGCCCAGGCGGTATGCGGCGTGCCGCCCAGGTAGAACGCGGGGATGTGCCAGATCGCCCAGGCGAAACCGACGATGAGCCCGGCCCAGGCCGGCGCCATCACCCGCTGCACGAGGGGCAGCATCAGGCCGCGCCAGCCGAATTCCTCCACCGGGCCCAGCACCAGCATGAATGCGGTGACCAGGAGTACCTCGCCGAAGGGCTGGAGCACGAGCAGCTGGCTGAACGGCGTGCCGTTGAGGATGGCGCTGAAGATCTTCACCAGCGGCAGTGCGAGGAAGGCCAGTGCCCACCATGCCGGCGCCACGCCGCGGGGCGACAGCCGGCCGAGAAAACGCCGCACTCCGCCGGGGCCGGCGTGTAGCAGGACCAGGGTGAAAGCGACCACGGCGGGGGACCAGACGGCGAGTATGTAAGCCGGGTGAGTGACGCCGAGCGCCCCGAACAGCGACTCCATCAGGTCGCCCTGGAAGATCATCAGGGCCATGAGGCCCCAGGTGATGCCGAAAGTCAGCAGTACGAACGGGACAACGGCCCGGGTCCGGATATCACCATGGTGCGAAGCTGCCATGCGCGCTGGTTCCGGGGTCTGGGTTGTCACCTGCATAAGCCTCCAGCGTGACTATGCGCCATCGCCGGGCATTCAGGCATCGGGGTTTACCTGTAGCGAGAGGGTCTCTTATTCATGCCGGGTGGCGAGTCCGGCGCCGCAGGTACCAGTTCGCCCCTGACAGGATGAATGACGGGCCGTTCCGGGCGTCCGGCGAACAGCCAGTCGAACACCTCGCGCACGGCGACACCGGCTGCAACCAGCTCGTCGGCAAGCTCGAGCTGGCCGGCCAGTCCCTGCGCTTCGACGGCGGCTTACAGCACCTCCCTCGGCGGCCACCTCGCCGCTGGGGCGCTGTGGGCGACATTCGCGGGCGAGGACGGCGAGCGGGTCCTGATCCTGAAGTGGCCGGCGCCCGCCGAAGGGGGCTATGGCCGGCGTTCGGCCGGACGGTCCGGGTTGCCGGCAACGCGCTGGCGCTCGCCCGCGATGCGGGCCAGCGCCGCCCGGTCCGTCAGCGTGACCAGCCCCCGCTGCAGGGCCACGTGGCCGGCGGCGGCGAAGGCGGCCAGCTGCCGGCTCACCACGGCGCGCCCCGAACCCGTCTCGGTCGCCAGCTGTTCATGGGTGGCCCGCACGACGGCGCCGGGCCCGGCGAGGCGCAGCAAGGCGCGGGCCAGGCGCGCCTCGAAGCCGGTCAGCGCGACGTCTTCCACCAGTTGCTCGAAGTCGGCGAAGCGCCGCGCCACCGCGGCGAACACGCGCTGGCGGAAGGCCTCGTCCCGGGCCATGACGGCGTGGAATTCCGCCGGTTCGAGGATATCCGCCAAGAGTTCCGATTCGGCGACACCCAGGGCGGAATACTTTCGGCCCTCGACCAGGCAGGCGAACGTCTGCAGGCAGACATCGCCGGGGCTGACGCGGTACAGCACCACCTCGCGGCCGTTGGCCGCCGCCAAGGTCACCCGCAGTGACCCCTCGTGCAGCACGACGAAGCCGGGGCAGGGATCGCCCGGCCTGAACAGGACCGTTCCCGCCGGGATCGTCTGCCGCGTTCCGTTCACCGCGCCGCGCCCCCGAGGACGCGGCGCCGTGGCGATAATCCTGTGCCGGCCGCCTCAGCTCCTGGGCGTGGGACAGGTCCGGATGCCGAAAATAGAGTACACGGGGCAGACGCCGACCAGCCCGGTGACCAGCGGCACGAGGCCGATCCAGCCCCACGCGGTCTGCGGGCCGACGAAGACCAGTGACAGGATGCCGAGGCCGGCGATGATGCGCAGCGCGCGATCGATGGTGCCTTCATTGCGTTGCATATTCCTCTCCTGCGATGGGTGGATGCAACCAGAGCTTGGCACAGGAACGGCCGGTCCGTCGGTGACTTTGTCACGCCGGCAGGTTCGGAAACGGCTCGAACCGGTCGCGCCGGAGGCGGGCGGCCTTACCGAGCTGCCGCCAACACCTCCGCCGAGGTACGGTGTCTTACAGGTCCAGTCGGGTAATGCGCGCCCCGTTGAGCGAGATACCGGCCATCAGGCCGCGGTTCGACAGCACGAAGCCGATCACGGGCTGCTGGGCGGTGGCCGTGGAGACCTGCGCATTCGCACCGACCGAGATCATCGTCACCGACGCATCTGCGCCTACCGTCCAGCCGCTGCTGTTCTGGAACCGGGCCAGGGCCTCGTCGGTCATGAACAGCATGAAGACCGCGGTCGACTGCGCGCCGGCCTGGAAGCCCCAGGAGCCGCTCGTGGTGGCATGGTAGGCGACCGTCTTCCCGTCCACGCGTAGGGCGCCGACCCCGCGGGATGCGGCGATCACGAAACCGGCCTCGATCACGTCCGGAAACACCAGCACCCCGCGGGCCTGGGATACCAGGTCCCGGGAGCCTTCCACCTGCCGGAACAGGGACTCGAGCGCGCCGTCGACGCCGGTATCGATGGCCGCCCGCCGGGCGGCCGGATCAGCGCCGTTGCCGGTGGTCGTCGTGCAACCGGCGCCAAACGCCAGCACAGCCACGACGGCGGTTACGAAGGCTCTCTTGCTCATGGACATGAGGGGCTCCCTTTGATAATGAGCAGGCCATAGAGAAAGGTCGCTGTTACGGGCCCGACATTCCAGTCGCTTTCGACTCGTAGCACGCCTGCAGAAGTCTAGCAGCCGCCGTCTGCGAGCAGCGATGAGAAAAAGTTATCGTTTCTTTCAAAAGAGGTTGGATGGGCCGCCCGAGCGGTCGTCTCATCCATCCGCTGATTCGGCT
The DNA here is from genome assembly GCF_011058255.1 of Thioalkalivibrio sp. XN8. Classification (GTDB taxonomy): domain Bacteria; phylum Pseudomonadota; class Gammaproteobacteria; order Steroidobacterales; family XN24; genus XN24. Next base: position 19,860 of record NZ_JAALFH010000065.1, on the reverse strand, counting down.
CTGGAGTGGCGGAGGGGGTGGGATGGGCCGCCCCTGCGGGACGGCATCTCCGCCGGCTGGCGCCGGCTCCGATATCGAACCCGCTCTGTATGAACCGTGGGTTCGAATCCAAGTGCGGTTTCGGGC
>NZ_JAALFH010000065.1:0-19684 GCF_011058255.1 Thioalkalivibrio sp. XN8 | reverse complement strand
CTGGCGCCGGCTCCGATATCGAACCCGCTCTGTATGAACCGTGGGTTCGAATCCAAGTGCGGTTTCGGGCTCTGGAGTGGCGGAGGGGGTGGGATTCGAACCCACGGTAGGGAAGACCCTACACTTGATTTCGAGTCAAGCCCGTTCGACCACTCCGGCACCCCTCCGAAGGCGAGGCATTGTCCGCGCCGGGGCTGGGGGTGTCAATCTCGGGGCGACAGCGCTCAGCTCAGGGCGAAGGCGAGGAAGAACTGGGCGGCGCGATAGACGAGGTGGGCCAGGACCACGCCCGCGACCAGCAGCGGCAGCTTGGCCAGCGCCAGCCAGCCCGACTGGGCGTAAGCCACCTGCAGCTGCCGCCAGGCGTAGAGCAGTACGATACCTGCGAGGGTCAGTTGCAGCAGCGCCTGGGAGCCTAAGCCGGTGGCGCTGACGACGAGCCACAGCAGCCACGGCACGACCATCACCACGAACAGCAGGAAAGCCCAGAAATGCAGGCTGACCGCCAGGTGGTCGACGAAGAACCGGCCGCGCCGGAAGTGCAGCCCCATCAGCACCAGTGCAAACAGCGGCGCATGCAGGATCACCAGCACCTTGGCCAGGTTCGTCGCTTCCGCCTGGTACTGCGGCGCATAGGTCTCGAAGTCGATGCCGCGGGCCTCCAGCCGCGCCGCCACGAGTGCCTCGGCGAACGGGCCGTGGGCCTGCGCCAGCTGCTCCCCCAGCGACAGGTTGAGATCCGACAGCGGCGGGTAGAAGAAATAGACGACGTTGGCGATCAAAAACAGCGACAGCGGCGCCAGGTTGCGCTTGCGGCGCCCTTCCAGCCAGTCGCGGTCGAGCCGCCCGGGCCGGAACAGCAGGCGCCCGAGGCTGCCGAGGAAGCGCTCGTCTAGCATGGTGAGCGATTCCACGAGCTGGCGCAGGAACCAGCTGAGACGCTGCTCCTCCGGCTCGATGCGTTTCTGGCCGCAGGCGTGGCAGTAGCGGCCCTGCAGCGGCGCGGCGCAATTCGGGCAGGCTGTCGGCTCGCTCATGGGCTGCATTATGATGCAGGTGATGGCTGCAGCAACCGTCCCGCGTGCTGCATGGCGATCGGAGGATGAAGGCAATGAGCGAGCGATTCACCGTGTCCCTGGAAGCGGAGCTGGCGCGCCAGTTCGACGACTACATGCAGCGCAAGGGCGCGCGCAACCGCTCGGAGGCGGTGCGCGACCTGATCCGCGACGCACTGGCGCGCGAGCGGCTGGACAAGGCACCGGAAACGGAGTGCCTGGGCGTCCTCACCTACGTCTACAACCACCATGAGCGCGAGCTCAGCAAGCGCCTCACCGAGGCGCACCACGCCCACCACGACCTCACCGTCACCACGCTGCACATGCACCTGGACCATGACAATTGCCTGGAGGCCGTCCTGCTCAAGGGGCCGTCCTCGGAGGTGGAGGCTTTCGGTGACTCGGTGATGTCGCGCCCCGGCATCCACCACGGCCGGCTGCACCGCATCCCGGCGCCGGCCACGGATGAGGGGGCGGCCCAAGGCCACCACGATCACGACCATCATGGCCACGACCACTAGGACGTTCGGATCGAGCGGGTATGAAGATTTCTAAAGGGGTGTGACAATCCCTTATTGAGTCGTACGCTCCCGGGTAAGAAGATTCCGGAAAGTCTCTTACCACGCGCGGAGAGCGTCCCATGTGCCACCTTTCCTCGTCCCGTGCCGCGCCCACGCACCTCGCACTGGCGGCTGCGCTGGCTTTGGCTCCGATTGCGACGTCGACGTTCGCCTCTACGGAGGCGGACCTGGCCCGGCTCGATTCGGTGGTCGTCACGGGCACGCGTTCGAGCCATACGCTGGCCGGCGTGCCGGTCGACACGGTGCTGGTGACGCGCGAGGACATCGATCGCTCGCCGGCGCAGAACCTGCCGCAGCTGCTGCGCGAGATCCCGGGCCTCGCGGTGACCAACCTCGACGACACCCTGGCGGCGGACAACCTTCGCCTGACGATGCGCGGGCTGCAGGTCAACGAGGGCTATGGCCTGGTGCTGATCGACGGGCGGCGGATCCACGGCGGCCTCGGCGCCCACGGGGACTACGGCATCAGCCTGAACCAGGTGCCGCTGGCGATGGTCGAGCGCATCGAGATCGTCAGGGGCGCGAGCTCGGCGCTCTACGGCGCGGACGCCATGGCCGGCGTGATCAATATCATCACCCGCAAGATCCCCGTAGTTGCCGGCGGCTCTGCCGCGCTGGGGATGGGCCGCTACCGCATCCTGCCGCGCGACGGCGTCGAGCCGAACGACGAGCACCGCACCGACCTGAAGCTGCATGCCAGTTACGGTGCGCCGGTCGGCCAGAGTTCGGGTTTCCTGTTGCTGGCCGGGCGGGAGCAGGACGAGTCCACTGACAGCAACGCCCAGCTCACCTACCGGGATTCCGCCCTGGCGCGCTGGCATACCCGGTTCGGCTCCGGCTGGTCGGGCGAGCTCCAGGCCGACGCGGCGCGCTCGCGGCGCGAGACCGTCAACCGGCCCGAGCGCTTCGATCGCCGCTACGACGACCGGCGCTGGGCCGCGGCCCTCAGGCACGAGGGCATGCGTCACGACTGGCGCCTCTCGGGCTATCGCTTCACGCAGGAGTTCGAGCAGGGCTACCCCGGCTTCACGCATGGCTATCGGTTCGGCGACATCGGCTACGACCAGCTCGAAACGCAATACACCTGGCTGGGGGATCGCCAGTGGATCACTGCCGGCGCCGAGTTCCAGCGCCAGGAGCTCGACTACCTTTTCAACAACTACGCGAACGGCGTCCTGGCCGCGACCGTGCCGGTGGGCGAAACCATCGACACCGTGAGTGTCTACCTGCAGGACGAGATCTGGCTGCTCGACCGCAGGCTGATGGTGGTGCCCGCGGCGCGCTTCGAGGACCACTCGGTGTTCGGCGGCGAGCTGAACCCCAAGCTGGCCGTGCGCTACGCGGGCGCGGGCGAGCGCACGGTGCTGCGCGCCTCCGTCGGCCGGGCCTTCAAGTCACCCACCATCCGGCAGCTCTATTACGAGGGGCTGTATCGGCACGGCGAGTTCTACATCGAATCGAACCCGGACCTGGATCCCGAGCGGGCGATCAACTTCAACGCCAGCGTGGAACAGCGCTGGGACGCGCGCGACCTCCGGCTGTCGGTCGGTGTCCACCAGACGGACGTCTCGGACAAGGTGGTGCGGACCGACACCGGCCGGGTCGCCGCCGACGGCATACCCATCCAGAGCTACGTCAACGTGGAGGAGGCCCGCATCCGGGGGCTCGAGCTGTCGCTCCGCCTCGGCGACGCGCGCGGCTGGTCGCTGCAGGCGGGCGCCGCCTGGACCGAGGCCGAGAACCTCGACACCGGTAACGACCTGCCCTACGTGCCGGATTACACGCTCACGCTGGCGCCGACCTGGGTGGCGCCCGGCGGCCGCAGCGGGACTCGGCTGGCGCTGGCGGCGATCGGCGAGCAATACCGCAACACCGCCAACACGCAGTTAGTCGAGGCCCATCGCATCGTCGATGTGCGCGCCTGGCACGAGCTCAAGCCCGGCGTGGTCGTGAACCTCGACCTCAACAACCTGTTCGAATCCGACAAGGGCGACGACGCCTTCGCCTGGCGCCAGGGGCGCCGCATCGGGCTGTCGCTCGACCTGCAGTTTTGACCCCAAGGGGGATGATCCCGATGACCGCACGCCGTATCCCGATCCTGCTGCTGGCGCTCGCGCTGGCCCCCGCGACCGCCATGGCGCACTACCCCTGGCTGACGCCGGCCGGGTACGCCCCGCCGCCCGGCCAGGCGCTTCCCTTCCGCATCGGCTGGGGCCACGATTTCCCGGGCACCGACACCTTGCCGCGGGAGCGGCTGCTGGCCGCCGAGCTGCTCGACGGCGAGGGCAATGTCCTGGCCGTGCCGCTCGGGCCCGGTGACGAGTTCGCGACGCCGCCCTTGCCCGGGACCGGGCCATGGGTCCTCGGCGTGCGCCAGGCGCCTGGCTACTACTCCCGTACGCCGCGCGGCGGCCAGCGCAGCTCGCGCGCGGACAACCCGGACGCGCTGAGCTGCAGCCACTCGACCAACACCGTCAAGGCGCTGCTCGGCAGCGGCGCGGGCGCGGTGGCCCGGCCGCTCGGCCACCCGCTGGAAATCCTGCCGCTGGCCGCGACTGCGGGGACTGCGGCGCCATTCGAGGTTCGCCTGCTGTTCAGGGGCGCGCCCTGGCAGGGGGAGGTCAACGCTACCTACGAGGGCTTCGACGCCGGCGAACCGGACTATCCGCTCACCGTCACGACCGACGCGGACGGCCTGGCGCGCCTGTCTTTCGATCGCCCCGGCCGCTGGCTGATCAAGGCATCCGCGAGCGAGCCCTATCCCGATCCCGCAACCTGCGACCGTAACAATTACAATGCGACCCTCACCCTGGTGGTGCGCTGAATGAAAATCTTTTCCTGCTGGCTGCTGCTCGTGCTCGCCTGGTCCTGCCTGGTCCCGGCGAGCGCCCGCGCACATGCCCTGCTGCACGAAATCGTCGACGCCGACACGGTGGTGGTGAAGCTGTCGTTCGCCGGCGGTGACGCCCCGCTGTTCGAGCCTTACGAGGTGTACCGGCCGGGCGCCGACACGCCGTTCCAGGCCGGGCGGGTCAATGCGCAGGGCGAGATCAGCTTCCGGCCGGACCAGCCCGGCGAGTGGCGGGTGAAGGTTTTCACCGAGGACGGCCACGGCACGGTCGTGCGCCTGGTGGTGGACGAAGCGATGGCGGCGGCAGTGATCCAGGCGACGCAGTCGCAGCACCGCCACTGGTACGCTGGCCGGGTGCTGGCCGGCCTCGGCTACCTGCTCGGTTTGTTCGGCATCTGGGCACTGTGGCGCGCCCGGCGGGCGACCCCAGGCTAGGCATGCACATTCCCGACGGGCTGATCTCGCCGCAGACCTACCTGCCGGCGCTTGCCCTGGCGGCGCCGCTGTGGGTCGTCGCGGCGCGACGCCTCCGGGCCCGCATGGGCGACGAGCTCCTGCCCCGCCTCGCGGTATTCACGGCGCTCGCCTTCCTGCTCTCGACCCTCATGCTGCCCCTGCCCGGCGGCACCTCCGGCCACCTGCTGGGCGTGAGCCTGCTGGCCCTGGTCTTCGGGCCCTGGGTGGCTTTCCTGTGCTACACGCTGGTCCTGGTGTTGCAGGCGGTGGTGGTCGGGGCCGGCGGCATCACGGCGCTGCCGGTCAACGCGCTGACGCTCGGCCTGGTCGCCGCGTGGGTCACCTGGGGCGGCTACCGGCTGTTGCGCGGGCTCGGCGAGACGCTGGCAGTGGCGGCGGCGACCTGGCTGGGGATCATGTCCGCCGCGCTCGTGCTCGCGCTGGTGCTCGGCCTGCAGCCGGTCATCGCGCAGGCCGCCGATGGCACGCCGCTGTTCTTTCCCTTCGGCGTGGCCGTGACGCTGCCCGCGCTCCTCGTGCCCCATGCATTGATCGCCGCCGGCGAGGCGGCGCTGACGGTGCTGGTGTTTCGCCATGCCCGCAAGCGCCGCTGGCTCGAGGCGATGCCGTGAAGCACCGGCTCGCCCTGTATGCCTGGCTGGCGGCGGTGGTGGCGACCACGCTGGTGCACCAGCCAGCGGTGCTGGCCGCCGGCCTGGCCGCGGTCGTGCTGGCCTCCGGCGCCGGCCGGGGGCGGCTGCTGGGGCGCGCGCTGCGGGCGGTCGCGCCGGTATTGCTCCTGCTGTCGACCGGCTACCTGCTGCTGGGCTGGTGGACCGGCGAGCTCGCGTGGCGTTTCCTCCTGTTGCTCAACCTCCGGGTCACCCTGCTGGCCCTGCTCACTGCCTGGGCGGTGCGCGACATCGATTTCGACCGCGCGCTGGCGCGCTGGCCGGCGGCGCGCCGCTGGCTCGCGATCGTGCGCAGCCAGGTGACGGTCTTTCGCCGGCTGGCCACCGAGTACCGCGCGGCGGTCCAGAGCCGCAGCACGCTGCCGCCGACGCTGCGCCAGCGCTATCGTGCCGGCGCCGCACTCGGGCTGGCGGCGCTGGACAAGGCCATGTACAACTCGGAGGCACTGACGCAGGGCATGAGGTCGCGCGGCGCACTGGATGAGTGAATCCTTGTACAGCCTGGAGCAGGTCACGGTGCGCTACCCCGACGGGCGCACTGCGCTCGACGGCGTCGACCTGGACATCGCTGCCGGCGAGCGCGTGGTGCTGCTCGGCGCCAACGGTTGCGGCAAGAGCACGCTGCTCAAGCTGCTGGACGGACTGGTGCTGCCGACCGCCGGCCGGCTGCGTTTCGCGGGCCGGGAAGTCGACGCGGCGGCGCTCAAGGCCCGTGACTTCGCCGCGGCTTTCCGCCGCCGCGTGGCGCTGATGTTCCAGCATCCGGAAGCCATGCTGTTCAACCCGACGGTGGCCGAGGAGATCGGCTTCGGCCTGCGCCACCTGCCGGCCGCGGAAGCGCAGGAGCGCGTGCGGCACTGGGCCGGCTTCATGCGGCTGGATCGCCACCTCGAGGAGCATCCCTCGCAGCTCTCCGGCGGCGAGAAGCAGCGCCTGTGCCTCGCCTGCCTGCTGGCGGTCGAGCCCGAGGTGCTGCTGCTCGACGAGCCGACGGCCAATCTCGATCCGCGCACGGTGGGCTGGCTGATTGACTGGCTGGGTGAGCGCGACATCACCACCGTGGTCGCGACCCATCACATGGCGCTGGCCCCGGAACTGGGGCAGCGCGCCGTGATCCTGTCCGAGGAACACCGCGTGGCCTTCGACGGCCCGGTCGGCGACGCGCTGGGCGACCTGCCGCTGCTGCTCGCCAACAACCTCGCCCACCAGCACCGCCATCGTCACGGCGAGGAAGAGCACGTGCACGTCCACGGCCATCCGGTCTGGGGTGCGGCGCGGGACTGACCGCGACTCGGGCCATTGCGTGGTCCCCGTCCGCCGGCTGGCCATGACAGGGTCCTGCTCACTTGGGAATCTGATGCCGCTCGCAGGACCCTGTCATACCCAGCCGCTGCGAAGGTGCCAGCACCGACGGCCGGGCGCGCTCGGGCCAGCGCGCCACCGGAACCACCGCATCGGCGCGGGCCGGCCGGCGTGCGCTGCGCCGATGTCCGCCACGGCATTCGCCTCGCCGACACGGGGGCCGAGTCCGACCTGCGCCCGCGGGGTTGACGGACCTCCGGGGCCGCGGGCAGGGCAAGGCCGGCAAGGCCAGCCCGCGGGCCGGGGCATCGCGGCAACCCGCGATTGCCGCCCGCGCCCCGGCGGCTCATGCTAGGGCGCATGGCGGACAACCTGTACATCGCGGCCACCGAGCCGATGAGCGGCAAGTCGCTGGTGGCGCTCGGCGTGATGGAACTGTTGTCGCGGCGCCGGGCGCGGCTGGGGTTCTTCCGGCCGGTGGTCGCGCGGGCGGACGCGCCGGACAACGACATCGAGCTGATCGCGACGCGCTACGGGCTCGAGCCCGGCCGCACGGCGGTCTATGCCTTCACGCACGAGGAGGCGCAGCGCGAGTTGGCTGGGGGGCGCCACGACGAGGTGCTGAAAGCCATTCTCGACCGCTACAAGGCGCTCGAGGCGGAGTGCGACTTCGTGCTGTGCGAGGGCACCGATTACACCGGCGTCTCTTCGGCCTTCGAATTCGATTTCAATACCGCAGTGGCGAAGAACCTCGGCGCGCCGATCCTGCCGGTCATCAGCGGCCGCGGCCGCAGCGCCGACGAGATTCACAATGCCATCCAGGTGGCGCGCGAGGTCTTCCAGGCGCGCGGCTGCGACGTGGCGGCGACCATCGTCAACCGCGCGGACGCGCCCGATCTCGCGGGCCTGCGGCAGGAGCTGGCCAGTGCACAGGCCCAGGGCGAACCGCTGTTCGTCGTGCCCGAGGACACGGCGCTGAGCCGTCCGACCATGGGCGACGTGGCGCGGGCGCTCGGGGCGCGCCTGCTGCACGGTTCTTCGGATTCGTTGCGCCGGGACATCGGTCACGTGCGCGTGGCGGCGATGGAGCTGTCGCATTTCCTTGCGCGGCTCGAGCCCGGGACGCTCGTGCTGACCTCCGGCGACCGCGCCGACATCCTGCTCGGCAGCTTCGTCGCCAATCGCTCCACGGCCGCTTACGGGCTGGCCGGGATCGTGCTGACCGGCGGGCTGGAGCCCTCGCTGCAGATCAACGACCTGGTGAGCGGGCTGTCCGACGAGTCGCTGCCCGTGCTGGCGGTCAACGAGGACACCTACGAGACCGCCACGCGCGTGCACGAGGTGCGCGCCTGGCTGAGGGCGGAGGACGAGGCCAAGGTGGCGCGCGCGCTCGGCCTGTTCGAGGCGGGCGTTTCGGTGGAGGCGCTGGAGGCGCGCATCGACCTGCAGCGGCCGAGCCGCATGACGCCGTTGATGTTCGAGTACGAACTGATGCGCCGCGCGGCAATCGACCGCCAGCGGATCGTGCTGCCCGAGGGCGAGGAAGAGCGCATCCTGCGCGCCGCCGACATCCTGCTCAAGCGCGGCACGGTCGAGCTGGTGCTGCTGGGGGACGAGACCCTGATTCGCCGCCGCGTCTCGGCGCTCGCCCTGGACCTCGGCGGGGTCGAGATCATCGACCCGGCGCGCTCGCCCCGGCTCGAGTCCTACGCCGCCGAGCTGCACCGCCTGCGCAAGCATCGCGGGGTGACCCCCGAGCGCGCGCTGGACATGATGCGGGACCGGAGTTACTTCGGGACCATGATGGTCCACCTGGGCGACGTCGACGGCATGGTCTCGGGCGCGGTCACGACCACCGCTCACACCATCCGCCCGGCCTTCGAGTTCATCCGCACCCGGCCCGACGTTTCGATTGCCTCCAGCGTGCTGTTCATGTGCATGCGCGACCGGGTGCTGGTGTACGCGGACTGCGCGGTCGTGCCCGAACCGACTACCGCGCAGCTGGCGGACATCGCCATCAGCTCGGCCGGCACGGCGCGGATGTTCGGGATCGAGCCGCGGATCGCCATGCTGTCCTATTCGACCGGCGAGTCGGGCGCCGGCGCGGAAGTGGAGCGGGTGCGCGCAGCCACCGAGCTGGTGCGTGAGCGCCGGCCGGACCTGCCGATCGAGGGGCCGATCCAGTACGACGCGGCGGTGGACGCGGCGGTGGCGCAGACCAAGATCCCGGGCAGCGAGGTTGCCGGGCGCGCCACGGTGCTGGTGTTTCCGGACCTGAACTCCGGCAACAACGCCTACAAGGCGGTGCAGCGCTCCGGCGGCGCCGTGGTCGTGGGGCCGGTATTGCAGGGGCTGAACAAGCCGGTCAACGATCTCTCCCGGGGCGCCAGCGTAGGCGACATTGTCAAGACGGTCGCGATCACCGCCATCCAGGCCCAGCAGCAGGAGGACGAGGCGTGAAGGTGCTGGTGCTCAACGCCGGCAGTTCCACGCTGAAGTACGGTTTCTATGCCATGCCGGGCGAGCGGGCCCTGGCTTCGGGCACCATCGAGCACGACGGGACGCCCGACGTGGCCGGGCTGGTCGGGCAGCTGGCGGAGCACGGCGCGCCGGACGTGATCGCCCACCGCGTAGCGCATGGCGGCGACCGCTTCGGCAGCGCGGTGCGGATCGACGGCACCGTGCTAGAGGCCATTCGGGGCCTGGTGCCGCTGGCGCCGCTGCACAACCCGGCCAACCTCGCCGGGATCGAGGCGACCATGGCGGCCTTTCCGGACGCGCCGCAGGTGGCGGTGTTCGACACGGCTTACCACCAGTCGATGCCGGAGTACGCCTGGCGTTACGCCGTGCCGGAAGACTGGCTGCGGCAGCATGGCGTGCGGCGCTACGGTTTTCATGGCAGCTCGGTGGGTTTCGCCGCCGCCGCCGCGGCCCAGTGCCTGGGACGCGATCCCGCGGACTTGTCGCTGGTCGTGCTGCACCTCGGCAACGGCGCCAGCGCGAGCGCGGTGCGGGGCGGCCGCAGCCTGGATACCTCGATGGGCCTGTCCACGCTCGACGGGCTGGTGATGGGCACGCGCTGCGGCGACCTGGACCCGGCGATCCCCGGCTACCTGGCGCGGGCCGCCGGCCTGGCCCCGGCGGAGGTCGACCGCCAGCTGCACCAAGAGAGCGGCCTGCTGGCCCTGTGCGGGGACAGCGACATGCGTGCCATCGAGCGGCGCGTGGAGGCGGGCGATGCACGCGCGGAGCTGGCGCTGGAGGTGTTCTGTCACCGCGCCCGGCGCCATGTCGGGGCCCTGGCCGCCACGCTGGGCCGGCTCGACGCGCTGGTTTTCACCGGCGGTATCGGCGAGCACCGTGCGCTGGTGCGGGCCCGCATCTGCGCCGGCCTGGAGGTGCTGGGCGTGGGATTGGACGGGAACCGCAACGCGCAGCCGGGCGAGCTGCCGGCACGCCTCGACGCAGCCGCCAGCCGGGTCGCGGTGCTGGTCATCGCCACCGACGAAGCGCTGCAGATCGCGCGCGAAACCATGATCCTGCTTGGGGACTGTCCCGGGGACAGTCCCCAAGGCTGAAGCGTTTCAGCGGGGCGTCGCGGTGGCGGCGCTGTCAGGGTCCTCGACGTGGATCGGCGTGGGATTGCCCTGCTCGTCGATGGCGACCATGGTGACTTCGGCGCTGGTGACGCGGACTTCCTCGTCGATCGAGCGGGAGCGCGCGAGGACGTCGACGCGCAGGCGGATCGAGCTGCGCCCGATGCGGATGGTCTCGGCCCACAGGCTGACGATGTCGCCCATTTTCACCGGCTTGTGAAACTCGATCTTGTCCATGGCGATGGTGACGTACTTGCGCGAGGCCTGCCGGCTGGCCTCGACGAAAGCCGCCTGGTCGATCAGCGAGAGGATGACCCCGCCGAAAATGGAGCCGAGGGCGTTGGTGTCCTTCGGCATCATCATCATGCGAATCGCCGGTTGTTCGCTGGGCGGCTTCATGCATCGGGCTCCGGAGTGATCAGCGTCGCGCCAGCCGGGCGGCAGCGCGGTCGGCGGTAAAGTCCGGCGTCGCGTGGTGGCGGACCCGCGGCGGGGCAGCCGTGCGATCGCGATTCCGGCCGGCGCGCTTGGCGCGGTACATGGCCTGGTCGGCCTGCTGGACCAGCTGCTCGGCGGTCACGCCCGGCGCGCTCACGGCGATGCCGGCGCTGAAAGCGAGGGTATCGCCCTGCATCCCGGGATGAGGCACCGAGTCGGGCTGCGCCGCCATCCGGGCCAGCGCCTGGCGAATCCGCGCCACCACCGTGGCCGCGCCGGTCGCCCCGGTGGCGGGCAGCAGCAGCAGGAATTCGTCGCCGCCCACCCGGAACGCCAGGTCGGACTGGCGCAACGCGGCATTGATGGCCTCGGCCACCGTCTGCAGCGCGCGGTCGCCGGCGGCGTGGCCCCAGAGATCGTTGATGGGCTTGAGGAAATCAAGGTCGATCATGACCACCGCCAGCTCGTGGCCCTGGCGCTCGGCGGCCGCCAGTTCACGCGGCAGCATGCGATCGAGGGCCTGGCGGTTGAGCAGCCTGGTGAGCCCGTCCTCGAAAGCCTGCTTCTGCAGGGAGGCGTGGCGCACGGCGTTGTGCAGCGGCTGCGCGAGAAGTTCCGCCAGGACGTCCAGTTCGCTGCGCTCGCGCGCGTCGAACGCCCGCTGGCGATAGAGGGCGAGACGGCCCAGGGCCGTGTCGTCCAGCTGCAGGCGGGTGGCGAAGGCGGGCCTGCTGGCAGTGCCCCAGTTGCAGCCGTGCTCGGGATGATCGAAGGCGACGCCTTCGACGCCGTAGTGTTCGTGCAGCCGCCGGGCGAAGACATCGACCACCACCGCGGGCTCGAGCGACTGCTGGAGGGCCCGGAGCAGGGCCAACGGTTCGGCGCCGGCAGGCCGGCGCTCGCCGCCGCGAGCGCCCGACCGCTGTTGCCGCGGTGCGGGCCTGGCCAATGTGTTGTCGGAGTGCGACGCCATGATGTCATCTTCCCAGCAATATCTGCGAGGTATGCTGCGAATATCGTGCCAACTCGGGAATATAGCACAAGACATTGATTTAACTAGAGCTTGTAGCGGGCGGCGGCGGGCCTTCGGCACGGCCTGCCGGGACTGGCCGGGAAAACCGTGAACTGGTTCCGCGGGCGCCGGAAATCCGGCGCGCGACGCTCGATTCAGTCGATCAGGCCCAGTTCGACGCGGGTCGTCTCGTGGCCCTCGGCGATCGCGCCGAGGTCCCCGGCGTCCAGCTTCAGGGTCCGGCAGGCGCGCCACTGCGCCACCGCCTCGAGCTCCTCGGGCGTCGGGACCTCGGTCGAGGCCGCCAGGGCGAGCGCGATGCGCAGCACGTAAGTCAGCGACCCATGGCGCCCATCGTCTTCGTCGGCCTGCGCGGCCACGGCTTCGACCGCGACCTCGGGAAGATGCCAGGATTCGACGATGGCCTGGCCGATGCTGACGTGCCACATGTCCAGCAGCTCGCTGAGCACCGCGGGGGATTCGAACAGGGCGGGATGGGCGTCGGCCCGGCTGAGCAGGTAGATCCGGCCGACGTTGTGGATCAACCCGACCACCAGCGCCTCGTCGGGATTGATGTCGCCGCTGCGCTCCGCGATCAGGTGACAGGCCGCGGCGATACGCAGGCCCAGTGACCACTCCTCCTCGAGCAGGTCACGGCAGGCGCCGAGATCGCTGTTCTGCTTCAGTTGCCGCATGGCGAAGCGCCAGGCCAGCGCCTGGACCTTGTCGGCGCCGATCCGCGTGATGGCGATCTTCAGGTCCAGCGTCTCGGACCCGGCCCGGCGGCAGGCCACCGAGTTCGCCATGGTGAGGATGGAGCCGGCGAGCACCGGTTCCGTCGCCGCCAGGTGCGCCAGCCGCGGCACGTCGAAGCCCGACTGGGCCAGCTCGTTGCGCAAGCGCATGACGACCACCGGCAGCGAGGGCAGTTCGACCTGGCCCTTGGACAGCTCCCCGGCGAGGTTCTGCACGATGGCGAAAGCTTCCTGGTGACTCGTCATGCTGATTCCTCGCTCCGGTTACCCGCCAGCCTGCACCGAACTCCACCATGCCTGGCGCCCCGCATGGCTGGCTTCGCGGTCGACCACCAGCTCCAGGAGCACGCCGCGCGCCCCTGCGAGCGCGCCCACTATAGCGGCTTCGAGTGCCCCGGGCCCGTCAAAGCGTGCATATTCCAGCCCGAACAGCGCCGCGGCGCGTTCCACCTCCAGTTGCGGCGGCGTCAGCCAGAGCGACTCGAACTCCGGCAGGACGGCCTGCGGCAGCTGGCGAAAAATCGCGCCGCCGCCGTTGTTTACCACTACCACCACGAGGGGGCGAGCGGCGCACAGCGACAGGGCGTTGAGATCGTGGAACAGGGCCAGGTCGCCGATGACGGCGATCCCGGGCTGGCCCGTGCCGGCGACCAGGCCGGCGGCGGTCGACAGGTTGCCGTCGATGCCGCTGACGCCGCGGTTGGCGTGGAGGCGCAGCGGGGCGGGGCGGCGGAACAGGAAGCTGTCGAAATCCCGCACCACCAGCGAGTTGGCGACGAACACGGGCGTGTCCGAGGGCGCCGCGGCGGCGATTGCGCCCACCAGCCCGGCTTCCGCCGGCAGCGCCTCGAGCCGGGCCAGCGCGGCGCGCGCCGCCGCCTCGCAGTGATCGAGTGCATCCCAAGGGGCGGCCCGGAGGCCGGCCCGCGAGACGGCGGCGGCCAGCATCGCCAGGGTCGCGGCCGGATCGCCCAGCAGCACGGTCCCCGCGCGCCGCAAGGGGTCCGCCCATTGCGGCGTCCCGGCCAGCAGGACGGTTTCAGGGCAACGCGCCGCCCAGGCCTCGACATGGCGCGACACCGGCGGCTGCCCGACCCGGATCAGCCAGTCCGGACACGGGGCGGCAGGGTCCCGCAGAAACGCGTCGCCGGCGCAGAGCACGCGCGCCTCGGCGGGGGCGCCGGCGCGCAGGCCCGACAGCGGATCGGCGATGATGGCGCAGTCCAGCGCCAGCGCCAGGCCGATGACGCCGTCGGCCGCCGGGTCGCCCGGAGCGAGGCGGCCGGCGAGGATGGCCCCGCGGCGCCCGCCCAGCTGCGCCGCGGTCGCGGCGACAGCGCCCAGGTCCGGCGTCGTCCGCGCCGGCAGGTGGACCGACCGGTCGCCGGGTGACCAGGGCCCGCAGCGCCCGGCATCCAGCGGCACCAGCGGTTCGCGAAAAGCCACATTCACATGCACCGGCCCGCGCCGGGGCCAGAGGCAGGCGGCGCCGGCCCGGTGGCCGACGTCGCGGGCATGCGCCGCCGTGGCATCGCCGGGCAGAGCGAACAGTGCGCGCGCGTGCGCCGCGAACAGGCTGGCCTGCTCGGTGGCCTGGTTGGCGCCGCAGTGGAGCAGCTCGGCCGGCCGGTCGGCACTCAGGAGCAGCAGCGGCTGCTCGTCCTCGCAGGCCTCGATCGCCGCCGGCAGCCAGTGGGCGGCCGCGGAGCCGGAGGTGGCCACCAGGACGGCGGGCTGGCCGGTGCCGCGCGCGAGGCCGAGGGCGAAGAAAGCGGCGGAGCGCTCGTCCGGCACGACGTGCAGGCTGAAGCCCTCGCAGCGCGCGGCGGCCAGCGCCAGCGGCGTCGAGCGGGAGCCGGGCGACACCACCACGTGCCGCGCGCCCGTCGCCGCCAGCCCGTCGAGCAGGGCGACGGCCCGCTCGAAGGCAGCAGCGCCGGGATCGCCGGGGCGGGCCTGGTCAGTCAACCGCCAGCGCCTCGAGCATGGCCTGGAGTTTCCAGCCGGTCTCGCGCAATTCCTGTTCCGGGCGCGAGCCGGCGACGATGCCGGCGCCGGCATACAGGCTGGCGCGGCGCCCCTCGAGCAGCGCGCAGCGCAGCGCCACCCAGACGTCGCCGCCGGCATCGTCCAGCCAGCCGACGCCCCCCGTGTACCAGCCGCGGTTCGCCTCGCCGTGCTCGCGCAGCCAGGCCAGCGCCGCGGCGCGCGGCGCGCCGCCCACGGCCGGCGTCGGGTGCATGCGCTCGAGCAGTTCGAAGACGCCCACCTCGGGGCGGACCCGGCCATGCACGTGGCTGGCGAGATGCTGCACGTTGGACAGCCGCAGCAGCGACGGTGCATGGGAGGCCATCAGGGCCGTGCACAACGGCTCCAGCGCCGCCAAGATTTCCCGCACCACCACCTCGTGCTCGGCGCGCTCCTTGGGGTCGCCGAGCAGCTGCCCCCCGAGTTGCTGGTCCGCGTCGTCGCAGGTCGCGCGCGGCGCCGAGCCGGCGAGCGCGTCGGCCACGACCAGGCCGTGCTCCAGCCCCAGCAGGCGCTCCGGGGACGCCCCGACCAGGCTGGTGCCGTCGCGTTGCACCGCGTAGACCGCGGCCTCGGGGTAGCGCGCCGCAAGTCGCTCCAGCACGCGGTTCACGGCCGGCGCCTGTTCCAGCGCGAGCTGCAGCCGCCGGGTGAGCACGAGTTTCTCCAGCGGCAGCCCGGCGATGGCGGCCAGCGCGACCCGCACGCGCTCGTCCCAGGCCGGGTCGTCGGCCGGCAGCCCGGGGGCGGCTGCCTGCGGGGCCGCGTCCGTGGCCGGCGTGCCCTGCCAGGCCGCCGCCACCAGCTGGCGCGCGGCCTCGCTCCAGGCCGTCACCAGTTCGTCCGCCTCGTCGCCCGGCGCGCCGTTGAAATGCATCAGCGTCGTATTGCCCCGCCGCTCCACCACCGCCCGCGGCACGCACAGCATGGCGTTCGGCAGCTGCGGGTCCGCGGCGTCGGGGCTGAAGGCGAAGCCGAGAAACGCCGCCCGGGTCGCGGGCGCGCCGTCCAGGCCGAGGGCGCGCCACCCGGCGCGCAGCCTGCGCCATTCCGCCCCGAGCCGGACGAAGCGGCCCTCGCCGTTCGCGGCCTGCTCCCAGGCGATGCCGGTGCCGGCGCGGAAACGCTGTTCCCCCGGCCGTCCCCACCACACGGCGGGGCCCTCGGCCGGCAGCCCCGGGCTGCCGCGGAAGTCGCGTACCGGCAGCGTCAGGCTCAGGAAGCCGCAGGCCGGCGCGCTCGCGAGCGCTTCGCTGAGCCGCCGGGGGAGCTCATCGATGAAAGCCGGTTGCAGATGTGATTCGAGCGGCGTGGAATCCACGGTTCAGGGTTCGAAAGGGGCAGCCACAACCGCGAAAGTGTATCACGCACCCCGGCGCCGCCCCGGCAGCGCCCCGGCGCCCGGCGGGGCAGGTGGCGCCCGCAGGTGGACGGCCTGCCGGCCCCAAGTACAATGTCCCATTTTCGCCCCGCAGCCGGTGTGCAAATGGACTGGAAGACTGTAGCCGAACTCGATTTCAACGACGTGCTCTACCAGCACGCGGAGGGCATCGCCCGCATCTCCATCAACCGCCCCGAGGTGCACAACGCCTTCCGGCCCGAGACCGTGATGGAACTGCAGCGCGCCTTCACCCACGCCCATCACGAGCCCTCGATCGGCGTCATCATCCTGACCGGGGAGGGCGGCAAGGCCTTCTGCTCGGGCGGCGACCAGCGGGTGCGCGGCGAGCAGGGCGGTTACAAGGACGAGACCGGCACCCAGCACCTGAACGTGCTCGATCTGCAGATGCAGATCCGCCGCCTGCCGAAGCCCGTGGTGGCCATGGTGGCGGGCTGGGCCATCGGCGGCGGCCATGTGCTGCACCTGGTCTGCGACCTCAGCATCGCGGCCGACAACGCCCGCTTCGGCCAGACCGGCCCGATCGTCGGCAGCTTCGACGCCGGTCTCGGCGCCGGCCTGCTGGCCCGCACGGTCGGCATGAAGAAGGCCAAGGAGATCTGGTTCCTGTGCCGCCAGTACGACGCGCAGCAGGCGCTGGCAATGGGACTGGTCAATACCGTGGTGCCGCTGGCGCAGCTCGAGGCCGAGACGGTGGAGTGGTGCCGGCGCATGCTCGAACTGTCGCCGACGGCGCTGCGGATGCTCAAGTGCGCCTTCAACGCCGACACCGACGGCCTGGCGGGCATCCAGGAGCTGGCCGGGAACGCGACCGCGATGTTCTACATGACGGCGGAGGGGCAGGAGGGCCGCGACGCTTTCCTCGAGAAGCGCAAGCCCGATTTCGACAAGTTCCCGCGCCGTCCCTGAGCGCGTGAGTACCGCCACCCCCCGCCTGCTGCTGCAGCACTGGCTCAGCGCCAGTCGTCCGCGCACGCTGTGGGTCGCGGTGGTGCCGGTGCTGGTGGGGACCGCGCTGGCCGCCGCGGACACCGGGCAGGTGGCCTGGGGCGTGTTCGCCGTCACCGTCCTCGCGGCGCTGCTGATCCAGGTGGGCACCAACCTCCACAACGACGTGGCCGACTTCGAGCGCGGCGCCGACGACCCGGGCACCCGGCTGGGCCCGCGCCGCGCCACCGCCGAAGGCTGGCTGCCGCCGACGGCGGTAAAGCGGGCCGCGGTCGCGGCTTTCGCCGGCGCCGGCGCGCTCGGCCTCTGGCTGGCCTGGATTGGCGGCTGGCCCATCCTGGCCATCGGCGTGGCTTCCATCGTCTGCGCCTGGGGTTACAGCGGCGGCGCGCGCCCGATCGCTTATTCCAGCCTCGGCGAGATGTTCGTCTGGCTGTTCTTCGGCCTCGCTGCCGTGGCGGGCAGCCACTACCTCCAGGCCGGCCGCTTCGACGGCACCGCCCTGCTCGCGGGCGCGCTGCTCGGCATGCCGGCGGCGGCCGTGCTGGTGGTGAACAACTACCGGGACCGGGAGAACGATGCCCGTGCGGGACGCCGCACCGTCGCCGTGGTCTACGGCGCGCGGGCCAGCCGGCTCGAGTACGCGACGCTGATGACGCTGCCCTTCGCGGCCCTGCCGGTGCTGGCCTGGCTGCAGCGGCCGGGCTGGTTGTGGCCGCTGCTGGTATTGCCCTGGGCGGCGTTGCTGGTGCGCCGCTTCGTCACCGAGCCGGTGGGCCCGGCCTTCAACACGCTGCTCGGCGACACCGCGCGGCTGCAGTTCATCTACGGCTTGCTCCTTTGCGTCGGCGTCTACTGGGGTGGCCTCGGTGACTGAGCCGGCGGCGGCGCCGGCGCTCGCCCGGGTCGAGCTGCATCCCTACGCCATCCCGCTGTCGCAACCGTGGAAGTGCGCGCGCGGGGCCACCGTGCTGCGGCGCGGCTGGCTGGTCCGCATCGAGGACGACGAGGGTGCGCACGGCTGGGGCGAGACCGCCGGCCTCCCGGGCGCCGGGACCGAGACCGCCGAGCTGGCCGAGGCGGCGCTGCGCCGCGCCGTGGAGGCGCTGCCGGGACTCGCCCCCGAAACCGCGCGCGAGCGGCTGCCCGGGCTGGAGCACCGGGCCGCGCGCTGCGGCCTGGAATGCGCCCTGCTGGACCTCGCGGCCCGCCGCGCCGGCGTGCCGCTGTACCGCCACCTGCGCCCGGACGCCGCGGGCCGGGTGCGGGTCAACGCCTTCGTCGGCGCGGTGGACGAGGGCCTTGGCGAACGGCTGGCCGCCGCCCGCCGCCAGGGTTTCGAGGTGGCCAAGCTGAAGCTCGCGACGGCGCCGCTGGCAGAGGAACTGCCGCTGTTCCTGGCGGCCATGGCGTCGCTGCCGGAGGGGCTGAGCCTGCGGCTGGACGTCAATCGGGGCTGGACGGTCGCGGCAGCCGAGCGCACGCTGCCGCAGTTCGCCGGCCTGCCGATCGAGGCCCTCGAGGAACCCGCCCACGATGCCGACGCCGCGGCCCTGGCGCGCCTCCAGGCCATGGTGGAATTCTCGCTTGCGCTGGACGAGTCGCTGGCCGCCTGGCCGGAGGAGACCGCGCTGCCGGTGCGGCGCCAGATCCTGAAGCCGATGGTGGTCGGCGGCCCCTCGCGGGTGCTCGCGCTTGCCTTGCGGCCGCGCACCGAGAGCGTCGTCACCAGCAGCGTCGACACCGCGGTCGGGCTATGGCTGTCGGCGCACCTGGCTGCGGTCCTGGACAACGGGCTGGCCCACGGCCTGGACACCGCCAGCTGGCTGAGCACGCTGCTCGGCCCTGCGCCGGCGCCCGGCGGGACGCTCGAGTTACCCGGACGCCCCGGCCTCGGCTTCGAGCCCGAGCTCGGCCAGCTCAGCCCGTGAGATTTTGCCCATCGCGTTCCGCGGCAGCCGCGCCACGCGGATGAACCGGCGGGGGCGGCTGGCGGAGGGCAGGTGGTCGCGCGCCCATTGCGCCACTGCGCCCGGCTCGGCCGGGCCGGCGTAAAGCGCCAGCACGAGCTGGCCCCAGCGCGGATCCGGCCGGCCCGTCACCCCGGCCTCGTCGACGCCCGGGCACGCCAGCAGGCCTGCTTCCACCGCTTCCGGGTCGATATTGATGCCGCCGCTGACGATCATGGTGTCCGCGCGCCCCAGCAGCCGCAGCCGCCCGTCGGGCAGCCATGCGCCGAGGTCGTTGCTGAGCAGGCCGCCGTCGGGCTCGAGGCCGGCGCCGGTCGCGCCGTCGGCCGTCGCGTACCCCGCCATGACCACCGGGCCGGCGATCCGGATGCGATCGCTGCGGGGATCCAGCGCCAGGGTCACGCCGGGCAGCGGCCGGCCGACCACGCCGGGCTGCCAGTGCTCGTCCACCGGCGTCGCCGCCACGTGGGAGCAGGTCTCGGTCATGCCCCAGCCCTGCCAGAGCGGCCAGTCCCGGGCCAGGGCGGGGGCGGCGGCCTCGCGCGACAGCGGCCCGCCGCCGCTCAGCAGGCAGCGCAGCCCCAGCGGGGCCGGCGCCGGC
>NZ_JAALFH010000064.1 GCF_011058255.1 Thioalkalivibrio sp. XN8 | reverse complement strand
CAGCATCAGCCCCTGCACCGCCTCGCGCCCCAGCCGCGCCCGCAGGCGCTCGACCAGCTGCAGCCCGGCCAGGCCGCCCTGCTCGTCGCCGAACAGGCCGGCGCGGGCCGGCACCAGCGCCTCGCCGGGCTCCGCCGCCACCACCAGGGCGATCACCGGCGCCGGCAGCGTCATCCGCTCCAGGCGTGCCACGAACAGCGCCCCGAACCGGGCCGCCTCGAGACCCGGCGCCGCCAGGCCGAGCTGCAGCAGGGTCGGCCCGCGGCCGAGGTGCCGCAACTGCACCTCGATGCGGGTGACAGCGCGCTGGCAGGCGCGCAGGAAGCCCTCCAGCTCGGCGAACAGGCCCTGGGCCACCCGCGCCAGCAAGCCCGTATCGGCCGTCTCCGCGCCCAACTCCACCACGGCGTGATACCGCGGCGGCAGGCGGAAAGCGGTGCGCGGGTCGGGGCGCCGGCCCAGCGCCCGGTCGAGGTCCGCCAGCGGGCCGGGGCCGAGGCGCCGCGCCAGCCCGTCGCGCGGCAGCCGCAGGCAGTCCGCCAGGGTCGCGACACCGAGGCTTTGCAGCTTCTCCAGCACGGGCGGCGGCCAGCCCGTGACCCGCGGTGACAGGCCCCCGAGCCGGCCGGCCAGGGCGGCCAGCTCGATGACGGCCTCCGGGTCCCCGGCGCGCGCCAGCCACAGGGCCGCCAGCGGCGTCGGCGCCACGGCGTCGAAGCCCGCGTGCCCGGTCCGGGCCAGCGCCCGGCGCAAGCGCAGCCGCAGGGCCTCGAGGCCGCCGAACAGGCGCAGGCTGCCGCGCACCTCGAGCAGCAGTGCGGCCGGCGGTTCCAGGCTGACCAGCGGAGTGAACGCGCCGGCCCAGGCCGCGAGACGCTCCAGGCGGGCCCGTTCCGCCGCTTCGTCGCGCGCCTGCACCCGCATGCCGGGGCACAGCGCAAGCGCCGCGTTCAGCGCCAGGCCCGGCGCCACCCCGGCGGCCGCGGCCGGCGCAGTCGCCTGCACCACCCGGCCGTCCGGGCCGATTACCGCGCCGGCTTCCTCCTCCGCCCGGCCGGCCCCGCTCGCGTCCAGGGGCAGCCGCGGCAGGCCCAGGCACAGCCACAGCGGCGCCGGACCACGGCCTCGATCGGGCCGCAACCCGGACGGCGGCGACGGGGCCGCCTGCGTCCCGGCCGGTTCCGGGCGCAACTGGGCACTCGCCCGGCTCATCGGGGCTGGAGCGGGGCCAGCGACAGTGCGGCGGGCTTGCTGCCCTGGTGCTTGTGCAGATGCAGGCTGGCGCCCCGGGCGCCGGCTGCCACGCGCAGCCGCAGGGATGCCGGCGACGGTGCGGCCAGCGCCGCCGGGGGACGGAACAGCAACAGCGGAGTGCGGCCGGCTTCCGTGGCCAGCTGCAGCCGGCGCAGGCAGGGGCCGGCCGCCCGGCCGACCCAGGCCAGCACGATGGCGCAGCCGCCCGAGCGCAGCGCCTGCTCGGCCGCCCACAGCGTCTCGGCGTCGTTGCCGGGCCGTACCAGCAGCAGCCGCGCCGGGTCGATGCCGGCAGCGGCCAGCGCCGGCGGATATGGCAGGAAGGGTGGATTGATCAAGGCCAGCCAGCGCCCGGCCTGGCTCGCTTCATTTTTCGACAGTTGCGCCAGCAACGGCAGCAGCAGTGCGAACTCGCCGCTGCCCCAGCGCTCCACGGCGATCTCGGTCAGGCGCGCGGCCGGCCAGCCGCCGCCCGGCAGCCAGGCGTCGAGCGCCGGGTGGCCGCTGGGCAGCACCGGCCAGCGCAGGTCCCGGCGTCCCGCGCGCCACAGCCGCGGGTCGTCCAGGAGCGCATGCATGGAGGCCTCGCCCATACGGCCGACTGCCCGGTCTCAGCTGCGCCGCACGACGCCCACCACCACGCCCTCGATGACGATGGGCTGGCGGTCGAGATCGACCCGGATGGGTTCGAAGTCGGCGTTCTCCGGCAGCAGCCAGACGATCTTCCCTTCCTGGCGATAGCGCTTGACCGTCACCTCGTCGTCGAGGCGGGCCACCACGATCTGCCGGCTGCGGACGTCGGGGCTGCGATGCACCGCGACCAGGTCGCCGTCGAAAATCCCGGCGTCCTTCATGCTCATGCCCTGGACCTGCAGCAGGTAATGGGGCCGCGGCCGGAACAGCGCCGGATCGACCCGGTAATGACCCTGGATGTGCTCCTCGGCCAGGATCGGCCGGCCGGCCGCCACCCGCCCGACCAGCGGCAGGCTGTCCTCGTCCCGGGCGGGCTCCTGCAGGCGGATGCCGCGCGAGGCCCCGGGCAGGAGTTCGATCACGCCCTTGCGGGCCAGCGCACGCAGGTGTTCCTCGGCGGCATTGGCGGAGCGGAAGCCGAGCGCCGTGGCGATCTCAGCCCGGGTCGGCGGCATGCCGGAGTCCTCGATGTGTTCGCGCACCAGTTCGAGCACCTGGCGTTGTCGCGCCGTAAGTTTGTCTGCCATGACTCATACCTGTTCGAATACACAGTAGTGGATATATATACAGCAGCTGCGTACGCCCGGCAAGCCCTGCCTGGCGCTCCCGCTGTAACAGAACCGCGCTTGTATTGGCCTGCTGCGTTATGTAAGTTATGGCCCGCGCGTAACTGCGGCGGAATGACTCTGCCGCCACACAAGCTTGTTTAAGAACCAACGTATCCACCAGGGGATTGCAATCCATGAAGAAGAACTTTCTCTATGTTGGCGCCGCCATCCTTGCGCTCGGCGTGACCAGTGGCTGTGCCACCGTGACTCCGGAAGATCTCGACGCCGTGCGCGCCACGGCTGAGCAGGCTCTGAGCGAAGCCCGCGCGGCCACCGCCGGTGCCGAGGAAGCCAAGCGCATTGCCACCAACGCCCAGAACACCGCCAACCGCGCCGCCCAGGCCGCCAGCGAGGCCCAGGCCGCCGCTGCCGCCAACACGGATCGCATCGAGCGGATGTTCCAGCGCTCCATGACGAAGTAAGACGGGTTCGCACCCAAGAGAAAGGCCGCAGTTCGCTGCGGCCTTTTTTTTCGCCCGGGTATCGCGCTCGCGCGCGCAGCCCTAGTCGCTGGCGGCCCGCAGCTCGCGCAGCGGCACCTCGGTCGGCACCCCGGTGGCGGCGGCGAAGATCGCATCGGCCCGCGCCCAGTCGATCTCGACCCCGCGCTCGTAGGCCGCGGCCCGCAGCAGGCTGGTGAAACGCATCCGCAGCTGCGACTCGCTCTCCTCCTCCAGCGGCGGATGCACCTCCGCGTACAGCGTGTCGAAGGCCCAGCCGACCTTGATCGGCTCGCTCATGATGCGCACCGGCGTGCCCAGCGGCACCAGCGGGAACAGGTACTCGATGTGCTCGGGAAACATGCGGATGCAGCCGGAAGTCACGCGCATGCCGACGCCGTCCGGGTTGTTGGTGCCGTGGATCAGGTAGGAAGTCAGGTTGAGCCGCATGGAGTAATTGCCGAGCGGATTGTCCGGCCCGGGCGGCACCACGCGCGGGAGGATCTCGCCGCGCTCGGCGCGCGCCTGGCGGATCGACTCGGGCGGATACCAGGACGGGTTCTCGTGCTTGGCGACGATCTTGTGCGTCCCCAGCGGCGTGTCCCAGTCCATCTTGCCGATGCTGATGGGATAGGTCATGACCTGCGCGGGCTCGCCCTTTTCCGGCTTGGGGAAGTAGTACAGCCGGTACTCGGGCAGGTTGATGATCACGCCCTCGCGCGGGCCGGCCGGCAGCACATAGCGGGTCGGCAGCAGCACGCGCGTGCCGTTGCCGGGAATCCAGGTGTCGACGCCGGGGTTGGCCCGCTGCAGCTCGTGATAGCCCACGCTGTAGTCACGCGCCACGTCGAGGAGCGTGTCCTCGTGGCGGGTATGCATCCAGGTCGGCACGCCGACCAGGTCGACGTCTTCCGGCGGCAGGATGAAGCTGGCCGCCAGCACGGGATTGCCGGCCAGCAGCAGGCAGGTCAGCCAGGCATTTTTCCAACAGGCTCGCAGCAAGGCTCGTACCGCCAGGCGTCCGAATGACAGCGCATATTCTAACCGTCGCGCCGCTCGGGGGCACGGCCGGCACGTCCCGCGGTTGACGGCCCTGCGGACGAACCTTAGGCTTCCTGCACCCACAGGGAGACACGCCATGAGCCTCAGGATCTCGATCGAACTCAGCGCCCGGGACATCAAGCACATGCGGGATGCCATGCGCAAGGCGCGACTGACCGTCCGGGACGCCGAAGAGACCGATATCCTGGATGCCGCCCGCAGCCTGCTGCTGCAGATCGAGGGCCGCAAGGTGCCCAACTACGTGCGCGAGCGGATCGACCGCCTGCAGGCCATGATCGACATCATGGAGGACGAGGACTGGCCGCTGACGCGGGGCGAGCGCGAGCGCCTGCTGGCGGTGCTGGTCTATTTCTCCGACCCCGAGGACATCATCCCCGACGACATCCCCGGCATCGGCCTGCTGGACGACGCCATCATGATCGAACTCGCCTTCCGCGAACTCCGCCACGAGATCGAGGCCTACCAGGACTTCTGCGAGTTCCGCAGCAAGTACGACTCGGGTTTCCGCCTGCTGCGCGACCCGGCCAGGCGGGCCAGGAAGCTCGGCGAGCGCCGTAACCAGCTGCGCGAGCGCATCGCCCGCCGCCGCGAGAAAGACCCGGCCCCGGTGCTCTGAGGCGCCGGACGGCCGGGAGATTCCATGCGCAGGGTCGTTTTCAACCAGAAGGGCGGGGTCGGCAAGTCCAGCATCACCGCCAACCTGGCCGCCATCAGCGCGGCCCGCGGCCGCGACACGCTGGTGGTCGATCTCGACGCCCAGGGCAATGCCAGCCAGTACCTCCTGGGCGACGCCTGGGAAACGGCGGAGGCCGACATCGCGCACTTCTTCGACGACGCCCTGTCGATCCGCCTGCTGCCCCGCGATCCCCTGCGCTACGTCACGCCGACGGAGTTCGAGGGGCTGCACGTGCTGGCCTCGTCGCCGGAGCTCGCCGAGCTGCAGGCCAAGCTGGAGGCCAAGCACAAGATCTACAAGCTGAAGGAACTGCTGCTGCGGCTCGCCGAGCAGTTCGACGCCATCTACGTCGACACGCCGCCGGCGTTCAATTTCTACACGCTCTCGGCGCTGATCGCCGCGGACAGCTGCCTGATCCCCTTCGACTGCGACGACTTCTCGCGCCGCGCGCTGTACACGCTGATGGAAAACCTCGAGGAGACGCGCGCCGACCACAACCCGGAGCTCGAGCTCGAGGGCATCGTGATCAACCAGTTCATGGCTCGCGCCAACCTGCCCCAGCGGCTGGTCCAGGAACTGCGTGAGGAGGGCCTGCCGGTGCTCGAGACCATGCTCTCAACCAGCGTGAAAATGCGCGAGTCGCACGAGCAGTGCCTGCCGCTGATTCACCTCGCACCGCGCCACAAGCTCACCGCGGAGTTCGAGGCCCTGTACGACGAACTGCACCGCTGAGGCGGCGCCCGGCCTCTCAGTCGGCGCCCTGCTTCCCGCCCGAATCGCCCAGCATCCGCTCCTCGAGCTGTTCCCAGGCGCGCTGGCTGGCCCCGAACACCTCGTCGTAGTCGCGGATCGCCGCGGTGACCACCTTGGCCGCATGGTCGCGGCCGTAGATGTCGGTGATCTGCACGCCGGACGTCATGTTCGCCCCCATCTTGTAGGTGCTGAAATAGTGCTGCAGCCGCTGGATGAGGACGTCCGGCAGGTCCTTGATGTCGTGGGCTTCGCTCCAGATGTAGTCGTTGCGCAGGACGGCGATGATCTTGTCGTCCGCCTCGCCGCCGTCGATCATCTGGATGCCGCCGATCACCCGGGAATTCAGCAGGATGTCGCCGCGCTCGATCTGGCGCTCGCTGATCACGCAGATGTCGAGCGGGTCCCCGTCCGCGCGCTTGGCGCCGGGCGTCAGCCGGCGCACATGCTCGTCGCAGTAGGTCTGCGGGATGAAACCATACAGCACGGGCGGCGCCGCGGAGGTGCGCTGGGGGCGGTCCACGATGGTATAGCCGGATTCCTTGTCGACCTCGTACTTCACCAGGTCGAAGGGCGTGATCTCGATGTAGGCGCGGACCTCGAGCGGCGGATTGGTGCCGGGGCTCAGGCCGTGCCAGGGATGGGGCCGCCAGCTGTGGAACTGGGCGGAGCCTTCTTTTTCGGTCATGATCGGGGCAACCTCTGGGCAGGGGGTGCCGCGAATCCATGCAGCGGCACGATTCGAAATAGCTTACATGAACGCGCGCATCGCTTCCGCATCTCCCTGGATTCCGACGGTGGTCAACGCCGTCGCCTTCAACATCGTCTGGGCCGCCACCGTGTTCGGCGCCGCGGCCGGCCTCGCGTGGTCCGGGCCGCTGGCCTTCGCCGGCTTCGCCCTGCTGCATTTCCGCCTCACCACCCAGCCCCGCTACGACGTCGCCGCCCTGATGGTCTTCGGGCTGGCCGGGATCCTGATCGACAGCGCCTGGTCCCTGTCGGGCGCGCTGAGCTACGCCGCGGCGTGGCCCTCGCCCTGGCTGGCCCCGGTCTGGCTGGTCACGCTCTGGATGGCATTCTCGCTGACGGTCGGCCACTCCCTCGGCTGGCTGCGCCCGCGCCCGGCCCTGGCCGCGGTGTTCGGGCTGTTGGGCGGGGGCTTCTCGTACTGGGTAGGCGCGCGCATCGGCGCCGTGGAGCTGGCCATCTCGGGCTGGCTCTATGCGCTCCTGGTGGGTCTCTGCTGGGCCGTGGCGCTGCCGGCGCTGCTGCGCCTGACGGCCGTGGTGGCCCAGCGGCGGCTACCAGCGTACGAGAGCTGAACCCCAGGTAAAGCCGCCGCCGAAGGCCTCCAGCAGCAGGAGGTCGCCGGAGTTGATTCGCCCGTCCCGGACCGCGACGTCCAGCGCCATCGGCACCGAGGCCGCCGAGGTATTCCCGGTCTCCTGGACTGTCAGCACGACCCGTTCCATCGGCAGTTCGAGTTTCCTGGCGGTCGCCTGGATGATGCGGATGTTCGCCTGGTGCGGAATCAGCCAGTCGATGTCCTTCTTCTCCAGCCCGTTGGCCGCCAGGGTCTCGTCGACGATGCGCCCGAGCGTGTTCACGGCCACCTTGAAGACCTCGTTGCCCTTCATCTGGATGGCGTTGTCGCCCCCGACCGGCCGCATGCCCGTGCCGACGCCGGTGGGGAAATACAGCAGGTCCTTGTACTGGCCGTCCGCGTGCAGGTGCGTGGACACCACACCGGGCGCCGAGTCGGCCCGCAGCACGACCGCGCCGGCCCCGTCGCCGAACAGTACCGCCGTCGCCCGGTCGGTCCAGTCCACCATGCGGCTGATGGTCTCCGCGCCCACCACCAGCGCCGTCCTGGCGCTGCCCGACTGGATGAACTTGTCGGCCACGGCCAGCGCATAGATGAAGCCGGTGCAGGCCGCCTCGAGGCTGAAGGCCGGGCAACCGTGGATGCCGAGGCGCGCCTGCAGCAGGACCCCGGTATTGGGGAACACCTGGTCCGGGGTGGTCGTGCCCACGACGATCAGGTCGAGCTCTTCCGGGGCGATGCCGGCCGCGTCCAGGGCCGCCCGCGCCGCCTTCTCGCACAGGTCGGTCGTGCCCTCGCCCTCGACCGCGATGTGGCGGCGCTCGATGCCGCTGCGGCTCCGGATCCACTCGTCGGTGGTGTCGACCATCCGCTCCAGGTCGGCATTCGTCAGCACCTGCTCCGGGAGGTATCGGCCGGTACCGATGATGCGCGAATAGATCACCCTGTCTCCTCGTCGAAGGACTGCTGGGCCATCACCTGCCCGATCCGCGTCGGCACGCCCTTGCGCACTTCCAGCACGGCCGTCTCGAGCGCCGTGGCGAACGCCGTCTCGTCGGCGCCGCCGTGGCTCTTGATCACGATGCCCTGCAGGCCGACGAAGCTCGCGCCATTGTAACGGCGCGGGTCGATGCGCGCGGCCAGGGAGCGAAAGAGGGGCGCGGCGCCCAGCGCCATGGTGCGGCGCAACAGGCTGCGCTTGATCTCCTCGCGCGTGACCCGGGCCAGCATGCGCGCCGTGCCCTCGATGGTCTTCAGGGCCACGTTGCCGGTAAAGCCGTCCGTCACCACCACGTCCATGCGGCCGGACATGATGTCCGTGCCCTCGATGAAGCCCTGGTAATTGAGCTCGCTGGCGCGCAGCCACTGGTGCGCCTGCTTCAGCGTGCTGTTGCCCTTGATGTCCTCGGTGCCGATGTTGAGCAGGCCGATGCGCGGGCTGCCGACGCCGTGCAGGTCGCTGGCCACGATATCGCCCATCACGGCGAACTCGCACAGCTGGCGGGCCGTGCAGACGGTATTCGCGCCCAGGTCCAGCATCAGGGTATGGCCGCCCAGCGCCGGGATGGCGGAGACGATCGCCGGGCGATCGACCCCCGGCAGCATTTTCAGCACGAACTTCGCGGTCGCCATCAGCGCGCCGGTGTTGCCGGCGCTGACGCAGGCCTGGGCCCGCCCCGCCTGCACCATGTTGATCGCCACGCGCATCGAGGAATCGCGCTTGCGGCGCAGCGCCTCGGCCGGCGGCTCGTCCATGCCGACCACCTGGCTGGCCGCCGCGACCGCCAGGCGCTCCCGCAGTCTCGCCGGGCAACTCGCGAGCAGGGGCTCGAGCTGGTCGGGCGGGCCGACCAGGATGGCCTGCAGCTGGGGTTGCCGGCGCAGCAGCGCCAGCGTCGCGCCGACCGGCACCGAGGGCGCGTGGTCGCCGCCCATGGCGTCGATCGCGATAGTCAGCGCCTGGGACATGGCGGCAGCGGAACGGGCGGGCGCGGCGGACGGCCGCGCCACGCCCGGCGCGTTATTCCTCGTCCGGCAGCGCGGCGGTCTGGATGACCTTCTTGCCGCGATAGAAGCCGTCGGCACTCACGTGATGCCGCCGATGCGTCTCGCCGCTGGTCGGGTCCACCGACAGGGTGGGCTTGCCGAGGGCGTCGTGGGAGCGGCGCATGCCGCGCTTGGAGGGGGTCTTGCGACTCTTTTGTACAGCCATGGTGGCGATGCTCCGTCAATCAGTTCTTGCGCTTCAGTTCTGCGAGCACCGCAAAGGGGCTCGCTCCGCTCCGCCCGTCCTGGTCGGGCTCCAGTTGCGCCAGCTTCTCGGCCAGCGCACCGCAATCTTCTTCCCGCTGGTGCACCGGGAAGACCGGCAGCGCCAGCAATATCTCGTCTTCGAGCAGCTGCCGCAGCGTCGTGCCCGGCTCCAGCTCGCAGGGCTCGAACCCCGCCTCCTCCAGCGCCGCGCCCAGTTGCGCCGGGTCGCCGAACAACAGCTTCGGCCGCACCTGCAACTCGAGCTCCATCGGCTCGAGGCAGCGCTGGCAGGTCGCGCCGAGGCGCAGTTCCAGCGCACCCTCGAGCAGCGGGCGCCCGTGCTCGTCTTCCCGCCAGTGCACGCTGACCCGCACCGGCTGCCCCGCGTCGCGGCCGGCCGGCTCGAGCGCCGCCAGCCGCGGCCAGTCGCCCAGGGGCGTGTCGGCCGACCAGCGCCGGTCCCTGGCGGCCAGGGCCGCAGGCTCCAACGACCGGTCAAGCTCGGCGGACATAAGCCGGCTAGAATATCGAGCCATGACTTTCCTGTCAAAGCCCTGAATGCAGTCGGGTTTTGCCTGCCGGGACGACGCGAGGTAACGTGAGCGACATGAACGCCACTCACTCCGCCGCCGGGGCCGGGCCGGCCCTGGTCCTGGCCTCCGCCTCGCCCTATCGCCGCGCCCTGCTGGAACGCTTCCAGCTGCCCTTCCGGCAGCAGCCCGCCGACATCGACGAGGCGCGGCAGCCGGGCGAGTCCCCCGCCGAGCTGGTGCGACGCCTGGCCCGGCGCAAGGCCGAGACGGTGGCGGCGAGCCATCCCGGGGCCGTCGTCATCGGCTCGGACCAGGTGGCGGTGCGCGGCGACGACGTGCTGGGCAAGCCCGGTGACGCGGCGGAGGCGATCGCCCAGCTGACCCGCTCCGCCGGGCGGTACGTCGAGTTCCTGACCGCGGTCTGCGTGCTCGGTCCCGCGGCGGACGGCGAGCCGGATGAGCATATCGACATCACGCGGGTCGTGTTCCGGCCGCTCGCGGCCGACGAGATTCACCGCTACGTCGAGCGGGAACGCCCCTTCGATTGCGCCGGCAGCTTCCGGGCCGAGGCGCTCGGCATCGCCCTGTTCGAGCGTATCGACAGCCAGGACCCCACCGGCCTGATCGGCTTGCCGCTGATCTGGCTGGCCGGCGCGCTGCGCCGCCTGGGGATACCGGTACCCTGAACCGGCCGGGGCGCGGCTCAGTCGAGCAGCGCCGGCAGCGCCTCGATCGCGTGGATGCAGGCCAACGGCCTGAAGCGCTCGAGCCGGTCGCGCGCATGCGCCCCGTAGGCCGCCGCTACCGCCGGGACGCTCGCCCGTCGCGCCATCTCCAGGTCCCACTCCGTGTCGCCGACCATGACCGTCGAGGCCGCGTCGGCGCCCAGCTCCTGCATGAGTTCCAGCAACATCGCCGGATCCGGTTTGGAGCGCGTCTCGTCCGCCGTGCGCGAGGCGTGCATGAACCGTCCCAGCCCCGTGCTGGCGAGATCGCGATCCAGTCCGCGCCGGCTCTTCCCGGTGGCCACGGCGAGCGCCAACCCCCGCCCGGCCAGTTCCTCGACCACCTCGGCGGCCCGCTCGAACAGGCGGGCGGTCTGGAAGTCCGGCGAGAGGAAGCGCTCCCGGTAGGCCTCGACGAACGCGGCGAAGCCGTCCGCGTCGAGTTCGGGAAACAACTGGTGCCAGCCTTCGCGCAACCCCAGCCCGATGATGTTGCGCACCGCGTCGGGCGGCCGCTCGGGCAGGCCCAGGTCACTGATCGTGGCCATCGCCGCGGCCACGATCTGTCCCGTGGAATCCATCAGGGTGCCGTCCCAGTCGAACACCACCAGGCGGCGCCCGTCAGCCACGGACCTGCTCCAGCCGCGACAGCACTGCACGCAGGTCGTCCGGCAAGGGCGCGGAGTACAGCCGCCACTCGCCGCTGGCCGGGTCCTCCCAGCCGATCGAGGCCGCGTGGAGAAACAGCCGGTCCAGTCCCAGCCGCTTCATCTGCCGGTTGAAGTCGCGGTCGCCGTAGCGATCGTCGCCGGCCAGCGGGTGGCCGGCCTCGGCGGCCTGGACGCGGATCTGGTGGGTGCGGCCCGTCATGATCCTGACCTCCAGCAGCGAAGCCGTGTTGCCGATCTCCACCGGGCGGAAGATGCTGGCCGCCGCCTTGCCGCTCTCGTCCACGGTCACCACGCGCTCGCCGCCGCGCACGGTCTTGCGCAGCCGGTCCTCCAGCTTCACCTGCCCCAGCTGCCAGCTGCCCTGCACCAGCGCCAGGTAGCGCTTCTCCACCCGGCCGGTCCGCAGCAACTCGTGCAGCGCCCGCAGCGCGCTGCGTCGCTTGGCGACCAGCAGGCAGCCGCTGGTGTCCCGGTCGAGCCGGTGCACCAGCTCGAGATAAGGCGCCTCGGGCCGCGCCGCCCGCAGCGCCTCGATCACGCCATGCGACAAGCCGCTGCCGCCATGGACGGCAATCCCGGAAGGCTTGTCCAGCACGATCAGGCGGTCGTCCTCGTGCAGGATGCTCGCTTCCAGCCGCTGCCCCGCGGCGCGCCCGCCCGGCGCGGGGGCGCCGGGCTCCGGGCGGCGCACGGGCGGCAGCCGCACCACGTCCCCGGCTGCCAGCCGGTAGTCCGGCTTGGCCCGGCCCTTGTTGACCCGCACCTCGCCCTTGCGGAGCAGGCGGTAGACGTGAGATTTCGGCACGCCCTTCAGGCGGGCGACCAGGAAATTGTCGAGCCGCTGGCCGGCGGCCTCGGGGGCGATCTCCAGGAACTGCACCGCGGGGCGCGGCCCGTTCGTCGTCGAGTTCAAATTCTCCTCCCGGATTCAGGAGCTTAGCGATTGCTGGGGGACTTGGTCGTTGCTATAGTACGCCACGGACCGGACCCCATGCGCCGTGCGGCTGATGCCCTGGCGCTGGGCCCGGCCCCTGGTTAGAACGGGCCGGTGGCGTACTTTTCGCTGACCGGCATGCAACAGGTTTCTTCCCATCGCTCGGCCGCCGCGCCCACCCTGGCTCCGATCCTGCGGGTCACCAGGCGAGAGGAGCGCGCAGCAGGCCGCGGGCGGTGACCGGCACGGATGATATGACCGGAATTTTCTACTGGGTCCTCATCGCCTGGCTGCGCATCCCGGCACCCGCCGGGACTGCCGCCCCGTGCCCGCACCCCGCCTGCGCTGCAGCGCCCGCCTCCGGCAACCGGATGCGCGCGACCGACCTGGAACAGCGAGTCAAGATTAATGAAAAGAATGCTGGTGAACGCAACTCAGCGCGAAGAGTTGCGGGTGGCCGTCGTCGACGGCCAGAAGCTCTACGACCTCGACATCGAGATCCCCTCACGCGAACAGCGTAAGGCCAACATCTACAAGGGGCGCATCACGCGCCTCGAACCCAGCCTGGAAGCCGCCTTCGTCGATTTCGGCGCGGACCGCCACGGCTTCCTGCCGCTGAAGGAAATCTCGCCCGAGTATTTCGTCGGCGACGCCGACCGGAACGGCAGCCGCGTGAACATCCGCGACGCGCTGCGCGAGGGCCAGGAAATCGTGGTCCAGGTGGAAAAGGACGAGCGCGGCAACAAGGGCGCCGCGCTGACCACCTACCTCAGCCTGGCCGGGCGGTTCCTGGTCCTGATGCCCAACAACCCGAAGGCCGGCGGCGTGTCGCGCCGCATCCAGGGCGATGACCGCGACGCCGTGCGCGAAGCGATGGAAGGCCTGGAAGTGCCGGACGGCATGGGCGCCATTGTGCGCACCGCCGGCGTCGGGCGCAGCCTCGAGGAACTGCAGTGGGATCTCGATACCCTGCTGCAGGTATGGGAAGCCATCAAGCGCACGGCGATCGAGCGGCCCGCACCCTTCCTGATCTACCAGGAAAGCAACGCCATCCTGCGCGCCCTGCGCGATCACTTCTCGAACGAAATCGGCGAAATCCTGGTCGACGACGAGGAAGTCTACGAGGAGGCCCGCCTGTTCATGGAACGGGTGATGCCGCACAACCTGCGCAAGCTGAAGCGCTATGACGACCCGGTCCCGCTGTTCACCCGCTTCCAGATCGAGAGCCAGATCGAGAGCGCCTATTCGCACCTGGTGGAACTGCCCTCCGGCGGCAGCATCGTCATCGATCACACCGAGGCGCTGCTCTCCATCGACATCAACTCGGCGCGCGCCACCAAGGGCGAAGACATCGAGACCACGGCGCTGAACACCAACCTGGAAGCAGCCGACGAGATCGCGCGGCAGCTGCGCATTCGCGACCTCGGCGGCCTGATCGTCATCGACTTCATCGACATGGGCCCGCAGCGCAACCAGCGCGAGGTCGAGAACCGCCTGCGCGATGCGGTCAAGATGGATCGCGCCCGCATCCAGATCGGCCGTATCTCGCGCTTCGGCCTGCTGGAGATGTCGCGCCAGCGGCTGCGGCCCTCGCTGGGCGAATCGAGCCACATCACCTGTCCGCGCTGCCAGGGCTGGGGGGCGATTCGCAGCGTCGAGTCGCTGTCGCTGTCGATCCTCCGCCTGATCGGCGAGGAGGCCCGCAAGGAGCGCAGCTCCCGGATCATCGCCGAGGTCCCGGTCGATGTCGGCACCTACCTGTTGAACGAGAAACGCGAAGTGCTGGGCGAGATCGAGCGCCGTGACCAGGCGCAGATCGTGGTCGTCCCGCGCGAGCAGCTCGAGTCGCCGAAGTATTTCATTCGGCGCGTGCGCGACGATGCGATCAGCCTGCCGGAGAATGCGGGCACCAGCTACCAGCTGCCGCCGAGCGAAGCCGATGACGCGGCCGAGTCCACGCCGGGGCTCACGCCCAAGCGCCAGCCCGAGCAGCCGGCCGTGTCCGGCATCGTCCCGGCCACCCCGGCGCCGCAGCCGCAGCGGGTCGAGCCGGCCGCAGCGGCCGCGACCGGCCCCGGGCTCTGGGCGCGCCTGGTCGCCTGGTTCCGCGGCCTCGGCAGCGGCCCGGCGGAACGCGGCGAACCCCGCCAGCAGCGCGAGGACCGCAAGAGCGAAGGCAGCCGCAAGCCCCGCCAGCGCGACGACGACCGCAAGCGGCGCAGCGAGCGGCAGCGCCAGGATGGCGGCAAGCGCAGCCGGAGTCGTGATCGCGGCGCCGAGCGCGGCGCCGGGCAGGCGGAAGGCCGCCGCGACGACGGTCGCCAGCGCCAGAAGCAGCGGGACAAGTCGCGCGACAAGGACAAGAGCCGCCAGCAGGAACCCCAGCGGGACCAGGCCGGCGGGTCCGAGGCCCAACCCCAACCCCAACCCCAACCCCAACCCCAGTCGCAGCCGCAGCCGCAGCCGCAGCCGCAGAAATCCGACGACAGCGGCGCCCAGGATACGGGCTCCAGCAGCAAGCGCCGCCGGCGGCGGCGCGGCGGGCGCGGCCGTTCGCGACAGGACACCGGCAGCCAGCCTGACGCCCAGGCACAGGGCGACAGCGGGAATGCCGGCGGTGATGCGGGGCCGGCGCCCGGCGAGAAGCCGGCCCAGGCGCCGCAGCAGGGGGCCCTGCCCATACCGGCGCCCCAGCCTGGTCCGGTAGTTGCGGTCGCCAGCCCCGAGCCGAAGCCTGAGCCGAAGCCTGAGCCGAAGCCTGAGCCGAAGCCTGAGCCGAAGCCTGAGCCGAAGCCTGAGCCGAAGCCTGAGCCGAGGCCCGAGCCGAAGCCCGAGCCGAAGCCCGAGCCGAAGCCCGAGCCGCCCAGGCCGGAGTAATTCCTAGCGGAGCGTGCGCCGGAGTTCGTCGACGAGCCCGGCGCAGGCCTCCGTGACGAGATCCAGCACCTGCTCGAAGCCGTTACGTCCCCCGTAGTAGGGGTCGGGCACGCCGCGCCCGGCACTCCCGGGCGCATAGTCGAGCAGCAGGCCGAGCCGCGCCCGCGCCCCTTCGGGTGCGATGCCCTGGAGATGGAGCAGGTTGTCCTCGTCCATGGCGAGGATCAGGTCGAACTCGTGGAAGTCCTGCACGCTGACCTTGCGGGCGCGAATGGTGCTCAGGTCGTAGCCGCGCGCACTCGCCGCGGCCATGGCGCGCGCATCCGGCGTGGCCCCGACGTGGTAGCCGCCGGTGCCGGCGGAATCGATCCGCAGCTCCGGCTCCAGGCCCGCTTCGCGGGCCAGCGCGCGGAACACGCCCTCGGCGGTCGGCGAGCGGCAGATATTGCCGAGGCAGACGAACAGGACCGCGTGTGCCGACGACTTGGTATCCGGGGTCATGCTTCCTGCGTTTCCGAACGTTCGCGGCCGGAGCGACCGCAGGAGGCATTTTACCTTCCTGCGGCAGGTGAAGGCGTGACGCCGATCCGGCTATGATGGCCGCATGGAACACGGCCCGGACATCCTGGCG
Organism: Thioalkalivibrio sp. XN8; assembly: GCF_011058255.1. GTDB lineage: Bacteria > Pseudomonadota > Gammaproteobacteria > Steroidobacterales > XN24 > XN24. The sequence goes on along the minus strand of NZ_JAALFH010000064.1, from coordinate 1,854 downwards.
CAACTGGCCGGCCTGGCAGGACGCGAAGTGCGTTACCAGGGCATGCTTTGCACGGTGGTGGATGTCCTGCGGGATCCGCCGATGCTGGTGCTGCGCCCGGTGGGCGCGGCACCGGTAATCCAGGCGGACAACTTCGGCAAGCCCATGCGCCATGCCCCACAGCTGTTCGAACTGCCGGTGTTCGGCAGCGACGGGCGCAGCCTGTCGGCGGAGCTCAAGCTGGTCAGCGTGGCGCCTGACCCGACGCCAGCAGGCGATTGATCCGCGCCAGGTCCTCGGCCGTATCGATCCCGGCCGGCGGCACCTCGACCGCGGTGTCCACCTGGATGCGCATCCCGAGCCACAGCGCCCGCAGCTGCTCGAGCCGCTCGGTCTCCTCGAGCTGGCAGGCCGGCGCGGCGGCGAGGCGGCGCAAGGCCCCGACCCGGTAACCGTACAGCCCGAGGTGCCGCAGGGCGCCCTCGTGGCGCTCCTGCGTGGCCGGACCGCCGGGCGCGCCGTCCCGGTGCCAGGGAATGGGGGCCCGGCTGAAATAGAGCGCGCGGCCGTCCGCCGCCGCCACCAGCTTGACCACGTTCGGGTTCAGGTACTCGTCGAGCGCATGGATCGGCGTGCCGAGGGTGGACAAGTCGGCCTCCGGCTGCAGGTACAGCAGCTCGGCGACCTGCGCCACCAGCGCTGGCGGCAGCATGGGCTCGTCGCCCTGCACGTTCACGACCACCGTCTCGTCGCTCCAGCCCTGGCGCCGGGCGACCTCCGCGATCCGGTCGGTCCCGCTCGCATGACCCGGGTCCGTCATGCGGACCTCCGCGCCGAAGCTTTCGCAGCAGCCGGCGATTTCGTCGTGGTCCGTGGCTACCGTCACCGAGGCCGCGCCGGCGTCCCGGGCCCGCTCCCAGACCCACTGGATCATGGGGCGGCCGCCGACCAGCGCGAGCGGCTTTCCGGGCAGGCGTACCGAGGCGTAGCGCGCGGGGATGACGACGTGGAAAGCGCTCACCTGCGCTCCATCTGCAGTAACTCCGGCTGCGAGATTTCGCGCGCGTCCGAGACCCGCAGCAAGGGCACGCCGTCGCGGATCGGCCACGCCAGACGGTCGCCCCGGCACACCAGTTCCTGCTGCTCGCGCCGGTGCAGCAGGGGGCCCTTGCAGATGGGACAGGCGAGGATGTCGATCAGGCCGTGGTCCATGGCCTCAAGCTTCGCTCATGCCGAGCCGGCTTGCCAGCCGGGCCAGCAACGTAGCGCCCTCCCCGGCCAGCTGCGCATCGACGGGCACTTCCCACGCCTCGGCGGCCCCCGGGCGTCCGCGGCAGCGCGTCGCGTCCTTCGACGTCATCAAGACGGGCCGCCCGTCGGCCGGACGCAGCAACTCGGCCGGGATGCTCCCGTGGTCGGGCAGCGGGTGCGGGATCACCTCCAGGCCATGGCTGTCGAGGAAGGCGAAGAACCGGCCCGGGTTGCCAATCCCGGCCACGGCGTGTACCGCGCCGCCGCGGAAAGCCGCCAGCGGCCGGCGCTCGCCGCCGTCGAGCCGCACCGCCTCGCTGCCCGCCAGGCTCATCGCGACGGCACGGTCCGGGCACCGGGGTCCCGGGCCGTTGCAGACCACCGCGTCCGCCTCGGCCAGCCGTCCGGCGGGCTCACGCAGCGGACCGGCCGGCAGCAAACGCCCGTTGCCGAATCCCCGCTGCGCGTCGATCACGACAATCTCGAAGTCACGCTGCAAGCGATAGTGCTGCAGTCCGTCGTCCGCCACGATGACATCAGCGCCGGCGGCGACGGCGGCGCGCGCGGCCGCCAGGCGGTCGCTGCAGATCCAGACGGGCGCCCCGGTCCGGCGCGCCACGAGCA
>NZ_JAALFH010000063.1 GCF_011058255.1 Thioalkalivibrio sp. XN8 | reverse complement strand
GCGGGACGAGCTGGCCCAGCGCCGGGCCGGCCTCGCCGCGTCCCTGTCCGGCGACGTCGAGGCGCTCGGCCGGGAATTGCGGGCGGCCTGGCTGGCCGGCCGGGAGCCGCGCCTGAAAGTCGCGCTGAACCAGCAGGATCCGGCCCGGCTCGGGCGGATGCTGGCGTGGTACCGCTACGTGGCTGCCGATCGCAGCGCCCGGATCGACGCGCTGCGGGAGCGGCTCGCGGAGCTGGCTGCCGTGACCGAGGCCCTGGAGGCGGAGCGCGCGCGCCTGGCGGCCGTGGAGGCGAGGCAGGAACAGGCGCTGGCCGAGCTGGATCGGGCGCGCGCGGCCCGGGCCGAACAGGTCGCGGTCCTGAACGCCGACCTCGCGCGGCGGGAGGCCGAGAACGCGCGCCTGCGGGAAGAAGCGGCGGCACTGGAGCAGCTGCTGGAAGAACTGCGCGCCGCCGTGGTCGACCTGCCGATCCCGGAGGCGGAGCCCTTCCCGCGCCAGAAAGGGCGGCTGGCCTGGCCGGTCGAGGGCGCGCTGTTGCGGGCCTTCGGCAGCCGCCGCGGCGAAGGTCCCCCGGCCAACGGCATCGTGATCGGCGCCGAGCGGGGCAGCGAGGTCAGGGCCGTGTGGCACGGGCGGGTGGCCTATGCGGACTGGCTGCCCGGACTCGGCCTGTTGCTGGTGCTGGAGCACGGCGACGGCTTCATGAGCCTCTACGGCCACAACGAGGCCCTGTTCGGCGCCGTGGGCGACTGGGTCGGCGCGGGGCAGGTGCTGGGCCGGGTCGGCGACAGCGGCGGGCGTGACCAGGCCGGCCTCTACTTCGAGATCCGCAACGGCATGCAGCCGGAGAACCCCCAGGGCTGGTTGCGCCGGCCCTGAAGGGTGCCGCGCAGGCGGCCCCGCCGCGGGGCCCGCGGACCCCGATTTCTGCTATGTTCAGCCCCTGAACTTGCCCGGGTTGGCCCATGAAGCCGTTGCTGCTGCGTGCCCTGCTTGCTGTCTGGCTCGGCGCCGTGCTGGGAATCTCGATTTCCCTGGCGACCGGCGTCATTGCCCGTGATCCGGCGCCGCCGCCCGCCGGACCGCAGCTCGGCAGCGACCTGCTCGCCGAGGTCATGGCGCGCGTGCGCAGCGACTATGTCGACCCGGTAGACGAACAGGACCTGGCCGAGGCAGCCGTCCGCGGCCTCATCACGGAGCTCGACCCCCACTCCGCGCTGCTCGATGCGCGCGAGTACCGCGACGTGCGCATCAGCACCAGCGGCCGCTACACCGGGGTCGGGATGGAGATCGCCGTCGCGGACGACAGCGTGGTCGTGGTGGCGCCGGTCGAGGGCGGGCCGGCTGCTGCCGCCGGCATCCGGCCCGGCGACGTCATCTTTGCCATCGACGGCCTGGGCGTCGGCCCCGCGAATCTCGCCGATACCTCGCGCCGGCTGCGGGGCGAACCGGGCAGCCAGGTGTCCCTGGGTATCCGGCGGCCTGGTGAGCGGCACCCTTTCACCCTGGTGCTGACCCGCAGCGAGATCGAGCTGGACAGCGTGCGCGGCGAGCGGCTGGCCGGCGACACCGCTTACCTCAGGATTACCCAGTTCACCGATGAAACGCCGGCCGAGCTTGCGGCGGAACTCGCCGCGCTGCGTGCGGCTGGCGGCGAGCTGCGCGGCCTCGTGCTCGACTTGCGGGACAATCCCGGCGGGGTGCTGGAAGCGGCCATCGAGGTCAGCGACGCTTTCCTCGACCGCGGCCTGATCCTGGCGGCCGACGGCCGGGCCGAAGATGCGCGGTTTCTGGCCGAGGCGCGGCCCGGGGACCTGGCCCGCGGCCTGCCGATGAGCGTGCTGGTCAACAAGGGCTCGGCCTCGGCGGCCGAGATCGTCGCCGGCGCCCTGCAGGACCACGGCCGGGCGCTGATCGTCGGCGAGACCACCTTCGGCAAGGGCAGCGTGCAGACCATCATTCCGCTCTCGGACGGCCGGGCGATCAAGCTGACGACCTCGCGCTACTACACGCCGTCGGGACGCTCGATCCATGCCAGCGGCATCCGGCCGGACCTCCTGGTGCCGGCCGGAAGCGACAACGGCAGCGACCCGCAGCTGGCGGCCGCGCTGCGGGCCCTGGCGCGGGAGACGGCTCCCGCCGGGCCGCCGGCGATCGCCGGGCTCGGGATCTCGTGCCGGTGCTGACCCGCTTGTTGCGCGACCTGGACGCGCAGGTCGACCAGAAAGAGTTGCGCGGCATGGCCCGGGACACCGACGCCGGCGCCTGGCTGATGCTGGTGCTGGCCGGCGTCTATCTCCTCTCCCCCGGCGCCGAGGTGGTCTACCCCCAGGTCGTGGGTGTCGCTTTCGCCCTGTACCTCTGTTTCGCCCTCGCCATCCGCTGGGTGCCGCCGCTGCGCCGCGCCACGCGCCGCCGCATCCTGGTCGAACTGCTCGGGATGGTCGCCTTCGTCACTGTCTTCCTCGCCTCGGTCGATGCCCACGCCCCGCTGCTGCTGATGCTCTACCTGCCGCCGGTGATCATCGCGGCGCTGGCGCTCAGCCGCTGGTACACCCTCGGGATCACGGTGTTCAGCGTGGCCGGCTTCCTGGGCGCGACGATGGTCCGCGCCAAGGGCGTGCTGCCCCCGGGCGGCGAGCTGGTGGAGATCGGCGTCGCCCTCGCGCCCTTCCTGCTGGTGGCCTATGTGACGGCTGTGCTGGCCCACGAGGTCGAGACCGCCAAGGAGCGCATCCGCGTCTTGTCCGAGACCGACGAGCTGACCGGCCTGTGCAACCTGCGTTCCTTCTCGCGGCAGCACCGGCAGGAGCACGAGCGCGCCCTGCGCCACCGGCGGGCGTACGCGGTGGTGATGATGGACCTGAACGGCCTGAAGCAGATCAACGACACCTGGGGCCACGAGGTCGGCGATCGCGCCCTCATCCTGTTCGCCAACATCATCGCGCGGCTGACCCGCACCACCGACGCCGCCGGCCGGATCGGGGGCGACGAGTTCGCGGCGCTGCTCACGGAGACCGACGCCGAGCAGGCCGCCCGGGTCGTCCATCGCATCCGCGCCGCGGTCGAGCGGTCCACCATCGAGGTCGGCGGCCACATGCTCCGGCTGTCGGTGGCGCTCGGAATCGCCACCTTCCCGCACGACTCCGAGGACTCGCGGGAGCTGATCGCCGCGGCCGATGCCGCCATGTACCGAGACAAGGAGGCCCGCCGCCGGGAGCTGCTCGCCGAAGTGACGAGTGCGGGCGAAGTGGTTTAGGGTAGCGCCACCTTCTGTCCCGACCCTGGAGAACCACCATGGCTGGCGTGCTGACTCTCGCCTGGCTGCATTACCTCGGCATCATGTTCCTGGCCGCCGCGCTGGTGGCGGAGCACCTGCTGTTCTCGCCCCGGCCCGACCTGAAGACGGCGCGCAAGCTGGTCACGGTGGACCTGATCTACGGCGTGACGCTGGCCGTGGTGCTCGTGACGGGCATTGCCCGGCTGTTCCACGGCGGCAAGGGCGTCCTGTTCTACATGCAGAACGCCGCCTACCACGCCAAGTTCACGCTGTTCATCGTCATGGCGCTGCTGTGGCTGTATCCGGCCTTCAAGTTCCTGGGCTGGCGCCGGACCTTGAAGAGCGGCCAGACGCCGGCGCTCGCCGACGGCGAGGCCCGCCGGGTGCTGATGATGATCCGTGTCCAGCTGCTGATCCTGGTCGTGCTGCCGCTGCTGGCGGCGATGATGGCGCGGGGCGTCTGGTCGACATGACCGCGGGCCGGCCCCGCGCCGGCTGGCACCCGGAGGTCCGCACGCTCCACCTGCTCGAGGGCGCCCGGGCGGCCACCGGGCTGGTAGTCGTCATCGACGTGTTCCGGGCCTTCACGCTGGCGCCCTGCGCGGTCGCGCGGGGCGCCAGCCGTATCCGGCTGGTGGCCACGCCCGGAGAGGCGCTGGCGCTGAAGGCGGCTGAGCCCGGCCTGGTGCTCGCCGGGGAGCGGGACGGCAAGCCGTTGCCGGGCTTCGACTTTCCCAACTCGCCGGCCGCGATCCTCGGCGCCGACCTGGCGGGGCGGACCGTCGTCCTGCGGACCAGCGCCGGGGTCCAGGGGCTCCTGGCGGTCGATCCCGCCTGCGAGGTCCTGGCCGGGAGCTTCATCAACGCCGCCGCCACCGTGGCCCGGATCCGCGCCCGCCGCCCGTCCCGGCTGTCGCTGGTGTGCATGGGCTGGAACGGGATCGAGCGCAGCGCCGAGGACGAGGCCTGCGCCGCCTACCTCGCGCGGGCCGTGGCCGGCGACCCGCCGCCGTTCGAGCCGATCCGCGCCGCCCTGCGCCGGGACCCCGGCGGGGCCAAGTTCTTCGACCCGGCGCAGCCCTGGTTCCCGGCCGAGGACTTCGACGTCTGCCTGCGGCTGTCCGCCCTGGACTTCGCCCTGCGGCGCGTGATCGACCCCGAGGGCCGCGCCTGGTTGGAGCCCGTGAGGGCGTCCACGGATGCGGAGGAGACGCGCGGAGCGCTATAGTGTGGGCTCGTGCCGCGCCGCTGGCGGCGTCGAAGGACGACAGCATGAGCAAGCCCAAGAAAAAGAAGAAGGCCGTCCCCGAAACCCCGACGGTAGCCGTTTGTCCGGTCCTCTCCCTCAGCAATCTTTATGACCGCCCGCTCGGCCGGCCGGAGGCGTGGTACGACGGCCACGGGCGGCTCAAGAAGAAGCCCTACGAGCAGCAGCTGGCGCTGCTACAGGTCGAGCTGGTCAAGATGCAGGAATGGGTGCGGCATACCGGGCGGAAGGTCGTCGTGATCTTCGAGGGACGCGACGCGGCCGGCAAGGGCGGCGCCATCAAGCGGGTGGTCGAGAAGCTGAACCCGCGGGTGTGCCGGATTGCGGCCCTGCCGGTGCCGACCGAGCGCGAGCAGCAGCAGTGGTATTTGCAGCGTTACGTCGCGCACCTCCCTAGCGGCGGCGAAATCGTGCTGTTCGATCGCAGCTGGTACAACCGCGCGCTGGTCGAGCGCGTAATGGGCTTCTGCAGCGACCAGGAGTACCGGGATTTCGTGCGCTCGGTGCCGGAATTCGAGCGCATGCTGGTCCGCTCCGGCACGCTGCTCATCAAGTACTGGTTCTCGATCAGCGACGACGAGCAGGAGCGGCGCTTCCAGGCCCGGGTCCACAATCCGCTCAAGCGCTGGAAGCTTTCGCCCATGGACCTGGAATCGCGGCGGCTGTATCGCGAGTACTCGGTCGCCAAGGACGAGATGATGGAGTTCTCCGACATTCCCGAGGCGCCGTGGTGGACGGTCCCGGCGGACGACAAGCTGCGGGCGCGCCTGAACTGCATCGCCCACCTGCTTTCCTGCGTCCCCTACGAGGACGTGATGCCGGATCCGCCGTCCCTGCCGCCGCGCGAGAAGGCGCCGGAGCACCGGCGGCCGCACGTGCAGCGGCAGAATTTCACTCCCATCATTTATTGACCTAGAGCACCGCACAAGGAGGCAACATGGCCAACGAGGGCTATCACGAGCCGGTAGAGGAACTGTCCGACGAAACCCGGGACATGCATCGCGCCATCATCTCGCTGATGGAGGAGCTCGAAGCGGTCGACTGGTATAACCAGCGTGTCGACGCCTGCAAGGACGAGGAGCTGAAGGAAATCCTCGCCCACAATCGGGACGAGGAGAAGGAACACGCCGCGATGGTGCTGGAATGGATCCAGCGCCGCGACTCCTTCTTCTCCAAGGAGCTGAAGGAACGCCTGTTCAGCAGCGGTCCGATCGCCCACCACGACGACGACGACCACTGAGCTGCCCCCGGGACGGAACGACTGCCGTGAGCGCCGCCGCCGAGCCCCGTGAGAGCGTCCTGCTCTCGTTGGGCGTCAATATTGCGATCCCCGCTTTCATCCTCATGAAACTGTCGGGGGAGGAGCACCTGGGCCCGGTGGCGGGCCTGGTGGTGGCGCTCGCCTTTCCGCTGGCCTACGGCACCTGGGACTTCCACCGCCGGCGCGAGTGGAATTTCGTTTCGGTGCTGGGCTTTGTCAGCGTGCTGCTGACGGGCGGGATCGGCCTGCTGCAGCTCGACCCGAAGTGGATCGCGGTCAAGGAAGCGGCGGTCCCCGCAGCGATCGGGTTGGCGGTCCTGGTGTCCCTCTACAGCCCGTATCCCATCATCCGGACCTTCCTCTACAACGACAAGATCATCCGCGTGGCCGAGGTGGACGCGGCGCTCGCGGAACGCAACAACCGCGCGGCCTTCGACCGGACGCTGGTCCACGCTTCCTGGATGCTGGCAGCCTCCTTCTTCCTCTCCTCGCTGCTGAATTTCGTGCTGGCCAAGATCATCGTCCGGAGCCCGCCGGGCACCAGCGCCTTCAACGAGGAGCTGGGCCGGATGACGGCCCTGTCCTACCCGGTCATCGTGATTCCCTCGATGGCCATCATGATCGCCGCCCTGTGGTACCTGTTCCAGAGCATCCGCCGCCTGACCGGCCTGGGCTTCGAGCAGATCCTCAGGAGCTGAGGAGGATTCCATGAACGGATTCCTGGTACGCATGCTCATTTCCGCCATTTCGCTGTGGCTGGCCGACGTGTTGCTGGACGGCATCCACCTGGAGGGTGCTCTCACGGTCCTGGGCGCGGCCCTGATGCTCGGCGTCGTCAACGCCGTGATCCGCCCGATCGTGGTGCTGCTCACCCTGCCGCTGACCATCATCACGCTCGGCCTGTTCCTGCTGGTCGTGAACGCAATGATGCTCGGCCTGGTCGCGGCCATCTTTCCGGGCTTCAGCATCAGCGGGTTCTGGAGCGCGGTGTTCGGGGCCATTTTCGTCAGCTTCTTCAGCTGGCTGGCCTCGGCCTTCATCGGCCCGGCGGGCCGTTACGAGGTGATCGTCGTCCGCCGCGACTGAGCCTCAGCGCCGGCCCACGGCGCGGGCGCTGATGCTGACCCAGGCGACGGCCGCGATGATCACGGCCATGCCCGCCAGCTGCAGGCGGGTGAGCGCCTCGTCGAGCAGCCACCAGCCGAGCAGGGTGGCGATCGCCGGGTTGACGTAGGCGATGGTGCCGAGGCGCGCCGGCGTGGTCTGCCGGATCAGCCACATGTAGGTCGCGTAGGCGATGCAGGAGCCGAACACGGTGAGGTACAGCAGGCCGCCGATACCCGGCAGCGTCCACTGCCACCGGGCCAGCTCGCCGCTGAGCACGCCGGCGACGACCAGCACCGCGCCGCCGACCAGCATCTGGCACGCGATGAACATCAGCGGCCTGACGCTGACCTCGGTGTTGCGGCTGTACATCGTGCCCCACGACCAGGCGATGGTGGACAGGAAGATCGCCACCTTCGGCCAGAACAGCTCCCCCTCCGGATCGGGCCCGGACGCCTCGGGCCAGACCATCAGCGCGGTGCCGCACAGGCCCGCCAGCAGGCCCAGCCGGGTCGAGGCGCTCAACGGCACGCCCCGGCGCCCGAAGGTGCCGAACCATGCGGTGAACAGGGCGCCGCTGGCGACGATCAGCGCCGCCTGGTTGGACGGCACCCATTGCTCCGCCCAGGTCACGACCCCGTTGGCCAGCACGATGAAGGCGAGACCCAGCACGGCCGCGGTGCGCCAGTCCGCCAGCGTACGCGGTGGCCGCTGGCCGCGCGCCAGCGCTACGGCGCCCAGGATCAGACCGGCCAGGAGGAAGCGGACGCCGGCGAGCAGGCCGGGCGGCAGGTCCTGCACGGCGATGCGGATTGCGAGGTAAGTCGAGCCCCACACGAGGTACACCACGGCAAAGGCCGCGACCAGGGCGAGACGGGAGGCGACTGGATCCATGACGTCCTCGGGCGGGAAGCCCGCCATTGTAATGCTGCGCCGGGCCCCGGCGCAGCACGCCGGCGCATGCCGCTATAATGCGCAGCCACGCCGCCCGGCCGCCGGCCGGCGGACATCCATTGCAGGAGAGGAACTCGCCAGATGAACCAAGCCCCGCGTGCCGGTGACTTCCTCGGTCACCCCAAAGGCCTGTTCCTGCTCTTCAGCACCGAGCTGTGGGAGCGCTTCAGCTACTACGCCATGCGCGCCATCCTGGTCCTGTACCTGGTCGACCAGGTGCAGTCCGAGGGCGGCTTCGGCCTCGGCTGGACCAACGCCGAGGCCCTCAGGCTCTATGCCTGGTTCACGGGCCTGGTCTACATCACCCCGCTGATCGGCGGCTGGCTGGCCGACAACTACCTCGGCCAGCGCAAGGCGATCCTGCTGGGCGGCGCGCTGATGGCCGCCGGCCAGTTCCTGCTCGGCACGCCCCATGCGTGGGTTCCGGGCATGGAGCTCACGGTGTTCTACCTCGGTATCGCCACCCTGGTCGCCGGTAACGGCCTGTTCAAGCCGAACATCTCGACCATGGTCGGCGACCTGTACGAGCAGGGCGACCATCGGCGTGACGGCGCCTTCACCATCTTCTACATGGGCATCAACATCGGCGCCGCCCTCTCGGGCATCGTGGTCGGCATCGTGGTGGCCATGTGGGGCGGTAACTGGCAGGCCGGCTTCGTCTGCGCCGGCATCGGCATGCTGCTGTCGCTGGTGATCCAGGCGGTGTGGGCGCAAAAACTGCTTGGCGACATCGGCATCGAGCCGGCGGCGCAACGCGACCGGCGCGAGAACGCGCGCGCCCTGGGCGAGCGGGTGGCCCTGACTGCGGTGGAGCGCGACCGCCTCAAGGTCATCCTGGTGCTCGGCCTGTTCACCATCGTCTTCTGGGCCGGCTTCGAGCAGGCCGGCGGGCTGATGAACATCTACACCCACGAATTCACCGACCGCGTGCTGCTGGGCTTCGAGATCCCGACCACCTGGTTCCAGAGCCTGAACCCGGTGTTCATCGTGGTGTTCGCCCCCGTGATCGCCGCGCTCTGGGTGAAGCTCGGACCCCGCGAGCCGACCTCGCCGGTGAAGTTCGCCATGGGCCTGGCCCTGCTCGGCGTCGGTTTCCTGTTCATGGTCGGCGCAGTGCTGGAGCAGGGTGGCGACGCGTCGGTGAAGACCAGCATGATGTGGCTGGTCGGCGCCTACTTTTTCCACACCATGGGCGAGCTGTGCCTGTCGCCGATCGGCCTCTCCATGGTCACCAAGCTGGCCCCGCTGCGCCTGGCCTCGCTGATGATGGGCGCCTGGTTCGGCTTCATCGCCATGGCCAACTACCTGGCCGGCTTCATCGGCTCCTTCATCGGCCATGGCGACTCGCAGTCGCAGGTGGAGAACGCCATGAGCATCTTCGGCGGCCTGGCCGCGGCGGCGATCCTCGCCGGCGTGGTGCTGTGGTTCCTCGCCGACAAGCTGGTGGACTGGATGCATGGGGCCGAGACCAAGGTGAACGTGGACCAGTTCGAGGACGAGGTGGCGGTCACGGCCGCCCACGAGGCGCTGCCCGAGAGCCGCACGCCCTGAACGCCCCGCCGGGGAGGAGATCTAGAATGCAGACATTGAGACTGGGCGTGGCCCTGCCGATGCTTACTTTCGCGGCGCTCGCTGTAGCCAGCCCCGTGTCGCAGGCGACCGAGGCCGCCCCCGATACCCAGGCGGTATTCGACCTGCCGCGCCAGGAGCGAGAGCTGCCGAACGGGCTCAAGGTCATCGTCGTCAAGACGGCCTATCCCGACATCGTCAGCCTGCAGATCCCGGTGCAGACGGGCTCGCGCAACGAGGTCGAGCCCGGCAAGACCGGCTTCGCCCACTTCTTCGAGCACATGATGTTCCGCGGCACCGAGAACGTGTCGCCGGCGGAGTTCAATGCGGCGCTGAAGCGCGCGGGCGCCGACATCAACGCCTACACCACGGACGACTACACCAACTACCACATCGATTTCACCAAGGCCGACCTCGAGACGATCCTGGCGCTGGAAGCGGACCGGTTCATGAACCTGTCCTACGGCGAGGACGTGTTCCGCACCGAGGCGCTGGCGGTCAAGGGCGAGTACATCAAGAACAGCGCCAACCCGATTCGCAAGCTGTTCGAGCAGGTGCGGGACGCGCACTACGAGAAGCACACCTACAAGCACACCACGATGGGCTTCTTCGAGGACATCGTGGCGATGCCGGAGCAGTACGAGTACTCGAAGCTGTTCTTCGACCGCTGGTACCGCCCGGAGAAGGCGGCCATCGTGCTGGTGGGAGACCTCGAGTTCGAGCCGACCTTCGCCCTGGTGGAGAAGTACTTCGGTGCGTGGGAACGCGGCAGCTACGAGGCGCAGATCCCGGTCGAGCCGCCGGGGACCGGCCCGACCTCGGTCTATGTGCCGCTGGAGACGCCGGCGCAGCCCTGGATCGCGGTCGCCTTTCGCGGCCCGGGCTTCGACCCGAACGACGCCGACACCGCGGCCATCCGCGTGCTGGCCCAGCATTACTTCTCGGATAACTCGGCGCTGTACCGCAAGCTGGTGCTGGAGCGCCAGGTGGTCGACCAGATGTTCTCCTACATGGGGATGAACCGGGACCCGGGGCTGTTCTGGGTGATGGCCCGGATCACCGACCCCGCGGCCGCTGAGGAGGTGCGCGACGAGATCCTCGCCACTTTCGCCGGGGCGCGGACCGAGACCATCCCCCCGGCGGAGCTGGAGCGGATCAAGAAGCGCATGCGCTACGGCTTCCTGGCCGGGCTGGACAACTCGGTGGACATCGCCGGCGAGCTTGCCCAGGTGGTCCAGTACGACCGCACCGTCGAGACCATCAACCAGCTCTACGACAGTTTCGCAGCGCTCGAGCCGGCCGACCTGCAGGCCGCGGCCGGGCGCCATTTCCGCGACGATGTCCGCACCATCGGCGTGATCGCCGAGGGCGACTCGCTGGCGGGGCTGGAAGCCGGCGGCCCGTCCGTGGACGCGCTGGCGGCTGCGGCCGCCGCGGGCGCGCCGGCGGGCTTCGCGCTGGTCGAGCGCCGCAGCCCGAGCTCGCCGCTGGTCGATGTCTCCTTCGCGTTCCGCGCCGGCGCCGCGCTGGATCCCCCGGGCAAAAAGGGCCTGGCGCAGCTCACCGCGATGATGATCGCCGACGGCGGCTCGGCGGCGCGGCCGATCGACGAGATCAGGGACGCGTTCTACCCGATGGCTGCCGGCTTCGGCGTGCAGGTGGGCAAGGAGATGGCGACCTTCGGCGGCACCGTGCATCGCGACAACCTCGAAGCCTGGTATGCGCTGGTCGCCGAACAGCTGCTCACGCCGGGCTGGCGGGAAGAGGACTTCAGCCGCCTCAGGACGCAGCTGGTGAACGCCATCGTCTCGGACCTGGTGGCGAACAACGACGAGGAGCTGGGCAAGGAAGCGCTGTACCAGTACATCTATGGCCCGGCCCATGCCTACGGCACGCTCACGCTGGGGCTGGTAGAGGATGTCCAAGGGCTGACCCTGGATGACGTCAGGGCCTTCCATGCCGCGCACTTTTCGCCGGCGAACCTGACCGCGGGCCTGGCCGGCGGCTATCCCGAGGATTTCGCGGCGCGGTTGCGCCGCGACCTGGCGGGCCTGCCGACCGGGACGGCCGCCGTGATCGAGCCGGGCGCCCCGCCCGCGATCACCGGGCACCAGGCGCTGATCCTCGAGAAGGAGACCATGGCGCACGCCGTGTCCTTCGGGTTCCCGATCGAGCTCAAGCGCGGCGATCGCGACTGGGTCGCGCTGTGGCTGGCGACCCAGTGGCTGGGCCAGCACCGTAGCCAGAATTCCCATCTCTATGACCGCATCCGCGAGCAGCGCGGCATGAATTACGGCGACTACGCCTACATCGAGTACTTCCCGCGCGGCATGTACCTGACCCAGCCCGACCCGAACCTGTACCGCCAGCAACAGATCTTCCAGGTCTGGCTGCGCCCGCTGACGGGCAACGATACGGCGCACTTCGCCACCCGGGTCGCCATGTACGAGCTGGACAAGCTCATCCGCGAGGGGCTCACGGCCGAGCAGTTCGAGGCCACCCGCACGTTCCTCGACAAGTGGGTGGCGCAGCTGGTCAGCGCGCAGCCCGCCCTGCTCGGCTATGCCATCGACAGCGCCTGGTACGGCATTCCCGACTTCCCCGCCTACGTGCGCGGGGAGCTGGCGCGCCTGACGGTCGAGGACGTCAACCGGGTGATCCGCGAGCATTTCTCGACCGAGGACGTAAAGTTCGTCTTCATCACGCCTGATGCGGCCGACCTGAAGCAACGCCTGGTCGAGAACCGGCCGTCCCCGATGACCTACAACTCGCCCAAGCCGGCGGAGCTGCTGGCCGAAGACAAGGTGATCGAGGTGCTGCCGCTGGGCTTCACCGCGGACTCCGTCCGGATCGTGCCGGCCGATAGCGTCTTCCGGCGCCCGGCGCAATGAACCAGGGGAGAACGACCCGATGAGCGAGAAAATCGACCCGGCCACCCGTACCGAGATCGAGGCGGCGGCCTTCCGCAAGCTGGTCGAGCACCTGCGGAAGTACCCGGAGGTCCAGAACCTGGACCTGATGAACCTGGCCTATTTCTGCCGCAACTGCATGTCGAAGTGGTATCGCGGCGCCGCGGCAGAGCGCGGCGTCGAGCTGGACTACGACGAGGCGCGGGAGATCGTGTATGGCATGCCCTACGCGGACTACAAGCGGCGCTACCAGCGCGAAGGCACGCCGGAGCAGCTCGAGAAGTTCGCCGCGGCGGAGCGGAAGGCGACGCCCTAGCTTTCGCGCTGCTGCGCCTCCACTTCCTTGTGCCCCGGCACCATGATCCGGGCCATGATGATGCCCGCCTCGAACAGGATGTAGACCGGGACCGCCAGCAGCGTCTGCGAGATGATGTCGGGCGGGGTCAGCAGCATCCCGAGGACAAAGGCGCTGAGGAGGACGTAGGGCCTCTTCTGGCCCAGCTTGGCCGGGGTCGTGAAGCCCGCCCACACCGCGAGCACCGTCGCCACCGGCACCTCGAAAGCGAGGCCGAAGGCGAAAAACAGCGCCAGCACGAAATCCAGGTAGGCCGTGATGTCGGTCATCACCGCCACCCCGGAGGGCGCCACCGCCGTGAAAAAGCCGAACATCAGCGGGAACACCACGTAATAGGCGAAGGCCACGCCGGCGTAGAACAGCAGGATGCTCGAGGCCATCAGCGGCAGCATCAGCCGCCGCTCGTGCTTGTACAGCCCGGGCGCCACGAAGGCCCAGGCCTGGTAGAGCAGGAACGGCATCGCCAGGAACACGGCGACCGCCAGCGACAGCTTGAACGGCGTCAGGAAAGGGGAGGCGACCTGGGTCGCGATCATGCTGGTGCCTTCGGGCAGCCGGTCCATCAGCGGCGTGGCGACGAGGGTGAACAGGTGCTCGGCGAAGGGCACCAGGCAGACGAACAGCACCAGGATGACGATCACCATCTTCAGGAGCCGGTTGCGCAGCTCCATCAGGTGAGACAGCAGGGTGCCCTCGCCCAGGCCGCTACTCTTTTCCGGCTCGCTCATCCGGCTTGTCCTTTACCTCAGCGGCCGCGTCGCGCTGCTTGTCGCTGGCTGCCGCGAGCGCTTCCTCTTCGGCCTGCTGGGCCGCTTCGGCAGCTTCCTGCACCGGCGTCTTCGGCGGCGCCGGTTTCTTCGCGGCGCCGGACTTGCCTTCCTTGAGCTCGACCTCTTTGGCGAGCTCGCGTTCCACCTGCATGCGCAGGCTCCGCGCCATGAACTTGGCGCGGCCCGCCCAGTTGCCGATCGTGCTGACGATGCCGGGCAGCCGCTCGGGCCCCAGGATCAGCAGGGCCAGCAGCATGATCAGCGATAGTTCCCAGAACCCGATGTCGAACATCGGCGTCAGGCCTTGGTCTCGTCCTTTTCCTTGGCCTTGTTTTCAGGGAAGTCGGCGTCGGGCTTGCTCTGGTCGGCAAGTTGCTCCTTCTCCGCCTCGGACTCCCCGTCCTGCATGGAATTGCGGAAGCCCTTCACGGCGCCGCCGAGATCCGAGCCGATGTTCTTCAGCCGCTTGGTGCCGAAGATCAGGACGACGATCAAGAGAATGATCAGCAATTGCCACAGACTGATGCCACCGAGACCCATGTAATCCTCCGGTTCAACGGTTCAGGGCCGAGCCGGCCCGCAAGGCAGGCAATCATACGCTAAGTCGCGCGGTTGTTGCTGCCGTCCGGGCGCGCCTGCAGCCACAGCGTGACCGGCCCGTCGTTCACCAGCGCAACCTCCATGTGAGCCCCGAAGCGCCCGGTTTCGACCGGCGCATGGCGGCGGCGGGCCGCGGCCGCCAGGGCTTCGAACAGGCGCTCCCCGTCCGCCGGGTCGGCTGCCGGGGTAAAGCTCGGGCGCATGCCCTTGCGGGTGTCGGCAGCCAGCGTGAACTGCGACACCAGCAGCAGCCCGCCGCCGGTGTCCGCCAGCGCCAGTTTCATGCGGCCTTCCGGATCCTCGAACACCCGGTAGCCGACGATCCGCTCCGCCAGGCGCTCGGCCTGGGCCGCGGTATCGCCGCGCTCGACGGCCGCCAGCACCAGCAACCCCGGGCCGATGGCGGCGATGGTCTCACCGTCCACCCGCACGGAGGCCTCCAGCACGCGCTGGAGCAGCGCGATCATGCAGCGCCCCTGGTGGAGTGCAGACTCGACTCGAAGTCGATCACATAAGCCCCCGAAAAATCGAGTGTAACCACGAAGCGCGCTCCATGAGCCCATTGAGGACCATAGATTCCCACCCGATAGTCAAACCCCACTAAGTGGGAATATATAAAAGAAAATGGCCATACATGCCGGGGTTGGTGGGATTCTGGGCGGTACATGGAATTGTCACCTCCCGGAGACGCGACGGTAACGGTAAGGCGCGATGGTGCCGGCGGGCAAGTGCTGGAGGCTTTTCATGTCCGTCCACAACCTGCGTCCGCTGAATTTCCGTACCGTGTTCATCTCTGACGTCCACCTCGGCTCGCGCGGCTGCCAGGCAGGCATGCTGCTCGATTTCCTGCGTTCGGTGCGTTGCGACACCCTCTACCTGGTCGGCGACATCGTCGACTTCTGGAGCCTCAAGCGGGGCTTCTACTGGCCGCAGGAGCACAACGACGTGCTGCGCACGGTCCTCGGGATGGCGCGCCACGGCACCCGGGTGGTGTACGTGCCGGGCAATCACGACGAGCTGTTCCGCGATCACCTCGACACCGTCTTCGGCAATATCGAGATCCGCGAGCGCAGCATCCACCAGACCGCGGACGGCCGCCGCCTGCTGGTCCTGCACGGCGACGAGTTCGACGGCGTGGTGCGCTGCAGTCCCTGGCTGGCGCGGGTCGGCGCCCACGCCTACGATTTCCTCATCTGGCTCAACCGCTACCTGAACGCCTTCCGGCGCCAGTTCGGCTACGGCTACTGGTCGCTGGCGGCTTTCCTCAAGCACCGGGTCAAGAACGCGGTACAGTACATCGGCGACTTCGAACAGGCCGTGGCGCGAGCGGCGCGCGAGGAAGGCGTGGACGGCCTGGTCTGCGGTCACATCCACCGTCCGGAGGTGCGCATGGTCGACGACGTGCTGTACTGCAACGACGGCGACTGGGTGGAGAGCTGCTCGGCGCTCGCCGAGCATCGCGACGGCCGCCTGGAGCTGCTGCACTGGGCGGAGATTCGCGGCCGCGAACCCGTCGCGGCGCCGCTGGAGACCGCTGCGTGAGGATAGCGCTCGTCACCGACGCCTGGCTGCCCCAGACCAACGGCGTGGTGCGCACCCTCCGGGAGACCACGCGCTGCCTGGAAGCAGCCGGTCACACCGTGCGGGCGGTCACGCCGATGCCGTTTCGCACCTTTCCCTGCCCGACCTATCCGGAGATCCGCCTCGCGGCCTGGCCGAAACGCCGGGTGGGGCGAATCCTGGACGACTTCGCGCCGGACGCCGTCCACATCGCCACCGAGGGTCCGATCGGCCTGGCCGGGCGGCGCTGGTGTCGCGAGCGCGGCCAGGTCTTCACTACCTCCTTTCACACGCGCTTCCCGGAATACGTGCGCCTGCGCGCGCCCATCCCGGTCGACTGGACCTGGCGCATGCTGCGTTGGTTTCACGACGCCGGGCAGCGGACCCTGGTCCCGACGCGTACCCAGCAGGACGAGCTGGCCGGGCGGGGCTTTCACAACCCGGTCGTCTGGGGCCGCGGGGTGGACACCGGCCTGTTCCGCCCGGAGCTGCGCGGCGAACTCCCCGGTGCGGGGCCGCACCTGATGTACATGGGACGCGTCTCGGTGGAGAAGAACATCGAGGCTTTCCTCCGTTTGCGCACGCCGGGCACCAAGTGGGTCGTCGGCGGCGGCCCGGCACTCGATTCCTTCCGCCAGGCCTGGCCGGAGGTCAACTTCGTCGGCCCCAAGTACGGCGAGGACCTCGCGACCTGGCTGGCGTCGGCCGACGTGTTCGTCTTCCCCAGCCGCACCGACACCTTCGGGATCGTGCTGCTGGAGGCGATGGCCTGCGGGCTGCCGGTGGCTGCCTACCCCGTGCCGGGGCCGCGGGACGTGGTGGCCGAGGACGTGAGCGGCGTGCTCGACGAAGACCTGGAACAGGCGGTCGAGCGTGCGCTGCGGCTGGATCGCCGCGCCTGCCGCGAGCACGCGCTGGGCCATACCTGGGAACGCGCGACGGAACAGTTCTGCAGCTATCTCGAGCCGGTCTGACGCGGCGCCGGACGACCGGCGGCAGGCCGGTCCCCGCTCAGGCGCTTGCGCCGCCGCTGTGCTTGCGCAGCCGCTTCAGGAACACCTGCATTTCCTTCGCCGCCTGCACGTCGCCGCGCGCCTCGGCGGCTTCGATGCCGTTTTGCCAGGCCGAGGCCGCGCCGGCGCGGTCCCCCTGTTCCGCCAGGGCGCGGCCGAGCAGCTTCCACGCCGCCGAATAGCCCGGATCATGTTCCACGGCGCGGCGGAAGTGGCCCGCCGCCGCGGCCGCGTCCGCTTCCTTGAGGCAGGCGTTGCCCAGGGAGAAGCGCAACAGCGCGTCGTCACGTCCGTCCGCCAGCAGTTTTTCCAGCGCCGCCCGCATCAGCGCCGCCAGAACTCCGGCGTTAGCAGCACCAGCAGGGTGAAGATCTCGAGCCGCCCGAGGATCATGCCCAGCACGCCCACCCACTTCGCCGCGGCCGGCACCGACGCGAAGGTAGAACTCACCTCCCCCAGGCCGGGGCCGAGGTTGTTCAGCGTGGCGGCCACGGCCGAGAAGGCGGTCACCTGGTCGAGGCCAATGAACATCATGGCTGCCATCAGGAGACAGAACACCACCACGTACACCGAGAAAAACCCCCAAATGGCCTCCGTGACCCGGCTCGGCACGCCGCGGTCGCCGAGCCGCACGGTCATCACGGCGTTGGGATGCAGCAGGCGCGCCAGCTCCCGCCAGCCCTGCTTGACGATCAGCAGCCAGCGCAGCACCTTCATGCCTCCGGAGGTGGACCCCGCACACCCGCCGATGAAGCTGGCCAGGATCAGCAGCACCGGCAGTGCGCCGGGCCAAACGGAGAAATCTGCAGACGCGAATCCGGTGGTCGTGCCCACGGAGACCGACTGGAAGACCGCCTTGGTCAGTGACTCGCCGGGTGTGTGATGCCCCTTCAATGCGAGGTAGCCGGCGATGGTGGCGATGAGGCCGGCCTGGATGATCAGGAAGGCGCGGAATTCCGGGTCCTGCAGGTAGCCGTTGATTGCATCGGACCAGGAAACCCGACGCCGGTGCGGCCACTCGAAACGGGGGCGCCCGCCCTGCACCTGGAACCGGATGTCGGGAATAACCCGCCGCATGGCGTAGAAATGCAGCGCGAAGCTGGTGGCGCCGAGCAGCATGAACAGGGCGCCGAGCCATTCGAGCAGCGGGCTATTGTAGTGGCCGAAGCTGGCGTCGTGGGTGGAGAACCCGGCCGTAGCGATCGTGCTGAACGCGTGCCCAATTGCGTCGAACCACTCCATGCCCGCCAGGTTGTAGGCTATGGCGCAGATGGTGGTGAGCAGCACATAGGTGATCCACAGGGCCTTGGCTGTCTCGGTGATGCGCGGCGTGAGCTTGGTGTCTTTCATCGGGCCCGGCGTTTCGGCCCGGTAGAGCTGCATGCCGCCAATACCGAGCACGGGCAGGATCGCGACGGCCAGCACGATGATCCCCATGCCGCCGAACCAATGCGTTTGCTGGCGGTACCACAGGACGGAGTGCGGCAGGGTGTCGAGGCCGCTGAGGACGGTGGCCCCGGTGGTCGTGAAGCCTGACACCGCTTCGAACACCGCGTCCGTGAAACTCATGTCCGGCATTTCCACCAGCAGCAGCGGTACGGCGCCGGCAAAGCCGAGCACCACCCAGAAACCCGCCACCACCAGGAAGCCGTCGCGGATGCGCAGCTCGGCCCGGTGTCGGCGCAGGGGCAGGTACAGCGCGAGCCCCGCGGCGAGGATGATGAGGAAGGCCTGGAGGAATGCCGCCCCCCCGCCGTCGCCGTAGATCCATGCCACCACGGCCGGCGGCAGCATGGTCAGGCTGAACAGGGCCAGCAACAGGCCGATGATGCGCAGTACGACGAGACCGTTCACGAAACTGGCGTCGCGTCAGGTGTAGGTCACGCTCACCTGGAACAGCTTCTCCACGGCGGGGATCTGGCTGCGATCGGTGAGGAACAGGATGACGTGGTCTTCGCGCAGGATCTCCGTGTCGTGGTGGGCCATCAGGACGTCGTTCTCCCGGACGATGGCGCCGATGGTGGTGCCCGGCGGCAGGGGCACCTCCTCGATGCGCTTGCCGACCACCTTCGAGGTCTTGTCGTCGCCATGCGCCACGGCTTCGATGGCTTCCGCGGTGCCGCTGCGCAGGGCGTGCACCTGGCCGACGTCGAGCCGCATGCCGCGGACCTTGGCCAGCAGCGCGCTGAGGGTGATCTCCTGGGGCGAGACGGCGATGTCGACGTACTGGTTCTCGACCAGCTTGGCGTAGGACGGCCGGTTGATCAGCGCAATCACGCGCGAGGCGCCCATCCGTTTGGCGAGGAAGGAGGACAGGATGTTCGCCTCCTCGGCGCTGGTGAGCGCGCAGAACACGTCCACCTTGTCGATGTTCTCCTCAAGCAGCAGCTTCTCGTCCACGGTGTCACCCGTCAGGACCACGGCGTGCTTGAGCCGCTCGGAGATGTAGCGGGCCCGGTCGTAATCCCGCTCGATGACCTTGACGCGGTTGGTGTTCTCCAGCCGCCGCGCCAGCTCGAAGCCGATGTGGCCGCCGCCGGCGATCATGATGCTGCGCGCCGGGTGCTCCAGCTTCAGCAATTCGCTCATCATCACCCGGATGTCCTTGCGCGCGGCAAGGAAGAACACCAGGTCGTTTTCCCGGATGACCGTGTCGCCCTCCGGCAGGATGGTCTCGTAGAGGGGCTCCTCGTTCCCCACCGGCGGGATGCTGCTCTGGCGGTAGATGGCCGCCACGCGGGCGTCGGTGTGCGGGATGTGCCGGCGCAGCTCGCGCAGCTCCTGCCCGATCAGTGGCCCGCCGGCCTTGGCCTTCAGGCCCACCAGGCGCACCCTGCCGTCGGCAAAGTCCAACACCTGGTGGGCGCCCGGATAATGGATCAGCTGCTCGATGTGCTCCGTGACGAGCTGCTCCGGGCTGATGATGGTGTCGACCGGCACGGCCTTGGCGCCGAACAGTTCCTGGCGGGAGGTGTACTCCGCGGCGCGGATGCGCGCGATGCGGACCGGCGTGCGGTAGAGGCTGAAGGCGATCTGGCAGGCGACCATGTTGGTCTCGTCGCTGTCGGTCAGCGCCACCAGGATGTCGGCGTCGGCGGCGCCCGCCTTCTCGAGCACCCGGGGGTGCGAGGCATGGCCCTGCACCGTGCGGATGTCGAGCCGGTCCTGCAGCTCGGCCAGCAGCCGGCCGTTGAGGTCGACGACGGTGATCTCGTTTTCGTCGGAGAGCGACTCGGCGGCGGTGGAGCCGACCGTGCCCGCGCCGAGGATGAGGATCTTCATGTGTTGGTATTCCGGCCTGGGCGGCGCTGCCGATGTTACATCAGTTCCAGGCGCGCGTAGGCCAGCACCAGCCATTTCGGCCCGGCGTCCTCGAAGTTCACCTGCACCCGGGCATGGCTGCCGTGGCCCTCGTGGCTGAGCACCACGCCCTCGCCGAACTGGCCGTGCCGCACCCGCTGGCCGAGCCGGATGCCGGACGGCGCCTCTTCCCGGAAGCGGCCGGCGGGCGCCGCGACGGGGCGCGAGATCTTGGCCGCCGGCCGGATCTCCTCCACCAGCTCCGGCGGCAGCTCGCCGATGAAGCGCGAGGGGATGCCGTAGTTGTCGATGCCGTGCAGGCGGCGCTGCTCGGCGTAGCTGAGATACAGCTCGCGCATCGCCCGGGTGGTGCCGACGTAGGCCAGCCGCCGCTCCTCCTCCAGCCCGTCCGGGTCCAGCAGGCTGCGCTTGTGCGGGAACAGGCCGTCCTCCAGGCCGGCGAGGAACACCACCGGGAACTCCAGGCCCTTGGCCGAGTGCAGGGTCATCATCTGGACGCACTGCTCCCAGGCGCCGCCCTGGTTCTCGCCGGCTTCCAGCGCCGCGTGGGCCAGGAACTCGTCCAGCGGCCGCATCTCGGAGTCGGGCTCCGGCTCGAAGCCGCGCGCGGCGCTGACCAGTTCCTCCAGGTTCTCCACCCGCGCCTCGCCGCGCTCGCCCTTCTCCTTGCCGTGGTGCGCGATGAGCCCGCTGGCCTGGATCACGTGGTCCACCTGCTCGTGCAGCTCCAGCCCGCGGGTGTCCTTGTCCAGGGCCTCGATCAGCACCAGGAAGGCGCGCAGGCATTGCGCCGCCCGCGCCGGCAGGCCGTCCGTGATGAGCGCGCCCGAGGCGCGCCACATCGAGGTCGCGTTGGCGCGGGCATAGTCGCGCAGCGCCTCCAGCGTCTTGGCGCCGATGCCGCGCGTCGGCAGGTTGACGATGCGCTCGAAGGCCGAGTCGTCGTCGCGGTTCGCCATCAGCCTGAGGTAGGCCAGCGCGTCCTTGATTTCCATGCGCTCGAAGAAGCGCAGGCCCCCGTACACGCGATACGGGATGCGCTGCTGGATGAGCGCTTCTTCAAACACCCGCGACTGGGCATTGGAGCGGTACAGCACGGCGATCTCGTTGGCGGCCGTGCCCTGGTCCAGCAGGCTGCGGATGCGCCCGACCACGAAGTCCGCCTCGTCGCGCTCGTTGTAGGCGGCGTACAGGCGGATCGGGTCGCCCTCGCGGCCTTCGGTCCAGAGTTTCTTGCCGAGCCGTTCGCGGTTGTGGGCGATCAGGGCATTCGCGGCGTTGAGGATGTTGCCGGTGGAGCGGTAGTTCTGCTCGAGGCGCACCATCCTCGTGCCCGGAAAGTCCTTGCGGAAGCGCCGGATGTGCTCCACCCGCGCGCCGCGCCAGCCATAGATGCTCTGGTCGTCGTCGCCGACGATGAAGGGCTTGCCGTCCTTGCCGGCCAGCAGCTTCAGCCACGCGTACTGGATGGCGTTGGTGTCCTGGAACTCGTCCACCAGGATGTGGCGGAAGCGGCGCCGGTAATGGTCGAGCAGCTGGGGATCGTGCTGCCACAGTTCATACGCCCGCAGCAGCAGCTCGGCGAAATCCACCAGCCCGCTCTGCTCGCACTGCGCCTGGTAAGCCTCATAGAGCTGGATGAACATGCGCCGGTTCGGGTCATTGCCGGCGTCGAGGTGCGCCGGCCGCAGCCCCTCGTCCTTGCGCGCGTTGATGAACCACTGCACCTCGCGCGGCACCCAGCGGTTCTCGTCCAGCTCCATGGACTTCAGCAGCCGGCGGATCAGCCGCAGCTGGTCCTCCGAGTCCAGCACGGTGAAGGTCTGCGGCAGCTTCGCCTCGCGCCAGTGCAGCCGCAGCAGGCGGTGGGCCAGCCCGTGGAAGGTGCCGACCCAGAGATTCGCCGCCGGCATGCCCAGCAAATGCTCGATCCGCGCCCGCATCTCGCCGGCCGCCTTGTTGGTGAAGGTCACCGCCAGCACGCCCCAGGGCGACACGCCCTCGACCTGCACCAGCCAGGCGATGCGATGCACCAGCACGCGCGTCTTGCCGCTGCCGGCCCCCGCCAGCACCAGCACCGGCGCGTCGGCCGGGGCCGTCACGGCTTCGCGCTGGGCGTCGTTCAGGGGGTCGAGTATGGGGGTGATGTCCATGGCCGGACATTGTACCCGGCCGGGTCTGCCGGCCGCCTCGCGACCGCGGTCGCCGAAGCCTGGAAGCCTGTCCGCGGCTGGCCATGACAGGGTCCTGCTCACTTGGAATTCTTATGCCGCTCGCAGGACCCTGTCATGCCCAGCCGCTGTGCCGGTGCCAGGCCCGGCGTTCGGGCGCAACCCGGCCAGCAGGAACCGCCCCAGCTCCGGGTCGTAGACCCGCCCGCCCATGTGGATCAGCCCGACCTGGTCCAGATGCTCGTGGCCGGTGAAACCGCGGGTCAGCAAGCACGGTTTGAGCCGAAGTTACAAGAACGCCTGGAAAACAAAACTCCCAACCACAAGCAAGACCGCCAGCATAAGGAATCCGAGGAACGTCCTGCGGATCACCATGAGCCTCGACCGATGCGGCGTGGGCACGTGTGACCTCAATAGAGGGACAGAATAGAATCCCCCAGCCAGATAAAGTAGCTTCGATCTCTCGCTTGAAAAGCTGGCCCAATCAGTTCTCCTAATGAGTAAACACTGCCCAGCCAACCCAGTGGCGAACATCAGTGCGAACACGCCTAGGAGGGCCCACTCGAAGACAGACATCATGGTTTCCATCCAATGACGGGCGCGCTGTTCGTTGGGAAGGACCGCAGAAAACGGACATGTCCAGCAGAGAATGAAAAGCCTGCGTGTAGCCCGACGGCGAAGCCGCCAGCCGCCCCCGGCGAATACGCTGGCACACCGCTGAAGAAGGATCCGCTACCACCTACACCAGGGACACCATCCACGCCTACGGCCACCGTGATGCCGGTAACATCTGCAGCCGATTCCAGACCCAACACTCCGTAATGGCGAGACGTAGATGCTCCAAGTCCGACGCCAGCCCCGATCGAGTGATACCTGAAGAGCAAAACGCGATCGTTACGTTTGTCGACAAGCCATATGTCTCCGGATTCGACAGTGATAGGGCCTAACGAAGCGGATACGGCATCCACGATGATGGGATAGGCACCAGGGGCCAATCCGACTGCCTCTTCGGAACCAATAGCAGCTCTGGCTTCACGCGCCGCACGCCGTCTGGCACCAGACGAATCATGATTAAACCGACTGACGAACGCGGCTGACCAGGCCCCGTTAGCGAACTTGCCACCGCCAAGGGCCGAGGCAGTGCCGCCGACCACAGCCGCCGCCGTCATCCGCCCGATCTTCGCCCACTCCCCGCCGCTGCCGTAAGGCCCTGCCACCGCCTCGGGAATGAAACTGAAATAACTCCCGGCAAAGGCCCCCAGCGCCCCGTCCCCGAAACGCCCGCCGCCGGCCGCGGAGATCGCCCCCTGGGTGATCCCGTGCAGGGCCGAACGCGAGAAATTGCTCAGGTCGTTGATCTTCCCGATCTCCCCCGCAATACCCGCACTCATCATCCCCATCATGCCGGCCTTGACGTCTCCCTCGCTGGCCAGAAAGCCGCTGACAAAGCCATGGATGAAGGCGTTGTTCATCAGCGTCCAGCCCGGGATGAAGTTCATCCCGATCCCGGCCACCTTCATCAGCTTCTTCAGAAAATACCCGCTCGGGTCGGTATAGGAAAGCGGGTTGTTGCCGACGTAGGCGTAGCGGTTGAAGCCCTGGGTGGAGGCGGGGAACTGGACGAAGGGGTCGGGGGACAGGAACCACCCCAGCTCCGGGTCGTAGACCCGCCCGCCCATGTGGATCAGCCCGACCTGGTCCAGGTGCTCGTGGCCGGTGAATCCCCGCGTCAGGCTGATCGCGGCGATGAATACCCCGGGCGTGGGGGTCTGCCAGGTAGCCGCCGGGCGGCGCTTGCTCGGAACTCCTAACCAATCGGCCGACAGCGACCCTCATAGCGATAATCGACGACAATACCGTTCGGATCCACAAGCCAGAAATGAACGCAAGATGGATCGATCTTTCGAAAATCGTAGCGATACTCCTTGTACCCGTTGGGCAGCTGAATTATCGCGGTAGGTGGCCCGTCCAGCTCGATCAAAGACTGAATGTGCCGGCCCACGCCACCTTCGGCGGCATCCTCCCAGGATACAAACCAGGAGCATGCCGCCAAGCCCACTAGGACCATCACGCAGACAAAGACTTTGCGCGCTTTAGAATCCACCAATAGGCACCCACGTCGATCCGCCCTTGCCATTCCTTCGACCGAGTTGTGCCGGGAGGTAAACGTCTGCCGGGGCACTATTGAAGAGTTGGCCAAGGAATCCAGGGTAGGTAACCGCTGCCGCTACGGCCATGCCGGGCACATTGAAGACATCCCGCGAGATTGAAGTGCCCATTGATACCTGAAACACGTCATGTACTCCCGCCACAGCATTGACGCCGGGGATCCGATTCGCGACGTTTGACAGTCGGCCACCCTCCTCGAAGAACCCGATTCTTCGTTCGCCATCGGCGTCATACTTCCAGGGGCGTTGCACGCCAATGTTGTTGGCGCCTTGGACTGGCCGACCTTCGAATCCCTTCTCCACTGGCTCTGTGCCAGGGCTGATGTCGAGGTCGTATCTAACGACGCGGCGATAGAAGGCGGGCATTTCCTTGAACAGTCGAACGAACCCGAACGTCTTGGCCCCGTTGGCGAACTTGCCGCCGCCGAGGGTCGAGACCGTTCCGCCGATGGCGGCCGCCGCCGCCACGCGCGCAAATTGCTGCCCCGGGTCGGTCGAGACTTGGCCGTCAGACTGAAGACCGATCCGGTCAACGGTCCCGGCGAACCCTTGCGCCGCTGCCGCACCAAGGAACCCGTCCCCGAACCGCCCTCCGCCGGCCGTACTCAGCGCACCGCCCACCAAGCCATGTCCGATGATCTTCTCCGCTCCCCAGTCCAGCTTGCCCAGCTTGCCGAAGGCGGCGCCACCGATCCCGCCCAGCATCGCTGCCTTTGCATCCCCACCACTGACGAGAAAGCCCGTTATGAAACCGCGTAGGAACGCAGTGCTCCAACCCTGGAAGCCGGGGACAAAGTTGAGTCCGATCCCGGCCACCTTCATCAGCTTCTTCAGAAAATACCCGCTCGGGTCGGTATAGGAAAGCGGGTTGTTGCCGACGTAGGCGTAGCGGTTGAAGCCCTGGGTGGAGGCGGGGAACTGGACGAAGGGGTCGGGGGACAGGAACCACCCCAGCTCCGGGTCGTAGACCCGCCCGCCCATGTGGATCAGCCCGACCTGGTCCAGGTGCTCGTGGCCGGTGAATCCCCGCGTCAGGCTGATCGCGGCGATGAACACCCCAGAGAAAGTAGATCACACCGTTACATGGCCAGAATCTAAGTTTGATTCCTGTTCTTACCGATCAAGGCAAACAATCGCATCGGGCCAAAAACCACGAACGAGAAAAAGTAAACAAATGAAAATAGAACGTACAAGGCCGACGGCGTCAGCAGATCGGAACCGACCATCAATGCTGGAGCTAGCCCGAGGCCAATTAAGGTCATCCAGGTCCCCGTAAAAGAACGGTTCGGGTGCAGCGAAACGAGTCTTAGCGCCCTTCGCAGGTACAGAATCCCGATCGCGTAAGCTGCTGTGAATCCGAAGGCAGGCAGATACTCGATCATCGGGCACCTTCGATACTCTGGTGCAGTCCCAGCGACGCTGCCCCGATCTCTGCAGAAAGGCCAGTACCTGTGGCTGTCTGATAGGCTGGCACGTAATCAGATCGTATGTGACGGAAGAGTTTCCATGCGTCAGGCCGTAACACATGGCGAAACAACCCATAACCAGAAGTAACTAGGTTTGCGCCGTCAACGACCAAATTAGCCCCTTGCTCAGACATCGTTGCAACGGCAAGTTCACGAACGAACCCAGGCTCTCCAGTCCATCCTTCTTGGATGTTGCTCGCGCCGAGTAGACCGATGGGCGCTCCGGCCGCGCAGCCGACAGCGCTTGAACACAATGCGCCGCCGAGGAGCATCTGTCCTCCTCCGCCGACAACGGAAGCAGTCCTGCGAAGAACGTCCAAGCCCTCATCGCGGACGAAATCCAAGAACCGCTTCACGCGCGACTGCTCTTTGATATGCCTCTCATCATTAAACGCCCTAGCAAACCCGGCGGTGATGGCCCCGTTGGCGAACTTGCCGCCGCCGAGGGTGGAGGCGGTGCCGCCGACGGTGGCTGCGGCCATGATGCGGGCGAACCGGGCGCCGGCATCCGTTGAAATGCCGCCGTCAGCGCCCCGGCCAATCTGATCAATGGCCGGGGCGGCTAACTGGGCCGATGCCGCACCGAGGAACCCGTCCCCGAAGCGGCCCCCGCCGGCCGCACTCAACAGCCCGCCCGTCACGCCGTGCGCCAGGGTCTTCTGCAGATGGGCCGTGCTGCCAAAGCTCCCCCCGGAGAACTGATCCCCGATACTGTTGAAGACCGAGGCACCGATACCGCCCAGCATCGCCGCCTTCGGATCCCCGCCGCTCACCAGAAAGCCGCTGACGAAGCCGTGCAGGAAGGCGTTGGGCAACTGCAGCCCCGGGACGAAGTTCATCGCGATCCCGAAGGCTTTGAACAGTTTCTTGACAAAATACCCGCTCGGGTCGGTATAGGAAAGCGGGTTGTTGCTGACGTAGGCGTACCGGTTGAACCCCTGGGTGGAGGCGGGGAACTGGACGAAGGGATCCGGCGACAGGAACCGCCCGATCTCCGGGTCGTAGACCCGCCCGCCCATGTGGATCAGGCCGACCTGGTCCAGGTGCTCGTGGCCGGTGAAACCGCGGGTCAGGCTGAGCGCGGCGATGAACACCCCGGGGGTCGGGGTCTGCCAGGTGTCCGCCGGGCGGCGCTTGCCCCAGGCGTCGTAGGCCAGCCGCTCGACGACGGCGCCGGCCTCGTCGGTGATCGCCACCACCGAGCCCAGGTGATCCCGGTGCCAGTAGCGGGTGGTGTTGGTGGTGCTGGTGCCGCTGCGCTCGATGGTGGCCACCGTGGCGCCCTGGGCCTGGACGTAGAAGGTATGAGCAAAGCTCATCCCCGTCTGGCGGCGCTCGTAGAGCGCTGACCCATACAGCGTCACCACCGTCTGGCCGTTGCTGCGGCCGGACTGGCGGAACATCGCCCGGTCGCCGCCCGGACCGTACCAGTACTCGGCAAAGTTGCTGCCGTCGCGCTCCATCCGCCGCGGCTTGTTGAAACTCCACCAGCTCACCGTCCGGGCCCCGGGACCGGTCACCTGGGTCAGGTTGCCGTTGGCGTCGTAGCTGTAGTTGCGCACCCCTGCCGGCGTGGCGCCGGCACTGGCAGCTAATTATCCGCGACGAGGGAATAGCAGGTGCTGCGTCCGCCACCGGGTTCCTTTTGCAGAGCGCCGCGGTCGATCAGATCAAGGATGTCGCGATGTGCCGTGTCCTGTGAGCATTTCGCGATCTTCGCCCACTTGGAGGTCGTCATCTTGCCCTCGAATCCGTCCAGCAGTCGGTTGAGCACCTTGATCTGGCGTTCGTTCAGGGCCGCTGTGGCAAATCGCTCCCAGAAGCGGGCCTTCGCCAGCACTGTGGACAGCGTGTGCTCGGCGGCGGCGATCGCACGCTCGAGGCACGACAGGAACCATGTTTGCCAACGGGTCACATCGAGCGGGCCCTTCTGCGTCCGTTCGAGGGTGTCGTAGTAGTCGTTGCGCTCCAGACGAATCTGTCCGGACATGCTGTAGAAGCGTTGCCGAGTCTCATCCGCTCGCGACAGTGCCATGTCGGCGATAGCGCGGGCGATGCGGCCGTTGCCGTCGTCGAACGGATGAATGGTCACGAACCACAGGTGAGCCAGCCCGGCTTCCAGGATCGGGTCGGCTTCGGCGGGGGCGTTGAACCACTCGAGAAATGACTCGATCTCTTGCTGAATGCGGCTGGCCGGCGGCGCTTCGTAGTGCACTTTCTGCCGACCGATCGGGCCGGACACGACCTGCATGGGGCCGGTGCCGTCGTCCCGCCATGCGCCGACAGAAATCCTGTGCATGCCGCTCCGTCCGCCGGGGAAGAGCGCGCTGTGCCAGCCGTAGAGTCGCTCGACGGTCAGCGGCTCCTCGTATCGGCTGGTGGCATCCAGCATCATGTCGACGACGCCATCGACGTTGCGGTCGGCTGGAGCCAGCCCGGCGACGTCCATTCCCAGCCGGCGGGCAATGGACGATCGGACCTGGTCGGGCTCGAGATACTCGCCCTCGATCTCGCTGGTCTTGACGACGTCCTGGGTCAGCGTCCGCAGGTGCGCTTCATTGCGCAGGTCGAAGCCGAGAGCTGCCATCCGGCCCAGGAGCTTCCCCTGGGCGCGGGATACCTGGCCAAGCAAAGTGGCCAAAGCGGCTTGATCCCAGGTGAATGCCGGCCAGTCAGGCTGCTGCCAGAGGTACAAAGCATTATCTCCGCACGAACTGCGGATATTATCCGCGCTAATCTCCGCAGGCACAAGGCTATTTTCCGTACTAATTGCGGAGAATAAGCGCGCTATTGTCCGCAGCGGTGCAAGGCTTGCGTCCCTCCGCCAAAAGACCCCTACATATGGGCTCTTGACGCCATAAATGGCAGATCACTAAGTTGAGTTTCCCGTAAATCTGGATAAGGAGTTCCAGTCATGCGCTTTCCGATGATCCTCGCAGGCCTTTTCCTGGCCGCTTTCCCGCCGCAATCCACCGCGACTCCTGTCGATCAGGCGCTCCAGGCGCGCACTAGCGACTGTGTGAGCAATTGCGCGAGCCTGGTTCGGATTGGGAAATCGTATGTCGTCGTGGCCAAGGATGCCGCCGGCGACATCTTGAGGGTCATTTCGGTGGACTTGCCCCTTGACGCGAAGTTTGTGCCGTCCGCTCAAGAAGTGCGGCAAGACGGCGTGCAGTCGATGGCGAGTGGCGCGACGGGGGGTGGTACCGTCGAGACCCGCACCGAAACGTACGTTACAGCGACCGAGATCATCGTCGTTACCTACTATTTCTGCTATGACGCCAATGGAAACCTGGTTGATATCCAGATCGACACCCGGCGATTCCCGCGCCGTGACACCGAACAGGAGCGTTGAACGATGGTGGCGAACTGAGCTGCGCCAACGGAGCTGATGGATGTCCGGGGCAGCGGCCGGGGTATTGCACGGTCCCCTGAGCGGCATCAGATTTCCAAGCGAAGGGGACCGTGCAATGGCCCGGGCCGCGGTCAGGAAATCTCCAGCCCCGCAGGTGTCAGCGCAGCGCCAGGAACAGGACGATCGTGATCGCCACCACGACGACCACGAAGATCAGCGGCAGGTAACGCTTCAGCACGGCCTCAGCCCAGCACCAGCGGCACGTAATGGTCCGCCAGCAGGAAGGAGAAGATCCCCATCAGGTAGGTGATGGAGTAGCTGAAGGTCTTCATCGGCAGCTCGGGCGCGTCGGAGCGCATCATGGCCACCGCGTAGTACAAGAAGCCGCCGCCGAAGCCGATAGCGCCGAGCAGGTACAGCCAGCCGCTCATGCCGGTCAGCCAGGGCAGCAGGCCGACGATGAACAGCAGGATGGTGTAGAGCAGGATCTGCAGGCGGGTGAACTCGATGCCGTGGGTCACCGGCATCATCGGGATGTTCACCTGGGCGTACTCGTCCTTGCGGGCGATGGCCAGCGCCCAGAAGTGCGGCGGCGTCCAGGTGAAGATGATCAAAAACAGCAGCAGCGCGTGGGCGTGGATGTCGCCGGTGATGGCCACCCAGCCGAGCACGGGCGGCGCCGCGCCGGCGGCGCCGCCGATGACGATGTTCTGCGGCGTGGCGCGCTTGAGGAAGGTGGTGTAGACGATGGCGTAGCCGATCAGGCTGAAGAAGGTCAGCACCGCCGTCAGTGGGTTCACCAGGAACCACAGCATCAGCATGGACACCACGCCGAGCAGCACGGCGAAGGTGAGCGCCTGGGCCTCGGTGAGGTGGCCGGTCGGCAGTGGGCGGCGGCGGGTGCGGCGCATCACCGCATCAATCCGCGCGTCCAGCACGTGGTTGATCGCGGCGGCCGAGGCGGCGGCGAGGCCGATGCCGAGCGTGCCGAAAATCAGCTTGTCCAGCGGCACCATGCCGGGCACGGCGAGGAACATGCCCACCACCGCCGTGAACACGATCAGGCTGACCACCTTCAGCTTGCACAGCGCGAGGTAGTCGCCCAGCCGTACGGCCAAGCTGGTGGCGGGAAGTTTTCTGACCTCGGTCTGCACGGCATCTACCTGCGTCGTTCGTGGGGTCGGCGCCCTCCGGGGGCGCGGGCCGAACCCGTAATTTTGGCCGATCGGGCCGCCGGAGTCGATCCCGGCGGCCGGTTCAGCCGGCCTCAACCGATCCTGGACAGCCGGAGGAGCTTCTTGATGTCCTCCATCATGCCCTTGGGCGCCTGGTCCACGGGATAGCGCATCATCACGTTGCCCAGCGGGTCGACCAGCCAGTAGCCCTCGTCCTGGCCCGGGAAAGCCGCCAGCAGCGCCTCGCCCTCCGGCCCCGTGGCCCGGACGACCTGCAGGTCCGGGTGCTCGGCGGCGAGGAAGCCCGGCTCGGGCGGCACGCCCGTGTGGAGGTAAACCCGGTGCACCCGGTCCATTCGCCGGCCGAGCGCCAGGCGCATCTGGCGGCCGTTGTAGAGGGCCTCGCGGCAGTCCTCCTCGCAGGGGGAGCGGGCGATGAACACCAGCGACCAGCGGTCGCGCAGGAAGCCGTCGCCGGCCGGCAAGCCGTCCGCGCCCGGCAGCGAAACCACCGGGGTCGGCTGCGGCGGCTGTACCAGCTCGCCGTGGTTGCCGGTTCCGCCGGGGCGCCAGTCGGTGCCGTAATACAGGAACACCGCGATCGCGAGCGGGCCGAAAAAGAGCAGGAACAGGCCCCAGGCCTGGAGGTTGCGCCCCTTGGGCTGCGAAGTGTTGTCCATGTTCAGTCCGTTTTCCTGAATGACCAGGCGAGATACAGCACGATCAGGGTGATGGCCAGGGCGAACCACTGCACCGCGTAACCGAGATGGCGCTCCGGGCCGAAGTCCGAGGGCCGCCAGTCGCGCCGGAAGCCGTCGGGCTGGTCCGCGTCGAGCAGCACCAGGCCCGGCACCAGCTGTAGCCCCAGCGCCTCCTCGAGTTCGTCGCGGGACGGAAATTGGACCACTTTCGGCCACCCCGGCGCCAGCGTCGTCGCCAGCTCGATGCCGGGGCGCGGCAGCCGATCGAGCTTGCCCGTGACGGCGCGCGGTTCCGGGCCGACGTCGATGGCCGGCGCGACGTCGCTGGAGAAATCCCGCGGTATCCAGCCCCGGTCCACCAGCACCGCGACGCCGTCGGCCAGCAGCAGCGGCGTCACTACGCGGTAGCCGGCCTGGCTGTCCTCGACCCAGTTGTCGAGCAGGAACTGGCGCTCGCCCAGGTAGCGGCCGGCGGCCTCGACCTGCGTGTAGCGGCGCAACCCGTCGAGCCCGGCGCTGTCGGCTCCCAGTGCAACCGGGGCGCCGCCGGCGCCGAAGTCGTCGAACAACGCCTGTTTCTCCTCGGCCCGGTTCAGCTGCCAGCTGCCCAGCGCCAGCAGCAGCGGCAGGAAAAACGCGGTGAACAGGGTGGCGGGCAGCCCGGGCCGGAAGCGGCGGGGCGCGGCGGCGCTCATGTCAGCCCCGCCCCCCGTCGGCGGCGGGGCCCGGAGTATACTGGCGCCTGCCCCGGGGAGGTTGTCATGAGTCCAATCAAGTTGCTGATCCTGCTGGCGTTCGTCGCGATCATCGTGAGCCTTGCGTCCGGTCTGGTCTACCTGTTCAAAGACGAGCACGACTCGAAACGCCTGGTGAAGGCGCTGACCTGGCGTATCGGGCTCTCGGTAGCCCTCTTCATCATACTGCTGGTGGCCTACGCGCTCGGCCTGATCACACCGGGCCAGCTCTGAAACGGGGCCCAGAAACCGGAAGGGCGTGCCGTGCACGCCCTCCGGATGATCTTTCGCTCGCCGGCCGGCGTCAGAGCCAGTAAACGAAGATATACAGGCCCAGCCAGACCACGTCGACGAAGTGCCAGTACCAGGCCACGCCTTCGAAGCCGAAGTGCTGCCTCGGCGTGAAGTGTCCTTTCAGCACCCGGATCCAGATCACGATCAGCATGATGACGCCGAGCGTCACGTGCATGCCGTGGAAGCCGGTCAGCATGAAGAAAGTGCTGCCGTAGATGCCCGAGGTCAGGCGGAGGTTCAGGTCCTGGTAGGCGTGGACGTACTCGTAGGCCTGCAGGAAAAGGAAGACCACGCCCAGGACGATGGTGGCGAACAGCCCCCAGGACGTGAGGGCGCGATTACCCTCCTTGATGGCGTGGTGAGCAATGGTGATGGTCACGCCGCTGGTGAGCAGGATGGCGGTGTTGATGGCCGGCAGGCCGCCCGCGCCCATGATCCTGAAGTCGCCGCCCCAGGCCTCCGGGCCGCCGGTCGGCCACGCCGCCTCGTATCCGGGATAGAGCAGCAGGTGGGTGAAGAAGTTGTTGCCTTCGCCGCCAAGCCACGGAATAGCCAGCTGCCGGGCATAGAACAGGGCGCCGAAGAAGGCGGCGAAGAACATGACCTCGGAAATGATGAACCAGGTCATGCCCATGCGGAAGGAGCGGTCGACCTGGGCGTTGTACATGCCCGCCTCGCTCTCATCGATGACCGTGGCGAACCAGCCGACGATCATCACCAGCACCACGGCGATGCCGATCCAGGCCACCCATCCCGCCAGGCTGCTGCCGTTCAGCCAGGCCGACACGCCGAGCATCATGAGAAACAGGCCCACTGCGCCCACGATCGGCCAGTAACTGCCGTGGGGCACGTAGTAACGCTCAGAGTGATCCATCGGTATTCCCCGCTGTTCTCGTTTTACTGCAGCGCGCTCGGCGGCGCGGCCGCCGACGCCACGCCGGCCCGGTCGAAGAAGGTGTAGGAAAGGGTCACGGTCTGGACGTGCGCCGGCAGGTCCGGGTCGATGATGAAGACCACCGGCATGTCGCGGCCCTCGAGCCCCTCGAACTTCTGCTCGGTGAAGCAGAAGCACTCGGTCTTGTTGAAATAGCGGGCCGCGGTGCCGGGCGCGACGCTGGGCACCGCGTGGCCGACGATGTCGAACTCGCGCATGTTCCGCGCCCAGTAGGTGGTGGTGTACATCTGGCCCGGGTGGACCATCATGCTGGACACCTCGGGGCGAAACTCCCAGGGGCCGTTGCTGTTGACCGAGGCCATGAACTCCACGCGCACCAACCGGTCGGTATCCGGCGCGATCGTGACTTCGGCCACCGCCTCGTTGCTGGTGCGGCCGCCGAGGCCGGTGATGTCGCAGAACACTTCGTACAGCGGCACCAGCAGGAAGCCGAAACCGAACATCGCGGCCGTCAGGGCCACCAGCTTCAGCACCATGGTCCGGGTCGCACTCATCGTCACATCCCCTGGCTGCGTTGCGCCATCGTCAGGATAAACATCCCGTAGACCGCGATGGCGAACAGCGCCAGCAGCACCGCGGTGCGGATGACCCTGGCGCGTCGCGCCCGCTCGTCTTCGGGATGCTCGCTCAAGACATGCACCTGGTTACTTCACTACCGGCGGAGTGTCGAAGGTGTGGTGCGGAGCCGGCGAGGGCACCGTCCACTCCAGCCCGTGGCTGCCTTCCCAGACCTCGGCCGTGGCCTTCTTGCCGCCCTTCGCGCAGCGGTAGATGTTCCAGGCGAACATCAGCTGCGAGAAGCCGAACAGGAAGGCGCCCACCGTGGCGATGGCGTTGAACTCGGCGAACTGCGTGGCGTAGTCCGGGATGCGGCGCGGCATGCCGGCCAGGCCCACGAAGTGCATCGGGAAGAAGGTCAGGTTGACCGAGATGGCGGAGAGCCAGAAATGAATCTTGCCCATCTTCTCGTCGTACATGTTGCCGGTCCACTTCGGCAGCCAGTAGTACACGGCCGCCATGATGGCGAACACCGCGCCCGGCACCAGCACGTAGTGGAAGTGCGCCACCACGAAGTAGGAGTCGTGGTACTGCAGGTCGGCGGGCACGATGGCCAGCATCAGGCCGGAGAAGCCGCCGATGGTGAACAGGAACACGAAGGCCAGCGCGAACAGCATCGGCGTCTCGAAGGTCATCGCACCGCGCCACATGGTCGCCACCCAGTTGAACACCTTCACGCCCGTGGGCACGGCGATCAGCATGGTGGTGAACATGAAGAACAGCTGGCCGGCCAGCGGCATGCCCACGGTGAACATGTGGTGGGCCCAGACGATGAACGACAGGAAAGCGATGCTGGCCGTGGCGTAGACCATGGCGCTGTAGCCGAACAGCGGCTTGCGGGCGAAGGTCGGGATGATCTCCGAGATGATGCCGAAGGCCGGCAGGATCATGATGTAGACCTCGGGATGCCCGAAGAACCAGAAGATGTGCTGGAACATCACCGGGTCGCCGCCGCCGGCCGCGGTGAAGAAGGCGGTGCCGAAGTACTTGTCGGTGAGCAGCATGGTCACCGCGCCCGCCAGCACCGGCATCACCAGGATCAGCAGGTAGGCGGTGATCAGCCAGCTCCACGTGAACAGCGGCATCTTGAGGAGGCCCATGCCCGGCGCCCGCATGTTCATGATGGTCACGATGATGTTGATGGCGCCCATGATCGAGGACAGGCCCATCAGGTGGATCGAGAAGATCAGGAAGGGGAAGGCGTTGCCCGTCTGCAGCACCAGCGGCGGGTACATGGTCCAGCCCGAGGCCGGCGCGCCGCCCGGCAGGAACAGGGTCAGCAGCAGCAGCGAGAAGGCGAAGGGCAGGATCCAGAAGCTCCAGTTGTTGAGCCGCGGCAGCGCCATGTCGGGCGCGCCGATCTGCAGCGGCACCATCCAGTTGGCCAGGCCGACGAAGGCCGGCATCACGGCGCCGAAGATCATGATCAGCGCGTGCATGGTGGTCATCTGGTTGAAGAAGCCCGGGTCGACGAACTGCAGCCCCGGCTGGAACAGCTCGGCCCGGATGACCAGCGCCATGGCGCCGCCGACGAAGAACATCACCAGGCTGAACACCAGGTACATCGTGCCGATGTCCTTGTGGTTGGTGGTGGTCAGCCAGCGCATGAAGCCGGTCGGATGGCCGTGATCGTGGTGGTCGGCGTGAGTTGCGGTAGACATCTTGAACTCTCCTCGATTCCGGCTCAGCGGGCGGCGGCGATATCGGCCGGCTGGGCCTGGTCACCGGTGTCGTTGCCGAAGGCGTTGCGCTGGTAGGTGACGACGGCGGCCAGCTCCTCGTTGCTCAGCTGCGGGCCGAAGGCGGCCATGGCGGTGCCGGTGCGGCCGTGCACGGTGGTCTGGATGTGTTCCTCCAGGCTGACCTGGAGGCTCTTCAGGGCCGGGAAGCCGGCCGCGGGCAGCCCGCTGCCGTCGGCCTGGTGGCAGGCCGCGCAGTGGGTCATGTGAACGTTGCGGCCCTCGGCCATCAGCTGTTCCATGCCCGGCGCCGCCGGCTCGGCCGCGGCGGCTGGTGCGGCCGG